>PERU01000001.1 GCA_002928965.1 Methylomonas sp.
GAATAACAAAATAGAGAAAATGTATCCCGGAATGTATCCCGAAAATCAAAAAAGACGAATTATCAATTTAAAAATTCTGTAACTTATTGAAAATATTGGTCGGAACGACAGGATTTGAACCTGCGACCCCTTGTCCCCCAGACAAGTGCGCTACCAAGCTGCGCCACGCTCCGATACAGAAGATGTGATTCCGAACGGGATCACTAAAGCGACGCATTTTAACACAATGCATCGCCGGGTGTTTATTTGAGTAATTCTAAAATGTCTTCCAACTCGCCTATCATTTGATGGATCAGTTGTTTGGTACGCAAGGAATCTTCCTTGGCGTTATCGCTGGATAGATGGGCTCTGGCGCCACCGATGGTATAACCTTGCTCATAGAGCAGGGCACGGATTTGCCGTATCAGCAGTACATCATGACGTTGGTAGTAACGACGATTGCCGCGTCGTTTCACTGGGCTCAGTTCGGTAAACTCTTGCTCCCAGTAACGTAATACATGCGGTTTGACGCCACATAAGTCACTGACTTCGCCTATGGTGAAGTAGCGTTTGGCCGGTATGACCGGCAATTCATTATTATTACTGGGTTCCAGCATAGGCTTCTACTCGGGCTTTTAATTTTTGGCCGGTTCGGAATGTCACCACGCGACGCGGAGTAATCGGAATTTCTTCGCCGGTTTTTGGATTTCTGCCGGGACGACCACTTTTGTCGCGAAGTTCGAATTTTCCAAACCCGGAAATTTTAACTTGTTCACCGCTTTCCAGTGAATGTTTAATTTCTTCGAAAAACAGTTCGACGATTTCTTTGGCTTCGCGTTTGTTCAGACCTAAGTCGTCAAATAATTTTTCAGCAATATCTGCTTTGGTTAATGCCACAATCACTCCCTCAATTTTGCATTTAATTCTGCTGTCATTTTCTGCAGCAACCTGCGAAATATAGCATCAATTTCAGAGTCGGTAAGCGTTTGAGTAAAATCTTGTAGAACCAGACTCAGCGCTACGCTCTTAAAGCCATTTTCAATACCCTTGCCCTGATATACATCGAATATCGATACCTCGCGAACCGTAGTTTCCTGACTGGTATGGATGCAATGGATGATGTCATTCGCAGAGATGTCTTGTTTCACAAGTAGTGCCATATCGCGACGTACCGACGGAAATTTTGATAAAGCAGAAAATTTCGGTACGACTCGTTGCAGAATGGCATCCTGGCATAATTCAAACAAAAATACCGGGCTGTCGAAGCCGAGTTGTTTTTCAAGATTAGGATGCAACATGCCAATTAACCCGACGCTTTGGGCGTTGGCGTCAATAATTTCGGCTGTTTGACCTGGATGCAAGGCTGGATGCTGACCTGGTCTAAAACTTAATCCCGCCGCTGTTAATGACAGTAGCGCTTCTACATCGGCTTTTACGTCAAAAAAGTCGATATTTCTGGATTTTTCGCCCCATTGTTCAGCGTAAACGCTACCCAAAGCCAAACCGGCCAGCATTTTTTGCTGTTGCGTTTGACCGTTTTGGCTTAGGAAACGTAAACCGGATTCAAACAAGCGCACGCGGGTTTGTTGTCGATTAACGTTGTATTGGGCGGCATTCAACAGCCCGCACCATAAAGTAGTCCGCATTACTGCAAGTTCTGAAGAAATCGGATTTTTGATGCGAATGAATTCATCATCAGGAGCAACAGCTGTTTGCATGGCTTCATCGACAAAGCTGTAGGTGATGGCTTCCTGATAGCCTCTGTCAACCAAGCAGTCTTGCAGTCTTGCCAGTGATAACGACGCTTCCGGGGCTTTACCTAATTCGGAGCGCATCAACAAGCTGCTGCTGGGCAGGTTGTTGTAGCCGACGATACGGCCTATCTCTTCCAGCAAGTCTTCTTCGATGGCAATATCAAAACGAAAACCCGGTGGGGTGATTTCCCAGCCTTCGGCGATTTCAGCGACTTGCATACCCAAGCCTTGGAACATGCGGGCAATCTCTTCGTTGCTTGGCGAAATTCCCAAAACGCTTTCGATACGTTGCTTGCGTAATTTAACCGCGCTGCGTGCAGGAAAATGTTCCGGGCTGATAGTCGCATTGATTGGGCCTACAGCGCCGCCAGCAATTTCGACGATCAGTTGCGTGGCACGCTCGATGGCGCGCTGTTGCAGGGTAAAGTCTACGCCGCGTTCGAAGCGATGCGATGAGTCGGTATGCAAACCAAAACTGCGAGCTTTGCCGGCAATGCTGCGCGGGGTAAAGAAGGCGCATTCCAGGAAAATATCTTGTGTCGTATCGGATACGGCGCTGCTGTTACCACCCATGACGCCAGCCAAAGCCAAAGGCTGCGATTGATCGGCAATCACTAAGGCGTTGCCGTCCAATTCAATGGTTTGATCGTTCAACAAGCTCAAACTTTCGCCTATGCTACTGTTTCTGACCACAAGCGGAGCCACTAATTTAGCTGCATCGAATGCATGTAGCGGTTGCCCCAGCTCCAGCAATACATAGTTGGTGACATCGACTACCGGACTCAAACTTCTGATGCCGCTGCGCCGCAAACGTTCTTGCATCCATAGCGGTGTCATAGCCTGTGGATTAATGTTTTTGATCAAGCGGCCCAGATACACCGGGCAGGCTGCAGGCGAATCTACGCGAATTTCCAGAGTATCCTGATGCGATAGCGTTACTGGTGCTTGTGGTTTGGGCTGAAACGATAGCTTGTTCAGCACGGCCACTTCACGGGCAATGCCTTCCACACTGAGACAATCGGCGCGGTTGGGTGTTAAACCCAATTCGATCACATTATCGTTCAGCGTGAGATAGTCACGAATGTCGATGCCGACAGGAGCATCTGTCGGTAATTCCATCAAGCCATTCGAGTTGGCTGCCAATCCCAGTTCTTTCTCGGAACACAACATGCCAAACGATAATTCGCCACGCAGTTTGGATTCCTTGATTTTAAAGTCACCGGGCAATGTTGCGCCAATTAAAGCGGCCGGGATTTTTAAGCCAGGACGCACATTGCTGGCACCACAGACGATTTGTAAAGGTTCAGCTTGGCCGACATTGACCTGACAAACCTTGAGTTTATCAGCATTGGGATGTTGTTCGGTGCTGAGCACTTCGCCCACGACCACGCCGCTAAATACCGCGGCAACCGGTTGCAGGGCATCGACTTCCAGGCCAGCCATGGTCAACTGCGCTACTAATTGTTCCGTGCTGACGGGTGGATTGATCAGTTCCCTCAACCACGCTTCACTTACTTGCATGACTCAAACCACTCTTATTTAAACTGTTGTAAGAATTTAAGATCGTTTTCGAAAAACATTCTTAAATCATTGATGCCGTAACGCAGCATGGCCAAACGTTCTACGCCCATGCCAAAAGCAAAGCCGGAGTAACGTTCGTTATCGATATTGACCGATTTGAACACCTCGGGATGGATCATGCCGCAACCCATGACTTCCAGCCAGCCGGTATGACTGCAGACCCGACAGCCTTTGCCGTCGCACATCACGCATTCGATATCGACTTCAGCGGACGGTTCGGTAAAAGGAAAATAGGATGGACGGAAACGCACTTGAATGTCTTTTTCAAAAAACGCCCGTAAAAATTCGAAAACCACGCCTTTTAAGTCGGCGAAGCTGACGTTGGTGTCGACCAAAAAGCCCTCTACCTGATGAAACATCGGGGTGTGGGTCAAATCGGAGTCACATCGATATACGCGGCCCGGTGCTATGACTTTTAATGGCGGTTGCTCCGATTCCATTACCCGGATTTGCACCGGAGAGGTATGGGTTCGCAGCACCGTATGTGCATCAAAATAAAAAGTGTCGTGCATGGCGCGGGCAGGGTGGTGCTCCGGAATGTTCAAGGCGCCGAAGTTATGATAATCGTCTTCGATTTCCGGACCTTCAACAACATCGAAGCCGACGCTGGCAAAAATCTTGGCAATCCGACGCAAAGTAATGGTAACCGGGTGCAAGCCGGAAATGGCTTGGCCGCGACCGGGTAACGTCACATCCACACATTCACTGGCTAAGCGCGCTTGTAGTTCCGCCGACTCAAGGGTGGCTTTGCGGTTGTCCAGTGCGTCTTGAAAACTGTTTTTGGCGGTGTTGATAACCTGCCCAACACTTTTACGCTGCTCAGGGTCAAGATTGCCCAGCTCTTTCATGTGCTGAGTAAACAGGCCTTTTTTGCCGAGATAATTGACTCTGACCTGATCCAGTTCGGTGAGGTCATTTGCATGTGCAAGCGCTTGTAATGCCTGCGTAAGAATTTCTTCGATACTAGCCGACACGACTCAGCTCACTTTTTTGAATGGGGAAGGGTGACAACGGTATAGGGTGTTCTGCTACGCCGCTCAGAAAACTCCCCGCATAGGCGGGGAGTCAACTTTGCCATTAGACCGGCTTACCGGTCAGGACCATAAAAAAATTATGGTTTGCTTTGGTTGGCTATGGCGATTTTAGCAATTTCACCGAACGCTTCGATGTCGCGCACAGCTAAATCAGCTAGCACTTTACGGTCGATAGCTACGTTGGCTTTGTTCAAGCCATTGATCATACGACTGTAAGAAATGCCGAATAGACGTGCTGCCGCATTGATACGCACGATCCACAAAGCGCGGAATTGGCGTTTTTTCTGTTTACGGTCGCGGTAAGCATATTGACCGGCTTTGATAACCGCTTGCTTTGCTACGCGATAAACCCGGCTACGGGCACCATAGTAACCTTTAGCCAGTTTTAAAATCTTTTTATGTCTTGCTCTTGCGGTGACGCCGCGTTTAACTCTTGCCATGTTTCTTCTCTCTTAAATGACGGTGTTTGATCAACTGTAAGGCAGCATACGCGCTACCAAAGGTGCATCTGAAGGGTGAAGAATGGCTGTTTTACGCAGTTGTCTTTTACGTTTGGTGGTTTTTTTGGTCAGGATATGACGTCTGTGCGATTGTTTGCACTTAAAACCGCCACTACCGGTTTTCTTGAAACGCTTACCAGCGCCGCTATGGCTTTTCATTTTTGGCATTTGTTTTCTCCAATAATTAAAAATAAAGTCCCTGAGATAAAACCCAGTGAGGCAAAATGCTTGGCCCCAATGAATTTCAAGTGAGCAAAGCTCACCTAAACCAATTCGCTCCTGAATTGGCAAGCTGTTTACTAACAGCTAAAACTATTTTTTCTTTTTAGGTCCCATCACCATGACCATTTGTCGACCTTCCAGTTTTGGAAATTGCTCGACAAGGGCGACTTCTTCCAAATCGGTTTCGATGCGCTTCAATAAATCCATGCCCAGCTCGCGATGGCTTAACTCGCGACCTTTAAAGCGAACAGTGATTTTGGTTTTGTCGCCTTCGTTCAGGAATTTTATCAAGTTGCGCAATTTAACCTGGTAGTCACCTTCTTCGGTGCCAGGGCGGAACTTGATTTCCTTGATCTGGATTTGCTTCTGCTTTTTCTTGGCGGCTTGCAGTTTTTTGTTAAGCTCAAACTGGTATTTGCCGTAATCCATGACTTTGCAAACCGGAGGATCAGCATTGGGCGATATTTCGACCAGATCCATGTTTGCATCATAGGCAAGTTGTAATGCTTCGTTAATTGAAACAACACCGACTTGTTCACCTTCGGCGCCTATCAACCTTACCCGTCTAGCGGTGATTTCGGTGTTTAAGCGCGTTGCATCTTTTTTAGAGCTGATACCCTAATCCTCCAAGTTGTTATTATTTTCTGTCCGCAATCTCTGATTTCAAGCGTGCTATCAGTTCATTGACTGGCAGACTCCCTAGGTCCTCACCTTTTTGAGTGCGGACTGCTACGGTTTGATGTTCCAGCTCTTTGTCGCCGATAATCAAAAGATACGGCACACGCTGCATGGAATGCTCGCGGATTTTAAAGCCTATCTTCTCATTTCTCAAGTCAATTTTACTTCTAAAGCCTTGTTTTTCCAGTTCAAGCCGAACTTGTTCAGCATATCCGGCATGACGATCGGTGATATTCATCACCATCAACTGCACCGGCGCTAACCATAAAGGGAAGTTGCCGGCGTGTTGCTCGATCAAAATGCCGATAAAGCGCTCCAGCGAGCCTAGTATCGCACGATGCAGCATAACAGGTACATGTCTCGCGCTGTCTTCGCCAATATACGAGGCGCCAAGGCGGTCTGGCATGGAGAAATCGACTTGAATAGTGCCGCATTGCCAGACCCGACCAATGCAGTCTTTTAACGAAAATTCGATTTTGGGGCCGTAAAAAGCGCCTTCACCGGGTTGTAATTGCCAGTCCAGACCTTTGGCATTTAAAGCCAGTTCCAGAGCATTTTCAGCTTTATCCCAAACACTATCGTCACCAACCCGATTTTCCGGACGGGTGGAGAGTTTGATAATCACGTCATCAAAGCCAAAGTCTTTGTAAACTTCAAATAACAAATCGATAAAAGTGGATACTTCCGATTGAATTTGATCTTCGGTGCAAAAAATATGCGCATCATCCTGCACAAAATTTCTGACTCGCATCAAGCCATGCAGGGTGCCGGACGGTTCGTTGCGATGGCAGGAGCCGAATTCGGCCAAGCGGACCGGCAAATCCCGATAACTTTTGATACCTTGGTTGTAAATCTGAATGTGGCAAGGGCAGTTCATCGGTTTGACTGCGTAATCGCGGTTTTCCGAATGGGTGGTGAACATCATGGCACTGAACTTGTCCCAGTGACCGGATTTTTCCCATAATGAACGGTCGACAATTTGCGGAGTTTTGACTTCGCCATAGCCGTTGATACGCAATTTTTCGCGGATGTATTGTTCGACTTGCTGGTAAATAGTCCAGCCTTTGTCGTGCCAGAACACCATGCCTGGGGCTTCTTCCTGGGTATGGAACAGGTTGAGTGTTTTGCCGATTTTACGATGATCGCGTTTTTCCGCTTCTTCCAGTCGGTGCAGGTAGGCGGCCAATTCTTTGCTGTCGCCCCAAGCGGTACCATAAATGCGCTGCAGCATTTCGTTATTGGAATCGCCGCGCCAATAGGCGCCAGCAATTTTCATCAATTTGAAGGCTTTTAGTTTGCCGGTACTGGGTACGTGCGGGCCGCGGCATAAGTCGGTGAATTCACCTTGGTTATAAATCGACAAATCTTCATTGGCAGGGATGGAAGCGATAATTTCGGCTTTGTATTTTTCACCCAGACCCTGGAAAAAACTAACCGCTTCGTCGCGTGATAATAGTGAGCGACTGATGGCAATATCCTGGGTCACCAATTCCTGCATTTTGTTTTCGATTGCCGCCAAGTCTTCCGGGGTAAACGAGCGTTCAAAGGCAAAATCGTAGTAAAAGCCGTTTTCAATTACCGGTCCGATAGTGACTTGGGCAGCAGGAAACAATTGTTTGACAGCTTGCGCCAGTAAGTGTGCGGTGGAATGACGGATGACATCAACGCCTTCTTCGTCCTTGCTGGTGATGATTTGCAGGCTGGCATCGTTTTCGATCAGTGTGGAAGCGTCTACCAGCTTGTCATTGACTTTGCCGGCCAGGGTTGCTTTTGCCAAACCAGAGCCGATAGATTTGGCGATATCCATTACGGAAACGGCGTGATCAAATTGACGCTGAGAGCCATCGGGTAGAGTGATTACTGGCATTTTTCCATTCCACAATAAAAAAAGCACCGACTAGCGGTGCTTAGATGTTTTGGTAGGCGCGAGTGGACTCGAACCACCGACCCCCACCATGTCAAGGTGGTGCTCTAACCAACTGAGCTACGCGCCTAAAGTCTGTCGTTCGAGCCGCGCATTATATAGGCTTAAATCAGTTGTGCAAGTTTTTTATCTGGCGACAGCGATTTTTCGACTGGTTTTTATACCAAGACACGTTCTATACCACCCTTGGCAGCATCGTTAATATAGTTTTTCATCCAGTCTTTTCCTAACACATGCTTGGCAATTTCCACCACGATGTAATCCACTTCCAGTTGTTCCACGTCACCTTGGTAACGTTGTAAACCTTGCATGCAGGAGGGGCAGGAGGTGAGCATTTTCATTGGACCTTCGTAACCATCACTACGGAGTATTGCGGCGTCTTTTTGCAATTCCTCAGCCTTTCGGAAACGCACCTGCGTAGATATATCTGGTCGGCCAACCGCCAATGTACCGGATTCCCCACAGCAGCGTTCTGATTTGCTTACGGAAGCGCCGACTAGACTAGACACTGTTTTCAACGGGTCTTGCAGTTTCATCGGACTATGGCAAGGGTCATGGTAGACGTAACGATCACCGCCTACACCCTCCAACTTGACGCCTTTTTCCAATAGATATTCATGAATGTCTATAAGGCGACAGCCAGGAAAAATCTTGTCGAATTCGTAGTCAAATAATTGATCCAAACAGGTGCCGCAGCTGACTACCACAGTTTTGATGTCCAGGTAATTCAGGGTATTGGCGACGCGGTGAAACAATACCCGGTTATCGGTAGTGATTTCCTTGGCCTTTTCCGCTTGGCCGGCAGCCCGTTGCGGATACCCGCAGCATAAATAGCCGGGTGGCAACACGGTTTGTACACCAATTTCATACAGCATGGCTTGGGTAGCTAAACCGACTTGCGAGAACAAGCGTTCTGAGCCGCAGCCGGGGAAGTAAAACACGGCCTCCGAATCGGTTTGGGTTTTGCTGCGGTCACGAATGACCGGCACAATGTCGTCGCTTTCGATACCTAACAGTGCGCGGGCCGTCTTGGTGGGCAATTTGCCGGGCATTTTGCGGTTGGTGAAGTGAATGACATATTCTTTCATTTCCGGTGCGCCGGTCGAAGAGGGCGGATGTGCCAATTGAGCACGCCCCCATGGGCGCAGGAAGACACTACCTAGCCGCTGGGCTTTGTAAGACCATTCGATCAGTAGTTTACGCATCAGTTTGACACTACTGGGGCGATTGGTGCTTAAAAAGGCAATCGCTGCGGTTTTAACCGGATTGAAGCTTTGCTTGCCCATTTTGCGCAGCAAATGCCGCATGTTCATGGACACTTCGCCGAAATCGATGTCGACAGGGCAGGGGTTGTAACACTTATGGCATACCGTGCAGTGGTCGGCCACGTCTTCAAACTCTTTCCAGTGGGTGATGGATATACCGCGACGGGTTTGTTCTTCGTATAAAAACGCCTCAATCAGCAAAGAAGTCGCCAGGATTTTATTACGCGGCGAATACAGCAAATTAGCTTGAGGTACATGGGTGGAACACACTGGTTTGCATTTACCGCAACGTAGACAGTCTTTCACCGAATCGGAAATGGCGCCGATGTCGCTTTGCTGCATGATCAGCGATTCATAGCCCATCAAGCTAAACGACGTGGTGTAAGCGGCACTGAGATCCGCACCCGGCATCAGTTTGCCCTTATTGAAGTGGCCTTCCGGATCGACCTGTTGTTTATAAGCATGAAAGTCAGCCAATTCGGCGGAGCTTAAAAACTCGTATTTAGTGATGCCTATGCCGTGTTCGCCGGAAATGACCCCGCCCAGCGAACGGGCCAACGTCATGATACGTGCCACAGCCTGATTGGCTTCCTGCAGCATGTCGTAATGGTCCGAGTTTACCGGCAAATTAGTGTGCACATTGCCGTCACCGGCATGCATATGCAGCGCCACAAACACCCGTCCGCGCAGCACTTCTTTGTGCAGTGCTTCAACGCGCTCGATAATCAGCCGGAAATTGTCGCCGGCGAAGATTTCGCGCAGCCGCGGCAATAATTCCTGTTTCCAGGATACTCGAATTGAGTGGTCTTGCAGGCGATGGAATACCGTGGGCTGTGCTGTGCGATTGCTCAATTCGCCGACATGAATGCCATATTCGGTAAAAAAATGCTCGGCCTGTTGCAACGGCATATCCAGGTTGTCGTATAACCATTGCCAGCGGGCGCTGACTAATTCGATAGCTGACAGGGCTTGTTGACGCCTGTCGTAGATCAATGAAGTTTTGTCGACGCTGTCTTCGTAAAACCGCACCGGTAAGTCGCCTTCCAGAAAGTGATTCAAGGCATCGCACAGCCGCAATTTGTTGCGTAAGGACAGCTCGATATTGATGCGTTCGATACCATCGCAATAATCGCCCATGCGCGGCAACGGAATCACTACGTCTTCGTTGATTTTAAAGGCGTTGGTGTGTTTGGCGATAGCCGCGGTTCTGGCCCGGTCCAGCCAGAATTTTTTGCGGGTTTCCGCGCTGACGGCGATAAAGCCCTCGGCGCCACGAGCGTTGCACATTCGCACTACTTCCGACGTAGCCCAAGCTACCTGATTGTCATCGTCGCCGACAATGTCGCCAATCAATACCATTTTAGGTCGGCCATGCTGCTTGGCTTTGCTGGCATAACCTACGGCTTTGACATAGCGTTCATCCAGATGCTCCAGCCCGGCCAGCATCACTCGATTGGGACCGGTCTTGGGTAAGGCGGCCAGATAATCGCGAATTTCCACAATGGCGGGCACGGCTTCTCTGACTTGCCCATAAAACTCCAGGCAGACGGTACGGATATGCGGCGGCATTTTGTGCAGAATCCAGCGTGCCGAGGTAATGATGCCGTCGCAGCCTTCTTTTTGAATGCCGGGCAAACCGCCCAGAAATTTGTCGGTGACATCTTTGCCCAGTTCACCTTTGCGAAAGGCCGAGCCGGGCATGGTCAAAATCTGTTCCGATAGTTTGTTTTTGCGTTTGCTGTCGAAATAATTCAGTTGAAACGTTACCTGATCCTGGTCGTGTATTTTGCCGAGATTATGGTTGAGGCGTTCCACTTCCAGCCAGTTGCCGTCCGGTGTGACCATGCGCCAAGACAGCAAATTATCTAGTGCGGTGCCCCACAGCACAGCCTTTTTACCGCCTGCATTCATGGCGATATTACCGCCGATGCAGGAGGCATCGGCGGAGGTCGGATCACAGGCGAATACTAAATCCTCGGATTCTGCGGCATCCATGACGCGACGGGTTACAACGCCGGCACCGGTAAAAATGGTGGCATAAGACTGCTCGACGCCCGGTAAATGACTGTCGGTTTCGACGGCACCGATTTCCAGCAGTTTTTCGGTGTTGATGACAGCAGAGAACGGTGTCAACGGCACTGCGCCACCGGTATAACCGGTACCGCCGCCGCGTGGAATGATGGTCAGCCCCAGTTTTATGCAGTCTCTGACCAGATGGCCAACCTCTTCCTCAGTGTTGGGGTAGAGCACTACAAACGGATATTCGACCCGCCAGTCGGTGGCGTCGGTGACATGAGATACTCGGGCAAAGCCATCGAAACGCACATTATCTTTACGGGTGTGTTTGGTCAGCAGGTTCAAGGCTTTGCGGCGCATGTCGCTAGCCCGTTCAAAATGTGCTTCGAAGGCATTGACAGCCTGATGCGCAGCATCAATCAGCATGGCTACCCGGCGGGCGCGGTCAGGAAATTCGGCTTCATTTTCGTGATGGCGCTTATCCATCTGTTTCAGGCGGTGGCGCAAGGCATTCAATAATGCCTGGCGACGCTTACGGTTATTCAGCAGATCGTCTTCCAGATACGGATTGCGCTGCACTGCCCAAATATCGCCCAATACTTCAAACAGCATGCGTGCCGAGCGACCGGTGATGCGTTCATCGCGCAGTGATTCGAGAATCCGCCAGTTATCTTCGCCTAACAGGCGTATGACAATTTCCCGGTCGGAAAATGACGTGTAGTTGTAGGGAATTTCACGAAGCCGAGCAGGCTGCGCATCTTTGAACAACGGGGAGAATACGGATTGCAATGACATCCTGACTAATGGCGTGCTTAAATGAATGTCAATTGTATCATCGGCTTGTCAGCCTAAATACCCTAATCTTTACGGGCAGTTGCGGTTTGGAGTCGGATGTTGTGTCGGGGTTGCAACTAAACCTGCTGGCACGGAAAAGAACAACTGTTAGGAGCGTTACTTCTTGGGGACGCTAATGGGAATCACTGGTTGATCGTTCCCACGTTGGAACGTGGGAACCGACGAAGCGCGAAACACCCCTTTATCTTCGTTGACGCCAACCTCCAATTTTGAACAAACCCAGGATCGTGGAACCGAATAGCCACAGGGAGCCAGGCAGAGGTACCGCTTGAACGTTGATGGTAGCCTTGAAATTAGCAAAATTGAATTGGGTTGGATGGTCGTAGCGGTTGCCGGCAAACACCAGGGTAAGCAAATCGTCATTGCCGCCCAATTCCAGCCAAGGCAGGTGCAGGGTCACTGTATTCGTCGGGTTGTTGCTGTCGTCAGCTGCCCACCAGACCTGCCCGTTCAAGGCGCTTTGTTTCAAATCATTTGCCCACCATTCAGACCAATTGGTTGAACTGTTTCCATTGGGATACCAAGTGTTGTTTGGCGGACCTTGTGTCCCCGACGTTTCAATTCCTGTCCATGCTGTGATGCCAGGAATTAAATCGTGTAAATGTTCACCGTCGCCTTCTGGCAAGGTCAGGTCGGATTGAAGGGTAATCGAAACTTGTGCATGGGTATAACCGTTGGCGGCTAGGCCATTTAAGTCTAAAACTGACCAGCGGGAGTTCAGTGACCAGCCATAGTCATTTGCAGGTACGCTGGATGGTGATAAAGGAAGTCGCCATGCTTTTACACCGACTTCATCAACCAAGCCGTCATTTCCAAAATCCTGCCGTGCGCTAGAGGTACCGATCAATGATAGGGCATCACCGGTTTTAACTGATAAGGTTCCGGGTTGGTCGAAAGCAAAATTTAAGTGATAACGAATGCCACCGGAATAAGGGTCACCAATCGCTGCCGTATTGGCACTGGCGATTGCAGGTGAGAGCCCGGCGATCAGTAATGTGGTAAAAAGGGGTTTGAATAATCGCTGCATACTTTTCTATCTCGTCGATTCAAAAGGGTTGCAGTCCGTCCATCAATCTATTGGACGTGACGTTGTTTCAGTTGGTTTTCTGGATTTATCAAACGCTGATACCTGCTTTGCGACGCCCAATTCCTACTATGCCGATAATAGTGCTACCGAACAACCAAACAGCTGCTGGAACGGGCACTTGCGACACAGTAATGGTGTTACCGGACAAGCTGAAGCTATGTGTGTCAGAACTGAAGGTCACGCGATAATCACCATGTCCACCTACAGAGGTATTGCGGATGCCGTCATTGGTATTTATACCCGCCGCTGCTTCAGTCTCGTTTAAAAAATAATCCGCCATTACGAACAGATAATTACCTGCAGTCACAGTGACTTCGTAAGCAGGGTCACGTCGGAAATGAATCGAACCGTCGCTGGCACCAAACGTGGCACCCAGGTCGGTCAATTTAAAATCAGGAGTATTGATAGCTGGACAGTTATTGGCAATATCGTCACAGCGTGACAAGTGATTTGCAGCGTTTAACAATGGATTTGAACTGCCGTCATCCTTCCAGAAATGAGTGTCGGGATCAATGTAAGTAAATTCCCCATCGCCATTTAAGTCGACAGCATTGGCTGTAGTGTTGTCTGTGCTTTCGTAAGCCAGTACATTCAGTTTGAACGTTCCGCCGGAGGGTGCGACGATTTTCCAGGTGTCAAATGTTGAGCCGCCGGTTTGTTGGAAAAGGCTGCCGTTTATTTCAAGCGTATTTGCTGCCTGAACGGGGGCTAGATAGACGCTGCTGAGCAAAGTAGCAGCGGCAAGGGTTTTGAGAAAGCTATTCATGTTGTGTCCTTTTAACAGTCAGAAACTAAAAAGGCGAAGCCGTAGCTTCGCCTTGTGTCTGCATTTAAGCGCTGATGGCTGATTTGCGACGACCGATACCGATCATGCCAGCAATAGCTGTACCAAACAGCCAGACTGCGCCTGGGACGGGGACAGGTGCTACGGATAGGCTGGCTTTATAGAATTCATTGCTATTGTTAGAGCCATTGCCGCCAATCCACAAGAAGTATTTGCCAGCAGCCAAATTATTGAAGGTTTTGCTAGCTGAACCGCCGTCAGTGGTGGTTGCGGCGTATCCAATAAACTCTAAGCCTCTCATTGCCAGAGGCAATTGATCTGGATTAAATGACAACGAGTTAGGGTTATATGAAACATGATTTGGGTTGCTGACGTTGCCGATAGGGGAGGATGGCGCATCGGGGTTTGCATTCCACGCTTGGTGCTTGTTGCCGTGAGTGGTGCTACCCCAGCCGCTAAATAGGCTAAAACCAGGTGCAAACGTTGAGTTAAGGCTGCTGTCCGCTTCCACAGTAATGCTCAAGTTACCTGCAACGTCCAGATCAATCAAGCCATAGTCCAAAGCGTTACCCCAGCTAGAGCTTGATTTCCATCTGTTACCGGTAGATTCCAAAACGAAATTTTGGGCCACACCGGCCTTCGTTTTGGCGTCGGCGGCTGAGACTTCGTAAACATCGTTATAATGGTGGATATTCGCCAACCAAGTGGTGGGTAAATTGGCAATATAACCCTTGTCGACTGGTGATCCTCCTGTCCAACTACCAGTTGTAATGGTCCCAGTTCCGTTCACGTTGGGTGCTTGACCGCCTGATGCATCAATATGATAAGACACATGCGCTTGTGCCGCCCCTGCACCCAATAATGAAGCCGCAACAGCGCCTGCAATAGCCAGTTTTTTGAATTGAAACATTGTATTCCTTCCTAATTGGTTGATTTGATGTGTGTCTCTCGTACTTGAGAGAGTAACCCGGCTGTCTTGTTAGGACTCAAGACCCGTGGCTTTCCGAACCCGTTTCGCAACGGGGGTGGCAGGTATCAGCAGTCCAGCAGTCATGCGCAAGTTGTTGCAAGGTGATCTGTTGGTGCTGCTACAGTGTTTTAGCAAAAGATATGCCATTACATAATGTGTTGAAATATAGGCTATTGAAAAGTTTTTACGGAAGGCTACAAAAAATACAGCGTCATTTGCCATACTTGACTGCGTCAAATAACTTATTTACCGGTTTTTGCACTTTTTTTAAAATAAAGCGTTATCGGGCGGTAAATTATGTGGCTTGAAGTGATAGAACTTTATTGGAGTATGATTATCTGAGTTTGTTTAAGAATTGGGTAATGGATTGGTTTAATTGCCTGCTTCCATTGGTTTGGAAGCGGTGGAGACATCATATGCAACCCATGCATTTCAGTGTATTCAGGCAAGCCTGTCGAAGTATTAAGGCGTGCCCTTCTAAAGGGCGAACGGCAAGTGCCGATTGATCAAGTCTGCATGTTGTTAAAAGTAGCAAGCTTGGCGATGATATTTTTGCCGATAATTAAGCTGCACTTAATTTTGAGCATTAGAATGTCCAGCAACTAATCAAATTCAACCGCCATTAATCTAGGAGCCTGTCCGAGAATTGAGAATCTGCTACGGAAAAGCCCTTTTGGCCATATTTTTCGCTCATTTTCGTTAAATACCACCACTATTCGCCTCAAATGATCAAAATGTTTGACACAAAATGGCTTTCCCTCGTGACGATTTCTATTCTCGGACAGTCTCCTGGACGACCATGAATGCCCTGAATCACACCGGTCAATGAAAGTTGGGGTAAGAGCGACACCAAGCACGATTCCATGGCCTTCGGTTCGAGGCTGGCGTCGCTTCTAAGATAAGTTTCAGAGTAATGCGAGTAAGTTATACCTACCGACTAGTTCTACTTTGGCAGATTCATGCAGATACTCGTCATTCCGGCATACTCTCTGGAGCACAAGCGGATTGCCGGACCCGGCTGAGCGTGAAGAGAATCCAGGTCTAATGGATGGTGAGGCTTACCATCCATGGCGCTGGGTGCCGGCGGCATGACGGCATGACGGCAGGTTTTAAAGATGACAAAGTAGAGCTAGCCTGTTAATAAATGAAAATACAATCCTGATAAATCAAATTAAATGAAATTTAGTGTATTTATAAAAAGACTGTCCCATCCTCAAGTTATTCGGCGGTTAAAAATCGGCCTTTCTGTTTGGGCGCTAGCGATACTAATCAGTCTGCTAATTAAACTTGCCTATGATATTGGTTATTTCAAAGCACAATCTCTGATTGACGAGAAAAACGCTGCAGCTCCATCCACACGTCAGGTGCTGACAATTGAGGCTGCCCAGCTTGTAGTGACAGGTGCGCTGAAAGAAGATCCGAGTAATCCCAAAACCATCGTTACTCAGGTTGTTGATAATAACCAAAAACTTTCCACTGTTATCATAGAAAACAATAAACAAAAGAAAATTGGCTGGATCATCGATATGCGCTTGTTTTTTACCGGCGATCTTTTTAATGACCAAGGCTACAACCTGACACAATCCATTCAGTATCAACACAATATCCATTCTGAAAATCGTTGATATTTAATTGGGATAGGATTTTAGTAAACCAAGGTTGTCGAAGCCTATCTTGATGTGATACTAGGAGCCTGTCCGAGAATAGAGAATCTGCTACGGAAAAGCCCTTTTGGCCAGATTCCCCGCTCATTTTCGTTAAATAGAGCCACTATTCGCCTCAAATGATCAAAAAATCTGACTCAAAATGGCTTTCCCTCGCGACGATTCCTATTCTCGGACAGACTCCTAGACAACCTCAGTACCTAATGGCTACCGGGTTATTAATGTACTGTTTTAGAGGCATTCGCTTGGTCATACATGCTGCAGAATAACTGCACGGTCACAAACGTCATGGTTTTAATAATTCGAACCGCAGCTGCAGGTGTTTGATTTTCAGATACATGTTCGTCAATACAGGCGTTCATAAAATTAACTAAACCTTGTTGGTCGTTACTTTGAAACACACTGTCCGAATGCGGTTTACCGGACAGCATGGCTGTCATCTCGGCCTCCACTGATACTGCTTTTTCTTGCAGCCAGGCCAAACCCATTGCTTGTTGAGTTGGTAATAAGCCGGCGGCGTGTTGAAAGGCGCAGATAATGTCGAAAACCAGATCCATAAACAGCTGTGCCATGGTTTGGTCTTGTTCAGCGATGACGGAAGGAAACACCCCGAAAATGGTTTGCGCCAACACAGGTTGTTCAGTCTGAAATTTTTCCAGAATGGCTCTGCCGGCATGTTCATCAAGGCTTCTGGCATGTTCAAGGCCCAGGTAGAGTTCTTTATCGGTAAATTCGCGCATTTGATGATGTGATAAAAAATGGAAATGGCTAAAGAGGAGAATGAGTGGTTTTTTTAGTTATCAAACTACCATCTCGGCTTGTAACAGTTTAATCTGATCCCTGACTCGGGCCGCATCTTCAAATTCCAGATTTTTGGCATGTTGATACATTTTTTCTTCCAGTTGTTTTAATAACTTGGCGGCTTGTTTGGGGGGCATGGCTTTGTATTCATTGGCCGGTTCGGCAACTTTGGCTCGAGCGCTGGAAATGGAACCACCGGAACCCGGAATCGATATTTCCAGAATGTCGGTCACCGATTTGAAGATGGTTTTTGGGGTGATGTTGTGCTGTTTGTTAAAGGCTTGTTGTTTGGTTCTCCGCCGCTCGGTTTCGTCGATGGCTTGTTGCATGGAGCGGGTGATTTTGTCGCCATACAGAATGGCTTTGCCCTGAGAGTTGCGAGCGGCTCTGCCGATGGTTTGCACCAATGACACCACCGAACGCAAAAATCCTTCCTTATCCGCATCCAGAATCGCAACCAGCGACACTTCCGGAATGTCCAGGCCTTCCCGTAACAAATTGATGCCTACCAGTACATCAAATACACCTAACCGCAGGTCGCGGATGATTTCCACCCGTTCCACGGTTTCAATATCTGAATGCAGGTAGCGCACCTTGACATCGTGCTCCATCAGATAATCGGTCAAATCTTCCGACATGCGTTTAGTCAGGGTGGTAACCAAAACGCGTTGTTTGAGCACGACGCGTTTATTGATTTCCGATAACAAGTCATCCACCTGAGTGCTGGCAGGACGGACTTCGACGATGGGATCGACCAATCCTGTCGGGCGAACGACTTGTTCAACAACGGCCCCGGAATGCTCTTTTTCATAGGAGCCGGGGGTGGCAGATACATAAATGCGTTGGCCGCAAATGGCTTCGAATTCATCGAATTTCAGTGGCCGATTATCTAAAGCGGAGGGCAGGCGGAAACCGTATTCGACCAAGGTTTCCTTACGGGAGCGATCACCTTTGTACATGGCGCCAATCTGCGGCACGGTGACATGGCTTTCATCTATCACCACCAAGGCATCTTTGGGTAAATAATCGAACATGGTGGGGGGGGATTCACCATCCGCACGGCTGGATAAGTGGCGGGAATAGTTTTCGATGCCGGAGCAATAGCCCACTTCCATGATCATTTCAATGTCGAATAGTGTGCGCTGCTCCAGGCGCTGGGCTTCGACCAGCTTGTGATTGTCGCGCAACTGTTCCAGGCGCTCGGCCAGTTCGATCTTAATTTTCTCCACTGCAGTCAATAACTGATCGCGCGGCGTGACGTAATGGCTTTTGGGGTAAATGGTAAAGCGGGCAAGCCGTTGAGTGACTTCGCCGGTGAGCGGGTCGAACATCGACAAACGCTCGATTTCGTCATCGAACAATTCGATGCGCAAGGCTTGTTCTTCCGACTCGGCAGGGAATACATCAATCACTTCGCCGCGAACCCGATAGGTGGCACGGCGCAGTTCGGTATCGTTGCGGGTATATTGCATTTCGGCCAGTCGCCGCAAAATGTCACGCTGCTTGATCATGTCGCCGCGTACCAGATGCAGCACCATTTGAAAGTAAGATTCAGGTTCGCCCAAACCGTAAATCGCTGAGACAGTTGCCACGACGATGGTATCGCGCCGTTCCAACAACGCTTTGGTGGCGGACAGGCGCATTTGCTCGATATGTTGGTTTAGTGAGGCATCTTTATCAATAAAGGTATCGGATGCCGGAATATAGGCTTCCGGCTGATAGTAGTCGTAGTAAGACACAAAATATTCGACGCTGTTTTCCGGAAAGAACTCTTTCATCTCGCCGTACAGTTGTGCCGCCAGGGTTTTGTTCGGGGCCATGATCATGGCCGGACGCTGGGTTTGCTGGATGACGTTGGCGATAGTAAAGGTCTTGCCGGAGCCGGTCACGCCGAGCAGGGTTTGATGCAATTCGCCGTCATTGATCCCTTCAGAAAGCAGCTTGATTGCAGTGGGTTGGTCCCCGGCTGGCTGGTAGCGACTTTGAATTTTAAAGGCTTTGTGCATGGATTGAATTGAAATTGGCGCAGGCGGCTGATCGGTTATTATGCCAGTAATTGCCGATTGACTGATTTCCATGCGCCGTTTACCGGACATACCTACTTACTCCCGATGTCAATAATTGATTTTTACAAAGCTGGATTTTAGCGCTATAGTCCTAGCAGGTTTTTGCAGTTTTAAGCGGGTGAGTCATGCAGATAACCAGCTCCCATAGTATCAGTACAGCATATAGCCAGCAGCCTTATCAAGCCAAAACATCAGTCGATGCGCAGGCAGAAAAAACTGCGCCCGCCAAAACAGAATCTCCCAAAGAAGATAAACAACAAGCGCAGCAGATACAGAGACAAATCGAAATCTTAAAAGCGCGCGATCGGGAGGTGCGTAGTCACGAGCAGGCACATTTGACAGCGGCGGGTGGTTTGGCAATAGGGGGAGCCAGTTTTGAATTTGTGACCGGCCCTGATGGGCAACGTTATGCAGTCGGTGGCGAGGTCAGTATTGATACCTCCGGAGTGCCAGGTGACCCGGAAGCTACGCTGCGTAAAGCGGAAACCATTCGTCGTGCTGCCTTGGCACCGGCTCGACCTTCCAGCCAGGATTACAGTGTGGCCAGTAAAGCTACAGCCATGGCCAATCAGGCCAGATTGGAAATGTTAAGAGCATCCCGAGCGGTCGACAGTAAAGGGGTTTTACTGGATGTCAATGCTTAATCCAGCTACAGAAAAATCACACCAAAACCTACCTCTGGTTCTATCCTAACCACTTTGGTTGGCCGGATCGGGGCGTCGTCGAACTCAGTGGTTTGCACCTCAACCACATCGTCAAGCTGCGGCATGTTTTCAGCTGGGCACAGTAAAAAAAGTCCGCTTTCCGAGAAATCACGCATATTGGCAAAAAACAAAACGGATTCATTGGGGTGAATTACCTTGATTTTGGCGCGATGTTTAAGTCTGGGATGCCGACGTTGGTCAGAATCGTTCACGTCATTCTCTTGAGCTAAGATTAAAATTGAATTAGCCGCCGGATGGCAGGCTGCCATTAGTTTATGATTGTGTCAGTCTGGGTCGGCATGGGCAGGCATATCTTCGCGCAGCAAAACATTTGCATGTATAGTATGCAAAATACAGCCCATGTCAAACCATGCTGATCCAGTAAACTAGATTCTGTCGCAAAATCAATCCCATGCCTCAGAAAACTTGAGTTGCAACAGTTAATCAATTCTTAACAATGCGCTTGATAAAGTGGCTAACCCTTTACATTTTAATTCAGCATAACCGACCTTTTGTGAATGCCAAGACGACCTAGACCCCGAACCAGTCTCTCAAGCTCTCGACGCAGAAAAAATAAAACCAAATCATCATGGCTATTAAAAGCATTGATACCGCTATTGATAGTGGGTGGTTTTGTGTTCTCCTCATATGTTGGTTATCTGGACTACACCGTCCGCGAGCAATTTGAAGGTAAACGTTGGTCAATTCCCGCGCGCGTTTATGCCAGCCCGCTGGATTTG
This sequence comes from Methylomonas sp., assembly GCA_002928965.1. Lineage (GTDB taxonomy): Bacteria > Pseudomonadota > Gammaproteobacteria > Methylococcales > Methylomonadaceae > Methylomonas. The sequence goes on from PERU01000001.1 coordinate 20,625, forward strand.
TATGCCGGGCTTGAATACAACAGCAAAAATCTGGAAGACCTGTTACTGCAATTGCACTATCGGCAAGATTATCAATTAGCAGCAGAGGGGTCTTATTTCATCAAAGGCGGGCAGGTGAATGTGAAAACCCGTGCCTTTAACTTTGGCGATACCTTGCAAGAAAGTCGCAAAATCAAGATCAGCTTGGTTGGCGGCGCCATCACCAGTTTGACGGATGCCAGCACGGGTGCCGAATTACCCATCGTGCGCATGGATCCGGTTCAAATCGGCAGTTTTTATCCGACCCGTAAAGAAGATCGTATTTTGATTAAACTGGATGAAGCCCCGGAATCCTTGCTGCAAGGGCTGTTTTCCACCGAAGACCGGGATTTTTACAGCCATTTTGGTTTATCACCCAAAGGGATTGTCCGGGCGATGTGGGCTAACGTCAAAGCCGGTGGTATGGTGCAGGGTGGTAGTACCATTACTCAACAGTTGGTAAAAAACTTTTTTCTGACCTCCGAACGTAGTCTGACGCGTAAGGTCAATGAAGCTTTGATGTCATTGATTTTGGAATATCGCTACAGCAAGGACGAAATTCTGGAAGCCTATCTGAACGAGATTTTCCTCGGTCAGGATGGTGGCAGCGCCGTGCATGGTTTTGGTTTGGCTAGTGAGTTTTATTTTGGTCAGTCTCTGAAAACCCTGAATCTATCGCAGGTGGCCACCTTGGTGGCTTTGGTACGCGGTCCGTCGTATTACGATCCGCGTCGAAATAAAGAACGTGCGCTGGAGCGGCGTAATCTGGTGCTGGACTCCATGCTGGCAGAAGGTTATGTGGATGCACAGCAGGTCAGTGATGCCAAAAAGCAGCCGTTGTCGGTAGCCTCCAATACCCATCGTTCGGCAAATCGTTATCCTGGATTTATCGATCTGGTCAAACGTCAACTCAAGCAAGAATACAAAGAAGAAGATTTAACCTCTGAAGGCTTGCGTATCGTTACCACCTTGGACACACGGGTGCAGGATGCCTTGGAACAATCCATTGCCAGTAAACTGAAGCAACTGGAAAAAAGCCCCAAAAGCAATGATTTGGAAACCGCCTCTGTGGTTACTCGACGTGATAGCGGCGAAATCGTGGCTTTGGCCGGCGCCAGGAATGCCAGCGATATGGGTTTCAATCGGGCGCTGGATGCGGTGCGATCCATAGGCTCCTTGATCAAACCTGTGGTGTATCTGACGGCGCTGGAATATCCCGATCGCTATACCATCGTCACGCCGGTCAGCGATACCCGTCTGGAAATTCCGGCAGAAAAGGGCAAAACCTGGTCGCCGGATAACTACGACAATCGAGAACATGGCGTGGTGCCTTTGCATACCGCCTTGACCAACTCCTATAACATGGCCACGGTCAGAATCGGTATGGACGTAGGCTTGGCCAGAATTGCCAAAAACCTGAAAAACATGGGTGTCAGCCGGCAAGTGGATTTATATCCATCGTTATTGCTGGGTGCAGCCCAGATGACGCCGCTGGAAGTTACACAAATTTATCAAACCCTGGCGGGAGATGGCTTTGCGACACCGTTGCGTTCGATTCGCGCTGTCAACGCTGCCGATGGTAAAGCCCTGCAAAGTTATCCGTTTACCGTGCGTCAGGTAGTTGACCCGGCAGCAACCTATATCACCAATACCATTTTGCAGGATGTGATGCGGATTGGTACAGGACGCTCGGCCTACAACCAAATTTCGGGCGACATGAATCTGGTCGGCAAAACGGGTACCACCAATGAAATGCGTGACAGCTGGTTTGCCGGCTTCAGCGGCGATTATCTGTCGGTGGTCTGGGTGGGCCGCGATGATAATAAATCCACCGGTTTGACCGGTGCCACTGGCGCGCTGCAAATTTGGACGGATCTGATGCGACAGGTCGCCAAGCAACCCGTCAATCTGGTGGCGCCGGATAATGTGCAGATGAAATGGGTCAATACCGAAACGGGTGGTTTGACCGATGAAAGCTGTCCTGGCGCTAAAGCATATCCTTTTGTGGACGGCTCAGGTCCCAGTGAATTTTCAACGTGTGGTTCGGCGATAGAAGGCGGCGAATCGTGGCTTAATCAACTTAATCCTTTTTAAACATGATCAACAACATTGTAAGTGCACTGATTTTAAGCATTGGGTTGCAAGGTTTTGCGCTAGCCGAAGATGCGCCCATCAATCAGCTAAAGGCCTTTTTAAAGGCCAGTTCATCGCTATCCGCTGAATTCAAACAAGTCAGTTTCAATAAAGCCGGGCAGGCTGCACAGAGCAGCTTCGGGCAGTTTTATTTGAGTCGCCCCGGCAAATTTCGCTGGAATTATCAGAAACCCTTTGCCCAGGAAATCGTCTCTAACTCCGGCAAAGTCTGGTTTTACGATGCTGATCTTGAACAAGTTACCGTCAAGCAACTGGACGATTCGCTTGGCTCCACACCGGCATTATTGCTGACCGGACAAGTGGATATTGATGAAAAATTTATACTGCAAGAGCAGGGCAGTGAGGACGATTTAAAATGGATCAAACTGTCGCCCAAAAACGAAGAAAGCGGCTTTAAATACATTTTGATCGGTTTGAACAACGGCCAACTGGGCGGCATGGAACTGAGCGATAATTTTGGCCAATTAACAAGGATTTACTTTTCCAATATCAAGCTAAACCCGGCTTTAAACGAGAGTCTGTTTGAATTCAAGCCGCCTAAGAATGTGGATGTGTTTGAGAATTAAGCTACACTTTCAGCTCAGTAATCTGAGCCTTCTCACTGGAGGGGGATAAAAGCGCCCTCTCCTGGAGGCTGTCGTTAAAGTCAAAATGTAGGTTGGGTTAGTGTAACGTAACCCAACAAAATCAAAATTTTGGGCTTCATTTTATTCAGCCCAACCTACCTTTTAGGCCCCTCTCCTGCGGACTCTAAAGGACATAAAGGAGAGGGCGGGGTGAGGGGGGGAAAAAATGAAGTTTTTCTTTTGAAAAATCCGCTCAGCATTGCTTTGGTGCCCAGATTAGCGGATGGTCTAGTGATGGACTGGCAGAGGGTTTCCCGAAACGTTTGACAGCCTCATACACCCACCAAGCCCGCAACTGAGTCATGCCGTCTTCCAGGCAAAGTGTCTGCAATAACCGATCAGCCGGATCGCGATGAGTCGTTAAATCCAGATGGCCTTCGCGCATTAATTGATACAACGCATCGTGCACCAAAGAACCTCGCATAAAGTTTTTGGTATCAATGGTTGGACCGGACGGCCCATCCCAGGCATAACCTGCACGAATCCATAACTCACCGCTGGCATCCAGCTTGATGAACTGGGTATCGATCGAAGCACTTGGTAAGATGCCGGAATTAGGCAACGTGTAATCCTGCTTTAGCTGATATTTGTAACCGTCTCTATAGGCAATACAAGGCATGGGTCATCTCCTGAGTTTTAGCTAAAAAAATGCATTTAACCATTCAGCATTGATGAATTATCCTGGGATGAGTGAGGAGCTATGCTATTTGTCATTTTTGACGCCCCTCACCCTACTTTCCCGCGGGAGAGGGGAAGTGGTGCTTCGCGCTGAATAGATGCAAAGGCATTTAACCACGAAGCTCGCCAAAACCATGAAGAAAAATCAATGACCTGATCGAAATGTTTTTCGCTCTGCCGTGCATATAGAATCGACACTTTGAGCCTTTTAAAATTAGCACACTCTATTTCTGCCTGACTGTTTGGCTTGATACATGGCAGTGTCCGCACGCTTGACGAACTTTTCCATGTCGTCTTGTTCATTCAAGCAACTGACGCCCAGACTGGCAGTAATATTCAACACATCCATGCCGTAGGCCAAGGTGTGAGACTCAATGCCATGACGTACTCGTTCAGCAATGGTTCTGGCGCCGTCCAGGTCGGTATCGGTCAACACGATCACAAACTCTTCTCCGCCATAGCGAAACACAATATCCGTGGCTCTCAGGCTGTCTTTTATCCAATTGGCGACCGAAGCCAGAGCTAAGTCGCCGCAATCATGACCATGTACATCATTGATGAATTTGAAGTGGTCTATGTCGACAAAGATGAGTGACAGGTTTTGCTGGCAACGATTTGCGCGTTTCATTTCGCGCATCAGGGTATCGTTGAAGGCTGCCCGGTTATAAGTTTTGGTTAAGGGATCACTGTAAGCCATTTGCAGGGCTTGATGAAGCAGAGTGGCATTTCTGAGCGGGTAGATCAGGCAGCACAACAGGCTTTCAAGCATACGCAATTCGTCTTTTGTGAAGCGTTGGCTGCGGGTCAGTTTTAACTCGCCCAGTTGTTGATCTTCAACCTTTAAGGCGTAACTGCAGGAGTGACGGCCAATGATGCCGCGAGCATAGGTCAAATTAAATTCATCATTGACGTATTCGGCACTGTTATGCGGAATGGTGGACTGAATCTTATTGCAAAAAATGCTGATCAGCTCGTTGAACTCAAGTGAGGTTTGCAGAGCGCTACTGATGTCGTAGTGATGAAGATTGACCGCTGTCGAAGCTTGAAAACTTTTATTACTGACAACGGCGAGTTCGGCTGCTTTTTCTTTCATGACACTTCCTCAGGTCTTGAATTCACGGTTTAACGTGATACAAGCTATAGCTGTGCCAATTTAATTTTATTCAATACTTTCAGTTGGTTGTAGCATTGTGAAAAAACAGGTGGCAAAAAATTGCCACCTGGATTTAAAACAAGCCCAATTGTACCTGCGCAACTTCTGACATCATTTCCCGTGACCAGGGCGGGTCCAGCACGACTTCAACGTTGACGGTATTAACCCCAGGCAAGCCGCGAACGCATTTTTCCACATCACTTTGAATTACCGGACCCATGCCGCAGCCTGGAGCCGTCAAGGTCATTTTGATATGCACATCATTGCCGCCTGCACCATTACTGGTTACATCGCAGTTATAGACAAGCCCCAAATCAACGATGTTGACAGGGATTTCCGGGTCGTAAACCGTCTTCATCACTTCCCAGCAATTCTGCTCCACCGCTTTGGTGTCGGTTTCTGAGATCAAAGTATGCAATTCGTGAGCTTCTTTGCCTAATGCATCGGCATCTATGCCGGCAATCCGAACCATGTGGCCGTAATCGGTGATGACCGTGTAATTACTGCCCAGTGCCTGATGAATCGTCACATCCTGGCCTTTGTTCAAAGTGCCATGATGACCATCGGGAATAGTGACAATATTAACGTCGCGGGTTAGGGTAACAACTTCTCTTTCTGCCATAGTGTTTAGATTGTGAAAGTCTGAGCGTCAATAATTTGACCAGTCATACCAATGCTGGCCGTGTCGAATAAATAACAGTAAAACTTATTCAAGCTTTCCATAGCGGGTAATTTTGTTTTGTCTTCAGCAGGGTAGGCTTTTTTGCGCATCGGCGAGTCCACTGGGCCGGGCAGCAGGGTATTCACGCGAATTTTTTGGCCAGCTTCCAGTTCCTCAGCCAGTATTTTGGCAAACCCTTCCAAAGCGATTTTAGAAACGCCGAATGCGCCGCTGTAGGCGCGCGCCTGACGATCCAATGCGTCTGAGGTAAACACAATCGAGGCATGCTGGCTTTTTTGCATCACCGGCAAAAGCACCCGTGTCAGCAGAAACGCAGCATTCAGGTTGACATTCAGGGTATGCCCCCAGTCCTGGGTTTTGTGAATGGCTATGGGCGTATAGGCACTGAATTCTACAGCGGAATGCAGCAATCCATGCAAGCTGCCATATCGCTGTTCGATGGCATCTGCCATCTCTTGGTAGTGGACTTCCGAGGCGCCTGCCAAATCGAAGGGGTACATGATGGGTTCAATGCCACCAGCAGACACAATGGCATCGTAGACTTTTTCCAGCTTGGGGATGCTTTTATCAAGCAGGATGACTTGCGCGCCTTGTCTGGCCAGGGCCAAAGCAGCTGTAGAGCCCAAGCCGCCGCCTGCACCGGTGATGAGAATAACCTGATCGGTTAATGACATAGGTTTGCCTGTATCCATGTTTGTAACTGAGAAGGGTGCTCGATCAAACCATCCGCTCCCCAGCTTTCAGGTTGATCGCCAGCATTTATATAGCCATAAATGGCGGCGAGGGTTTTCATGTGGGCGCTTTTGCCGGCGGCGATATCATGACTGGCGTCACCAATATAAACGCAGTTTTCTGGTTTGACATCGGCTAGCTTGCATGCCGCGAGCATGGGTTCAGGGTGCGGTTTGCTGTTGGCGGTGGTATCGCCACTGATGATGCAGGCCGCCCGACCCGTCAGATTGAATGCGTCCATCAATGGTTGGGTAAAGCGCTGCCGTTTGTTGGTCACCACACCCCATTTCAAACCCAGCGATTCAATGCTTTCCAACGTTTCGACAATACCCTGAAAAAACCGGCTATGTTCGGCAATATTGTTTTGGTAGCAATCCAGCATGTAGCTCAATAATTGTTCTTGATCAACCGCTGCTAAAGTCCGGGTGGCCTGTTTGATCATAGCTAACGCGCCCATAGAAATGCAGGGTTTAACGGCTGCATCAGCGACTACCGGTAATTGATGTGCTGTTAAGGCTTGATTTAAGCAAGCAATCAGATCGGGTGCCGTGTCAATCAGTGTGCCATCCAGGTCAAATAACACGCAGTCCAGTTTAAAGCTATTCATGGCTTATTCAGGTCGCTTGAATGCAGCAATGTAATTGACGTCAATGTCGTTACCCAAGCTGAAGCGCTTGCTGAACGGGCTGTATTCAATACCGGTCATGGCTTGTAATTCCAGCCCTGCATTTCGTGCCGACTGGCTCAGCTCAGACGGTTTGATAAAGGTTTTGTATTCATGTGTGCCTTTGGGAACCATTTTCAGTAAGTGCTCGGCAGCAACAATGGCCAGCAAGTAAGCTTTTGGCACCCGATTTAAAGTGGAAAAGAACACCATGCCACCTGGTTTCACTAGCGTAGCGCAGGCGCGAATGATGGAGGCAGGATCGGGCACATGTTCCAGCATTTCCATACAGGTCACGTGATCGAAACCGGCGGGCTGTTGTTCTGCCAAGGATTCGGCGCTGATTTTTTGATAGTTAGCGCCAACACCGGTTTCCAGGCCGTGTAGATCAGCAATATCGATCAGCTCTTCACTAAGATCAATTCCCAACGCATCCGCACCGCATTGGGCAAGTCCTTCAGTCAAGATGCCGCCGCCGCAACCAATATCCACCACACGCTTGCCTTGCAATTCGGCATATTGTTGAATGAAATGCACACGTAATGGATTCACGTCGTGCAATGTTTTAAATTCACCATTAGGATCCCACCAGCGTTCAGCCTGTGAACCAAATTTATGAATTTCGTGCAAATGTACGTTGTCAGCCACTGTCATGATCTGCGAGTGTTCCAAAAACTATAGTTTACTGTATTACTGGGTTATTCGTCATGTCTGAACGTGTAAAGTATTAAAGGTGGGGTGCTGATAGATTGCATATGGGGGGACGGATGTCTAAACTGGACGCCATGAACGTTAAATCACATCTTAAAACACCAGTCGTTGCCGCGAATGATAGCGTCGCTTTCATCGATAAGATTCGGCCTGATGGAGGTATTTCCGAGCCAGTCTATAAGCAATTGCTGCGTCGGATTGTGCAGCTGATAGAGTCCGGTGAAATTGTCGACGGCTATAGTCTGCCCTCCGAACGGGCACTTGCCGAAGCCCTTGATTTAAGTCGAACCACGGTACGGCGCTGCTACGAGGAATTAAGGGCCAGAGACCATATAGATACCAATGGTCGCGCCGGTGTCACCGTCAAAGCGCCACCGAAACGGATTGCGCCGGAAATGGGCCGATTGAAAGGATTTACCGAAGAAATGCGCGAACTGGGCATCGTGCCTTCCGCGCGTATTTTGGAACATAGAATCGTCGTTGATCGCACGATAGCCTCAATTTTCAACCGCCCGGCATCCAATCGTTTTTTAAAAATCGTCCGTTTGCGTTTGGGTGACGGTAATCCGATGTCCCGCGAGGTGGCCTGGTACGATTTGACCCCCGCCGCCAAATTGGCGGACTGGGACGGTAACAGTTCGGCTTATCAGTTTTTGCAGCAAGAATGCGGGTTGCCGTTGCGTAACGCCGAACAAACCATCGAAGCCGTGATATGCAATGAGGAAGAAATGGAGGTGTTTGGTTTTGAAGAGCCCGGTCCTTGCTTGTTGCTAAAACGAAAAACCTATGCCGATAACGGTGTGATGGTTGAATACGTCGAAGGCACGTTTCGCGGTGATGCCTACACCTACCGGGTCGAACTCAAAATGCCCGCTTGATCTTCCGTCCTTCGGGTTGCGGTTGGCTAGCCATAAATGCCTGCAGGGTCTGTCTGTCCGGTAAATGCGCCAATACTCCGTTGTGTTTGGCAATATAGGCACCGCAGGCATTGGCAATGCGCAAAGCCTGTTCCGGCGTCTCCCGCTCCAGCGCCCAAAGTAGCCCAGCATTAAACGCATCACCTGCGCCGGTTGTGTCGATGGCCGCGATGGTCCAAGCTGCTTGATAGAGCAGTTCATCATGACCCAGTGCAACGCAACCCAGATCGCCTAATGTCACAATCAGCCAATCGCCTTGCCAGTTGATGTTTCCGGCCAAGTTCGGCAGAGCTTGCAGCCAATCTGCCGGAGACTGTGGCAGTTGTTGTCGATTGCAGTTAAATAAAGCTGCAGCTTCAGTGGTGTTGATTATCATCACCTGCGTCATCACCATTAATTCTGCCGGGAGCGGTTGCCAAGGCGAGGGATTCAGTATTGTGCACAGGCTTTGCTGGCGTGCAGCGGAAAAGGCAGCGATGACCGTCTCGAGCGGAATCTCCAGCTGAGCATAGAGATTGCAAGGGCGACATTGCTGGAGGGCATCGAGCACGCTTGGCGTGTTCAGTTGCGCATTGGCACCAGGAAACACCGCAATTAGATTATGGCCTTGTGAATCAACCAAACCCATACCATAACCAGACTGAGAGCTGCAGCGAATCACCCAGCGGGTATCAATATTCATCCGCTGCAGCTCGTCGGTAATGTCCTGTCCGGCCTTGTCATCACCCACCGGCAGCAGTATCACCGTATCCGCATCCAGACGTTTCAAGCCCACACCCACATTCAAACCCTTACCGCCATGCTCAGACCAATATCGGTTGGCGAGCACGGATTGGCCGATACCCGGCAATGACAGCACTTGTAAACAATGAGCATTGACATAGCTGCCTAAAACCAGGGTTGTCACGGACACTCTCCTTCGATGTTGAAATACCGAATAGCCTAAAAGCAAATGCCAATTTTTGCACAGTAATTATAGGTATTGTTTTGGTATCTTTATGGGGATACAATTTGGACGGCTTTTGCGATGAAGCCCACAAAAAATACTATTCATAACGAGAGAGGAAGAAGCGTCATGAAACAGAAAATTAGATTCTTTGTAGTATCCGCGATGCTGGCACAGGCTTCAGCACAGGCGTCCAACGTATTTCTGGATGTTGCACAAGTCACGCCGGGAAATGCCAATAACGGTGCCTTTACCGGTACGCTGAATGGGGTGGCGGTTGCCGGGCAACTGAGCGGTCCAGGCAGTCATACCGTGATTTTTGGCGTTGACCCGGTTGTTTATGGTTCGACGATAGATGGCAGCTCGCCACAATTCAGTAGCAGCGCGGTGTTTTCTCCCAGCCAACACTTGGCGGATCGGGTTGGTTACGGTAACGATCTCGATACCGGTTATGCGAGTTCCAGGCTGACCATCAATTTTGCCCAAACCATGAGCAATCTGGTATTTCATATCGCCAATCTGGATGGTTCCATCTTCAATTTTTCCGCTACCAACGGCTTAAGCAGCATCGGCTTGTTGAGCGGCAACGGTGACGGCAGCGAAGGGCTGGGTGTCAACGGCAAAACTCTGTTCGACTACAACCCGGATACCATCATCGGGCAATCCCCCGAAGATCAACCGTTTACCTCCGACATTCGTTCCGCATATGGTTCGGTATTGTTGGTTGGTAGTTACGATTCGTTGATCATTGATGTTGTCACCAATCCGGCGGTGACGGCGTATCAGCACAGCGCGGACAGTACCGGCCAGGACGGCGGCTCGTTCACCTTGTCGGCACCAGTGCCTGTGCCGGCGGCGTTTTGGTTGTTTGGCAGTGGTTTGCTGGTATTGGCGAGTCTTTTTAGATCAATAGCTTAGGAGGTTTTATGCAACATTTTTTTTGGTCTGTATGTGTCGACAATGTAGCTGCTTCTGAACGTGTTAAACGTGTGAAAAGTGCTATCAAAAAAATGTATACCGATAAAGCTATCAACAACAGACAATTCATTTTACAAATAGGATTTGGCTTGATTTTGTCGGCATCTCAAATGACCATCGCGCACGCGGCAGTATTTTCAACGAATACCAGCGCTGATGCCGGTGCTACATGGGGCAGTGGTGGAGCAGATCACACCCAGTACAACAGCAATAATCCCGGTGGTTCGCAGGCGGTTGATCGGATGAGTGGGCTGCCTTCAATAAGTGGAGCCGAAAGTACTGCCGAAAGTTCAGCATTTGCCAGTATTGGTGCTGTGCATGTGTTGGCTAAGGCCATGGCACAATCAGCTTCCGATGCACAGCATACCATTGGATCAGGCGCTGGGGCCAATGCTACGGCTAGCTACAGTGACCTGTTAACTTTAAGGTCGCCTGGGCTAAGAGATGGGACACTGGTGGTTGTTGATTTCAATATTCTGGTCTCGGGGGCGGCAGAGGTTAATGGGTTCACGACGGGAGCGGGTAGTGCAGGAGGACAGGCCAATTGGAGTTTTACTACAACGCTGGGTAATTCGTCTATCCAGCGCTACCAAAACGTAACTTGGTCACCCTTTAGCGGTCGTTCGGTAAGCGGTAATATCGATTTTGGTAAGTCCGGTTTTAGCGTGACTTTAGCGTTAGGTGAAGCGATTCCATTTGGCTTGCTGAGTTCTGCCACGGCCGTATTCAACACCAGGAATGTGGGAGCAGGTTCAGCTGCTGGAACCAGTTTGACTGACTTATCGAACACGGTGGCTTGGGGGGGGGATTTCTGAAGTTCGCGATTTGCGCGGACAATCTTTGGCTGTTTTCAGTGCGATCGGTGAGTCTGGCTTTGATTATAGTCGTGCTTATGCGCCTGTGCCCTTACCATCAGCCGTTTGGTTGTTTGGAGGCGGTTTGGTGGTGTTGATGCGTGGCAGTTTTCGTAAAACCGATAGCAAGCGTTTTTCAGTTGTTCGTTGAAAGGTGTGTGTGACGTTCGTCTGGTTCACCGGTTTGAATTGAATTAAACCGGTGAACTGCATGTTTGTTCAGGAATATTCCGGATGAAATCGCACCATTTTGACGGTGTTTTCATCGCGCTGAATGATTTCGACGATATGCCCATGCAGTTTGATGCTGGTGCCGGGTTCCGGAATGGTTTCCATGTATTCGATAATCAGGCCGTTCAAGGTTTTGGGGCCTTCGGTGGGTAGCTCCCAATGCGTGATGCGGTTGAGCTCTCGCACGGTTACACTGGCATCCACCAAGTAACCGCCGTCTTTTTGCACTTTGATGTCAGGTTCTTCGGCGATCAGTTCACCGACGATTTCCTGTAATAAATCATCCAAAGTTACTAGCCCATGCACATCGCCGTATTCATCCACCACCAAACCGATACGCAATTTTTCGGTTTTGAAAATTTGCATCTGCTTGTGAATCGAGGTGCTGGCAGGAATGAAGAACGGCTTGCTCAGGCTGTCTGTAATGGCCTGTTTATCAAAGTCACTGTGGGTAATACGTGATAACACACTGCGGATGTGTATAAAACCGATCACCCGGTCGATGTTTTTTTTGTATACAGGCAGCCGGGTATGAGGGCTATCGCGAAGCTGTTCAATGATGTCTTCAATGGAGTCTTCCAGGTCGATACCCACAATCTCCTTGCGATGGGTCATGATGTCTTCGACACTGGCCGATTCCAGATCCAATATGCTCAACAACATGTTTTGATACCGTGCCGGCAGCAGATTATCGGTATCCGAAACAATGCTTTTTAATTCATTTTTATCCAACGCATCTTTTTTGACCTTTTTGGGGTTGACGCCGACGATCCGTAGCAACAGATTGGAAATCACATTGACCACCCAAACCAATGGGTAGAACACCTTGAGTAACGGGGCATAGATCCAGGCGGAAATAAAAGCCAGCATTTCCGGTTTGAGGGCTGCCAGGGTTTTGGGGGTGACTTCGGAAAAAATCAGAACCACAATCGTCAATATGGCAGTGGCCGGGGCGATGGCTTCATCGCCGCCAATGCGAATGGCAATCAGGGTGGCAATGGATGAGGCCAGGATATTGGCAAAGTTTTTGCCGAGTAATATTAGGCCTATTAAACGGTCGGGTCTTTTGAGGAGTTGCTGGGCCTTAATGGCACCACGATGCTTCTGTTTGACCAGATGTTGCAGTCGATAACGGTTTAGGGTCATTAAAGCGGTTTCGGAACCGGAAAAAAACGCAGATAACAGCAGCAATAATGCGAGTACACCTAACAGTATACTCAAAGGGATATCGTTCAACGCAGCGGCTCATGATTATCAAACATGTTGCTAGTTTCTATGCTGGGGGATTTTTGTCAAGCTATTAAGGGATTTTTAAGTTGTTTGGGTAGCAATCAAATTTTGAAAGTTTTATGAGCTTTGTTGCTCAACAATTTGAAACAGGTGGTGTTTTGACAATACCGGGATTCAATGCTTAACTTGAAAAAGGTATAGTCTCTCCTCGATTTAAATCAGTCTTATTTAGAGTAAACACGCATGGGTTCGCCAAACATTTTGCTTATTGATGACAATCCGCTCAGAACCCAGCAAGTTGAGACCGTGTTGACGTTTTTGGAATATGAATTAACCACCGTAACAGTCTTGGAGTGTTCCGAAGTCTTGCAGAATAGCCTTGATTATGACTTGGTAATGGTGGGTTACGCTACTGAAAAACAAGCGTCTTTACTCAGAACCATTACGGATAAAACGACGGACTTACCAGTCTTCTTGTTAGTGGATAGGGACGCTCAACCTATAGCTAGTTCGATTGAGCACATGGTGACGCGGGTGCTGGAATGGCCAACTGTTTATTCGATACTGACAGAAGAATTACAGGCTATTGTGCATCAGCAGGCTGCGACTAAAAAAACTCAATCCCATAAAGGTTTGGCTGGACAAAGCAGCGCCATTCAAAAAACCCGTGATTTGATAGATCAAGTGGCCAAATCGGATGCCACGGTTTTAATCTTAGGTGAGTCGGGCACCGGAAAGGAAGTGGTTGCTCAGGCCATTCACCGTGCATCCTTGCGCCGAGACAAGCCCTTTGTGCCGGTTAATTGTGGGGCTATTCCAGGCGAATTATTGGAAAGCGAGTTGTTCGGCCATGAAAAAGGTGCATTCACTGGTGCATTGACATCCCGGCAAGGTCGGTTTGAGATGGCCGAGGGCGGTACTTTATTTCTCGACGAAATTGGTGACATGCCGATGCCGATGCAGGTCAAACTCTTGCGGGTTTTGCAGGAGCGGACATTTGAACGGGTAGGCAGTAATAAAACCATTCAATGCGATGTGCGGATTCTGGCTGCAACTCATCGGCAGTTAGAACAGGAAATCAACGAAAAGCGTTTCCGCGAGGATTTGTTCTATCGCTTGAACGTATTTCCGATTGACGTACCTGCACTGCGCGAGCGCGCTGAAGATATACCTCATTTGGTCAGCGACTTGATCCGGCGCCTGCAGGCGGCCAATCGAGGGTCGGTGAAATTGTCACGCAATGCCATTGCCGTATTGATGCAACATCACTGGCCGGGCAATGTTCGAGAGCTGTCCAATTTGATTGAGCGTTTGGCCATTATTTATCCCGACAGTTTGGTGGATGCAATTGACCTGCCTGAAAAGTTTCAGGCTTACACTGTACCCGCTGATGCAAAACTGGAGTGGACTGAACTTGAGACAGCCGTAAATGATAATTCAGAGTCATCACCTTTGGTATTGGAAAAGCCTTTCCTGCCGGCAGGTCAGGGGGCAACCATTCAACTACCGGAACAAGGCATAGATTTAAAAGAATATTTGACAGACTTGGAAAACGAACTGATCAGGCAGGCGCTTGATGAATGTAACGGTGTGGTTGCACATGCTGCCAAGTTGCTAAATATGCGCCGCACTACGCTGGTTGAAAAATTACGTAAGGTCGAAACGTCATAAGGCATACGTCAAAATATCGACACATTTGGTTAAAGTATTGATTTATATCGATTAAGAAAATTGGCTTGTTTTTTGCTGTTTGCTGTATACAGTCAATAGCTTGCATAGCCATGAACACCACACCTCTACTCCAACAAAAAACCGAACGGCTCACTGATGCATTTCGAATGTTCAATGAACTTTCGGAAAATCTGGCGCAGTCTTATCAAAGTTTGCAGGAACAAGTTGCCCAACTCAACTATCAGCTAGCAGCGGCGCGCAACGCGCGTTTGGCGACCTTGAGCGAAAAGGAAAAGCTGGCCAATCGTTTACAGCAAATTATCGCGGCCTTGCCTGGCGCGGTTATTCTGTTGAATGCGCAAAGTCGGGTGATTGATTGCAACGAGCAAGCCATTGATTTTCTGGGTGAGCCGCTGATTGGCCAGCATTGGCAAACCATCATGAACCGCAGCCTGTTGGCAGTTACTGATTCGCCACATGAACGACAGCTTAAAGATGGTCGCATCGTTAGTGTTACGCGCAATTACCTGAGCAACGACGCAGAGCAAATCATATTGCTGTCCGATGTCAGTGAGTTACGCCAATTACAAGACAAATTAGCCCAGCAAAAACAGCTTTCCGCGATGGGTGAGATGGTGGCTAGTCTGGCGCATCAAGTGCGCACGCCACTGGCAACCGCCATTTTGTATGCATCGCAAATGGCGCAACCCAAAATTATGGATAGCAAACGCCAACAATTCTCCGAAAAAATCCTGGAGCGACTGCAGTATCTGGAGCGTCAGGTTAATGACATGCTGGTTTTTGCCAAGCAGGGACGATTAGCCATGCAGGGTTTCTCATTACGACAAATGTTTGAGCGTATCACTGAACGCATGGATGCTTTTGACGGGGTCTTTTTGCTGGATTGCCGGGTTGAGCATGATTGCATGCAGGGCAATCAGGATGCGCTGCAAGGAGCGTTGATCAATTTGCTGAACAATGCCATGGAGGCTGGTGCAGACATCATCAGTATCGTCGCCGTGCAACAGGAACAAGGCATTGAAATTACCCTTCAGGATAATGGTGCAGGCATGGATGCAGAGCAGCAGCAACAATTATTTGAACCGTTTTACACCACCAAAACCCATGGTACAGGCTTGGGTCTGGCGGTTGTGGAAAGTGTCGTCAAAGCGCATAAAGGCTCGGTGCGTTGTCATTCAGCGTTGGATCAGGGTTGCGTCTTTGTGTTGAATTTACCTATTTTGGCATCGCAGTTGGGTTTGTCATCGTTAAGATCAATGAGGATAGCTGATCAGGAGAATAGATATGAAACCGTATGATGTATTGATCGTAGAAGATGATGAGGCGCTCCGCGAAGCGCTTTGCGATACGCTGGATATTGAAGGCTATCGGGTGATTTCGGCTAAAAACGGTATCGAAGCCCTCAGTCAATTGCAAAAATATACGGTAGGTCTGGTAGTCAGTGATGTGCAAATGCCGGTGATGGATGGCCTGCAGCTTTTGCAGAACGTAAGGCAAAAGTTTGACGATTTGCCGGTATTGCTAATGACGGCCTACGGCACTATTCCGCATGCGGTTGAAGCGATACAAAACGGCGCATCCGATTATCTGATCAAACCGTTTGAAGCCAAAACTCTGGTCGCTAAAGTAGCCAATCTGATTGTCAGCCAACCTCAACCTGAACAAGAGCGGGTGGTGGCTGATGAGCATATGAAAAAGCTGTACGGGTTGGTCAATAAAGTCGCCAAAACCCATGTCACCATGCTACTGGAAGGTGAAAGCGGCACCGGTAAAGAAGTGTTGGCGCGCTATATTCATAGAAATTCCCATTATCATGCCGGTCCTTTTGAAGCCATCAATTGCGCGGCCATTCCGGAAAATATGCTGGAAGCCATGCTGTTTGGCTACGAAAAAGGTGCATTTACCGGCGCGACCCAATCGATGCCCGGCAAGTTCGAACAAGCCCAGGGGGGGACTTTATTACTCGATGAAATTTCCGAAATGGATTTGAGTTTGCAGGCCAAATTGTTACGGGTACTGCAGGAAAAGGAAGTTGAGCGCATAGGCAGTCAGCGCAAGATCGAATTAAACGTCAGAATTTTGGCGACCACCAATCGTAAATTAAAAGACTATGTCCAGCAAGGCCGGTTTCGGGAGGATTTGTACTTCAGGTTAAGCGTTTTCCCGATTCGGATTCCCGCCTTGCGCGAACGAACCGGCGATATTTTGCCGCTGGCGCAGGAGTTACTGAGCAAACACAGTCCGCATGGCAAAGCCAATTACCGTTTCGAAGCCGCTGCCGTAATGAAATTGCAAGCCTATCAGTGGCCGGGTAATGTCCGGGAACTGGAGAACGTCATGCAGCGTGCCCTGATCATGCAAAGCGGTTCAACCATCATGGCAGAGGATTTGTTGTTTGAAGACGATGAGATCAATTCACTGGATTGCGGATCAATTCCATCGCAACCCATTGTTGTATCAACAGAAACCTTTAGCTTCGACGACGATGACACAAACCTGGAACTGCATAGTCTGGGTGATGGTGTGCGCTCTGCAGAAGAAAAAATCATTTTGCAGATTCTGAATGAAGCACGCGGTAACCGTAAAGCCACTGCAGAAAAGCTTGGCATCAGCCCCAGGACTCTGCGGTATAAAATTGCCCGTATGAAAGAATCGGGGGTATTACTGCCTTGTTAGAATTGGCTCAAAAAATGCTGATTATTTAAAAACGTCAAAAACTTAGCAAGAGTCACGAATATGTCAGATATCAATGTCAATCAAGTGCTGGCCCAGATGCGCACTATGTCTATCGAGGCCGGCAACAAGCCGCCTGTTAGCAATGACTCTGGCGATTTCGCAGCGATGTTGAAACAGTCCATCGATGCGGTCAATCAAACCCAAAAACAATCCAGTAAATTAGCAACGGCCTTTGAAACCGGTCAGTCTGATGTCAGTCTGGCGGAAGTGATGATTGCATCACAAAAAGCCAGCGTCTCATTTCAGGCCATGTTGCAAGTGCGTAATAAATTGGTGGATGCCTACAAGGATGTTATGAGTATGCCCATGTAGAGCGCTATACTTTAAGCCATGAGCGAAGCAAACAATAACTTTCCCGTCGAAGCCCAACCCCAACAACCGCAAGACGACAATACCCATCCCGCCATGAGAGGCTTGATGAAGTTGTCGCCCGGTCGGCAGATCGGCATGATGCTGGCGCTGGCGGTGAGTGTGGCGATCGGTCTGGCTGTGGTGTTGTGGGCGCAAGCACCCAGCTATGACTTATTGATGTCCGGTGTGGCCGAAAAAGACGCAGCGGAAATTATCGCTGCCCTGGACAAACTGGAAGCGGAATACAAGGTCGAACCCAGCACCGGTGCGATTATGGTGCCAGCCGGCAAGGTTCGAGACCTTAAGCTGAAACTAGCGGCACAAGGTTTGCCAAGAAGTACCAGTCTGGGGTATGAGCTGCTGGACAAGGACAGTGGTTTTGGTACCAGCAAAAACATTGAGTTGATGCGCTTTCAGCGTGCCCTGGAAGGCGAAATTGCCTTAACCATTCAAACCATTCAAAACATCAAATCCGCTAAAGTGCTGCTGGCCTTGCCGGTGCAGTCGGTTTTTGTGCGTGAACGCAAAAAACCCAGTGCCTCTGTGGTGGTTGAACTCTATCAAGGCCGTTCGCTGGAAAAAGAACAAGTTGAATCCATCGTGCATCTGGTGGCCTCCAGCGTGCCATTAATGGAAGCCGGGCAGGTGACAGTGGTCGATCATAAAGGCCGATTGTTAAACAGCAAGGACACACCGGAAGACATCTCGCTGACGTCCAAGCAATTTGAATATAAAAAGAATATCGAAGAGCATCTCCGCGGACGTATCGAAAATATTTTGACGCCGTTAGTCGGTAACGACGGCATGCGGGCCCAAATCTCGGCCGATGTCGATTTCACCGTCACCGAAAAAACTCAAGAAATGTTCAATCCGGATTTGCCGGCTTTGCGCAGTGAGCAAACTCAGGAAGATCTTAACTCGACCAATAAAGTCCAAGGTGTGCCCGGCGCTTTGTCCAATCAGCCGCCACCCACCGGCGTTGCACCGGAAGTGGCCAGCGGTCAGGAAAAAACCGCCAATGCCGAGTCTGGTTCCAGTAGTAAAACCGCTACTCGCAACTATGAATTGGACAAAACCATTACCCATACCCGTTTAGCCACTGGTGCTTTAAGACGCCTGTCGGTGGCTGTGGTAGTCGATGACAAACGGGTTTTGGTCGATGGCAATGCCATTCAGCAAGCCTACTCCCAAGAAGATCTAAACCAGTTACGCGACCTTGTTAAACAGGCAGTGGGTTATGACAGTGCCCGAGGCGATCAGGTTACCGTAACCAATGTAACCTTTAAAGCGGCAGAAGCGCTGGAAGATCTCTCTGAACCTTTCTGGGAGAAAACCTGGTTCATGGATATCCTGAAACTGTTGATTGCAGCGGCGGTTTTGATCCTGTTGATTTTCAAAGTCTTGCGTCCGGTGTTCGCCACCCTGATTGGTAAGGATGAAAAAGAAGAGCAACTGCGATTGCTGGAAGAAGCCCGAATTACTGCCGAGGAAATCGGTGGCGTGGTGCGTTTCGATGAAAACGGCAAGCCGGTTGCCGTTAAAATCGATGAAGAAACCGGCGAAGTGTTAGGTATTACTGGCGGTGCCGAAGACCTCTTGTTACTGGAAGCACCGCAAAGCTATGAAAAACGTCTGGAATATGTACAAAAACTGATAGACGAAGATCCTAAATTAGTGGCACAAGTCATTAAAACCTGGTTGAAAGAAGATGGCTGAGACCGATAAAGATTTTTCGCATGCGCAGCGTGCCTCGTTGCTGTTGCTGGCTGTAGGCCAGGATAGAGCCGCCAAAGTGTTGAAACACATGGGACCGAAAGAAGTGCAGTTGATCGGCGCCACTATGGCCCAGCTGGGTACCATTACCTCGGTGATGGTGGATCAGGTTCTGGAAGAATTCATCATCGAAATCAAAAACGAAACCGGCCTGGGTCTGGATTCGGACGAATACATCCGCAACATGCTGACCAACGCCTTGGGCGCGGACAAGGCCGGCAGCATCATCGACCGGATTCTGTTGGGTGCCAACAGCAAAGGTATCGAGCAGTTGAAGTGGATGGATACTCGCTCGATTGCGGACTTGATTCGTCTAGAGCATCCACAGATCATCTCGATTATTTTGACCTTGCTGGATGCGGATCAAGCTGCCGATGTGTTGACGCTGTTGCCGCAAAACATGCGCTCGGATATTTTGATGCGTATCGCCACCCTGGAAGGTGTGCAGCCGGCTGCATTGCGTGAACTGGACGACATCATGGAGAAACAACTCACCGGCAGCGATGGCGTCAAGTCTTCGCAAATCGGCGGTGTGGATGCGGCAGCCAACATACTCAACTTCATCGAAAGCGCCATCAGCGAGCCTATGATGCAGGATATCAACGAGACTAATTCCGACCTAGCGCAGCGGATTCAAGACAAAATGTTTGTATTTGGCGATTTGATCAATGTCGACGACAGAGGTATCCAAACCCTGTTACGGGAAGTCTCTACCGATCAGTTATTATTGGCTTTGCGAGGCGTTGAAGGCGCTTTGCGTGACAAAGTATTTGCCAATATGTCTCGCCGAGCCGCCGAAATGCTACGTGATGATTTGGAAGCCGCTCCGCCAGCCCGTCTCAGCGAAGTTGAAGCCGCCCAAAAAGACATTCTTTCAATTGCCAAACGCTTGTCCGATGCGGGCGAATTAGCGCTGGGTGGTGGCGGTGGCGATGAGTTCGTCTAAGGGCGGTAAGTTTTCTGCATCTGAATTGGAGGCCTTGGAATCCTGGAAAGATCTGGAAAATTTTGGCACGCCCCGCTCGGAGCCGATTGAACTGAACCAAGCCACGCAAATCCTGACTGTCGATGAAATCGAGGCCATGCAAAAACAGGCTTACGATGAAGCCTTTGAACAGGGTCGGCAACAAGGTTATGAACAAGGCCTGAAACAGGGTTATGAACAAGGTCATCAGAAAGGCTTTGATACAGGTCACCAAAAAGGCTACGAAGAAAGCCAGCATTTATTGCAAAAGCAGGTATCCGAACTCAATCAATTGCTGGAAACTTTGGCCGAGCCTTTCAGGAATCTCGATGCAGAAGTTGAAAATGAGCTGGTGAAATTGGTGATTGCCATTGCCAGTCAACTGATTCGCCGGGAAATCAAACTCGACCCCGGACAAATTATCGCGGTGATTCGTGAAGCCGTGAATGTGTTGCCGCTGGCGACACAAAAAATCACCTTGAATTTACACCCTGAAGATGCGGAGTTAGTCCGCTCGATACTCAAACTGGATGAAAATCCCCCGCCTTGGCGTTTGCAGGATAATCCATTAATTACCCGTGGCGGCTGTACCGTTGAAACCGAAGTATCGGCCGTCGATGCGTCACTGGAAAAACGCATGGCAGCAGTCATTGCTTCGGTACTGGGCGGCGATAGACAGCAGGACATGACGCGATGATTCCCAGCGCCAATCGCGGCCCGGAATGGCTGGAGCGGCTCAAGCCGTATCGGCAAAGATTGCTGAATGAGCCGCCGGAACTGGTGGTGGAAGGTACTTTATCCCGCATGGTGGGCTTGACCCTGGAAGCCGAGGGGTGCCGGGCAGCGATTGGGTCTTTGTGTCAGGTTGTTACCAAAAGCGGCAAGACTATCGGCGCTGAAGTGGTGGGCTTTTCCCATGGCCGCTTGTTTTTAATGCCAACTGGGGATACGCAAGGTCTGGACCCCGGCTGTCGAGTGATTCCCATGGGCAAAAACAGTCTGGCCAATGTCGGTTTTGGTTTGCTGGGACGCGTCATCGATGGCGCCGGTAACCCCTTGGATAGCAAAGGCCCGTTGTTGACCGACGCCAAAATGTCTTTGGCGGGCACCACTATCAATCCTTTGTCCCGCAAACCTATCCGCGAAGCTTTGGACGTGGGTGTCAGAGCCATCAATTCAGTGTTGAGTGTCGGACGTGGTCAGCGAATGGGTTTATTTGCCGGTACCGGGGTCGGCAAGAGCGTGTTGCTGGGGATGATGACCAAGTTCACCACGGCCGATGTGGTGGTAGTGGGTTTGATTGGCGAACGGGGGCGAGAGGTCAACGAATTTGTTTTGAAGATTCTTGGTGAAGAAGGTCTGAAGCGGGCGGTTGTGGTCGCCTCACCGGCTGACGATTCACCGCTGATGCGGGTGCATGGGGCGTTGCGTGCTACCTGTATTGCCGAGTATTTTCGGGATCAGGGGTTGGATGTATTGTTGTTGATGGATTCCCTGACCCGCTACGCACAAGCTTACCGTGAAATCGCTTTGGCAATTGATGAGCCACCGGCTACCAAAGGCTATCCGCCCTCGGTGTTCGCCAAATTGCCGGCTTTGGTGGAGCGGGCCGGTAATGGCGATGTGGACGGCGGGTCCATTACTGCGTTTTATACGGTGCTGGCGGAAGGGGATGACACCAATGATCCGATTTCCGATGCGGCGCGCGGTGTGTTGGACGGGCACGTGGTGTTATCCAGAAGTCTGGCGGAATCCGGCCATTATCCGGCTATTGATATAGAAGCGTCCATCAGTCGGGTCATGCCCGATATTGTAGAAAACGAACATTTGCAATTGGCCCGGGAGTTACGCCGCTTGTATTCAACCTACCAACAAAACAGGGATCTGATCAGTGTGGGTGCTTATCGTAGCGGCTCCGATCCGCGTATCGATAAAGCCATTGCCAAAAATCCGGTGATTTTGGAATTTCTGCAGCAGAGTATGGATGAGGCGGTGGATATGAGTCGCAGCATGCAGGAATTGCAGCAAGTGTTGGCTGGTTAATGAAACGATCTCAGCGCTTACAAACCATCATCGACTTGCATGATCGCCAGGAAAAAGAAGCCCTGCAAATCATGGGCCGTTGCCAACAGCAATTACAGGAACAGCAAAAGCAGTTGTCCAATTTGGAAATCTATCGAGCAGAGTATTTACAAAAGCTGGCCGAGCGGCAACAGATAGGAATGAATGTTAGCCAACTGCTGGAATTTCGGGCATTTGCCGATAAGCTGGACAAGGCCATAGAAGGCCAGCATCAAGCGGTATTGATCCAGGAGCGTGAATATCAGCGCGCCCAGAGTAACTGGGAAGAATGTCATCAGCGTACCAAAAGTCTGCAAAAACTCAGTGAACTGGCGCTGGCAGATGAGTTAAAACTGGAAAGCAAACGCGAGCAAGTTGAGCAGGATGCCCGTGCGTCAAGATCATCACGAAAAGATGGCGCAAATAGTGCTTGATAGAATAAAAAGTGTTGGAGAATTGTCATGAATGTTCAAGGTGCAAGTATGTTATCCCTGTTGTCCGCTCCGGAAGGTGTCGGCAATATTCAGCAAGGCTTGTTGGGCGGAAGCGCCGACCAGGCTGGGTTTGCGTCAGCATTGATGGAACAGTTGGGCTTGCTGCAGGGTACGGATAGTCCGGATTTGGCCGCTTTGCAGTCGTTTATGGATAGTGCTTCCGTCGAAGGTGGCATGCAAAACTTTGCCGCTTTTTTCGGAAAAAATTTGCCGACGGCAGCCAAAGCCAGTCAAGACATCGATCTGGATGAGACGCTGCAAACGCTGGCGGAAGTCATGCAACAACTGCAGCAGTTGGATAGTCATGCTTTGTCTCAGTCATCAATTCCTGCCGGGATCGATGACGCACCACAAACGTTTGAAGTTGCTGACGTCGATGAAACTGCACTCGCCAATAATGCGATGGCAATGCCAATCGCGGTGCCGACAGATATAAACGCGCTGGCTGAGCAAGCGGAAGACAGTCTGGAGTTATCCGGTCTTTTAGGTGATGGTGACGTGTCTGAACCTTTGCCGATAAAAGATACCAAAGCTCAAAACGCTGCAGTCGTGGAAGCGGCAAAGCCGGATGAACTGGGTGTGGAATTTGATCGCAGTATCAGCGCCATGCTGGGGAGTGAGCAAGCCAGCGGCAAACCGCAACAAAATAAACCCGCACTGGATTTAAAATCTGAAACGGCTTTGCCAGAGTTAAACAAGCTAACCGATGGTAGCGAGGTTAAAACTTCGGCTGGCATTGCCGGGGACATTGCCAGAATGAGTGCTGCAGTTAGAAATGACGCTGCCTCCAGCACAGTGCCGGCCAATCAGGCCAGCATGCAGAAACATCTTAGCGATCCGGGTTGGCATCAGGAACTGGGTGAAAAACTGATCTGGATGAATAAACAGTCGACTCCATCGGTGGAGTTACGTTTAAATCCCGAGCATCTTGGTCCGGTATTGATCAAAATCGATGTGAGCCAGGATCAGGCTACAGTGGCTTTTACCACCCAACATCAGGCTGTTAAAGAAGCCATTGAAGCCGCCATTCCCAAATTGAAGGAAATGCTGCAGGGGCAGCAATTGAACTTGACGGACGTGAATGTTTCACAACAACAATCTGAACAAAGACAATCCGCGCGGGATTTCTTCCAGATGGCCAGCAATCAAGGTCGTCAACATGCGAATGGCGCTGATGCATCTGAAACCGGTGTAGTGAATGAAGCGCAGAATATAGTCGATGAAATCGAAGCGGGCAGGGCGATTGCCAGTAATGGTTTGTTGAGTTTGTTTGCTTAGGACTTCGTCAAAAATATTGTCCCGAACAACGGTTCCCGCCAAACTGTTCGTGAGCAAAGTCGAAGCATGAACGGTTTGGTGCGGCGAGAGCCTGTATTTTCGCGTCCATTCTTCGGCAGGCTCAGGACGAACGGGAAAGTCCTTATCAGCCGAAACAGGGAAATTATTGTCACCCATGTCCTTAGGAATACAAACAAACTAATTCATTCGCACTGTGCGGATTTATCCGCACAGTGCGAATGAATTCGTACCTAAATCTGACGAACTTGTCGGAAAGTCATCGTAGGAGCGATGCCAGTCGAGAACCTAAGGTCATGTAAGCGCGACTGGCATCGCTCCTCAACTTTCATAAGCCGGGGTGATTTCGAGTTTTCATGATCGTAAGGGATGCCGCAAGCATAAAAAATACCATCAAAACCGCACCCCCTCCCGGCCTCCCCCTTGGCAGGGGGAGGAGGCCTTTGCTGATCCCCTCCCCTGGCAAGGGGAGGGCTAGGGAGGGGTTATACAAAAGAGCGAGTGTCAAAAAAGGTATTTTGAAAATGCAGTATCCCTAAGGTTAAATCATTGGAAACAGTTTATCTGACCATAGTGACTTCAAGTTGCCGTGCCGTGTATTCGCTGTTGGTATAGTCGCCGAATTGGCTTAGGGCGCTGAGGCGAAATACCGTCAGGTTTCGGTCGGCTTCCGAAAAAGTCTGGCTGCTGCAAATCATGCGGACGCTGAAGCCTTGCAAGCCCGTAAAACTCATGGCAGTTTGCGCCGAAATATCGGCACAGCTTCCACCGTTACTGATTCGTGCTATGCCCCATTCAATCCCGGCGCGAGCTGCTTGATACGCTTTTGCGCCTTGCAAAGTCTGGTTGAAGGTACTCAGTTGCACCCCGCCCAAACGCAACATATAACCACCCAATAAACCCACCACGACCAGGATAAAAATAGCCATGACCAGCGAGAAACCTTGCTGTTTAATCATGGGGCGTTATCCACATGGACTTGGTGTAGTAAGCGGTTGGTTTCCCCGGCAGTGTCGGTCAAACTCAGTTGTAAGGTGACCAGTCCCGAACGGGTGGCTGTGGCAGCGGTATAGGCAAACGAACAGGCGCTCAGTTGGTTGACTTGTAATTGCCCTGTCACGCCGGACGGCGGATCGGCTTGCGTGGGGCTGATGCTGTAATCGCTGTAACGCAATAATTCACCTGTCTTCAGGTTACAGCGATAGGTAATCGGCATGTCGACAATAAAAAAACGCTGCTGCGGCGAGGGTAACGGAAACTTCTTTCCGACTGACAGATTGATTAAGGTTTGAGTTGAACTGTTGCTGATGGTCGCACGGTTGCCGCCGTTATACGCATCGGCAGACAACTGACCCAGATTGTAGATCACCAACTCGCCTTGTGGCACGCTATGCAGATTGCCGATTACATCGAAACTGCTGTCTGTGGTGGTAAAGTCCAGGATATTGCCACTACCGTCGTTGGCCGGTTTGGCCCGATACCGACCGCCATCAAGGGTGTGCAGAAGCTCCAGAGTTGTGCCGCCGCCGGTGACTCGAATGCTATTGGGCAGGGCGCTACGAATATCGCGTTGCATCAAGCGCAGTGCGGTTTCGGCATTGTCCACCAGTGTGCTGCGGCGCTGCAGATCCAAATAGCTGTTGATGGGTAGGGTAATGATGTCAGTGGTCATTGTGGCCATTATGCCGATAATGACGATGACGGTAATCAGCTCGATCAGGGTAAAACCCTGTTGCGCATGATGCATTAATAGTCCGCCTTGTAACCCGCCAGCCGTAAATCATTCACACCCGGACCTGATACGCTGACAGTGATTTGTTTGGCATTCACGCCGCCTGCCAGGGCAGTCGGTGCGGCAACTGTAACCGATACCGTGTACTGAGACAGGCCGGTAATGGGATTACCCAGTTGATCATGCGCGCCGCTGTCGGAGAGATGGTTATAGTCATCGACATCATCAAAATCAGCGCGGCTGCTACTGGTGCCACCGCGATAATTTTGCAGCAAAATCTCTTCCAGATACGATTCGGCAATGGCAACTGCCTGTTGTTGCACCAATGGATCGGCGCTATGGCTGGCCGTCAGATTCACGACTGAAAAAATCCCAACCAAAGCGATGCTGATGATCACCATCGACAAAATCAGTTCAACCAGGGTGACACCGTATTGCGGTTTAAGGCGTGCTGTCATACACAAAGCCGGTGTTTCTGACGACGCTGATTTGTCGATTAGCCAGCGCGATGGTGGTATCTGAGGAAGCGGTACCCTGGGCATTGAAATACAGAGTGGTATCACTGATGCTGGCGCCGGCTTGGCTGCCTTGATACCGGGACTCCCCGGATCCAGGCCGGGAAACAGTCTGGGTGAAATCTGCGGCTGCGGTTGAACTGCACTGGCTGCGATCACTGCTGCCGGGTCGTGTCAGTTCAAACTGGTTGCCGGCAATGCGGAATTGCACATTACAATTGGTGGCGACTGCCAGTTTTTGGGCGTAACGGATAGCACTCAGGGTGTCGTCGAAGAAGCCACGTTGTTGATACGTTTCAATGTCGAAAAACTTAGGTAGGGCAGTTGTTGCTGTAATGCCAAGAATGACAATCACCATCACCAATTCGATCAGTGTAAAGCCGGACTCACTGTATTGCGACGCAGAATTAAACACGGTGTTAAAACAGATTGCTGGCTAAGAGCTCAGTTTTAAAGTAGGGCTGGGTAGGCAAGTTGCCTTGTTCTACCCAGATATAAGCTAAAAGTCCGGTTTAACAGCCTTTAAAAGTGACTTCGGAAATGCTCGGTGCGGTATTAATTTCGGTAGGTTGTGTATAGGTAAAATTACATCCTTCTACTGCACTGGCGCCAGCATCTTTAGTGGCACTAATTTTTATTTCTTTTTCGGCTTTTGGTATGTGGTAATCAGATGATGAAATACCCGCAGCAGCTGCAATTGAGGCCGCATTTGGATAACCAAATGCTAGCCCAATTTCGATACCTTCTAAGGAAATAGTGCCTGTATCACCCGTTTTTCCTTCTGCCAAAGCCTTAGCATGTACAATCGCCGCCGCTGATTTAACGGAACCCTGGGCGCCTTGCAGAGTGGCTTTTCTGGCATCGCCACTTAAATCAGCAAATTTTGGTAATGCCACAGCAGCCAAAATACCCAAAATCACAATCACCATGACCAATTCGATCAATGTAAAGCCTTGTTGTTTTCCTAACTTCATAGTTTCACCTTGTATGATTTATAAACACTCTAACAGCGCTGCGGCAGTCTTTCCCAGACAGTTTAGACTATACTTCCTGGTGTGTGAATGTCCGAGTAAAAATCACATCACACAACACAGTTATTTACGAAAAAGTTTCTTTAAATCGACGTTATGACCATTCGACAATTCATATTTTGCGATATTTGTAATCCGCAGGCGGTGCGCTCCATTGAATTTCGCCGAGCGCCGCGCAAAGACGAACGCACCGGTCGACGCATCAGCGATGGTCGGGCTTGGTTTGAAGGCGATTTGAAAGTCGCTATTGATCAAGGCTGGACACTGACCATTTCAGGTCAACATATCTGTCCGTCTTGTAAACATAATATTGTTTAAGCTGCCCTGTAACGTTTTTAATTTAACGTGTTCAAAATCGTTTTTATCAGGCTGGCGTGCCTTCTATCAATAGTCTTTTGCAGTCAAGCTCAGGCTTGGTTTAACGATCAATGGCGTTACCGGGTGCCGATCAATATACCAACCGGCGCAGCAGCGAACAGCACCATTAAACTCAATGTCAACTTTACTGCACTCCTGAGCAGCGTGGGTGCGGTCGGCACATTCGATAGCAATTCACCCAGGGTGGTCCGCAGTAACGATACTACTTTATCCACAGTGCAGGAATTTACCGACGCCATTCACAACGGTAGTTCCGATTTAACCGGCAACGGTCGCGGCGAAGTACGATTCATACTGCAAGATAATGGTGCGACCACTTATTACCTGTATTTTGATGTGGTCTCTAACGGACCCAAAGCCGCTAACCCGCAGACTCCGATCAACGGAAATTTCGAAGCAGATACCGCAGGCACCGTTATCCCCCGTGGCTGGCGTTCCGCAACCCGCAGTGATGGCACTATGGATTTGCAGGTGCGACCGTCCGAAACGGTCAATGTCACGGAGTCCGGCGGTAGTCCTGGTTCGGTGGCTACGAATGGTTCGCCCAATACGGGTATGTTTGCTTTTTTAATGGGATTTAGAACCAATACCGACTCAAATGCGGCTGGGGGAACCAATGCCGTGTTGACGCGCGATTTTGTGATACCAACCAGTAACCCCGGTTCCATCGGTATCAATTTCAAACCGCAGGGCTGGGATTCCGGTGCTAATGGCAACTTAAGCTCATATGACTTTTTGCAAGTTCGGTTGTTGAACCCTTCCGACTCGACTGTGTTGCTGGATATCGTTGGGCCGCAGATGAGTAATTACGGCAGTTGTCCCTTCAGTCCCAATTTTAGTATCAACCAAGCTTCCACTAGCACCCCGGGTTATGGTTACTACAATTATTGGGATAACGAAACTGATAGAGATAATCATGTCCAGGGACTCAGCAGCGCCTACAATCGTGGTAAAGAGCCTTGGGTGAACTGCTCAGCCAGTTTGATCAATTTGGCTGGGCGGAGGGTGCGTCTGGAAATCAGAATGTGGGTGACTAATTTGTATCGCAGCTGGTTTTTACTCGACGATGTGCAATGGAGTGTGATCGATGTGTCGCTGGGTACGCCGCAGGTGTTGATTGTCAACACGCCGCCTGCCGGTTTTAACGCCTTTGATACTACAACTGCAGTGGGTGCGGTTAACGGTGTGTTGCGCACCAAGGTTGCCGGTACGGCTTTTGGTTTCGATGCAGTCGCGCTGACCAGCACACCCAGTGTGTCGAAAAGTTTTACCGGGTCGGTCAAGGTCGAGTTGGTCGATGGCAGCGGTAATATTGATTGTGCGGCCAGAACATCGTTACAGACGGTTGCCGCCAGTTACACCTTCACGAGTGCTGAACAAGGCCGGCATAGGTTTTCGGGGGTTGTGCAAGCCAATGCCCAACGGGATGTAATGGTGCGCATCTCCCATCCTGATAACTCTCCGACCTTGATTGCCTGCTCTTCGGATCATTTCGCCATCAGGCCTGCTTATTTTGTGGCGGCAGCCACCGACCAGGATTGGCAAACAGCCGGTAATATCCGGGTTTTGAATGCAACCACAGCCAGTGCCTTGCCCATTCACAAAGCGGCTCAACCGTTCAGTTTAACTGTCACCGCCTATAATTCAGCCGGGACGATTACGGTCGGTTACAACACCACACCTCAGGTTGGCGCAATCACCTGCGTGTTACCGGCAAATGCCTGTCGGCTGGGGATTTTAACGACTGGCAGCTTTATCACTGCCAATGGTGTCGCTGTTTCGTCCAATGCCCGCTATTCGGAAGTCGGCGCAGTTAACATGAGTATTTCAGATAGCGATTTTGCGGCCATCGATGCTGATGATGGTAGTACGCTTGCAGAGCGTACCATTCAATCCAGTGCGATCGATGTGGGGCGTTTTGTGCCGGACCACTTTAATGTCAGTTTGAATGAGCCGGTGTTTTCGCCGACCTGTGGCAGCTTTAGTTATGTTGGTCAGCCGCTCAAATATGCGGTCAACCCGGTGGTCGTTGCCAGTGCGGAAAATGCCGAGGGTAACGTGACGCAAAATTACACCGGCGCGTTATTAAAGATCAATCTGCCGGCAATTAAGCCCAGCTATAGCGCGGCCTATCAACCGGTTACAGCGCTAAATAGTGATGCGCCAACCCCCACGGACAATGGCAATGGCACCGGGACTTTAACTTTCGCCAATACGACCAGCAATATTTTGGCTTTTACCCGTTCCATTCCTGTTGCGCCATTTAATGCTGAGATTGCGATGAGTTTTAGTTTGACTGATGTTGAAGGGGTGACAACGTTGGTTAACCCGGTGCGATTCGGAGCAGCCATTGCCGAGAAAGGCATTAACTTTACCGGCAACTATAAAGCCATGCGTTGGGGTAGATTGGTGATGCAGAATGCGCATGGTTCCGAATTGACGCCGCTGTCATTACCGCTGTTCAGTGAGTATTTCAATGGCAGCAGTTTTGTTGCCAACACCGCTGATCAGTGCACTGCGTTGAACCTCGATACTCAGCTGTCGCTAAACAATCCAGCCACGGCCAGTGGTGCAGCGCAAGCAGGCAGTGCCAATATGACCATCGGCACAAACGGTTCATCCAAAGCCACACTGGCCAACGTACCTTTGGTGAACGGTTCGGCTGGATTAAGTTTTAACGCTCCCGGCAGCGGTAATACCGGTTATATCGATATTACCGGCAATTTTGCCAGTTTGCATTGGCTGTTGTTCGATTGGGATCATGACGGCAGTCATGATGATTCAGCCAATGCGCGGGTCAGCTTTGGAGTTTATCAAGGCAACAGCAGGCAGATTTATTGGCGGGAAATGTATTAAAGCGTGTATTCATTCAGCGCGACGTACTTACGTGCGGCGATAAAAAACCGCAGGGGTGAGACATGCGCAAGGAATTGCGCCAGAGCGCGCGTCTATGCAATATCTGTTGATAAAGACCTCAATACAAGTTTCCTGCCGTATCCACATAGGTCAAATACAATCGCGTATCAAATTCCAGCTGATGGTAATCCGGCAGCATGTATTCGCAGAGTTTATAAAATGCCTTGTTATGCTGTTTTTCGCGCAGATGGGCCAGTTCGTGTACGGCAATCATGTTTAAAAACGCCAGAGGTGCGGTTTTGAATACCGCACCAATCCGAATTTCATTTTTTGATTTTAGATTGCCGCCTTGTACTCTGGAAATCACTGAGTGCAGACCCAATGCCTGATGCAGCACATCCAGTTTGTCATCGTAAACAATTTTGCTGAGCGGACTGGATTGGCGTAAAAACCGGTTTTTCATGTCCATGATAAATCCATACAGCGCTTTGTCGGTACGAATGTCATGGCAGGCCGGATATTTGTTTATAAGTAGTTCGCCCAGTTTATCTTGATCCAGCAGTTGTTGAATTTTTGTGGATACAGAGGGCGGATAGCCAGCCAGATATTTCATGGGTTGCATGGTGGATAGCAGTTTATTTTGAATAAATACACAGCGTTTGATGATAACCGATAAATACTGATTGCCATGCTGTTTGGCAAACGCTATTTTTCAATCTTGGATTAACGTGAATCACACCACCCTCGGTGTCGTCTCAGGAAAGCCGCTATGAATATTCCCAGTTTTTATGTCGAGCCAGCACATTTCGATGCGGATGTCGAAGAGCTGCATTTTTTGCGGAATCAGGTGTTTGTGCTGGAACAGCATATTCAGCCGGAAGTGGAATTCGATCAGCTGGATAGACAATGTCATCATGTGATTGCGCGTGCTGAAGATCGTAAGCCTATTGGTACTGGAAGATTGTCGCCCGATGGACAAATTGGTCGGATGGCGGTCTTGGCAGAATGGCGGCGGCAGCGAGTGGGGGCGTCTTTACTGAGGGCGTTGTTGGAAAAAGCCCGCAAGCTGGGGCTGAGCAGTGTCACCGCGAGTGCCCAGGTTAGCGCAGTGGGTTTTTATCAAAAACACGGTTTCATGCCAGAAGGACAGCCGTTTATGTCGGCTGGGATTGTTCATCAGTTGATGCGGTTAAATCTCCAGCCTCTGGCAATATCGGTCAGGCCGATAGCCAAGGCTCGCAATGTCTCGGTATCGGCCGAACGCCTGGATTCCCTGGAGTCGGCGGTGGCGGCGAGCTTGCAATTGATTGGTCAGGCGCGTCGTCAGCTGTGTATTTACAGTCGCGATTTGGAATTCTCCATTTATGGACACAAAGATATTGTCCAAGCCTTGAAACAGTTTGCCTTACAAAATCGTAATGCCGTGGTGCAAATTATTATTCAGGATCCAGCCAGTCTGCAGGGTGCAGGGCATCCGGTTCTGGATTTGGCGCAAAAGCTGACGTCTTTTTTTCTGATCCGTACCCCGGTGGAAAGCGAGGATTTACAGTATTTGTCGGCTTTTGTTACCAGTGATCGCGACGGCTATTTATTTCGGCTGCAAGGCAACCGTTATGAAGGTCATTGGAGCCCAAATTTACCGGCGCAAAATCGGCAATTGCGCGAGGAATTCGAGCGAGTCTGGCAACGTTCGCGGCCTTGTACCGAGTTTCGTGCGCTAGGGTTGTAAATGCGCCTTTACCCATTTCACAATCTCCTGAGTACCGATAGCGCCGGATTGACGAGCCAGCTCGCGTCCCGCTTTAAACAAAATCAGCGTGGGAATGCTGCGGATCTGGTAACGGGCGCTGATAGCCATTTCGGTTTCGGTGTTTAATTTGCCGAGTCGAACATGCGGTTCCAATAATTGTGCCGCTTGGGCAAAGGCCGGTGCCATCATTTTGCAGGGTCCGCACCACTCGGCCCAAAAATCCACCAATAGCGGGATGTCATTGTGCGTCAGCTGTTTATCAAAATTGTTACCGGTGAGTGCTAAAACAGCGCCGGTAAATAACAGCTGATGACATTTGCCGCATTTCGGCGTCTGCTGTAAACGCACTGTCGGCAGACGGTTGGTGGCCGAACACTGTGGACAAACAATATGCAAAGACTCACTCATGATTTGACCTCATTAGACTACAGGCATGACATTATCCGCAAAATCAACCAACAATCCAGACCATGAAAGGTATTTAGATGCATGTAACCGTTAAACCTGGATCAGCGAAAAGCCGTTTGTATTTTTGGGTGCTGCTGGCTGTCGTGTGCGGCGGCATTTTGGGGTATCTGGATCCCGAGCATGCGGTGCTGTTAAAGCCGGTGGGCGATGGCTTTATCAGTCTGATCAAAATGCTGATTGGTCCGGTGGTGTTCTGTACCATCGTATTGGGGATTGCCGGGGCGGATGATATGCAAAAAGCCGGTCGGGTTGGCGTTAAAGCCTTGCTGTATTTTGAAGTGGTTTCCACCTTTGCGCTGGCTATCGGAGTGTTGATTGCCAATCTGCTCAAGCCGGGCCAGGGCTTTAATGTCGATCCCGCCACACTGGATGCACAAGCAGTGTCGGGTTACGTCAAGCAGGCGAGTCAACACAGTTTCGCGGATTTTCTGTTGCATATCATTCCTCAAACCTTTACCGATGCGTTTACCGGCAACGGCGATTTGCTGCAAGTGTTGCTGGTAGCGATATTGTTTGGGTACGCCTTGCAGCAAATGGGTAGTAAGGGTCAGGCTGTGCATGTGTTCATCGAAGAATGTGCGCATATCTTCTTTGCAATGATGGCTGTGATCATGAAACTGGCGCCGTTGGGTGCAGGCGCGGCTATGGCCTTTACTTTGGGTAAATACGGTCTTGGTGCACTGAAGCCGCTGGTGGCGTTAATGGGTAGTTTTTATCTCAGTTGTGGCCTGTTCGTGCTGGGTGTTTTGGGTATCATCGCCGCTCTCACCGGCTTTAATATTTTTAAATTATTGTGCTATATCAAAGGCGAGTTATTGCTGGTGCTGGGCACCTCATCGTCAGAATCTGCTTTGGTGCCGCTGATGCAGAAGCTGGAAACCCTGGGATGTTCGCGTTCAGTGGTGGGTTTGGTGGTACCGGCGGGTTATTCCTTTAATCTGGATGGCACCAATATTTATCTGACCATGGCAGCCTTGTTTGTGGCGCAGGCTTTGAACATCGAGTTGAGTTTGACCCAACAATTGACGCTGCTCCTGGTGGCAATGCTGACCAGCAAGGGTGCATCCGGTGTCACCGGTGCCGGTTTTATCACGCTGGCGGCGACATTGGCTGTGGTGCCGACTGTGCCTGTGGCGGCGCTGTCACTGATTTTGGGGATTGATCGGTTCATGTCAGAAGCCAGGGCGCTGACCAATCTGATCGGTAATGCGGTGGCGACCATTGTCATATCTTACTCGGAAGGTGAGCTGGATAAGCAAAAGCTGCAGGCGGCATTGAATGGTCATTAAGCCCGGGCACAAACCCACACATCCACTCGATTGACGCCTTGTTGTTTCAAGGCAAATGCCAGCGCCTCCACCGTAGCGCCGGTGGTCATCACATCGTCCACAATCGCCACATGCTGATAGCTGATGGGTTGGATAAGACTAAAAGCATGCCGCAGGTTTTTTCGGCGCTGTTTGGCGGCTAATGCGGCTTGATGGCCTGTGTCGCGATTGCGGATGCAGTGATGCAGAGCCAGCGGGATGGCGAGTTGACTAGCCAGGTGTCGGGCAATTTCGATGGATTGATTGAAGCCACGCTCCCTATAGCGATTGACGTGCAAGGGCACTGGAATGATGCATTCAGGTAGTTCCGCGCAAGCGGCCACATGCTGCGTCAGCAAATGACCCAGTAACCGCGCGTTTTGATAGTGCTGATTGAATTTGAGTTGGGTAATCAAATAACGCAAGCCGTCGGCATACAAATAGGGCGCATGCGTTTCTTCGAAGCTGGGTGTTTGTTTCAGACAGCGTCCGCACAACTGAGGCGCAGTTATTGCCATCTCAAAATGCTCGCCACAGCGATAACAACAGTTATGGTTACCGGGTAAGTCGGCAAAACAGTCGACGCACAAATCCATCTCGGCAAAACCCGGTTGCCCACACAAGATACAGCGTGGCGGCAGGCATTTGTTCTGTATAATATTCAGCCAGTTGTTCACTTAAATGTTTTAAAAAGGTTGATAAGCGGTGTTGATGGCCGTTTTGCCTGTCTTTGTTTGGAGATTACCAGAATGTCTGCTACCCCGGAATTGATCACGATTGCTGCGCCGATACGCCATGATTGGCAGCTGGCTGAAATTGAAGCACTGTTTGCCCTGCCGTTCAATGATTTACTGTTCAAAGCCCAAACCGTGCATCGGGTTTATTTTGATCCCAACGAAATTCAGGTCAGCAGTTTGTTGAGTATCAAAACCGGTTCCTGTTCCGAAGATTGCGGCTATTGTCCGCAAAGTGCCCGTTACGATTCGGATTTGAATCCGGAAGCCTTGATGCCAGTCGATGCGGTCTTAAAAGCAGCGCAACAAGCCAAGGATCAGGGTGCCTCGCGGTTTTGCATGGGTGCCGCCTGGCGCAGCCCGAAAGATCGGGATATTCAGCGGGTGGTGGAAATGGTGCAAGGGGTCAAGGCATTGGGCATGGAAACCTGTGTAACTTTGGGGATGTTGACTGACAAACAGACTCAGGTGCTCAAAGACGGCGGGCTGGATTATTACAATCACAATCTGGATACCTCGGAAGAGTATTACTCGGAAATCATTACCACCCGCACTTATCAAGATCGGTTGGATACCCTGGAACGAGTGCGTGATGCCGGCATCAATGTCTGTTGCGGCGGCATCGTCGGCATGGGCGAGTCTGAAACGGACCGCGCCAAGTTGTTGTTGCAACTGGTCAACATGCCTAAACATCCTGAAAGTGTGCCTATCAATATGTTGGTGCAGGTTGAAGGCACGCCATTGCACGGCATCGACTCGCTGGACCCTTTGCAATTTGTGCGCACCATTGCGGTAGCGCGGATTTTAATGCCGCAATCGCGGGTACGTTTGTCGGCGGGGCGTAAGGACATGAGCGATGAAATGCAGGCTTTGTGTTTTCTGGCCGGCGCCAATTCGATTTTCTACGGTGACAAGTTGCTCACCACCGATAATCCGATGACTAATCATGATCAGCAATTATTTGATCGGTTAGGTGTACGAATGGGCGGTTCCAGCTACGCCTGATGCAAAACAGCTTTTACGCGTTTGCCGAGCCATTAGAGCATCTAAAACGGCAAGGTTTATATCGCCGACGTCGGCTTGTCGAAGGCCCACAATCGGTTTTGCTGACTGTGGATGGGCAGCCAGTCGTCAATTTTTGCAGCAATGATTATCTGGGCTTGGCCAATCATCCGCAGGTGGTGGCTGCTTTTCAGACGGCTGTGAATGACTATGGCGTCGGCAGCGGTTCTGCGCATCTGATTTGCGGGCATAGCCGTGCCCATCATGCCTTGGAAACAGAATTGGCTGAATTTACCAACCGGCAACGAGCGTTATTGTTCTCCACGGGGTATATGGCCAATTTGGGTGTGATTTCGGCGCTGGTGGGGCGTGGCGACAGCGTACTGGAAGATCGCTTGAATCACGCTTCGTTGCTGGATGGTGGCTTGCTTTCAAGAGCAAACTTCAGTCGTTACCGGCATTTAGACAGTGCTGATTTGCAAGACAAACTGGCGAGTTTCCGGCAAAAGGCCCTGATTGTCAGCGATGGGGTTTTCAGTATGGATGGCGATTTGGCCGATTTACCGACGTTGGCAACATTGGCCGCTGATCATCACGCCGGGCTTTTAATTGATGATGCGCATGGTTTTGGGGTGTTGGGTGCAAACGGCGGCGGAATTGTCGAACATTTTGGTTTGACTCAAACCGAAGTGCCGATTTTGATGGGAACGCTGGGCAAAGCCTTTGGTACTTTTGGGGCCTTTGTGGCGGGATCGGAAGAGCTGATCGAAATGCTGATTCAAAAAGCCAGAAGTTACGTGTTTACTACGGCATTGCCGGCAGCAGTCGCCGAAGCGACGCGGGTTAGTTTGCGTTTGCTGCAAACCGAAACGTGGCGGCGGGATAAGTTGCAGCAGTTGGTGGCGCGCTTCAGAAGCGGCGCTCAGCAGCAAGGTCTACAGTTGATGGAGTCCTTTACCGCCATTCAGCCAGTCTTGATTGGTGACAGTCAACGTGCAGTTGACATCAGTAACGCTTTGCTAAGGCAAGGTTTTTGGGTGTCGGCGATTCGGCCGCCCACTGTGCCAGCGGGAACAGCGCGGTTGCGGATTACTTTTTCAGCTGATCAGGATGAACAGCAAGTGGATGCGTTGCTGGTTGCGCTGACCCAGGCGATGCAATGACAGCCATTCATTGCGAGATTTTGGGGCAGGGGCAGCCATTGGTCATGTTGCATGGCTGGGCTATGCATAGCCAGGTATGGGCAGACTTTGCCGATGTGTTGTCGCAACATTTTCAAGTCATTTTGATCGATTTGCCGGGGCATGGTTTTAGCGATGCTGTTGAGTCTTTCGAGCTTGACACTATCGTGGCTGCCTTGTTGCCGGTTTTACCCGAGCAAAAAATCTGGCTGATGGGATGGTCTTTGGGCGCGACGATAGCTTTAGCCATGGCGCAACGGGTGCCGGAGCGTATCGAACATTTGATTATATTGGCGGGCAATCCGCAATTTGTTCAAACAGATAGCTGGCCGGGCGTTAAAGTCGAAACCCTGGAGGCTTTCGCAGATATTTTAAAAGTCGATGTGCAGCAAACCTTGATTCGCTTTTTGGCATTGCAAGTGAGCGGGTTGGCCCATGGGAAAGCTTTGCTGCACCGTTTAAAACGGGCAATTCAAGCGTGTCCTGCACCGTCCGATGCAGTGTTGCAGGCAGGTTTGCGTGTTTTAAAAACCAGTGATTTACGCGCGGTGGTGTCGCGAAATGAGGTGTCGATTAGGCTGATATTGGGGGATAAAGATACCTTGATTCCAGTTGAGTGTGGGCGGGCCCTACAGCAGTTGAATCCCTATGTGTCTGTATGTATTTTGGATTCGGCGGGGCATGCGCCTTTTCTATCGCATCCGCAGCAATTACTCGAAGCTATCCTGTGCAAGCAATGATGGCCGAGTTGGCGTTGGATAAAGCTAAAGTCAGGCGATCTTTCGCAGCTGCAGCCCGGACTTACGATGATCTTGCTGAGCTACAAAGGCAGGTGGGACTGGAATTGTTGCGGCAATTTCCGGTTGAAGCGGGTGATGGTCCGATTTTAGATGTGGGTTGCGGAACAGGCTTTTTGACTGATCAATTGTGTTCTGCAAACAAACCCCTGCTGGCACTGGATATCGCCATGCCGATGCTGCAAATCAGTCGCCAAAAATATCCTGGCATGTCGACCGGCTACGTCTGTGCGGACGCCGAAAAACTGCCGTTTGCAAACAATAGTATTGAGCAGATTTATTCCAATCTGGCTTTGCAGTGGGCGCAGGATTTGCCGGCGACGTTTCGGGGATTCAAGCAGGTTTTGCGATCCAAAGGCCGATTGGTATTGGCAACATTTGGTCCTAAGACACTGCATGAATTGAAAACAGCCTGGGCTGCAGTCGATGACTATGTGCATGTCAATGACTTTCTGTCTGCTAAACAAATCGAATTGTGTTTACTGAATGCCGGCTTCGGTGAAGTTTGCATTGAATCCGTTGTATATCAAACTGAATATCCAAGCGTGGAAGCCTTGATGCGCGAGTTAAAAGGCATCGGTGCGCATAATGTCAATAATCGCCGGAATCACAAGCTCACGACCCGCTCACAGTTGCACAGCATGATTAGGCGTTACCAAGCTGAGATGACAGGGCGTGCGATTGTCGCCACCTATGAAATCTTATTTGTACAGGCTAGACCAGTATTGCCTTGATGTAAGGGGTACAGCTGCAGGCCTGCAAAAACAGGAAGCAGTGTTGCTTCACAAAGTTGCCCCTCCGTGTGCTTGATTGCTAATCATGTATTTAAATGATGGTTTTTTGATGTGTATCAAAATTTGATGACTGGTTTTTATGACAATGCGAACTCCACAATAAAAATAAACTCGGAGGTATGCTATGGCCCTAATTACTTGGACTGCTGCACAATATGGCACCAATGTCGGTTTTGCTGATCAAGAACACCAAACATTATTTGATTTGTTGAATAAGCTGTATGACGAAGCCACCGGGGGTGCTGAGCGCGCGACCATTGGTGCGTCGCTGGATGCTTTGATCGCGTATGTGGTTGATCATTTTGCGCATGAAGAAAAGGAAATGCAGGCTAAAGGTTTCGGTGGGTATGAGCGCCATAAGGCAGAGCACGATGCTTTGGTTGGAATTTGTGCGGATTTGCAGAAAAAGTTTCATGCCGGTCAGGCAGATATTACCGATGACGTGGGTCAGATGGTGAAAGGCTGGCTGGATAGTCATATCCCGACCTTTGATATGGCTTATTCAGATGCTTTAAAGTAAATAGTTAGTTTTACATTAAGAAACAAAAGCCTGCGAATACGCTTATTCGCAGGCTTTTTTGTGTTATTTGCCCTTGAAGGAAAAGCTCCTCTGGTTAAGCAGGGAGTCATGGGTTAAAATTAACCGGTTAATTTGTGATAATTATCGGTAAAAGGAACAGTTGACTGCTCGTTTGCAGGCTTCAAAATTACAATAAGATATACGCATACAAGTTTATAACTACAATCCGAGGAGGCTGCTCCGTGAAGAAAACAAAGCAACTGCTCGCGTGTCTGGTTTTGATGACCTTAGGTCTTGGAACTGCGCATGCGGACTACACACTCAATCTGGTGCAAGGAGTGACGCAACTCAGTCATGAGTTGTACGATCTGCATATGCTGGTTTTGTGGATTTGCGTGTTCATTGGTATCGCTGTGTTCGGTACCATGTTCTATTCGATTTACCACCACCGTAAATCCAAAGGGCATGAAGCCGCCAAATTCCATGAAAATACCACCGTAGAAATCATCTGGACCATCATTCCCACCTTGATCCTGGTTGCCATGGCGATCCCTGCTACCAAAGCAGTGATTGATCTGGATAAAACCCAGGAATCTGAAATGAGTATCAAGGTTACGGGTAAACAATGGTATTGGGACTACGAATATCTGGATAACGGCATCCACTTCGAAAGTCACTTGGACGAAGCCAGTGAAAAAACTCACCGGGTTAGCAGCATGGATCCACGTTCGGTGCCGAATTATCTGCTGAACGTAGATAAGCCTCTGGTTGTGCCTACCAAAAAGAAAATTCGGTTTTTATTTACTGCGGGTGATGTGATCCATTCCTGGTGGGTGCCTGATCTGGGCTGGAAAAAAGATGCCAACCCGGGTTTTGTCAATGAAGCCTGGACTTATGTGGATAAACCCGGCACCTACCGCGGTCAGTGTACTGAATTATGTGGTCGTGACCATGGGTTCATGCCAATTGTCGTGATTGCGATGGAACAAGAGCAGTATGACGCATGGGTCAAAACAACTCTGGAGAAACAGAATCAGCCAGTTGATCTGAGCGATCAATCACGCGGATCTTTGATGACAAAAGGTGAGTCTGTTTATCTGCGTAACTGTGTCGCCTGCCACCAAATTGATGGTAACGGTATTTCCGGCTGGTTCCCTGCTTTAAGAGGCAGCGCCAAAGTCACTGGAAATATGGATCAGTTGATTGGTTTTATTCAGGCAGGAACCAGCAAAATGCCGGCTTTCCGTAAATTGCCAGACAATGAATTGGCCGAGCTGATTACCTATATCCGAAATGCGCCAGAACTAGGCAATAACGTTGGTGATGAAATTCAGCCTAATAAAATCACGCCTAAATGGGACGATGATGAGTAAACCTGAAGTTTTCTTGTCTAACTCATTTTTAAACTTTTGTTGAGGTATTACGTATGACTGCTGTCGTAGCTGAACATGATGATCACCATGATCATCACGATCACGGCCCTGAAAAGGGTTTTTTAAGATGGATATTTACCACCAACCATAAAGACATCGGTACTTTGTACTTGGTGTTCGCACTGGTGATGTTCTTTGTGGGTGGTACTATGGCTTTGATAATTCGTTCAGAATTGTTCGAGCCGGGTTTGCAATTTGTCGATCCAAACTTCTTTAACTCCATGACCACCATGCATGCACTGGTGATGGTATTCGGTGCCGTCATGCCGGCGTTCGTGGGTTTGGCCAACTGGATGATACCGATGATGATCGGTGCTCCGGACATGGCCTTGCCACGTATGAACAACATGAGCTTCTGGATGCTGGTTGCGGGTGTGTTGTTGCTGGCAAGCACTTTATTCATGGAAGGTGGCGCGCCTGCTTCCGGATGGACTTTGTATCCACCGTTGGTATTGCAAACCGGTAAAGCCTTCCCGTTTGCGATTTTCTCAGTGCATTTGCTGGGTATCTCGTCAATCATGGGGGCTATCAACGTTATCGCGACCATATTCAATATGCGTGCCCCCGGCATGACTTTGATGAAAATGCCGCTGTTTGTTTGGACATGGTTGATCACTGCCTTCTTGTTGATCGCCATCATGCCGGTATTCGCCGGTGCGGTAACCATGTTGCTGACCGACAAATTCTTCGATACCAGCTTCTTCGATGCAGCTGGTGGTGGTGATCCGGTGTTATATCAACATATCTTCTGGTTTTTTGGTCATCCCGAAGTGTATGTAATGATTTTGCCAACATTTGGCGTGGCTTCAACCATCATTCCAGTATTTGCCCGTAAACCGCTATTCGGTTATTCATCAATGGTCTATGCGACTGGCGCAATTGCGTTTTTGTCGTTTATTGTATGGGCGCATCACATGTTTACCGTGGGTTTGCCAATCGCCGGCGAGTTGTACTTTATGTATGCCACCATGCTGATTGCCATCCCAACCGGAGTGAAGGTTTTCAACTGGACCGCCACCATGTGGAAAGGCTCGATGACTTTCGAAACACCGATGCTGTTCTCAATTGCTTTCGTGGTGCTTTTTACCATGGGTGGATTTACAGGCTTGATGATGTCAGTTGCGCCGGTTGATTTCCAATATCACGATACCTATTTCATTGTTGCTCATTTCCATTACACCTTGGTACCGGCTTCGGTATTTATCCTGCAGGCTGCCGGTTATTACTGGCTGCCTAAATGGACCGGAAATATGTACAACGAAAAAATTGGTAGATTGCATTTTTGGTTGTCAGCAGTATCCGTGAATATTTTGTTTTTCCCGCAACATTTCCTGGGGTTGGCAGGTATGCCGCGACGGATTCCTGATTATGCGATTCAATTTGCGGATTGGAATATGGTGTCCAGTATCGGTGCATTCATCTACGGTTTCAGTCAATTGTTGTTCGTGTATGTTGTGATCGATACCATTCGTGGTGGTACCGGTGAAAAAGTAACCGACGAAGTTTGGGAAGATGCCAGCAAGCACAGTCTGGAATGGACCGTGCCTTCACCCGCGCCTTACCATACCTTTACTACGCCACCAGAAACCATTCCAACCGAGCATTTTTAAGGGTGGAAAAAAACGAGGCTGCCTCCCCATTTAATTCGAATGGGGAGTGCTGAAATAATGGATACCAAGAAAAAAAATATTCTGACAGCTGTAGTTCTGATTGCAGTGGCGTTAACGATTTACGTGTTTGCAGTAATGAAGGCAATTTCGCAATGAACGACTTAAAGCAGAGAAATATCACGTTAGCCAAAAAGCTGGTGATTGTGGCTCTGCTGATGTTCGGCTTTGGTTATGCACTGGTGCCCATTTATGACGTACTTTGCGATATTACCGGGCAAAATATTAAAGTGCAGGAATCTGCTTCTGGCGAAGAAGCGATGGTGGTTGATGAAAATAGAGACATTACGGTTGAGTTTGTAACTTCCATCAACGAATCCACACCCCTGCAATTTCGTGCAGAAAAGCGGAGTATGAAAATACACCCCGGCCAGTATTACACCGTAAACTTTTACGCCAAGAACAATTTGCCAGTACAGTTGAAAGCACAAGCTATTCCCAGTATCACACCGGGGCTTGCTGAAGAATTTTTTAAAAAAATACAATGTTTTTGTTTTGAATTGCAGACGTTCGCGCCGCATGAAGAAAAAACCATGCCGGTCAGATTTGTGGTTAATCCCAAACTGCCGGAACGGTATAAAACCATTACATTGTCATATACTTTTTTTGATCGAACTAATAATACTGAAAACTAATAGAGGGGAAGGTTATGTCTACGAACGGCGCTTATTACATTCCGCATAAGGCAGTGTGGCCAGTAATGGCAACAGCTGGCTTGATGCTGACCCTGGCGGGTTTTGCCAATCATTTAAACGGCTCATCAATTGGTTCCGGCATGATGATGGTGGGTTTTGTGGTTTTTTTGGTGATGTTGGGTCTGTGGTTTGCCTTGCAGTCGACTGAAAGTGAATCAGGCATGTACAACCACGGTGTGGGCATTTCCTACCGTATGGGCATGATGTGGTTCATTTTTTCCGAAGTGATGTTCTTTGCGGTATTTTTTGGCGCACTTTGGTACACCCGTAACTTATCAGTGCCTTGGCTGGGTGCTGGTGAAGGTGAGTTCATCAGTGGTCCCGGCCGGTCAACTGCGACACTTTGGAGCGGGTTTGAAGCCGTATGGCCAACCAATGGTCCCGGTAAAGTCGGTGGTGAGTTTGAGCCAATGGGTGCAATGGGCTTACCGTTCATCAATACGCTGTTGCTGTTATCCAGCGGTGTGACCTGTACTTGGGCGCATCATGGTTTGTTGGCCAAAAATCGTGATCAACTGATCAAAGGCCTGTTGGCAACCGTAGGTTTGGGCTTTTTGTTCGTGGCGTTTCAAGCGACCGAATACTACGAAGCCTATCATGAAATGGGTTTGACTCTAGGTTCCGGTATCTACGGTTCAACCTTCTTCATGTTGACTGGTTTTCATGGTTTCCATGTCTGCGTGGGTGCGATTATTTTGTCCGTGGTGTTGTTCAGAAGCTGGAAAGGTCACTTCAGTCCAGAAAATCACTTCGCATTTGAAGCCGCTGCCTGGTACTGGCATTTTGTGGACGTGGTCTGGTTAGGGCTGTTCATCTTTGTTTACATCATGTAATTGGCTGTAAACCCAAAAAGCGCGTTCCTACGGGCACGCGCTTTTTTTTTGTTCAAAACTAAGGTTTGGATGTTGCGGATGGGGTATCGATAGCACGCATTTGTTGCATTCTGCTGCCAATGCCGCTGGGTTTGAATAAGCCGGTGGCAAAAGCGATAAACAGTAATACAAACAAAACCAAAGACAGCCCAATTCGGTAGGTTAAGGCTTGGGCGGTTTTTTGAGAATGTTCGGCATCACCGCGTTTGACCAGATGAAATAGAGCTGAACCCAAGCTGACAAGAATGGCGATAAAAATAACAATGGCGACAATTTTTATGGTCATGGGTAAGTAAATAAAAGTATATAACCGCGCCATTCTGGATGATTAAGGCCGGCTTGCCAATCAATTTAACGCCATCAGCAGCTTGGAATGTTATGAGACTAATATTATTTAATAGAACAGTGCGTATTTCCTGGATAGGATTGGGTATTTATGTATTGTTAATGTTGTTGTTGTGCAGTTTAGGGATGTGGCAATTAGGGCGCTCCGAACAAAAAAAACAACTATTGCAACAGCAACAAATAGCCCTGCAAGCAGAGGGTATCGACTTGAATCGACATGAAAACCTGGATATTGAGGTGTTGCGCTAT
Organism: Methylomonas sp.; assembly: GCA_002928965.1. Classification (GTDB taxonomy): domain Bacteria; phylum Pseudomonadota; class Gammaproteobacteria; order Methylococcales; family Methylomonadaceae; genus Methylomonas. The sequence goes on from PERU01000001.1 coordinate 64,892, forward strand.
CACAACGTTACAGTGTCAGGTCATTATGATACAGAGCATCAGTTTTTATTGGATAACCAGATAGTCGATGGCAAAAATGGATATTTTGTGATGACGCCATTTTTTATCGACGGTCAAAAAATGGCTGTATTGGTCAATCGAGGTTGGTTACCGTTGGGTCAGGACAGAAACACCTTGCCCACTGTTGAAGTGCAGACATCCGCGGCTCAGATTAGCGGCCGCATTAATCGGTTTCCAGGCGTGGGTTTTAAGTTGAAGGGTGCCGAAATTCCTACAGATCATTGGCCATCGGTGGTGCAAGTGATTGATAGCCATGTGTTAGCGGCAAAATTGTCATATCCCCTGGTAGACTTTCAACTTGAATTGGATTCATCAATTGCCGACGGTTACAAGCGGGAATGGAAAATCGTCACACCAATCCCACCTGAAAAACACTTGGCCTATGCAGTACAATGGTTCGGTTTGGCACTGACCTTGACAGTGTTATTTATTTGGATAAGTATAAAAAATCGCAGTGAACACACAGCATAAAAAAAACCGCATCACCATCTTGGTGATTTTTGCCATGTCCATCGTGCCGTTCGGAATTGCATGGTATCTGGCTGAAAATCCCGGCAAAGTTAAACTGGGCACCAACAATGGCGAGTTGATTTCACCGCCGTTGGCAACGGAAGTCAGCGATTTCATCGGTTATGATGCATTCAGCACAGAGAATCTCAAAGAGTTGCAAGGTCACTGGTTGCTAGTCAATCTCCTGCCGCCGGCTGAATGCGTGCCCGCCTGCCAGGATGGTTTGTACAAAACCAATCAAATTACCTTGATGATGGGCAAGGATATTGCCCGGATTCGGCGGGTGGCGATATTGTTTAACAAGCAGCAAGCGTTGTCTCAACAATGGCAAGACGACGCACGTCTGCTCAAGGTCTCGCTATCCGCAAGGCTACAGGAAATCATCACTAAAATCGAAGGTGCCAGTCAGCCGGGTGCCTTGTTAATAATGGATCCGCTGGGAAATATAATGATGAAATATCCACCAGATTACGACCCTTACAAAGTCAGAAACGACTTAAGCAAGTTATTAAGAATTTCACAAATCGGTTAGGTACATGTTTAGAAAATTAAGTTTGTTCTGCGCTTTTCTGGCGTTGATAGTGATTGTTTTGGGTGCTTACGTCAGATTGTCGGATGCTGGACTGGGGTGTCCGGATTGGCCGGGGTGCTATGGTAAAGCCTTGGTCAGTGACAGTGCAGAATTCCAGGCTGAAGCCCAGGCTGTTTTCCCGCTACATCCTCTGGATACTGCAAAAGCCTGGAAGGAAATGACCCATCGCTATCTGGCGGGCGGATTGGGTATTGCTACACTGCTTTTGTTCGCCATATCCTGGCGTTTAAAACAGCAACGTTCTGCATTAATCAGCTGGACGGCTATTTTGCTGCTATTGATTGCCATGCAGGCAGCACTGGGTATGTGGACGGTGCATTTAAAAGTCATGCCGATAGTGGTGACAGCGCATTTGTTGATGGGGTTCATCACCTTTTGGACCATCAGCTGGACATATTTAAGAAGTAACGCCGATGCAGTCCGGCGACCAGCCGCAGCAGGCCCTAAAGGACTGGCTTTGTTTGCCATGACTGTGTTGTTTTTGCAGATCGCTTTGGGCGGCTGGGTAAGCAGCAATTATGCCGCGTTGGCGTGTACTGATTTTCCACGGTGTCAAGGGCAATGGTTACCCGATACCGGCTATGACGTCGCGTTTAACTTTATGTTGAACGATAGCAGCGCATTATCAGCGGCGGGTAAGGTTGCCATTCATGCGTTGCATCGAGTCGGTGCGTTGATTACATTTTTGGTGTTAACGCTGACCATGCTGTCGGCTACCTCGGAAAACTATCCCAAATTGGTGCGCCGTAGTGGTCTGTTGCTGAGTGTTCTATTATTGCTGCAAATCGTCATAGGCATTTTCACAGTCAAACAGGGTATTCCTTTGTTACTGGCAGTGGTTCATAACGCGTTTGCCGCGTTATTGATGTTGCCGCTGTTGGGCGTACTTTTCTTCAGTCGCTATGCACTTCCAAACGAAGAACCTTTAGGTTTGGAAGGGGTTGAAGCGCCGCTACGTCCACAAGAGCTTGTCGTAGCGGATGAAGCGGACTCCTTATTTCTGCGACTGAAAAGTCAGCTGAAAAAAACCCGCGGCAGTATTGGCGGGGTTTTAAGCAGTTTGACCCTGGGTGAAGATAAAGTCACTCGCGATTTGCTGGATGATGTGGAAGCCAACTTGATCATGGCGGATATTGGCATGGAAACCACCACACAGATCATTAAGCATCTCAGAGAAAATCTGGAAAAAGATCAACTTAAAGATGTGAATGCGCTGAGTGAAACCCTGAAACAAAACTTATATGACATGCTGCAACCGTGTAGCCAGCCATTGCAGATCCCGCAGCAAGACGGGCCATTTGTAATTTTGGTGGTGGGCGTCAACGGTGCCGGAAAAACTACGTCAATCGGTAAACTGGCGCATCGGCTACAGGCGCAAGGTCATAGCGTCATGTTGGCGGCAGGAGACACCTTTCGCGCGGCGGCAGTGGAACAGTTGCAAGCCTGGGGAGAGCGCAATAATGTTCAGGTAGTTGCTCAACATACCGGGGCTGACTCGGCATCGGTGATATTTGATGCGCTGCAATCAGCCCAAGCCAAAGGCGTCGATGTGTTGATTGCCGACACCGCCGGTCGCTTGCATACCAAATCCAATCTAATGGACGAACTGAGTAAAATCAAACGCATCATGGCTAAACTGGATGCCTCCGCACCACATGAAGTGTTATTGGTGCTGGATGCGGGTACCGGCCAAAATGCTTTGTCGCAGGCAAGATTGTTCAATGAAGCGGTGAGTTTGACCGGTTTGGCTTTGACTAAACTGGATGGGACAGCAAAGGGCGGTGTGATTTTTGCGCTGGCTAATCAACTGCATATTCCGATTCGTTTCATCGGTGTAGGCGAAACCAAGGAAGATCTGCAGGATTTTGATGCCAAAACTTTCGTAGACGCTTTGTTTGTGACAGACTAAAACCATGTTGACATTCGAACACGTATGCAAGCGCTACCCTGATGCCGGCGATGCTCTGGTAGATGTGAGTTTTGGTTTGAGTCGTGGCGAAATGGCGTTTCTGACTGGCCGTTCCGGTGCCGGAAAAAGTACCTTACTAAAGCTGATTGCCATGATGGAACAGTGTTCGCGCGGCAATATCCTGTTGGATGGCAGGAATATTACCCGTATCAGTGAGCGGAAAATACCCTATCTGCGGCGGAATTTAGGCTTGATTTTTCAGGACTACAAATTACTTAACGACAGAACCGTATTTGATAACGTGGCCTTACCGCTGATCGTATCGGGTTTTTCGCATCAGGATATTTCGCGGCGGGTCCGGGCTTCGCTGGACAAAGTCAGTTTATTAGGCAAAGAACGTAAATATCCGCTGGCCCTGTCAGGTGGTGAACAACAACGGGTGGGCATTGCGCGGGCGATCGTCAACAAACCTAAGTTGATTCTCGCTGATGAACCAACCGGTAACCTCGACCCTGAATTATCGGCTGAAGTCATGAACATGTTCGAGCAATTCATGCAGGTTGGCGTGACGGTACTGATTGCCACCCATGATCTGGAGTTAGTGAACCGATTGGGACATCGGGTGTTGACTCTGGATAAAGGCCGTCTGATAGTGAGTTGATTATGAAACAGACCCATCGCAAGCATTCCAGACAACGCTTGGTAGAAATCTTTCACGCCTATTTGCTGAACCATGCCCATGGCCTGTTTTCCAGTCTGGGACGCTTGAGCAGAACCCCATTTACCTCCGCAATGACCATTCTGGTGTTGTCGGTAGCCATTTCGCTGGCAGGCTGCTTTTATATCGTGGTAGCCAATATCCAACAGTTGACAGGCAATTTGCAAGCCAGCAATCAAATGTCCCTGTTCTTGAAAGAACATATCAACGAATCTGTCGCTCAAAAAATGGCAGATCAACTGGCGCGTAACGATAACATCGAAAGCATTAAATTTATCAGCAAAAAGCAGGCAATGGATGAGTTTAAAGCCAACAGCGGTTTCGGTGATGCCCTGAATGCTCTGGAAGGCAACCCCTTGCCGAATGTGATCCAGATTCTACCCAAAGGGGTGCTGGATAGTCGCGAAGCCCTGGATACCTTAATGGCAGATTTTAAAAAAATGCCGGAAGTGGAATTTGTGCAAGTGGATATGCAATGGGTGGAGCGTCTGCAAGCCATCATGCGCATCGCCAGTCGTGGCGTGACTTTAGTGGGTGTATTGCTGGGGTTTGCTGTGACATTTATTACCGGTAATACCATCCGCCTGGAACTGCATAATCGCCAGGATGAAGTCGTCATCTCCAAATTGGTTGGCGCAACGCACGCTTTTATCCAAAGACCCTTCCTGTACACCGGTTTTTGGTTGGGATTTATCGCCGGTTTCTCGGCATGGTTGATTATTACCATCATGCTGCTGATTGTCGAAAGCCCGGTTGAAAAGCTCTCCAGTTTGTACCACAGTTCGTTTGAATTGCTGTATTTGAGTTTTTCTGAGTTCATTTTGCTGTTAATGATGGCCTCGTGCTTGGCCGTGCTGGGTTCATGGGCAGTGTTGCATTATCAGCTGCGGCAAATCAAACCCCAGTAACATGCGCTTTTGGGAGTCCAAAACCTTAGCCGAGATGACCACTACCGAATGGGAGTCGTTGTGTGACAGGTGTGGCAACTGTTGTTTGGTCAAACTGGAAGACGAAGAAACCGGCGAAATTGCCGTGACTAGAGTTGTCTGTAAACTGATGGATATTGACAGTTGTTTATGCACCGACTATCAAAATCGTTGTTCTTTGGTAGCAGACTGTATTGACCTGAGGCAGCATGAATTTGCCGAATACCGTTGGCTACCTGCAACGTGCGCCTATCGCTTATTAGCAGAGGGCAAGCCATTGCCAAACTGGCATCCGTTGCTGACAGGTACACCGGATTCAGTCAAACATGCCGGTATATCAATTCATGGTTTTGCCATCAAAGAATCCACCTGGGTTGATCCCGAAGACCATATCATCGAGTGGCTGAGTTAAACCGTTTATTCGATTGAGTTTTGCCCCCTTTCCGGCCCATAAATGCCGTTCTTCCTATCGAAAGCCCCGCCAGTTCCTGGTTTACGCATCGCATTCCGAAGGCAATACCCGTAATCACCAGGTCCGGTTGAATAACAACCGGGTGCCGGCAGGAGCGCAATGCTTTGCCGGTAATCTGACACTGCGGCATCATCCCAAAAAAAAACCGGCATCGGTGCCAAAGCTGTCCAAAAGTACCCAGTCTGTATATTGTCAAGCTCAAAAAATCAACTTCGCAGCAAAACACCAAATCTTCGTCACAAAACCATAATTTTTTTGTCACGGTCTCGTCACTTGGTTTCTCTATAAATCGTCTGGTCGTTCAGTACCACGTCCACTTGATTCGACAGACGTTCAGGCGTTTGCCAATCGGGTAACCATCACCCTTTGCTTTGAGTTTGCCATTTGTTTATTAGGAGTTTGACCATGAATTTGAAATTGATCGTCGCCGGCTTGGCGTTATCTGTAGTTGGCGCGAGCGCGCAAGCGTCGGTTGTCACGCAATGGAACTTTAATTCCAACCCGGCTGATAGTTCAACTGGCACCGGTTCAACGCTACCGTCCATCGGTAGCGGCACTGCGGCATTGCTAGGCGGTGTTACGGGTTCGTTCAGCAGTGGTTCTGCTAGTGGCGGCTCTTCAGACCCTGCCGTGACAGACAACTCGGGCTGGCAAACCACCACTTATGCCGCGCAAGGAACAGGTAACAAAACCCGTGGCGTGCAATTCAACGTCAGCACCCTGGGTTACGACAACATCACTATCAACTACGACTTGCGCCATAGCAACACCAGTTCACGCTACGAGTTGGTGCAGTATTCCCTGGACGGCATCACTTTCAACGACAGCACCTTGTTCGATGGCAATGTCGGTGACACTTGGTTTAATAACCGCAGCGTCGACTTCAGCAGCATTGCCGGTGTAGCCAACAATGCCAATTTTGCCTTACGCATCGTTGCCGCATTCGCCCCTAACAGTTCGGCATATTTACCTTCCAACAGCACTTCAAACTACGGTACTGCAGGTACTTGGCGTTTCGACATGGTCACCGTCAATGGTTCACCGGTCCCGATCCCGGCCGCATTTTGGATGATGGGCTCCGGTCTGTTGGGTATGGTCGGCTTACATAGACGTAAAGCACTGGCAACCACTGCCTGAAGCACTGCTTGATTGGGGTTGGCCGCATCCAGAAATAGGAGTGCGGTTTTTACCTTGTCCATTCACTCTGGAGAATTTTAATGTTTTTACGTTTACAAACACCTTATGCGTTACTGGCGCTATCACTTGCCGGAATTAGTTCTGCACAAGCCAGCAGCTTAACCCTGTTTCATAACAACGACGGCGAATCGAAGTTGTTCGGCGATGCCAATTTTGGTGGTGCTGCCCATTTCAAGACCACGTTGGAGCAATTGCGCACGGCCAACGCCACCCGCGATCAATTGACCATTTCCTCAGGCGACAATTTCTTGGCCGGATTGGCCTTCAACGCCAGTTTGAGCAGCGGTCCACTGGGTTCCAGAACCTATTACGATGCTTTGGCCATGCAACAAATTGGTTACGATGCCATCACCATCGGTAATCACGATTTCGACTTTGGACCCGCAGTACTGGCCGATTTCATCAGCTATTACAACACCCAAGGCGGCACAGCGCCTTTCTTGTCGGCCAACCTGAATTTTTCAGGCGAATCCGCTCTGCAAAATCTGTTCGACAGCGGCAGCATCGCCAAAAGCACTATCGTCACCAAAAACGGTACCCACTACGGCATCATCGGTGTCACCACCGAGACTCTGCCCAACGTGACGTCACCGGGTAATGTGGTAGTCAATCCTGTCCTCAACGCCATTCAAAACGAAGTCACGTCACTGCAAAATCAAGGCGTCAATCGCATCATCCTATCGTCGCATTTGCAAGCTATCGGCAATGAACTGGCCTTGATTCCACAACTGTCCGGCATCGATGTCATCATCGCCGGTGGTGGCGACGAACTGTTGCTGAATGCAGGCAATACCCGCAATACCCTGGCGCAACGTAGCGGCCCGTATCCATTGACTGCGCAAGATGCCGACGGTAAAAACGTCGCGGTAGTCACCACGGTAGGCGAGTATTTGTATGTCGGTAAGCTGGATGTCGAATTCGATAACAACGGTGAAGTGGTCAACGTATCCGGCAATCCGGTGGTCGTCGACAAAAATGCCGTGACCGCAGACCCAACTATGCAAAATACGGTAATCGCGCCGTTGAATGCCGCATTAACGGCAGCCAATGCTGTACAAGTCGGTACCACCGATGTTTTCTTGGAGCACAGCCAAGGCAACACTAACGGTCCACGGGTGATTCGTCAACGTGAGACCAATCTGGGTAATCTGGTTGCCGATGCGTTCTTGTGGGCGACGCAAAACCAAAACTCCGGCTTGAATGCCGGTAACACACTGATTGCCCTGGCTAATTCCGGCGGCATTCGTGAAGACCTCGACAATAATCAGGACGGCAAGATCACTCAAGGTGAAGTGCAAGCGGTGCTGCCGTTCGCCAATACGCTGGCGGTAATCGGCAACGTCTCGGTGTCTACTTTGGTTAGCGCGCTGGAAAATTCGGTGTCACGGATTCAGGCTAATGGCACCGGCACCGATGGTCGTTTTGCCCAAATTGCTGGATTCGAGTTCGATTACGATGCTAATCGGGCGGCTGGCAATCGCATCGTCGAAGTCAGGCTGGAAGACGGTTCGAAAGTCTGGTCTGCTAGCGAAGGTGAACTGTTTTCAGGTGAATTCGACATCGCCACCAACAGCTTCCTGGCCGGTGCCGGCACCCCGGACGGTTATAACTTCGGCAATTTAGTCAGCCGCACAGTGCTGAGCACCGGTTATGCCGATGCTTTGCTGGGTTATATCCAACTGGGTCTGAATGGCCATGTCTCAGCAAGTGACTATGCGTTGGCAGGTGAAGGCCGTATTAACGCTGTGCCGCTGCCTGCTGCAGTGTGGCAGTTCGCTATGGGCTTGGTAGCATTATCCGGCTTGGCACGCCGCAAGGGTGCTGTCGTAGCCTAATTTCCTCCTGGTGCCGAACCTTCACCGTCTTCGAAGGCGAGTGGCCGTAGGGGCGTTGGTTACTGCCAACGCCCTTTTTTTTGCCTTGCGCAGCTGATGGTGCTTATGAATGATAAAGAGCAATCAGCCAAGTCATAAACCGTCATCTCGCTAAGGATTGCCGAGATCCAGAAGCCATGGATGGCAAACGCAGGTGTACTTAAATAATAAAGCGCTTCGCGAAGCCTGATTTAAAGTCGAATCTCGGCCCGACAGCCGAGCTACTGTTCTTGCTTGTCCTCGGCAATTGCTCCTGCATTGCTCTACCTCCTGCATTCATGCAAGTCGAAAGAATAGTAGCCAAAAGATAGGATACCTCGCTGCCGTTTTATTTCTGCGCTTTACGAAATCCATCCCTGGATTTCGCCCAGCGGGCCAGCCTATCGTCCGTTCAAATTTGCTCTGGGCATATTTTTCGAGTTTGTCGAGGGCTACTTTCGCCATACGCTGCGATGCTCAGGGCAGGGGACTAACCCCATGCCTCGGAATTTTTCCGCTTCGCGATTGTTTACCCGAATCTGTATAGGATTGCGCCTCAGTTTCCGGTTTGAATCACGCCGGGTGCTGATGCCTCTTTATCATCTGGATAGTTCTTTCTTATCAGCTTTAGTTTTTCAGGATGTTATCTGCGAAGGCAAGATAATCGGATCTTGGGCGGGCAATGGGTTTGGGGATATAGCAGGAGGTGATGGGTGAAAATGGGTGGGTCTGGCGTTGCTCAGTCCATCCTGGGTAGCCTTTCGGATTCCAAGGATGGCTGAGCATTGAGAAGTCTGAAGCTAAGTAGCTTATACGCTGGCTTTGTTACGGCGCATGCCCACTAAACCCAGTAAACCGCTGCCAAACAACCAAGCAGCCGCTGGAACCGGTATTGGTGCTACATCGCCGTTACGAACAGCAATGGCAAAGCCACCATTGGATTTTAACGAGTCGGTTTGCAAACCAAAATCAGTCAGAAACGACCAAGCAAAATTGGCGGCATCCGGTGCATATTCAGTACCGAACCAGTAAGTGCCCAATTGCAGGCTGCTGAACGGACCGGTATTGCTCAGGCTACCGTCGATAAAATCACCGTTGCTGGCATAAGCGCCTGTGTTGCCCAGGCTGCTGTAATAAAGATGCGCTAATTCAGATTGGGTGCTGGTGATGTTGTAACCCCAGTCAGTGCTGCCGTCAGCGCTTTCGTCATATTGAAATGCCGCGCCGTTGACCGGTGCCGCACTGGCCAAACGCCAATCGGAATAACCGGCATGGGTCAGGTTGTCAGCCCAGGCAACGGCTTCGCTCCAGTTAGAGACAGACTGACTCATGTCTAACCAAGTGATGTTCAAGGTGCTGTCGTAAATCATGTTTAGTCCGCGCGACTCCAATGCAGCCTCAGACGCAGCTGAAAATAGCATACCGGTTGACAGCAGGCCTGCCGCTAGCAGGGATTTTGTTGGCATCATGGTAAATCTCCTAAAATTATGACAATGAAAGTGTGTGTGGCCCATACAAACTACCTTTCGACTGTGACAATTTCGGGAAAGAATTTTTAAGGATTTGTGACAGAGTTAACTCAGCAATTGCTGAAATATTGATGAAGTTCAAATGAATTTCTCAAACAGAGTGAGCAAATACATGTTCTGGCAGTAAAAACATAATGTCTGTGTTGAGTGATGAACTTTTTTGCAGGTTATGTATCTTACTTTTCGTGCTTAAGGGCACTTCATTTTCCTTCCTCACAATCCGGCTTTTAGCCGGATTTTTTTGTGCCGGGGCCAATAGGCGGGTATTAGTCTGCCAACCGCGACCATACTGATCAATGAATTTGTGATAATTTGTAGTCCAGCACAAGTACATCCATACAACAACTGATCTTTTTTACACAACAGGACACCCCAAAAACATGAGCGAGATTGATATATCCCTGGTAAAAAATTATTTACTGAATTTGCAAGACACAATCTGTATCGCTTTGGAAACTGAAGAACCCTCGGCCAGATTCATCGAAGACGCCTGGGATCGGGAAGAGGGCGGTGGTGGGCGCAGTCGGGTATTAACGAACGGTGAAGTGTTTGAACAGGCTGGGGTTAATTTTTCGCATGTGTTTGGCAGCCACTTGCCGCCATCTGCGACAGTCAAACGTCCCGAACTGGCCAACCGGCAATTTGAAGCGATGGGTGTATCACTGGTGATGCATCCTCGAAACCCCTATGTACCGACCTCGCATGCCAACGTACGATTTTTTATCGCCAAAAAACCGGATGAGCCTGATATTTGGTGGTTTGGCGGTGGCTTTGATTTGACCCCGTTTTATCCGTTCCGGGAAGACGTGCTGCATTGGCATCAAACAGCCCGTGAGGCATGTCTGCCTTTTGGGGAGGATGTTTATGGCCGCTATAAAAAATGGTGCGACGATTATTTCTTTTTAAAACACCGTCAAGAAACCCGTGGTGTGGGGGGATTGTTTTTTGACGATTTGAATGATCCGGATTTCGCTCAGACCTTTGCCTTCATGCAAAGCGTGGGCAACCACTACATTCCGGCCTATTTACCGATTGTACAAAAACGTAAAGCCACCGCTTACGGTGAAAGAGAGCGCAACTTCCAGTTGTACCGACGTGGACGCTACGTCGAGTTTAATCTGGTTTACGACCGCGGCACATTGTTTGGCTTGCAATCCGGCGGTAGAACCGAATCCATACTCATGTCTATGCCACCGGTAGCTCACTGGCAATACAATTGGCAGCCAACTGCTGGTAGTCCGGAAGCAGAATTGTATGAAACGTATCTAAAGCCGCAGGACTGGCTAAAGATTTAAGGAAATTCTGATCAACCCGTTGCTACTTGAAAAAGGTGGGTCGAGGGGAGGATTTTAAGAATCTCCCCGACTTTTTTTCAAAGAGTGGGCGAAAGCCCTAAAATCGGTGCTGTGAAGATCATGGAATCGCGATTGGCGACAAATCTGCCTCACCTTTCACTGGTGGGGGGGGGAATGCCTCGCTTTCATGATCGTCAGAATCAAAACCTCGGAAATACATGTGCGACACTATCCTGAGAGCATAAATGCGGGCGGGATTCAAAGTCACTGATTACAATAACGTTTTTTAATATCAAGATAAAAGGCGCAGCATGCAAGCACAGATATTCGCCACGGACAATCAGCAAAGATACCTACGCTCAACCCGAAACCGGATTACTGCTGTTGCATTAAGTATCCTGCCAATAGCAACGGCTTGTGATAAAGCCCCGCAAGTGGTGGCAGCTCCGCCGCCCGTGGTTGAAGTGGCAGAAGTCGTCCAAAAAGATGTGCCGATTTACCAGCAATGGGTGGGTAGTCTGGATGGGATGGTCAATGCCAAGATCTTGGCTCAAGTGTCCGGTTATCTGATTAAACAGCATTACCAGGAAGGGCAGGCGGTTAAAAAAGGCCAATTGTTATATGAAATTGATCCGAAAATATTCCAGGCTACCCTAGATGGTGCCCGCAGCAATCTGGCTCGTCAGCAAGCAGTATTAAAAACTGCCAAACTGGATTTGGAGCGGGTCGAGCGCTTATTGCCGGAACGCGCTGTGAGTGTGCGAGATCGTGACACTGCCGTGGGTCGGGAAGCCTCTGCTCAGGCGGAAGTATTTGCGGCCAAAGCTGCGTTGGACAGTGCCCAGTTACAATTGGGATTTACCAAAATCGTGGCACCAATTGACGGCGTTGCCGGCATTTCTAAAGCCCAGATGGGGAATCTGGTTGGCCCTGGTAGCGCCAATGCCGAATTGACCACCATTTCGCAGCTGGATCCGATCAAAGCCTTCATTCCATTGAGCGAACAGGAATATTTACAGTTCGCCCGTGACAAGCACAATTCGCATGAGGGCCGTGCTGGCCTGGAACTGATCCTGGCCGATGGTTCGGTGTATCCGCAGCCGGGAAAATTTTTCTTCGCTGATCGAGAAGTCAATATGCAGACCGGGACCATACAAGTCGCTATCCTGTTTCCCAACCCGAACAATCTGCTACGCCCAGGTCAATATGCCAAAATACGTGCGGTGGTGAAACATAAGTCGGCGGCATTATTGGTGCCGCAACGTGCAGTAGGCGAAATGCAGGGACGACAACTGGTGGCAGTGGTCAAACCTGATAATACGGTCGAATTACGTCCGGTGACAGCCGCTGAAGTGATCGGCACGCAATGGGTAATTGACGAGGGCTTGCAAGCCGGTGATCGCGTCATTGTCGAGGGTATCCAAAAAGTTCGTCCCGGCACGCTGGTAAATCCCAGGCCATTTGTGGAGACTGTCGCAACGGGCGGGAGATAACGCGCATGGCTAAGTTTTTTATCAATCGGCCAATTGTGGCGATCGTGATTGCCATTTTGATGGTGATGATAGGCTTGGTTTCGATGATGGGTTTGCCGATTGCGCAGTTTCCCAATATAGCCCCACCGGAAATTCAAGTCTCCACAAACTATACCGGTGCTGATGCCGTAACGGTCGAGCAAGCCGTGGCCACGCCGATCGAGCAGCAAATGTCGGGGGTGGATAACATGAATTACATGTATTCCATCAATTCCAACAGCGGTTCCATGACCTTACGAGTCAATTTTGATGTGGCCACCGACCCCAACACCGATCAGGTGCTGGCGCAAATGCGTAAGTCGCAGGCCGAATCGCAATTGCCACAGGAAGTGCGCAACTTTGGTGTCAACGTACAGAAATCATCAGGATCGCCGCTGGTGATGTTTGCGTTGTATTCACCCAATGGTAGCTACGATAATATTTTTCTGGCCAATTACGCTTTCATCAACATCAACGATCAAATGACGCGGGTCAAAGGCGTTGCCAGTGTGTCGGTATTTGGGGCGGGCCAGTATGCGATGCGGATTTGGGTAAAGCCTGATCAACTGGCCAAATTGAATATCACCATCCCGGAAATCATCAGTGCCGTGCAGGCGCAAAACAACGTCAATCCTGCCGGTAAGGTCGGTGGCGAACCGGTACCGGCCGGCCAGGAATTCACCTATGCCGTGCGGGCGCAGGGACGATTGCAAACCGAAGAAGAATTCGGCAATATCGTGCTGCGCGCGGAATCCGATGGTTCCATGGTCCGTATTAAAGACGTTGGACGTATTGAATTGGGCGCCCAGACCTACGACATGAAAGGTCGCTTAAATGGCAAGCCTGCCGCCTTGATTGCCCTGTATCAATTACCCGGTTCCAATGCTATCGATGCGGCTGAGGGTGCCAAGAAAACCATGGAAGAATTGAAGTCACGCTTTCCGGCTGATCTGGATTATGTGGTGGCACTGGATACCACCCTGGCTGTTACGGAAGGCATCAACGAGATCATGCATACCTTATTTGAAGCTTTGGTATTGGTGATCCTGGTGGTGTTTTTGTTTTTGCAGGGCTGGCGGCCTACTTTGATACCGTTACTGGCAGTGCCGGTATCCCTGATAGGCACCTTCATGCTGTTTCCGTTATTGGGATTTTCAATCAATACCCTGTCGTTGTTTGGCTTGGTATTGGCGATTGGACTGGTGGTGGATGATCCGATTGTGGTGGTCGAGGCTGTCGAGCATTACATCGAACAAGGTTTGAGTCCCAAGGAGGCTACCCTTAAAACCATGCAGGAAGTGACAGGGCCCATCATTGGTACTTCACTGGCATTGATTGCGGTTTTCTTGCCCACAGTGTTTATTCCAGGCATTACCGGGCGCTTGTATCAGCAATTTGCCGTGACCGTGGGCGTATCGGTCATGATCTCTACCTTCAACTCGCTGTCGCTCAGTCCTGCCTTGGCCGCTTTACTGCTTAAACCCCGTGTTCGCGGCACAGGTCCTGTGCAAAAATTTTACGATGCCTTTAATCGCCAGTTTGGCCGCGCGAATGCGGGGTATGTAAGCTTTTGTTCGGTGTTGATCCGTAAAAGTCTGATCAGCATGGTGTTCCTGGGTGTTCTGGCGGCTTTTGCCGGCGGTCTGGGTAGGCAAATACCCATGGGCTTTTTGCCGGATGAGGATCAGGGCTACTTGTTTGCCGGTATTCAGTTACCCAATGTGGCTTCTTTGCAGCGTACTGATCAGGTAACCGTCAAAGTCGAAGAGATTTTGAAAAACACGCCGGGCGTGGCCTATTACTCATCGGTGATTGGTTACAACATGCTCAGTCAGGCCAATACCACCTATAACACCTTCTTTTTTATATCGTTAAAAAACTGGGCCGAGCGGACCAAGCCGGAAGAACAATACGCAGCCATCAAGGCGCATTTGAATAAAGAACTGTCGAGTTTGCCGGAGGCGATAGGCTTTTCATTTCCACCACCAGCTATTCCAGGCGTCGGCACCTCGGGAGGCGTGTCCATGGTACTGGAGGATCGCGCGGGCAAGGAGGTGGCGTTTCTGGCGGAGAACACCGACAAATTTATCGCCGCTGCCAGAAAGCGACCGGAAATCGCCGGTGTATTCACCACCGGTTTACCTTCTGTGCCGCAGATTTTCGTGGATGTCGACCGCGACAAAGTCCTCAAACAGGGCGTGCAATTATCCGATGTATATAAAACCCTGCAGGCTTACATGGGCAGCGGTTTTATCAACTATTTCAATCGCTTTGGTCGGCAATGGCAGACTTATGTGCAGGCCGAAGGCGAGTTTCGTAAAGATACCGATGCGCTGGGCCAGTTTTATGTGCGTAATAGCGCTGGCAACATGGTGCCCTTATCGGCATTGACCACTATTCGCAAGACCGAAGGCCCGGAATTTACCATGCGGTACAACCTGTTTCGCTCACAGCAAATCAGCGCCTCGGCCAAGCCCGGTTATAGTTCTGCGCAAGTCATGCAGGCGTTGGAAGAGGTGTTCGCGGAAACCATGCCGTCGGATATGGGCTACGACTATGTGGGGATGAGCTTTCAGGAAAAACAGGCGCAGCAAGGGATTTCGCCGGCCGCAGTGTTTGTGTTTGCGATTTTTTGCGTGTTTTTGATTCTGGCAGCGCTTTATGAAAGTTGGAGTTTGCCGTTTAGCGTATTGCTGGGAACGCCTATTGCTGTGTTTGGCGCCTTTGCTGGTTTGCTGATTGGTCAATACGAAAACAATTTGTATGCGCAAATCGGTTTGGTGATGCTGATTGGTCTGGCGGCCAAAAACGCCATATTGATTGTCGAGTTTGCCAAAATGGGTGTGGAAGAAGGCAAATCAATTTACGACGCTGCACTGGAAGCAGCGCGTCTGCGTTTGCGACCCATCATGATGACGGCTTTATCGTTCATTTTGGGGTGTTTGCCCCTGGCTATTGCCAGCGGTGCAGGGGCGTTGTCGCGTCGGGTCATGGGCTATGCGGTGATCGGCGGTATGACGGCAGTCACTGTGATCGCCATATTTTTGATTCCGGTGTTGTTTTATGTGGTGGAAACCTTAGCCAAGCCCAAGTCTGAAACAACCAAAGGAGACACGCATGAATAAGTTGTCTGCTCTGACACTGGCTATCAGTCTGACCGGCTGTTTTACAGTAGGGCCGGATTATGAAAAACCGCAAATCGCGGCGCCGCAGCAATGGCGGTTTGCTGTCGAGGATGCCAAGGAAACTGCTAATTTACCCTGGTGGGAGCAATTAAACGATCCGGCATTGAATACCCTGGTCGAACAAGCCATCCAGCATAATCTGGATTTAAAAGTCGCCATTGCCAATGTCGAACAATTCATGGGCGTCTATGGCGCCACGCGTGCCAATCTGTTCCCGCAGATTTTTGGAGAAGGCGGCTACAGTAGGCAACAACCGAGTGGGGAGGCGACCAATTTTGGCGGCAAACTACCGGATACCGATGTGGCGCAGCTAGGCGCCACCATGCTCTGGGAACTGGATGTCTGGGGACAATTACGCCGTGCCAAGGAAGCGGCGAATGCCGATGTGTTGGCGCAGACAGCCGCCCGCGATGCAGTTGTGTTGACCTTGGTGAGTTCGGTGGCGCAAACCTATATCAGCTTGCGGGCTCTGGATCGGAGTCTGGAAATCACCCGGCAAACGGTGGATAGTCTGATGGAAGAAAACCGCATCGCCAAAGCCCGGTTTGATGCCGGTTATGCGTCGGGAATCGAGGTGAGTCAGTCGGATTCGGAACTTGAACGTCGGCGGGCGCAGATTCCCGGTTTTGAACAACAAATCGCCCAGGCCGAACATGCGTTGAGCCTGTTATTGGGTAAGCCCCCATCTGCCATTGAGCGAGGGATGAGCCTGGATGCTTTGTTGCCACCAGCGGTGCCGGCAGGTTTGCCTTCCGATCAATTATTGCGCAGACCGGATATTCAGCAAGCCGAACAAAATTTGATCTCCGCCAATGCCCGTATCGGTGTGGCACGAGGTGAATATTTTCCCAAAGTCCGCTTGTCCGGTGACGTCGGTCAAGCCAGTATCGAACTGGCGCAAATGTTCGCGCCGGGTGCCAATTTCTGGACTATCGGTACCCGTTTGTTAGGACCAATATTTACCGCTGGTAAGGTGGCAGGTCAGGTGCAAACCGCCGAAGCCCTGCAACAAGCGGCTTTGGCGAGTTATCAAAAAGCCATTTTATCGGCGTTCAAAGAGTTTGATGACGGCCTGATTGCCCAAACGAAATCCAATGAACGGCAGACTAATCAATCTAAACGGGTGGCGGCCTTGCAAAACTATTTACGCTTGTCAAAGATACGTTATGACGAAGGCTATACCTCTTATCTTGAAGTGCTGGATGCCTTGCGCCAGTATTACGAAGGCCAGATTGAATTGGTGCAGGCCCGTAACGACACCTTTATCGCCTTGATTCAGTTATACCGGGCGATGGGGGGTGGTTGGATCGTATCGGCCGAGCAAAAACAGCAGGTTCCAGAGGTGAAACCTGCTGTAATGTTCCCTTAGTTGCGGTTTTAAATCCGGTTTATACCGAAAATCGCACCATTCATTAACACAATGACTCTTGTCGACGAAAAGCAATGGCAGGATTAAGCAATCACATGCTTTTCAGTAAATTTTCCAATCCAACTTCCCTAGGAGCCTGTCCGAGAATAGAGAACCTGCTACGGAAAAGCCTTTTTGGCCAGATTTCCCGCTCATTTTCGTTAAATAGCACCACTATTCGCCTCAAATGATCAACAAATCTGACTCAAAATAGCTTTCCCTCGCGACGATTCCTATTCTCGGACAGACTCCTAGGAGCCTGTCCGAGAATGGAGAATCTGCTACGGAAAAACCTTTTGGCCAGATTTCCCGCTCATTTTCGTTAAATAGCACCACTAGTCGTCTCAAATGATCAAAACATCTGACTCAAAATGGCTTTTCCTCGCGACGATTCCTATTCTCAGATAGGCTCCTAGCCAGATCATCGTAACCTTTACAGTGAGTATCATGAGTACCGATTCAGTCCTAAGCATTGCCCAACAAAGTCGTGCCGCATCTCGCCAGTTGGCCTCAACCCCTGAATTCTTGCGCAATCAGGCCTTGGCAAACATGGCAGAGGCACTGGCATCGGTCAGACAACAGGTTTTGGAAATCAATGCACAGGAAATCATCAAAGCCCGTGACGAAGGCCAGACGGATGCCATGGTCAAGCGGTTGACCATAGACGATAAAACCTTTGACTACATGCTATCCCGCATAAAAAAAGTGGCTCAATTACCGGACCCGTTGAATCGGATATTGACCGGCCATACCAATCCGGCCGGGTTGCGGGTGTATAAAAAATCCGTGCCGCTGGGCGTGATCGGCATCATTTACGAGTCGCGCCCCAATGTCACTACCGATGCGGCGGCGGTGTGCATCAAAAGCGGGAATGCGGTGATTTTACGCGGTGGTTCGGAAGCTTTGCACACCAACGCCATACTCACCGATGCGATGGCCGCCGGCGCAATCAACGCAGGTTTGCCGGCACATGCAATACAGATTATCCGAGCCCCCGGTCACGAAGCGGTGGGTGAATTATTGCAAATGGATCAATACATAGACGTATTGATCCCGCGTGGCGGCAAAGGTTTGATCAAACGTATCGCCGAAGGCACCCGAATTCCGGTAATCAAACATTACGACGGCATTTGTCATTTGTATCTCGCTGCCGATGCCAACCCGGAACAAGCCGTTACCTTGGCCGTGAATTCCAAATGCCAAAGTGTACAAGTCTGCAATGCCCTGGAAACTTTGCTGGTTGACAGCCAATGCGCTGAACAGCTATTGCCATTGCTGCAGGTTGCCTTTGCTGAACATAACATCGAACTGCGCGGTTGCGAACGTACCCAAGGCTGCTTGCCCAGCATTGCTCTGGCCAGTGAAGAGGACTGGCATACCGAATACCTGGCTCCGCTGTTATCGATCAAGATCGTTGATGGCATACAACAAGCCATCGACCACATCAACCATTACGGTTCTGGGCATACCGATGGCATCGTCACCCAAAACTTGAGTCTGGCCCAGCATTTTGAGGATCAAGTCGATTCAGCATCCGTGATGATCAATGCCTCGACCCGCTTGTCCGGCGGTGGCGATTACGGCTTGGGCTCGGTGGTGGGTATCAGCACCGACAAATTGCATGTGCGAGGTCCGGTGGGATCTAATGAACTGACTACGTATAAATGGGTGGCTTATGGGGACGGACATTTGCGGGGGTAGGGGGGATGAAAGCCGACAGATATCGACCGCCATATTGGAATTGACTAAAACAGTGCTGCGAACGACTTTCCTGTGGCTTCTGCTGGGATTAACGATTACAGGGATTTCCTGGCGAATCTGGCGGTAGTCGCTGTTTAAAAACCGGCCTTTACAATCATCGCTGTCAATAATATTTCGTCAGGATTTTCGGCATTGTACTATGCAGGTAAGATCCATTTGGTTTTGTTTCATATCCTTTAACCCGTTGTGAGTTTGCCATGAATGATATTCTGTTATTAGCCGTACCGTTGGCGGCCCTGATCGCGCTGGCCTGTGCTTACTATTTCTATCGGCAGATGCTCAGTGCCGATGAGGGCACCGACAGCATGCGTCAAATTGCGCAATTTGTGCGTGAAGGCGCTATGTCGTATCTAAAACAACAATACAAAGTGGTTGCCGGTGTGTTCGTGCTGCTGGCTTTGTTATTCATGGTTATGGCGTATTTTGGTGTCCAGAACCCTTGGGTGCCGTTCGCATTTCTGACAGGCGGATTTTTCTCGGGTCTGGCGGGTTTTTTTGGTATGAAAACCGCAACCTACGCATCAGCACGCACGGCGCAAGCTGCATCGGAATCTTTGAACGCCGGTTTGCAAATTGCCTTTCGAGCTGGCGCCGTGATGGGGTTGGTCGTGGTGGGATTGGCTCTGGCGGACATCTCGATTTGGTATGTAGTGCTCGACTATTTCATCACAGAGGACCAACACGGCCACAAACTCATCGTCGTCACAACCACCATGTTGACCTTTGGCATGGGGGCATCGACGCAAGCACTGTTCGCCCGCGTCGGCGGCGGCATTTACACCAAGGCGGCCGATGTAGGCGCTGATTTGGTCGGCAAGGTTGAAGCCGGCATTCCGGAAGACGACCCGCGCAATCCGGCAACCATCGCCGACAACGTCGGTGACAATGTCGGCGATGTCGCTGGCATGGGGGCTGACTTGTATGAATCCTATTGCGGCTCGATTCTAGCGACGGCGGCCTTGGGTGCTGCGGCGTTTGTTGCTGATCCCGCCATGCAACTCAAGGCGGTAGTTGCGCCTATGCTGATCGCCTCAGTGGGTGTATTACTGTCGATTTTCGGTATTTTCCTGGTACGAACTCGAGAAAACGCTGATATGAAACAACTGATGCATGCACTCAATCGCGGTATCAATACTGCCGCAGCCCTTACTGCTGCCGCGACCTTTGGCATTCTGTATCTAATTGATTTGCATCATTGGCAGGGTATGGCGTCTGCTGTGGTTTGTGGTTTGATTGCGGGCATCATCATTGGCCAGGGCGCGGAATATTACACCTCGCATGCTTACAGTCCGACGCGGAAAATCGCCGAGAGCGCGGCGACAGGGCCTGCTACAGTCATCATTTCCGGTCTGGGCGTTGGCATGATGTCCACAGCGTTGCCGGTATTGACCATTGCGGTTGCCATCATTATGGCGTTTTTGTGTGCCACCGGGTTTGATGTGGCCGGCATGCTAGTGGCGGATAACTTGAGTCTGGGTCTGTATGGCATCGGTATTGCCGCGGTTGGCATGTTGTCGACGCTCGGCATTACGCTGGCAACCGACGCCTACGGTCCGATCGCCGACAACGCCGGCGGTAATGCCGAAATGAGCGGCCTGCCTCCCGAGGTGAGATTGCGTACCGATGCACTGGATGCTTTGGGTAACACCACCGCTGCCACCGGCAAAGGCTTTGCGATTGGTTCCGCTGCACTAACAGCCCTGGTGCTGCTGGCGTCTTACATCGAGGAAATCAGAATCGGTTTATTACGCATCGGCCAAACCACGTTGACGCTGGGTCACGGAGAATCCATCGCCACCCAACAAGCCAGCTTCGTTGACTTCATGGATTTTTACCAAGTTAATCTGATGAATCCCAAGGTTCTGATCGGTTTATTCATCGGCTCGATGATGGCCTTTGTGTTCTGTGGCTTGACCATGAATGCCGTGGGCCGTGCTGCGCAAAAAATGGTGGAAGAAGTCCGCCGACAATTCCGGGACATTGCCGGTTTGCTGGAAGGCACAGGAAGGCCGGATTATGCCCGTTGCGTCGAGATTTCGACCAAGAGCGCACAACAGGAAATGCTGCTGCCTTCGCTGCTGGCCTTGCTGGCGCCGATAGCCACCGGTTTGATTTTTGGTGTTGCAGGTGTCATGGGGCTTTTGGTCGGTGGCCTGTCTACCGGTTTCGTGTTGGCGGTTTTCATGGCCAATGCCGGTGGCGCCTGGGATAACGCCAAGAAATATGTCGAGGAAGGTCATCTCGGTGGCAAAGGTTCTGATGTACACAAAGCCTGCGTCGTCGGTGACACAGTTGGCGACCCATTCAAGGACACGTCCGGTCCCTCGCTGAACATTTTGATCAAGTTGATGAGCATGGTCGCCATCGTCATGTCCGGTTTGACGGCCGCGTGGTCGCTGTTTTGATCGAAAGCATAGCGTCGAAAAGTATTAAGGATTTGGTGGTAAATAACGTCTGGAAATTCTGGTCTTATCAACCCACGGTTTACTTGCCGCCTTTTTTCAAAGGGGCCGTCATTTTTGGCGAAACGCTAAGCATAAAAAAACCGGGTTAACCCGGTTTTTTGTTTAGAGCTGAAGAACGTTTAATGGAGCTGCACTTTTGCTACCTGATTGACGATGTCCTGTACTGTTTTGATTTGGTTAAAATCAACGCGGGCTTGATTAAACATATCCATAATCGATTCATCCAACTGAGATTGGATGGTTGGCGTCATGCCCAGATCTGACTTTAAATCGCTGTTGGGTGATATGTCATCAATGTCTACATCAAAGGTATCTGCAAGCACAAAATACACTGCCATTGACATCATGTTTTGTAAGCTTTCTACTTCAGTATTGCCTAATTTTCCACACATTGTATATATCCTCATGGGTTTAAAAACGTTGGATATAGTGTGGTTAATACGTCAGCTAAAAACCTTGATTCATCATACAAAATGCATTTGCCTAGTGTGGGCTGGTTTGCATTTATTCAGTTTAAACAACCCCTAGTGCGCCTGACACAAGATTGTTGGGTTTTCTTCGGCATTGCGCGCCATTTTTTCCAGATTCTCCAGTACCGACAAACTGGCTTGTTCCATTCTGCCAATTTGATCCAGCATGGTTCGCGTATCGGCTTGGGAATGGGCTTTGAGTGCTGAAATGGCTGCATCGTGGACTGACATATGCGGTTGTTCTATTTCGCGATAGCCGGGCAGTTGAGAAAAGCAGCTTTTACCCTCGCCACTGTAATACCATTTACCAAGCCGGCATTGGGTATGTTCGGCAAAATCATGGGCTGATTTTTCTGATAAATGAAACAAGACTTTATAAACTTCAAATTTGTAAATCAAATGATCCACTTTGGCCAGTTCGCAAAAGCTGCGCAAAGATGAAGCGGCCACCACTTGTTCCATGGTCTGGGAAAAGTCCACCAATTGGCGCATGGTTGCAGTAGCTCTGTGACCTTCCTCGCTAAACATCAACGATTGAGCGGCCAACATGGACATCTGCTCACGGGTGTTACCACTGCCAACCTGGATTGATTCAGCCAGATTTGAAATTTTATCGGTGGCTTCGGCGGTACGTTTTGCCAAGGTCCGGACTTCGTCGGCGACAACCGCAAACCCGCGTCCTTGTTCGCCAGCCCGTGCTGCCTCGATCGAAGCGTTAAGAGCCAGCAAATTGGTTTGGTCGGCAATGCCTCTGATCAACTGCACCACGCCGATAATTTCTCTGGAGCTTATGTCCAAATTCCCTGCCTGTTGTGCGGCAAGATTTGAAGAAGTGGCCAGTTTATTCAAATTAAGCGCGATGTGTTCTATGGCTTGGCTGCTGGTCAACGAAATTCCCTGGGCCTCTACCGCGTTGTTTTTTTCATCGCGCAAGCGATTGGCCAGGGTTTGGAAACTGCTCTGGGTATTTAGCAGCGATTGGCCAAAGTTTTGAAGATAACGGATGGTATCCAGGTTCAACTGCAACTGGCTTTCTGCCATGAATTTGGCTGCTTCGCTTTGTTGTAGCTGTTGTTGCAATGCATTCCGCTCTTGTTCGAGTTTTTGGTTATGGTCTCGAAGGCTTGCTAATTCTTGGCGCAAAACAACAACTTCTTGGTTATTAAAAAATGAGAATGGCATGTTGGAGATCAGGTCAATGAGGAATACGTGCAGCTTATAGTCATAAAACGATTACAGGTTTTTCAACAGTCAACACAATTAATATATCAATGGATTGTAATCCAAAGATCACACGAGTTGTTACAATTAACTGCGGCCAAGATGAGGCGGACTTTAATTTTTATGATCCAGTTGACGGAAAAAATACATCCGTTTAACTGCTTTAGATACTCTGCCTTGGTGCTTTTTTCAGATTGGTGCAGGTACTCGTCTTTGAAGAAATTGATCGTCGCGAGGGAAATCTGGCCAAAAGGGCTTTTCCTCAGCAGGTTCTCTATTTTCGGACAGACTCTTAGTGGCGGTAAAGGTAGACTGCGCCTTATTCGGCAAGAACATTCAAACCCCAGGACAACACATGCATAGCGAAAACAATTTGATGTCAGCGGCAGCCGTGCAGATGCCACGTATTATTTACGGTACCGCCTGGAAGAAACAGGCAACAGCCGAATTGGTTGAATTGGCCTTGCGCACGGGATTTCGCGGCATTGATACAGCTTGCCAGCCCAAGCATTATAACGAGCGTGGGGTAGGTGATGGCATTGCCGCGGCTAAGCAGCGTGGTCTGTTGACTCGAGACCAACTGTATCTACAGACAAAATTTACCCCACTGAATGGCCAGGATCCGCAAAACATTCCCTACGATCAGCAGGCCGATTTGGCTGAGCAGGTCCGGCAATCGTTTGATGTCTCTTTAAATAACCTGCAAACAGCGTATTTGGATGGTCTGGTGCTGCATTCGCCATTAGCCGATAGGCAGCAGTTGATGCAAGTCTGGCAGGCAATGGAAAAGCTGGTGCAGGCCGGTCATGTTCGGCAACTCGGCATTAGTAATTGTTACGATCCGGCCTTATTCGAGTTTCTATACGATGCAGCCACCATAAAACCGGCGCTGATTCAAAATCGATTTTATGCCGACACGGGTTACGATGTTGCGCTAAGAGCCTTTTGTAAACAGCACGCTGTGATTTATCAAAGCTTTTGGACTTTAACCGCAAATCCAGCTGTTTTGGCGGATACGGTGCTTAAAAATCTGGCCGTTCAATACCGGCGTACCCCAGCGCAACTATTGTTCCGCTATCTGACTCAGCAAGACATGATCCCGTTGACTGGCACACGATCAATCAGCCACATGCAGGAAGATTTGGCTATTTTTGAATTTCATTTGACGGAGTCAGAATGTCAGCAGATTAGGTGCTTGCTTGAGTAAAAACCTCAGCATCACCCCGGTCAAGTCACTATCAATTCTGAACCCTGACAGGATTAATCCGACGGGTTTGTGCTCAATTCCGTCAGTTGCTTAACGTAAAGGGTGGCACCCAACACCGCCGCTTGCCCAATGAAAATATTCACGACTGGCAAAGTCAATCCGGCGCCAACCAAACCACCAAAACCCAACATGCTCCAACGGGATTTCAGTAAAAACTGCTTTTGTTCAGGAAATGTCAGACCGCGCCCTTCCAATGGATAAGCCATAAATTCCATGGCAATACCCCAGGCAGCAAACACCGCCCAAAGTACCGGCGCAATCAGATTCACTACCGGAATGATGAACAGTAATAGCAAAGGCAGCATGCGTGCCAGTAAATACCCAACGCGTTTAAGCTCGCCGAGAAAAATCTTGTCCCAGGCTTGTTCCTGAATAGGCGCATCCTGTGCATTCAGAATTTGCAAGGCTTTGGCAGCCAGCAAGCTGTAATAGGGCGCGGCGATCAGATTGGCCAACAGGGTAAAGGTAAAAAAACCCACCACCAGAAAGCTGACAAAAAACAGCGGCCATAGCAGCCAACTCAACCAGGACAGCCAATCCGGGATAAACTGATGAATCAGCGCCGATACCGAGTGATAACCCAGCACGAAAGCACAGGTATAAAGCACGATATTGATAAACAGCGGAATCAACAGGTATTTACGCAAGGCCGGATGGCTGAGTAATTTGATGCCCTGCCATAAACATTGCGCGGCCAGCATGGGATTGTTGCTGTTGACGTTTAACATTGCAAACTCCTTACACCGTGTTTACCTGGGTCTAACACCACGCCGCGTTCGGTAACGATGGCGCTGATCAATTCCGCCGGGGTCACATCAAAAACTGGATTCCAGGCGTTGACCAGAGAATCCGGGTCTAAATAACACTCTGCCAACAATTCTTTGGGATTGCGTTCTTCAATTTCAATGCTGTCGCCGGTTTCCAGACTGAAATCAAAAGTAGATGAGGGTGCAGCTACCATGACTTTCACGCCATGCTGTTTGGCCAGCACCGCCAGTGAATAAGTGCCGATTTTATTGGCCACATCGCCGTTGGCCGTAATACGATCCGCACCGACGATGATCCAGTCGATTTTGCCGGATTTCATCAGCCAGGCGGCAGCCGAGTCGGCGATCAAAGTGGCCGGGATACCGTCTTGCGCCAGTTCCCATACGGTCAGTCGAGCACCTTGCAGCCAGGGGCGGGTTTCATCGGCATAGACATTTTGCAAATGCCCGCGTTGGTGGGCGCTGCGAATCACCCCCAGAGCCGTACCATAACCGCCGGTGGCCAGCGCGCCGGCGTTGCAATGGGTCAGCACGGCTTTGGCATCGCCTAAAATATCCGCACCGCGTTCACCCATGGCATGGTTGGCAGCAATGTCGTCCTGATGGATTTGCTGGGCCAGTTGGCTGAGGGCGGCAATCGGTTCCGGATTATCGACACTGAGCTGTTGGCGCATTTTGTCCAGCGCCCAAAACAGATTCACCGCCGTGGGTCGCGATGCGGCCAGCATAGCAATGTCGGTAGCTACCCGTTCTTGCCAATCATTGGCCGGATAATGCTGAATGGCGGACAATACCACCCCATACGCCGCAGCAATACCAATTGCCGGCGCGCCACGCACCCGCATCGAAGCGATGGCTTCGGTCACCCCGGCGGCATCCCGGTATTCGTCATAGGTAATGGTTTCCGGTAGCAGACGTTGATCCAATACGTTCAGACTGTGGCCGTTCCATTGCAGGGCTTGTACGGATAATTGTTTCGGGTTGCTCATGCTTAAAGGTGCTGGTAAAAATTAAAAGTGATGAATGGGTATAATCGCGGTTTTTGCTCAGGGCATGGTTATGCAAGTCGACAAACTCATTCAAGCGCGCTGGATTATACCCGTTGAGCCGGTCTCGGTAATCCATGAAAACTTCAGCTTGGTTATCGACGACGGTAAAATCGTCGATTTGCTGGACAACGCTGCAGCCTTGCAGAAATACCAACCACGGGTTTTGGAAACCCTGGATCAGCATGCCCTGATTCCCGGTTTGATCAATTGCCATACTCACGCGGCGATGTCTTTGTTGTCCGGGATAGCCGACGATTTGCCACTGATGGACTGGCTGCAAAATCATATCTGGCCGGCCGAACAAAAATGGGTCAGCGAAAGTTTTGTGCGTGACGGCACGGATCTGGCCATTGCCGAAATGATACGCGGCGGCACGACATGTTTTAATGACATGTACTTTTTCCCTAACATCGCCGCGCAACAGGCAGCAGCGCATGGCATTCGCGCCAATATCGGCCTGATCGTGTTCGATTTTCCGACCATCTGGGCAGAAAACGCCGACGTTTATCTGAGTAAAGCCCTGGCATTACATGAACAACTTCGGCATGAGCGATTGATTACTACGTCGTTTGCGCCGCATGCGCCCTATACGGTATCCGACGAACCGCTGCGCAAAATGCTCACCTTTGCCGACGAACTGGATGCCACCATCCACATGCACGTGCATGAAACCCGCCACGAAGTCGATGAACAACAGCAAAAAACCGGTCAAACCCCATTACAACGCCTGCATGATTTGGGGTTATTGACGCCGTCTTTTATGGCGGTGCACATGACGCAACTCAGCCCGGAAGAGATTCGATTTTACGCCGAAACCGGCGGCCACATCGTGCATTGCCCGGAATCCAATTTAAAACTGGCCAGCGGTTTTTGCCCGGTGGCGGCGTGTCTGGACGCAGGCGTCAACGTGGCGCTGGGCACCGACGGCGCGGCCAGCAATAACGACCAAGACATGCTGGCAGAAATGCGCGTCGCCGCTTTATTGGCCAAAGGTGTCTCCGGCAGCGCCAGCGCCGTATCGGCCATGCAGGCTTTGCAAATGGCCACCATAAACGGCGCTAAAGCTCTGGGCCTGGACGACAAAATCGGCTCACTGGTCATCGGCAAAGCCGCCGATGTGGTGGCGATTGATTTAAGCGACGTGGAAACCCAACCCGTCTTCAACCCGCTGGCGCAAATCGTCTACGCCGCCAGTCGCCATCAGGTCAGTGATGTATGGGTGGCTGGCAAGCGGCTGTTGAATAAACGTCAGCTGACTACGTTGGATTTGCAGGACTTGCGGCAGCGGGCGGCGGTTTGGCAGCAGAGGTTGGTGGGGTTTTGAAATTATTAACTATACTGGCTGTCGGGTGGTGGGCGTTTGGCAGAAGCTTAATGATGAACAACGCGGTCTTCTGGTTAAATTACTATTGAAATTGGTCAGTAGTTTTTATTATCGATGATATATAGAAAGGAAAATAATATGGTTATCAATGCTTTGTGGGCTGAACGAGCCTTTTCAGGTAGATATACGGTTAACTATTTATTACCTTGTTAGGCAGTATACGGTGAGAACTCTTTCTACAATTGGAATAATATTGCTTATCGTATGCCCATTATTTGCTGGGGTTGGTCTTGGCATATGGAGTTTGATGCCAGGCTGTACTGGTGGTTCTAGTGGCCCTCCTTCAGGGTGCTTTCTTTCGGGAATCAATTTAAATTGGTTCATTGGGCTTACAACACTCGCTTTTGTCGGCTCTTTTTTTACAGTTCCGTTGGGTTTGGTTGTTTTATTAATAAGTGCCATTCTTGGGGAATTTCAAGACAACTCGAAAGAAAATTAAAAGTCAAAATCGGACTCTTGAAATTTTTAATGCTAAAAAACGCTTTTTGTATTTATAAGATTGTTGTGCAAGCTTGCAGTTTCAGTCTTAAGGCTTTATTTCTAACTATCCAACGGCAGTTGCGCCGAATGTCTAGTATATTCATTTTCTTCTGGCCTAACATGGCAGTCAAAGGGACGCGCCGGACGCAGGCGCTTTTGAAGGTTGGTGATTTATTTGGGTTCGTCGGCTTCGCTAAACCAAGCCAATCGGCGCGCCCCTTACTTTTACGTTAGCACCCAAAGAAAATGAAGACCTTTGCGCTTATTTTCTCAATAACACTAAACTTCATTCTCGGCGGATTATTGCTTTATGTCGTTCTGCAAGGTTGCGCAGAAATTGCCAACGGGAAAGTCGACATCTTGTCCGATGAAATCAAGATCGGAGTTTTCGGCTCTAACAAGGTTCTGTTCACTCTACCCAAAGGACTTGTCGTTAGAGATGCATCGGCGACAGGCGCACTTAGAACACCAGGGTCAGAGAACACCAGGGTCAGTTCTCGAATTAAGAATTTCGTAACTATTGAGGTCCGTAGGTCCGATTAGCGGCAGCGTAATCGGACGAATGTTTTAATCGAAAGATGCCTATTTTGATGTTTCGCTATCGTGAAGCTTAATCTAACGCCGGTTCGCGGACCGGCAGCCGTGATACTTTTCTTTGCTTGTCCAAAGAAAAGTATCCAAAAGAAAAGACACCCGAATGCCGCTTGAATCCTGCGCTCCTCGCTTTTGCCGAGGGTTTTCGGAAGGGCTGTCCTAGCCCTCCGAAAACGAGCGGCATCCCTGCCGCTCCCCTCCGGGCAAATCTCGGCAAAAGCTCCGGTGCTCGGCGCGGCATAACGGGGAAAAAACCGTCGCATGTTTTTAATCGAAAGATGCCTGTTTTTGATGTTTCGCTATCGCGAAGCCTAATTTAACGCCGGTTCGCGGACCGGCGGCCGCGATACTTTCTTTTGCGTTGCAAGCCACAGGGATGTGGCGAATGCCGAAAATGCAGGAGCAATTTTCTGCTAAAAAAAAGTATCCAAAGAAAAGGCAACCCGGATGCCGCTTTTTTCCTGCGCTCCTCAGGTTTGAACGGGGTTTTCTGATGAGGCTTCCCAGTCCCTCCGTAAAACACGATGCCTCCCTGCATCGCCCCTGCGGACCATTCCGCAAATCTTCCGGTGCTCGGCGCGGCATAACGGGAAAAGCCGTTAAAACTCTGGGAACAACTGGGTCAGATCTTAAATTAAGAATTCCTTTTTTATTACCGGTAACTGTATGACCAGACCTCTCAAAGTCAAATCTACAGATGCGCTGCATAACAAACTTTCACGCTGTGGCCTGCGCAGGATATATACGAAGATGAGGCAAAATTAATCCTGAATTCGAGGCCAGCCCCTTTTGCCCTCTTTAATCAAGCCCCCATTGGACTTAGGATTTCGCTACAAATAACGTCCCCCTTTGAAAAAGGGGGATCGAGGGGGATTTATTAAAAAATCTCCCCCCCAACCCCTCTTTATCAAAGAGGGGAGCAAGAATCGTGTGATTCGGAATAAGCAGAATTCCGGGAAGTTATTTATGACCATATCCTTATCAGGTTCGGTTATTAAAAGATGTCTAGGAAGAAATCTATGGAAAAGTCGGTGAAATGTAATTTTTTGTCAATGAGGCCGGTAGATCAGATTGGCGATAGCGTAATCGGGTGTAAGGAAAAACGGGGGGAGACTCTTTATGATCCTTTTGCCGTCTGGGTGATTTTTCCTTCAGGCGGATATTACTGTACTGGTATTGCGATTATTTTCATTTTTCATAGGACAACTTGGTAAATTAGTCGAATTTATGGAAAACTGCGCGAATAGGCGTCGCTTTGGTGCTTTGGGTTTGTTTGGTGTTCATCGACTACCCCTTCCGCCTTAGTAACGAAACATCATTAATTTTTTTAGAACTATGTGCTGTTTTTCGGACTCTAATGTTTTCCTTAAGAGCCAATATGAACCCAAAAGAGCCTGAAAATTTGAACCAACAGCCTAGCCTTTCAGATTTTGATCGTGCATTAAGTGAATGTGCGAGTGAACCCATACAACTTATACCCAGTATCCAACCTCATGCCGCGTTGATCGTCATTAGTGAGTCACGGCCTTTTCATATCCTGCAAGTCACTGAAAACATCAGTGACATATTCCCAGTAAAGTCAGAATACCTTCTCGGCGCCAAACTTGTTGATTGCCTGAACATCACAGTGGTGGAAAAACTTGAGCAAGTGATCGAAAAATCTCAAATGCAAAAAACGGTTTTTGACTATCTCCCGTCTTTGCAGTCATCTGATGAAGTCCTATTTCTACATGCTTACCGCTCATCAGAATCGGTCGTTATGGAGTTTGAGCGATTAAGTTTTTCGGAAGTGATTCAACACATCCAAATCAACGAAATCAATGATGAGAGCTTATTTGCCGGGTCATCGTTAGAGTTTGATCATTTCATCCAGGTAGTCCCTACGATAGTAAGGAGGGTGACAGGATTTGATAGGGTCATGGTTTACCGATTTGATCCTGAATGGAATGGCGAAGTCATTGCTGAAGCACGCGACGAGGACATAGAATCTCTCCTTGGGCTGCATTTTCCTGCCGCAGATATTCCCGAACAGGCTCGCCGTCTTTATCAGGCAAATCCCATAAGAGGCATTGTAGACATTGATGCCGTGCCGGCAAAAATTGTTCCTGCCATTAACCCCCTGACTGGCCAACCGCTGGATATGAGCAACTCAGCGGTCCGCAGCCTGTCGCCAATCCATATGGAATATCTCCGAAATCTGGGTGTACATGCCTCAATGTCCATCTCCTTGATACAAAATGGTCGATTGTGGGGCTTGATTGCATGTCACCACCAGACTCCAAAACGACTATCGGTCGCGCTGCGGCAAGTCTTGCTTTATCTCCATGAGCTTATTTCAGGTCGGCTGAGTGCATACCAGAATTTAACTATCTATAGTTTCTCTGCGAAGCAATACCAAATTTGTGCCAGATTGCTTGGAATCTTACCGACGGAGTCTTTTGATTTTGTTATTCGAAACACTCTGACTGAGCTAAATTCATTAATAAACTCATGCGGAGTCATTATCAGTATTGGCGGTAAGCGTTTTATCCATGGTGATATACCTAACGACAGAGCATTGGAAACGTTGCTGGACTGGCTAGGTACTCAGACTAACCCCTCTTTCGTATGTGTAGATGAATTAGCTAAGGCCATTCCAGATTGGGAAAGTTATGACGAGTCTATAGCGGGTGTCCTATCCACCGCTCCCTGCGCTTCCATGGCAAACTCGATCATCTGGCTTAGAAAATCGAAAGATAAAACCATTAAATGGGCAGGTAATTACTCTGAGGGCTTAGTTAGGAATGATGCTGGAGGATTTCGCCTGACTCCCCGGAAATCTTTCGAAATCTGGCAACAATCCTGGCAGGGTCGTTCAGAACATTGGGACGAACAGGAAATACGTGCTGTCATGAATCTATCGGAAGCACTTACCGATGGATTGGCAAAAAAAGCGTTACTCGATACCGAAATCAATGACCGTATCTTTGCCGAACAACAGCTTTTGCGTCAACAAACCGAGCTTGAAAACTTAGTGCTCGCTCGAACTGAAGAACTTATGCAAGCAAAAGAGCTTGCTGAAACCAGCAACCGCGCTAAAAGTATCTTTTTAGCCAACATGTCCCATGAAATCCGCACACCGATGAATGCGATCATTGGGCTAACCGAAATGCTGATCAAAAAAAGCCAGAACCTAAATTATGAGCAGAAAACAAGCCTGGATAAAATACTGCTTTCTTCTAATCATCTATTGGAAATAATCAATAACATTCTGGATTTTTCTAAGATTGAAGCAGGCCGGTTCGAACTGGAAGAGATCGAGTTTGACTTGACTGATCTGATTGACGGCACCCTAAAACTTGTTCTTGATCAAGTTGCTTCAAAAAAGCTGAGATTTTCCAAGGATATTGAGTACTTACCCTACAAACTGATTGGGGATCCCACGCGTATTCGGCAGATTCTGATCAATTACCTAAACAATGCTTTGAAGTTTACGGATAGCGGCAAATTAACTCTGATAGTGTCCGTTGAGGATGATTTTGAAGACAGTGTCCTCATTTACTTCGGGGTTAAGGATACGGGTATCGGAATCACTGAAGAAAATAGGGGCATTCTTTTCAAGGAATTTCAGCAGACTGATAGCAGTATCACCCGAAAGTATGGTGGAACCGGGCTTGGCTTAGCTATCAATCGCCAGCTCGCCACCATGATGCAAGGTTCAGTAGGCTTTGATTCCAGAATTGGGGAAGGTAGTCTTTTTTGGTTTACGGGCAAGCTCAAGAAATCATTGGCAACATGTTCGACGCCAAACAATTTCACAGAATTTTTAACCCCATTTGCCGTATTAATAAACAACTTCAGTGGTAAAAGGATACTTATAGCCGAAGATGATGAAATTAATCGCGCCTTGTTCGAAGTGCTGCTCGAGGATATTGGCCTCAATTACGATTTTGCTTTTAATGGCCAAGAGGCTGTCGAAAAAGCAATGTTTTTCAATTACGATCTGATTTTGATGGACGTTCAAATGCCGATTATTGACGGCTTGGAAGCAACCAAATCCATTAGGAAACTTGAGGGTTATTCGACCACTCCCATTCTGGGTACTACAGCAAACGCGTTTGTCGAAGACAAAAATGATTGTCTTGAAGCGGGGATGAATGATCACATAGCAAAGCCCATTAGATCAGAAATACTCTACTTAAAGCTCAAAGAATGGTTGGAGTGAAGTCAGTCCGTAAACCAATACATTGGATCATGAGAACAAGGGGTTCACAGAGCACAACAGGACATTAGGCCTCGAATTCAGAATTTCTGTTTTGTATTACAGGCAACCGTTTGACCAACCTCTTATCAGAGTCAAATTGCCAAAGCCGCTGCATAACAGGCGGTGCGGCATAACAGGACAAAACCAACCCAATCTTTTGTGGTGCCCGAAATGAAACTCGACTATTTCATAATTTTCCTGGCTCATTGATTATGACCGTGTGTGCAATCCGAGGCGCAACTGTCGAGATTGCCAGTATGAAGGGCATAAATGCTTCAACTGGGTTCTCGGTTAGGCTCCAGTCAACGCTCCCTGAATTGCCTTGCCGCCTGCATCTCTGCGGTTGAACACAATCTACATTTGCCTATTTGGACGCATGGGTTTATGGCTGTAAATGTCCATATGCTGCCAACGTTTGCAGGCGACCATCTTCCAACGGTTCGCCGATAGTAAAATGATACAAACTCTGCCAAGTGTTATCGGTCAAGCCCAAAACCCCATGCACCGCATCATCAAAGAAACAACCGATTCCTGTGCCGCGTACCCCAGCGGCTTCGGCTTCCAGATATAAAATTTGTCCCAATAAGCCACATTCCCAAAACAAGCGGCGATAACGCCAAGCCTCGGCTTCAACATGCTCAGCAAAGCGGGCCAGCATGCCTAAGCTAAAGGCGCTGTCGCTGGCGATCGGTTGATGACAAGACAGGGTTTTGGCCGCTTGTCTGAGATTACCGGCCGTCAGGCGATAAAACTCAAACGGCGCTTCAACCGGTAGCCACTCAAAATCGGCCGAACAGATTGACTTTAATTCAGTCAGGCTGGCTGCGCCTCTGGGTAACACATATAAACCGGGTTCCAGGCCGTCCACCCGATGTACAAACAACATCATGATGACTTGCGATGGCCAGTTCCAGGTCGTAAACGGCGGTTTGTCATTCGGCAACAGTGCGGCGATGATGCGCTGAAAATCCACCAGTGGCAGTGAAGCGGCTTTGCCATTGAAATGTTGCGCACTGCGGCGTTGACGGATCAATTGGCTGGCAGGCAGATTGTGGCTGGCTGTCGGCAGAGGTAAAAAGGGAGCTTGCCAACGTTCTGCTGTGGTTTGGGGTTTTTCCAGCTGATTTGCTACTGCGTCGATGATGGGCCAGCGATAAAAGTGTCTGCCGCTTAAGCGTTCGGCTTGCCCAAACCATTCGGCACCGGCAAATAGCTGCGATAAAGCTTTAGCGTCGAAAGCGGCTTTAGGTGGATTGCCCGGATGCAGTCGGCAAAGCAAATCAGGCATTTCCTGTTCCAGCGTAACAAAATCTGATTCACGATCCAGGCCCAGCCATGCAGCAATGTCCTGATCTGCTACTTCGCTGAGCAATTCCACCGTCCAGCCCAGACAACTTGCGGCATAACTCAACGCCGCCAGCGCGTGGCCAATGTCATGCTGGCAATAACGCAATGCGCGCTCGCCATATTTCCAGGCTTCCCGCCAGTGGATGGATGATAAGCCGATATAAATACCCTCACCGGAACCCGCCGTTTTAAATTGGCAGCGACGTTCCAAATGGTGATCGTGACTGACGTAATGATAAACACCGGGCATGAGCAGGCTTGGGTCAGCGCAAACCACATAAGCCTCAGTCGGATGCAAATTACCACTGGATGGATTGCAGCGCAGCGCCCAGCGGTCGGGGCCAAATTGTTTCCAGGCCGACAAACCAAACGACAATTCCAGCAGTAGGCCAAGATGGGGCAAGCTCAAAGGTTGTGCTTGAATGTGGTCAGCTTGATCCAGATCGCCAAACAGACAAGCCAGTTCGGTTCCAGGTTGCGGCAATTTGACTGTCTCGCACCCGGTAAAGCGCCGAAACGGATTGGGCTGATCCTCCCAATCCAGTGACTCCGGGCCTTTGGCGTAAACGTTTAGATGATGTTTGGTTCGTTGATGATAATTTAAAACAGCTGCGGTTTGTTCGGTCATGGAGGTGTCGAGAATAGTATTAGGGTGCATACGTTTTACCATTGCAGCCTATGGTTTACACTGTTTCTATTGCTTATCCGTGATTTCTTACAAATCAGTCAACCAACTTTGGTACCCGCAAATCTTCCTCCCAGCAGCCAATCGGTCGGCCCAGATTTAACTCCTTGTCTTCAAAGCGCACTAAAAACACACTGCGCCCCGGTTCTTCCTCAACATGGCCTTTCATGACAATCACGCCGCGCGCGCCGGCTTCTGCTAACAAGACACTTTCTTCACCATCCGGCATGCTGCCGTCGTCGATAATGTCATGCGCGGCATACACCACATCGCCTAAATCCAGATCATCTACTTTCATGTTGTTCCCCTTTAAAAATGTTTGTCGCAAAGCCAACAAAATGCCTGGCATTGTGATGAAACGATCGCCGGATTTGTTGCGGATAGTTGTCAGAGTAGATACAAAATCAGCAACTTAGCCGGGAATCGGTTGAATGGCACATTGGTTGCATTGACTGTTTACAAGATCAATGCCAAACCGTTCAGGAGACAGAAAATGATTACATTAACCGAAGGCGCCATTCAGGCTGTAGGCCGATTTATTGCTAGTTCCGACAAACCCACCGGTGGTTTGCGCATCGAAGTGACCGACGGCGGCTGTTCCGGTTTGTCATACGGCTTGAAGCTGGAGGAAACTGCTGGCGGCCAAGACACGGTGATTGATTGTGGCGACGTCAAAGTCTTTGTCGACCCACTCAGCCTACCCAAACTGGACGGTATGTCGATTGATTTTGTCGATAGCTTGGAAGGTTCCGGTTTCAAATTTACCAATCCCAATGCGGTGAAAAGTTGTGCCTGTGGTTCTTCGTTCACCACCGGCGACAACGGCGGCACCCCAAAAACCTGTTCATAAGTTAACGAGGAAATCGCCATGTGGGATTATTCAGATAAAGTCAAAGATCATTTTTTTAACCCGAAAAACGCCGGTGCAGTGGTCGATGCCAATGCCATAGGCGAAGTGGGTTCCATCAGTTGCGGCGACGCATTGCGTTTGACGCTAAAAGTCAACGATCAAACCGAAGTCATCGAAGAGGCCGGTTTCCAAACCTTTGGTTGCGGATCGGCGATTGCCTCATCCTCGGTGCTGACCGAACTCATCAAAGGCATGACCATTGATGAAGCGCTTAAAGTCACCAACCAGGACATTGCTGCCGAACTGGATGGCTTGCCACCTGAAAAAATGCACTGCTCGGTGATGGGTCGTGAAGCGTTGCAAGCGGCGGTCGCTAATTATCGCGGCGAAGAATGGGCAGACGATCATGAAGAAGGTGCTTTGATTTGCAAATGCTTTGCCATCGATGCGGTGATGATCGAAGAAATGGTCTGGGCCAATAAATTGCGCACTGTCGAGGATGTGACCAACTACACCAAAGCCGGTGGGGGTTGCGCGGCTTGTCACGAAGACATTGAAGCGATTCTGGAAAAAGTCCTGAAAGAACGTGGCGAAAACTTTGACCCCAACGCCAAACCGGCTACCAAGCCTGAGCCACTGGTGGCCGCTGCCAAAGGGCCTATGACCAATCTGCAACGTATTAAAAAGATTGAAGAAGTGTTGACCTCGTTACGCCCTGCGTTAATGGCCGATGGTGGCGATGTGGAACTCGTGGAAGTCATCGGCAATACTGCCTACGTCAATATGACCGGCGCTTGTAACGGCTGCCAGATGGCGGCGATGACCATAGCCGGTATCCAACAACGCTTGATGGAAGTGCTCGGTGAGTTCATCAAAGTCGTTCCTGCTTCGGAAATGTCGAAACTGGTGAATATCGAAGGAGCCGGCCATGCGTGATATTTATCTGGACAACAACGCCACCACCAAAGTTGATGGCATGGTGGTCGACGCGATGATTCCGTATTTCACCGAGTATTTTGGCAATCCATCGTCCATCCATCGTTTCGCAGACGGTGTGGCCAAGGCGATCAAAAAAGCCCGCTCACAGGTACAGGAATTATTGGGTGCCGAACATGATTCGGAAATCATCTTTACCTCTTGCGGCACGGAATCTGATTCCACCGCCATTTTGTCGGCCATCAAATGTCAGCCCAACCGTAAGGAAATCATCACTACGGCGGTCGAACATCCGGCCATTCTGAATTTGGTGGATAACCTGGAAAAAGAAGGCTACACCATCCATCGTTTGCCGGTGGACAAGCGTGGCCGTTTGAGTCTGGAGGCTTATAAAGCCATGTTGTCTGATCAGGTCGCCATTGTCTCGGTGATGTGGGCCAACAACGAAACCGGCACTATTTTTCCAGTCGAGCAAATGGCGCAAATGGCCAATGATGCCGGCGTGATGTTTCATACCGATGCGGTGCAGGCTGTCGGCAAAATTCCAATGATGCTGCAGGACACCAAGATTGACATGCTGAGTTTGTCTGGTCATAAACTGCATGCCCCCAAAGGCATCGGTGTGTTGTATTTAAAACGCGGCACCCGCTTTCGTCCGCTGCTGCGTGGCGGTCATCAGGAGCGTGGCCGTCGGGCCGGCACCGAGAACACAGCATCCATCGTTGGTTTGGGTGTGGCGTGCGAACTGGCGATGCAATACATGGAATTTGAAAACACCCAGGTTACAGCTATGCGCGACAAACTGGAGCAGGGCATAGTCGAGTCAATCCCGCATTGTTTTATCACCGGTGATTTGAATAACCGGTTACCCAATACCACCGATATTGCTTTTGAATATATCGAAGGCGAAGCGATTTTAATGCTGTTGAACAAGGCGGGTATTGCGGCGTCCAGCGGCTCGGCTTGTACATCCGGTTCTCTGGAACCGTCGCATGTGATGCGAGCGATGGACATACCTTACACCGCCGCCCACGGCACGATTCGTTTCTCGTTCTCTCGCTACAACAGCATGGATGATGTCGATGAAGTCTTGAAGGTCATGCCCAAGATCGTCGCCACCTTGCGGAAATTGTCACCGTATTGGGACAGTGTCAATAACGAACCTGTCTCCAATCCGGAACAGGCGTTTCAACCGACCTATGCTTGATCTTGGCTATCAACGTCAAAGTGTAAGCGATCAGGAATATTTAAAGGTCTGTTCCTGAACAGATTCGCTACGGGTTCCCGCGGAATGGTCGCGGGAACCCGTCGAACTGTTAATCAATTGCCTCTTTGGCAGAATAGGATGGCATCTCGCCAATCTAAACCTTTGCCTTTCGCCTGTTTAAAACAATCGACGGTCTTTGCAGCGTCGTTGGTGCCGGCGCATAAATTGATGATATTTTTCCATTCCCAATCAATCCCGCTTCCCCAGTTGACTTGCCCTTCCTGCACACTTAAAAAACAGGCACCCGGCTGATCGGGTTTGGTGGTTTCGGCGCATAATTGCTTAATGTTGGCGGGGTCCCAATTCATGTTCTTTTCTTTATTCCAAGGGATTTTTCCTTGAATGTTATTGAAGCATTGGTCCTGATGGTCGGAGGCTATGGCTGATGAAGTGATGGTCATAAATGCAGCAAAACCCACAAAAAACAAGCCGTTTAAACATAAATTGCCAGAGCTTTTCATAAATCCCCCAGAGTTAAAATTAACCACCTATTTGGCAAAAAAATGTTTCCATGAAAAAAACAATAGTCAAACCTAAACCTGATTGGTCAGGCGTTTCAGGTCATTCATAAGATTTATTCGTCAGTTGTAATTTCTGCAGACCTTCTGGCGCATGTGTGTGGTTTAGACTCTGGACCGCGAAGGTAGCGCGTAGCTTGCCAGTCAGGTATCAAGATCAACATGCCACGTTTAAGCTGGGGTCAAGCTCTGTCAGCGTGTCGGACTTTTGGCAATGGCTGATGCAGATTGATAATCAAGAATGGTTTTTAAACTGGTTAATTGTTTGCGACGGATCGGTGGCGAAAATTTGCCATATCGTTGGGTTTTAAATTTGTAAGTGACTGTATTAATTTGATAATAATTATTTTGCACGTTGTTTGCTGCTTGGTTTGTATCAATCAAGAAACGGGAGAAGGGTCATGAAAACCTCAAATCAACCTGAAAATAAAGTCGTGCATGCTGCATTTTTGGATGCGCTGAGCAGTGAGTTTTTGAATCGCACCGGTTGCGGCGTCTATGTGTATTTAAATCCATTTGATATTTATCAATTGTTTGAAGATTACCTAGGCCGGAATATGCCGATTCGCGACTATGTCAAAATTAGTGTGAAGAGTTACTTCCAAGCTTAAGTTATAGTTGTCAAATTTAAAATTTACCGTCATGCCCGCCGGGAAGGCGGGTATCCAGTGCCATGGATGGTAAGCTTCACTTCATTCATAAGGCCCGGATTCCGGCAATCCCCTTGTGCCAGAGGGTATGCCGGAATGACCAGTGCCTGCCCAATCTGACAAATAACAATTAGGGTTAGGCTTAAACGGTTTCGATTTGATTGCGTTGATTACGGTATTTACCCGGCTTTGTTTTTCAATCGTATTTCGTTCAGGCTGAGATTGTTTTAGCCTGATGCGGCTTAGATTCGACACGCTGAATGACTATCGCACACAAAGGCGAGCATTTTTTCAGGGCCGGGTTAATAATCGGCGCGGTTTTTCTTAGCGGCTCAGGACGGTGTTACAATAGCCACTTCCAGAATGACTTACCAATTGCAACCATGATGTTATCTTTTCGTGCAACAGTTAGCCTTTTTGTCGGGCTATTCTTGTGGTTGGCTGTGCAGGGCGTTTATGCTGCCGGTCCGATATTCACCCCTGCAGCGCCAAGCGTTGCCGCCAGTAGTTACTATCTGATGGACTTTAACAGTGGTCGTGTGCTGGCTGAGAAAGATCCGGATAAACGCGTAGCGCCCGCCAGTTTGACCAAAATCATGACAGTGTACGTGGTGTTTCGTGAGCTCAAGGCCGGACATTTAACGCTGGATGAGAAGGTCACCATCAGTCAGAACGCCTGGGAAACCGGTGGTTCCAAAATGTTTGTCGAGGTCAACAAACAAGTCGCTATTGAAGATTTATTGCAAGGGGTGGTGATTCAATCCGGCAACGATGCCAGCGTGGCGTTAGCGGAGCACGTGGCAGGTAGCGAACAGACTTTTGCCACCATGATGAACGAGCAGGCTTCTCGACTGGGCATGGCGAACAGTAATTTCGAGAATGCTACCGGCTTGCCGATGCCCAATCACTACAGTAGCGCGCACGACTTAGCTATTCTGGCGCAAGCTCTGATCAAGGAATTCCCGGATTATTACCGGTGGGACTCCCAAAAAGAATTTACCTATAACGGAATTACTCAGCAGAACCGCAATCAGCTATTGTGGCGCGATGCTTCCGTGGATGGGGTTAAAACCGGTTTTACCGATGATGCCGGCTACTGCATGGTAGCGTCGGCTAAACGTGAAGACATGCGTTTGATCGCGGTAGTGATGGGGGCGGCCAGTCCCAATGCCAGGGCTAACGAAAGTCAATCTTTGTTGAATTATGGTTTCCGTTTCTTTGAAACCCACCGTTTGTATGAAGCCGGTAAGGTTTTGTCGGAAGCGAGGGTCAGAAAAGGCGAAACCTCCAAGTTGTCTGTGGGTGTGGCCGAAGATGTTTTTGTGACTGCGCCGCGCAAACATTTCAACGAATTAAAAGCCGAAAGCCAAGTGGATAAAGCCGTATTGGCTCCCATCAACAAAGGCGATACCGTCGGAACGTTGAACATAACCCTGGCCGGTGAAACTATTTTGTCCAAGCCCTTGGTGGCCATGGACAGTATCGCGGAGGGTGGTTTTTTCCGGCGCTTGTACGATGCAGTTGTCGTGATGCTGGAGAAATAATGTCCGACACAGTGTATTTGAACGGCGACTATTTGCCGTTGGCGGATGCCAAAATATCTGTAATGGACCGGGGTTTTTTATTTGGCGACGGGGTTTACGAAGTGATTCCGGCGTATCAAGGCCGCTTGTTTCGCTTTGAAGATCACATAGATAGGTTGAACAACAGTCTGCTGGAAATACGTCTTGAGCTGCAAAAAAGCCTTGACGAATGGTTGGCGATTTTTCAGCCGCTGCTGGATGGTAGCAAAGATGAATATATTTACCTGCAGATTACCCGTGGTTATGCGCCCAAGCGGGATCATGGTTTTCCTGAATCGGTGTTGCCTACCGTGTTTGCGATGTGTTCCGAGATCAAGCCGTTTGCAGGACGCGTAACAGGCATGAAAGCAATCACCTTACAAGATACCCGCTGGCAAAAATGCCATGTCAAAGCCACGTCATTACTGGCGCATGTGTTGCTGCGTCAGGAAGCCTTGGATCAGGATGGTGCTGAAGCAATATTATTCAGAAACGGCTACGTCAGTGAAGGTGCAGCCAGTAATGTGTTTGTGGTGATTGACGGGGAACTGATCACCCCGCCAAACAGTCATGAACTTTTGCCCGGTATCACCCGTGATGTGGTTCTGGAACTGGCGGAAGTCAATCAGATTGTTTGCCGGGAAGATATTATCGCTGTAGAGGCTTTGCAAAACGCCAGTGAAGTCTGGGTGACCAGTTCTATCAGAGAAATCGTGCCGGTCATCGAACTGGATGGACAGGTGATTGGTGATGGCAGGCCGGGTCCGCTCTTTCAGAAAATGGATCAATTGTTCCAAGCCTATAAACAATCCCTAGTATGAGCGAAACAGAAAGCCTTTTGGAGTTTCCGTGTCAGTTTGCCATTAAGGCAATGGGCTTAACCAGCACGGATTTTGATGCGGTGGTAGTGGAAATCGTGCGTCGGCATGTGTGTGATATTCGCGAAGGGGCGGTTACCAGTCGGCCCAGCAAAGCCGGCAAATATA
The DNA here is from genome assembly GCA_002928965.1 of Methylomonas sp. Taxonomy (GTDB): domain Bacteria; phylum Pseudomonadota; class Gammaproteobacteria; order Methylococcales; family Methylomonadaceae; genus Methylomonas. The sequence goes on from PERU01000001.1 coordinate 106,559, forward strand.
CCTCGGTAACGGTGATGATTGAAGCCAAAAGTCGCGAGCAACTCGATGCGATTTATCAGGGTTTGACTGATCATCCTGATGTTTTAATGGCGTTGTAAGCAAGCAATGAGTCAGCCAGTCGTGCTCAGGCAGTTGGGCATGCAGGATTACCAAACCGTTTGGCGTAACATGCAGCAATTCACGGCCGAACGCAGTAACGAAACTGCGGATGAAATCTGGATCACCGAACATCCGCCTGTGTACACACTGGGTTTAAACGGCAAGCCTGAACATGTTTTGCAGACGGGCGATATTCCGCTGGTGAAAACCGACAGGGGCGGGCAGGTGACGTATCATGGTCCGGGTCAGTTGGTGGTGTATTTGCTGGCGGATTTAAAGCGTCTGAAAATCGGGCCAAGGCAGGCAGTGTCCATCCTGGAAAATGCCATGATAGCGTCATTACGCCAATATGGCATTGCTGCAAATGCCAGAGCTGACGCACCGGGTGTGTATGTCAACGGCAAAAAAATCGGTGCGTTGGGGCTTAGAATCAAGCGCGGTTGCAGTTATCATGGACTGAGTTTGAATAATTGCCTGGATTTAAGGCCATTTCTCAATATCAATCCCTGTGGTTATCCCGGTCTGGAAGTCTGTCAACTGACAGATTTCGGCGTGCAGGTGCATACTCACGAATTGGCTGTGCCAGTCGTTCATCACATTATCAAGGCTATCGAACATGACGCTAAATAATCAAAAGGTCATCCATGCTCCGTCGCGCAGCACGCCTGAGACGCATCAACGCAATGCCGACAAGTTGTCGCGGATTCCCGTAAAGGTTGAAAAACCTGACACAGTGCTGCGCAAACCGGATTGGATACGCATCAAGCTGCCTGCCGGCGACAAAATCAATCAACTCAAGCAATCGTTGCGCGACAATCGCTTGCACACGGTGTGTGAGGAGGCTGCCTGCCCCAATTTGGGGGAATGTTTCAGTCATGGCACGGCGACTTTCATGATCATGGGGGATTTGTGTACCCGACGTTGTCCTTTTTGCGATGTGGCCCATGGCAAACCGCAAGCTCTGGATGCCGAGGAGCCAAACAATCTGGCACAAACAGTGGCCGCTATGGCATTGAAGTACGTGGTGGTGACATCGGTCAATCGCGATGATTTGCGTGATGGTGGCGCAGGGCATTTTGCCGCCTGCATTGCCGCCATTCGTGAACGGTCTCCTGCAACGACCATTGAAATACTGACACCGGACTTTCGAGGGCGCATGGACAAAGCTTTGCAGATTCTGCAGCAACAGCCATGCGATGTGTTCAACCACAATCTGGAAACGGTGCCGCGTTTGTATCTGGAAGCCAGACCGGGAGCGGATTACCACGTCTCGTTGCAACTGTTGCAACAGCATAAACAACTGATACCTGATGTGCCCACCAAGTCCGGTTTGATGTTGGGTATCGGTGAAACCGAAGCAGAAGTGGTGCAAGTCATGAAAGACCTATTGGCGCATGGTTGCAGTATGTTGACCTTGGGCCAGTACCTGCAGCCCAGCAAAGATCATCTGGCCGTCAAAGAATATATTCATCCTGATCAGTTCAAACGTTACGCTGAGATTGCCCAGTCATTAGGCTTTCAACAGGTGGCTAGTGCGCCTTTGGTGCGCTCTTCCTATCATGCCGATTTGCAGGCGGCTGGGGTGATTTAAAAAATAGCTTTGCAAGAATCCTGCCTGATTCTATAATGCGAGGCCTTTTGGGGTATTCCACCCCGGATCCTTGCTTCACTGCCCGTTTGGGTGGGAAGTATTTTTAACCGTAAGGAGCAATCATGCGTCATTATGAAATCGTCTTCTTGGTACACCCTGATCAAAGTGCTCAGGTGCCTGCCATGATAGAACGTTACAAAACCACTATCGAAGAAGCGTCAGGCAAAATTCACCGCCTGGAAGATTGGGGCCGTAGACATCTGGCATACCCTATTAAAAAAATTCACAAAGCACATTACGTGTTGATGAATATTGAATGCGATCAAGCCACTCTTGAAGAATTGGAAGCAGGCTTCCGTTTCAACGATGCGATTCTGCGTAGTCAAACTTTGTTGCAAAAAGAAGCCATCACCGCACCTTCTGCCATTGCCACTAGCGGTAATGACGGTCAAAAAACCAGCAGTCGTGTAAAAGAAGTTGAAGAAGATGAAGCAGAAGTTGAAGCTGTAGAAGAAGTTGCAGCAGAAACCGAAGCTGAATCTGAATAAACTTTAATTAAATCAAGAGAGTTAATATGGCACGTAATAACATTAGACGTAAAAAAGGCTGCCGCTTCAGCGGTGATGATGCAATCGTGATCGATTATAAAGATCTGGATTTGCTGAGCGAGTACATCACCGAAACCGGCAAGATCATTCCTAGCCGTATCACCGGTACCAGTGCAAAGTATCAAAGACAGTTGACTTCGGCTATCAAGCAAGCGCGTTTCATTGCTTTGCTGCCGTTCTGCGACGCACACAAATAAACTAGGTTAACCGGAGAGCAGGCGTGCAGTTTTTGGCAGCCTACATTATGAAAGGCAGGATGCAAGCCATGATGGTTGCAGCTGCCTTGGCGTTGTTGTCACTAGCGTTTCCTCCGGCAAGTATCGTAAGTTCGGCATCAGTGGCTTTGGTCACCTTGCGTCGCGGGGCAACCGAAGGTTTGTATGTACTGGTATGTGCCTGTTTGGCGGCAGCGGTACTGAGTATCTTCCTGAAGATCGGTTACCAGTTTGCCTTGCTGTACGGCTTGGTATTGTGGACGCCGGTCTGGCTGATTTCCATCGTGTTGCGCGAAGGCAGAAACTTGGGCGTAGCGATTGAGATGGCGGTGTTGCTGGGTGTGGTTGCTGTATTGGGCTTTTACATGTATCAACCTCAACCAGCCCAAATGTGGAGTGGCGTGTTGGCTGTCATGATGCAGCCGATGCTGGACGCCAAGCCCGATGATGTGCCAGTAGAGCAAATAAAACAGTCGGCACAGGTATTCGCGCATTTCATGACCGGTGCAATTGCTGCCGGTAGTGTGTATGGTTTGCTGTTTGGCTTGTTTTTGGCCCGGTGGTGGCAGGCTGCCCTTTATAATCCAGGCGGATTCAGAGTCGAGTTTCTGGCTATGAAAGGTCATGCCAAACTGGCGATGGCCAGTATGGTGCTGGTTTCAGTAGCGGCATTCTCTTCCGGTATGCTGGCCGAGATTAGTTGGAACATGGTGTTGGTATTGTTTGTGCTTTATACCTTCATCGGTACCGCTGTATTGCATGCCAGTTTTGCGGTGATGAAAGGTAGTCGCTTTATGGTGCCTTTTTTGTACCTGACACTGGTGTTGATTCCGCATGTGATGGCCATCATTGCTGTGATTGGCTTAACCGATAACTGGCTGAACTTACGAAATAAAATTTCAAATAAAACGGCTGAATAATCCCAGCCATCATTCGACATTAGGTCGATTAACGAGGTAGGTAAAGATGGAAGTTATTCTTCTTGAAAAAATAGCGAACCTGGGCAATTTGGGTGACAGAGTCACCATCAAGTCAGGTTATGGCAGAAATTATTTGATCCCGCAAGGTAAAGCCGCTATGGCCACCGTTGCAAAAATCAAAGAATTCGAAGAACGTCGTGCAGAGCTGGAAAAGCAAGCGGCCGAAAAATTGGCGGCAGCTAATGCTCGTGGCGAAGCGATCAGCAAATTAAACGTGACCATCGCCCACAAAACTGGCGACGAAGGTCGTTTGTTCGGTTCTGTCGGCACCCAAAATATCGCAGAAGCTGTCACTGCAGCCGGCGTTAAGGTTGAAAAACACGAAGTACGCATGCCAAACGGCGTGATTCGCCAAGTGGGCGAATACGACATCGCTATCAACCTGCATACCGATGTAGTTGTAACGCTGCCGATCAAAATCGTCGCTGAGTAAATCTGTATGATCATCGTAACCGGCGGCGCTGGTTTCATTGGCAGTAATTTGATCATGGGGCTGAATGCCCGTGGTTACGATGATATTTTGGTAGTCGACAATTTGACTGATGGCGTCAAATACAAGAATTTGGTTGATTGCCGTATAGCGGATTATATGGATAAAAGCACCTTTTTGCAGCGAGTGCAGGATGGTGCTTTTCATGCCGATGCCGTCAAAGCCATATTCCATCAAGGCGCGTGTTCGACTACCACTGAATGGAATGGCAAGTACATGATGGAGAATAATTATGAATACAGCAAAGTGCTGTTTCATTATTGCCAAAGTCATGAAATCCCCTTTATTTACGCCTCAAGCGCTGCTGTTTATGGCGCCGATCCAACGTTTAAAGAAAATTTGGTTTATGAAGGGCCTTTGAATGTCTATGGCTATTCAAAATTTCAGTTCGACCAATACCTGCGCAGGCATTGGCATAAATTGAATTCTCAGGTTGTCGGTTTACGGTATTTCAATGTCTACGGCCCGCGTGAAGCACATAAAGGCAGCATGGCCAGTGTGGCGTTTCATTTGAATAATCAACTCAAACAATCCGATAGTCTGCGTTTGTTTGAAGGTTGTGATGAGTACGGTAACGGTGAACAGCGACGGGATTTTGTTTATGTCGGCGATGTGGTGGACGTTAATCTGTGGTTTTTGGATAATTCTGCAGTGTCGGGCATATACAATTGTGGCACCGGTCGCAGCCAGACGTTTAACGATGTGGCCAATGCGGTGATCAACTATCATCAGCGCGGAAATATTCAGTACATTCCCTTCCCTGAGCATCTGAAAGGCTGCTACCAAAGCTTCACCGAAGCCAATCTGGACAATTTGCGTAATGCCGGTTGTCAACATCAATTCAAAACGGTCGAAAAAGGCGTACAACTCTATATGGAGTGGTTGAATCGCTAGCAGCAAACCTGTCTTAATAGGCAATAACGTAGTGGTTTATAAGCAGACGCCGTTGCCATTTAGTTATTTGTACGATTTAGTAAAGTTATTACCTGTGTTAACCGTAACTGCCGAGAATGCAGATGAATAACCAATCGGTAATTCGCACCGCACATTCCTGTCTATCCCAGCCTGAACAGGCCATTGAGCAACTCGTTGCAGAATTGTTGCAGCCCGATACCGTGCTGGTGATTCTGTTTTGTTCAAATACCTATGATCGTGCCATTTTGGCTGCCGAAATAAAACGCAGATTTACAGACGTTCAAGTCATAGGTTGTACGACAGCAGGTGAAATCGGTGGCAAGGGTCTCTGTCAACAAAGTATGGTTGGCGTCAGTTTCTCCGGGAAAGTTTTTACCACTGTCAGTTGTTTAATGGACAATTTACAGCAGTTCAAGATGCGCGATGGTCATAGTGCAGCGAAGCAACTGCTACAAGAACTGCAAATTAAAGTTCCGCAGTTGAGCCCTGAAAATTGTTTTGGTTTTTTACTGATTGACGGTTTGTCAGTGCGCGAAGAGCCGGTCACTCATGCGGTGCAGAGCGAATTGGGGCATATCGCAATGATAGGCGGCTCTGCCGGCGACGATATGCTGTTTCACAACACGCATGTCTTGTTCAATGGTGATTTTTATGCGGATAGTGCCATTTTGTTGCTTTTGCATACGACTTTGCCGTTTAAAATTTTTAAAACCCAACATTTCGAACCAACCTCAGAGCGATTGGTCGTTACCTTGGCCGACGTAGGGCAACGTATAGTGCATGAAATCAATGGGTTGCCAGCCGCCCCGGAATATGCACGTTTAATCGGTGTGCCGCTAGAGAGCCTCGGACCGCAACATTTTGCTGCAGCCCCGGTTGTTGTTTCCATAGACAGTAATTATTACGTACGGTCCATACGCTGTGTCAATGACGATGGTAGCCTGACTTTTTATTGTGCCATTGAAGAAGGCTTGGTGTTAAGAGTGGCAAAGACTGTCGATCCTATTGATAATCTGAATAAGGCTTTTGCCGAGGTGAGGACAGAGATCGGGCGGCCGTTGCTGACTTTGGCGTGCGATTGCGTGCTGCGAAAGTATGAAATTATGCAGCGTGGCTTGGATGCGCAGGTGGAACAAATCTTTTTTGATAATCAGGTAGTCGGATTCAACACCTACGGAGAACAATTTCGTGGTGTACATGTTAATCAAACCTTTGCCGCAGTTGCCATTGGTTCGGCTGACAGGATACATCAACATGACTGATCAGGATTCGCAGGAAAATGAACACAACTTGCGAGCGGAAATCGTTCGTTTGAACAAAGTCGTGGAAGCTTTGATGAATCGCGTAGAACGCAGCTCCAGCATCCATAGCTCGGATTTCAATCAGTTTCAAACCACCATAATGCTGGAAAATCTGGTACGCGAACGCACCGAAGCATTAGAGGCGGCGTTGAGTGAAAATGAAAAAATCAATCGGGCCTTACATGAAGCCGAGGAAAAATTTCATCGGGTCCTGGATCAATCCCTAGTGGGTATTGCCATGATTATTGAGGAACGTTTTCATTACGTTAATCATAAATTTGCCGATATTTTTGCTTATGATGTTGAACGGCTCTTGGCAATCAACATTATTGAATTGATCAGTGAAGTTGATCAACCGAAGCTGATGGAGGCCATGCGCGGGGCGCTTAACAAGGAGTTCTCCCAGATCAACATTACGGTCAATGCTCAACGTAGGACGGGCGAAGTGATTGCCGTGGAAATCTCGGGTAGTGCGGCGATAGAAATCAATGGTAAACCTGCCCTGATTGCGGTAATGGCAGACATTACCGAACGCTTGCGTTCTGAGCGAGCAGTCAAGGTTTTGCACGAGCAACTGCAATATCAGGCTATTCACGATCCGCTGACCGGGTTATATAACCGGTTGTTTCTAAATGAAAGTCTGGACCGCGAATTATTGTTGGCTGACCGACAAGGCTATCCTGTCAGTGTGATCATGACAGATCTGGATCATTTCAAAGCGATCAATGATCGTTATGGTCATCAGGCAGGGGATAAGGTCTTAAAAGCTTTTGCGGACATCATGAGGCGGCATTCCAGAGCCAGTGATATCGATTGTCGTTATGGCGGCGAGGAATTTTTTCTGGTGTTGCCGGATACCTCTCAAGAAACAGCTCACCAGCGTGCTGAGCAAATGCGTTTGTCGTTAATTGCGCAGCCTTTAGTCATTGGTGAATCGATTATTCCAGTGAGTGCTTCGTTTGGTGTGGCGGCTTATCCTGCCAGCGGATTATCTTGTGCAGAGTTGATAGGAGCTGCAGACAAAGCGCTTTATGCTGCCAAGGATGCCGGACGAAATCGCGTCATTTCTGCTTAAGTTTTATTGATAGCAGCAGTTCGGCCTATCAAGTCTTAACGCTTGCTGTAAAAAGTTGCCGATTGTGAGCAACGGCGTATGCTTATATACATAAGCATAACAACAGCCAAGGAGCGCATCATGTCGGAGCAAAATCAATACATCCGCTGGTTTTCTGAACTCACCATCAACGACATTCCGCTGGTCGGCGGCAAAAACGCCTCGCTCGGCGAGATGTATCGCGAGTTGGCCTCGGAAGGTGTGATTGTGCCGAACGGTTTTGCCATCACCGCCGAAGCCTATCGTTACATGCTGGATCAGGCTGGCGCTTGGCCGCATTTGCACGAGTTGCTGGATCATGTCGATGCAGACGACGTTGCAGACTTGGCAGGCAGGGCGCAAAAGGCACGGGATCTGGTGTATGCCGCGCCCTTACCGGCCGATTTACAGCAGCAAATCTTGGATGCTTTCGGGCAATTGCAACAACAATATCAAGAGGATTTAACCGTCGCGGTGCGCAGTTCCGCGACTGCCGAAGACTTGCCTACCGCCAGTTTTGCCGGTCAACAGGATACCTATTTAAATATTCGCGGCGGCCAGGCTTTGCTCGATGCCTGCAAACGCTGTTTCGCCAGTTTGTTTACCGACCGGGCGATTCATTACCGGCTAGATCAAGGCTTTGATCATTTCAAAATCGGTTTGTCGATTGGGGTGATGAAAATGGTACGTTCCGATTTGGCGGCCAGCGGGGTGATGTTTTCCCTGGATACCGAGTCGGGCTTTAGCGACGCCGTGTTTATCACCGGTGCCTATGGATTGGGCGAAAACGTGGTGCAGGGCGCGGTCGATCCGGACGAATTTTATGTGCATAAACCCACATTTGCCCAAGGCTATCGGGCGGTATTGAGGCGCACGCTAGGCGCGAAAAAAATCAAGATGATCTATAGCGACGGCAGTACCCGCGAGCCGATACGTAATGTTGCCACCTCAAATCATGAGCGCCGGCAATTTTGTATCGATGACGCGGAAGTGCTGCAATTAGCCGATTATGCGTTGAAAATCGAGCGCCATTATGGCCGGCCCATGGATATGGAATGGGCCAAGGACGGATTGGACGGTAAGTTGTATATCGTGCAAGCGCGCCCGGAAACCGTGGCCTCGCAAAAAGTGGGTAACGTGTTGGAGCAATACCAGCTCAAGCAACCCGGCGAAGCCATGGTCAAGGGGCATGCGGTCGGCAGCAAGATCGCGGTGGGGCAGGCGAGGGTGATAGACAATGTCGCCAAGCTCGGCAGTTTCAAGCCGGGCGAAGTGCTGGTGGCGGATATGACCACGCCGGACTGGGAGCCGGTGATGAAAACAGCGGCTGCCATTGTCACTAATCGCGGTGGTAGAACGTGCCATGCAGCGATCATTGCTCGCGAGCTGGGCGTGCCAGCGGTGATAGGTTGTGAGAATGCCACGGTAGCGTTGGCCAGTGGCAGCGTGGTCACGGTATCGTGCGCGGAAGGCGATGTTGGCAAAGTCTATGCCGGTCGGCTGGATTTTGAGGTCAAGCAGACTGATTTGTCGCAACTACAGCGGCCAAAAACCAAGATCATGCTCAATCTGGGCAATCCGGAGTTGGCGTTTAAACTCAGCTTTCTGCCAAACGACGGTGTTGGTTTGGCGCGGATGGAATTTATTATCACCGAATATATCAAGGCGCATCCAATGGCTTTGATTCATCCGGAAAAAGTCGAAGATGCAGGCGAACTGGCGCAACTGCAGCAGTTGACGAAGGCGTATGCCAAGCCGGCTGAATTTTTCATTCAACGACTGGCGGAAGGAGTCGGCACCATAGCGGCGGCGTTTTACCCGAAGCCGGTAGTGGTGCGGATGTCGGATTTTAAGACCAACGAGTATGCCACTTTGCTGGGCGGGCGTTGGTTTGAGCGCGACGAGGCCAATCCGATGATCGGTTTTCGCGGTGCCTCGCGCTATGTGCATCCGGCTTATGCCGTAGGGTTTGCCTTGGAGTGCGCGGCAATGAAGCGGGTGCGTGAACAGATGGGTCTGAAGAACGTGGTGTTGATGATCCCTTTTTGTCGGCGGATAGAGGAAGCTGAGAAAGTATTGGCTTACATGGCAGAGTTGGGTTTAAAGCGCGGTGACGATGGCCTGGAAATTTATGTGATGTGCGAAATACCGAACAATGTCATTTTGATTGATGAGTTCGCCAAATTGTTCGACGGTTTTTCGATCGGCTCCAATGACTTGACGCAATTGACCTTGGGTGTGGACCGCGATTCGGAAATCGTCGCCAATGACTTTGATGAGCGGGATGCCGGCGTCAAGACCATGATCAAGTGGGCGGTGGAGGGCGCGCGGCGCAATGGTCGGCATTCGGGGTTGTGCGGTCAAGCGCCGTCTGATTATCCGGAAATGGCCGAATATCTGGTTGAGATCGGTATCGATTCGATGAGTCTCAATCCCGATTCAGTGCTGGAAACCACACAAAGGATTTTGGCATTGGAACAGCGGTTGGGGCGTTGACAGAAAATGGCTGCTGGGTAGCAGTCCCTGCCTATTTATTCCGCATAAGGGTGAATTGGATATTAACCATCAAGCGGACGATATATAGGCATCATTTAGGGACGTTACCCTGGCTGCTGGCTCACTTATCGGTTTAGACGAATTTGTGAATGGATTCAAGCGTTTGATTCTCTGCTACTTGTGAATGATTAATTGCGCTAGGGTTGATCTGAGGTTTTAAAGGGTATCGAACCTGCGCAAATATCACCTTCTTCCACACCATCCAGCCATTTACGCAATTGCAGAGTGCGTTCTCGGGTCAGGGTTGCCAGTTGGCCACTCCAGCAGCCTGCAAAACTGCTGCCATAAAATTCGGCTTGCTTTTGTTCTGGATAGATAGCCGCCATTTCGGCATCCCGCCATTTCAGCCATGCCCGTTGTGCTAACTTAATGTTTTCGATAAATTTTTTATCGTTTGCGTGTTTGTTGAGCACTGCTTGATATACGCTATTCAGTTCCTGATCCGCTGTTTGATTATCAGCGCTGCTGCATAGACTGATCGCCAACTGTGTTTCAGCATGATCAAAACAGGATTGGCTGGTTTCCGTTGCCAGTGCCTGCAAAGTAGTAAATGCCAGTAAACAAGCTATCAAGTTGTGATTCATGCGCCATTCAAGACAGGGTTAGGAAAAAGGTTCCTGCTGATGTTATACAGGCCAGCGGCCATACTCAGACAAAATTAAAGCGGAAGCGGGCATAAAAGCTGTTGCTTTCCAGACAGGCTGTCAGTTGTAAAGATTTATCGATCAATAAGGCAATATTGCTGTTCAATGCATATTTGCCCGGTGCCAAAAAAACCTCCCGGTTTTCATTCTCCTCTGCTATCACAATGGCAAATGCGTGTTTTTTATTCGCGCCAAGGCTATAAATGCTGCAGTTGCCGGGAATGTGTTCCAGCAATATTTGATTGGTATTGTTCAGGTCATTTAACGCCTGTTGACGAATAATCGCCAGGGATACCGGATGTTGTTCTTTATAAAGCAGCGCCATATCCGTTGTTAAGCAATCCAGACCACGACTCTCGGCCACCGAATACTGTTTATTGGGCGTTTTGTGTAAGTTGACGAATTTACCCGCAAGCGGCTTATTGTGGGTGGTTTGATCGCTGGTTTCGAAAACATTCCGTTGGTGTTCCAGGGGTACCAAAGAAAAATTCCGCTTAAGCGAGTTTGCATTAGGATGCTGATCGCTGAGCATATTGATTTTGGAGAGTTTGTCCAGCTCTTGCAAATAATGACAGCTGGCAGTAAAGCCGGTGATCATTTTTGTGCGAGAAGGCAAGCCAGGTGTTATCGAGTTGAAGACTTGCCGGTAGCCGCTTAAAGCCAGCGCCAATTTGTTTTGTGAGCTGGGTGATAAGGTAGTGGCAAGCGTTCCCAGTTGCAGTTCATGACTGAGAGGTTGGGTATTAATGGCCAGAAAGCCACTGGGTAACGAACGGTTGGGTTTTTTTACCGGGCATGGTGGCCTGTCATTTTCCAAATCCCAATAAAAACCAAATTCGCTTGTGTCATTTGCTGTAGTTGTTTCCAGTAAATGACTCTGGAGATTGGCCAGTTGGAAAAATTGATTGATTTCAGTTGTCGAATGTAAGGCCGGGTTCAATATACTGAATAACAGGTTGCGCTTGATGACTAAGTTGATGCTGGTTTGCTGTTTAAACTCACTAAGTTTAGTGACTTGTGTCGTGTTTAGAGCGTGTAGGGAAAATGCTAGCTTGTATAGTTCGGCAGATTTTTTCCACAGGGTATCCGATGGCGTTTCGTAAAACAGGCTGTAGCAGCGCATGCTGTAGCCGATTAACTGCAAAGCATAAAAAATCGCGGTTTGCAGGTCGTTGTCAGTTAACTGGTTAGTGTCGATCAGTTGGCAAAATAGTAATGCCAGTTGCCTGGGTAATTGCATGCTGAGTTTTCCCAGTTTAAGGGTTCTGCTTGACGCTGTAGATTCCTGGGTTATCGCCATCGAGAGACTGTTAGAAAACAGCAATGTTAGCGGTGTTAAATTAATTAATACTGGGAACAGATCTGCTGTCTGAACGTCTGCCTGTTTAAGCTGTTTTAACGCTATATTCAACTGGTTTGCGGCCTGGAATTGCGGTAATACGGTCAAGCTTTCCAACCAACTGGCCAGAGATGCTTGGGTTAACTCAAAAGGTACAGTACTGTCTGTTGTCATTTTTTGAATGCGTTACGGCGCTTGTTGGTGTCCAAGTCTAGCCGAAATTGGTGGGGATATAAAAACTTGGAATGACGTTATCGCCAATCACGGCATAATACTGGGCTGATTTTCACAGCATTTACCTAAAAATTTAATGACAATTTTACTTCAATGGAAATGGCAAATTCTGGCGCCGCTTTTGGGCTTTTTGCTGACATTAACATTTGCCCCTTACAATTTCAGCTATTTTGCACCAATCGCCTTGGTATTTTTTTATAGCTTTTGTGCCTTGCAAACACCCAATCGGGCTGCTGTAAGCGGCTATTTATTTGGGCTTGGTTTGTTCGGTTCCGGTATTTGGTGGGTTTATGTCAGCATCCATGATTTTGGAGGTGCCGAGCCTTTCTTTGCAGGCTTTTTAACTTTTCTGTTAGTGGCTTTATGGGCTTTTTTTCCAGCGTTGACAGCATTCTTGTCTGCCAAGGTGTTTGTCTTGGCGGGGGTGTGGTTCAGAATACTGGCGCTGGGACTGGTTTGGGTGGCAGTGGAATACTTACGGGGATATTGGTTGCTGAATGGCTTTCCGTGGTTACAAATTGCCTATAGCCAGTTGAACACGCCGTTAGCGGGATATGCGCCAGTTTTGGGGGTATACGGGGTAGGTTTTTTATTGGCCGTCTCGGCGTGTATATTATTTGAATGTTGGCGGCAGCATGGTTTTCGTTTGCTGGGTATTTTGATCCTGAGTGTGATTTGGGGCGCAGGTTGGGGGTTACAGCAGGTGCAATGGACGCATGCCATCGGCGAACCTATCACAGTGACTTTGATTCAGGGTAATATCGATCAGGATCAAAAATGGCAGGACAATCAAAAACGTCGCACGCTGGCGCTATATCGAGACTTGACTGAGCAGCATTGGGATTCTAACGTCATCATCTGGCCTGAAACCTCAGTGCCGGCTTTTTTATCGGAAGTGAAAACGTACTTTTTGGATCCGCTGTCAGCACAAGCACGTCAGCATGGTGTGGATATCGTAGTGAGTTTGCCCACTGAAGGCGTAGGCAGGGATTATTTTAATAGTGTGATGACGCTAGGTCACACTGAAGCGCTTTATCAAAAACAGCATTTGCTGCCATTTGGGGAATATTTGCCGTTACAACCTGTATCGGGCTGGGTGCTTGATCAATTAAATATTCCATTAGGAAGTTTCACTGCTGGCGCTGCACTGCAACCCTTGTTAAAAGCCGGTGGTTATGCGTTTGTGACCACAATTTGTTATGAAGATGCCTTCGGCGAACTAGTGGCGCAGCAAGTCGAACAGGCAGCCTATTTGGTCAATGTCACCAACGATGCCTGGTTTGGTGATACTTCAGAACCTTATCAGCATATGCAGCTCGCGCAAATGCGGGCCCTGGAAACAGGCCGATATTTAGTCAGAGCCACCAATACGGGGCTGACAGGCTTTGTATTGCCGAATGGTCAGATAAGTAAACAGGCGCCCTTGTTTGAAACGACCACTCTGACTGACACTATAATGCCAATGGCCGGACTGACGCCCTACGCCAGAATGGGAGATAAAATCGTTTTTGCCGGATTGTCGGTGATGGTAATATTCGCTTTTGCTGTTTCAATAACCCGGCAAAATCCGGCGGCTAGAAAAAGCTGGTTTTGACCAAAATAGACATTACGCAGGCATAAAAAAGGCCGGATAACCGGCCTTTTTTAAATGACTTATTAGCGATGAATTTCTAAATGCAGCGCCCGGTATTCTTCGGTCAATTTGTGCGATGGCGCGTAATGCACCAACGGTTTTGCGTCACTATGTGATTCCCTGACTTTGACCGAAGTGGAAATTTTGGTTTCCAACACTGGCAAGCCTTCGGCAATCAAATCGTCTACCAGTTGTCTGGGTAAGTTGGCTTGTTTTTGATATTGATTGACCACCACCCCTTCTACTTCCAGGCCGGGGTTGTGGTCGGCTTTCACTTCCGCAATCGAGCGCATCAAGGTATACAACGCTTCACGGGCAAAAGTGTCGCAGTCAAATGGAATCAAGCATTTTTCTGCAGCAATCAAGGCGGATAAACTGTAAAAATTTAGAATCGGCGGGGTGTCGATATAAACACAATCAAAGCCTTCCAGCTTTTCCAGGGCTTCTTTGAGTTTATAAATTTTGTGCCTGGACTCCAGGCGGCTCTGCAGACCTTCCAAATCAGGATGCGAAGGTAGAACATACAGATTAGGAAAAGGCGACTCATGAATGGCACTTTCCAACCCCTCTTTACCGCCACCGAACAAGCCCAATCCCAAGCTATCTTTAAAAAAATGCGCGATGGTTTTATCCGAATCAGTGACTCTTGCCCCCAATAGGTATTGGGTTGAGTTGCCTTGAACGTCCAAGTCGATTACCAGGGTTTTTTTTCCTTCAACAGCGCTAATGGCAGCCAGATTGCAGGTAATAGTGGATTTTCCGACGCCGCCTTTTTGATTAAAAATCACCCTGCGCATAATCGCCCTCGATACTAAATTAAATAAAAGCAAGCATTATAAGGTTAAAGCTTGCAATATCAACAACGTGTAAAAGCCTCGCTTTGGCAAGCCGGGCATTTTGGAATCAGGCTGGTTGATTTAAATGCGATTTCTTTGCCGCAACTATCGCAAGTAAAGGTGCCGGGACTGGCGACTTCGCCACTTTTGTAGGGATGATATTGTTTGGCCTCCATTTCCAGTGCAGCCAGTTTAACCTTGGTTTTATCGGCAATATCCAGAAAAGCATCCAGCGCAAAATTCTCAATCAAATCAATATCGAATTTCAACCATTCGGATAAGGAATTACTGTCTGCCTGTTGTGAGGGTGCTGTAGCCACATGCTCGACATCACGCATTACATAGTCAGCGATTCTGTTGATTTCTTCCTGTGTGTGTCCACCCAGGGCGCTGGTTTTTTCCTTGGCAATCTCCAGGGCATCCGCCACCGAGTGCAGTGTATCGTCCATAGCTTCGTATAGATGGCCCATCAGGTCGTCGTATGCTTTGATCAGTTTATTTTCGCTCATAGCGTCTCCTTGTTGATTTGATGGTGTCAGGCTTTAGATTTAAGCGTCTATAAGGTATTCTAGCGCCTTTTTACATCAAAAGACGAATAGGATGGAAGAGCATTACAAGCCCTCGGCAATCGAGCAAAAAGTACAGGCTGACTGGGAGCAATCTGGCGTATTCACCGCGACAGAAGACACCGGTAAGGAAAAATACTATTGTTTGTCGATGTTTCCGTATCCCAGCGGCAAGTTGCACATGGGGCATGTGCGTAACTACACCATCGGCGATGTCATCAGTCGTTTTCAGCGCATGCAGGGTAAACATGTGCTGCAACCCATGGGGTGGGATGCTTTCGGTTTACCAGCCGAAAATGCAGCGATGCAGAATAAAGTCCACCCGGCTGACTGGACGCACTCCAATATCGATTACATGCGTGACCAACTCAAAAGGTTGGGTTTTGGTTACGACTGGAGTCGCGAACTGGCGACTTGTGATCCGGAATATTATCGTTGGGAACAATGGTTCTTCTTACGGCTTTTGGAAAAAGGTCTGGTTTACAAGAAAACCGCACCGGTCAACTGGTGTCCGCATGATCAAACTGTATTGGCCAATGAACAGGTTATTGATGGTTGCTGCTGGCGTTGTGACACTCAGGTAGAGAAAAAAGAAATTTCGCAGTGGTTTTTAAAAATTACTGCCTACGCGGATGAGTTGCTGACTTCACTGGAATCGCTACCCGGCTGGCCGGAACAGGTCAGAACCATGCAGGCCAACTGGATTGGACGTTCAGAGGGTGTGGAAATGGACTTTGCCGTCAACGGTTTTGAGGCGCCGATCCGTATTTATACTACACGCCCGGACACTGTAATGGGCGTGACTTATGTGGCGGTTGCTGCGGAGCATCCGGTTGCCAAGAAAGCCGCTGAAACCCATGCCGACATTGCCGATTTCCTGGAATCCTGCAAACAAATGGAAACCTCCGAGGCGGCAATGGAAACCATGGAAAAGCGCGGTATTGCCTCCGGTTACACTGCAATTCATCCGTTGACCGGCGAACAGGTGCCGGTCTGGATCGCCAATTTTGTGTTGATGAGTTATGGCACGGGTGCGGTGATGTCGGTGCCCGCACACGATCAGCGCGATTATGAATTCGCCAAGAAATATGGCATTGCCATCAAAGAGGTTATTGCGTCTGCAGACGGTGCTGACGACAGTGTGGCAGAGAATGCCTTCACCGATAAAGGCGTGTTGAAAAATTCCGGGGAATTTGATGGTTTGAATTTCAGTCAAGCTTTCGATGCCATCGCCGCCAAACTGGCTGATTTGGTTAAAGGCGAACGCAAGACCAACTTCCGTCTGCGCGACTGGGGTGTTTCACGGCAACGGTATTGGGGAGCGCCGATACCGGTGATTTATTGCGATGACTGCGGCACCGTGCCGGTGCCTGACGAGCAATTGCCTGTCACCTTGCCGCGTGATGTGGTGCTGGATGGCTCACAATCGCCGTTGGGAGCGCATCCGACGTTTCCGCACACCACTTGCCCCAAATGCGGCAAAGCGGCAAGGCGTGAAACCGATACCTTCGATACTTTCATGGAATCGTCGTGGTATTTCGCCCGCTATGCCAGCCAAGACTGCGATACCGCCATGCTGGATCAACGCGCCAATTATTGGTTGCCGGTGGATCATTACATCGGTGGTATTGAACATGCGATCTTGCATTTACTCTATGCGCGTTTTTACACCAAGCTGATGCGCGATGAAGGCTTGATCGTTTGCGATGAGCCGTTCAAAAACCTGCTGACTCAAGGCATGGTGGTTGCTGAAACTTTTTACCAATTCGATGAGCACGGTCATAAACGCTATTACAACCTTACGCAAATCGAAGTAGAGCGTGACGTCAAAGGCAAAATAATCGGTGGCAAACTATTGGAGGACGGTACGGCCGTGACGGTCGGTGCCATCGAGAAGATGTCCAAATCCAAGAACAACGGTGTCGATCCGCAGGTGTTGATTGATAAATACGGTGCAGATACCGTGCGTTTGTATACCATGTTTACCTCGCCACCCGATCAATCGCTGGAGTGGAATGATGCCGGCGTGGAAGGGGCATTCCGTTTTCTGAAACGCTTGTGGCGGCAAGTGTATTTGCATGTGGAAAAGGGGCTGCCCGATCAAGTCTTGGATAAGGCCTCGCTCAATGAAGATCAAAAATCCCTGCGTCGCCAATTGCATCAGGCCTTGCAAAAGGTGACCGATGATATGGCTCGCCGCCATACGTTTAATACGGCAATTGCTGCCAATATGGAACTGGTCAATGCCTTGAACAAGTTCGGGGACGATAGTGCCAATGGCAAATCAGTCCGCCAGGAAGTACTTGAAGACATCGTGCTTATGTTGGCGCCGATTATTCCGCATGCGGCGCAGGAACTCTGGAACGAATTGGGGCATGTTGGCGACATCGTCATGGCTGCTTGGCCTGCAGTCGATGAATCCGCCTTGCAGCAAGATGCCATCGAAATGGTAGTTCAGGTCAACGGAAAATTACGCGGTAAGTTCTCAGTGGCTGCCAATGCAGGCAAGGAACAAATTGAGGCGTTGGTGTTAGCGGATGAACATGTGCAGCGCTATATCGACGGCAAACCGATCAGAAAGTTGATCGTTGTACCGCAAAAACTGGTGAATATCGTTGTCTAGTACATCAATCACAAGCGGTTGGTTTAAATGAAAAAAATCCGAAAATTTATTTTGGTCACTATGCTGAGTCTATTGGCAGCCTGCGGTTATCACATGCGAGGCTCGATTGCCTTGCCTGCCGAATTGAAAAATATTTATGCCTTCGGGGTGTCGGGTGCTTTAAACAGAGAGTTGCAAGATATTTTGAAAGCATCGGATGGCAAAATGGCGACAACCCCTAATGAAGCCGGCATTGTGGTGAAGGTTCTTAGGGAAGATATTCGTCGCCGGGTGTTATCTGTCGGATCCACAGGTAAGTCCAGTGAGGTAGAGTTGGACTATTATTTGCGGTTTCAGTTTTACGATAATAAGGAAAACCCTTTGTTGGAAGAGCAAACCATCGAAATCACTCGTGAGTTCTTTAATGATCAAACCGCAATCCTGGCTAAAGAAAACGAGGAGGTCATGATCCAAAGAGAGATTTATCGCCAAGCTGGGCGAATGTTGATGGTTAGGGCGCAAGCGGCGTTGGAAAGTCGTAAAAGTTAGTTATGCGTATCAAGCCGGAGCAGTTGCAATCCGAGTTACGTAAATCATTGCAGCCTGTCTATCTGGTCTCCGGTGATGAGCCCTTACAGGTGGGTGAGGCCGCAGACGCCATAAGAAATGCAGCACGATTGGCTGGATTTTCTGTTAGAGAAGTCATTAACATTGAGCAAGGCAATGAATGGGCGCAGTTGGCTGAAGAAGCCGATGCCTTATCCATTTTCGCAGATCAAAAGCTGATCGATTTGCGCTTGTTTTCGGCGAAACCTGGAAATGAGGGAGGTAAAGCTCTGATTGGCTATTGTCAGTGTTTACCGTCTGAAACATTGTTGCTGATAACTGCAGGTAAATTAGATGCGGCTACTCAGAAGTCCCAATGGTTTCAAGCCATTGACCGGGTTGGTGCTGTTATACAGGTTTGGCCTTTGCAGGGTCAGGATTTATTGGGTTGGTTGCAGCGTCGGGCGGAGACTAGGGGTATGCACATTGAGCCTGATGCGCTCAAAAGTCTGGCTGTGCGTATTGAAGGTAATTTACTGGCGGCGGCTCAGGAAATTGAAAAGCTGTTTATTCTGTACGGTCAGGCTAAGCTGAGTAAAGTCATGGTTGAAAATGCCGTTGCTGACAGTGCCCGGTTTGATGTGTTTAAACTTACAGATGCATTGCTGAGTGGAAAGTTGAATCGTGCGACTAAAATTTTGTACGGTCTTAAAACTGAGGGCGTTGCCGCTCCGGTAGTGCTTTGGGCAGTCAGTCGTGAAGCCCGGCTTTTGTTTAATGTCAAATCCGAGCTTAAGCAAGGCGGTCATCAGGAAGCCGTATTTAGAAAATTTCAAATCTGGGATAAACGTATCCCCTTGGTAAATGAAGCCATTAAGCGGCTCAATCTCACACAGATACAGGCTGTATTGCTGGCTAGTGCAAAAGCGGATGCCGAGATCAAAGGGCAATTGACAGGGAATTGCTGGGAAACGATGTTTGAGATTTGTTCGCGATTTTGTCTACCTTCATTTGCTGACTCAGCCGCTAAGACTTTAGGCGGGGTTTAATTTAAGTTGAATTCTTGATAAAATTAGTTGGTTATTAATTTGCATTGAGTGTTAGTCATGAGTGTCATCGAAAGAATTCAAGAACAACTTGCCAGTCAGCCTGTGGTTTTATATATGAAGGGAACACCTGATTTCCCCCAATGTGGTTTTTCCGGGCGGGTAGTGCAAGTGTTGCAGGCCTGTGATGCTCAATATCGCGCGATCAATATCTTTGAAGATCCTGAATTGCGCGATGCGTTAAAAGAGTATTCGAATTGGCCAACTTACCCGCAGTTATATATCAATGGTGAATTGATCGGTGGCTGCGATATTGTCATGGATCTGTATAACAAGGGTGAATTAAAGTCTATGCTGCCTGCATAAACTCCTTGTTGATGGCGACTCGACTCCAGCGGGTCGCCGTTCACGCTGCTTCGAAAGCTTGTAATTTTTTCCAGCGATTGTAAATAATACAAAACAGTTCCGCTGTTTGTTCTGCGTCATATAGTGCCGAATGCGCTCGTTGATTATCCCACGTCAGTCCCGCCGCTTCGGCAATTTTAGCCAGTACAGTTTGACCAAAAACCAGCCCTCCCAAGGTGGCTGTATCGAAGCTGCTAAAAGGATGAAACGGGCTGCGTTTATGTTGTGTCCGATCTATGGCGGCATTTAAGAAGTTGATGTCAAACGCCGGATTGTGGCCTACCAAAATTGCCCTTTTGCATTCATTGCGTTTTACGGCAGCTTTGATTGGCGCGAACAATTGATTTAATGCCTCTTTTTCTTCAATCGCCATTCGAAACGGGTGATAAGGATCAATGCCTGTAAATTTCAAGGCAGCATCATCCAGCTCTGAATTTTTAAATGGAATGATATTACAGTGATGTTTTTCGGTGATACTCAACCAGCCCCCGGCATCTTGCTCGACGATGATCGCGGCAATTTCCAGTAGTGGATTCTTTTTTGCATTGAAACCGGCTGTTTCAATATCAACAATGACGGGGAGATAACCTCTGAATCGATTGCCAAGAGGATAGTGACTATTTTCCATGGGCTGTGCTGGCTTGATAACTCGTGTAAAATAATATGTTACGTCAGATTTAGACGGCTATAAACAATAAACTAAGTTTGCGAGGAGAAACTTATGCAATGTAGGAAACTCGGTTCGTTATTGGCTATCGGTGTGATGGCTATATTGAGCGGTTGCGCAACCGTGCAAACTGCTGACCCCAGGGATCCCTGGGAGAGTTGGAACAGAGGCGTACAATCCTTTAACGATAACGTTGACAGTTTTGTGATGAAACCGGTTGCTAAAGGCTACAACTGGATCATGCCGGACTTCGCGGATAAAGGTGTTACTAATTTCTTCAGTAACTTGGATGACATCGGTGTTTTTACCAACGACTTGTTGCAAGGTAAATTCCTGCAGTCAGGAATGGATACGGCGCGATTTTTAGTCAATACCACTGCGGGTGTGGGTGGCTTTGTTGACGTGGGCAGCATGATTGACTTGCCCAAACACAATGAAGATTTTGATCAAACTTTGGGCTTCTGGGGCGTCCCAACCGGGCCTTACGTGGTGTTGCCATTTTTTGGCCCAAGTTCACCTCGCGGTATCTTGGGTTTGGCGGGTGATGCGGCCATGAATCCAATAACGTATGCAGGCATTTATTTAAACCCTGAATGGCTGGGGGCGGCGGTGTCTATGGGGGCGGGGGCTGTTAAAGTGATTGATGCACGTTCCGATCTTTTAGGCCTGGAAAAGGTTGCTAATGAAGCTGCTTTGGATAGATACCAGTTTTTTCGGGATGCCTATTTGTCCAACCGTAATTATTTAGTCCACGATGGTAACGTGCCTGAAGAGGATGTGTTGAAGTTTGAAAATCTTAAAGACGAAGGTTTTGGTCCACTAAATACCAATCCTTACTAAGTTTCAAAGTTTGAAATCAGTGAGGCGCATACTTTTGCGCCTCACGCGATGTCTTCAGCTATTACCCAAGCCCTATTTTCAAGGGATTTTGTTCGAGCTGAGGTTGTATGGGCCAAATACGGCATTGCTCTCGACAGACTCAGAACGTATTGTGTTTGGTGGACGAGTTATCACTCAATTCTGCAAAAATAAACCCTGATTCAGCCCTGAGCAATGTCGCTGGCACAATCCGGTTTTCCAACTCAATATCAGCATTAACTTCACAAGCCACTCTTAAATAATTTGGCGTATAGCCAAAATAACGAATTTTGCCGTTATTCAATGATTCTGATTGGCCCTCCCAAAGTATATCGACCTGAGTGCCAAGGTTCTGGCTATTGAACGCCAGCTTCATGGTTTCGGTCAGTTCGTGCAACTGTTTACTGCGCTGTTTCTTGAGTTCCTGACTAACGGCATTTGCAAAGGTGGCCGCTGCGGTGCCTTCACGCGGCGAATAGCTAAAGATGTGAATGTGGCCGAAGCCGATGTTTTGGATATAGTCGAAGCTGTCCTGCCATTCCTGTTCGGTTTCGCCGGGAAAGCCGACGATAATATCGGTAGTGATGTTGAAATCAGGAATCGTCGCTCTGGCCAGATTGACGATTTCAGCGAATTCCTCGGTCTTGCAGCGTCTGGCCATGCGTTTCAATACGCTGTCACTTCCGCTTTGCAGAGGTAGATGCAGGTGAGGCATCAGCCGTGGATTTTTGAATAAATCAAAAAAACCCTTTGGCAGTTCCCATGGCTCCAATGATCCCATGCGCAAGCGCGGGATTTTGGTTTTATTCAGGATCTGCGTAATCAGCTCGACCAGATTGCTGTTGATATCGCTACCATAGCCGCCTAAATGGACCCCGGTAATGATGGCCTCATTGACGCCCTGGTTGTGCAGTGTGTTGATCTCGTCGATTACATCCTGAATGGGCCGACTATGCTCGTCGCCACGCGCGACGGTGACGATACAGAACGTGCAGCGGTAACGGCAGCCGTCCTGAACTTTAACGAATGCCCGTTGGCGGCCACGACTGAACAATGACACTTCGCCGGGCTCGGTTGACATTGCTGGCATGCTGTCCAGATTGAGTTCCGCCAGGGTTTTTTCGACCAATTGGTTTTTATCCTGGTTGCCGACGATCAAATCCACACCCATCAAGTGTGCGGCTTCGGTTTCGTTTAAAGTGGCATAACAACCGCTTACCACTAGCTTAGCCTGAGGATTATCCCGATGGATGCGGCGGATCATTTGCTTGGATTTTTTCACGGCATCCTGTGTCACCGCGCAGGAATTGATGATCACCAGTTGCGCCTCGCTCAGATTGCGGGTGATCGCGTGGCCCTTGGCCTGAAAGGCTTGAGCCCAGGTTTCCAGTTCGGCTTCGTTCAGGCGGCAGCCCAGGGTTTTTAAATGTATTTGCATGTATGTCTAAAAAAACGTAGTTTGCAGTAGCTTGGTGCCATGCACCTTTAATCAAAAATAATTAACCGAAAAACCAATAAGTCACCAAAATAGCGGCAATAATCCCGCCTAGGTCGGCAATGATGCCGCACACGGCGGCATGACGTATTTGTTGAATGTTCACCGCGCCAAAATACACCGCCAGCACGTAAAACGTGGTCTCTGTACTGCCCTGTACCACCGATGCCAAGCGTCCGGCAAAGGAATCGGCGCCGTGTGCCTGCAGGGTGTCTATCATCATCGCCCGCGCGCCGCTGCCGCTGAACGGCTTCATCAATGCGGTTGGCAGGCCCTCGATAAAACGGTTGTCGATACCACCATAATTGACCAATAGTCTCACACCATCGGTGATCAACTCCAGCGCGCCGCTGGCCCGAAACACGCCGAAGGCCACCAGCATGGCCACCAGATAGGGGATGATGGTGATGGCGGTCTGAAAGCCGTGTTTGGCACCCTCTATAAACAATTCGTAGGCATTCAAGCGTTTGTAGGTTGCTGCAGCGATGAAGGCAATCACCAAGCTGAACAAAATCACTTGGCTGACCAGTGCCGATTGCAGCAGCATTTCCGCCTGATCAAGATGAGCGAAATAAGTCAATATGCCGCCGACCAAGGCCGTGATGCCCATCCAGTACGCCAGCACCACTCTGTTCAACAGATTGATTTTCTGCGCCATAGCGACGGCCAGCAAGCCGATCAGCGTCGACATATAAGTGGCGATCAATATCGGGATGAACACATCGGTCGGATTGGTGGCGCCGAGTTGTGCCCGGTAAGCGAATATCGTCACCGGAAACAGCGTTACCGACGAGGTATTGAGTACCAGAAACAGAATCTGCGCGTCGCTGGCCCGCTCAGGATGGGGGTTCAGGGTCTGCATTTCCTGCATGGCCTTGATGCCCATGGGGGTTGCGGCGTTGTCCAATCCCAGCATATTGGCAGCGATGTTCATCACGATTGCTCCCAGTGCAGGATGATTATTCGGAATTTCAGGCATCAACTTGCTGAAAAGCGGGTTCAGAGCTTTAGTCAACAAATCTATGAAGCCGCTATGCTCGCCAATTTTCATAATACCCAGCCATAAGGCCAGCAGCCCGCTCAATCCGAGTGAAATCTCGAACGCGGTTTTCGACAGGCTGAACATCGCATTCATCAGATCTGAAAACACCTGAGTGTCGCCCAGCACCAGCAACTTGAAGGCGGCGGTGGCGAAAGCGCTCAGGAAGAAGAATATCCAGATGAAGTTCAGCAACAACCTGTCCTGGTGTTTAACCGATTTTCTTGGCTAAATCTGCCGCATAACCGGTGTAACTGTGCGGTGTTAGTGCCATCAGCTCAGCTTTGGCTTGTGATGGAATCTCCAGTTTTTCGACGAACGCACGCATACCTTCGCCGGTAACGCGTTGACCGCGGGTCAATTCTTTCAGTTTTTCGTAAGGCTTTTCGATGCCGTAGCGGCGCATCACGGTTTGGATAGGCTCAGCCAACACTTCCCAGTTTTGATCCAGATCCTGATCGATTAACGCCGGGTTGATTTCCAGTTTGGAAATGCCTTTCAGGGTCGATTGGATGGCGATGCTGGTGTGGGCGATGCCGACACCGATGTTGCGCAATACCGTCGAGTCGGTAAGGTCGCGTTGCCAGCGCGAAACCGGCAATTTGTCGGCTAAAAAGCCGAATATCGCATTCGCCAGTCCCAAATTACCTTCGGAATTTTCGAAGTCGATCGGGTTGACCTTGTGCGGCATGGTCGAGGAGCCGACTTCGCCGGCGATGGTCCTTTGCTTGAAATAACCCAGCGAGATATAGCCCCAAACGTCGCGGTCGAAGTCCAGCAGGATGGTGTTGAAGCGCGACAGGGCGTGGAAAAACTCGGCCATGTAATCGTGCGGCTCGATCTGAATGGTGTAAGGGTTGAAGGTCAGGCCCAGCGATTCGACGAAGTTTTGCGCGAAAGTCGCCCAATCGACGTCCGGGTAGGCGACGCTGTGCGCATTGTAATTGCCGACCGCGCCATTTATCTTGCCCAGCAGTTCGACTTTAGCTAGTTGTTCACGCTGGCGCTGCATGCGGGCGACCACGTTGGCGAATTCTTTGCCGACCGTGGTCGGTGTCGCTGATTGGCCGTGGGTGCGCGATAGCATCGGTTGTTCGGCGCTGTCTAAAGCCAGTTGTTTGATGGCGTCTATGGTGGCGTCGATTTCGGCCAAAATCAGGCTGCGGCCTTCCTTGAGCATCAAGGCATAGGACAGGTTGTTGATGTCTTCCGATGTGCAGGCAAAGTGAATGAATTCGTTGACGGCATGCAGTTCGGCGTTGTCCTTGATTTTGGCTTTGAGGAAATACTCGACCGCCTTGACGTCGTGGTTGGTGGTTTTCTCGATGTCCTTAACGGCTTGGGCTTCGGCTTCGGAAAAATTGCTGACGATGCCGTTCAATACCGCAATAGCATCGGTCGATAGGGCAGGTACTTCGACGATTTTGGTTTCGGCGGCTAGGGCTTGTAGCCAGCGCACTTCCACTTCGACTCGGTAACGGGTCAAACCGTATTCACTGAAAATGGGACGCAAGGCGTCGACTTTGCTGGCATAGCGGCCGTCGATGGGGGAGATGGCGGTGAGTGTCATAGAACTATTTCCTTAGAAGATATATTGGTAATTATTTAAAAACCGAGGCTAGCCAATTGCTGAAATTAGCAGCGGTTTCAATAGTTAATAGGTTTTCGGATAAGGCATCCGGCAATCTTATGCCGGGCTCTTTTTGCCAGGCTCGCCATGTATAGATTCTGGCTTTCGATAAATGAATGTCTTTAAATAGCTTGGTGGGTAAGTTATTTATCGAGAGGTCTGCGTGAGCTAATAGGGCTTGTTGTTCTGTGCCTGTTGAAATCATTTGCTCGACAAAATTTTCAATCATTCCGTCATTTTGGTGGTCGGGCATGATCCATAAGCCAATATCGGGTAAGCCATTTAAATGTTTGAAAATGTCACCTTTTTGATAATTAGGCTGGTCCGATATTTCGTAGAGGCCGTAATTATGTTCTTGTAAAAAAGTGTTTATTGTTTTGGTGATTAAGTCTCGTCTTGAAGTAACTCCACCATTGTTGTCTGGCGCAAAATCAGCATCGATTATAATGGCTAATTTATCAATATCACCATTACGCAATCGTTTAATTTCTGTGGGTAAGTGGTCAATCAGGTTCGTCCAGCCGTTTCTTTGTGAGCCTCTGTCCTTCGGAGTGACGATGGTTATTTCTGGCACATCGACATCAGTGATACCCAGTTTTTTGCAGAATGCCTTAACAAAGGCTCGATCATCATTGCCTTCAACCAACAATATCTTTTTAGACATTATCTGATCTCAAGTTCTGATGCAGTTATGGTTTGTAACTCGGCCTCGTCGTAAACGGTAGCAATGATTTTCCCATGATCGCTGGTGAGTTTGCTCTTTGAAACTTTTAGCAAAATGCCATCTTCCGGACTTTCAACGGCGGATTTAGTAAAACTTTCGATACAATCCCAACTGTGGGTTGTTGCAAATACTTGAATATTTAGATCTTTCGCTAATTGGAAAATGATGCGCCAGACTTCTTCTTGAACGCTGTAGTGCAAGCCGTTTTCGAATTCGTCAATCAGTAAAATTCCGTCTTTTGCTGGAAACACAGAAAGTATCAGTTGCAAGATACGCGACATGCCATCGCCCATGCTACTGAGGGGGATTCTGTTTTCTACATCTTTAGTCTTAACAATTGCAAAACGGCCGTTGTGGTTTTGATGAGATTCAATGAATGCTAGCTTTTCAATACGGTCATCAATTAACTGCAAAGCTTTTATGACAATATTTTCATATGGGCTTAGTATAATTTCATCCCAAAGCGTAGAAAGTTGTTCTGATGATAAAAAGTCTGGCGGAACATAGCTTAATCCAAATGAATAAAGTTTAGAGTTTAGGAGCCAAAAAGTAGAAAACTGCGGTTTGGTTTCTTCTAATTCGTGAATTGTGTTCTTGCCTGATTCTAACGTTATGCGTATTGCTGGATATAATAGTGCTGAATCTTTAGCATTGGATAAGTCAGATTTTACAATGACTCTGCGGCGAGTTGAAAATGGCTGGCCATCTTCGTCAATATCTGATTCATCTTTAAAGTAATAGAATATATATTCTATTTTTAAAAGGGTTTTCTCATCGGAGGACAAAGTTATATTGATATTGTCCTTTGAAGGGAATTTTCGATTGGGAAAGAGGTTTTTTAGTCCTGCCCAGTTTTTTACGTTAGTGTCAACAGGTGAGCGATCCAATCCATATGTTTCGTCATGTCCATTCAGTATTGTGCCAAGTAGCTCAAGATTTGCGTCGCCCGCATAGATGCGTAAAGCCTCTAGAATAGAGCTTTTGCCGCTATTGTTTTTGCCGACAATCAAATTCACGCGGCCAAGTTTTGGGATTTCCAAATCCTCTAACATGCGGAAGTTTTTAATGCGTAAATTGGTTAGCATTGTTTACCTTATGTATAATTACTCTTAGGCACAGTACTGAAATGACGAGAAAACTATTTTCACCAGACATTTAATTGGTCGAGATTAATTCTTAGAATAGACGCTATTTTCTTTAGCATGGTTTTGTTAGGATTTTCTAGGCTTTCAAGTTCGGTATATTCAGCTTCTGAGATATTTAAACGTGTGGCTAATTCGTTTATTGATAAGTGAAAATATTCCCGCCAAGCTTTAATGGGTGTAATGTCTTGTTTAATAACAGCGCCAACCACCTCATTAGGAATAGTGGTATTGTCAACAGTATGTTCTATCAAATAGTCGATATAAGGAATTACCATAAAAGTTGGGCTGTCTTTGATGTCGTCAAATTCAAATAATACTCGATAG
Source organism: Methylomonas sp. (assembly GCA_002928965.1). Classification (GTDB taxonomy): domain Bacteria; phylum Pseudomonadota; class Gammaproteobacteria; order Methylococcales; family Methylomonadaceae; genus Methylomonas. The sequence continues at coordinate 134,140 of PERU01000001.1, forward strand.
CCACCGATTCAATCCGATTCATTGTACTTCGATTCAATAATCCCACCACCCAAACAAATCTCGCCCTGATAAAACACCACCGATTGCCCCGGCGTAATGGCTCGTTGCAGCTCGTCGAAGCGGACTTTGACACGGGTGCCGCCATGCAGCGGCTCGACGACGCAATCCTGATCGGGCTGGCGGTAGCGAGTCTTGGCTGCGCAGCGGATCGTTTCGGTCAAGGGCTGGTTGCCACACCAGTCCAGTTGTCCAGCTTCCAGTGTGTTGTGCAGCATCAAGGGGTGGTCGTGACCTTGGCCGACGATCAGCACATTATTATCCAGGTCTTTTTCCAACACGAACCACGGTTCGTCCGGTGCGTCCTTGACGCCACCAATCCCTAAGCCCTGGCGCTGGCCCAAGGTGTAATACATCAGGCCGTGATGCTGGGCTATGTATTGGCCTTCCGGGGTGCGCATTTCGCCGGGTTGGTGGGGCAGGTAGCGTTGCAAAAATTCCTTGAATTTGCGTTCGCCGATGAAGCAGATACCTGTGCTGTCTTTTTTGCGGCTGTTGGCGAAGCCGGCCTTGTCGGCCAAGGCGCGGATTTCCGGTTTGTGAAGGTGGCCGATGGGGAATAGGGTGCGGGACAGGGCTTTCTGGCCCATGGCGTACAAAAAGTAACTTTGTTCCTTGTTCGGATCCAGGCCTTTCAATAATTTAAACTCGCCGTCTTGTTCTCGCACGCGAGCATAATGGCCGGTCGCGATGTATTCGGCGCCCAGGTCTTCGATGGCATAGTTCAAAAATGCCCTAAATTTGACATGTTTGTTACAAAGAATGTCAGGATTCGGTGTGCGGCCGGCTTTGAATTCCGACAAAAATACTTCAAATACCTCGTCCCAGTATTCTGCGGCGAAGTTGACGGTCTTTAATTCTATGTCCAAGGTGTCGCAAACCTGCTGTGCATCGGCCAAATCCTGCATCGCGGTGCAATACTCGGTTCCGTCGTCCTCTTCCCAGTTTTTCATGAACAAACCGGTGACCTTATGGCCCTGTTCTTGCAATGTTAATGCTGTCACGGAAGAATCGACGCCGCCGGACATGCCGACGATGATGTGCTTGCTCATGTTAAATCTAAAAATGTTTGCAATAGTGTTAGCGGGTAGCGCTGACCTTTTAAGTATTCATCCACGCAAATTAAAACCAGTGGGCTGCGAAGTTGATGCTGCTTGGCTAAAATTGTTTCCCGATCTAGCCAATGAGCAGTGATAATATCCGCGTCCAGTTGATACTGCGGGTTAAAACTATGTACTGTGCCGGTAAAACAAAATCTGACGAAGCTTGGATGATCCGGTGTTTTTCGCCACAACTGAACGGCTATCAGCGCCTCGGGTTCAAAGTGCCAAGCGGTTTCTTCCAAAACTTCGCGTTTTATGGCGCTAATTAAATCTTCACCTGCTTCAAGATGACCTGCAGGTTGATTGAACGCAATGCCATTGTCAGTTGTCTCTTCAACAATTAGAAATAAACCATTTTTCTCTATGACAGCAGCTACGGTAACGTGAGGTTTCCAAACCATGATGCATGATAAAGTCTTAAAGGAGGCGCATTTTACGCGAAATGTTTTTTATGTGGGTAAAGATTGAAATTTGACTCGTTAACCGCTATTTTAAAAACATGTATCAATAGGTAATTTAGGAATATGACTGATTTCGATCCTTTAAAAGATCCCGATGGCGACATAGCTGTCCAACAGGCCAAACCGCAGTTAAAAAGACCTCCTTTATATAAGGTTATGTTGTTGAATGATGATTTTACCCCCATGGATTTTGTGGTCGAAATACTCACCCATTTCTTTAATATGAGTCAGGAAAGAGCTACCCATGTGATGCTGCAAGTGCATACACAAGGCGTTGGAGTGTGTGGCACCTACACAAAAGATGTGGCCGAAACCAAAGTACATATTGTCAATGACTATTCCAGAGAGCATCATCATCCCCTGATGTGTAAGATGGAAGAAGCCTGAGAGGTAAGCCATGCTAAGTAAAGAACTTGAAGTCACCCTGAATGCCGCCTTTACCAATGCTCACGCCAAAAGGCATGAGTTTATAACCGTCGAGCATCTGCTATTGGCGCTATTGGATAACGTCACCACCATCCCCATTCTGATTGCCTGTGGTTGCAATGTAAATGCACTTCGAGGCGAATTGACGCGCTTTATAGATGAAACCATATCGTTAATCCCTGATGGTATTCAACGTGAAACCCAGCCCACTTTGGGTTTTCAACGGGTTTTGCAGCGCGCAGTTTTTCATGTGCAGGCGTCTGATAAAAAAGAAGTCACGGGTGCTAATTTGTTTGTGGCTTTGTTCAGTGAACAGGACTCCCATGCGGTTTATCTGTTGAACAGGCAGGATATTACCCGTCTGGATGTAGTGAACTACTTGGCGCATGGTGTCTCGAAAATTGAGCAACCAAAACCTGCTGTGGCTGAAGAGAGTGACGGTGAACGAGGGTCATCGGAGGCAACCGCCAGTCCGCTGGAAAAATATGCCACCAATCTGAATGAAGAGGCTTTGAAAGGGAATATTGATCCGCTAATCGGGCGAGATCTGGAAGTTGAAAGAACCATTCAGGTGTTATGTCGCAGGCGTAAGAATAATCCGTTATTGGTTGGGGAGGCGGGGGTTGGCAAGACCGCTATCGCGGAAGGCCTGGCTAAACGGATTGTTGAAGAAGAAGTCCCGAATGTTTTGCTGAATAACATCATTTATTCACTGGATATGGGGGCGCTTGTCGCCGGTACCAAATACCGTGGCGATTTTGAAAAGCGGTTGAAATCATTAGTGGCTCAACTTAAAAAGGAACCAAATTCAATTTTGTTCATCGATGAGATTCATACCATTATCGGTGCCGGATCAGCTTCTGGGGGCGTGATGGATGCATCCAATCTGATTAAACCGGTTTTGGCATCCGGTCAGTTGCGTTGTATAGGCTCGACGACTTATCAGGAGTATCGGGGGATTTTTGAAAAAGACCATGCGCTGGCGCGGCGATTTCAGAAAATCGATGTGGTTGAGCCCTCGGTAGAAGATGCCGTGCAGATTTTGAAAGGCCTGAAATCCCGCTTCGAGGAGCATCACGGCCTGAAATATACCCAGGAGGCTCTGCGGGCTGCGGTCGAATTATCCGTTCGTTACATAACCGACAGGCACTTGCCGGATAAAGCTATTGATGTGATAGACGAAGCGGGGGCAAGGCAGAGACTGTTCGTGGAAGGCGAGCGGAAAGACACTATCGACACGCCGGATATTGAGGAGATTATTGCTAAAATTGCCCGTGTGCCTGCGCAATCGGTGTCTTCCAGTGACAAAGACAAGCTGTCCAATCTGGAAAAAAACCTGAAAATGCTGGTTTTCGGTCAGGATGATGCGATTTCGGAGTTGGCTTCGGCGATTAAATTGTCACGGGCGGGTTTGCGCGATACGACCAAAACCATCGGTTCATTTTTGTTTGCTGGCCCCACGGGTGTTGGTAAAACCGAGGTTACCCGGCAATTGGCCAAGGTGCTAGGTATCGAGCTGATTCGATTTGATATGTCGGAATACATGGAGCGACATACAGTATCGCGTCTGATTGGTGCGCCTCCCGGATATGTTGGTTTCGATCAGGGAGGTTTGCTGACAGAAGCGGTGACCAAGCATCCGCATGCCGTATTGTTGTTGGATGAATTGGAGAAAGCCCATCCTGATGTCTTCAATCTGTTGCTGCAGGTTATGGATCACGGAACGTTGACGGATAACAACGGTCGCAAAGCGGATTTTCGCAATATCATCCTGATCATGACTACCAATGCGGGTGCTGAGGAAGGGGCGCGTGCCTCAATTGGCTTTACTCAGCAAGATCATGCGACCGATAGCATGAAAGTGATTGAGCGAGGGTTTTCCCCGGAATTCAGAAATCGCCTGGATGCCATCGTGCAATTTAAAACATTGGACATTGGTGTCGTCAGCAGTGTAGTGGATAAATTCATTTTCGAGCTTGAAGCTGTTCTGGCAGATAAAAATGTCACGTTAACCCTGGAAGCCGATGCCAGAATCTGGCTGGCAGAGCGTGGGTATGATGAAAAAATGGGGGCTAGACCAATGGCGCGCCTAATTCAGGAAAAAGTCAAAAAACCATTAGCTGAAGATTTGCTGTTCGGACGCTTGGTGAATGGTGGTCATGTTCGCATCTATGTCGAAAACAACCAGTTGGCTTTTGGTGTGGAAAGCAAACAGCTTGTTGTTTCAGAGCTAAATCAGATGGTTTAAACGGGCGGCGCAATCGCAATCCCGCGTAAAACGGGATTAGCGATTGCGGAATGTGATGCGGCCTTTGGTTAGGTCGTAAGGTGTCATTTCTACTCTGACTTTGTCACCTGTAAGAATGCGGATGTAATGTTTGCGCATTTTGCCGGAAATGTGGGCAGTTACGATATGTCCGTTTTCCAGTTCGACACGGAACATGGTGTTAGGCAGGGTGTCGATAACCTTACCATCCATTTCAATCTGATCTTCTTTTGCCATCTTTAAAGCCCTAAAATAAAAAGCGGCATTTTAACACAAAAGGCTGTTCTGACCGCTTATTTTTCTTGCGGGAGGTGGGCTTTTTTTGCTAGGGCGCTAATTTACGCCCGTGAAGAAAACTCGCCGGTTTCGCTATTGACCTTGATCATCTCACCAGATTCGATGTATTCCGGGACTTGAACCTCCAGTCCTGTGGAGAGTTTTGCGGTTTTGGTGCGTTTGGTGGCGCTGGAGCCTTTCATGGAAGGGGGGGTTTCGATAATCTGCAAGGTTATGGTTGTCGGTAATTGAATACCCAGAGCAGCGTCATCCATCAACAGCAGAATGATGCCTTCCAGTCCATCGGTTAAATACTCAGTTTGGCCTTCCAGGTCGTCGGCAGACAGGCTGTATTGCTCGTAAGTCTCGCTGTTCATGAAATGGTAGGTGTCACCATCCTGATAGGAATATTGCACGTTACAACGTGAGCAATCGGCGGCTTTCAACATGTCGTCACTTTTGAAAGTTTCGTCCAGCTTTTGGCGGGTTTTCATGTGCGTGAAGCGAACTTTATACAGTGTGGTGGCGCCGCGTGACGTAGGATTACGTACGTCGATTTTTTTAACTACATACGGTTCGCCATTGATTTCGATGGCGGTTCCTTGCTTGAGTTCGTTGGCTTTGGGCACGGATAAATCCTCTTAAATTTTCTGTTGATGGATAAGTTGCCACTCGTCGGCAATCAGACCTTCCAGTGGCTGGTATTGAATTTTGTAGTTCATTTTACGGCAATCGGCTATCCAAAACCCCAGGTAAACAAATTCGAGGTTTCTGCGTCTGGCTTCCTCAACTTGCCATAGCACTGCGAATACACCGGGGCTGTAGTCAGCAAAATCCGCATCGAAATAGGTGTAAACCGCCGATAGCGCATTAAATAGTTGGTCAACCACTGCCACAGCGGCCAGTCTGCCTTCTATCAGAAACTCCACAAACCAGGTTTCACTCCAGCGACTGCTTAAAAAATGCAGGAAATCATCTCGGCTGATGCCATCTTCATGAGCTTTCTGGTGGCGGGCAATTTGATAGCGACGGTATAAATCAAAATGACGCTCGTTGAATTCCGCGGTTTTGATAACGACTTGGGTGTGCTGATTTTTTTGCATACAGCGGCGCTGCTTGCGATTGGGCTTAAAGTCTTTAACCGGAATGCGGGTGGAAATACAGGCTTGGCAGTCATTGCAATAAGGTTTGTAAACCTGATCGCCGCTACGACGATAGCCGTGAGCAATAAGATTGGCATAGAGTGATATGTCTAGTTCAACATCAGGATGAACCACTGCAGATTGCGCAAGCTTATCCTCCAGATAATTGCAGGCACTTTCTTGGGTGAGCCAAATAGGCAATGAAATTACTTTTGCCATGCTGAACTGGATACGGCCTGATCGCAAAACTGATCAAGCAGATTTGCGAACTGGCTTCGGGGGATTTCTGTGGCCCCCAAACTAAGCAGATGTTCGCTGCTCACCTGGCAGTCGATCAATTGGTAGTCCCAGGCTAGCAGATGGTTGACTAAATGCGCAAAAGCGACTTTTGAGGCGTCGGTTTTACGGTGAAACATGGATTCGCCAAAAAATACTTTGCCGATAGCTATGCCGTATAAGCCACCCACCAATTCATGGTCATGCCAGGTTTCAACGCTGTGGGCGATACCTAATCTGTGTAGCTCCACATAGGCGTTCCGCATTTTGTCGGTAATCCAGGTGCCGCTGCTATAGGTTCTGGGAGCCGCACAAGCGTCAATGACCTGTTCAAAGGCAGAGTCGAAGCGTATCTCAAACTGATTTTTCCGTAAGGTTTTATGTAAACTGCGCGAAATGAGCAGCTGTTCTGGAAATAAAACCAAACGAGGATCCGGCGACCACCACAAAATGGGCTCACCAGGATTGAACCAGGGAAATACGCCATGCCGATAAGCATTCAACAATCGCTGAACGGATAAGCAGCCACCCAAGGCCAATAAGCCATTAGGTTCGTCGAGTGCTTTAATCAGCTCAGGAAAATGCTGCTGTGGAAAGGCAGGATCAAGGACGGTTAATTGCATTGGGGTGGTTGCTGGAATGTAGATAGACATTCCAGCAGAACTATTAAACGCTCAATTCATCCAGAAATTTTTCGGCATCCAACGCGGCCATGCAACCTGCACCGGCTGAAGTAATAGCTTGCTTATAGTGTGAATCCATCACATCGCCAGCTGCAAATACACCAGGTACGCTGGTAGCAGTTGCATTGCCGTTTATGCCGCTGTTAACTACGATGTAGCCATGTTGCATATCTAATTGGCCGGCAAAAATATCGGTATTTGGGGTGTGACCGATGGCGATAAATACACCATGTACGTCAATATCCTTTGTTGAGCCATCCTGAGAGTTTTTGATGCGGATGCCAGTGACACCCATATCATCGCCTAACACTTCATCCAGTTGGTGGTTCCATTCGATACGCACGTTGCCGGATTTGGATTTTTCGATCAGTTTGTCAGACAGGATTTTCTCTGAACGAAATTTGTCGCGTCTATGTACCACGATCACTTCCGAAGCAATGTTAGCCAGATACAGGGCTTCTTCAACCGCTGTGTTGCCGCCGCCGATCACGGCTACCGGTTTGTTACGGTAGAAAAATCCATCGCAGGTGGCGCAGGCGGAAACACCGCGACCTTTAAAATCTTCTTCAGACTGCAGGCCTAAATATTTGGCGGATGCGCCAGTCGCAATAATCAAGGCATCACAGGTATACACGCCGCTATCGCCGGTTAAGGTAAATGGCCGTTTTGAAAGGTCGTTGGTATGGATATGATCAAAAATGACTTCGGTATTAAAGCGTTCGGCGTGACGCAGCATTCTGTCCATCAACTCCGGACCTTGCACGCCGTCGACATCGCCTGGCCAGTTATCCACTTCGGTGGTGGTGGTTAATTGGCCGCCTTGCTGCATGCCGGTGATCATCACAGGATTGAGATTGGCGCGGGCGGCATAGACAGCTGCTGTATAGCCAGCGGGGCCGGAGCCGAGGATTAAAAGTTTGCAGTGTTTTGTGGCAGCCATCTAGGCAGTCTCCAAAATCGATTTAAGGTAATAAAATTATACGGGTAATCGGCAGGCGATAAAACCGTTAAGGCATTGCAGATTAGGCGGGCAAATGCTCAAGCTAATGTGAAATCTGTTTTTATCATCTATAATCATGTTTTATTGGGTTTTATTTTGTGGGCATATAAAACATGGTAGCTGTTGTGGAAGAGAGAACTTCGAAAGGTTTTCGCGAAATTGCTTTAATGGGGTTTTCATGCTGCGGACTGTTTCTGTTAATTGCCTTACTGACGTTTGATTCTAACGATCCTGGCTGGAGTCATAGCACCTCATACCAAAGTATTCAGAATGCCTGTGGCTTATTGGGGGCCTGGCTGGCAAATTTCGTGCTGTACTTCTTCGGGTTAATGGCCTACCTGATTCCACTGATGATATTCAGTTATGGCTACATGTTTTACACAGCTGATGCGGCATTCGCACAACGCTGGAGTGTTCTGACTCGGAGCAGTGGCTTTATTCTGTCCATGGTTTCCGGATCTGCGATTTTCTTTTTGCATTTTCACTTTTTAAGAACCAAGGTCGATTTGCCTGAGAGCCCCGGCGGTATTTTAGGTCGGGAAATCGGTGAGGTATTGGTGCATTTACTGGGGAACTCGGGTTCCACTTTGTTATTGCTGGCGGCATTCATGACCGGAATCACTCTGTTGACCGGCTTGTCCTGGTTTGGGGTGATGAACTGGGTGGGCAAATGTGCGCTGGGGACTTTTACTGTCGTAGGTCGTGAAGCGATTGCCTCCTCAGCCCGTTATCGCGAAGAAAAATCGCAACGTCCGGAACGCCCGGTGGTTACCAAGAAAACTCGTGTGGCTGTTCCAACGGCAGTCGCTGATGTGGATGTGGAAGAACAGCCCAAAAAGTCAAAATTACAAATCATCAAATCCGTTCAGGAAGATAAACCGGTTGCTGTTAAACCTCAACGTAAGAAAGAAGCGAAACTCGAAGATTTTGGGGAGGATATTTATTTAAATGCCTTGCCGCCATTATCGTTGCTGGACAAGCGGGAAATAAAAGTCAAACGCTATTCCAAGCTTGAATTGGAAGAGATCTCCAGGCAGGTTGAAGACGTGTTACAAGACTACGGTATTTCCGCAGAAGTGGAAGCTGTATTGCCAGGACCTGTCATTACGCGCTTTGAGTTGCGCTTGGCAGCCGGTGTTAAAGTCAGTCGTATCAGCAGTCTAGCCAAGGATTTGGCGCGTGGCTTATCGGTCACCAGCGTGCGTATCGTGGAAGTCATCGAAGGCAAATCCGTGATTGGTTTGGAGATTCCGAATCAGGAACGGGAAATGGTATCACTGCGGGATTTGTTGGTATCGGATGAATTTGAAAGATCCAAATCCATGCTTAGCATTGCCATGGGTAAAGATATTTCAGGTACGCCCGTGGTCGCCGATTTGGGCAAAATGCCGCATGCCTTGGTGGCGGGTACTACCGGTTCTGGTAAATCTGTGGCGATCAATACCATGATTTTAAGCTTGCTGTATAAGTCCAAACCCGACGATGTGCGCCTGATCATGATCGACCCCAAAATGCTGGAACTATCGGTGTACGAGGGCATTCCACATTTGTTGACACCTGTGGTCACCGATATGAAGGATGCCCAAAATGCCTTGCGTTGGGCGGTAGCGGAAATGGAGCGTCGGTATAAGCTGATGTCCAAAGTAGGGGTTCGTAATCTAGCTGGTTACAACCATGCCGTTAAAGAAGCCGAAGCTGCCGGCAAGCCGATGCGAGACCCGTTGTTCCGTCCGGAAACTCCAGTTGCTCTGGAAGATTATCCCATGCTGGATACGCTACCCAGCATCGTTATCGTCATCGATGAGTTGGCTGACATGATGATGGTGGTGGGTAAAAAAGTCGAAGAATTGATTGCTCGTCTGGCTCAAAAAGCCCGTGCTGCAGGGATTCATCTGGTTCTGGCAACCCAGCGGCCTTCAGTGGACGTACTGACAGGTTTAATCAAAGCTAACGTGCCTACACGGATTTCATTCCAGGTTTCATCTCGTATCGACTCACGTACCATTATTGATCAGGGCGGTGCCGAAGCTCTGTTAGGTAATGGTGATATGTTGTTTTTGCCATCAGGCACCAGTATTCCATTGCGTGCACATGGCGCTTTCGTGGATGACCATGAAGTGCATCGGGTCGTGGAATTTTTGAAAAAAACCGGTCCCACCAATTATCTGGACGAAATTACCCAGGAGCGCAGTGACAGCGGTGATATTGCCGCTGCCGACGGTGAAAGCAGTGAAAACGATGCCTTATATGATGAGGCAGTGGCGTTTGTGACTGAATCCCGAAAAGCCTCTATTTCCAGCGTGCAGCGCCGGTTCAAAATCGGTTACAACCGTGCTGCACGCATTATCGAAGATATGGAAAATGCCGGTGTGGTGACGCCTGCAGAGACTAACGGTAGCCGGGAAGTATTGGCACCCCCCCCGCCCCGGTAAACAGTATGGCTATCATAGCCTTGCTGGTCATACTGGCGATTGCTGCAATAACGGCATGGTTACTCCTGCGAGGCAAGACACAGGAAATGCCTGTTAAAGTGATGATGTTCGTGGGTTATTTCTGGTTGATTACTTTTCTGCAATTACTGACCTTTGGCTTGGTATATTTCATTAGTAATCGCTTTTTTGATATTCAACTGGTATGACGATTCCCGACTTGGTCGGCTACATGGCCGCTACTTTAACAACGGCTTCATTTTTGCCCCAGGCAATTTTGACCTTGAAAACCCGCGATACCCAAGCGTTATCGCTGGGCATGTATAGTTTATTTACGGCTGGAGTTTTATTGTGGCTGATTTATGGCATATTTTTGGAGAATCCGGCCATCATCATTGCAAACGCCATCACCTTAGTGCTGGCATCCGTGATTTTGTCTATTAAGATTTACAATACTGTTCGCCAGTCACGCACCTCTCAAATCCATTGAACCCATGAAAATTGCTATGCTGGCTGGCACCCATTCAGGGTGCGGCAAAACCACCGTTATGCTGGCTTTATTGCAATATATGAATCTTCAAGCGCACAATCCAAGGCCCTTCAAAGTCGGTCCGGACTTTTTGGATCCATTGTGGCACAAGGCTGTCACTGCTAAGGCATCCTATAACCTGGATACACACATGATAGGCATTGACGAATCGCGCCGTTTGCTGAATCGTTGCGCTGAAAGCGAGGGCTATGCTTTGATCGAAGGCGTGATGGGACTGTTCGATGGTCGATCAGGCGTTGGGGAGGCTGGATCCAGTGTGGATTTGGCCAGCCAATTGGCGGTGCCAGTGATATTGGTGGTTGATGCGGGAGGTATGAGCGGTTCAATTGTGCCCCTGGCGAGTGGTTTTTGCGAGTTTGCCCAAAAATGCGGTGCCAGGATCGCCGGGATCATTGCCAATCGGGTTGGCAGTGAATATCACGCCCGGTTGTTGAGCGAATCACTGCTCGAGTATGGTTTGCCGCCGTTATTGGGCTGGTTGAGCAAGGATGCACCGAGGTTGGAAGAACGGCATTTGGGCTTGAAAATACCAGAATCAGTAAATGTGCCAGATTTTCAGGACAAGCTGCATATGAATGCCGAACATTTTGAAGCGGCTTTTTCCCTCTACCAGCCCATCCAGGACAATCCAGCGGAGTTGGGGGTGCTGCAAGGCAAAATCATTGCAGTCGCCAAAGATCAGGCCTGTTGTTTTATTTACCCTGCCAACGTTGATTGGCTGACAGAGCAGGGTGCAAAATTAGTTTGGTTTTCGCCTTTAGCAGGCGAGCCTGTGCCGGCTGCCGATGCATTATGGCTCCCGGGCGGGTATCCGGAGTTACATGTCCGGCAATTGGCTGAATCGGCAACTCTGGCTTCGATTAAAACATTTATTGAAACAGGCAAACCCGTTTTGGCAGAATGTGGTGGAGCTATGCTGTTGGGGCAATCACTGATTGATCAACAAGGCAAAAGCTGGCCTATGGCAGAAGTGTTGCCATTTCGTTCCAAAATGCAAAATAAACTGGCGGCACTCGGCTATCGACAAGAGCGTTCGGGTATGCGTGGGCATGAGTTTCACTATTCAGTCCGTGAAACAGATGATGCACTGGTCCCTTGCTTTGAAACTGATGTTGGAGACAAGGGTGTTTGTTACAAAAATCTGCGTGCCTCGTATGTTCACTGGTATTTCGCCAGTGCGCCGGCCGCAGCGAAAGCGTGGTTTACATGAAAACAAAAGAACGAAGACAAGGTGTTGTGTTGGTGCATACCGGAGAAGGCAAGGGAAAATCATCCAGTGCTTTTGGTATGGTATTTCGTGCAGCCGGCTGGGGCATGAAAGTCTGTGTGATTCAATACATTAAAGGGCAATGGCAAACCGGCGAGCAGCGGGCTGCTGAACGGTTTGATAATATCGAATGGCATGCCTTGGGGGATGGTTTTACCTGGGATACCAAAAACCCTGAGCAGGACATCAAAACCAGTCGGGACATTTGGGAATTTAGCCAACAAAAAATCCTCTCTGAAGAATTTGATCTGGTGATACTGGATGAAATCAATTATTGCTGTGGCTATGGCTGGATCAGTGGGCAGGAGATCGCCGATTTTATCCAGACTAAAAAACCAGCCTGGATGCATCTGGTGTTGACCGGCCGAAATGCCTCACCGGAAGTGATTGCTGCTGCCAACACAGTTACTGAAATGACCCGCATCAAACACGCCTATGAAACCGGTATCAAAGCCGAGCAGGGTGTAGAATTTTAAGCTGAAAAAAACTGGCGATTCTGGCAAAATTGTCGCCTTTTAACCTTTCCAGCGAGCGCTAGCATGCAACAAGCTATAAAACTTATCGAAAATTACTATCAGGCCTTCAATAACAATGATATGGACACTTTTCTGAGTTTGTTGACCGATGATGTGGTGCACGACATCAATCAAGGCGATCGTGAACAGGGTAAGGCTGCTTTTACCAAGTTCATGGAGAAAATGAACCATCATTATCGTGAGCAGTTAGTGGATATGGTGGTGATGGCCAATGAAGAGGGCACTCGTGCAGCTGCTGAGTTTGTGGTTTTGGGTGAATACCTTAATACCGACGAAGGTTTGCCGGAAGCTAACGGCCAAACATACCGTCTGCCAGCCGGCGCGTTTTTTGATATTCGTGACGGCAAGGTTGCTCGTGTGACCAATTACTACAATTTAGGCGATTGGTGTGCGCAGGTTGATCCGCAATAATCCGTTTAGGCAAATATTGATTTCCGCAACTTGTGAATCAGTATTTGCTGATAAAGCAAACATGGCATAGAATCCAAAGCTTGAAATTCGGAACTCCCGAAGATAACTATAACAACCAGGAGAGCACCATGGGTGAAACACAGAAACTGATGATTGCAGTGGTAGGTGTGTTTGCAGTCGGATTTATAATGGTAGGCGCCAACAAGCAGCAAACCAACGAAGAAAAAGAAGCCGCTTCGCAAATTCGTTCGTTAGTGGCCATGCAAGAAATGGCTAATCAGAAATGTCCCAAATTGATTCAGAACAAAACCGGCACTCAGGTTTATTTTCCTTCCAAAACAGACACTGACAAGGAAACGTATGTGACTATGGAATGGGTTGGCGAACCGAATGATAATTTCAAAACAGCGTCGTGCACATTGCATCAACAATTGGGTGGCGTTTCAAAACTTGTTATTGATGGCAAAGTATTGATTGACAAAAAGTTCTAATAGTCTTGGCGTTCCTGCACAGAGCGTTGCAGGGGCGCCAATTCAGCTGTTCCAATTCTCAGAAAGCAACGTAAGCCGTTTGTACTTTGACTGCTTTCAACTCCGCTATTGATTTTCTATCCCACAAAACAGATGTCGAGGCTAATGTGTGTAAGCAATAGCTGAACAAATCGATTGCACAGACACTCTCCAATGCTTCAGTGGTTGGAGACGCTCTCGGCAACTGGTTCTGGGTTGCCGACGCCTTCATCCTGACTCTTGACCACGAACGGAATCAACCCCTCTACCTTTAACCTTAAAGGCGTTTATGCCGAGATTGTCGAAGGTTTGATCAGCGTTCCTTTTAGCATGAAAGGCCTCGCCCTAGCCAAGCTGCCTTTCATTCGTCAGGGGCGATGCACTGATTTCATGAGCGGTCGGCTGATTTTACGTTGTATCAAAAGTGTGGGTTTCCGGTTTAATAATATCCTTGACTGTACTTATCAAAAAATGGACTGGCAGGCCTGAATTTTTACGATTTAGTGAAGCTGTCTTTGCCAATGTGTTCCTGTCGATGTGGTCTGTTATCATGGGCGCGATTTGAAAAGTAGGCTCATATTCAGCCTCCTGATCTTCATCAATAGCAGACGAGTAAGTAACAATTCAGTAACAATGACAAGACAGAGGTGAATTTGATGTCAGAAGCAACTCAAAAAGGCGTTTTAAAAACATGGAAAGATGACAGAGGTTTTGGTTTTATTCAGCCTGACAATGGTGACAAAGATATTTTTGTGCATATTTCGGCTTTAAGAGGTATGGCTCGCAGGCCGATGCGGGGTGATGTCGTGTTTTATGAGGTAAGCCGCGATGCAGGCGGTAAATTCAAAGCCATTAATGCCCGCATCGAAGGTGTTGACGTCATACGGACGTCCCCCAAAACCAATAAAAAATGGCTTTGGATAATCGCGGCGGCGTTGGGGTTGGTCAGCGGTGCTGCGGCATACGCTTATTACGTCCAATAAGCTACACACATCACCGGCATACAACGAGGCTAATACATGGAATGGGTAACTTATTTACTTGATATCGTCATGCATATTGACAAACATTTGGCAAATATCATCGGCGAATATGGCACGTTGACTTATGCCATTTTGTTTTTGGTGATCTTTGTCGAGACGGGTTTTGTGGTAATGCCTTTTTTGCCGGGTGATTCTTTATTGTTTGCGGCTGGCGCATTTGTGGCTATGGACATGCTGAACCTACCGATGGTGTTGGGATTGTTGTCTCTGGCGGCCATACTTGGTGATACAGTCAATTACTGGATAGGACGCAGTTTGGGACGACGGGCTTATTCCAAAACATGGGTTAATCATCAGCATCTGGATCGGGCGCAGAAATTTTATGATACGTATGGCGGAAAAACCATAGTCATAGCTCGTTTTGTGCCCATCGTCCGCACCTTTGCGCCGTTTGTGGCTGGTATTGGTCATATGTCTTATGCTTTCTTTATTGCCTATAACATTTTGGGTGGGATATTGTGGGTTTCGGTATGCAGTCTGACGGGCTATTTCTTTGGCAACATGCCGGTGGTAAAGCAGAATTTTGAGTTGGTGATTTTTGGCATCGTCGCTGTGTCGATATTGCCGATTGTCATTGAGTTATATAAGGCCAAAAAGGCATCGGTTACAGAGTAAATATCATGGGCATGAGCGATTCGCAAAAATGGTTGCTGTTGGCTTTTGTTGGGGTAACGGGCTGGTTATTGTACCTGTTGGCGCCCATTCTGATGCCGTTTGCTGTTGCCGCCACCTTGGCTTATCTGGGCGATCCGTTGGTGGATCGATTAGAAACTCTCCGCTATAAAAGATTCCGGTTAAGTCGTACTTTGGCTGTCTCGCTGGTGTTTTTGGTGATTATTGTGGTTGCTACTGCCATTTTGCTGGTGGTAGTTCCGACCATTGAATATCAAATCAGCGAATTTATCGATAAGTTGCCATCTTATTTGCAGTGGTTTAATAAATCCGTTGTGCCAGATTTGCAGAAATATTTAGGCCGAGGCATCAGGCCTTTAAAAACAGAGCAACTGATCAGCTGGGTGCGGAGTTATTGGCAGGATGACTCAAGCATGTCGCAAAACTTTCTGCAATCAGTGTCGCATTCAGGTGCAATCATCATTGGCTGGATCATGAACCTAGTGTTGATTCCTGTGATCAGCTTTTATTTGTTACGTGATTGGGATCACTTGGTTGCCAAAATTCATGACTTGTTTCCACGCCGCGCGGCTGCTACGGTTGGTAAACTGGCAACAGAAGCAGATGATGTACTCGGCGCATTTTTGCGAGGTCAGTTTTATGTGATGCTGGCTTTAGGTTTTATCTACAGCATCGGTTTATGGTTGATTGATTTGGATCTGGCTTTACCAATTGGCATGATTGCAGGCCTGATTAGTTTTGTACCCTATATGGGCATGATCATGGGTATAGGTATGGCCTGTATAGCAGCCTTGTTGCAGTTTCAGGATGTGATGTATCTGTTATCGGTACTACTTGTGTTCGGTATTGGTCATACTATTGAAAACATAGTGCTTGTGCCCTGGCTGGTGGGCAATAAAATTGGTTTGCATCCGGTGGCGGTCATATTTGCTGTACTTGCCGGTGGGCAATTATTTGGCTTCCTAGGTGTTTTATTGGCGTTGCCGGTCGCTTCGGTGATCATGGTGCTGTTACGTCATATTCATGAGCGCTATACCTTCAGTGGATTTTATAGCGGTAGTTCTTATTTGTGAGCTTTAGGTGTCTGGGTGCTTTTCTGTTATTTCTGTTGACGCTGGTTGCATATGCCAGTGACCAACAACGTGAACTTGAATACGCTCATGACTTGCAAAAAATCAATAGTAATAATGTTGTTTGGTTAAAAGCTGCTGACCAGTCTTTTTTAGGGTTGTTTACCGAGGCAGAGAAGACCAATAATGCCAACGCTGTAATACTGTTGCATGATGTCGGCGGCTACCCAGACCAGCAGCCATTGATTCAAGGTCTGCGAAGTTTGTTGCCTCAGCGGAATTGGTCGACACTGGCCATCCAATTGCCTCTGCGAGAAATGGGTGCCAGTCAGGATGAATATTTTGGCTTATTTGACGAAGCCCATCTGCGGATAAAGGTTGCGGTCGATTATCTGCGGAATAATGGCGCACAAACCATTGCCTTGATTGGTTACGGCATGGGAGGCGCAATGGCTGCTTATAGCCTTAGTCGGGAATCGGCTGGTTTGGCTGGTTTTGCGGCGATTAGTCTTCCGCTGCCAGATAGTGGTTTGCCGCAAGCCCAGGTTGGAGGATTTATAAAACAGATAAACTTGCCGTTTCTGGATATTTACGCTGAATTCGATTTGCCCAATGTGGTTGATACTGCTCGGCAACGGCGCATGCTAGGCAAAGACAATCCGGTGTATAAGCAAGTGATGATAAGCGGAGATAACCATGCGTATCAAAATGATCCCAACATGTTGATTAAACGCGTATATAGCTGGCTGGCTTTAAACGTGACTCAGAATTAAAATTATTATCCCTAAAACAGGAGCATTGTAATGCGCATTACCGACGAAACAGTCGCAGAAATCCACTTATTATCGCTGTACAACTTGGCGTCCCATCTGGAAGGGGTGAAAGTTCACCATGATGCGGAGCCGCACTTGATCGAAGCAGCCAAACGATTGTTTAACAAGGGTTTGACTACCCAAGACGATGGTGGTTATTTGACTGATTTGGGCATAGAAGTTGCCGAGCACACGCAAAGAATGTTGACGATTTTAAATGCTGAGTAGTGTGTTCATAGCCCTAGTTTCAATACCCAGGCGGTAGATACATAGGTTATCAACCCAATAATACCAGCAAGAAAAATAAAGCGCAGCGGGTGCCGTAAGTTGTGAAGTAGAAAACCGGGTTCATGGCCTTGTTGTCTGCGAATTACATACAAAGCCCGTTGCTCATTGGCTCGTTGTTGTTGATAGACGTCGAACAAGTGTTGTGCCAGAGTTAAATCATCTTCATGGTTCAACCAGATGGCCGGTAATGAAATGCCGAACATGCCTGCCGACGTTTCATAAAATGTAATCTGATTGTTTGTCAGTAATTCTCGTATGTCCTCGGCTTCATCAGCAGGGACGCCTCTTAAATGGAAAAACAGGATGGACATAGTGCATGGCAAAAAAGCGAATAAAGCCTGATTATAAAATGACTTATGCTTGCCGGTTTGGGTTAATCCTGTTTGATAGCTGTCCTTAATGCATATTCTTGAATCCGGAAGGACCTCGTTATGATTTTATTGCTTGCAGATGACAACGCCCAACAACAAGAATTAGCGCAGCAACTATTGGGGGTTGGATATTACTGTTATGCAGTCAGCTCGATCTCAGAAGCTGCTGCATTTATTGTAAGCAAGGCAGAGGTTGAATTGTTGATTTTGTTGACTCAGGCACGCTTGAGTCCTGAGTTACAAACTCTGCGTGGTCTGGTTGATATCTATCTTCCTGTTATTGTGGTTAGCGAGCGAGTGGATGAGGCATTACTGGATCATTATCATGACGCCGGAATTGATAGCTATATTACCCTGCCAGTTAATATTCGCTTGTTAGACAATACAATTCGGTCTGCCTTACGAATGCGTCAGCTTTATCACGATCAAGTCAGGCAGTGTCAGCAGTTGCTGAGTTTTTCGCAAAATGTCGAGCTTGAACAGGATCTGGCTGCTAAGGTTTACAACTCGGTATTGCAAAGCAATTTGTTACAGACTGAAGCCGTGAAAGCCGACATGTCACCGCTAGCCTTATTCAATGGCGATGTGCTGTTGGTGGAAAAAACCCCGGATAATCATTTGTATCTATTGTTGGGGGATTTTACCGGTCATGGTTTGACGGCTTCCGTAGGTGCGATTCCGGTGGCCGATATTTTTTACAGCATGGCCCGCAAGGGTTTTGCCTTGTCTGATATTGTGCAGGCCATCAATCTTAAACTGCATAAAATACTGCCTGTGAATATGTTTCTGGCAGCCACGGCAGTTGCCTTGTATCCAGATTCAAAAACGCTAAGCCTGATTACCTGCGGTTTACCGGAGCATTTTATTGTTAATGATCGTGATAGCAGCTATCAAACCGTATATGCCAAAAACTTTCCGCTCGGGATTACCGAATGCATTGACTTGGACATTCAAAATTTCCGTGTCGATAAGCATCATCATTTATTCCTGATGACCGATGGGGTGTTTGAAGCAGAGAATTCCCAAGGACAGGTTTTTGGAGCCTTGCCTATCCTGGATGCGTTGAGACAGAATCTCAATCTCTCCATTGATACCTTAAAAGCCAGCTTGGCTGAGCATACCCAGGGTTCGACCCAGCAAGATGATATTTCTATTGTTGAACTGGTGTGTGATGTTGAAAACATACCTTGGCAAGCTAGTCATAAAGTCCAAACCGTTCAGCCTATCAAAGCCTTGCATTGGAAGGCCGGTATGGAGTTTGATATTGATGCACTGCGGCAGGTGAATCCGGTGCCGGTGATAGTGAATGCGTTAATGGAAATTCAGGGGCTGCAGCATTTCCGACAAGCGATTTTTTTGATTGTCAGCGAATTATTTGCCAATGCGCTGGATCATGGTGTGCTCAAACTGGATTCGAATCTTAAAAAAAATCCTGATGGTTTTATGCGTTTCTATCAGCTAAGAGAAGATCGTTTATCAAATTGGGGGCAGGGACGTATCGGGTTTCTGTTTAGACACCAACCAACTGAGCAGGGCGGTCGATTGACAATAAAAGTCAGAGACAGTGGTGATGGTTTTAATTGGTCTAAGCATATAAACACTTTAGATGATAACGAAAGTTTGTCCGGGCGGGGCGTTAAATTGCTGGAAACTCTGTGCTCAAGTCTGACATATCAAGGCAAAGGCAATCGCGTGACTGCAGTGTTTGACTGGAAAAAATAACGCTATTCAGGATTGGCAGTGGTTGCAAAAATAGCTGGCTCGTTGAGCTAACTTGAGATGTTGAATCGGTTCCGCACATTTCAAGCAGCTTTGTCCGGTGCGGCCGTAAACAGATAACGATTGTTGAAAGTAGCCAGGCTTACCTTGCGCATTCACAAAATCTCGCAGTGTAGTGCCGCCTTGGTCGATAGCCCATTGCAAAACGGTTTTAATGGCAGTGGTTAGACGTTGGCATTCGTTTAACGTTACATCCTCAGCGGGTCTGGTTGGGAGGATACCTGCCATGAATAAGGATTCACTCGCATAGATGTTGCCCACTCCAACCACCACATGGCTATCCATGATCAGGCTTTTGATGGGAATGCGGCGATTCTGACAGCGATTGAATAAATAATCTGCGTGGAAGTGTTCCGACAGAGGTTCCGGGCCCAATTCGGCTATTAATGGGTGTTGTTCAGTAGCACTGTCTGTCCATAAAACAGCGCCAAATCGGCGTTGGTCGTTAAAGCGCAGAATGGTTTGGTCGGCAAATACAAAATCCACATGATCGTGTTTAAGAACGGGTTGATCGGCTGTAGTGATGCGCAGATTGCCGGACATCCCTAAATGCAACAACAAGCTGCCGGCTGTTGTACTTAACAGCAGATATTTACCTCGTCTGTCGATCTGATCCAGTCTCAGGCCGGGTAATATTCCGGCTATTGTGTCAGGCACCGGCCAACGCAGATTGGGTTGGCGGATGGTGACTTGTTGGAAGGTTTTACCAAGTATATGAGGGGCAATGCCGCGACGGCTGGTTTCTACTTCGGGCAATTCCGGCATGTTTGTTCAGACTGTTGCAAGTAAACGTTTGGCTTCGTCTTGGAGTTTTTTTCTGTGAAATAGCAAATGCCAACGACTGCCGCCGCATTGACGCCATAACAAACTGGCGCGTATACCGGCCAGCAATAGCGAACGGATTTTATTGACAATTATCGGATTGCTCAGATGTTGCGGATCGCCGTTAATCATGATTCTTGGTTGCATCGTACTGATGGTGCTATGGTAAACGTCTGCCAGATTTGCCAAAACATTCTCATGCATCACGCCAAAATGCTCGGATTGAGCCTGGGCTTTAGTGATGCCAATTTGTATTTGATTCATCATCTGATGATTCTGGCTGAGTTGTTTTTGCAGATGCACCAATTGAGCTGCATAACGAGCCTGTTCCGGGTTGGCAACTACGCGGTTGGTTAATTGTTTGTCCAGCTGCTCCAATCCATGTCGTATACCGTTTATACCGGCGTAAACATCGATAACGCTATCGGAGTCGATTTTTAATACACTGGTAATGCTGGCAGACATGGCATCCAAATCGGCATTGCCGGTAGTGGCCAATTCACGCACCAGTGAACAGGCTTGGGCAATGCCAGCTAAGGCAACAGTTTGGTTGCTAACTGAAACTAATGACATGACGTTTATTTACAGGCAATTTGTGTGCAGTTGGCTGACACTGGGTGATTGGTTTTTAGCCAGGACTGTAGACCGTTATCCAAATGATATACGTTGTTAACACCCATTTTTTGCGTCAAAAGCGAGCCCACTTTTGCACTGCGACTGCCGGAACGACATACCAGAATCACCGGTTGATCGGGCGAAGATTTCATTTTGTTCAAATCGGCCAGCCATTTATCTTCATCAAAATGACCTTGGCTATCAAAAGACTGTAGTTTATGGCTATTGGCTATGATGCCGGAAGCTTGCCATTCAGCTTCGGTACGAATATCGACGACAAGGGCATTATTCTGTTGTTGCATGTCCAATAACTGTTCCGGGGAAACGGCGACCAATTCACCAGCAGCAAGATTGGCGCTGAATACCAAGCTTGAAATGAGTAGGGTTAAAAATTTGATCATGAGTATTTCACTGAATTATTTGATAAAGGGTAAGACTTGAGTGCTCCACCATTGAATGCACTCCAGGTAGATTGCGGCAATCCGCTGAGGTTCAATATCCGCAAATGTAGATTGGCCCATTTCCCACCGTTCATAATCCAGCACATATTGTAACGCCTGACCCAACATGCCGGTTTTATGCAAAATAGCATCGGCGACCGTTTGTGAAAGTGGTAATTGTTGCAAGGCGTGATCTAGTGGTAAATCCAAAATGCTATCCAGTCCGGACAATAGACCCATCAAAAAATAGGTTTCAGAATCCTGGTTGATTTCTAGAGCCAGCAGTTCGCACATTTTGGCGCGCACCAGAGTCGTTTGTAGCACCGCCGGTGGTTTGGTGGACATGGAAGATAAAGCCAGTATATTGACCCATCGTCTAATTTCCTTCAGACCCAAGTAGGTGATGGCGTGTTGAATGGAATCTATTTTACCGGGTATGGCAAATGAAGCAGAGTTGATGAAATGCAATAATTTGTAACTTAAACTCACGTCCTGGGAGATAATTTTGCCGACTTCCTGAAAAGTGACATCCGAATGGTTGATGGCTGAAAGTAACTGAATGGTGGCTGTCTGGGATACGCCCAGGCGTTTGCCTTCCACCACTTTGGGCTTGCTGAAGAAAAAGCCTTGGAAAAGCTCACAACCCCAGGATTTCAATAATTCGAATTCGTGATGGGTTTCTACTTTTTCGGCCAGCAGCTTGAGGCCGTATGGTTTTAACTTTTCAATCAGTTGGCGGGTTTCGTCGAGGCTATGCGCCATGATGTCTAGCTTGATAATATCGACAAACTCGAGTAATGGCAGCCACTGTTCAGTAAGTTCAAAATCGTCCAGGGCTATGGTGTAGCCTTGAGAAGACAGTTCGCGCAGATTTTTGATAATGTGCTTGTCAACCGTTACATTCTCTAAAACTTCAACCACTATTCTGTCTTTAGGTAAATCCAGCGGGGTTTTTTCCAGTATATTTTGTGCGGTGAAGTTGATAAAGGCCAAATGCGGCCCCACCAATTCATTTAAACCAATCTCCAGAATGGTGTCTGTAATGACTTGCTTGGTGGCTGAGGCGGCACTTTCTTGAATGGACAAGTCAAAGTCTTTACCACGGAACAAAATTTCATAAGCAAAGGTGTTTAACTTACTGTCGAGAATTTGTTGACGACCGATCAAGAACTCTGTCATTTAGTTTACGAATCTGGAAGCGTTGAACTATGATGAAAAATAAAAAACTTATACCATGAGTTGGGAAAACAAGTCGAGTTGACAACTGTCTAATCGATACCACTAATCTTTTTTTGAAATCAGGAGAATACCATGTCCGAATCTGTATCCATTTCTGTAACCGGGATGAAATGCGGTGGTTGCGAAAATACCGTTACTACTGCATTGATGGCCAGTGCAGGCGTTCTATCCGTCAAAGCTTCTCACAAAGACAAGCAGGTTAATGTGGAGTTCGATCCATCCCAAACCGACCTGGAAAGTATAGAAGATATCATTACCGATGCTGGTTTTAGTGTCGAATAATTGCAGTTGTAAATCCCGTCATTTGAATAAAGTCCACCAGCGCAGGTTGTTATGAATACAGAACACACCATAAGTCAGGAACAGGAAATTCGTTTATCCATTCTGGGTATGCGCTGTGCAGGCTGTATTGCTGCTGTTGAAACCGCCCTTCAGGAGGTGGTGGGCGTCAAGTCAGTGAATGTCAATTTTGCCGATCACTCTGCCGTGGTGACGGGTGTTGCGCCGCCAGAGCAGATGAAGCGGGCGTTGAAACAGGCAGGTTACGATGCAGCCGTCATGGAAGGTCTTGAAGATCCGGCTGAAGAAGAACAGCAAGAAGCAGACCGTTACCGGGATTTGATGAAAAAAGCTTCGGTTGCCGGTGTTTTAGGGGTGCCATTGATGTTGGGTGCGCATTTGGACTGGTTTCCAATGATGGGTACTGCCGCCGGCACCGAGTTTTGGACTTATGTGGCTTTGTTGACATTAGCCGTGATGTTTTATGCAGGCGGGCATTTTTTTGCCAGCGCCATAAAACTGCTGCGTGTGAAGCAGGCCAATATGGATACCTTGATTGCTTTGGGAACTGGCTCCGCCTGGTTGTATTCTTCTATAGTCATTGATTATTCAGATCAACTGCCGTCTTTATCCAATCATGCGTATTTCGAAGCCTCCGCAGTCATTCTGGCATTCATCAACTTGGGCAGCGCTTTGGAAACACGGGCCCGCGGTAGAACCTCTGCGGCCATAAGAGCCTTGATTGGCTTACAGCCCCGCACAGCTAGGGTGATTCGTGATGGTCAGGAACTGGATATAGCCATCGAAGATGTGGGGCTGGGTGAGGTGTTACGGGTCAGACCGGGTGAAAAAATTGCTGTGGACGGCATATTGCAGGAAGGCCATTCGACCGTTGATGAATCAATGCTGACAGGTGAATCGTTGCCTGTGGAGAAAATTGCCGGCTCCAGTGTGGCGGCAGGCACTATCAATCAAACCGGCAGCTTTCTGTTTACAGCTACCCGCATTGGGCGGGATACCGCTTTGGCGCAGATTATTCACAGTGTACGTCAGGCTCAAAGCAGCAAGCCGGAATTGGCGAGACTTGCCGATAAGATTTCGGCGATTTTTGTGCCGGTAGTGGTGGGCATTGCGCTGTTTACATTTTTGGTCTGGCTGATTTTTGGGCCTACGCCTTCGCTCGGTTATGCCTTTGTAACGGCGATGACGGTGCTGGTGATTGCTTGTCCGTGTGCGCTAGGGCTGGCAACACCGATTTCAGTGATGGTTGCCGTGGGCCGGGCTGCCCAAATGGGAGTATTGATTCGTAAGGGCGAAGCCTTGCAAACAGCCGGCAAACTCACCTGCATGATTTTGGATAAAACCGGCACAGTAACCTTAGGCAAGCCTACGCTGGCGCATGTCGCGGCTTTTGAAGGTTATTCCGAAGAGCAAGTGCTGCAGCGTGCTGCCAGTCTGGAGTCAGGTTCCGAGCATCCGCTGGCAGCTGCCATTTTGTCGGCTGCACAAGCAAGGTCGCTCACGCTGGACAAAGTCAGAAAATTTCACGCCGTAGCTGGCCACGGCATCACTGGCCGGATTAGGGATCAACAATGGTTATTGGGTAATGCGGCATTGATGGCTGAGCATGCTATTTCAATTGATGCTCATAAAGATCAGATGGCAGCATTAGCGGCCATGGGACAAACCCCCATGTTCCTGGCTGTTGAGCAAACCATAGCCGGTATTGTTTCGGTTGCCGATCCAATTAAAACTGATTCTGCGCTAGCAGTTCAACAATTGAAGCAACGCGGTATCAGGGTGCTGATGGTGACAGGGGATAACGAAATCACGGCCAAAGCCATCGCTGCACAAGCCGGTATAACAGAGGTTCGGGCACAAGTATTGCCGCAGGATAAGGCAGCGGTGGTGAAGCAGTTGCAGGCACAAGGTGAAAAAGTCGGCATGGTAGGTGATGGCATCAATGACGCACCGGCTTTGGCTCAGGCTGATGTAGGTTTTGCTATAGGCTCTGGAACCGATGTAGCCATTGAAAGTGCGGATGTAGTGCTATTACAAGGTTCGTTGCTGAAATTACCTGAAGCGATCAGTTTATCTAAACTGACGGTCAAAAATATCAAGCAAAATCTGCTGGGTGCGTTTTTTTACAACACCATTGGTATTCCGGTAGCTGCGGGGCTTTTGTATCCGTTGTTTGGTGTTTTGCTGAATCCAATGATTGCCGGGGCCGCCATGGCCATGTCATCGGTGACTGTCGTGACCAATGCGAATCGTTTACGTTGGGTCAAGTTGGAAGAGCCGGTCAGCAAATAATCTGTAGCGCTGGATCAATCATAGGTGTCTGTTTGTTGTTTTGATTGGGATGGATCAGCGTATGAGCATTGTTTTTAGCCGAAGTGTATGCATTTTACAAAGGCGGTTGCCACTGCTTGGAAATTGAATCAAACCATCATGAGAGCTAACCATCACCCTGGTCACAATGAAAGGTGGGGCGATGCCAGGCGTGATCCCATAGCCATCGGTTCGAGACTGCTGTCGCTCCTACGATAACCTTCACAGTAATGTTACAATGCACGGTTTTACGCCGGGTCAGTGTGGCTTGGGAAACAGTGGATCAATGTGTGGTCGTCTATGAGTAAACTGAAATGTGCTGTGATTGGCACGGGCTATTTAGGGAAATTTCATGCAGAGAAATATGCATCCTTAAAAGATTGTGAATTAGTGGCTGTCGTTGATATTGATTTGGAAGCGGCAACACAGGTGGCTGAAAAACACGCCGCAAAAGCCTTGACCGATTACCGCGCCTTGTTGGGCGAAATTGATGCGGTGAGTATTGTTGTACCCACCATTTTGCATCATCAGGTTTCACGCGATTTCTTACTGGCCGGCACACATGTTTTGGTTGAAAAACCGATTACAGTCACAGTCGAAGAAGCGGATGATCTGATTGCCATTGCCAAAGAAAAAAACGTGATTTTGCAAGTCGGCCATTTGGAACGATTTAATCCGGCTGTCAGCGGTCTGGAAAAGATGGAAGATAAGCCGCTATTCATTGAATCGCATCGATTATCCCCTTTTAATCCGCGCGCCAATGACGTCAGTGTGGTGCTGGATCTCATGATTCATGACATCGATATTATTTTGGCCTTGGTGGACTCCGAAGTCGAACGCATTGATGCCAGTGGTACTGCCGTATTGACCAATGGTACCGATATAGCCAATGCCCGGATTACCTTTAAAAACGGTTGTGTTGCTAACGTGACTGCCAGTCGCATCAGCATGAAAATGGAACGCAAAATGCGCATGTTCCGGCCTTGCTCCTACATTTCAGTGGATTTTCAAAATCGGGTGCTGATCAAACACAGGACCGGTGAAAAAGAGATGTTCCCCGGTATTCCGGAAATCGTCACCGAAGAGTCGGTGTTTGAATCCGGCGATGCCTTACTCGAAGAAATTAAACATTTTGTCAATTGCATCAAGACCGGCGAAAATCCGCTGGTACCGGGTGAGGCAGGGCGGAGAGCACTGGCTACGGCTATCGAAATCACTCGTTTTTTACAACACGGATAAAAGGCTAGCATTATGATCCCTATGGTCAACCTGAAGGCGCAATACGCGGAGATTCAAGACGAAATCGTCACTGGCTTTGCCGAAACCCTTGATAACTGTGCGTTTATCCTGGGGCCTAACGTGCAGGCGTTTGAGAAAGAAGCGGCGGAGTATTTGGGGGTGAAGCATGCCATTGGCTGCGCTTCCGGCACCGATGCGCTGCATTTGGCGTTGCTGGCTGAAGGCATTGGCCCTGGCGACGAAGTGATTACCAGTGCTTTCACTTTTATAGCCACAGCTGAAGCCATCAAGTATGTTGGGGCAACCCCGGTTTTCGTGGATATTGATCCTGGTACTTTCAATATCACCCCTGAAAATATTTTAAAAGCCATCACCCCAAAAACCAAAGCGGTGATGCCGGTACATTTGTTTGGTCAACCGGCTGATTTGCCTGCCATTCAGGCAATCTGTCTAAAACATGAGTTAAAACTGATTGAGGATTGTGCACAGTCGTTTGGTGCGACAGTGAGTAATCAACAGACCGGCAGTTTTGGTCATTCAGCCGGATTCAGCTTTTTCCCGAGTAAAAATCTCGGCTGTTTCGGTGACGGTGGTTTGGTCACTACAAACAGCGATGCAGTTGCTGCCAAAATCAAGCAGTACCGCAATCATGGCTCGGATGTGCGTTATTACCATGATGTGGTGGGTTACAACAGTCGACTGGATGAACTGCAAGCGGTGGTGCTTCGGGCCAAGTTGAAACGTATCGATCAATACAACGCTGCCCGCCGACATGCGGCGCATTTATATTCCAGTTTGATGGCTGATTTGCCGTTGACTCCGCCTTATGAAGATGGGGTGGGTGTGCATGTCTATCATCAATATACCTTGTTGTGCGACCGCCGCGATGAAGTAATGAAAGCACTGCAGGATCAACAAATTGCCTGTGCAGTGTATTATCCGGTGCCTTTGCATCAGCAAAACGTATTCAAAGCAGAGTGTGCGAATGTATCTTTGCCTGTGACTGAATCGGTAGCCGCGCGTTGTTTTTCGCTGCCGATTTGCGCTAATTTAAGTGATGACACCGTCAAACACATTGTTGATGTGATTCGTAAGGTTTTGACCGCTTAAAATTTAAAATCTACAAGGTGGACTGATTCCTCCAGTCCACCTGCTTATAGCCTATGTCTATACCCAATACTTCCTACTCTGTATTATTCAGTGCCGGCGAATCGTCTGGCGATCAGCATGCCGCTCACATGTTTCAGGCGTTGCAGCAACAGTGCCCGGCCATTCGTGGACTGGGTATGGGGGGTAGCAAAATGCGTCAGGCGGGTATTGAGATTTGCGTGGATTCCTCCGGGATTGGCGTGATAGGTTTGGTGGAAGTTCTCAAACATTACGCTGAGATTCAGAGGGCACTGAAACAGATGAAACAAATCGTCACTACTGAAAAACCCGATTTACTGGTTTGTGTCGATTATAAAGAATTCAATTTAAAGTTGGCTCAGTTTGCAAAGAAACAGGGTATTAAAGTGTTGTTTTATGTCAGTCCTCAAGTTTGGGCTTGGCGGCCGGGTCGAGTAGTGACCTACGGTAAAGCCATTGACATGATGGCGGTGATATTTCCTTTTGAAACGGCCTTTTACGATGCCCAAAAAGTCCCGGTACGTTATGTCGGGCATCCTTCCGTTGATAAAGTGCAGCCTTTACGTAGTAAATCGGAAGATTTTGAATTATTTGGCCTGAATCCAACGCAGCCGGTGGTCGGGGTGTTACCGGGCAGTCGCGTGAACGAAATCAAACGAATGTTGCCGGTGATGTTGCTGGCGGTAAAAAAACTTGCAGAACGCCATCCAGATTTGCAATTTTTGCTGCCTCAAGCGGATTCTGTCAACGACGAAGACTTGCAACAGCATCTGCTGAATTGTTCTGTACCTATCAAAGTGGTTAAGCGGCAAGCCTATGATGCCATTCAATGTTGCGATGCGGTCATGACCACATCCGGCACTGCATCGCTTGAAATCGCTTTATTACAAGTGCCCATGGTGATTGCCTACCGTTTATCACCTTTGACATATTGGCTGGGAAAGCAATTGGTTAAAATACCATTTATAGGTCTGCCGAATATTATTGTCGGCCGGTCTATTGTCAAAGAATTGATACAGAATGCGGTAACGGCAGACAGTTTGTCCGCTGAGATCGATTTATTGCTGACTGATTCCGTATACCGAGCTAGCTGTCTGAAGGGTTTGCAACAAGTTAAAGCTGGATTGGGCGAGGGTGGAGGATCAAAAAATATGGCTAGTCTGGCATTAGAAATGTTGCAAACCCATTGAAGCGACAAAAAGTCTGATTTTTGCTGTCAAACACGATAAACGGCAGATTTTGATTGGACTCGGATGACGGTCTGCGCTATGTTGAAAAAAAATACTAATTTCAGGTATTTGCCAACTATATTAGTTGTCTAGTTTAGCGTTTGGTTACTTTTAGTTTCTCCCAAAGACCACAGATGATATTGTTTTTTTCGTCAAGCTTAGGCTTATTTTAAAATGTCACAGGTTTCTGACGGCACCCGAATTCATGTCAACGAGCTGAGAATCGGCATGCGGGTTGTTCAACTCGAAATTCTGGAAGGTAGCTCGCCTTTTTTGCTGGATATTATCGATATCAGAACCCAAGCAGATATTCAGGCGATTCAAAAGATTTGTGACTATGTCTTTATTGATGTTAAGTGGCAGAAAACGCAACACGGCTATATTCCAACCCGACATTCAGACGCCACCAAACATTTGGGTTTTGCGCGAGCTTTTGAGCAAACCAGCAATACCTTCCAGAAAACCAGCAATTTGGTTAAAACTGTGTTTGACGATATTCGTTTTGGCAATCAACTCAGTGTGTCAGCGGTAAAGGAAGCCGTAGCGGAATGCGTAGATCAGACTCTGGAAAATCCGGATGCCATGTTATTGCTGACCCAGCTTAAAAACCAGGATGAATATACTGCCCAGCACAGTATGAATGTTTGCGTCTTGTCGATACTCCTTGGAAAAGAACTGGGTTTTAATCTGGATGAATTGAATAAAGTCGGCACTTGTGGCCTATTGCATGATATAGGCAAGATGAAAGTGCCGCTGGAGATACTGAATAAACCTGGAAAACTCGACAATGATGAATTTGAAATCATGCGCAAGCACACGGTCTATGGCCGTGATATTTTAATGTCGGCAAGGCAGTTGTTTTCAGGTACGGTTGATGTTGCGTTTGCTCATCATGAGCATCTGGATGGTCGAGGTTATCCGCGCGGTATTGATTCGGCAGGTATTTCTATATTTACCCGCATAGTGGCTGTGGTCGACGCCTATGATGCCATTACCAGTGACCGGGTTTACCAACGCGGCAAGCCGCATTTGATAGCATTGGGAATATTGGTTAAAGGCATGAGCTCTCATTTTGAGGGGTAATACGTCACCCAGTTCATTAACTGTATCGGATTTTATCCGCAGGGTAATATTGTCGAACTGAGCAGTGGCGATGTGGGATTGGTCGTAGAACAAAATAAAACAGACCGCCTGAAGCCCAAAATTCTTTTGATTCTCGATAGTAATCAACAACCTGTTCAGCGAAGAATTTTGGATATGGCGCAAAATCCTCGAGATTCAGGCGGACAGTTGTATCGGGTGAAGCAGATAATTCGACCTCAAGACCATGCCATTGATTTACATCAACTCTATCACGAAGGCGCCTTTACCAAGGCTTACCCGCTAGTGTCCTGATTTTTCATGATTAAAAAAATCCCGGTAGAACGGTTGTCAATTGGTATGTTCGTGTGCGGGAATGACCGAAAATGGTTGGAAACACCCTTCTTTAGAACGAAATTTATGCTCAAAACCGCGCAGCAGGTTGCTGAGTTACGTGACTATTGCACCTATGTGTTTATTGATACCGACAAAGGCATCGATGTATCAATGCCTGAGGAACCAGTGATTACTGCCGAACTTCAAATGAGTGCCGAAAAAATTAATGCTGTTGTCTATCCGGAAGGAAGCATTGTAGAACTGAGTAATGGTCAGATGGCTGTCGTTGTAAAGAGTAATCCTGCAGCACCTTTGAAACCTGAGATTCTGTTAGTAACAGATACGAAAAAAAATATGCTGTCTGACGCGAAGACTATCAGTTTGGACGATGCGAATATGCAATTATCAATTCTTGATACACTGCAACCCGATGATCCGCTTATAGATTTTATAAAGCTGTTTCTAAAGCCGGTTACAAAATAAAGACCGGTCGTTTTCTGCATTGCTAAGCTTTAGGTGTCAAGCGCACTAACAGCTTCTCCAAAAACACCACTTTATCTTCCATATCCTTAAAGGCTTGGGTAAAGCGTAATTTATCCGCGCCGTCGAATTTATACACCTGTGACTGGCTTTGAATCATCAGGATCAACTCGCCGGTATCGATCTGCGGGGTGGCGGTAAAGACGATGCGGCCGCCGGTGGCGTGGGCTTCGATTTTGCGGATGCCCAGGTGCGCGGCTTGTTGCTTCAGTTCGGTGATAACGAACAAGGCTTTGACTTGATCCGGCAATAAGCCGAAGCGGTCGATCATTTCGATTTTTAACTTGCGCAAATCGTCTTCGGTTTCGGCGCTGGCGATGCGTTTGTAAAGCACCAGACGGGCGTGAATGTCCGGCAAGTAGTCTTCCGGAATCAGCGCGGCGATTTGAAAATCCACTTCCGGGCCGGTGTCCAGCGGCGCGTCCAGTTCTGGCTGTTTGCCGGATTTCAAGGCTTTGACTGCGCGTTCCAACAATTCGGTGTACAGGGTAAAGCCGATTTCCTGAATTTGGCCGCTTTGCTCGTCGCCCAGCAACTCGCCGGCGCCGCGGATTTCCATGTCATGCGAAGACAGCATGAAGCCGGCACCCAGTTCGCCTGAGGTCTCGAAGGCTTCCAGACGTTTGATGGCGTCCTTGGTCATTAACGACTTGGGTGGCACGATGCAGTAGGCGTAGGCGCGGTGATGCGAACGGCCAACCCGACCGCGCAACTGATGCAACTGAGCGAGACCCAGCTTGTCGGCGCGGTTGATGACGATGGTATTGGCGCTGGGAATGTCGATGCCGCTTTCAATGATGGTGCTGGCAATCAGCAGATTGAATCGCTGGTGATAAAAATCTAGCATGATTTGCTCCAGCTCGCGTTCGGCCATCTGGCCATGGGCGATCTGAATCCGCGCCTCCGGCACCAGTTCACCGAGTTCGCGCATCATTTTCTCCATGCTTTTCACGTCGTTGTGCAGGAAAAACACCTGGCCGCCACGTTTGATTTCCCGTTGGCAGGCTTCCTGCACTTGCGAGTCTATCCATTCAGTCACGAAGGTCTTGATGGCGTGGCGGTTGGGCGGCGGGGTGGCGATGATGGAAATATCGCGCAGGCCGGCCATGGCCATGTTCAAGGTACGCGGGATTGGTGTCGCGGTCAGGGTCAACAAATCCAGCTCGTGGCGTAGCTTTTTGAAATGTTCTTTTTGGGTGACGCCAAAGCGGTGTTCTTCGTCGATGATCACCAGGCCCAAGGCTTTGTAGCGCATCTCTTTGGATAACAGCTTGTGCGTGCCGATGACGATATCGACCTTGCCGTCGGCCAAGTCATCGGCGATGGCTTTTTGCTGTTTGGGTGTAACGAAGCGCGAGGTGACTTCGATCCGCACCGGCCAGTCGGCGAAGCGGTCGCGAAAGTTTTGATAATGCTGCTGAGCCAGCAGGGTGGTGGGCACCAGCACTGCGACCTGTTTGCCGCTTTGCACCGCCACAAAGGCGGCGCGCATTGCGACCTCAGTTTTGCCGAAACCGACGTCGCCGCAGACCACGCGGTCCATCGGCTGAGTGGCTGCCATGTCTTGCAGGATGGCGTCGATGGCGCTGAGCTGATCCGGGGTTTCCTCGAACGGGAAGGCGGCGGCGAAAGCGTTGTAGTCGCTGTTGTCGATGTTAAAGGCAAAGCCTTCGCGGGCGGCGCGTTTGGCATGGATGTCCAGCAGTTCGGCGGCCACGTCGCGGGCGCGCTCCATGGCTTTTTTCTTGGCTTTGCTCCATTGGTCCGTACCTAAACGATGCAGCGGCGCGTTTTCGGCGCTGACGCCGCTGTAACGACCGATCATGTGCAAGGACGATACCGGTACATAAATCTTGTCGTTATTGGCGTATTCCAACATCAAAAATTCGGCATCGATGCCGCCGACATTAAGGATCTGCAACCCCAGATAGCGGCCAACGCCGTGTTCCTGATGCACCACCGGCGATCCGATGCTTAGCTCGTCGAGATTGTTGAAAATGTTTTCCAGCGCTCGGGCTGCCGATTTTTGTCGACGCCGACGTTGCTGGACTTTCTCGCCGCTGAGCTGGCTTTCGGTGATGATGGCCAGCGGCGGCAATCGTTCCAGACGATTTGCCGCACTTCCACCATTCATGGCGGTCGTGGTTCCATCCAGCCAAAGCCCATGGTCCATCGGCGCGACGACAATGCACGGCGTATGATCGGTTTTTAGAAACTCCGGCCAGCTCTGGACTTGTTTGGCGGCGAGTTTGACGCTTTTCAGTTTGTCGATCAGGCCTTCGCGGTGGCCGGCGGTTTCGGCGACGAACAGGATCTTGCCGTCAAAGCCTTCAATAAACTGCCGCAACCGTTGGGCGGGTTCTTTTAAACGGCTATCGATAGCGACATCCGGCAGCAGTTTGCAGTCGAATGCATGGCCGTTTTCCGCCTGATTGTCCAGCACCACGCGGCTGAAGCTATCGGTGTGTTGTTGGATTTCCTCGGCTGACAAAAACAGGCGCGTCGGCGGTAACAAGGGCCGGTCGGTATCGTATTTGCGTTGCTGATAGCGTTCGTCGGCTTCGCTGTAAAAACGCTGGGCGTTTTCGGCAAACTGGGGTGGCAGCACAAACAAGGCGGTTTTCGGCAAATAGGCAAACAGCGATTCGGTGCGTTCCACGAATAAGGGCAAATAATATTCGATGCCAGCCGGGGCGATTTGTTTGGAGACGTCGAGGTACAAATTGTTCTTAGGCGAAGCGTCTGGGAATTGTTCTCGGAAGGCCTGCCGAAAACGTTTGATGGCTTCGTCGGTAAACGGAAATTCGCGGGCCGGGAACAACTCGACTTTTTGCATTTTGTCTTGCGACATTTGGGTGTCGGGGTCGAAGCTGCGGATTGATTCCACATCGTCGTCGAACAGCTCAATGCGGTAGGGCTGTTTGGAGCCCATCGGGAACAAATCCAAAATCGAGCCGCGCACCGCGAATTCACCGTGTTGATAAACTTGCGAGACGCACTGATAGCCCACCGCTTCCAGTTTGGCGCGGGTGACTTCCAGGCTTAAAGTGCCGCCGACTTCGATCGCAAAGCTATGCGCCAGAATATGTTCGCGCGGCGCCAGCCGGTGCATCAGCGTAGCCACCGACAAAATCAGCGCGCCGCGTTTGGTGTCGGGCAGCAGCGCCAAGGTGCGCAAGCGTTCGGAAATAATCTCCGGCAACGGCGAGAATACGTCGTAGGGCAAGGTTTCCCAATCCGGAAAATGCAGAATCGGCAGGCTGTGGTCTAGGAAAAATGCCAGTTCGTGTTCCAGACGCAACGCGGTTTGCGTGTCCGGCGTGACGATGACCAGCAGGCGTTTTTCTTGGGCAATGCTGTTGGCTAATACTAGTGCATCGCCGCAGCCACTTAGGCCTCTCCAGTAAATGGGTTGCTCGGCTGTTGAGGGAATTGCCGATTGGGGGATGGCTGAAAACGACATTACGAGAGGATGACGCTAAAAAAAAGAGGCTTAATTATAAACTCCTTGTAGTTTGATTCGTCAGCAAGTTGAACGACGAGGCAATCATTGTTCAATAGGCTGTTGATTTCAAGAGCTGAGGTTTTTGAGTTGTAACTCAATTTCCTGCATATAGCGTTGAATACTGGTTTCAAAATTGGTTGGCAAACCATAGAAAAGACAACCTATCCGGTCTTGCAAGGTAAGTGCGTTATTTCGCACTGTTACATTGTTTTTAATGACGAAGGCTACCGAGGCCTGATTTCCGTTGTTCAAATGTAACGTACAGCCTTCGAACTCATTGTCCGGTTGGAATAGATCGGCCCACTTTGGATCTGGATTTAGAAAGGAAAATCCGGTAATGCTCAAATCGCTAAGCAAAAATTTGACGGTTTCAACGCTGTCACCGTCCTCAGATTTTAAGTTGAGGGTACAGTAACTGGCAGTGTGTGAAAACGGAATTTTGATTCGGTAATACTGACGGCGCTGCATCCAGAAGATACTGTCTGGAAGTGGCATGGCAAAAACGGCTTCACCGTCAGCTTTGGTTTTTTTTATGTTTTTGGCGCTGAATGAGACTTTAATGCCGTTGTATTCAGTACGAAACAATACTTTATCAGAGGCTAGCAACTGATTGTCTATCGCCTCGGAAGGTCCGCAGTCCAGAAGCAAGGTCTTGTTTTTGGGATCTATTTCGATAATAGTGGTCAGAAATGAAGCGTTTCGGTCACCGAAATGTGCAGAGATTAGGCACTTTTTGCTAATCAATTCATTGAAGTGACCGAGGACTGCTTTGGGCGCTTTGACGATGTAATCGGATTCCGTTGCCATTAAGTATGCTAAATGTTGCAGTTTAACAAAGCAGCTATTGTAAAATAGCCAATATTATTATGTATATAAAAGGATTAGTTAATGGGGTGGTTATTATTGTTTGCCGCTGGCTGCTCGGAAATTATTTTTGCTATAAGCCTAAAGTACAATGAAGGTTTTAGCAAATTATGGCCCAGTGTGGTGACATGCATATCGGGCGCAGGCAGCTTTGGGTTGCTCATGTGGTCTTTAAAAACCTTGCCATTAGGTACCGCCTACGCTGTGTGGACCGGCATGGGAGCGGTCGGCGTAGCCATCATTGGCATCTTTTTGTTTAAAGAGTCTTCCGACTGGATACGTTTGAGTTCCATCATGATGATTGTGATCGGCATTGTGGGTTTGAAACTGACACACGTGGATTGATGCTG
Source organism: Methylomonas sp. (assembly GCA_002928965.1). Taxonomy (GTDB): domain Bacteria; phylum Pseudomonadota; class Gammaproteobacteria; order Methylococcales; family Methylomonadaceae; genus Methylomonas. The sequence continues at coordinate 169,525 of PERU01000001.1, forward strand.
CATTTAATTTCCGATTCCACATTATCCGAGTCAGTAATTGCACGCATTGCTAACGATGATGATGTCATTTTGCAGGCTGGTGCGGTTTGGGCAGCTTTTCACGGTCACCAGGATAATCCCAAAATTAATCTGCTTTTGACGCAAACCCCTTATGTTTATGCCCTGCAGGATGTTTTGGTTATGAGCGGTATCAATCAGCAGCAGTTGCTGCTGGGCGTTACGGCTATCGATTATGCGGGATTTGTCGAGTTGACGGTCAAAAACCCGGTAATTCATACATGGTGCTAAACATTGACGGCGTTGAATTGGAAACCACTGCAGAGGGGTTTTTACTGGACGCTGCAGTTTGGAATGAATTTGTGGCAACTGAAATGGCGCAATTAAATGGCATAACCATCAGCCCGGCGCACTGGGAAATCCTGTTATTCATACGCGAATATTATTTTCAGTATCAACATTTACCCAATGCCCGCATGTTTGCTGCGGCTATTCGTAAAAAATTGGGTGAAGACAAAGCCAACAGTCGTTATCTGCAAAAACTGTTTCCAGATGGACCGTTAAAATACGCCTGTAAATTGGCTGGATTGCCCAAACCGCCCACCTGTTTGTAATTTAAATTTTTATTGAGAAGGTACATGAGTAACCCCCGTGTTGGTTTTATTAGTCTAGGTTGTCCGAAAGCCTTGGTCGACAGCGAGCATATTTTGACGCGCTTACGCAGTGAGGGCTATCAGGTTTCACCGAATTACAAGGATTCCGATTTGGTGATTGTGAATACCTGCGGGTTCATTGATGCCGCCGTAGAAGAATCGTTGGACAGTATTGGCGAAGCACTGGCTGAAAATGGCAGGGTAATTGTTACGGGTTGCCTGGGTGCCCGTCAGGATGAGATTTTAGCCCGTCATCCGCAGGTTTTAAAAATCACCGGCGCCCATGCTACCGATGAAGTGGTGGCTGCGGTACACGAGCATTTGCCTCCGGCTCACAATCCTTTTCTGGACTTGGTGCCACCACAAGGCATCAAATTAACGCCACAGCATTATGCGTATTTAAAAATTGCTGAAGGCTGCAATCATCGATGTACCTTTTGCATCATTCCGTCGATGCGCGGCGATTTGGTCAGTCGACCGATTGACGATGTGATGTTGGAAGCTGAACGTTTGGCAGACGCCGGCGTTAAAGAATTGCTGATTGTCTCTCAAGACACCAGCGCGTATGGCCTGGATTTGAAGTATCAAAGTCGGCGTTGGCGCGGTCGTGAATTACAGACGCGTTTTTATGATTTGGCGGAAGCTTTGGGGGATTTGGGAATCTGGGCGCGTATGCATTACGTCTATCCGTATCCGCATGTCGATGATGTCGTGCCATTGATGGCTGAGGGCAAAATTCTGCCTTATCTGGATATTCCGTTTCAGCATGCCGACAGTCGGATTTTAAAACTGATGAAGCGTCCGGCAGCCGCAGAAAATAATCTGGAGCGCATTCGCGCTTGGCGGAACATATGTCCCGATTTGACCATACGCAGTACGTTTATCGTAGGTTTTCCTGGGGAAACCGAGCAAGAGTTTGCAGCATTGCTGGAGTTTCTGAGCGAAGCGCAAATGGATAGAGTCGGCTGTTTTGCCTATTCACCGGTTAAAGGCGCAGTAGCCAATGATTTGCCTGATTCTGTGCCGGAAGACGTCAAACAGGAACGCTTGGCGCGATTCATGGAGCATCAGGCAGTTATCAGTGCCGAACGCTTGCAGCGCAGGGTAGGCCGGATTGAAACCGTGTTAATCGATGAAGTGGTAGAAGAAGGTGCGGTTGCTCGCAGTAAAAGTGATGCACCGGAAATTGATGGTCAGGTCTTTATCGATGGTGCCACCCATCTGAATGTAGGCGATTTTGTCGAGGTTGAAATTGAAGAAGCGGATGAATACGACTTGTGGGCTAAATTGCGATAAGTCTGGTATTAAGCGGGATTTCCTGCCGGCATAAAAAAGGCCCCTTAAGCGGGGCCTTTTCATTTTATAGGCGTTAGCTTATAAAGGATTAACGTTTTCAGCTTGTGGGCCTTTTTGACCGTTGGTCACTTCCATGGTCACTTTTTGTCCTTCTTTCAGGGTTTTACGACCGCTACCAACGATTGCACTGAAGTGAACGAATACATCTTTGCCACCATCTTGCTCGATGAAACCGAAGCCTTTTTCATCGTTGAACCATTTTACTTTGCCTTCTACTTGTGCTGACATAAATCTCTCTTTCTTAAATTGCCAAAAATCGGCGTTTTTGTTACGGGTAGTGAATAAAGCGGGTAGTGGAAGACGTGTAAAGCGACAACGATTACCGAGCTAAATCGGTAACATTATACATACCTCTGAAAATACGCCAAGAAAAAAGATGGATTCTGTCTGTTACTGTTTCGTGTCAAGAATGCGTCAGATATTTCAAGCAAATGTATTTGGATATAGGCTTTATCAAAACAATTAAAAATGCATGTATTGCAAAAGGATGATCTGAAATAAATCACTTATAAGGCTTGTTTTTCCTTGTAATCAACAAGGTTAAAACCACTGCAAAAAAAGTGCTATTGACGGGATCAAGCAAATGGTCGTTTTCAGAAAAGCATCTTAGGAAAGTCAAAACCAAAATTTTGAATTAATACTAGCTTCAAAAGAAAAAAATCCGTCTATGCCGTTAAAAATAATGCGCATTGATAAAAAAATGGGTAACAATACTGGCAAAGAAACCCAGCATAATGACCGGCATCCATTTCAAATGAGTGCCAAAGGTGTAAATACCTTTCATTTGTCCCATCAAGCCTACGCCTGCGGCTGATCCGATGGCCAATAAGCTACCACCCACTCCTGCTGTCAAGGTAACTAACAACCATTGACCTTCTGAAATATTTGGATGCATGGTCAAGACCGCAAACATGATGGTGCCGTTATCGATAAAGGCTGACAAAAAACCCACTACGATATTGGCGATGGTCGGGTCCATTCCGACATACAGTACATCAGATGCCATGGTTAAATAGCCTATAAAGCTCAGACCTCCGACGCTCACCATGACACCGTAAAAAAACAGCAGTGTATCCCATTCAAGATCCGCTACGTTTTTGAAGACATCGAAACGTTGAGTGTTATTTGCTTTAGGTAAATCCACGTTGAACAGTTTATAAACATGCGCAAAATCGCTGATTTTTTGTTCAGCTTCGGTTTTTTGCAGATAGAAACTTAGGAATTTCAGATAAGTCAGACCGGCCATCATCCCAGCGGCTGGCGGCAATTCCAGGAAATTCTCAAAGCAGACAGCCGTTACTATGGTCAAAAGAAACAATACAATCATCGCAATTGCACCGCGTTTCATTTCAGGGGCTTTACCCACTGCAGCAGGATGTTGTTTGGGTATCCAAAAATGCATAATGCTTGCAGGCAACGCGAAATTGACTACCGCGGGGATAAACAAAGAATAAAAATCTGCGAATGGTACTACGCCGCTTTGCCAAACCAGTAGCGTAGTAATGTCGCCAAATGGGCTATATGCACCACCGGCATTTGCCGAAATTACAATGTTAATGCAGGATAGCGTTAAAAACTGACGGCTATCCTTACCCATCGACATGACAACCGCTCCCATCAACAAAGCTGTAGTCAGGTTGTTACAGACGGAGGACATGAAAAAAGACATGATGCCGGTAATCCAGAACAGCTTACGATAACTAAAGCCTTTGCTGAGTAACCACACCCTTAAGTTATCAAATACTCCACGATCTTCCATGGCATTGAGATATGCCATGGATACCATGATGAACAAAAACAACTCAGCATATCCTTCGAGAGCTGAGCGAAACGCTATGCCAGCATTCTCGCCCATACCACCGGACACATAAATGCTGGCAATAAATACCCAAATCAGGCTGGCTGCCAACACCATCGGTTTTGATTTATTTAATTCAGTTACTTCCTCGAACATGGCAACTGCATATGCCAGAGCAAATATAGCTAGTGATAGATATCCTGCCCAGTGATGTGTCAGATTAAGTGGCAGAAAATCGCTTGCCGGTTCATTTGCAAAAACGAATTGAGGCAGAGTGAATAGTAGTATGGCTAAAGAGGCTGGTAAAACTCTATTCTTCATGAATATTCCCGTCCTGATTGAAATATGGGTGGTAGCGTTTAAGTTAAAACTGGACTTAATTTATTTTATTCTCTGAAAGTTCATTGCGAAGCATGATGAACAGCTTATTGGTAATGACTTCATTTTTATAAAGTTTGTTCAATGTTTCAATTTGTATTGCATTTACTGAGGTTTTGGCTGCAGAGGCATTCAGGCTGTTTAGTAAATCTGAATTTTCTTTTATTAAGGTCTGCATTTTATGGCGAGTATTGCTTTCCAAGTCCTTATAAAGCGAAAGAATTTTTTCTAAAGCATTACTGTCATCAAAAATGTCACGCACACTGCTATTTTCAGGTGATTGTAATTCTGCGATCACTCTATGAATGATTTTGTTTAAGGTACGCTCGTATAAATATAACTCGCTTACTTTAAAAGCATGTTTGCGCCAGAACGCCAATCTGCTGAACAGTAAAGCCAATTGTTCAAAACCATCGATCGGGAAATGCTCATTAGCAGAGGTCACCTGAGGTTGTCCTTGTTTGATACGTTCGGTTTGAATGCTCAGCATGTTCAAGATCTTTTTATATATTTTTTCATTGATCTCACCGCGCTGATAAATGCATTTTAATTCTTCCTTTTCAATGCCTAGTGCATAAATACGCAGCATGTCTTCATTTAATCGAGGGCATTCTCCGATAGCTTTTCTACATTCATAACATGCATTTTCATGCAACAACTGATAATGCTGCTGTAGACCATGATGTTGCTCGGGAATTAATTGTTGTAACTGCAAAAGCTCATTAATCTTAAGCAGGGACTCATTAAACATTCTCGCCTTGCTTTTGTGATAACCAATGATTTCTTGATCGGTTAATCTGTCAATATTCAACGCTCTCATGACTTTTCCGATGGTGGTTGCTTTAATTAATAACGTAAAATATATGCTGCCAATTGTCACAGCGGCAATAAATTGTTTAACACTAAAGCTGAAATGCCAGTCGGGGATGGTTAAATTGTCGGGAATTAGTAGCACCATAATCACGGCCAGAGAACCACGCAGACTGCCCCAGGCCAGTAAATGCATCCAATGCCGCGGAATGGTGCGCTCTTTGCCGGTCTTATTCATTAACCATAAAAGTGGATATACCGATACTGCGCGACCGACAGCGACAACGGCAATTGCCAGCAAGATAGGTAAAATGGCAACGTTTAAATCGATGGCTAGATCCGCAAATAATAGCCCCATCAGAATGAACACTAAAGAGTTGGTTACGAAGGCAAAATACCCCCAGAATTGTTCCATGTATTCTTCGACGTGGGGAGACATTTTATAGCGGCCAAAATTACCCATGACCATGGAGGCGATTAAGGTGGCAATGATGGATGAAAGACGGATTGAGTGCTCACCTATTTTTAAATGTTCAGAAATTACTTCGGATAGTATGAAGGTGAGGTGGGCTACCAGTAATGTCAGGGTAATTTCCAGGTGCTCGTTGCCACGCACGGTTTCAATCAGTTTGGCAAAGATAAAGCCCATGATCAAACCAAATGCAATCCCACCGCCTAGCATGGTGGAAAATGAGAATAATGAGGCGAGTGCCGACTCATACCCCTGATAACCTTGGGTCATCAAGTCCAGCACTATTAAAAAGGCTGCAAAACCAGTGGCATCGTTGAATAAACTTTCACCTTCGAATATTAAGGTTAGCCGTTGCGGCGCACCGTATTCTTTAAACAGCGCTAAAACCGCCACCGGGTCGGTGGAAGAAATGATGGCACCAAACAGCAGTAATACCAGCATTGGCACCGGGAAGTTGGCAGCATCGAACAAGTAATAACCCACCACGCCGACAAATAATGTCGAGACTATTAAGCCCACCACGGCAAGCAGACCGATAGAATAAATGTTTTCGGTGACGTGGCGAATATTCATGTTATAGGCCGACTCGAAAATCAAAATCGGCAAAAACACAAAAAACAGCAGCTCAGGTGTCAGTTCAAAGCTGGTGATATAGGAGAACAGCTCGATATGTGAAAGGGGTACAAGCAATGAACCTGCAATTACCAGCAGCACGGTATAGGGCAGATTCAATTTTTTTGATACAAGAAAGACAGCTAAGGAAATCAGCATCAAGCTGAACAATGACAGGAAAACATCAAGATTCATGGGCGATTCTCCAAAATCAGTGTTGCGGCATCAAGCACGTCCTTCAGGCAGGATTGTATTCAAATCACTGCCTGAAAGATAACATTTAACCCTGATAATTCAGGTTTGCTTATACTTTTGGCTCATCTATAAGTCTGGCGGAATTAGTCAGGATTATGCTTTTTCAAGCAAATAAGTCAGCCACAAAGAAGATAGTTTTTCCTGCACCGTATTTTGACGCAGACGAGCGGCCAGATTCGGAAAGTCCACGTAATCCAATGCCTGATCCTGGTTGTAGCAGGAATACGTAAAGCTTTCCTCGCCGGTTTCCGGATCGACATGTTTACATAGACACTGGGCGCAGACGCCTTTCATCATGCATTGCATCGGCGAGTTGATCGAACCGACTGCTTCATGGCCTGCTTTCAAGTAAGGTTGCAACGCGGCAAAGCGAGCCGCTTTTACGGCTGCCATCATCCGGTCGGAACCAATCACAATCAAATGATCGACGTCTTGCAGGCGGATGCTGGTTTCGCCCATTTTTCCAGTGGCATAGGACACCATGGCTTCGACGATATTGCCGACGAAGGTTTTATCCTGTGGTCGGGTGATGGGTATCGCGTCGTTACCCGGTCTGTCATCGACTGCCCAGACGATGACGTCGGAAGCATCCTCGATTTCCGGCACCTTGAACAAGTCTTCACTGTTACGGTAGCCGGCGAAATATAACACTTTGTTGCCCGCGTTGCGCATGGCTTTACCGATTGAAAACAACACTGCATTGCCCAGACCGCCACCCAACAACAAAACGGTTTTGCCGGTCGGGATTTCGGTTGGCGCACCGGTTACGCCCATCAATACCAGTGGATCGCCTACTTTCCAGGTGGCGCACAAGCGGCTGGAGCTACCCATTTCCAAGGCAATCAAAGAAACCAAACCTTTGTCTTTGTCCACCCAGGCACCGGTCAAGGCTAAGCCTTCGGCAGCCAAAGCGGTGCCTTCCACCACGGGAGCCAGGGATTCGTAGTTTTGTACCCGGTAAAATTGTCCAGGCTCAAAGTGTTTCGCAGCTGCGGGCGCTTTGATGACCACTTCAATGATGGTTGGCGTCAGACGATTCACTTCGACGACATGCGCCAGCAAGGTGGCATCCAGTCGTTGTTGCAGATCCCGGAGTTGTGCATCGCGTTGCGGTTGTTGCGCAGCATCCAGTGCCGCAATTTCGTTCGCGAACAGTTTAACGATGTATGGATAGCCATCTTTGGCGCTGGCCATGGCTTTGACCACGTTGCCGGCGTAGACAGGATGGTTGTCTCCATAGAAGGTAATGTAGCGCCCATCACTGTTATAGGACGTAAAAGGTGCGGGTTTACCCACTTTGACCTGCGTAGCGTCATCGGATACCACCAACGCCGCCTGACCTTTCAGCCAGTCGGGTTCGTGACGTTTATAAAATTTCCGATCCATCACAAAAGTGCCAGGATGTTCTGACTGGTAAATGGTATTCGGCGCAGTACCGGCAGCGATGAACAGACCGCGCAGTTTCACTTCCACTTCAGCGGTTTTACGCCATTTTCCCTCTTGTTCGGCCAGCTTTTCAAATGTAACCGCCTGCAGATGGCCGTATTGGTCTTCGATGGCTTCCAGCGGGCTCATGCCTTCTGCCAGATAAATACCTTCAGAGATGGCTTCGTGAATTTCTTCGTGATTTTGACGATAAGCCGGCGAGTCTTTTATGCCTTTACGGTAGAACAGCGTCACGCCGCCCCATTGTTTCAGGAAGGGCAGGAAGTTGGGTGTTTCGCCGGCAGATTTAGCGCGAGCGCGCTCCTGTTCGATGATGCGACCATGTGCCAAAAACTCTTCCAGGATGTCCAGTTCTTCGGCGTCGTAACGGCCACGGACGTCTGCTTCGCCGTATTTGGCAACCAGTTTGTCATAGCGCTTGACGATTTTGCTGACCTGCACCGGGTAGTAAGCCAGTAATTCGGTAGCCGTATCGATAGCGGTTAAACCGCCGCCGATGACACCCGCGGGCAGGCGTACTTGCAAATTGGCCAAAGAAGAATCTTTTGCAGCGCCGGTTAATTGCAGGCCCATCAAAAAGTCCGAGGCTTTACGAATGCCACGGATCATGTTGTTTTTCAGGTCGATGATAGTAGGTTTACCGGCACCACTGGCGATAGCAATGTGATCAAAGCCCATTTCCCAAGCTTCATCGATAGTTAACGTGCCACCGAAACGCACGCCACCATAGCATTTAAAAGCATTACGACGCATCAGGGTCAAGTAAATCACTTTCAAAAAGTTTTTATCCCAACGCACGGTAATACCGTATTCGGCTACGCCGCCAAAACCCAGCATGACCCGCTTGTCCAGATCTTCATACAGATCTTTGAAGTCCATGATAGGCATGGGCGGGTTGTCGTGGTCGCCGGTTAAATGCAGCGGCAGCGGTTCGATTTTCAGGGCGTCGATACCGACTACCCCAAAACCTTCGTTCAACAGGTAATGCGACAAGGTATAACCGGCTGGTCCCATGCCGGCCACCAACACGTTTTTGCCGTTGTAAGGCTGGGCAGTTGAGCGCTTAATATTCAGCGGGTTCCAGCGGGTCAGCAGACTGTATATTTCAAAGCCCCATGGCATGAACAACACATCGGTCAGCACATTGGTTTCGATTTGCGGAATATTCACCGACTCGGTTTTTTGATAAATACAACCGCGCATGCAGTCGTTGCAAATCCGGTGACCTGTGCCGGGGCACATCGGGTTGTCGATGATGATCATCGCCAGTGCGCCGATATTGTCGCCTTCGCGTTTCACTACATGCATTTCGGAGATTTTTTCTTCCAGCGGGCAGCCGGTCATCAAAGCGCCGAGATGGTTGGTTTTAAACGTATTGTCTTTTTTGTTTTTGATGCCCTTGGAGCAGGAATCGTTGTCGCGGTCGTGGCAATAAATGCAATGATCAACCTCGTACAAAGTCTGTCTTTGCTTGAAGCGTTTATCGGTCAAGGCAAAACCGTCACGGCGACGGATGTGGTGTTCATTGCTGGCCCAAACGTCATATCCTGATTGGGCAACCGTGTCGTGATCGACCAGATTCTCCAGGTTGGTTTTTTCCGGGACTTTAAAGCTCAGCCATTTCGAGACAAAGGCTTGTAATTCAGGCACCTGTCTGGCGGCAAAACTCCAGCGGCACACCGTTTCATAAGCGGCAAGATCGGCTGGGCTGGGGTTTTCCTGTTTCGACAAGCGCCATAAATCTGCACCCAGTTGGCTGACGGCCAATTCCGGGTCGTCTTCAAACAGTGCTTGTTTGCCGGCGGCTGTCAATAAACTGTCCAGTTGCGTACCCAGAGCGGCAATATCCCAACCGTCTGTGGTTTGACCTTTGAACAGTTTGTTCAGATTGCCGACGATTTCAGTGCGGTAGGTAAATACCGAGTCAAATTCGCCGCGAATGTGGCCGATTTGCTGGTCGCGTACATCGCTGATGTTGAACAAACGGGCAACGAAGGTTCCCACCAGCGGCGCCATTCTGACCAATAACTCGGAAATTTGTTCCGGTTTCATGTCTTCGCCGGCACAGGCGCGATAAGCGCTGATTTCTGCGAATAGGTCCGGATCGTGGTTTTGCACCGACTCATCGAATATCGCCAATAAATCATTGAGACGTTTGGCGTCATACAAGTCTTTGTATTCAAAACCCGGAATACCGAGGGTCAGTTGGGTCAGTTGGCTGGTGTTGAGCTGTTGTGTCATCAAGTTATTCCGATTCTGTTCTCTGGAATGTATCAAGTAAAGTGTTCAATATTAGGGTAATTCGTCGACTGTAGCGTCTTTTTCGGCAGGCATTAAGTCTTCGCGAGTCAGGCCAAAGGTCAAGGCCAGGGAACTGGCAATGTAAATGGAAGAATAGGTGCCTTTGATTACCCCGATCAACATGGCAATCGCAAAACCGTGTATGGTTTTGCCACCCAAAGTAGCCAAGGCCACTAAAGTTAAAAATACCGTCAAAGACGTCAAAATGGTTCTGCTTAAGGTGTCGTTCAGGGCATTGTTGACGATTTCATGGATCGTTTCTTTAACACGGCTGACCCGGGTGGTTTCGCGAATCCGGTCATAAACCACTATGGTGTCGTTGATCGAGTAACCGATCAAGGCCAGAATGGCAGACAGCACGGTCATGTCAAATTCCCAGCCAAATACTGAGAAGAAGCCAATAGTGATAATCGTGTCATGGAGCAGTGCGGCGATCGCGCCAACGGATAGCTTCCATTCAAAACGCATGCTGACATAAATCATCACGCCAATGAATGACAAGAACACCGCAAGCCCGCCGTCATCAATTAAATCTTCGCCGACTTGTGGTCCAACAAACTCTACCCGACGTACTTCGCCTGCTTGAGGTTGGCTGCTGTTGCTGACAGTCAGCACTTTTTCAGTCAGTTCTTTTTGGTCGATGTTTTCCACCGGTTTCAACCGAATCAATACATCTTCCGAACTGCCGAAATGTTGCAGATTGGCGTCAGAGAAGCCTTGTTGTTCCAGAGTACTGCGCATTTTGTCCAGATCGACAGACTGGTTGTAGTGTAATTCGTAAACACTGCCGCCGGTAAAATCAATGCCTAACTCCAGGCCTTTGACAGCGAACGAAATCAGCGAAATTAAAAACAACGTACCAGAAAAGAAAAAAGCCAGTTTTCTCTTACCGAGAAAATCAAGTTGCCGAGTTGAGTTCATGCCAAATCCTAGTAAAAATAAAAGTTAGTTATCCAAATTTAACGAAATTGAGCCGATCACATAGTGCCCGAGGCCGCATATGGTATGAATTGTACTATTTTCTCCAAAACGAGGGAGTAAAAAGCACCAGTAAGGTAAATATTTCCAGTCGACCCAATAGCATGGCAATTGAGCAAATCCAGGTCTGGAAATCGGTCAGACTTTGATAATTGGTGGCCGGGCCAACCAAATGTAAACCCGGTCCGGCATTATTGATGCAAGCCAAAATGGCGCTGAGTGCTGAGATGGGGTCCAAGCCTGCGAACATCAAAGAAAATGTCAATACGACCACCGAGATGAAATACAAAAAGATAAAAGCCAAAACCGCAAAAATGATTTTGTTGGGAATCGGCATGTTACCAATCCGCACCGGATTAATGGCGCGCGGGTGCAGCAGGCTGAACAGTTCGCGGCCGGCCTGTTTCCAAAGTAACAAGGTTCTGAACATCTTGATGCCTCCGCCTGTGGAACCGGTACAAGCTGTCACGCAGCTTAAATATAGCATCCACCAAGGGACGAAGGGCGGCCATTTGTCGTAATCGGTACTGACAAAACCACAGTCGGTGGCAATCGATACCAGATTGAAAGTGACGTGGCGCAAGCCGGTATAAAAATCCGGATAGGTGTTGTTATGCCAAAGATAGCCTGCACACAGCAAGATGCTGCCGGCAATGACTGCCAACATAGGTAGCGCTTCGGGATCCGATGAATAGGCATTGAAATTATGCTGATGCAACGCCGTGTAATGTGTGGCGAAGTTGATGGCAGACAGCAGCATGAATACGGTCAAAATCAATTCAATCAACGGCGAATCAAAATACCCTACACTCGCATCATGCGTGGAAAATCCACCTAATCCCAAGGTGGCAAAGGCATGACAAATGGCGTCCAGCCAACTCATATCCGCTAATTTCAGACAGAAAATACAAGCCAGGGTCATACCTGCATACACCAACCATAGCAAGCGTGCCGTTTCGGTAATGCGCGGGGTCATTTTGCTGTCCTTCACCGGGCCGGCAATTTCGGCTTTGTACAATTGCATGCCACCGACACCCAGTAAAGGCAGAATCGCCACGGCCAAGACGATGATTCCCAAACCACCGATCCAGTTGAGTTCATGTCGCCATAGATTTAGTGATGGCGCCAGAGTATCCAGACCCACCAAAACAGTTGCGCCAGTGGTAGTAAAACCAGATGTGGTTTCAAAGAAAGCATCAGTAAATGATAAGCCTGGAATGCCCCACAGCAATGGTAAAGTTGCTGCCGAAGACATTAAAAACCAGAATGAAGCCACCAACAGATAACCATCCCGAGTCATCATTTCACCTCGAAAGCGCATGGTCAAACCGGCCAGAATGCCGCCGACACCAATATTGATGGACATACCGTTCAGGAAATAATCCAGCATGCCATCGTTATAGATCAGGGAGGTAATAATCGGTAACGAATAGGTTAGCCCGAAAATCATCAAAATGAGGCCCAGCACAAAAACCAGTGTACAAAAGCGTTGCATAGATTGCCTAATTCAAAGGGAAAGTCAGATCGTGAATCAGAGAGGTATCTGGGGTATAGGCTGAATTGTAACAAACATTCCCTTAAATACCTGTTGTCACGCAATCTTAAAATTAGCTTCACATGACTGTCATAAACTCGCATTAAGCTGACCAAACTTGGAAATTACCGGTAAATGGCACGGCAGATTGGAAAAATTCCTTGTCTTGATGGGCGTTTTGCTAAGCGATTTTCGGGCACCTTTTGGCATTTGGTACAGCAATTTTAGGGTATATGATGAAAATATTTTACGGCGTACAAGGTACTGGCAACGGCCACATCACGCGGGCGCGTGTGATGGCGAAGGCGTTGTATGCGGCAGGTTTTGATGTGACTTTTCAATTCACCGGCAGGCCGGCTGACAAGTATTTTGATATGCAGGTGTTCAATGGCTATCAAACCCGTGAAGGTTTGACGTTTAACACCAGCAAAGGCCAAGTGTCTTATTTCAAAACGGCTCTGCAGGCAAGTCCGATTCAATTTGTCAAAGATATCAATCAGTTGGATTTGAGTGGTTATGACTTGGTGATCAGCGATTTTGAACCGGTGACGGCCTGGGCCGCCAAGCGCCAAAATAAGCAAGTTATAGGTATCGGTCATCAATATGCCTTTGGGCATGACATACCGCGCAAAGGTGCCGATCCTGTCGCCAATCAAGTGATGAAGTATTTTGCTCCGGCTGATGTGGGCGTAGGCTTGCACTGGCATCATTTCGGGCAGCCGATTTTGCCACCAATTATCGAAACCCCTCAGGTTCCGGAGCAGGTCCAGGCAGATAAAATCCTGGTGTATCTGCCGTTTGAAGACCCCAGCGACGTGATACGGCATTTATGTGCCTTTGAAAATTTTCAGTTTTATGTGTACTCGCCGGACCCGGTAAAGTCTAATTATGACAATATCGTCTTCAAACCACTTTCTCGTGATGGCTTCCAGAAGGATTTATACGATTGTATCGGCATCATCAGTAATGCCGGATTTGAGTTGGCCAGTGAGTCCTTACAACTGGGCAAAAAAATTCTGGTTAAACCGCTGCATGCGCAAATGGAGCAGATTTCCAATGCCGCCGCATTGGAACAATTGGGTTATGGACATACCATGTTCGACCTGGATACCCAAGTAATCGAAGATTGGCTGCACAACCCGCATGCTGTTCGAGTCACCTATCCTTGTGTGGCCAAAGTGCTGGTGCAATGGCTAGAAAATGGCATGCCTAAAATGGATAGTACTTTCATCGAAAAGGTTTGGGAGAGTGTGGAAGTGTTGCAGGTTAAGCACTAACGGAGCGCTGAACCAATCGATGCCGGCCGTACCCTCTGGGGCACACGTGGTTTGATAGGCACACTGCTAACGGAATCAATCACTTACCGTTCATCCTGAGCTTGTCGAAGGGTTAATGTCCGACGGGTCTGAGCGGAATTGATTTGATCAATGCTGTCTTAAGTACAGTGGAGTTAGGACGTTAATCATTGTCTTCATTCGGAATCAGATTTTTTAGTTCTTGAGATAACAAAGTCTGTGCGCCTGTGGTGACAATATCTTCGTTTGGCTTAAAACCTGTGCGCGCAAAATAGCCGTTTGGACCAGGGATGAGCTCTGGGAGCAGCCGCCGCTCAAATTGATCGGCTGCCGTTTTGATGAACACGAATGACTGTCCCAAATGCCAGACGACAGCGTGTTCTGGAATGATCACACCGTTGCTTTGTTTGTCGTCTTCTTCATCAGCTAGCCATGCCGTGAAACGGGTGCCGAGCGGCAGTTTGCGAGCTTCGAGTTTGCAGAATAAGCGTTCGCCCTGAGTGACTGGGTCAACCTGCGGTGCGATAGCGATCAAACTGGCGGCAACGGCATTTTGCCGACGACCTTGCTCATCAATCCAGAGTGTTTTTTGCCCCGGTTTCAAGTGGGTATTGCTGGGTAGGCTGATTTGCAATAGTTGAGCACGATTTTTTAAAAAGTGTTCGGCTTGCGGGTGGGTGTTCTGGGTAAACCAGCCGGTGAGTAATTCGCCCCATTGCAGATAGCTGGTTGAAAGCAGGGTTTGTTGTTGATAGCTGCTGGTCGCCAGATTGGCTTTATCGTTGCGCCATAGGGCTTGCTGTTCTTGTAGTCGATGGGTGGAGACAATATCCTGCTCGTGCAAGTTGCGGGTGCGGGACAGGTTTTGGTCGGCTGCTTGATAACGCGCAAGCGCGCTGTCCTGTTGTGCTTGTGCGGCCAGGAATTGCTGACGCAATCTGAGTAGGGGCTCCATATCAACGACTATGCCTTGTACGGACAGTTCGGGGTGATTGGCGGCAGTTTGCAACGGTGTGGTTTTGATGCCGGCACCTTGCTGTAAATCGGTGGCTTTTGCTGAAGTGGCGGCAGTGGGGTGAATATCGTCATCATCGTCTGCAGGGGCAGCATGGCTGTTAAGGCAGTAAAGCACAGCTAGAAAAACCATTGGGCGCGTTAATAAAGTCATGATCAGGGTTGAGGTTGCCGATTGCTGCGGAATTATAGAGTTTGGTCGCTTGATGGCTGTACTTTTTTGTTGTGAAAATAAAATAGCCGGTTATGCTTTGCGGCTTGATATGTAGTTGAACACAGGAAACGATATGAAAGACATGCCAAATAATTTGAAATATGCCGCCACCCATGAATGGGCCAGTCTGGAAGCCGATCAAGTGGTGAGAGTCGGCATTACCGATTTTGCCCAGTCTGAATTGGGTGACATCGTGTTTATCGGTTTACCGGAAGTAGGTCGGGCAGTTGCGGCTAACGAACAAATGGCTGTAGTGGAGTCGGTCAAAACTGCATCCGACTTGTTTGCCCCGGTAAGCGGCAGCGTGGTTGAAGTAAATGAATCCGTGCAGGATGCGCCCGAGCAAGTCAATGAGGATGCCTTTGGCACCTGGTTGTTTTGCATTAAAGCGGATAATCCTGCCGAACTTGAGCAACTGCTGGATGCCGAGGCATATCAGCGCATGATAGAGGAATAGTGATTTCGTATGGCCAATCAAAATGCCAAAGGTTTTAAACGGCTGGTGAATGCCTGTTTTTTTTCGATTGCCGGCTTTAAAGCCACTTGGGAACATGAAGAAGCCTTCCGTCAGGAGGTGATGTTATTTCTGGTTAGCACGCCGCTGGCGATTTGGTTGGGCGAGACAGCAATTGAAAAGCTGCTGCTGATCGGCAGTGTTATCTTGGTGCTGTTGGTTGAGTTGCTCAATTCAGCCGTGGAAGCCGTGGTGGATCGAGTCGGTTTTGAGCATCACGAACTGTCTGGTCGGGCCAAGGATATTGGTTCTGCAGCCGTGATGTTGTCTCTAATCTGGGCGGCAATTACCTGGGCTTTAATTCTGCTATAAGCCAGAATTTGAGCTGATTATAAAGACGCGTCAGCAACAACGTCATTCCGATACTCTCTGGTGCACAAGAGTAGTCCTGGAATAGTGCGCCCACAAGGGCATCTTATCTTACAGGGTGAAAATTCTTGTTGGTTTAAGTCATAGCGCCTCCATGGCTTCTGGATCTGGGCAATCCCTGTCGAGAACACGATTTTTGACTGGGTTGATTGATCTTTATGACCAGGAAATTTTATTTGTGGTTAATCTTGGGTCTTGTGCCTGTAGCAAACATCCGTTACCTTAAGCCACACAGTACCAATCAAAAAGGAAAACAATGAGCGCTTTAATTTGTGGATCAATGGCTTACGACACCATCATGGTGTTTCACGACAAATTCAAACATCACATCCTGCCGGACAAAGTGCATATTTTGAATGTATCATTTTTGGTGCCGGTGATGCGTCGTGAGTTTGGCGGTTGTGCGGGTAACATTGCCTACAATCTGCAGCTGCTGAAAGAAGAGCCACTGATTATGGCCACGGTGGGACATGATTTCGAACCGTATGCGCAATGGCTCAGCCAACGGGGTATCAGCGCCCGCTATATCAAAATTCTGGACGATCAATACACCGGCCAAGCCTACATCACCACCGATGTAGAGGACAACCAGATAACCGCCTTTCATCCCGGTGCCATGAACTTTTCGCATTTAAACGACGTGCCAGCCACACCGGAAATCACCATCGGGATTGTCTCGCCTGATGGGAAGCAAGGTATGCAACAACATGCGCAACAATTTGTTGATCAAGGCATTCCGTTTATTTTCGATCCGGGTCAAGGCATGCCCATGTTCGATGGTGATGAATTGCTGGCTTTTCTGGATTTGGCGAATTACGCCACTTTTAATGATTACGAGTCCGAATTAATGCAAGAGCGCACAGGGTTGAGCCTGGAGCAAATTGCCGGAAAGGTGGACGCCTTGATCATTACTTTGGGCAATAAAGGTTCAAAGATTTATACCCAGGGTAGCTGCATAGACATTCCACCCGCGACGCCAAAACAGGTGCTGGATCCAACCGGTTGCGGCGATGCCTATAGAGCCGGTCTGTTGTTCGGTTTGATCAATGATTACGACTGGGATGTGACCGGTCGCATCGCTTCATTGTTGGGTGCCATCAAAATCGAACACAACGGCACCCAAAACCATGTATTTACCATGGATGAGTTTAAGCAACGTTACCTGGATACTTTCGGCAGCGTATTTTGAGTTTGACTAACACCCAGGAACTGCTGGCCTTAATGGCCCGTTTGCGAGATCCGCAAACGGGTTGTGCGTGGGATCAAAAGCAGGATTTTTATAGCTTGATTCCTTATACCATCGAAGAAGCGTATGAGGTGGCTGATGCCATCGAGCGGCAGGATTTTGATGATTTGCGCGGCGAACTGGGCGATTTGTTATTGCAGGTGGTATTTCACTCCCGTATTGCCGAAGAGCGGGGTTTGTTTGATTTTGAACAAGTCGCCGCTGGCATTAGCCAAAAACTGATTACTCGTCACCCGCATGTATTTGCCGGCGTTACCTTTGATAGCGATGAGCAGCGCCAACAGGCCTGGGATGATGCCAAAGCGCAAGAGCGGCAACAAAAGCAGCCCGAAAATAGCCCTGAAAGCGTATTGGCCGGTGTCGCCAAAACCTTGCCGGCTTTGGTAGCCTGCGAGAAAATTCAAAATCGTGCCGCCAGCCATGGCTTTGATTGGCCGGATACCGAACCGGTATTTGACAAAGTCATGGAAGAACTGCAAGAAGTCCATGAAGCTTGGCAGTCCGGCGATCAGCCCCACATCCAGGAAGAGATTGGCGATTTATTGCTGGTGGTGGTTAATCTTGCCAGACATTTGAAAGTCAATCCGGAAATTGCCTTAAAAGAAGCCAATAAAAAATTCACTCGCCGCTTCAATTACATCGAACAGCAAGTTGATGCCTCGGGTCGGCAATTGCGGGATTGTGCATTAGACGAACTGGATGATCTTTGGAATGAAGCCAAACAGGTACAAAAAAACCATAACGCCGACCATGCTGAATAAAAATTATGGGTATTTGATGGTTGGCCTGGGATTGGGGCTGTATGGGGCATTGGCAGATGCCGATGAACTCCTGGGGCATATTTCCGATGACACAGAGCCTAAAACCGCACTGTCTTCACCCGCAGATGAAAACGCAAATAGTGATAGAAAAATTATCTATCGTGTCATCTGTTCGCCAGCAGACGAACAATTACCGGATTGCGAAAAACCTTTTCATGATGTTGAGTCAGAAACCAAGCCGCAGCTTGCAGAGGAGGTCTCAGAACAGCCAAAAGATGCTGATCAGGCCGAATCGGCAACTGATGACAAACCGGAAAAGCCGGCGCAGACAGTCAAGCCTGCAGTGAAAGATTCACAAAAAACAAAGGCTGCCGGCAAAAAACAGCCTGACAGCAAAAAGTCCAAAGCAGCGGCAAAAAATCCCCCAAACAAAAAAGGCGTTAAAAAGACGCTGACTAAGCCCACCGTAAACAAAACGCCTGCCAAAAAGAAATAAATCAACAATTGTTTTGGCGTTAGCCGATAAAGCGCCGTATTAACTTGGATTTACTGAGCAAAATAACGGCCAAAGCTGCACCGATGCTGTCTGCCAGCCAATCCGCATGACTACTCTCGCGCCCAGGCACAAAGGATTGATGCCATTCATCGGTTATGCCGTAAAGACTGCAAAAAACAAAACTGACTAAAGCCAAGGTCTTAGTAGACAAACCAAAATGCCGCAAGGCGCGCCAACTCAGAATCGCCATCACCCAATACGCGCCCGTGTGCAGAAATTTATCCTGGAACTCGAAAGCTGTGGGCATCGGTAGTCTTTGTTGATCTGACAGCCAGAAAATCAGGCCGCAATAAGCCACTAAGGCCAAACCATCTAAAATTTTAATCATAATCAAACAGCCGTTAAAAGAAGCGGGTAGGGCGGGATTATTCGCGAACCGGGCGTTTTTCCAGTTTTCGTTGCAGGGTACGGCGATGCATATTCAATGCGCGTGCAGCAGCGGAAATATTGCCATCATGTTGCATCAAGACTTTTTGCAAATGCTCCCATTCCAAGCGTTTGACGGACAGCGGGTTATCGTTGATGGCCACCGATGCATCGCCCTCATTTTTGTAGAGTGCGCTGACTATTTCGTCTGGACTGGCCGGCTTGGTCAGGTAATGAATTGCGCCGAGTTTAATGGCCTCTACTGCCGTGGCGATACTGGCGAAACCGGTCAGCATGACGATTTGGGTGTTGCTGTCCAGCGAAATCAGTTTTTTGACCATCTCCAATCCGGAATCGTATCCAATCCGTAAATCGATCACCGCATATTCCGGATCGGTTTGTTCGGCTAACTGAATCGCTGTGTTGACATCATTGGCTACCGTGACCTGGAAGTTGCGTTTTTCAAGCGCCGGTTTAAGCACCATGCAAAAGGTTTCATCATCATCCACCAGCAGTAAATTGGGCTTATCCGAAGAAATTTCTGTCATACTCACTCTCCTTAGTTAATATCGGCAGGCTGATTTCCACACAGGCACCCCCCGCTGCAAGATTGTTAAAATAGATTGTACCGCCCAGGCGTTTGATGGTGGTATAGGTCAGAAACAAACCCACCCCCATGCCTTGTTTATTGCTTTTTACCGGTTTTTGGCCGGCAAAATCAACCAGTTCCGGCGGCAGTCCGGGCCCAAAATCGCGGATTTTCAAAACCAGGTTAACACTATCCCAGTTGGCATGAAATTCGATCCCGGCATTGCTATCAGTGGCTTCTGCAGCATTATTCAGAATATTGATCAATGAATGCGTAAGAGTGCGCTCGGCTATGATTTGGGCATCCGCTTCCACATTGCCTGAAATAAACAGATTCAGCTTGGTACTGGGTTTATGGGTGCGCCATTGATTCAGCACTTGATCGATATAATCACTGACAGTCATCACCTTGCCCGATTCGGCACGCATTTCGCCTGCAGATGCTGACATGACGGACAGGGCTTGTTTGCAGCGATCCAGTTGCTGCTGGAGAATGACCAGCTTTTGATTGAGTTCAGGGAAGCGGTGTTCCGGAAAATCCTCGGCCAGATCATGGGCCAAAATAGCGATGGTGCCTAGCGGCGTTCCCATATCGTGGGCAGCACTGGCGGCTAGCGTTCCCAGCGATACCACACGCTCGTCTCGCAAGGCACTTTCACGGGCGTCGGCAAGACTGCGTTCCCGCTCTTTAAGGGTTTTGGCCAGTGCGATGATAAAAAACGCCACCAAACCGGCACTGAACACAAAGCCAAACCACATGCCGAATACGTGCAGATTGAAATATCGCCGATCTTCCAGTAGCTGCAAGCGTAAACTCATTTCCGGCGTCAGGTTATGTAAGCTGTGATGTTCGGCATGCGGGGCCAGTGCGGGTAAAGGTACGTTATAGGCAATCAGAACGGTGTATACGCAAGACGTGATGATGACCATATTCCAGGCGTAAGACTGCGGCAACATGATGGCGGTGACAATCAATGGCAACAAAAACACCCAAATAATCGGATTGGAAGCGCCGCCGGTCAGATACAACAAATACGCCAACGCCAATACATCCATACAAATCTGCGAGAATATTTCATGCTCAGTCACCGGTTCAGGGGTGCGCAAACGGAGCCATGTATAGAGATTCAAAATCGAGATGGCAAAGATAGCCAGCCACAGCTGATTCATCGGTAGTTCTATGCCCAGACCATGCACCGCCACAAATACCGAAACCACCACCCCAAACAGCAGCAGATTTCTGAGTATGTAGAGCCAATTGAGGTTTTCGCGGATGGAAATTTCGGCTTTGGGCAGGATGTGGGAAAGCATGGTAAACCGGCGGCAAAAAAAGGTGGGTTATGTTAACTCTGTTTGGGTTTGGGTAATGAAATTTTGAAAGCGTCAAGCGGTTTGGCACGGCGAGAGCCGGTTTTTCCGCGTCCATCCTTCCATAGACTCAGGACGATCCAGAAAATCCTTTTCAGCCGAAACAGGGGAATTATGTACACTCATATCCTGAGGTTAGACAAACAGCTCTGCGCCTGAATGGCGATTTCCAATTCTTCCTGGGTGTTTATCACCAACACTTTAACCTTTGAATCATCCGCATGAATAGCGCCACAGGGGCGGGCCGGCTGCTTATTTTGAATCTCATCGACACAAATGCCCAAGCCACTGAGGTTGTTGCAGGCCTGCTGTCTCAACCAGTGATCATTTTCGCCAATGCCACCGGTAAATACCAAGGCATCCACTTTGCCCAGTACAGCAAAGTAGGCACCGATATATTTCTTGATGCGGTAAGCATACATCTGCAAAGCCAGTTTGGCCCGGGCATCGCCCGCATCTGCCATGCTGTGGATGGTACGCATATCGTTTTCACCACAGACGCCTTTACAACCGCTTTCTTTGTTCAACAAGGTTTCGATGGCGTCCAACGGCAGGCCGAGACTGCGACTCAGGTAAAAATGCAAAGCCGGATCGATGTCGCCGCAACGGGTTCCCATCATCAAGCCTTCCAGAGGGGTCATGCCCATAGAGGTATCGATGCTCTGGCCCTTCTCGATAGCGGTGACACTGGCACCATTGCCTAAATGCAAGCTGATCAGATTGAGTTGCTGCAGAGGTTTACCCAAAAACTCGGCGGCCTGTTTGGCTACATAACGATGTGAGGTGCCATGAAAGCCGTAACGGCGCACACCTTGATGTTGATAAAGCGATTCAGGCAGAGGATAACGATAGGCGTAATCGGGCAGGCTTTGGTGAAAAGCTGTGTCGAATACCGCTACCTGAGGTGTGTTGGCCATCAGTTGCATGGTGGCTTCTATGCCGAGCAAGTTGGCCGGATTATGCAAAGGCGCTAACGGCACCATCCCGGCAATCTGCCGGATCACTTCGGCATCTATACGGACTGGTTGCTGAAATAACTCACCACCATGTACCACACGGTGACCTATGCAACTTAAATCTGCATGGTTGATGAGACCGCTGCTGGAGAGTGTCTCGAACAATACGTTTAAGGCATGTTGATGATCGGCTATGACTTGTTCAGAACGAGACACCTCCTGATTCAACAGTTGATAACGATGTAAAGCCAGAGGCTCGCCAATTCGTTCAATAAGACCACTGAGCAGTGTGCTGTGATCTGCCATGGCAAATAAACTGTATTTGATGGAGGAACTACCGGCGTTCAGAACCAGAATTTTCATGCGCGTAGTGGGGTTGGCTAAGAGGAAAGTTTGGGTTTTGTCTGCCTAAGGAAGCGCTGAACACATCGATTTTGCTCATACTCTCTGGGGCACAAGTGGTTCGACAAGCTCTCGGCAACTGCTCCTGTGTTGCTCTAACTCTTCTGCATCCATGCGGTCGACCACGAACGGAATCAGACACTTACCGTTCGCCCTGAGCCTGTCGAAGGGGTTAATCAGCGCTTCCCTAATTCTACTTTGACATAGTCAAAACGGCCGTCATGCCCGTTGGGAAGCGGGCATCCAGCGCCATGGATGGTAAGCTTCAATCCATTCATGAGAGCTGGATTCGCTTCGCGGTCTTCGGCTCCGGCAATCCCTTGGTGTCCCAGAAGGTATGCCGGAATGACGAGTATCTACGCCAATCGGACATAGTAGAACTAATGGACCGGTAATTTTCGCGGTGGCGGTGGTGTATACCGATTTTCCAGCTGCGCATCGATTTTGTCAGCCAGTGTTTCCACGGCTTTGATAACCAATTCTGAGTTGGGACCTTTGGATTCGGTGATGAAACTGGCTATCTGTTTTTGGTTATCCACTTTAATTAGGTGTCCCATCAGATAGGCAAACAAAAAGCTGGGTTTATGCAAGCGGCCGACCAACACATAATCGGCGCCAAATTGTTTACCCAAGCCGGCTGCCGTGTCCGCATGATCGAATAAGTAACCGACACCGCTGTCGGCTGCATGTTGTGCGGCAAGTGGTATATCTATGATTGTGTAACCTGCCGAAGCCAGCTCCTTTTGAAGTAAGGGCTGAATGGACGCTGTGCGCTGAATTTCGGCAGGAATGCCGGGGGCCAGAGTTAAATCTTTCAGCTCAAAATCCAGAATGGCAATCCGTGGCTCAGCGTTAAGCGTCGCGCTGATCAGGCAAAACAGTGCGCTTAGAAATAGTTTCATCATAGTTCCCCGGTTTCTTGGGCCTGAATGGCGGTAATAACGATGGTACTGACAATATCAGGCACAGTGCAACCCCGACTCAAGTCGTTCACAGGTTTATTCAGGCCTTGCAGGATCGGACCGACGGCTATGGCGCCGGAAGAGCGCTGTACGGCTTTGTAAGTATTGTTGCCGGTGTTGAGGTCTGGAAAAATAAACACACTGGCCTGACCACCAACTTCACTGCCTGGCAGCTTGGTTTTGGCGACACCAAAATCAACGGCGGCGTCATATTGCATGGGGCCTTCCAGTTTTAAATCCGGGCGCAAGGCTTGGGCGATTTTTACCGCATCCCGAACCTTGTCTACGGACTCGCCTTTACCTGAATTGCCTGTCGAATAGGACAGCATGGCCACACGAGGTTCGATATTGAACATTTTGGCAGTGTCTGCCGCGCTAATGGCAATGGCTGCCAATTCTTCAGCGTTGGGATTTGGATTGACCGCGCAATCTCCGTATACCAACACCCTGTCTTCGAGGCACATAAAAAAGATGCTGGAGACAATGGCCGTGCCCGGTTTGGTTTTGATGATTTCGAATGCAGGACGGATGGTGTGCTGGGTGGAATGTACCGCGCCGGATACCATGCCATCTGCAAAGCCAAGGTGAATCATCATGGTCCCAAAATAACTGACATCCGCCATCAAATCGAAAGCGGTGGCGTAGATGATGTTTTTATGTTTTCGCGCTTCGAAATAGGCCTGAGCAAACAGCGGACGCAGTTCCGATGTCATCGGGTCAATCACATCAACTTCCGGCAGCTTGAGCGCCAGTGTCTGTATTTTTTGGCGGATCTCCGCTTCATTACCCAACAAGGTAATCTTTACCACATCACGCAATAACAATATTTCCGCTGCACGCAGAATCCGTTCTTCGGTGCCTTCAGGCAGCACAATGTGTTGTTTTTTGGCCTTGGCACGCTGTAGTTGATCGTATTCAAACATCAGCGGCGTCATTTTATGGGTGACTTGGCTGAGCATGCGCTGCCGCAATTCCGGTATATCGATATTGCTTTCCAACAAGCCCAGGGCTTTGGCGATTTTTCTATCATCTTGCGAATGCAGGCGAGCTGGCACCTGACTAACCCGCATGGCGGTAGTAAAGGTGTCCGAATCCACCCCGAGCACCGCAAAAGGCAGATCGCCCAATCCTTCGATCAAGGCCTTGACTTGTGGGCCGGGTTCCTGATGACCGGTTAACAACAAGCCGGAAATTTGCGGGTAGTTGGTTGAATGGTAGGTCAGCAAACTGGCCAGAATGATGTCTGAACGATCGCCCGGCGTGATGATCAAGTCACCGGCTTGTACATAATTGAGAAAGTCCGGTACCAACATGGCTGCTACCTTGTAATGATAGACTTCGCGGCCAAGTTTAGTGTTGTCCGAGGTAAACATTTTGGCGTCCAGCGCATGAGCGATGTTGCCGATGGTGGGCTTGTCCAGAGACTGCTCGGCAGGTACCACGTAAATCGGAAAACTGCCGGGATTGCCCAAGGTGGAACGCAGTGTTTCTATGTGTTTGAAATTAACACCATTAATCACCACGGCCAGCACATCGTTATCGTGTTCGTTTAATTCGTATTTTAAGCTGGCAAGGTTGTTTAATGTTTGTAGATTGTCCATATCGCCGGCCGGCATGACCGGCAACATCAAACAATCCAGATTATTGGCAACCTGGGCGTTAAAATCAAATTCAAACATCGAGTCGCCATGTCGGTAATCCGAACCTATGCACAATACGTAATCGCACTGGCTTTTTAAGGCGCGATACTTAGCCAGAATGATTTTATGCAATTCATCGGATTGCTCGTTAGCCAATAATTCACGGGCTTCATGACTTTGGCAACCGTAAAGAGATTCGTAGGGCAAATCCAGTTGGTAGCGATAAAGAATAAACTGGATCAGTTCGTCTTTTTTATCGCCCGATTGAATGATTGGGCGGAAAAAGCCGATTTTGCCGGCATTGCCCATCAACAGCTCCATAATGGCCAGCATGATGATGGACTTACCGCTGTTGCGATTGGTACCTGTGATATAGATGTTTTTCGCTAGTAACGATTGTTCTTCGGTTTCAGGTACGGAAGTATTCATGTCGCTATTTTAGACAGTGGTGGCTGAATCGATTTTACTGTAAATTCGGCACCATGAGCGCTTTTAAGGAAGGAAAATATTCATACATTTAAAGCTGATTGGTTGCTTCTACTTTGTTATGTTTAAAAACTGCCATCATACTCGCCGGGAAGCGGCGCATCCAGCGCCAGGGGTAGTAAGATTCAATCCATCCATGAGATCTGGATTCGCTTCGCGGTCTTCGGCTCCGGGCAATCTAATTGTGCCCCAGAGGGTATGTCAGAATGACGAGTACCTGCGCGAATCTGACAAAAGTTTACAGGCCGTTGTAAATGAGAACTCAATCTGTGAAATTAAAAATAATGTTGGAGAAATCGGCAAGCCTTGGCTCAGCGACTATACTACTGTCGGTTGCAGGGATTATTTAGATAACTCAAATGGCAAAACTTACCCTTTATTTTAAAGATAAACCTATATTTTCAGGTATTTATGATACCGGTGTGATTCATATCGGCCGGGATGATACCAATGAAATTGTGGTCGATAGCTTGGCGGTTGCCCCTGCGCATGCTGCCGTGGTGATAAAGGATGGCAGCTGCATGATCAAGCAGTTGAACGAGAAATTTCCACTGTTAATCAATAATCTGGCTGTAAAAGAATGGGCGCTGCAAAACAATGATGTCATCAATGTTGGTAAACATTACATTACCTTCTCCGTCACTGAAACGTTTTTGAACAATCAGCCTCAAAATCCACAGGCAACTGCTGAAAAAGATCCGGATGTGCTGGCACTGAATCATAAGCTGGATCAATCCGTGCAACAACAGGAAGCCAATCTGCAAATCATGGATGGTCCGCATATCGGACGCATTTTACCGCTGAAAAAAGCCATGACCCGCTTGGGACACGAAGGGGCAGGCGTCGTCGTGATTGCGCGTCGAAAAAATGGCTATTTTGTGTCTGCCCTACAAGGTCACGAAGGCTTGGCTGTCAACAAGCAGCCTTTAGGCGAAACTACGGTGTTATTGAAACACAACGATATTATCGAAGTAGACAAAACCCCCATGCAGTTCTTTTTGGAGTAAAAGTCTTATGACGGAAACAGTGCACGATCAACGACATTTTCAACGCATTTTCTACAATGCAGAAGCGGTTATTTCGGATAGCATTTCTTCATTGGCGTGCAAAGTGGTGGATATTTCCCTGAAAGGTTGCTTGCTTGACTTTGGCGTTCCTTGGCCCGGTAAGCATGATGCACGCTATGAACTGGTTTTAAGATTGTCTGAAGACGTTACCATCAACATGGTGCTCAAGTTTGCTCATGGTGCGGGTAGTCAAGTCGGCTTCAAATGCGAACACATCGATATTGACAGCATCACCAACTTACGCAGATTGGTTGAATTGAATCTCGGCAATTCCGAGATGCTGGAAAGAGACTTACAGGCGCTATCAGGTTTGTAACTAAAAATTGTAAATAAAGCCAGAAACTGGCTTTATGTTGTGTAGGATAAATATTCTGTATTACATCTGTGGTTGATTCCAGCCACGGTTTTTATCTACCCATTTCATGCTCAGCCAATACCACAGCGTCATGGGCAGCATCATCGCAAACCATTCCCAATCGTCGATCAAAAACAACTGCGAAACCCAGGGTATATCGTTAAAAAATAACGGCCAAGGTACGCAATACACAGAAAAAATCACACTGCTCCATATCAAAATCAACGCGCCTTTGCGCGTTTCTATACTTGAAAAAGCCAAAAAAACCCACAGCGGCATACTGCTATCTTTTTGCATCGAATTCTCCATTTAGTGTTGAGCAGGGTTATTGTGAAAGTTATTTAAATCGATAACCCAATAATAATGCCATCTTACTGTGAGAACAGACAAGCCAAATTGGTTTTACTGTGAAAGTTACCTTGGGAGCGATGCTGAGCTTTCAAGCACGTTAGGCAGAAAAACTAGTTATTCGTTAATTTAATGTATTCTGATTAAATAATAATAAAAACCATATAAATCAAGTGTTTATATGTATCTAAGTGTGGCATTTGAGGCTGAAGAGTTTGTTGTTTAACATAGATTAATTACAAAACCATTTGATTAAGTATATTAGGAAATAATTTAAATTTATGATTCCTAGTATTTTACTCGGTTTTGGCGCGCTAATTGTTATCAACACTGTGTTAGCGCATCAACTGTCATGAAAATCCAATAATTAGCATGGTAGAGGATGCCGTTAACGTAGCCACACCCGTCGCGAGGCGGGGCCGGAAAGCTGCGGGTCTCATGCCTTTGAGATGGCCGGGCCGCCTCCTGTAGTGATGGGGAGGTCAAGGCAAGTGCGGGGGAACTGCTTTGGACATGACTGTTAACTATTACCGTAACAGTAAAGAGGACAATTATGAAAAAAAATATATTAGCCGCATTGGCAATAACCCTTGCCGGTTTTTTATCGATCCAAAATGCATCGGCTCATGTTGGTTGGGTAGGTCGTGACTTAATGACCGACGCCACATCGTCTACCGTTAACCCGAATGGCTCGACTACCTATGTTTATGATCGTGGTAACGTCACCGGCAATTGGGGATGGGCCGACGGTTTGACGGGTGCTTTGGCGCCAAATCCCGCATTCAATGATCAAGGGGATAGTCATCGTGTGCGTTTCACCAAGTTTTACTTGGGGACTACCTCTTTTGTTGATTTGACGGTGAAGGCGCAAGATTTTTCTCGTAATACCGCAGACAACAACACCGTAACGCGTTTGGGTGACTTGAACCCAGGCTTCTCGATCTATTCCGGCAGCGGTACCTTGAATAATCCATTGAATCCAGCAACGAATGTTTATGAGGCTTGGCGCGATCACGACTTGGTGCCACAAGCGGTTCATGATTGGGCGGTGAATCCAAATGCTGCTGCGTTAGGTTTTGAAGGTTCGTTTAATGCCAATGGCAACATTACCATGGGTAACAACAATGGCCAGATTAATACACAAGTTTTCACTGGTCATCTTGCCTCCAATTCGACTGGCAATTCCGTAAGTCTGTCGAATCTTGTTCTAGGCCCAGGTTGGTATTCCGTTGTCGTGGGTGGTTCGTTGTTAGACGGTATTGAGTATCTTACAAATCCAGCGGCTACTCATGACCCCAATATCGTAGCTGGAACGACTTTCCCTTATCTAGGTGCTCACGCTGTTTTGGATAACCAAATCCGCGGTTTTGGTGTTGAGCTAACCGTCAGACCTGTGCCGGTTCCAGGTGCTGTTTGGTTGTTTGGTTCAGCCATTGCCGGTTTGATTGGTTTTGGCCGTCGTAAAGCCGCGTAATCAAGCGACTTGAGTTTCTGGATTTTATTGGGATTGCATATGAACAAGGATGTTCTGGAGCAAGGAAGCTCCTTTGAATTTCGGGGATTTAGTGGTTTGTCTTCATAGTCGTAATTGTTCACCACTTCGTTTGTAAAAGGAGGCATGGGGATTTATTAAATAAAATCTCCCCCTAAATGCCCTTTTCCAAGAGGGATATTGAACGTTAATAATAGTCGGATGATTCACTTGTTTGGGTACGGATCAAGTAAACAACGTATCCCATACGTTAAATCAATATTAGGCCATGGCTGGGTTGAAGGAACAGAAAATAGGAAAGCAGTTATATCTTTCAAAGTGTGGCATATGAGGCTAAGGATCAGGTTACTTAACATAGATTAATTACAAAACCATTTGATTAAGTATATTAGGAAATAATTTAAATTGATGATTCCTAGTATTTTACTTGGTTTTGGCTCGATACTTGTTATAAACGCTGTGTTAGCGCACCAACTGTCATGAAACTTTAATAATTAGCATGGTAGAGGATGCCGTTAACGTAGCCACACCCGTCGCGAGGCGGGGTCGGAAAGCCACGGGTCTCATTTTTTTGAGATGGCCGGGCCGCCTCCTGTAGTGATGGGGAGGTCAAGGCAGGTGCGGGGGAATTGCTTTGGACATGACTGTTAACTATTCCGTAACAGTAAAGAGGATCATTATGAAAAAAAATATCGCACTATCATTGCTTGCTTTGGCTGGCCTGCTCTTGGGTAGTCAGGCATTTGCGCACGTGGGTTATGGCACGTCTTTGTACGACCAAGCTACCAATACCTACGCTGGTGCGGGTACCGGTGGTTTGAATCCCACCGTTTCCAGCAATGCGGGATGGATTTCCGGTTTGAGCAACAATGGCGTCAATCGTACCGCTACTACGGATACTTACGGTGACAGTCATAACAACCGTTTCCGTTCTTTCACCCTGACTCAACAATCCCAAGTCAGCTTCACAGTCACTGGTGCTGCCAACAGCAACGGTGCTTCTGTTTTGAACCCTGGCGTATCGATTTTCAGTGGTTTGGTGCCTGCTTCTTCGCATGATGGCGTAGGTGACCTTAACGGCTTGTCTCCAGCAGTGGCAGCAGGTCTTACCGGTTCCGCAGCAACGCAAGCGTACTTGGCTTCATTGCCGGGCTTTGCCTCCTGGTCGCCATTTTATGACGCCAACGACGAAATCCTGGCTGCTGGCGGTGCCGCAGATGTTCCGGGCAACCGCGACAAATGGGGTGTGTTCAAATCGGATGGAAACTTCACCATGGGTAACAACAGTGGTTTAGTGAACGGTGTGACCTTTATTGATGCGGTAGCAGACGCGGCTTCCGGCGCTTACGCTGACGGCAACGTGGATAACAGCGTTAGCTGGAGTGGTTTGCTCGGCCCTGGCACTTACACCATGACGATTGGTGGAGCCAGTTTGGCTGATTTGACTGCATTGTTTGCAGCGGTTCAAGAAGGTACACCTGGCGCTGCTTCTGTCGATTGCACATCATTTGGTGCAGCTGGCTGTAATGGTACTCAGTGGCCGGGTGTAAATACCACTCCAGGTACTTACTCTAACCTGCGCTTAGCCCGTAACATGAACATCGCGTTCAATGTTCAAGCGGTGCCGGTTCCAGGTGCTGTTTGGTTATTCGGTTCAGCCATTGCCGGTTTGATTGGTTTTGGCCGTCGTAAAGCCGCGTAATCAAGCGACTGGAATTTCTGGATTTTATTGGGAATTGCATATGAACAAGGATGTCCGGAGCAAGGACGCTCCTTTTAATTTGGGGGATTTAGTGGTTTGTCTTCATAGTCGTAACTGTTCACCAACCCCTTTGTAAAAGGGGGCGTGGGGGATTTATTAAATAAAATCTCCCCCTAAATTCCCTTTTCCAAGAGGGTCACTGAACGTTACTAATAGTCGGATGATTCACTTGAATTAACATCAGCGTTATTAATTATTAAACATTAATGAGACATTCATTATGATCATCATCAGTCGTTTGTTTGCTGTATGCAGTATTTTGCTGTTCAGTTTTGCCGCTCAGGCGCATGTATCATTTACTGATTTGGGTACAGACCCGGTCAACACAGTATCCCATACACTAAATCAATATAAGGCCTATGGCTGGGTTGATGGAACCGATGCCGATTTGGGTGACAGTCATGCGATTGGTGGCGTTTCAGCTCGCTGGTATCGTTTCACCTTAACTCAGGCATCAAACGTAGACATCAGCTTCATTCAAAATACCTCAGGTCTGGATCCTGCCTTCACCCTATATAAAGGGGCTTTTTATCTAGGCGCGCACGACTGGGCCGAATACGACTACGTCAATCCGGTTGACGACGATTTTAATTACATTGCCAGCCCGACCGATAGCGACCCCAGCGGCTTGTATCTCAAACATTCAGGTTATCGCGATACGGCCAACATCGAATACGAAGGCCAATTCGATGCTTTCGGTGACTGGAGCATGGCCAATTACGCCGATCAGTGGACCACCATTCAGTACGTCATTGCAGTTTCCGGCACTTCCGACTCGGATCCGTCACGCGGACTGGTCTGGGGCGGTAACGGCAATCATTCGACTGCAATTGGTACTGGCGAAACACTGTCAAACTTTTTACTAGGCCCGGGTGTTTATTCCATCGCCGCCGGCGGCGAACGCTGCAATACTTCTGCAGCCTCCTGTACCTCGCCCAATTACAGAGCAACCCTGTCGTTAACCGTTCGTCCGGTGCCGGTGCCAGGTGCGGTGTGGTTGTTTGGTTCCGTATTGGCGGGTTTTGGAATGCGCTGCCGCACGCGCAACGCTTAACCGAGTGTTTGCTACTGTTGCTCATTGAGGTCTAAACCATGACTACAAAACATAACTTATATAAATGCTTGATGATCGGGACGGTTTTTGCCGTGTCAACGGCGCACGCGCAAATCGTTTCCAATCCGTTCGATCCCTACGATCCTTTTCCGCAGGCTATTGGTCAAAGTGCTATTTCCATCCATTTACACTCTATTGCCTCCGGTTTCACTGCGCCCAATCTGTTGACTCATGCCAATGATGGTAGCGACCGGTTGTTTGTACTTGATCAGAAAGGCAGTGTGCAGTTGATCAAAAATGGCGTGGTGCAAGCCAATCCGTTTCTTAACGTTAGCTCCCGCTTGGTTAACTTGAATCCGAATTACGATGAACGCGGCTTTCTGGGGTTTGCCTTTCATCCCGATTACGCCAATGTCGGCACGGCGGGATACGGCAAGGTGTACACATACACCAGCGAACCCCGGATAGCGGGCAGTGCAGATTTTTCGGTGCCCTTGCAATCGCCGTCACCGAATTATAACCACCAATCTGTCGTGGCCGAGTGGCAAGTCAACCCGCAAAATCCGGACGTGATCAATCCTGCCTCAAGGCGTGAAGTGATGCGTATCGACCAACCGCAATCCAACCATAATGGCGGTATGTTGGCATTTGGTCCTGATGGTCATCTATACATTTCCCTTGGAGACGGCGGTAGTGCCAACGATGTCGGAAATGGTCATGGCACTATTGGTAATGGTCAGAATGCCGGCAATATTTTGGGCAGCATTGTGCGCATCGATCCCACTGGCACCAACAGCGCCAATGGAAAATACGGTATCCCAGGTGATAATCCATTTGTTAACGACCCGGCAAAACTGGATGAAATCTATGCTTACGGTTTACGCAACACTTGGCGATTCAGCTTTGATAAAAGTACCGGACAAATGGTGGCTGCCGATGTCGGCCAAGGTTCGGTGGAAGAGGTCAACCTGATTACTGCCGGTGGTAACTATGGTTGGAATCTCAAAGAAGGCCAGTTCCGCTTCGACCCGGCAACGGGTTTGGTCAGCAACAATCTGAGCGGTCTGCCAGCCGATCTGATAGACCCCGTGTTGCAATACGACCATACCGAAGGTTTTTCGATCACCGGTGGATTTGTCTATCGCGGTTCGGACATTCCTGAGTTATATGGCAAATATGTATTCGGCGACTGGGGCTCGTTCGGCTTTCCGAGTGGGCGGATTTTCGTCGGCGATCTGACCAACGGCATCATAGAGGAGCTGAATATCGCCAATATGACGGATTTGTCGATGTGGATACTGGGCTTCGGCGAAGATGCACAAGGCGAACTTTATGTACTGGGCAGCAGTCAGCGTGGGCCAGGCGGCTTCACGGGACAGGTATTCAAATTGGCTGCGGTGCCCTTGCCGTCAGCGTTTTGGCTATTGGGTAGCGGTTTGCTGATGTTGTATCGCAAGCGGTTGCTCATGGGTTGATTTCATAGTGTAAATTTTCCCCACGCTTGCTTTTGATCTGGGAAATTGCCGGGTCAAGGTTAAACAAATTTTTTAATTTCATTCAGGATATAAACAATGAACAAGAAACTGATTTTAGCCGGTGCCATCGGCCTGAGTATTTTCGGCTCGTCTAGTGCCTTCGCGCATGTGGACTATGGCGATTTGAATGCATTTCCTACTCAAAGCACTACTTTTCTACGCAAAGGCTGGTTTGCGGGTACCGATACCCCTCTTAGCGGCTGTGGTTTGGACGGCACTGCGGAATGTCTTGGTGACAGCCATCAGTTACAATTTTTTAAATTTAGTTTGGCGCAAGATTCGCTGATTAACTTAAGTTTTACTTCAATTCAGAATGGACTGAATCCTGCCTTTTCCCTGTATCGTGGTTTACTGCCGGACGAAGCGCATGATGACACATCCACTGATCCATTAAATGCCGTGGATGGCAATTTCGATCCGATATCTCATCCTACTGACTCAGCGTATTGGGACAGCAACAATATCCGTGAAGGTCAGTTCAACGCATTCGGCAACTGGAGTATGGCCAACGACGATGAAGCTTGGGCAGAGATTGTGTATATCACCCATAAAAACGATTTTTCTGCCTCCAGTGTGGGTAGTGTCGAGGCTTTGACCAATTATTTCCTGCAGGCCGGCAGTTATACAGTCGCTGCAGCCGGTGCAACCAGTAGTGGCCCTTCGGCGCTGTTGCAAGGAACTATTGCATTCAGTGCCTCACCTGTACCGGTTCCAGGCGCAGTGTGGTTGTTCGGTTCGGCTATTGCCGGCTTGATCGGTTTTGGCAAGCGTAAATCTGCAGTTTGACGGATACTCAGGACGGGATAGCCTAACGGAATCGGGCGCACGGTTTGAGCAGGCGTAGCTAAACACAGGGATGTCAACGGATTGACCCGACAAGGAGGTAAGTAACCCCGAATCACGGAATGGAGCCGGTTCGGGGTTTTTTATGGCTTAATGCTAGGAGCCTGTCCGAGAATAGGAATCGTCGCGAGGGAAAGCTATTTTGAGTTAGATTTGTTGATCATTTGAGGCGAATAGTGGTGCTATTTAACGAAAATGAGCGGGAAATCTGGCCAAAAGGGCTTTTCCGTAGCAGGTTCTCTATTCTCGGACAGGCTCCTAGCCATTGGCCTTCACTTATTGATTTGAATTTATGGCAAAGAAACACTCAACTCAGCGCCATGTGGCGCAACATGCCCGTCTGCTGACACCCGGCAAGTCACTGTTACTGACGACGGTGACCCTCAGCGGTGGCGCGGTGATGATCCTGGAATTATTGGGTACCCGTATCATTGCACCGTATTATGGTGCCAGCTTATATGTGTGGTCCGCACTGATTGCGGTGACAATGATTGCTTTGGCGTTGGGTTACTATTTGGGCGGATATTTGGCCGACCGATACCCCAAATTGCGTTTGGCGCATGTGCTGATGTTCGCCGCTTTGGCGACCAGCGTAATCCCGTTTAGCAGTGCAACAGTGCTGCATCTGACCAATGCTTTGGGGATGCGAGGTGGGGCATTTTGCAGTGCCTTGTTGTTGTTTGGCCTGCCGTTGACCGCGTTGGCCATGGTAGGGCCATTTGTGATCAAATTAGCCACAGAAACCCTGGAAGATGTCGGTAGCACCGTGGGTGCCGTGTATGCCATCAGTACGGTCGGCAGTGTCGTAGCCACCCTGTTGTTGGGTTTTGTGCTGTTGCCTTGGTTGGGTACCCGCAGCATAATTTTCTCGCTGGCGCTAATCTTGGTGCTGATGGCCGTGGTGTTGATGTGGCGGGACCGGCAAGGGTTCCCCGCCAACAGGGGCGTGATGCCGGTGATTTTTTTAGGGCTGCTTTCCTCTTTGCTCAGCGTCAAAGGCTACGCCAGCCCCGAAAAAACCAATGCCACCATGCGGGTATTGCATCAAGCCGAAAGTATTTATGGCTGGGTCAGGGTGGTGGATAACCAAACCAGCGACGCGCGACTGCTGTTATCCGATGCTTCGGTGTTAAGCGCCATGTCCTTATCCAGCGGCCAAACCCTGTTGCATTATCAAACCATTATCGCTTCTCTGCCAGTCTTGCGACCTGCGGCCAGCGATGCGTTATTGGTGGGTTTGGGCGGCGGACATATTGCACGGGAATTAAAAGCCAAAGGTCTGGCCACAGACACCATAGAAATCGACCCGGTGGTGGCGCAGGCTTCGCTGGATTATTTTGGTTTTAAACCCACTGGTGAGTTTATCGTTGGCGATGCCCGCTACGAAGTCAAAAAACTCAACAAGCAATACGATTTCATCATCCATGATTGTTTTACCGGCGGTTCCGAACCGACCCATTTATTAACGGTGGAAATGCTGAGTGATTTGCGCAGATTATTAAAACAAGACGGCATTCTGGCGTTGAACTATGTCGGCTTTACCCGAGGTGAGGGCACAGAAGCCGTAGCCTCTGTCTACAAAACACTGAAAAGCGTGTTGCCTAATGTGAAGGTGTTCATTACCGAAAAAACCGAAATGACGGATTTCATCATGCTGGCATCGAATTCGGCGATTGAATTGGATGCGAATAGCCGCGATCAGCGTAGCCAATGGTTGACGGATCACCAATATGCTTTAAGTGAACAAGGGGGAATATTGATTACAGACGACTACAACCCGATGGAAAGCATGCAACTCAGAAAAGCCGAAGCCTATCGAGACATATTTCTCAAACGGGTAGCACCTGAACTTTTGCTGATCTGATAGCAAAATATCACCCTAACGATCATGAACGCTCGGCATCAGCCCGCTTATGAAAGTTGGGGAGCGATGTAGGGGTCTGTCCGAGAATAGAGAACCTGCTACGGAAAAACCCTGTTGGCCAGATTTCCCGCTTATTTTCGTTAAATAGCACCACTATCCGCCTCAAATGATCAACAACTCTGACTCAAAAGGGCTTTTCCTCGCGACGATTCCTATTCTCGGACAGGCTCCTAGTCGCGATTCTATGACCTTCGTTTCGCGACTGGCATCGCTTCAACGATGAATTTCAGCATAATCTCGGGGTGGGGTGGCATACATTCAACCCAATGGTCGCGCCATGTCTACAGGTTTTTGAATAGCCTCTTTAAGTACTATCAAAGTCATGGTATGGCCGCCGTTTAAAGCCGTGTTTGGTGGCTTCATTCAAACACGCATGACCATTGGCAACCGGGCGGATTTTACTGTATTTAGGTTGATAGCATTGTTCCGCACTAGAGGAAGTTTTGGGCTTCTGGCTGAATAATTACATTTGTTTTATTGAAAAACAGTGAGTTAGTTTTTGTAAAAGTATGTTATCTGCCTAGCAAGAATAATTCAAATAACATAGATTAATTAATAAACTCCCTGTTTAGTCAATTAAAAAAGTGTTCTAGTAATTGATTCTTATGGTTTTTGTCTGTTTTGGTTCAAAACTTGTTATAGGTTCTTGGTTATCCCAGCAACGATCAGAGGAAATGACGATAATTTTCATTGATCTTCCTGGCGTTAACGTTGCCACACCCGTCGCGAGGCGGGGTCGGAAAGTTATGGGTCTCAAGGGTTTGAGATAGCCGAACCGCCTCCCGACCTGACGGGGAGGATGGAAGCGATGGTTGTGAGCAAGGAGCGCTGAGAACATCACTATTAACAACGTTTTTTTAAACAGTCATTGTTGCTGTTTGATTTTGGATATTTTTTTATGCTGCCGATATTTTCTTGGCAGTGTGACATTTTTTTTTGATTTTTAGTGGGTCTACAAATGAACAAAAAACTAAATAAAGCCATTGCCGGTTTGTTAGGTGTGGTGGCTCTTTCTGCTGTATCTTCTCAAGCCAGCGCTTTCTCAGCCACTTCTTTGGGGACGTTTACTGGCGCGACAATTACCCGAAATGACGCTACGCCTTTCAAATCCTGGTCGGATTATGGTGCCAACATCAATTTTGGCTGGGTACACACAGCTGACTGGTTCAAGCTGCAAGTCGGTTCATCTGCAGACATTACTGCTGGAAACACCTTTAATGTCGGGTTTAAATTGACTGGCCGCGGCACGTCACAACCCTTAAACACAGGTGGCTTCAGCATATGGACTAGTGGTACTGCTGCAACAGTTGAGGGAGGTGGTTTTCACGAATACAACCAAGTACGTGGGCCTAATGATGGCGGTAAAACAACCAACAACAACATAGGCAATGTCATCAGTGGCAGCAATGGCTGGGTGGGTTATGCCCAAAACGGCTTGAGCTTTACCAATGGCGATGGTGACCCGGTTGCCAACGGCGGTGCTTGGAACACCAGTTCTCCCTATCTAACCGGCGGTGCAGCCAGTTCGGTCGGTGGAGCAACACTTGATTTGTATGGTTTGAAAGCGGGTTATTATCTGATCGGTTTAGGTGGTGTCTGCCCGGATAACAATGCAGGATGTATCTCGACTAGTCCCGCATCAAGACATTATACGTTCAGCGTGTCCACTGCAGCACCTGTCCCTGTACCTGGCGCAGTTTGGTTATTTGGCAGTGCGATGGCGGGTTTGGTCGGCTTCAGCAGACGCAAGCTGGCTGCTTAACTGAAATCTAGGAAAAATGGAACGCCCAAAGGGAACAGGCACAAGGTTTTGAACAAGGACAATCAAAATTAAGGATGTTGAAGGATTAAACAGGCATGGAAGCGTATAACCCCGAATGACGGAATGGATCCGGTTCGGGGTTTTTTATGGGTAAAATTTTAGGTATGCCCATGTCAATTCAGTGATTAAAATTGATGGCAAACGTATCAGCGTCAAAAGCAGGATTTACAACAGCCGGTTGAAGCGCTCAATTCTACTAATTACTCTGCCATCACGGGTGGTGTAGCGCTAGTTTTCGAATTGCTGGATACTCTGATTATTGCTGCGTATCGGGCTGATTGGTCATGAATTGCCTTAGGCAAAGCAGGCGCTATTGTCATTCCCCTTCGCTGGGAAGCATGCGGGTTAGAAACGCCGAACCTTATCCGGATGATTTTTCTTAAACGGTTTTCGCCGGAATTAATTGTTTATTATGATTTCACCTATAAAAACCCATCGAAATGCGCAGTGCCCTTGCGGTAGCGGCAAGAAATACAAAGCATGCTGTGCTGGCATAGCAAGCGCTAACCCCGCGGATTCTAAAATTGACATCGAAGCAGTGCATTGCTTGGCAAATAACGCCATTGCCCGCGCCGATTTTTTGGAAGCGGAACAGTGTTTTCGGAAATTGGCTGAAGCCAAACCCAAAGACGCGTATTTTCAAGCAAGCTTGGGGCAAGCTCTTTGCTGGTTAAGGCGAAAAAAAGAAGGTGTCAGTCATTTAATGCAAGCCGCTAAACTGCTGGAACGACAAGCCAATAAAAGCCGAGATCCGAAATTTTTGGTCGACCTATCCGCACAATTGATGCATTGGGGTGAAGTGGGCATGGGTGAAAAGCTGGCTCGTCTCGCCGTTGCAATGGCCCCTAATTCTCCCAGTGTGTTAAATAATCTGGTGCTCTGCCTGACGCGGGTAAATCGAAATGCAGACGCTTTACCGCTCTCGCAGAAGGTGTGTCGGCTAATACCCGAGCATCCGGGTTGTAATATTGTCTTGGCAATGCTGGAAGCCCAGCTAGTCAATACAGAGCAAGCATTGACCAGGTTAAATAGCGTTATTGAACATAACCTTGATCCTGAACAAACCGCGCGCGCATGGTTGGAAAAAGCAGTGATTCTGGATAAAAGCGCCGCTTACGACGACGCTTATTTTGCCATGATCAAAGCCGGTGAAATGCATGCTGCGCTATCACCCTACACCCCCGCACAGCGCGAATTAATATTTGATACCTTAGAGCGTAATCGCGTTGGATTTGATCGGAATTTATTAAACCAGTGGCCCGTTCAAAACTTGATCGACGATGAATTGCCTGTGCCGGTCTTTTTGCTGGGTTTTTTGCGTTCTGGAACCACCTTGACTGAGCAAGTATTAGGCACTCATCCCCAGATTATCGCGACAGACGAGAGCGCTATTATTCATGAGGTGACGGTAGAGCTGGAAAAAATGAGCCAGATTAGCGGGGACCATGCCAAGGCCTTGTCCGCGCTAAAGGTCTCGCAAATCAAGCAGCTCAGGCAGTTCTATTGGCGACGAATGCGCGAGGAATATGGCGAGGAGGTTATGTCGCGGCAAATGGTTGATAAAAATGCGCTTAATACGATCGAGTTAGGTGTTATCAGCGTTATTTTTCCAGAAGCGAAAATATTATTTGCGCTACGCGATCCGAGGGACGTCTGTCTAAGTTGTTTCATGCAATCTTTTAGCCCATCACCAGCGACCGCAAACATGACGTCATTGCCGAATATTGCCAGACAATACGCGGAAGTTATGGGGTATTGGTTAGCATTGCGAGACCGGATGCAACCCAAGTTTCTAGAATTGCGTTATGAAGATACTGTCAGCAATTTTGAAGTCACTTTCCGACAGGTATTTGCTTTTATTGGCGTCGACTGGCACGAATCTGTGATTAAATTTCATGAGCGAGCCAAAGGACGATATATCTCAACCCCGAGTTTTGCAGCTGTTTCGAAGCCGGTTTACAACTCGGCAATTAAACGTTGGCTTAATTATGAACCGCATTTCGAAGCGATACAGCCTCAGCTTCAACCGTTTATCGACGAGTTTGGCTATAACGAAAACCGTTTATAAATCATTCAACACTGCCAACGCTTCTTGAATATTGCTCACCGCATGAATCTGCAAGTTTTGAATACTGTCTTTGGGTTTGTTGCTTTTGGGGATGACGGCGCGTTTAAATCCGTGTTTGGCGGCTTCATTCAGACGCGCATGACCATTGGCGACCGGACGGATTTCGCCGTTTAAACCGATCTCGCCAAAAAACACCGTGTCGTAAGGAATGATGCGGTCTTTCAAGCTGGATACTACCCCCACTAAAATTGCCAAATCGGTGCTGGTCTCGCTGACCTTGATGCCGCCGACCACATTGGCGTAAATCTCGTCGTTGCCGGTGAAAATGCCGCCATGGCGGGACAGCACCGCTAATAACATCGCCAACCGGTTTTGATCCAACCCCACTGCCAGTCGACGCGGATTGCCGTATTGGCTTTCGGTGACCAGCGCCTGAATCTCCACCAACAAAGGCCGCGTCCCTTCCCACAACACCGTCACCACGCTTCCCGGTGAAGGCTTTTCCGCCCGCGATAAAAACATCGCTGAGGGGTTTTTCACTTCCTTCAAGCCGCTGCTTTCCATAGCAAAAAAACCCAGCTCGCCGACGCTGCCGAAGCGGTTTTTATCGGCCCGTAGCACCCTAAACCGCGAATCATCGGTGGACGACAACACCACCTGCGCATCGACGATATGACTCAAGGTCATCGGCCCGGCCAACGATTGATCCTTGGTAACATGGCCCACCAAGAAAAACGACACGCCGCTGCGTTTGGCGTATTGGGTCAAGTAACTGGCCGATTCTCTGACTTGCGAGACAGAACCGGGTGCCGATTCGGAATCAGCGGTGTACATCACCTGAATCGAGTCAATGATTACCACCTGCGGCTGTTCGTCATCCAAGACTTGGCAAATCTGCTGCACCGAGGTTTCTGCCAGCATTTTGATGCCGATGGTTTTTAAGCTCAAGCGATGGGCGCGTTCAGCGATTTGCTGTAGTGACTCCTCGCCGGATACGTACAATACCGACATGCGCTCGCCGATACGCGCAATGGCCTGCAACAGAATGGTGCTTTTTCCCGCCCCCGGCGCACCGCCGATCAACACCACGCTGCCGGTAACGATGCCGCCGCCCAACACCCGGTCGAATTCTGTCAGTCCGGTAGAAATGCGTTCGGCTTCGGCGAGATTGACGTCCGATAGCAAACGTACTTCGCTGCGGCTACCGGCATACCCTGTGTGTTCTCTGCCGGGTTTCGCGGCGCTGCCCAGCCGCACTTCTTTGATCGTGTTCCACGCGCCGCACTGATTACACTGTCCGGACCAGCCGGGATAGTCAGCGCCGCATTCGGTACAGACAAAGGCGGATTTTTGTTTTTTTGCCATAACTTAGGTCAGGTTTTCTTATTCAAAAAGTCAGCCCGTGTAGCTCCGATTAGCGAAGCGTAATCGGAGGAACGAAGATTCAACATGCGTCCGATTACGCTATCGCTAATCGGACCTACGGCTCTGTCGTTCCTATGTTCGGACAGACTTCTAGTATAGATCAGGTAACCAGAGCCAATGTTGGCAGGCATCACGGAAAATCAGCGTTCCTGCGATTATGCATTGCTAATCGCGGCTACGTGGGCTGATTGGCTTGTTGTCATGCCTGCTCCACAATCTGCACCCGCTGAGTAATCCCACAGAGCAAGGTATACGGAATGGTTTCTGCATGGTGGGCGATTTCTTCTATCGGCAGGTTCTTGCCCCATAAGGTGACGGGGTCGCCGGGCTGGGCGTTGGGCTGACTGTTTAAATCCACGGTGATCATGTCCATGGATACCCTGCCAATCAAGGGCACCCGCAGGCCGTTGACCAGGACCGGCGCGCCGCTGCGGGTGGCGCGGTGATAACCGTCGCCGTAGCCGATAGACGCCACGCCCAAGCGGGTGTCTGCTTTGCATTGCCAAGTGCCGCTGTAACCGACGGTTTCACCGGCGCTGACGTTTTTAACGGCAATCAACCGAGAATGCAGGCTCATCACCGGTTTTAAACCAAAATCTGCGCCAGTTTTGCCGGAAAAAGGCGAACAGCCATAGAGCATCAGGCCGGGTCTGACCCAGTTACTGTGCATCTCTTGAGACGTCGCAATGGATACATTCGGCCAACCGATGATGCCTGCGGAATTGGCGATGCTGCGTTGGCCTGGATAGTCTTTGACGGCATCGGTGAACAAATCAATCTGCTGGCGGGTTTTGTCGTCCAGTAAATCGTCGGCGTTGGCAAAATGGGTGATCAGGTTGATGGGCTGGTTGATAATCGGGCAGGCCAGCAGTTGCTGATAGGCGGCATTGAAATCACTGCCTTTAAAACCCAGCCGATTCATGCCGGTGTCCATTTTCAGCCAGATTGAGAGCGTCGAAGGCCAACTGTTTTGTTGCTGCAAAATCTCGATTTGCATGGGTGTGTGAATCACAGCATCCAGCTGGTGTTGCAGCATTAACTGCAATTCATCGACGCAGACAAAACCTTGTAATACGGTGATCGGTTGGGTAAAGCCAGCTTGGCGCAAACGCACACCTTCGTCTACTCGCGCCACCGCAAAGGCGTCGGCCTGATCCAGCATCTGGGCGATGCGGGTCATGCCGTGCCCGTAGCCATTGGCTTTAATGACGGCC
Organism: Methylomonas sp.; assembly: GCA_002928965.1. Classification (GTDB taxonomy): domain Bacteria; phylum Pseudomonadota; class Gammaproteobacteria; order Methylococcales; family Methylomonadaceae; genus Methylomonas. The sequence goes on from PERU01000001.1 coordinate 211,761, forward strand.
ATGATTTTATGGTTGGGGGCATAGCGTTTGACTTGTGACAGATTATGCCGGGCCGCGTCCAGATCCAGATGCACGTAGGCAGCAGGCGTCATTCGTAGTCCTCGCTGCCGGTATAAATGCCGGCAAAATTTTCAAAGCGGGTGTATTGGCCCAAAAAGGTCAGTCGCACGGTGCCCAATGGGCCGTTCCGCTGTTTGCCGATGATGACTTCAGCGATGCCTTTGTCCGGGCTGTCTTCGTTATACACTTCGTCGCGATAGACAAAGATGATCAAATCCGCGTCCTGCTCAATCGCGCCGGATTCGCGCAGGTCTGACATCACTGGGCGTTTGTTGGGGCGTTGCTCCAGATTCCGGTTCAGCTGCGACAGGGCTATTACTGGAACATTGAGTTCTTTGGCCAACGCTTTCAGACCACGGGAAATATCGGAAATTTGTTGCACCCGATTATCGCCGCTGGATGGCGATTGCATTAGCTGCAAGTAGTCCAGCACGATCAAGCCTAACTGGCCGTGTTCCCGGGTCAAGCGTCGTGCACGGGAGCGCACTTCGGTGGGGGTGAGGGCAGGGGTGTCGTCAATGAACAGTTTGGTTTCGGCCAGCATATTGATTGCCGAGGTCAGTCGTGGCCAGTCATCATCATCCAGTTTACCGGTTCTGACTTTATGCTGATCGATACGCCCTAAAGAGGACATCATCCGCATCGCCAGCGCCTCGCCCGGCATCTCCATACTGAATACGGCCACCGGCATACCGCTTTTCAAAGCCACGTTTTCGGCCATGTTCATGGCTATGGTTGTTTTACCCATCGACGGCCTACCGGCCACAATGATCAAATCAGACGGTTGCAAGCCGGAGGTTTTTTCATCCAGATCGGTAAAGCCGGTGCTGGCACCGGTGATGTCGCCGTCTTGCTCGTAGAGCATTTCGATTTTATCGACGGCTTTGGCCAGCAGGGATTTGATGGAGTTAAAACCGCCTTGGCCGCGTTGACGTTGTTCGGCAATTTCAAACACGCGACGTTCGGCATTTTCCAGCAGGTCGGCGGTTTCCCGGCCTTCGGTGCTGAAAGCGGAATCGGAAATTTCGGTGCCGACATGGATTAATTGCCGCAATACCGAGCGGTCACGGACGATGTTGGCATAAGCTACGATATTGGCGGCGCTGGGGGTGTCTTTAGCCAGCATCCCTAGATAAGCCAAGCCGCCCACATCCTGCAATTCACCAGTACCTTCCAATACTTCGGATAAGGTTACGACATCGAACGGATCCTGTTTTTCGGCCAGTTGGGCGATGGAACGGAAAATTAACTGATGATCGCGGCGGTAAAAATCGGTTTCTATGACTTTATCTGCCACCGAATCCCAGGTTTGATTGTCCAGCATCAAACCGCCCAGTACCGATTGTTCGGCCTGGATGGAGTGGGGGGGTACTTTTAAGGATTCAACGGCGTGGTCGTGATCGAAATAATAGTCTTCGGACATCAGTGGTTTAAGCAAAGGCGATGGTTATCAGTAACGATAAATTATAACGCATCGGCTCGACCGAATTTTTAATCTACTCGCCGCGTGCCAGTTGGTAATAGTCTTCGGCGTGTTCCGCCAATTTGCTCACGACTGCGGCATCGAGCTCGCCAATCTCAACCCGATGTTGCAGGTCGTTCATAATGGCGGCTAAATCCATGCTGGCGCGATAAGGCCGATTTTGTGCCAGCGCCTGAAAAATATCGGCCACGCTGATGATGCGGCACTCCAGGTCTTGCAAAGCGCCGCTGGATTTAAAGGGGTAACCTTCGCCGCGTAAATTTTCGTGATGAAAGCCGGCCCAGATAGGAATTTTGGTATCGGCAAACACCCGCTGCAGAATCCGGTAGGTATCGTAACTATGTCGCTGCATGCAGGCGCGTTCGTCGGCAGTCAATTTGCCGGGTTTATCGATAATCTCTTCGGATACCCGCAGTTTGCCGATGTCATGCAGCAGGCCGGCAATCTCGATCTGCTGCAGTTCCTGACCGGCAATGCCAAACTCAATTGCCAGCTGCCGGGTGATTAATGCCACGCACTCGGAATGTTGCTCGGTATAAGAGCTTTTGGCATCCACCACCCGGGAAAACAACCGCGCCAGTTCGCGTTGCGCGGAAAAATCAACAGTCACCGGTGAGACTTTTTTACCCACATCGCGCAGATCTTCATCCAGATAATCCGGGTCCATGGCCAGCCAGAAGGATTGGCTCTTGGCGATTTGGGCAAAAGCCGCCAGCAAATCTGGCGAAAACAAGCTGCCAGCTAAGGCGTGCAAGCGGGTGATGATGCTCGGTGCGGCAAGCAGAATTTTTTCACTGTTGATATAGGGTGCTTGTAAAACGTCGATTCGATCGGCCAGATACAATAAATTGGCGCGATCGCGGGTGCGTTGATCCAGCGGCAATTGAAGCAGTTCTTCCCAGCGGGTATGGTGATAACGAATTTCGCTGGACAGATGTGCCAAAGGTGGGCAGGCGGCTAAATACTCAGCACCACGGATGGCATGGGCCTCTGCGCCGTCCCATTCCAGAGTTTCGGTGAGATGCCTGTGCTCGCGGATTTGCGAAACCCCGCAATCGTGTAGCATCCCGGCATGCAGAATACTCAGACATTCCGCGTCAGGCCAGTTCAATTCTTTTGCAATGTGGAAAGCCATGATGGCAACGCGTTTGCCATGCTTTACTTCGTCGATACCGACCAGATCCAGCGCGCAACTGAGTGCGGTAATGGCACTATGTAAATCAATATCCTGAGATTGCATGGTGGAAGGGCTCCAAAAATATTTATACGGATGCTACCGTAAATAGCCTGAAAGTACACAATTCTTGCTATTTAACAGCGCCTAATGAGCAGCGGAATTTATCAGGGCTGAGTCCGTCGTTGCCCAATCAAGCATGGACCGCAATAAGCAGGCAAGGCACAATACCCACATTCTGAATTCTACCGATTGTTCATGCTTGCTACCCTGATCCGCTTTTCTATCCGCTATGCCGGTACTGTTGCCGTGTTGGCTGTATTGTTTTTAATCTATGGCAGTTTGCGGTTTGTGGATGCCGGCCTGGATATTTTTCCGGAGTTTTCGCCCAAGCGGGTGATTATTCAAACCGAAGCGCCAGGATTGTCGGCTGAACAAGTTGAAATGTTAGTCACCCAGCCCATCGAAACCACAGTCAGGCCGCTGATCAATCTGGAAAATTTACGCTCGGAATCCATTCAAGGCTTATCCATTGTCACGGCGACCTTCTCGGAAACCAGCGATATTTATCTCAACCGTCAGCTGGTCAGTGAACGACTGGCCAGTTTAGGTCAAAAACTGCCTGCGGGGATAGGGACGCCAGTCGCGGTGCCATTATCATCCTCATCGGCCACAGTGCTGACGATTGGGCTGAGTTCCGACAGTAAATCGTTGATGGCATTGCGCAGTTTGGTGGACTGGACCTTGGTGCCGCGTTTATTGGCTGTGCCGGGCGTGGCGGATGTGAATGTGTTTGGCGGCGATGTGCAGCAATTGCAGGTGCAAGTCAAGCCGGAGGCTTTGCAGCGTTTTAATCTGACACTGGAGGATGTTGTCAACGCTGCCACTTCGGCAACTGATATTCGCGGCGCAGGTTTTATCGAGAACAACAATCAGCGTTTTACCTTGCAAGTAACCGGACAGCCAGCCAATCCCGCACAATTTAAAGCGTTGGTAGTGAAGCGGCAGGAGGGCAGCACCATCACGCTGGCGGATGTGGCGGATCTGCAATACGCTGCAGAGCCGCCAATCAGTGCCGCGCAAATCATGGGCAAACCCGGCATTGTGATGATGATCATCGGCCAGTTTGGTGCGAATACTTTGTCGGTATCTCGACAGGTCGAGTCGGTGTTGGCGGGATTTGAGCCATTATTAAAGCAACAGGGCGTTGATTTTTATACGCACTTGTTCCGCCCTGCCGATTATATCGAAGCCTCATTGCATAACTTATCCGGGCATTTGCTGTTTGGCGGTTTGTTTGTGCTGTTGGTTTTATATGGATTTTTGTTCAACCTCCGTAGTGCTTTTATCGCTGCTTTGGCCATTCCATTGTCATTGATGGCGGCAGTGATTGTGTTGCTGGAGTTGGGCGTTAATCTGAACGTGATGGTGTTGGGCGGTTTGGCGATTGCGCTGGGGGAAGTGGTGGATGATGCAATTATCGATACCGAAAATATTTTCCGGCGCTTGCGGGAAAATCAGCTTAAACAAAACCCTGATAGCATTTCCGGCGTCATTCAGCAGGCGTCGCTGGAGGTAAGGGGTTCGGTGGTATACGCCAGCTTTATCGTGGCGCTGGTGTTCGTGCCTTTACTGACTTTGAACGGTGTCGCCGGCAGATTGTTTGCGCCGTTGGGCTATGCCTATATTCTGGCGATAATGATGTCTTTGTTGGTGGCATTGACACTGACGCCAGCATTGTGTCGGTTGTTGTTGCAGCGCAATCTACCGCCAGCATTGGATCCGCCATTGATCAAATGGCTTAAACCCGTCTATGCCCACGCATTTAATTGGGTTATCAACTATTTTAAAACGGTAGTCGCTATCAGCTTGCTGCTGTGCCTGTTGGGTATTGCCGGCTTTTTGCGTCTGGATCACAAGTTTCTTCCAGAACTGCGCGAAGGGCATTTCATCGTGCATACCGCCAGTGTGCCGGGTACGTCTTTGCAGGAATCGATTAGAGTCGGTGGTTTGCTGACGGAACGATTTTTACAGATCGACCATGTCGACAGTGTGTCGCAATGGGCCGGACGGGCTGAGCGTGGCGCCGATACTTACGGTAGCCATTACAGTGAATATGAAATACGTCTGAAGCCCACTTCGGGTGAAGCACAGCAACAGGTGCTAAATCAATTGCGACAGGTACTGAATGCATTTCCGGGTATTGTTTCTGAAGCCAATACGTTTTTGACTGAGCGGGTGGATGAAACCATTTCCGGCTATACCGCGCCGGTGGTGGTGAATATTTACGGTAATGATTTGGCCGAGCTGGATATCAAAGCCCAGCAAGTGGCCAAGGTCATGCAAACCTTACCGGGTGCTGTTGACGTGCAACTCCGTTCACCCCCAGGCACGGCCATGCTGGATGTACGCTTGAATCTGGATCAGCTGAAGTTTCGCGGCATCAGTCCGGCGCAAGTGATGCAAACACTGGAAACGGCTTATGAAGGGCATGTTGTAGGTAAAAACATCCAGGGTAATCGCAGTATCAATGTGGTGGTGACCTTGCCCACCGTGATGAAGACCCGTGCAGAGTCCTTGCAACAACTGGCCATGAAAAACGCCGATGGCGAACGGGTGTTACTGGGGCAGGTCGCTGATATCAGGCATACCGAAGGTCGTTACAACATTCTGCACCAGGGGGCTTTGCGGGCGCAGACCATCACCTGCGATGTTGAAGATCGCGATATGGATGCATTTATGCAGCAGTTGAAAAGACGTTTGCTGTCAGAGATTACCTGGAGCAGCGAACAATATCCGGAGTTTATCGGCGCGGCTCTGGAACAGGCCAAAGCACGGCATACCCTGATTGTACAGTCGCTGTTTGCCGGTGCGGTGGTGTTGATTTTCATTTATATCGCTTTGGGTAGCGTGCGACATACCGCTTTGACTTTGGTGAATCTTCCGTTTGCGCTGCTGGGTGGGGTTTTGTCCGTCATCGTCACCGGGGAGTCGTTGTCGGTGGGTTCTTTCGTGGGGTTTGTGACCTTGTTTGGCATCACGGTGCGCAATTGCATCATGCTGATGTCGCACTACCAGCATTTAATTGAACAGGAAGGGCAGCACTGGTCGGCAGCAACCGCACTGCGCGGCGCTCAGGAACGCTTGCCGTCCATTTTGATGACGGCATTGGTCACGGCTCTGGCGATGTTGCCGCTGGCCATCGATAGCGATAATCCAGGCCGGGAAATCATGGGGCCTATGGCGGCGATTATTATCGGCGGCTTGGCCTCGTCGACAATACTCAACTTACTGCTGCTGCCGGCAATTTTGTTACGTTACGGGCGATTTGAGCGTGGGGTAAATCAGTGACATGAGAGATTTGGATGGGTTGTTTATGGCCTTGGCAAAATCCCGCTTTCGCAGTCAATTTCGCTTGCAGGCTAAAGATTTAAGTTACCTGTTGAGCAAGGGCTTACCGGTCATTTGCCAGCATGGTCAGGATTTTATCGAAAAACGTCTGGCCGCCGCCCATATCCCCAACGACGGCAGGCAAACGCCTTTTCATGGTCATCCGGTATTTGTGGCACAGCATGCGACTGCCTGTTGCTGTCGAGGCTGTTTGCAAAAATGGCATTTAATCCCACAGGGTCGCGAACTGACCGAACAGGAAAAAGACTATCTGCTTGAGGTGCTGGAGCGCTGGTTATGTCTGGAAATGCAGCGAAACATTCAGTCTAATGAACATTAAAGCGCGGCATTACCTAAGAGCCTGTCCGAGACCAATAAACCTAAAAAGGGCAGTTGGGCTATGAAAAATGCTGTTCGCCCTGAGTTGGTCGAAGGGCGGGCGGGATTTTTTCATTCACCCAGCGGGTGCTTGTGTGGTATGTCGTCCATGCTTCGACATGGCTCAGCACGGACGGCCTACAACAAACGCAAACGGCTCTTTTGTAGGATAAACATTGGGATAGGACCATACCAGCCGCGATCCCATGACCTTCGGTTTGCGACTGGCGCCGCTCACACGATGACTTTCACTGTAACGAACTAACAAACCCCGGTGTCGGAGCATGATTCAACGCAGAGTCAAGGGATTAGCTGTAACCCTGCGTTGAGCCGATGGCATAATTTTAGCTGGCCCGACCGGCTTCGGTTGCTTCGGGAACTTCGACTAAACTGCCGGTTTTAACGTCGTATACATAGCCGTACACAGGAATATTGCTGGGAACCAGAGAGTGGGCTTTGATGCGTTTGACATCTTCCAGCACGCTGTCAGCCATATTTTTGATGGTCAGCCAATTGATATATTTACCGTCTGTAGAGCCTGGGCCTGCACCATTATCATGCCAACCTGAGGCATCGACGCTGGACGTTTCCAAACTGCTGGCCAGCAAATCACTCATGATTTCGTTGGTGAAGGTTTCCATGCCGCAATCGGTATGGTGAATTACAAACCACTCTTTTGTACCCAACAGTTTGTAAGAAATGACCAGCGAACGAATGGCGTCGTCACTGGCACGGCCACCGGCGTTACGGATGACATGCGCATCGCCTTCGGATAAGCCGGCGTATTTAGCTGGGTCCAGGCGGGCATCCATACAGGTCAAAATGGCAAATTGACGTGCTGGGGGCATGGCCAGATCACCTTTATTGAAATCAGCCACGTAATTACGATTGGCTAACAGTACTTCGTTCAGGATTTTGCTCATAAAAACCTCGGTTGCTAAAAAAATGTCCGCTCAGCTATGCCAGAGCAGACTTTGTAATTATGGTGGTACAAGCCGGATTGTATACAGGGCTGTTTCTGGTTTAAAGATATTGTTTAGTTTATAAATAATAAACTCTGAGTTTATTAAGCTTGCTGACTGGTCTGTCTAAGCCAATGTTTTGAATGCTGAGCCATTGATCCCTTCCACGGTATACAGACGATCGCCGCTTGGAATCGACCTGTCCACTTCCGACCGTGCATACCATTCATTGTTGTCAGCACTTGGTCATTAGCTTCACAACCAAGGAATACGCATGAAACAAGTGCGCCAGATGAAGGTGTGAATTCATTCGCATGTGCGGATAAATCCGCACTTACACCGAGCGCTTGCATTAGTTATCTTGTTTGTACTCCCAAGTTATTCAGAAACAAAACAAAGACAGCGAAAAAATCGAAGCCATGACTAACGATAAAGTCATGCGGACTTTGATTTACAGGGGGCGAGTTTTTATGAACAATAGGGTTAACTTGGTCAAGTACATCAACCAGCCTAAGCCCATTGTGCAGCGGTTAGACGAATGGCGATGCCTCGCGCAGCAATTGTTCCAGGTTTTCAATCGATACCGGGCGGCTGAACAAATATCCCTGATAGTGAGTGCAGCCGAGGTTTTGCAGAATTTGCAGTTGCTCCGTTGTTTCTACCCCTTCGGCAATGACATTCAGATTCAAACTGGTTGCCATTGCAATAATGGTGCGGACGATCGCTTGATCTTCTTTATCAATGGCAATTTCCCTGATAAATGACTGGTCAATCTTCAGTTGAGACAAGGGTAATTTCTTAAGATACTGTAAAGAAGAATATCCGGTTCCAAAGTCGTCCAAGGAAAACTGCACACCGATTTCGCCCAAGGTATTCATGATCGCAATGGTATCTTCGATGTTCTTGATCAAAATACTTTCAGTTAACTCCAGTTTCAATAAGCCGGGGTTAATGGCATGCTGTTGAATACAGGCATGTACTTGCGCGGCGAAATCTGACTGGAAAAACTGCTTGGCGCTGACATTCACCGATAGCACCAGTCCCTTGGTCAGTGTGTTTTGTTGCCATAGGGCCAATTGGGCGCAAGCGCAATCCAAGACCCACTGCCCAATGGGCAGTATCAAGCCGGTTTCTTCCGTCAAAGGGATGAATTCGGCTGGGGAAATCATGCCCCGTTCGGGATGAAACCAGCGCAGCAAGGCTTCCGCTCCCTGTGCATGCCCCAAGCTATCCGCCTGAATCTGGTAATACAATTGAAACTGTTGGTTGGCTAACGCCTTGCGCAAGTCGTCTTCCAGCGATACACGAGCGCTTATCAGTTGCTGCATCTGCGGGTCGAAAAAGCGCAGGGCATTGCGTCCCGAGGTTTTGGCTTGATACATGGCAATATCTGCGCGTTTCAACAACTCGTCGGAATGCTCGTGGCCGTCGAACAAGGCTATGCCTATGCTGGAGGTGCTTAAATATTCCTGTGTGCCAAGCAGGAAGGGCTGATTGGTGGTTGTGAGGATTTTCTGAGCAATGGTTTCGGATTGATTTAATGCCCCATAAGTCAGCTCGCTCAAATCTTCCAGCATGATCACAAATTCGTCGCCGCCCAGCCGCGCGACAGTATCGTTTTCCCGGACACAGACTTGTAAACGCTCGGCAACCTGTTGCAGTAACAAATCCCCCATATCGTGCCCCAGTGTGTCGTTGAGTGCCTTGAAGTTATCCAGATCGATAAACAACAGCGCACCTTTTAGGCCGCTGCGATGGCTTGATGTCAAGGCGGATTTCAGGCGTTCCTGAAGCAGTCGCCGGTTTGGCAGTTGAGTCAGCGGGTCATAAAATGCCAAGCGTTCAATTTCTTCTTCACTGGCTTTTCTGAGGGTAATGTCCGTTAGCGTGCCGACAAAATGGGTGATGATGCCCTTGGCATTTCTGACGGCGGCAATTGCCAGATATTCTGGATAGATTTCACCGTTTTTCCGGCGGTTCCAGATTTCTCCCTCCCAGGTTCCGGTTTTGAGTAAATTGGCCCACATTGCCTCATAAAACCCTTGATCATGCAGTCCCGATTGCAGTAATGCCGGTTTTTTGCCGACGACATCCGTTGCCGTGTATCCGGTGATACGGGTAAAGGCTTTGTTTACGCGCAGGATGATTTGATTGGCATCAGTGACCATCATGCCTTCCTGGGATTCAAATACGGTGGCGGCAATACGCAATTGATGTTCGGCCTGTTTGCGCCCCTGAATATCGCGGGTCACGCCGAGATGGACTACTTGCCCGTCGGCTTCCGTCATCGGTACCGCATGGGTATCCACCCAGCGTCGACCACCTTTGATACCAATGATTTCATATTCCAGTTGTGCGGTTTCTCCGGCAATGACGCGGTCATGCAGTTCGGCAAACGCTTCGCGGTGTTCCGGGGCAATCAGATCGAGCACGTGTTGACCAACGGCCTGTTCAATATGATCTGCTTCGATCATCCGCAGGCCAGCCGGATTCATCTGAACCAAGCGCCCTTCGGCATCCAGAATCTTGATACATTCCGGTTCATTCTCGATGATGGTGCGCAGACGGGACTCGCTATCTTTCAGTCTGGCTTCCATCTGCTTGCGCTCGGTTATGTCATTCATCACCACTAGCACATGCATGCCATTGTCGTCATGCGAGCATTGGGTTGTGTGCAGTTCCACGATACGCTGGTCACCGGTTTTACGGGTGACCGTCCATTCTTCGCCATGCAGATGTTTGCCATTACCTATGCGGGTCATCAGCTCGCTGACCGAATTATTCAGGTCGGGATCAAGAACCAACAACGGCTGCCAACCCAAACGGTTGATTTCCTCAAGACTGTACCCGGTGAGATGTTCCATGCTCCGGTTCCATACGGTGAAGCGGACATAAGGCGCTTCGTTAATTGCATGACAAACCGCGATGCCGTTGATTTCGGCATCGATGATGGATTGGGTAAACACCAACTGTTCCGACAATTGACGTTCCAGGCGTTTGCGTTCGGTAACATCTTCCTTGATGCCCAAATAGTGACTGATTGTGCCATCGGCCTGATGAACCGGTGAAATCAGCGCCAGTTCGATAAATTCGCTGCCATCTTTACGTCTGTTGACGAATTCGCCTTTCCAGACTTCACCGGCACGTAATTTGGTCCACATGTCTTGGTAAGTCTGCTGGGGTGTTTTACCGGAATGCAGAATTTTGGGGTTTTGGCCAATGGCTTCTGTGCGGCTATAACCTGTTGTTTTAACAAAGGCTTCGTTTACAAATTCGATCTTAGAGTCAAGGCCGGTAATCACGATAGCGGTCGGGCTTTGTTCAATTGCCAGCAGCAACTGTTTTAATGAGGCTTCATCGCGTCTGTGCTCCATGATCTCCCGCATTAAATGCAACGTGTTGGATGACAGACTTTCATAGATGGACAGAATAATGTCGATTAAGGTTTTAGATGAGCCACTCATTTTGGCAGTGGCGCTGAGCTTGGCATCGGCTAGCGACATGCCTTGTTGTTTAGCCAGTACCACCATGGCCAGATAGCGATCCTTTTCCAGGATATGAGATACCAACCAGCGGGTCAGAAATGCCAGCATGTCATTGATGATGATTTGTTCCGGTTTGGTGGTGCCATCGCCTCTCAAACGAATCACATTGTCAATAAAATCAGCGTGGGTATCCTGATGGTTTAGTTCCAGCGTGTCGCCGGGAAAGTGCTCATGCCAAATGGCTTCCTCGGTTTGAAAATGATGAACGGCATAGTCCGATAATTCATCGAAAATGTCGTTCAAAGCAGGAATATCCGCTTCGAAAGCCACATGACTCGCCAGCAAGTTTAGTAACTGCACCAGCTTGCGATGTTGCTCGTCGATTTGAGTGACACCGGTAATAAAATTTTCGTTCCAGGGAAATATATCAATCGATTTCACACGGCTTTCCTTATTGAACATGTCATTGAATTCGTGCAAGCTGATAGAGGCTTGACAGGAATAAAGTTAACTATGCAAGTCGAAATTATTTTTGGCTTTCACCCGTCGTTTTGAAACAGCCTGTAAAGCTGAAGCAGCTTTAAAATCAGGGGAAAAACTGGCAATCATTCTTACAAAAATAGACTAAAAATTATATCGTACTGAAACAAACCGATTTAGAAGCGATGAGAAACCTGACACAGATCAGCCTGTAATGTGTCCGCGTATCGCTTAAGAATCCACAAGACTCAAGCCTGATAGCAACCAGATTAAGGGGTGTTTTCTTTAAAAGGCCGGTTTTTTTGTAATCCATTCAGGTCGTGGAAATGCCGATATGTTTGGTGGGCACCAGAGGCGTCAAATGTGACGCTCCGGCCAGACAAAAGTGGCGACGCTGCCGGCGGGCATTATGGCGGTCGCGCTGCGGCCTTGATGGACGATGTTAAAGGCTTGCTGTGTCTCTGTGTCATTCAACACGATCAAAACCAGTTGTTTGTCTGTGGTGAGAAACCCTACATTGGCTAAAAGTGCGCTATGGGTGTGTATGCGAACTGAACCCGGCTTCACCCATTTGGCGGCGTGGGCGATGATGTAGTAGGCCACGTTACGAAAAACCTGCTCGCCATTGATGGTCAGTGCGCCGACGCAACGGGCTTCGCCGCCAGCCGTATGCGGGCAGCAGAACGGGTCGGCGGCCAGATTCCATTCCAGAACCAGCCGGCTCCAGTGGCGGGTTGAACCTATTAGTACATGGCGGATGTGCCAGAGTAAGTCACCGCCAAACTGACCATCCGAGCCGACCCATTGCTCGGTGAAATACAGTTTCATCTCAGGATAGGCGGCATGTACCTCCGATAACACGGCAATATCACCGCCGTACAAATGCCAAGCCGAACCGCTTAGATACTGTCTGGCGCCTGCATCGGCAAATACTTCTAATGGGTACTCTTTAACATCGCAGTTATGATCCCAGCAAAACAATTCCACATCCTGCAAACCTGCTGCCAACAGTGCGGGTCCCAAATAGCTTTTAATGAACTCAGCCTGATCGGCGGCCTGCATTACCATGCTGGGATCGTTTTTATGATTTAAGGGTTCGTTTTGCGGGGTGATGGCGTGAATGATGATGCCGTTATCACGCATGCTGTGCAGGTATTTGACCAGATAGTTTGCGTAAAGCTCGTAGCAAGCCGGTTTGAGTTCTCCGCCGACAAAACTGTGGTTGGTTTTCATCCAGGGTGGGGCAGACCAAGCTGTGGCGATGATTGTGATATCCGGATTGATCGCCAGGATGTCTTGTAACAGCGGGATCACTTCCTTATCGCCAGCCTCAATATCGAAGTGCTTTAGCTCGAAATCGGTTTGACCGGGCGCTAAATCGTCATAGGTATAACTGCGTTCGCTTAAATCAGAAGCGCCGATGCTTAAACGCAAACAACTGACGCCGATACCATTATCATCTGACAGAAATAATTCGTTTAGCAGGCCTTGCTTGATAGGCTCAGGCAAGCGACTGATCAACATCGCGCTACCGCCGGTCAATGAAAAGCCGAAGCCTTCCATGGTTTGATAGGGCGTTTGCGCGTCTACAATGATGGTGGGCAGATCGGAAGGATGATTAACAAAACTGATGTTTTGAGCTTGCTGGGTCAATACATGCGACTGATCGGCACTGGTCAGCCAGACCTGAATGTCATTAATGTGGAAGTCGGCAGTGGAGGTATTTGACATGTGGTTCTCTGGTTGGCGCGAGCGAGATTATTTAATTGGGATTTATAAGGCAGTTTTTGCAGATCGGCAACCCTGGGACATGCGAACTGCGGGCATGCAATTATTGATGGGCATATTGCATGCCTGAGGATGATTTTCTGTTTATTCTCCCACCCAGCGCTATAGTACAATCGCTTTCATGGCTAATGCCCAAAAACTCCCCCTTTCCCCTTACACAAGATAGACAGGTTCTAATGATGAAAACGATGGATGACAGAGACGGTTGGATATGGCTGGATGGACAATGGGTTGAATGGCGTGATGCCAAAGTCCACGTGCTGACTCACACTCTGCACTATGGCTGCGGCGTATTTGAAGGTCTGCGTGCTTATCAAACCGATGCCGGCACCGCGATTTTCAAACTGGCAGAACATACAGACCGCCTGTATCGCTCGGCGCATATCATGAACATGAAAATGCCGTTCAGTAAAGATGAGATCAATCAGGCTCATCGCGACGCAGTGGCCAAAAACAATCTCGATTCTGCGTACATTCGCAGCATGGTGTTCTTTGGTTCCGAGGGTATGGGTTTGCGGGCAGATAACCTGAAAGTGCATGTGATGATTGCTGCCTGGACTTGGGGCGCCTATCTGGGCGCGGAGAACATGGAGAAGGGCATCCGCATCCGCACGTCGTCTTACACCCGCAACCATGTCAACAGCACCATGTGCAAAGCCAAGGCTAACGGTAACTACATTAATTCGATTCTGGCCTTACAGGAGGCTTTGTCCACCGGTTACGACGAAGCGTTGTTACTGGATCATGAAGGTTTTTGCGCTGAGGGTAGCGGCGAGAATCTGTTCATCGTTCGTAACGGTAAGATTTACACGCCGGAAACGACTTCCGCTTTGGAAGGCATTACCCGCGATACCTTGATCACCGTTGCCCGCGAACAAGGCTACGAAGTAATCGAAAAACGTATCACCCGTGACGAAGTCTATGTCGCCGACGAGGCTTTCTTTACTGGTTCTGCCGCAGAAGTAACGCCGATTCGTCAATATGACAACCGTGACATTGGTTCCGGCAGTCGTGGTCCTGTCACCGAGAAACTGCAAAGCTTGTATTTTGATTATGTACAAGGTCGCCGCGCCGATCATAAGGAATGGCTGACGCTCGTTTCCTAAGTGACTGAGTGGCCTTATAAAATACTGATCATCGGCCCGTCCTGGGTCGGTGATATGGTGATGGCGCAAAGTCTGTTCATCGCGCTGAAACAACAACATCCCGATTGTCTGGTTGATGTGCTGGCGCCCAGCTGGTCGCTACAGCTGTTGCAACGTATGCCGGAAGTCAATCAGGCAATTGCCATGCCGTTCGGTCACGGCCAATTTGATCTGCTGGGTCGAGTACGGTTTGGACGCAGTCTGCAAGCCTGTCAGTATGATCAAGTTATCGTGTTGCCGAATTCATGGAAATCGGCGCTGATTCCGTTTTTTGCTGGTATTCCAAAACGCACCGGTTATATCGGCGAAATGCGTTGGGGACTATTGAACGATGCTCGCCAGCTGGATAAGGACCTGTTGACGATGACTGTGCAACGGTTTGTGGCGTTGGCGGATGCCGCCGTTTCTGAGTATGAATTTCCAAAGTTGTCGATCACGCTGGCGCAGCAGCACGCAGTCATTGAAAAATTTTCAATTCCTGACAATCAAAAAGTACTGGCGCTATGTCCTGGTGCTGAGTTCGGCCCTGCCAAACGCTGGCCCATCGAACATTTTGCCGCCGTGGCTAGGCAAATGGCTGACAAGGGCTGGCAGGTGTGGCTGATGGGTTCAGATAAAGACCAGCCGGTGACAGCGCAAATCAATGTCTTGTCAAATCAGGTATGCCGTGATTTTGCCGGTCAAACCTCGCTGGCCGAGGCGGTAGATTTGCTGTCGTTGACAGATGTGGTGATCAGCAATGATTCCGGCTTGATGCATGTCGCAGCGGCTCTGGATAAACCGCTGATTGCGCTTTATGGCTCTTCTGATCCCGGCTTCACGCCACCCTTGCATGCGGATGCCACAATCATCAATCTCAACCTGGATTGCTCACCGTGCTTTAAACGCGACTGCCCGTTGGGACATACTAACTGTTTGGTTGGCATTAGACCTGAACAGGTGGTTGCTGCGATTGGCGTAAATTGATGAAAATCGCCATCGTCAAGTTATCTGCCATGGGCGACATTGTGCATGCCATGGTGGCGTTGCAGTTTATCAAAGCCGGGTTGCCGGATTGCCAAATCGATTGGGTGGTGGAGCAGGGTTTCGTCGGTGTTCTGGCCGACAATCCGCATATCGACACTATCTTGCCGGTGAACTTAAAGGCGCTGAAAACCGATAAATTGCGTGTTTTCGAGGAAATTGCCAAGGTGCGTAATTATGCGCAAAACGGCTATGACTTGGTGATTGATGCCCAAGGGCTGATTAAATCCGCTGTGGTAGCCCGCTTGCTGGCTGCACATTGCGTCGGTTTTGATAAGGACTCTATCCGCGAAAAATGGGCGGCATTGTTATATGCCCAGTCGATTGCCTACCCATATGATGCCAATACTATCGATCGTAATGTGGCTGTGTTAACCCAGGCATTGGGTCTAACCGTTACCAGTGAGCAAATCCTGGCCAAGCAGCCCTTTTTATATTTTCGGCCACCACAAATCGAATTGGATGACTATATCTCTGACAAACAAGCCAATATAGTGCTGGTGGTCGGCTCGACATGGCCTAGTCGAAATTATCCGCTGGAAAAATATTTGCAGCTTATTTTTCGCCTGGAAGCTAATTTTCTGATTTGCTGGGGTAACGAAAAAGAGCACTGGATGGCGCAATGGCTGGCCGAACATAGTCTGGCACGGGTTTTACCAAAAATGAGCCTGAACGATTTGAAAGCGACCATCGCCAGAGCGGATTTGCTGATCGGCAATGATACCGGCCCTACGCATATGGCTTGGGGATTGAACAAGCCTTCAATAACCCTGTTTGGACCCACCCCGGTGAGTCGGGTCTATCAAACCGACATCAACAAGGTGTTGAAATCACCGTCCGTGGTTGATCCATTCAAATTAAACAAGCAGGATTTTTCGATCAAGCACATTGATGTTGATCAGGTTGTTGCTTTAGCCAAATCCTTGCTTCAAATAGTGTCGTAAAGTTTAAATCCGCTTTATTGAAATTTCGGACTCAGCAATCTCTGCTTTGGTTTGAAAGACGCGAGTCCAGACCCTTATGCAAGCAGTTTTGAAATCGTCCAGATAAGTATAGGCTACCGGAATCACCAACAAACTGAGAAAGGTGGAGGTCACTAGGCCGCCAATCACTGCCACTGCCATTGGGCTCCGGAATGACGAATCGGCATCACCGGCACCCACTGCAATCGGTAACATGCCGGCACCCATCGCAATAGTTGTCATCACGATGGGTCGGGCGCGTTTATGGCAGGCATCCAACAGCGCCTCCATCCGATTCATGCCATGTTCGCGACGGGCAACGATGGCGTATTCGACCAATAGTATGGAGTTTTTGGTGGCAATGCCCATCAGCATGACCAGACCAATCAGCGACGGCATGGAGAATGCCTTGCCGGTCAGCAATAGCGCTACAAAACCGCCGCCGAAAGCCAGCGGCAAAGCCGCCAGGATGGTGATTGGCTGCATAAAATCTTTAAAGAGCAACACCAGTACAATGAATATGCATAACACGCCGGTCAGCATAGCCAAGCCAAAGCTACTGAATAACTCGCCCATCATTTCTGCATCGCCAATATTGATGCGTTTGACACCGGCTGGCAGGTTTTTGATGCTGGGCAGATTTTCTACCGCGGTGGTGACGTCACCTAACGGCAGGTCGGATAATTCGATTTCAAAATTGATATTGCGTGAGCGATCATAACGATCGATAACTGCCGGCCCACTGGAAAGCTCCAGTTTAGCCACTTGACTGACCATCACAGAGCCAGTTCGGCTTTTTGCGGACGGCACGGCCAGTCGTTCCAATACCGCCAGATCCTGTCGTCCGTAAGCGGCGAGTTTAACCACCATCGGCACCTGTCGCTGGGCCAGATTCAGTTTGGACAATGACCAATCGTAATCGCCAAGCGTAGCGATACGCAGTGTTTCAGCCAGCGATGCGGTGGTTACCCCCAGGTCTGCTGCGCGGGCAAAATCCGGGCGGACAGCGATTTCCGGGCGTACCAGGGCGGCGCTGGAGGCGATGCTGCCCAGGCCGGCAATGCTCCGCAGATCCCGTTCTACATTTCGGGCTGCGGTGTTCAGGGCTTGCGGATCATCGCCACTCAAAACCAGCACATATTTCTCGCCGGAAGCACCGAGTCCTACTTTAGTGCGCACACCGGGTAATTTTTGCAAGGCCTGACGAATATTGTGTTCGATGGCCTGTTTTCGTACCGGTCTATCCTGGCGATTGGCTAAGGTAATCGTCAGCGTGGCCTTGCGCACTTCGCCGCTGCCTTGGTTGCTCGCCATTGGATCGTTTCCTGCTGAACCGCTGCCGATGGTGGTGTAAACCGTTTTCACATAATCGATACCGGCGATCAATTGTCTGGCCGCTTCGGCAGAGGCTTTGGTTTGTGCCAGACTGGAACCGGGCGGCAATTCCACAAAAACCTGGGTTTGCGGATTGTCATCAGCCGGGAGAAAGCCAGTCGGCAACAACGGAATCAATAACAGCGATCCAATGAAAAACGCTGCAGCGCCGCAAATCGTTATTAGTCGATGTTGTAGACACCAGCCTGCCAATTGCATGTAACTGCGCATGATGAATCCATCTTTTGACTCCGCATGGCCGGTGTTTTTTAACATATAAGCCGCCATCATCGGCGTCAACATCCTGGCAACAACCAACGAGGCCATCACTGCCAATGCAGCCGTCCAGCCAAATTGTTTGAAAAATCGTCCAGGTATTCCACTCATGAATGCAGTGGGTAGAAAGACCGCCACCAGTGCAAAGGTAGTGGCTACCACAGCCAGACCGATTTCATCGGCAGCTTCCATTGCCGCTTGATAAGGGGATTTGCCCATTCGCAAATGGCGGACAATATTTTCTACCTCGACGATGGCGTCGTCGACCAATATGCCGATCACCAGTGATAAAGCCAAAAGTGTTATTACATTCAGCGAGAAGCCTAAATAGTCCATGCCCAGGAATGCGGGAATGACCGATAATGGCAGGGCAACTGCGGAAATAAAGGTGGCTCGCCAGTCGCGTAAAAATAGCCAGACCACCAAAACCGCCAGTAGGGCACCTTCATAAAGCATGGTCATCGAGCCATGAAACTCTTCTTCTACAGGTTTAACAAAGTTAAAGGCTTCGGTGAATTCGATGTCCGGATTGCTGGCTCGCAATTCAGTCAGGGCATTTTGTACCCCGGCACCGACCTCGACTTCGCTGGCGCCTCTGCTACGGGTCACTTCGAAACCGACCACCGGATGACCGTTCAGCATGGCTGCCGCGCGGGGTTCAGCGTAAGTATCGTCAATTTGGGCCACTTGATCCAGCCGAATATGCCGACCGTCTGCCAAAGATAATTGCAACGGCCGCATTTCTTCGACAGACGACACGTTTGCCAGCGTGCGGACGGGTTGTTCACCACTGCCCAAATCAATGCGGCCACCGGCACTCTCGCGTTGCATTTGCCTTAATTGGCGGGAAATATCCGCCGCCGTTGCGCCCAGTGCCTGGAGTTTGATCGGGTCCAGTGAAATGGTGATTTCTCGGCTGACACCGCCGACCCGATTCACAGCACCTACGCCGCGCACGGCCAATAACCGTCTGGCAACGGTGTCTTCAACAAACCATGATAGGGCTTCATCGTCACGTTGTGCGGAACGGACTGTAAAGGCAAAGATTGGCGAACCAGCCAAATCCAGTTTGGTGACGATCGGGTCGCGCATATCACCTGGTAGATCCGCGCGTACTTTGGAAACAGCGGAGCGCACATCGTCCAGTGCTTCCTGAACCGGTTTCTCCAGTCTAAATTCCGAAGTAATGGTGACGTTGCCATCCTGTACTTTGCTGGTGATATGTTTCAAGCCTTGTAAGGTGGCGATGGCATTTTCTATCTTTCGTGCCACTTCGGCTTCCAGCTGGGCAGGCGAAGCGCCGGGCAGGGAGGCTGAAACCGTGATGGTCGGCAGATCAAGATCCGGAAAGTTCTGGATTTTCATGCTTTTAAAACTGAGCATGCCGGCAAAACTCAGCAACACGAACAGCATCATGGCGGGGATGGGGTTGCGAATACACCAAGCCGAAACGTTCATGGCGTTACCACTCTGACGTAATCGCCATCAGCCAGAAAGGAGGCGCCACCCGCTACCAGCCGTTCATCCTGATTCAGCCCGGACAGTATTTCCATTAAGTCGCCGTTTCGGCGGCCTAGTTGCACTTTGACTTGCTGTACTCGTGCTTGATCGCCGGATTGTTCAATCAGACGAAATACATAACTGAAACCTTCTCTTAACGACAGGGCGTCTTGCTGTACGGTCAAAACTTGGCTGCTGCCCAGTTGGAATTGGCCATGCGCAAACATACCGGTACGCAAGCCGCTTGGTACGGCATTGGGCAAATCCACATAGACCAAGCCATATCGGTTCTGTTCGTTCAATGTCGGAGCCAAAACGCGGACATTGCCGGTTATGCTGGCCACATTAGGCACTTCCACTAGGACACTCATACCCGGTTTGAGTTGCGTCATTTCGGCGGCAGTGACTTCGCCTCGCCATTCCAGACGGTTTTGTCGGATTAACCGAAACAATTCCTGGCCTTTGGCAGCGACTGCGCCCAAAGTGGCGCTACGAGAGGAAATTACCCCGTCGTCACTGGCTAAGACCTTGGTGTATTTAAGGCGTAGTAATTGAGAATCCAATTGCGCTTTGGCTAAATGCATCTTGGCATTGGCGGTTTTCTCAGTAGTCAGGTATTGGTCTACCTGTTGATGACTTAAAGCTTTGCTGGCGAGTCGTGTTGCGCGTTCTGCGTTGATTTTTGCATCGGCCAAGTTGGCTTCAGCTTCAGCCAGAATGGCCTGAGTTTGCGCGACATCGGCCAGCACACTTTCATCGCTAAAAACGGCCAGTACCTGTCCCTTTTTAACCGTGTCTCCCACTTGTACGTTGATGGCATTTAAGCGCAAATCACCGACTTCTGCGCCGATAATGGCTTCCTGCCAAGCCGCGATGGAACCGTTTGCTGTTAAGGTGATAGGCATGTCATGCAGTTGCGGGCGAATTACAGACACGCTGAGGGCTGGGTTTGAAGTGGCAGCAATTGACGGCTGCGGTGTTTCTTCGTCCCTATTGATAATTACCCCAAGACCGACCAGTAAAACCAAGCCGCCGATGAGCGCAGCAATTTTTCCGTTAGTCATGTTTTACTCCGTTAAAAATAGCATGGTATAGAAATGAACGAGTTGGCTGGTGCAACAGGTTATCCTTCATGAATAGTTCCTTGTTTGCGACGCATGGCTTCGGATTCGATCATGGCCGAGGCATAGCTGGCCAATCGCTCAGCCAGCACATCAATGTTTTTGGGGGTGTGCAAAAGTTGCGGTGATATAACCGAAACGACATCTTGCCCGACGTAAAAGTACACGGCCATGCCGATCAAGGAGAAAGCCAATCTGTGTAAATCGGCATCGACGCGTTGTAATCCCAAATGCTCTTTAAGCACAGAAACCAGTGTGTCGTGTTGCGGTTTGATCTCTGCATCGATTTCCCGCTGCCAAGCCCCGGTTGGCTCAATCATTTCCCTGTAATGCAGTTTCATCACCAGTCCGAACTGTTCACCTTTTTTAAGTGGTTCGAGAAACTCAGCGAAAAATTTGCTTAATAATTCCGGTAAAGCCATGTGTTTATAGTTGGTGATATTGGTGCCACAGGGGGAATCGCCCATAGGCTCTGTAAAGGCGGCACGGTAAAGGCCGGCCTTATCACCGAAGTAGTAGCGAATAGCCGAAATATTCGCGCCTGCAGCGTCACAGATTTGTCGGGTAGAAGTGGCTTTATAGCCTTTTTCGGCAAACAGTCGCAATGCCGACAGTACCAGTCGGCTACGCGCGTCAACGGTCTCGTAATCGGTTTTTTGATGGGGAACCATGTTGAATCGCATGAGTATGGGTTAATATAAATCAATCGTTTGATTTAACATTATCAATCAAACGATTGATTGTCAATCATGAGTTTTTGCTTTGGTATTGAAGCTGTCAGCCCACGTGCTGAAAAGGGGAAAGTAGGGATGCTTTCCTAATCAATCTGGCAGTCAGGTTTGTAAGGATGTTAAAATTAAGCCTTAAATCACGTTACTTAAAGGAAAATCATGAGCCAGATTAAAATTGAACATAACCCTAGCGAAGAACGTTTGAAAGAGCTTGGGGTTTCCAGTTGGGCGATTTGGGAAAAAGAAGTATCCAAATTTCCGATTGATTTTGACGAAACCGAATGCGCTTATGTCCTTGATGGCGAAATTTTAGTCACGCCAGCAGGCGGCGAGCCAGTTCGTATTTTGCCTGGGGATTTGGTTGTATTTCCAGCAGGTTTGGATAGTCAATGGGAAGTGGTCAAGCCACTGCGTAAGCATTATAGCTACGATTTTCCGAACGGCATTTAAAGGCTTATTTCCCGCTATGAAAAGGCATCCTGGTGATGCCTTTTTTATGGAAAATCAAAGCTTATCAGTAATGACTTTTCACCAACTTATCAAATGCAAGGTAGTTAAAGCCGTAAGGTAGGATTAGACGGGTTTCTGCGGATTTTTTGCTTTATTCTTGCAGGGTGCGCGAAAACATTCGAAAAAATCAACACGCTCACCGGTCAAGCGCTAAATCATTCGATGGTGTTGTTTGTGGCTAGTCTTCGATTGCTTCGCCGGGTTTGGGGTCTGCTTTTTTCACGCGGATTTTGTTGCCATCTACATCTTGACCGTTGAGGAGTTTAATTGCCGCCTTGGCTTCTCCGGCTTTGGGCATCTCGACAAAACCAAAACCTTTGGAAGTGTTAGTGTCTTTGTCCATGACCAATGTGCAGGATTGAACTGTGCCGTGTGCTACAAACATTGCTCTAAGCGCTGGCTCAGTGGTGGTGCGGGCAAGATTTCGGATCAATATTTTCATCGGAAGGTTTGGTATGCTTAAGGTTTGAAACTATACAACGGATATGAAAATCCTTCACAATTAATAGTGATTTTTTGCTGAAACCATTGCTTGTTTCGTTCAGAGGGAAAGACTTTTGGCCGGTTATCAAAAAAACCGCGACATTTTTGTTCCGTTCGGAACTTTAGTTTAATTGAAAAGTCTCTTATAGCGGAGATAGTAAATCGTCGGTATCTTTGTGGTGAAAACTGCAGAGCTACCGACGATTTTTTTTTGCACTGTTTATAACGGAGTTTGGCCGACCATGCTAAAAACCGCTGATTTGTTCGCGATTGATTTTGCTCCCAATTAATTTTTCAACCAGCTTTAACGCTGGTTGTTCATCCTGCGAAACCAGAGAAATGGCTTGGCCCATTTTTCCAGCGCGACCAGTTCTACCTATGCGATGAACATAATCGCTGGATGAGCGCGGTAATTCATAATTTACTACAAAGGGCAGGTGGGCAATGTCGATGCCGCGCGCGGCCACATCGGTTGCTACCAATACCCGGATTTCACCCGCTTTAAAACCGGCCAGCGCACTGGTTCTGGCGCCTTGGCTTTTATTGCCGTGAATAGCGGCTGCCTTGATTTCTGCAGTATTGAGTTTTTCGGTGAGTTTATTGGCGCCGTGTTTGGTGCTGGTAAATACCAACACTTGTTGCCAGTTTTTGGTTTTAACTAAATGGGTTAATAAGGCCGTTTTGGCAGTTTTATTTACCGTATAGACGATTTGGTCTATGGTGTCTGCAGTGGCATTTTCGGCGGCGACTTCCACCGTAACCGGCTTAATCAACAGCCCCTCTGTTAATTTGCGGATTTCTGCAGAGAAGGTGGCTGAAAACAACAGGTTTTGGCGTTGTTTAGGCAATAAGGCCAGGATTTTTCGAATGTCTTTGATAAAGCCCATATCCAGCATACGGTCGGCTTCATCAAGAACCAATATTTCCACCTTGTCCAATCTGACAGCGTTTTGATTGATCAAGTCCAATAAACGACCGGGTGTAGCGGTTAAAATATCCACCCCGCCACGCAGACGCATCATTTGCGGATTGATTTTTACGCCGCCAAAAACCACTTCGGATTTTAAACGTGGCTGTTGGTGAGTGCCGTATTTCAGTACAGATTCACCGACCTGCGCAGCCAATTCACGGGTGGGGGTCAGAATTAATGCACGCACTGGGCGATTTCGACTGTAGCTTGTTTGGGCCAGTCTTTGCAAGATAGGTAAGGTAAAGCCCGCAGTTTTGCCGGTACCGGTTTGTGCTGCAGCTAATAGATCACGGCCAGTTAAAACAGCTGGAATGGCTTTTTGTTGTATCGGGGTTGGTGTGGTGTAACCGGAATCTTGGATAGCGTGGAGCAATTCGGCAGACAAGCCGAGGTTGGAAAATGACATTAAGGTACTCATAGAAAAGAAGAGAGGTGTCACTGTAGTCGGCGTACATTTATGTGATGTGGCGTTTTGTAATGACTTTTAGATTGTATCACTGCTGACTAATAAGCGTTTAAAAACCATGTTTTAGACCATGCAGGGATTTATTGTAGAGCATTGCAAAATCAATAGTTGTGTAATTTAGTGATCAAAAACTTTCAAAATATTGACAAAATAAAAAAAATTATTATAATGCCGAAAGTAAGCTATTAATCGAATAGCCGAGGTGGTGAAATTGGTAGACGCGCTAGCTTCAGGTGCTAGTAGGGGTAACCCTGTGGAGGTTCAAGTCCTCTCCTCGGCACCATTAATATCAGTAAATACAAATGGTTATGATATTAATGATGTAGTTTTGATATAACATAATTCCTATCTTATTTGCTTTATTGCAAAGCCACTGACCAAAGTAAATATTTTGGCTTGGGAAAATTAGTATGGGACTATCCTCATGCATATTGAGTTGCCACGGCTAAATCAATTGGTCATTGTCCTCTATCAGTGTTTGATCACTGAATATCTGAAATAGAACATACTTTATTACGCCCAGTTTTTTTGGCTTCGTAAAGAGCCTTGTCTGCTAAATCCAATAATAACTCCAATTCCTTGCTACGGTTTGTCAATGATGTCACGCCGACTGAAATTGTGAATTTTAATGGAGGGTTATCTTCCATATTCAGATTAGCAAGGTTTACCGCTTTTCTTAAACGCTCTGCAACTTCAAATGCTTCCTTGCTATCTGTTTCGGGTAACAGCAGCGCAAATTCTTCACCGCCTAGTCGGCCGATAATGTCTACTTCACGTAAAGTCTGCATACATATTTCTGCCAGTTTTTGCAAAACCCGGTCACCGGTATGATGGCCGTAGCTGTCATTTACACGCTTGAAATAATCAATATCAATCATCAAAATGGATAAGGGGTTTTGATAGCGGATAGTCCGATTCAACTCCATTTCGGCTAATGCCATGAAATGACCACGATTATTCACCCCAGTGAGGAAATCGATATGTGCTTGGCGCTGTAATTCGTTTTCCAGTTGTTTAATTGCGGTGATGTCGATATTAGTACCGAGCATGCGCAGTGCTACTCCATGTTCATCACGAAAAACTTTTGCTACTGCCTTGATGTAGCGAATTTCGCCGTTTGGCCATAGCACACGAAACTCGGTATCAAAGGGCATCTTCTCCATAATCGAAGCCTCAAGTTCCTTATTTAAGCGTTCACTATCATCCGGGTGCAAGGATGTCTGCCATGCATCGATGGCTCCGGAAAACTCGTCACGCTGCATTTGATACAGAGCAAACATTGAATCATCCCAAACCATTTCGAGTGTCCGTAAGTTCCAGTCCCAGATGCCCACGCCATTGTGAATAGTGGCCAGGGTTAGGCGTTCTTCAGTTTCTCTATGTAGGCGTTCAGCATACTTCTGTTGGGTAATATCCCTTGAGATATTTGCGTAACCTATAACTTTACCATTGCTATCAACTACCGGTGAAAAGGTTGCGGAAATGTCCAGTAACCTACAGTCACGATGCAAACGAGTTGTCTCAAAATGTTCAATGGCTTCGCCTCGGGCTATACGCGCCATATTATCGAGTTCTTGATGGATGAGCCCGGGAGGGATCAGTACGTTGTTTGACTTATCCACTATTTCGTCAGCTTTATAGCCGAATATAATTTCGGCGCCGCGATTCCAGCTGACAATCAATCCATCTAGGGTTGTGCTGATAATGGCATCAGCACTAAAGTCGACAATCGCTTTAAACTCACGTAATACCAAAGCTGCCTCGAGCATGCGCAAATGACCCAGCACCAGAGTTTTGACCAGGATAGTGAATACTAAAGTGAGCAATGCTCCGCTAAACAAGATTATTGATTCTGTTCCGGCACTGCCTTTGATAAAACCCGGTAGGCTTTGTGCCTTTATAGTCCATGTTTGCCCCGCCAGCTGCAGTTGGCGGACTTCTTGAATACTCTGTTCGCTAGGTGTTTCCGAAAATTGGCTGGTAAATAATAGTGATCCTGCCGTGATCACAGGTCCATCATAGATTGCGATGCCAATGCGGTCGATAAAATCGGCATGTTTTTGAATTAACATGTTACCTATCAAGTCCTGCATTCTCAGTGGTGAATATGCCCACCCCAAGAATTGTTGATGATCATCGGTCGTTTGATAGATAGGTGTATATAGCAGAACGCCTGCTTGCACATCTTGTTCGGTTTCCTGGACTAAAATCACTTTGCCGGACAAGGCGGATAATCCGGTATCCCGTGCCTGCACCATGGCTTTTTGGCGCATGGGTTCAGAATACATGTCATAACCGAATGCACGCTGATTTCTCCAGTCGAAAGGCTCCAGATAAACAATGGAGGTATATATGTCGCGTTGTGCTGATGGCGTAATTTTAAAGTTGGTAAAGCCCTCATCCCGCACCGATTGTATGAACTGTGTTAATTGGTCCGGAGGAATCCACTTGGAAAATCCAATGCCTTGAATGCCTGGATAGCGTTCCGCAATTTTTAAAGCATCAAAGTAGGTTTTAAATTCCTGACGGCTTACGTCCTTACTGGCTTTAAATAGCCCTGAGATACCTAGCAGCACCTGTTCGTTGGATTTGATTTGGTTTTCTGTTGTTTGAATTAAACGATCCAGCAATAGATTGAATTCGATTTTTTGATTTTGCAGCGTTTTGATAGTTAGAGCATACCAATAGACCAGCACCAATAACATGCCTGATAAAAAAACCAGCCAATGCAATATGCCCAAAAACCAAGGCTGCTTGGCTTGAAATTCAAAGGTGGATTTGTGATATACCATTATCGAATAGTACGTGTTCGACATTGGTACAGCAAGTAGGGGGATTTAAATTGTCTTATTTAAAAATAGCTGAGGAGCAAACTGTTTCAGTCAAACCAAAAATGGCCGTTATGTGGGTAATTTCTGTCACTAGGGTACTCAGTATCAACAATTTGGGATTACTGCAATTCCCGACTAAATAACGGCTTACAGGGATGGGTCTTTTAACAGGAAAAATTAAGCCAATAAGGGTCAGCGGTTTATTGCAAGCCTACAAATGGATTGCTACGCATTTCATCTGCAAAAGTGGAGGTAGGTCCATGACCGGGGATAAATGTGATATCACCCCCCAGTGGCCATAGTTTCAGCTGTATGGAGTCGATTAAAGTTTGGTAATCGCCACGAGGAAAGTCGGTACGCCCGATAGAGCCTTTAAATAATACGTCCCCCACTATCGCCATACGATCTTCTGAGTTAAAAAATACCACATGACCAGGAGTATGGCCGGGGCAATGGATGACCTGCAGCACCTGTTGGCCGACTAGAACGCTATCACCATCGCTTAGCCAGCGTGTGGGTTTGAATGCCTGAGAAATTGGAAAGCCGAACATTCTGCACTGCTCCGGCAAGCTTTGTATCCAGAAATTATCTTCTTGCTGCGGGCCAATGATGGGCAGACTTAATTGCTTAGACAGTTCCGCAACCCCCCCAATATGATCCATATGGCCGTGGGTGAGCAAAATAGATTCCAGTTCAACAGCTTGCAACGCCACTTCTTGCAATAAAACATCCAGATCACCACCCGGATCGACAAGAGCAGCTTTTTGGCTATGTTCGCAAACCAGTAGGGTACAGTTCTGTTGATACGGGGTGACCGGGATAATGGTGTAACGCATGGCGGGATTAAAAATTTAAGCATGCGCCGGATTCTGGCCGGCGCACTGAAAAGACATTATATGTTCAGTAGCAAATGTGCCGGCGACTCCAGGCACTCTTTGATGATACCCAGAAATTGTACTGCTTCCTTACCGTCTACCAAGCGATGATCATAAGACAGGGCCAAATACATGATAGGGCGAATCACAATTTCGCCGTTTTCAACTACGGGCCTGTCCTTGATGGCATGCATGCCTAAAATGGCGCATTGAGGTGGATTAAGTATCGGTGTCGAAAGCATGGAACCAAAAATGCCACCATTGGTAATCGTGAAGGTTCCGCCGCTCAAATCTTCCACACTGATTGATCCATTACGGGCTTTGCTGCCAAAATCATGAATGCCTTTTTCAATGCCGGCAAAATCCAGCTGATCGGCATCGCGTAAAATCGGTACGATAAGCCCACGCTGAGTCGTTACCGCTATACCAATATCATAATACCCATGGTAAATGATGTCATTGCCATCAATAGACGCATTAATGGCAGGGAAGCGTTTGAGTGCTTCGATGGACGCCTTCACAAAAAACGACATGAACCCCAGTTTGACATTGTGTTTGGTTTCGAATCTCTCTTTATACTGATTGCGCAATTCAATAACAGCCGACAAGTTAACTTCATTGAAGGTAGTCAACATGGCGGCGTTTTGTTGAGCCTGCAATAATCGTTCAGCAACTTTTGCCCGTAAACGGGTCATTGGAACGCGCTGTTCGGGGCGTAAACTGGCAACAGCAGTTGCGGATAACGGCGCATGGCTGGTTTCTGCCGTGACAGCTGATGTGATGGTGGGTGTTGGTTCGGTCGGTATTTGTTGATCGTTCAAATATTCCAGAACATCGGTTTTCAAAATTCGCCCATGTTTGCCCGATCCACTGATGCCGGTCGGATCAAGTTCATTTTCTGCAACCAGCTTGCGTACCGAAGGGCTTAAAGCCGGCTCTTGATTTTGAACGGTTTTAGCAGGGGAGGGACTTGATTTTTGTATGTCCAATTTAGCGAGTAACTCTCCACTGACCACCGTTTCACCGGCGGCACGAATTATTTCTAACACAACACCACTGGAAGGTGCCGGGACTTCCAGTATCACTTTATCGGTTTCGAGATCAGCCAAGTTTTCGCCTGCTTCGACCCTGTCACCGGGTTGTTTGTGCCATAGCACCAACGTGGCATCAGATACCGATTCAGGAAGACTTGGGACCAGAATGTCAAAACTCATGTTTTTTTCCTTCTTTGCTGCCGTATAAGGCGGTTTGGATGACTGTTTTTTGTTCACTTAAGTGGGTTTTGTAGCTACCGACTGCAGGCGCGGCCGACGCCATGCGGCCAGCGTAAATGATCGGTATTGACTCATCAAGCAGTTCGTAGAAATGATGTTTGCTTTGATACCACGCCCCTTGATTTTTGGGTTCTTCCTGACACCAAACCACAACTTCCAGGTTGGGGTATTTGAGGATTTCATTTTTGAAACATTCGACAGGAAATGGATAGAGTTGTTCAATCCGAATAATGGCTATGTGTTTCACATTGTCTTCACGCCGGGCTTCCAGTAAATCGTAAAATACTTTGCCGCTGCAGAGTATCAAACGAGTAACATGGAAGGGGTCAATATCATCGGTTTCCCCAATCACAGGCATGAAGCTGCCATCTGTTAGTTCTTTTAAATGGGAAACCGCCATTTTATGTCTGAGCAGGCTTTTAGGGCTCATCACCACCAGTGGTTTACGAAAATGCCGAATTAATTGTCTGCGCAGCAGATGAAAAATTTGTGCCGGCGTGGTGGGGTAACAAACTTGGATATTCTGATCGGCGCAAAGCTGTAGGTAGCGTTCCAATCGGGCAGATGAATGTTCAGGCCCCTGGCCTTCAAAGCCATGAGGAAGAAGCATGACCAAGCCGCTGAGTTTGCCCCATTTGGTTTCGCCCGAGCTGATAAATTGATCAATTACCACTTGGGCGCCGTTGGCAAAATCACCGAATTGAGCTTCCCAAATGACCAGTTTATCCGGGACTGTCGAACTGTATCCGTATTCAAAACCGAGAACACCGGCTTCAGAAAGTAGAGAATTGAAAATTTGCACACGCCCCTGATTGGCTGTCAGGTGCTTGAGCGGGATATAGTTGTCGCCGTTTGCTTGATTCAACAGAATGGCATGACGATGCGAGAACGTGCCGCGTCCCACGTCTTGACCCGTTAATCTGACAGGATAGCCTTCGGTTAACAAAGTGGCGTAAGCCATATTTTCAGCAAAGCCCCAATCCATCGGTATTTCGCCATTTGCCATCTTATTGCGATCTTCCAGGACTTTGATGACACGAGGATGTAATTCAAAACCGGCCGGTAAATCCTGTAAGCGTTGGTTACAAAACTGAATGCTCTCTACAGGAACGGATGTGTCTGCAGGTTGATCCCATTCTTTATTCAAGTATCTTTCCCAGCGTGCTGAGTAGGAGTAATTATCATTGACTACAATTGGCCGGGAAACCACTTGGCCTTCGCTGAGTTTTTGGTAGTAGTCTTCCTCCATGTTTAGCACGGCTTCCGGGCTAAGCACACCTTCATTAATCAATGTTTGGGCATACAACTGCCGAGTAGAGGGTAGACTGCGTATCTTTTGATACATCATCGGTTGAGTCGCTGCCGGCTCATCCGCTTCGTTATGACCAAGGCGACGATAGCAAATCAAATCAATCACTACGTCTTTATGAAAATTTGTACGGTAATCCAGTGCTAGTTGAGTGATGAATGCTACAGCTTCAGGATCATCGCCGTTGACATGAAACACCGGTGCCTGAATCATGTTGGCGACATCGGTGCAATAAAGTGTGGAGCGGGCGTCGAAAGGGTTGCTGGTGGTAAAGCCAATCTGATTGTTGATGACGATGTGCACCGTACCGCCAGTATGAAATGCGCGGGTTTCCGACATATTGAGCGTTTCCATGATAATGCCTTGGCCGGCAAAAGCCGCATCGCCATGAATGAGCACCGGAATAATAACGTTTGATCCACCTATGCCGTGTCTGTCCTGTCTGGCTTTGACAGAGCCTTCCACCACAGGATTAATGATCTCTAAATGAGATGGGTTGAAAGCGAGGGTCAGGTGAATCGGTCCCCCAGGCGTGGCAATGTTGGAAGAAAATCCCATGTGATATTTGACGTCACCGGTTAAAACGCCGGGCGAGGACGTATGTGTGCCTTCAAACTCGCCAAAAAGTGCTGCGGGACTTTTGCCCAAAATGTTGACAAGCACATTTAGTCGGCCACGATGGGCCATGCCAAGTACAATTTCCCTAACCTTGTTTTCACCGGCGCGTTGAATCAGTTCGTCAAGAATCGGAATTAAGGATTCGCCTCCTTCCAGCGAAAAACGCTTCTGGCCGACATATTTACGGTGCAGATATTTTTCCAGGCCTTCAGCGGCGGTAAGCAGTTTGAGCAGACCAATCCGTTTTTCAGGGTGGCTGGTGTAGTCCGGTTTTGCTCCTTCCAGCTTGCTTCTGATCCAGTTTTTAGATTCGGCATCGACGATGTGCATGAACTCGCTACCGATACTGCCGCAATAAATCTCTTCCAGTGTACTGATGATGGCGTGTAATGGCAGTCTGTCGATACCGCATAGGCCACCGGTATCAAATACAGTTTTCATATCGGCATCAGTCAGGCCGTAGTAAATGGGTTCAAGATCTGATGGCGTTGCGCGTGTATTACCGAGTGGATTGTTTTTGGCAATCTGATGGCCTTTTACACGGTAGTGATTGATCAGTCGCGCTACGGCTGATTGTTTTTTGACGCTTTGCTCGGTAAAGCCCTGCATTTTGGCCAGTTTACCGGGTTCGGAAATGGCCAGCTTTTCGAAGCGATCGATAATGACACTGTGAGGCGTGTCATCCGTAGAGCCGCAGTGAATATTATCGAAATGTTGTCGCCAATTCTCGGATACCGTTGCAGGGTCGCTTAAATACAACTCGTATAGATACTCGATGTAATGAGCGTTACCGCCATAGTATGCCGAGGTTTCTTCAAACAGTTTTCGCAGATTGCTCATACAACATCCTGGTTTTTCAGCAAGTGATGCTCTTTATGGTAGAGCGAAAATGGTATATTATCAAGTGAAAAATACAGTAAACACATGCACTCATAGCTATTAAGCCAGAGTTGCTCCCTAAGTCATAAAAGGATGAGAAATTGCATGGCGGATAATCGGGTTGTTATTAAAATTAATTATGATAAAGATAAACAAAGAAAGGAACTAATTGACCCTAAAATGGTCACCGTCTGGCATGTGCGCAGAATTTACTCTGCGGTCGCCATATTGTTACTGCTAGTAGCGTTGTTCGTACTATGGATTTACCCTGAAAACGACGATGAAAAAACTCTGAAACCCACGCTGATTATAAATGGTAATACCGGGGACGACGCTGCGGCTGTTCATCAAGTAGCATCAGAGCGGGTTGTTGATAAATCCGAGGCCTCTCAAACTCAAATTGATACCAAGAAACCCTTGATTGTCAAACGTCCCGCAGCCATCATTTACGATAGGCAGGTTGTAAGGGCTGCTCTAACAACAGAGCCTAAAAAAAATGAGCCCGGCGAAGCAGTCAATTTACCTGTGTCGATTGTTCAAAATCAAATCCTGGAATTGTTTTATTTCAGCCAGATTAAAAACCCTAAATCAAGTATTTTATTCCACCGCTGGTATAAAAATGGACAATTGATTTTTAAAAAGCAATTTGAAGTCAAAAAAGATCATGCCACGCTTATCTCCAGTAAAAAATTCACATCTAAAGACATAGGGGATTGGCAAGTGTTGCTTGTTGATAAGAATGGTAAGTCGTTAAGTGAGATTAATTACTCTGTAAATCAATAAATAAGTGTTTATTATTAATTTAATTAAAGTTACAATTAAATTGCTTTTTTTGATTTAACGAGGAAAAAAATGACTGACTTTAATAATCTCTCTGAGACAGAAATACAAGCGCTTATTGAGAATGCTGAGAAAGCTTTGAAAGAAAAGCAATCCAGTAAACGCAAGGAAGTGATCGCAAAGATAAAAGAATTAGCCGCTTCAATTGGTGTGAATGTCGAAATAAGCGAAGGCGATAAAAGAGCTGACAGGAAAATAGGTAAAGTCGCTGCTAAATATCGCAATCCTGCCGATGCATCCCAAACCTGGACCGGAAGAGGTCTTGCTCCTAAATGGATGCAGGATTTAACAGCTGCAGGGCGTGATCGTTCAGAATTTGAGATTTAATATTCATTAAACATCTTAACCCTTTCGATTGGGCGCAATATTTTAGACGTTAATCCTCTCAGGTTTAATTGCTAGTAAAAACTGTTTATAGCTTGCGTTTAAATTTAAATTGTACTTTTCGTTTATTTTGAACGGCAACTGAACGACAGGGGCGACAATGCTGTCGTCCCTGCTTTTCCATACTGTATGTAATATCCATTTTTAATCTCCGACTTTAGCAGGGTTGCTGCTAACGATATTGCACTGACTATCAAAAACATCCTCTAATATGTTTTCTTGTTAAAAAATTTAGCGGAGTATATTTTGCAAGTACAGGTTCCCAAACTGACTTCCCAGAAAATAGC
Organism: Methylomonas sp.; assembly: GCA_002928965.1. GTDB lineage: Bacteria > Pseudomonadota > Gammaproteobacteria > Methylococcales > Methylomonadaceae > Methylomonas. Next base: position 244,819 of record PERU01000001.1, read on the forward strand.
GGCTAATGTTTTAGCGGCAGTCATTGACTTTATAAAGCGATTGTCGATAGCAATATTTCGTGAGTATCAAGAAGGTGGCTTGCGCTTACGTGCCATGAGTTTGGTGTATATCAGCTTGCTTTCGCTTGCACCTTTACTGGCAGTGAGTTTTTCAATTCTCAAAGGCTTTGGTGTGCATAACCAGATCGAGCCGTTACTGCTGGAGTTACTTGCTCCGTTAGGTAATAACGGCAAAGAAATTGTGGCTAACCTAATATTTTTTGTTGAAAACATAAAAGTTGGCGTGTTGGGGTTTGTTGGTTTTATTATGTTGTTTTACACCGCCATATCGTTGTTAGCTCAAATTGAGGATTGCTTTAATCATATCTGGCGCGTTAGTAAACCTCGTTCGCTATACCGACGATTTACTGATTATCTGAGTGTGATATTAATTGGACCGGTGCTTTTGTTTTCCGCCATCGGTATCACTGCATCCATGAGTAATTCCGATTTTGTTAAAAGCTTGATGCGTTTGGAGCCATTTGGCACAGTCTATTACAGTATCGTTTTGCTCTTGCCATATGTATTGATCATTGCCGCATTCAGTTTTGCCTATGCATTTATCCCAAACAGCAAAATTAAGCCGTTACCTGCTTTGGCAGGGGGTGCAGTGGCCGGATTGCTTTGGAAATCAACCGGAGTTTTGTTTGCGCAATTTATTGCCGGTTCGTCACATTACAGTGCAATTTACTCAGGTTTCGCGGCACTATTACTGGCGATGATTTGGTTATATCTCAGTTGGTTGGTGTTGCTGATGGGTAGCGTTATCGTTTTTCACTTGCAGTACCCCAATTATCTGTGTTTTGCCAAGCGTCGTCCGCATTTAAGTATTGAATGCCAGGAAAACTTGGCCATTATATTAATGGTATTGATTGGTCAGCGTCATGTAAAAGGCGGAGAGGCGTGGACGCTGCAGCAGTTGGCGGATAGCGTCAATATGCCTTGGGAGGCTGTAGTCGAGGTTTTACATGCATTGCAGCATGATGGTTTATTGATGACACTGGAGGATGATGCTGGATTTGTTCTGGCTCAAGATACCGATGCTATTTTACTGAGTGCAGTAGTGCAGGCCATCCGGTCTGCTGGCGACCATTCCAGCTTAAATGCCGAACGGATCAATGCGGGGAAACTAACTCAACAGCTTTTGCATGATTTGGCTCGGCATCGAGTCGATTTTTTGCGGCAGCGTAGTTTGAGAGAGTTACTTTTTGAAAGCTGACGCTGTTTGTTATTGGTTTGCTGAATGGCTCAGAAACGCATGGCTTGGCATGCGTTTCTGATTTAGCACTTATTCTTCTTTGTTTTTGCCGCGTTTTGATGTTGAACCAACCCGCTTTTTACTTTTGTCTTTTTTAACCAAACTTGGGTCAAATTTAGAAATATTGATTGCTTTGCCAGCGACCCTGACTTTTTTTAATGCCTGGAATAAGTCTTTCGGCATGCCTGCAGGTAGTTCGACCGTGCTGTAATGCTCTTCGATTTTGATGCGGGCAATGTGGTCGCCATCAATGCCGGTTTCATTGGCAATGGCACCGACAATATTACCGGGCTTAACCCCATCACTATGACCGACTTCAATGCGGAACAATTCCATTTCTACCGATCCAGATCTGCCTCGTTCACGTTTTGGGCTTCGATCAGCTCGGTCATTATCTTTACCGCGCGATTTTTCATCAGCATCTTTACGTGGCTTTCTGGCGGCATCTTTCATCAACAACGGCGTGTCACCTTGCAGCAATTTGGCCAGTGCAGACGCAATATCGATGGCGGGTACATCGTGTTCAACCTGATATTGATTGATCAGTTGATTATAAAAACTTAGTTCTTCCGCAGCCAAGGTGTCGGTGATGCGTTGTTTGAAGCGATTGACACGGGCATTGTTGATGAATTCGGTCGAAGGTAATTGCATTTCCTCGACTTTTTGTTTGGTGGCTTGTTCAATATTGGCGAGCAATCGTTTCTCGCGCGGTGAAACAAATAAAATCGCATCGCCGGTTCGGCCAGCGCGTCCAGTTCGACCGATGCGATGTACATACGATTCGGTGTCATAAGGAATGTCGTAATTGACGACATGCGTGATGCGGTCGACATCCAGGCCACGGGCGGCAACATCAGTGGCAATCAATATGTCCAATTTGCCGCTTTTCAGATTGTCGATGGCGCGTTCGCGTAAAGCTTGAGACATATCGCCATTGATAGCAGAGGCAGAAAAGCCGCGGGCTTCCAGTTTCTCGGCAACTTCAATAGTGGCGGTTTTGGTTCTAACAAAAATAATCATGCCATCGAAATTTTCGGCTTCCAGGATGCGGGTAAGGGCATCCATTTTGTGTAAACCGCTGACAAACCAGTAACGCTGACGAATATTGGCAGCGGTCGTGGTTTTGACTTTAATGGTGATTTGTTCCGGATTATTCAGATATTTTTGAGCAATCTTGCGAATTTCCGTCGGCATGGTGGCCGAGAACAGTGCAGTTTGTCTGGTGGATGGCGTTTGTTCCAAAATCCATTCCACATCGTCGATGAAGCCCATTCGCAGCATTTCATCGGCTTCGTCCAAAATCAGGGTTTTAAGTTGATCCAGCTTTAAAGTGCCTCGACGCATGTGGTCCATCACACGGCCTGGTGTACCGACTACCACATGCGCGCCTCGACTTAGTTGGCGCAGCTGTACGTTGTAATCCTGGCCGCCGTAAATGGGCAATACATGAAAGCCTTTGATGTGAGCAGCGTAACTTTGGAAGGCTTCCGCTACCTGAATCGCCAACTCGCGGGTTGGTGCCAGCACCAGTACCTGCGGGTCTTTTTGCTTAATGTCGATTTTGGTCAATACCGGCAGGGCAAACGCAGCTGTTTTGCCGGTACCGGTCTGAGCTTGTCCGAGTACATCGCGGCCAGCCATCACGAAAGGAATTATTTGCGCTTGAATCGGGGAGGGTGTCTCGTAACCAATTGTTTGCAGCGCGTTTAAAACCGGTTCGGATAAAGCTAAATCTTTGAAAGAAGGCGTGATGACGGGGGTTTCTGACATTAAAAATACCTGTAGAGAATAAAGAGATCGGTCTGCAGGGCGCAAACACAGTGGGCATTGTACCGCAAGTCAACGGTTCAGTGCTTAACTGATTGATAATCTGAATAAAACTAAGCGGTTAAGGGTGAGTTTGGCGGTTGGCGTAATGTAAACAAATAAACAGAAAAAATTGTGTACCAAATATTAAATTAGCCATCAGCAAATGGATTGGTTGCGAAACGGCCGGAAAGCCGAGTCTATCAAGGCTTACTCCAGCCAAAATGGCCGTCACGATTAAACCGATCAATAGGTAAGCTACTTTTAACAACAAACTGTTTTTTTCAACGTGTTTATGAATTGTCCAAATCAGCCATAAATTGGTAAACAAAATCAGCGATGAAAAGGAGCGATGTACGTAAAAAATAATCGGGAAGCTATCTCTCCAGTATTCGCGATCAATATAGCTATGTTCATGCGCGATAAAATCCACAGCTTCACGCACTTGTGTACCCATGGCGACTTGTATCAGTGTCATGGTTATGGCGATTTTGAGTACCAGTCTAAACCGTGGACTGACCCAGTCGGCATTGATGGTTGACAATAGCGGTTTCTGTGAGCGACTGATGGCGTAAATCAGTAAGGCCACAATGAATAGGGCTAACAACATGTGCAGGGTAATCATTAATGGCTTTAAATTGCTTGCTACCACAGCCGACCCCAGCCATCCTTGAAAACCGACTAGCAAAAAAGCCAATACAGCCAGATAAAAAGTAGGCTTATCTGCTTTCAAATAAATACGGGATGACCAAGCGGTCAGGAATATCAGAAAGCCAATAGAGACTCCAACGAGTCGATTTGCATATTCCGTCCAGGTTTTAACAGGATTAAAGGTGGTGTTTTCATAGCCGTGGGCATAGATTTCGTGATAATTGGCTGGTAATTGCGATTCGTCGGTGGGTGGTACCCATTGACCAAAACAGGTTGGCCAGTCAGGGCAGCCCATGCCGGCTCCTGATGCGCGAACAATGCCACCGGCCAGGATCACAAGGTAAACCGCAAAAATGGTCAGGGTGCCTAAACGACGAAAACGAGTAGCGGCTTGTGGATCTATCATGACGATTATAAAAACATGGATTGAGCGAGTTCAATTTCTTCCGAAACACCTTCAATTTCCAGGATTTCAGCATCGGCTTGTAATCCCAGTTTGGCAAAGGCAGGTACAGTAGCCCAGTCGACACGGCAAGCAGGATGGTCTGTACCGGCTATGCTTTGTAAAAAAGCAACCTGTACAAGATCGACATAATCGGCAGGGCCATCGTGTTCGCGTTGAAAATCGACATATTCGGATGCAACCAGTTTCAACTCTTTCGGAAAATTCCAGGTTTCCATGATCAGTTTGCCGACGTGAGGATGTGCTTTTTCCAGGAGTTTTTCCAGTCTTGATGGGCTGTCTTTGAACTCAGGTATTTTTTCGACCAGGGTTAAGATCGGTAGTTTGCCGATTTGATGAATCAAGCCGGCCAACATGGCTTCATCGGGATTGAGTTGTGGCACAAAAGCAGCCAAAGCTCGGCTGATTGCAGAAACGTTGACCCCTTGTTCCCAAATAGTCCGAAAATAGTGTTCTAAGGTTGCTGTCGTCGGTTTGAACATCTGTTGCATCACCAGGCTGGTGATCAAAGTTCGGATGGTGCTGTTACCCAGTCGTGTTACTGCCATCTGAATGTTTTTGATTTCATTGGCACCCCGGTAAAGTGGGCTATTGGCAACCTGAATCAAGCGGGCAGACAAAGCAGGGTCTGTGACAATCATATCAGCCAATTCAGCGGCAGAAGCATCGCCTTTGGAAACGGAATCTCTCACCTTCAATGCAATGTCGGGCAACGTAGGGAGTATCAGTCGGTTAGCTTCTAATTCGGTTTGGACGTGAACCAGGAAGTCTTGAACAGATTTAAATTGCATGCTTGCTCTTTCCGGCTATTGAAAAGCGATTAAGTTGATTGGGGTGTGGTCATGATTATCCAGTATAAGGGTTTTTAAACTGTCATCAATAGTTTGTAGCACTATCAGCATGCGGGTATTTTGGTCTAAGCCCTGCATAGCTACAATGTCTCCACATTTCGTTTGTTTTTCCGCATCTAGCACCGTCAATTCAGCATGGGTAGGTAGATTGACATGGCATTCTGCCAAGTAAAGCTGGCGTTTTGATTTGCCGAGATAATGGGTGCGAGCGACGATTTCCTGGCCGGTATAACACCCCTTATTAAAACTGATGCCGCCCAGTTGGTCGATATTAAGCATTTGTGGAATGTAGTGTTCGGATTGGGCGATGTCAAACCACGGGAAGCCACTGGATATGTCTTGATAGCGCCATGTTCCCAGGCTGTCATCCGGAGCATCATTAAAAAACGGGGGGTCGCCAGCGTTTAAATTTACTATACACAGGAAGCGGGGTTGTTCAGAAGGCAATCTAATCCACGTCAAGTTTTGCCTATGAAGGCAATCAAAGCTCTGATCAGGCAAAACTATCGGTGGATCGACTTCAGTTCCAGACATGCCAAACAAACTTAAATCTGCAGAGATGCAGAGTGTAACTTTGGAACGTAGTACATACATCTGCAACTTTTTACGCACTGTCTCCGCTAAGCTTTCGGGTAATATCAACCAGAAGCCTATTGGGGTTTTTGCAACTATGAGTGTACTGATTACTCGGCCTTTGGCGTTACAAAAAGCAGCAATACTGGCCTTGCTTTCTGAAATATCATTGATATTACAGGTTAACTGTCCTTGCAAAAATTGAATGGTATCTTCCCCGGATACCTCAATTATTGCCAGATGGGCTAAATGATAAACAACGTTTGAAAGTGGGGTTTGAAGACACATTGACATGAATGGCAGCGAAGGTTGAGTATTTGGCGTATAAAATCTATTCTACACTTAGGTTAATTGAAAATTTATCCCTAAATGGTACAAAATTTATCGCTATCCCAGAATTTTGAAATCAAACCATCCCATCAACATGAAAAGCTGTTTGACCTTTTACATCTTTTAGCGATATTGGCCTGCAGTCTGAGTTCATTGATACCGGGCTACAAAGTGGCTTTGGTTTGTTTGATTATCATGTTGAGACTGATTGCAAATAGGCGATGGCATCACAACAGTTTTCAGTTGAGATTCACTCATTTTTCAGGATGGGAAATGGCTTTCGGACACAATGATTACAGGAAAGTAAAAATTTTAGACACTACCGTTGTCACACCCTTTGTGATTTTTTTGCATTTTCAGGCGCAAAATCAACCGGCCAGTGCTTTGCTGGTTATGAAAGACTCGTTAAGCAAAGATGATTTTCGTCGGCTTATCGTAAGACTTAAACTTTCCGGACATGAGCAAAACCGATGATAGGCAGCATTAGTCAATCAGTGCAATTACAGATTAATCAGATTAAGAATCTGCCTGCTTTGCCAGAAGCCAGTGTCAAAATTCTAGAAGCGATTAACGATCCGGATATTGAAATTAGAAAACTTGTCAATGTAATTTCATTATCACCCGGCTTGGTGGCTCGCTTGTTAGGCTTGGCCAATTCAGCTTTTTTTGGACAAATACGCCAAATTGACGACCTGGAAACTGCAGTTGTTCGGGTCCTGGGTCTGCAGCTGGTGAGAAGTCTTACGCTTGGTGTCTTGCTGAATGTACAGTTAGATCCCAAACAGTGTAAAGGTTTCGATAGTCTATCTTTTTGGACGTATTCACTAATGACAGCTGTTGCTGCGCAAAAACTGGCTGATAGGGGCAATTGGCAAGGTTTATCAGCAGCTAACGCCTATACCAATGGATTATTGCTGAATATCGGCTTGTTAGTGATGGCTTATATTTTCCCCAATGAACTCGATGACATTTTATTGAACGAGTCGAAAAATTTTCTGCAGATCGAAACGGAAATTCTGGAGGGCATCGGTTTGACGCATTATCAAATGGGCTATATGCTTCTAAAAAAATGGCAAGTGCCGGAAATGTATCAAACTGCATTACAGGACTTTGAAAGTGATGATGTAGCGGTGATAAAGTCTGATCTTTATCGCTGCATGCATGCCAGCCAGCAAATTTGTAACTTAATTCTTTATGAAGACTTTGACCAAGACAGGATTTCGCAAATAGCTGAGCAGGCGAATCTGACGGCTGAAGCGGTTTCTATGGTTTTTAATGGGCTGCTGGAGCACAAGGAAAATATTCAAAGGTTGGCGTCTGAAATGAGAAATTGATGAACGAAAATATGCTACTTAATCTGGGTCATGAATGGGATGGAACAGATGTTCAGGATTTAATTGTTGATCTTGTTAATGCATTGTCAGCAGTCAAATCGTTATCCGAAATCAGTTGTGAAATGGCCGATGAAAAGACTGTTATCCGGCTAGCCTTGTCGTGTTTACTATCTAATCAGGATATTGAAAAATGTTCTTTTTTTATTGTTGATGACAACAATATATTGCATAACGTAACTGGCATCAGTATTGATGAGCAAGCTGATCTATCAGGGTCCTTATCTCATATACCCATGTATTTTCGTCTTGGTGAAGGTATTATCGGCACCGCCGCAGCTACAGGCGAAATGCAGCACTGCAGCAATTGTCATGAAGATGAGCGCTTTACGCAAGGACGAAATGATTTAATTTATATGCCAGGTTCGGTCATTTGTACGCCGGTGTTTACCTTGCATAAAGAGTTAATCGGCGTATTAAATGTATCCCATCCACAGCCCAATTATTTTACTATTTGGCATGTGCGATTACTTCAGGTTTTTAGCAATATATTAGGTCAGTTAATCACTAATCGCAGATTATTTCAGCAAATGGAAGTACAGATTGTCTCCCGAACTTCTGAACTAGAACGTTTGGTAGAAGAGACGCAACGATTGAAAGACTATTATGTAAACATGTCCATGCAGGATCAGTTGACTGGATTACATAACAGGCGTTACTTTTACGAACAAGTGGAGATTGCCTTAGCCCAGCAGAGCCGGTATCGTTATCCATTTTGTTTATTGATGATGGATATTGATCATTTTAAATTGATTAATGATCAATTTGGTCACGCCTTTGGTGACGAAGTATTAGTTGCTGTGGCGGATTCCCTTAAAAATCAGGTCAGAAGCACTGATATCTTAGTGCGCTTTGGAGGGGAAGAATTTGTCATTATTTTTGTTAATACCAGTTGTGATAACGGAAAAAACTTTGCAGAGAGAATTAGACGAAACATTAAAAGCTTAAAGATACACAATGCCGGTTATGACGTGGAGTTAACCATGAGTATTGGTTTGTATTGCGTTGCCAATCGGGAAGATTCAAATGATCAAAAATTCGATATAGATCAAATTATTAACTTTGCTGATACGGCATTATATCAAGCAAAAGCCAATGGGCGTGATAGAGTAGAAGTATTTGAAAAGTGTACCAATAAATAATATTTAAAATAGTTTTATATAAGATTGGTTAAGATTATTAGGAGTTATCTGATGGTTTTTTTTAAAAAAATTATAAGTTTTTTATTGCTATGCTTTCTGATGGTTTTTTCTACTTTGGTTTCAGCTGATGAGCGTGCTGAAATACAAAAACGGTTGAATGAACAAGTATTGGATAAGGCATTCAGTGTTGAGAGTGAAGCAAATTTAAAATCTTACATCGAAGATGCAACCAAAAGAGGTCTACCGCCAAAATCAGAGCCTAGTAAATATTGGCGCCGAGGCTATACTTGTGGCGATTTAAGACGTTATTCCTGGAATGATTATAGGGATTGCAGGTATTTTAATAGTTATTATGGTTACAATTGGCCATATTAATATAAATTTTAAAAAATCTTTTGACATTAATTTTGGAGATATACATGTCGGTTTTTCGGACAAAATTGATTAACTTTGTGGGTTCTATGACAGTAGTTTCCTTGTTGGCCGGGTGCGCTGCAGTGCATACCTCCATAGCAAAAAAAGACTTGGATGTGCAGACCAAGATGAGTGACACCATTTTCCTGGACCCCGTTGGGCCGGACAAAAGACAAATTTATCTGGATGTACGTAATACCTCTGACAAGACTAACTTCGACATCTTGTTGCCTATTAAACAGTCGCTACAATCCAAAGGCTATATCATTTCCACTGATCCTGATGCTGCACATTATTGGTTGCGTGCCAACGTACTTAGTGTAGACAAGGCAAGTCCGACTGCTGCTGAATCTGCTCTGCATTCTGGTTACGGTGGCTCCTTGGCTGGTGCTGCTGCTGGTGCAGCAATTGGCGGTGGTTTAGGTGGTTGGTCAGGCGCTGGAATTGGTGGTCTGGCTGGCGTTGTCGTGGGTAGCGCGGTTGAAACCATTGCGGATGCAGCTGTAAAAGATGTGACTTTCATGGTCGTTACTGATATAGAAATCGCCGAAAAAGCTAAAGAGGGTGTGATAGTCAGGCAAGATAGCGAGCAAGATGCCAAGCAAGGCATTGGTGGCTCCAGAAGACAAACATCTTCGGAAGTTAGTGATAGAAAAAAATATCGCACTCGTATCGTCAGTACTGCAAATCAAGCTAATCTTGAATACAACGAAGCGGCACCGAGCTTGACTGCTGGTCTGGTGCGGTCGATATCCGGAATGTTTTAAACATCATCAAATCCCTGACCCCAAATTATGGTGTCAGGGATGTCTTCGCTAGACATTAGACCCCGCCCTAGTATAATCCCGCCCATTTTGTACCTGATTAACACAGGTTTTATCTCTCTATACTTTAAAGAAAATTTAATATGGCACTATATTGTGGAATTGTGGGTTTGCCTAACGTGGGTAAATCGACATTATTCAATGCGTTAACAAAAGCTAAGATTGCAGCCGAAAATTACCCATTTTGTACTATTGATCCGAATGTAGGCGTGGTGCCCGTGCCAGATCCACGAATGGACAAACTGGCTGAAATCGTCAAACCAGAAAGAGTGTTACCAACAACCATTGAATTTGTAGATATTGCTGGCTTGGTTGCGGGCGCATCAAAAGGTGAAGGTTTGGGTAATCAGTTTTTAGGGAATATCCGTGAAACTGATGCAATCGTGCATGTTGTGCGATGTTTTGTAGATGACAACGTTATTCATGTTGCCGGCAAAGTTGATCCTGTCAGCGATATTGAGGTTATTAATACAGAGTTGGCGTTGGCAGACATGGCCTCGGTAGAAAAAGCCCTGCAAAAAAGCTCAAAAGCATCAAAATCTGGAAACAAAGATGAATTGGCTAGAAAAGACGTGCTTGAGCGAGTACTTGAGCATCTCAATGCCGGCGAGCTGGTCAGAACATTGGGTTTGTCTGAAGATGAGACAAAACTCATTAAAGAGCTTTGCCTTATAACGCTTAAACCTACGCTTTATGTTGCAAATGTTCAGGATGATGGATTTGAAAATAATCCCATGCTGGACAAAGTGCGAGCCTATGCTGAGAATGAAGGGTCTAAAGTAGTGTCGGTTTGTGCGGCAATAGAAGCCGAGATTGTTCAGCTGGAAGAGGCTGAAAAACAAGAGTTTCTTGAAGATTTAGGCTTGGAAGAGCCAGGTTTGAACCGTGTTGTTAGGGCAGGATATGAACTGTTAAATCTATCTACCTATTTTACTGCCGGTGTAAAAGAGGTTAGGGCTTGGACCATACCCGTTAATGCGTCAGCCCCTCAAGCAGCTGGCGTTATTCACACGGATTTTGAAAAGGGCTTTATTCGCGCAGAAGTAATCGCCTATGAAGATTTTATAGCTTATAAAGGTGAGCAAGGTGCAAAAGATGCAGGAAAATGGCGTCTTGAAGGTAAAGAATATAAAGTTCAAGATGGTGATGTGATGCATTTTAGGTTTAATGTTTGACAGTAAGCCATTCACTTTTTATAATGCCCATCTTTGATTAGCTTTGTGGCGATATAGCTCAATCGGTTAGAGCGCGGGATTCATAACCCCGAGGTTCCAGGTTCAATTCCCGGTGTCGCCACCATTTAAAACAAGGACTTGCGTTAATTCGCTAGTCCTTTTTTTATGCCTTGTCGCAATTTTGCCGCACTCAAAAACAAAAACCCACAAAGAACAGCAAAAACTAGCCCGTTAAAATAGGCTTTCAGGAATTGCCGGGTTTGTGTTGGGTGGTTAGTTTCGTCTGCTTTGGATACAGCTAACAACTTAGTGGTATTGACCGGGGCAGGTGCTTTCGAAGCTTGTATAGCGCAGCACTAAAACGAATGTGTTAGAACTAACCGATTAGCGTGTCTCGATAAGTTCAACCCGAATAACTTTATCGCTTTTGGGTTTAGTCTATGTTCGATTTATTGCCAACTCGCTAGCAGTGTATTCAATTCGTGTTTATAAGGTAAGCCGGGGCGAGCGCCATTTTTTGTACAACATAAGGCGCCTGCCACGCTGGCGTAGCGGAGCACCTCAAGCCAATCCATGTTGGCGGCCATTGCAACAGCAAATGCACCATGAAACGCATCACCTGCGCCGGTGGTGTCAATGGCAATCACCGAAGGTGCTGGAAGCTGACCGGTTTCATTCCCGCGTTGCCAGATTAAACCGTATTCTCCCAAAGTAATAACCACATTGGGCGCCAAAGCGGCTAGCTCCGCCAATGCTTTTTGCACATCACCGGCATATTGGAGGGCAAATTTTTCCGAACAAACCAGATGGCTGACTTTGTCCATTAACAACTGAGTGCCAGGGTGCAATGAACCTGCATCCAGGATGGTTGGCGTTTTTGCGTCAAGTTGTGCTAGTAAAGCCAGCGAAATATGTGGTTCGTGACCATCGAATAAAACCGTCTTGGGTGATATGTCCGCAAAATCCATCGCATCAGCGGCTAATGCCTGGGTGTTGCCTTTGTAATTAATCAGCGCGCGTTTACCATCCGGTTTGACCAGAATGGTCGACAAGGGTGTAGGCCAGTTTCCGCGCACGATCAATTTGAGCTCTATGCCTTGGTTTTGTAGCTCGGTGTAATGGCTGTCACCCCATGCATCGTTGCCAAGATAACCGGCAAAAGCGGCTTTAAAACCCAAGCGTGCCGCTGTTACAGCCGCATTGGCTGCTGGACCACCACCACAACCCAGAAAATTATCGGCAACCATTTTTTCATCCTGGCTGGGATGATAAGGGACAGAAAACACCAGATCATAACTGGCGTGTCCGATGCAGAGTACATCGTAAGGATCTTGATTTTTTGGCATAGGCGTAACTGAGTTAAATAACGATCAAATTGCTAGGGGGGAAATGGACGTGCGCCTCATTTTAGATAATATTGACGGCAAATCGCCAATCAAATCTTGGGGTTATCTATTGCTCCAGTCTTGTAAGATTGTTTAATGTTTAGCTTTTGGTGATAATGAGTTCAAATCAATAATATACGGTTAGATCAATATGAATGAACTGATGTCGTCCGGGGTTGAACTGATGCTGATTGGAATGGGCATAGTTTACGCATTTTTGGCGATGCTGATTATTGCCATCAAATCCATGTCAGCTTTGGTGTTGCGTTATTTTCCCGATACGTCCGTCAATCAACATGCCGGAACGCATCACGGACAGGATTTAGGGACCATTGCCGCCATCAGCGCAGCAGTTCATCAATACCGCAAAAAACATTCAAAGCAAGATTAATTCAAATCTGCCTGAAATAACCCAATCAAAGCCTGTCGTTTACCCACAAGGTGCAACAAACCTGCCCCAAAGGCAGTTAAGGAGAAATTAGCGTGGTAAAGGTAAAAAAACCTTTAGGAATAACAGAAGTCGTTTTGCGCGACGCTCATCAATCGATACTGGCAACACGTTTACGCATCGAAGATATGTTACCGATTTGCGAACAGCTTGATCAAATCGGCTATTGGTCGATGGAGTCCTGGGGCGGGGCAACCTTTGATGCCTGTATTCGTTATCTGGGCGAAGATCCTTGGGAACGTTTACGGTTACTGAAAAAAGCCATGCCCAATACCCGCCAGCAAATGCTGTTTCGAGGTCAGAATATTTTGGGGTATCGGCATTATGCCGATGATGTGGTGGATAAATTTGTCGAGCGTTGCGTGATCAACGGTATCGATGTGTTTCGTATCTTTGATGCGATGAACGATATGCGTAATATCGAACGTGCTGTCAAAGCGGTGTTGAACACCGATGCCCATGCGCAAGGCACTATTTCGTATACCACCAGTCCGGTACATACCATCGCCAAGTGGGTTGAGCAGGGCCGTATTATCGAAGACATGGGTGCACATTCGATTTGTATCAAAGATATGGCCGGCTTGTTGACGCCCTACGATGCATACGAATTAATCAGCAAACTGAAAAAAACGGTTGCCATTCCCATCCATATGCAATGCCATGCGACTACCGGTTTGAGCGTTGGTACCTATATCAAAGCCATAGAAGCCGGTCTGGATAACGCGGATACCGCCATTTCATCCTTGAGCATGACCTATGGTCACAGTCCTACAGAAACCATTGTAGCCAGCTTACAAGGCCAGCCAACCGATACCGGTCTGGATTTGATGAAGCTGGAAAAAATTGCGGCTTATTTCCGTGAAGTACGGAAAAAATATGCCCAGTTTGAAGGCAGCCTGAAAGGTGTCGATGGCCGAATTCTGGTGTCGCAAGTGCCGGGTGGTATGTTGACCAACATGGAAAGCCAGCTTAAAGAGCAGGGCGCTGCTGACAAATTTGATGAGGTATTGCTGGAAATTCCAAGGGTGCGTGAAGATTTGGGTTTTATCCCTTTGGTAACGCCCACCTCACAGATTGTAGGTACCCAAGCGGTGCTTAATGTGATGGCCGGAGAACGTTACAAAACCATCAGCAAGGAAACTGCCGGTGTTTTAAAAGGTGAATACGGTGCAGCACCGGCGCCTGTCAATAAAGAGCTACAGGCCAGAGTGCTGAATGGAGCCGAACCGATTACCTGTCGTCCGGCCGATTTGATCGAACCCGAGATGCATAAATTAATTGACGAAGTGCAACGCAAAGCCAAGGAAGACAGTATCAAGCTGTCAGAATTTATTGAAGAGGATGCTTTGATTGACGGCATGTTTGCACAAGTGGGTTGGAAGTTTTTGCAAAACCGTGGCAATCCGGCTGCTTTTGAACCCGCGCCAAATCCTGATGCAGCACATGCAGCGACGGCAGTGGTTACCAATCCCGCTGAGTCTGGTCCGATAGAAAACTATACTGTCAATGTGGATGGACGTAGTTACAACGTTGCAGTGGGTCCTGCAGGCTCCAACATAACGGTACATGCAGCGTCTAAAACACCGATCGGTCCTGATTTAGTGGTTACTCCACCTATTATCAGTGGTCATGGTGTGGTGGTGTCACCCTTGGCGGGTGTGGTGCTTAAACTGAATGTAAATGTTGGTGCACATATCGATGAAGGTGATGTGGTGCTGGTTATGGAAGCCATGAAAATGGAAACCGAGATTCGCGCTAAAGTGGGTGGTATTGTCACTGCCGTTAACGTTAAACAGGGCGATAGCGTCGGCGTTGGCGATGTGCTGGTTACCTTGTAACCATGCTAGAGTTTTATCTTGCGTTCGTCATTCAGTCTGAAATAAATAAAGATTATTCATGGAAAATTTAACACTGTTGTGGGAAAGCACCGGCTTGTATAACTTCACGGGGCCACAGGCCATCATGATGGCGGTGGGTTTTCTGTTGTTGTTCCTGGCCATTAAAAAAGGTTTCGAACCACTACTATTGTTGCCCATAGGTTTCGGGGCCATCTTGAGTAACATCCCCGTAGCCGGTATGACAGAGGAAGGTGGTGTTCTTTTCTACCTGTATGGCGGCATTAAATCCGGCATGTTCCCACTGTTGATCTTCATGGGCGTTGGTGCCATGACTGATTTTGGTCCTATGTTGGCGAATCCCAAAACCTTGCTTTTAGGGGCGGCCGCTCAATTTGGTATTTTTGCCACCTTGTTTGGTGCGCTGGCGTTAAATACCGTACCCGGCATGAACTTTGATTTAAAGCAGGCCGCGGCGATCGCCATCATTGGTGGCGCCGACGGGCCAACCGCTATTTATGTGGCGTCCAAGCTGGCACCGGAATTGTTGGGTGCCATCGCCGTGGCTGCCTATTCTTATATGGCGCTGGTGCCGCTGATTCAGCCGCCCATCATGCGGGCATTGACCACAGAAGCTGAACGTCGAATTGAAATGCAGCAGTTGCGATCCGTCAGCCAGACCGAAAAGATTGTGTTTCCATTGATGCTGATTGTATTGACAGCCTTGTTGTTGCCATCGGCCGCCCCATTAATCGGCATGTTTTGCTTAGGCAATCTGATGAATGCATCCGGGGTGGTGGATAGGCTTAGTAAAACGGCACAGAACGAATTAATCAATATTGTCACGATTTTTCTGGGCTTGTCAGTCGGTTCTAAATTAAGTGCTGAGGCGTTTTTGAAAGTGGAAACGCTGGGTATTTTGGGGCTGGGCGCTGTAGCGTTCTCGATTGGTACCGCCAGTGGTGTGATCATGGCAAAAATCATGAATCGCTTTAGCAGTACACCAATCAACCCTTTGATCGGTGCAGCAGGGGTATCGGCGGTGCCTATGGCGGCTCGGGTAGCGAATAAGGTCGGTCAGGAAAGTAATCCTTATAACTTTTTATTGATGCATGCCATGGGCCCCAATGTTGCCGGTGTGATTGGTTCTGCTGTGGCGGCAGGCGTGCTTTTAAGTTTGATTCACTAGGTGCCTGTCCGAGAAAAGGAATCGTCGCGAGGGAAAGCTATTTTGAGTCAGATGTGTTGATCATTTGAGGCGAATAGTGGTGCTATTTGCCTTGCCATTCGCTTGGCGTCGCAATGCTACAGGTTACCGACCTATGGCCGGGCGCCTGGCTCGCGTATCAATGGCTCGTTGTTGACCATTATCTGGCTGGCAGCAGGTGATTACTAAAGACTAAATTTATCTACTGGTGGGGTATGAATCAGCATGAAGTGGGATGTTATGCCCACTTCATGCTGATAAGTGGTTTAAGGATTTGGCGTTGTTAATAGCTCTAGTACTGCTTGCGCATGGCCTTCATGATTAACGCCGTACATGGCTTCGATCAACAAACCGTCCTTACCGATAATGAATGTTGAACGGACGATTTTCCATTTTTTTACCCCATCCTTCTCCACCTCTTGCCAAACTCCATAGCTGTCACACAGATCGCCAGATGTATCGGCCAGCAACTGTACATTCAAACCGTATTTGCTGATAAAGTCGCGATGACTTGCGCAATCGTCCTTGCTGACACCGACAATCACTGTATCAATTGCTTCAAACTCTGCTGCCAAGGCTGTGAAGTCATTGGCTTCTATAGTGCAGCCCGGCGTGTCATCCTTAGGATAGAAATACAACACCACATTTTTCTCGCCCTCGTAGTCCGATAAATAAATCATTTTGTTGTCTTGATTGACAGCTCTGAAAAACGGCGCTTGCTGATTTTTTTGTAATAGTTGTGTCATTTATAAATCCTCTTGTACGGGTCAAAAATAGTGCTTGATAGTTTTTTATTATCAATAGGCTAATTCAATGTTGGGCATAACAGTGAAACTTTGGCTGGAAAAAACTAACGCTACAGCCCCTTGGAAAACTGTTCTACCGGTTATCAGAATAATCCGGGTTGGGGTTGAATGCCAGTAAAGCATAATTTTTATATTTTTGGGTACAGCGATAGTCGTTTTTCGTAAATCATGAATTTAGGATTAAAAATGTCGGTAAATGCCGTATGGTTCAAATATTGGGCGAATTTGACTAAATTGATACATTGTGGAATCAATTAAACTACCTGCTGGTTTTCGCTGAATAATTGACACAGTACTTAACATGCACAAAATCCTGGTTGTTGACGACGATAAAATTACCCACGCCTTTATCAAACGTTCATTGATTGCAGAGTACGACTTGATCAGTACCTACAATGGTGACCAAGCGTTAGAGGAATTGGCGCATTCTCTTCCGGAGATTATCCTGTTGGACGTGGAAATGCCGGGTTTGAATGGCTACGAGGTCTGCGAAAGGATCAAATCCAATCCTGATATTGCTGACGTGCCTGTCATATTCTTATCGGCACGTGGCGAGTTGCGCGACCGTATGCTGGGATTTGAAGCCGGCGCGGATGATTACATCGTTAAGCCGTTTCAACCCGAAGATTTAAAAGCCAAGATCAATGTCTTGATTCAGTATCGATTGCGGCACAAGGAGATTGCCAAACAAGTAGACGAGGCCAGAAAAACAGCGTTCATCGCCATTTCCAGTACCAGTGATTTAGGGCAAGCTATTAACTTTATTGAAAAATCTCATACTGTCAGTAATTTTGATCAGTTGGTCGGAGCGTTTTTCTGTGTCACTCAGAGTATGGATTTGACATGCACTGTGATGATAAAAACCCCGGGTGGAAATTTTTTTTATTCCTCTACGCATAATTCGGTTAGCCCGATTGAATCTGAATTGGTTGAAAAGCTGTCCATAGAAAAACGGTTTTTCGACTTTGGCTGCAGGACGCAGATCAACTATCCAAATATAGCGTTACTGATTAAAAATATGCCCCTGGATGACATGGAGCGCTATGGGCGGATCAAGGATTTTTTCCCAGCGATGTTGTCCACGGCGGACATTAAAATTTCCCAATTGTGTTCCCAATGTGCAGTCAGAAGCCAACTGGATCAAACACAACAGGCTTTTGAGAGAATTACTGTATTGCTGGATGAGATAAAAATGGCGCTGCAATCCAACCAGAAGCAAGGCATTAAAGTGATGCGTAGTATGCTGATCGATCTGGATAACCAATTGCCACGGATGGGCTTGGAGGAGGATCAGGAGCAATATATTCTTGATCGGGTGGATAAGGCAATTGAAGATGCGCATGCGGCTATATCCAGTAGTGAGCAAATCAACAGTTCGTTTCGGACGGTTTTGGAAAATCTGAAAGAACTATTATCCAAACAACAACAGCTGCAAGCTATGTTTCTGGCGGCGGAAATTGACGCTGGCAAAGACGACGATGAAGGCTATGAAATGGATGTCGAGTTGTTTTAAGTGCCTGCGAAACAAGCTATCAGCTAAACGTGTCAGTCAATTGGTTTGGTTTTATTGGTGATCAAGACTTTATCGATTCGAGTTCCATCAATATCGACGATCTCGAAATACCAGTCCTCATAAACGAAGTTATCCGCCACACGAGGGATTTTTTCCAGAACATATAAAATAAAGCCACCCACCGTATTGAAAGAATTGGTTGTTTCACCCGGAAACTGGCCGGTCATGCCGACCACCGATTTTAATCGTTTAATAGATACCCCCCCATCCACCAGCCATGAGCCATCGTCGCGCTGCACTACGTCTGGAGCGAAATCGTCATATGTGCTGGGCATGTCACCCACAATGGCTTTAACAACATCGCTCAAAGTAACCAAACCTTCCAGGTCGCCGTATTCGTTGACGATCAGTGTGAAATCACTGCGTTTTTCCCTGAAAAACTCCAAAAGATGTGGCAGCGTCAGGGAGTCAGGCACATACAACGGTGTTCGCATGGCATTGACTATATCCGCTGGTTCACCATTCATCAGGGTTTTCAGTAGATCGCTACGGTTCAAAATGCCGAGGATATTGTCTAATCCATCACGGCAAATCACAGCTCTTGAATAGGGACATTCAGCGATAAGACGGTTTACCTCATGGCTGTCATCGGCCAAATCGATGGCAAAAATTTCCTTGCGAGTGGTCATGATGGCGCCAACCCGCTGCTCATCAAGTTTCAGCACATTGGAAACCAGATGTTCTTCGCTGGCATGAAATACCCCCGCTTCCGAACCTATTTCCATTAGAATTTTGATTTCTTCGTTGGTGACTGTGGTCTGCGGCGGTTGGTGCGCCCTCATCATACGCAACAATACACTGCTGGATGAAGACAATAGCCAAACCAAAGGACTGGCAATGATCGCCAAAACATTCATTGGTCTGGCCACAAACAGTGAAATACCTTCAGGATTAAGTAATGCCAGACGTTTAGGCACCAGTTCGCCAATCACAACTGAAAAATAAGTGATCAAAATAACCGTTGCCACCAAGGCCACGGGTTCGGCATACGGCGCTAATAGTGGCCATTGGTCGAATTGAGCTTTCAACGGCTCAGTCAGCGCATCTTCGCCCAATACACCACTCAAAATACCCACCGAGGTAATCCCGATTTGAACAGTCGATAAAAATCGAGAGGGTTCATGGTGCAGTTTTAACGCTGCATCGGCACCGGCACGTTTTTCATCGGCCAGCTTTTGTAACTTGGCCTTGCCCGAGGACACCAGCGACATTTCCGACATCGCGAAAATACCGTTGATTAAAATCAAAACTAAAATAAGCGCTATATCCACGTTGTTAACCGTCTCGTTTCCCTAAAAAAATGCGGGCCTAGTTCTACTTTGTCATCTTTAAAAGCTGCCGTCATGCTCGCAGAGATGCGGGCATCCTGATCCATGAATGGCAAGATTCAATCGATCTATGAAACCAGGATTCGCTTCGCGCTCTGCCGGAGCCGGTAATTCCCCCCAGAAGCTACGCCGAAATAACGAGTACCTGCATGAATCTGATAAGTAAGAACTAAGATAAAATTAAAGCCTGATTACCAACTGTTTCAGCTAAACCCAAAAAGTCCGTCATGCTCGCAGGGATGCGGGCATCCAGTGCCATGGATGGCAAGCTTCGAGCTGTCCAAGTCTGGATTCGCTAATCCTGAAATGGCGACTTACGGGGCGTGCCTATGAATTAGCTGAACCAGCTTACTCATCAGGAATTAAAATGACTACTATTTACTATCGTTAATAACCCATAACCTTAACCACATGTTACGCCTTATAAAGGGCTCAACAGAAATTCCTGAATAATTACTTTAACCACTCAAAAACCCAACCGTTGAACACAACCAAACCCTATCATCATATCCATACAAGCTTTCATGCGCCTTACAACTGCCCGGATGTCAGCACATGAGAATCCTGCTGGTTGAAGATGATGTCGTTCTGGGTGACGGATTGTCACGCAGCCTTAGCGACTGGGGATTTGACGTCACGCTTGCAGAGACGGGCACTTATGCAGACAGCGCATTATGTACTCAGCCCTACGATTTATTGATATTGGATCTTGGTTTGCCGGATAAAGATGGACGTGACGTGTTAAGACAATTACGCGCCCGAAAATCGGCGATTCCGGTATTGATTCTCACAGCCCGCGACGGACTTAACGATCGGGTCGGTGGTCTGGAATTAGGCGCAGACGATTACATGACCAAACCATGCGAACTTCGGGAACTGGAAGCGCGTGTCAGAGCCTTGTTACGGCGAAGTCACGGCGGATTTGATAACGACCTTCGTTTTGGCCGGCTCACCCTGAATATTCGCGACCAGCAGATTATCGCCGATGGTATGCCATTGGGATTGCCACCCAGGGAGTATGGGGTATTGGAAGCTTTGTTACTGCAAAGCGGACGCGTCGTCAGTAAAGACAGTATCGCTCAACGATTGGCCGTGCGCTCGGAAGAACTCGCCGATAATGCGATTGAGGTTTACGTGCATCGGCTACGCAAGCGTTTGGAGCCTTTGAGTATCAGTATCCGGACGGTGAGGGGGCTGGGTTACCTGTTGGAGATTACCCAAGATGAATAAGCCCAAAAGTCTCAGGGCGCAGCTACTCTCAAAACTGACCATGCCTTTGTTGGTGGTCGTCATCCTGGATGCAGCGGCGTCCTATTATGTCGCCACACACTTTACCAATCAGGCCTATGATCGCTGGCTGCTGGATTCAGCCAAATCTCTGGTGCAGGAGGTCAAGGCATATCAAGATCATGTTACATTCGAATTGCCCCCCATCGCCGTGGAAGTATTCCGCTGGGATGATATGGATGAGACCTTTTATAAAGTCGAGTCGCAAAAGACCGGATTCATGGCAGGTGATGACAGCTTGCCCAGTCCCGCTATTTCAAATTTAAACAAGGATCTGCCGTTTTTTTTTGACGGTGAAATCGACGAACAACCGGTCAGGGTGGTGTCGGTACTCACTGTGCCTAAAACAAGCACCGAGCAGGTAATCGTGTCGGTAGCGGAAACTGTCAACAAGCGGCGTAGCATGATGAACGAACTGCTGACAGCCGTCATATTGCCGCAAATTTTGCTGGTGCTGATTACCGGCTATCATATTTGGACCGGCGTCAATCGAGGCTTAAGTCCTCTGAATGACTTGGCCCGTAAAATTGCCCGACGCTCAGCCAAAGAATTTGATCCCATTGCCGATGCCGGTGTGCCGCTGGAAGTCCGATCGCTCACCAATACCATCAACGCGTTGCTGCAGCGACTGGGATCAACTCTGATTACCCAGCAGCGTTTCATTGAAAACGCGGCACATCAACTCAGGACACCATTGGCCGGTCTAAAGATTCAGGCGGAACGCGCACTCAGCGCCGATAACCCGGAATCCATGCGACTGGCGCTGATGCATATCAAAAACTCCACCAATCGTCTCGCTCACTTGAATACCCAACTATTGGTTTTAGCCCGCTCAGAATCGATTTCGCATAGTGCGCCGGAGTTAAGGCTGATAGACCTTACCCGATTGGTGCGTGAATGTTGCATGGATTGGGTGCCCAGAGCACTGGATCGTAAAATTGAACTGGGTTTCGAGGCGCCGGACACAACCGTGCAGATTAATGGTGATGACGTTCTGCTGCGCGAACTGTTAGGCAACTTGTTGGATAACGCCATCAGCTATGGCAAGGCCGGCGGTCATATCAGTGTCAGCATCTTGTCTGCGCCGCATGCCAAGTTGATCGTGGAAGATGATGGTCCGGGCATTCCAGTCAGCGAACATGACAAAATTTTCGAACGCTTTTATCGCGTAGCAGGTAGTCCTGGAGATGGCTGTGGGCTTGGGCTAGCGATTGTCAAGGAAATTGCCGATCTGCATGCCGCGCAAATTAAAATCGGCAGCGGAGTGGCAGAACAGGGAACACGGATCGAATTCAACTTCACCAAACCATAGTTAACAGATTATCCCCAGCGCCGCCTCGAGCTGATGGTAGCCGGATGGAGGTCCATGACGAAAGCCATGAATAAGCTCGGAAATTTAAAGTGCGAGCGCCAATTCTTCACCCAACCGGAGGCAGGGTAAGCTTTGGCGCTTTCCCTGCCGCTATCAGCTTAACTATAGGACGGTTATTAATGAAGTCATTATCAAACAGACCGGTTTAAAAGCTATATGAAATTTCGCCATAGACTGAACGACCCGCTTGCAGGTAGAACTGGGAATATTGCCTATCCAGCAGGTTGTTGATCGCAAAGGATACATCGATGTTTTTGGTCGCCTGATAAGCGATACGGGTATCCACCAGGAAATACGGATCGTAACTGCCCGGTACGCCTGTTACCTGATCCAGGTTTCGATCAGTGAAAAATATCTGGCTGACATAACGACCAATGATGCCACCCTTCCATTTGTCATATTTGACGTCTAAGCTACCGCTAAACATGGTTTCGGGGAGTTGGGTCATTTGTTTGCCAACAATTCTTGAATCAGCACTGTTTTCGGTAATGATCGAGTCGTTCAAGGTATAGGTTCCCGTGAAATGTAACCAGTCCCAGTACAACTGCTGCCGCAGTTTGACTTCCACGCCTTCCACTTCGGCTTCACCAGCGTTTTGTCTTTCCTGTAATATGAAATTGTTAACTGCTGGAAAGTCTTTGCGATAAATTAAATCACTGATGTAATGATGAAAATAACTGGCAGCAATGGTGGTGCCTTCGATCGGGGTTGCTTCTCCACCGACTTCCCAAGAATACATGGTTTCAGGATTCAAACTGGCATTGGCTTGGGTCAAAGTAATCTGGTTATTATTATTTTGAGTTAGAGTCGTCGAATACAATTCAAAGTTGGTGGGGGGTCTGAACGCCCAACCCGTGGATGCAAACAATTTATACCCATCGGCGGGCAACCAAGTCAGGCTGAATTTTGGATTGAACTGTCCAACAGACCGTTCTTCATAATTTGTGGCAAATCGCGGTGTAGTATTTTGAACCACGCTGCCTGATGTTGACCAGTCGTCGTAACGTAAGCCTAAGTGGGCAATTAAATCCTTGCGTATCCATAACTCATCCTGGATGTAGGCCGAAAAGATGCTGGACTCGCCTTTACCCTGATATGACAGACTGGTTTCAGTGTCCCAGTCCCGCCAATTACTTAGTTCGGTGCGTGTTTGCCCTTCCAGTGTGTTGGCGTTTGCGCCCATGCCGATAGTCACAAAGTTTCTGTCGCGTGACAAAAACGGAAAACGTAAATTCACATCGCCATCGATGCGATTACTGGGAGTGACCGTCAATTGGCCCACACCGCCGCTATAACTTGCACTGGTGCTATTTGTTAAAGTCGAATATGTTTCGTGCTGCATGTATTGAAAGTTGGCATTCAATTTAACATCGTTGCCAAAATCGTGTTTCAAGCCGATAAAGTAACGCCGGGTATCTTCAATTGAAGGAAGCGAATGTAAAAAGCGTTGATCATAGATGCTGTATCGCTGACCATTGATATTGACATTTCTGCTTACATTGTTTATCGGTAAAGGATTGCCGTTGCTTTGTTTCAAATAGCTGTTAAAGCTTCCAGTGTCATTGGTTTCTGCTCTACTCCAACTCATGCCACCATCGATTTTGGTTTGCGGTGTCAAGTCATAATAAAGGTGCAAAGAGGCATTGTTTTGTTCCCAGGGACGCCGGCCTCGGTCACCAATCAGGTATCTTGGTTCGCCTTGATTGAATGTTGTTGCTTGTCCTCCTGATACAACGGGCAGACCTGCTACATTGTTTGTATTCAGAGCGTTGGGAGCTATAGCAACCTGGTCAGACACCGCCCAGTTATCGCTATCCATGTGATTAAACGTCAAAGAAATACCCAGACCATTTTCAAATCTGTCACGATAACGGCCCTTAATACCCCACTGATCGACCGCCGCGCCGCCTGCGCCTATTGATAGCCGCCCCTCGCGTTTGGTCGGCACCTTGGATATTACATTCAATACCCCGCCCATGGCACCGCTGCCATACAGCGCCGAAAATGGCCCCGGCACGTATTCCACTTGCTGGGCATCGTCCATATTCAGGATGTTCCAATCCACATTACCGTTTGTAGCAGTATTGACCGGCATACCGTCAATCAGGAACAGCGAGCGATTGGTGCCACTGATACCATGAAATGCCGATCCGCTGAGTGCCGAGCCGGGCATATTGGTACCGTAGGCACTACCGCGTAAAAAAATCCCTGGTACATCCTTCAATGCATCACCAATCCGTTGGGTCAAACGATTTTCGATGCTTTCTTCGGTAATCACCGTGACATTCGCTGGGGCCATCCAGGCTTCCATTTCCGAGCGGGTCGCGGAAATTACCATGGTCGCCAGTTCTTCATCGTCCTTGGCTTTGGTCTTTTTCTTACTTTTCTCGCTGGAACCGTCTTCAGCCGCTTCGGTGGGTTGAGTGGGTTCATCTGCCTTTGCTTGACCGAAGGTTGCCATGTTCAGGATGGCAAGTACGGTGATAATTTCTAAACGTGTCAATGTCGTAATCTCCATAAATGAATAAACAGCCTTGCATGCAAAAACCGCATGGCGAATTGAATTTATTTGTGCGCAACAATCTGCATTTGTCGGGCTTTTATTATTACCCCGGCCTATTTAATACTGGTGCACCGTTCAGGCTGAGCTTGTCGAAGCCTGATGTGCCGCGTCCTTCGACAAGCTCAGGACGAACGGTATTTAAGGGCAGAGTTAATAGTCTCAATTCCGGCAACTGTCCGAATCGTCAGTTGCCGGTGTAATTTTTATTTTTTCCTATCCTCCCAGACACCACGCAGGTAGCCCGCGAAAAACAACAATCCGATACTCAACGCTAACCACCAGCTTTGCTCCGGACTGAGGGCTTGCTGTTGTTCAGCGCTGTCACTGGCGGTTTTTTTCTCTTCCATCTCATAGCCTTCCAAAGGTTTGGCGGCATCCGGCGCGGCTTGCGCCTGAGACTGCGCAGGCGGTTGCTGTGCTTGCTGCTGGGTTTGAGTCGGCTGTTGTTGCGGTTGATTCGCCGCGGGTGCCGGCGGTTGCATCTGCGCCCCCGGTGCCGCGGCTTTAGCAGCTTTTGCCGCATCTTGTTGCTCGGCCAGTTTGGTGATTTCCGGGCTGCTGCACGTGTCCTTGTTGCAGGCCACGCCGGCTTTGGCGATCACTTCCTTGTTTACCTGCTCCAATTTGGCCTTCACTGCCGGATCGGCTTGCCAATAACCTTTGTTGATCGCCACCAGCATCCGGTCCACCATCGCTTGATAGGCCAGCAAATTATCGGCTTGCTCGAATTTCTTCTGGATATCCAGCTGGTATTTGTCTTCGACATAGGTCTCATAGAGCGCCTGCCATTTCTCGGCACCCACTGCTTCAGGTACCGTCACCTGCCAGCCCCACAGGTTTTCCGCGACCATATTGATGAAGCGTGCACCTGAGTAACCCTCCTTCAACATCGACTCGATCCATTTCGGATTTAAGTAGCGGCTCTGCATTTCCCGGCCCTGGTAACGCTCAAGACTCATGGTTTTGGCAGCGGTTGGATCGGCCAGATCGGCCACCAGCACTTCCGGCGTCTTGCCATTCACCTGCCGCGCCGCCATTGCCGTACCGCCCAGATATTGAAAGAAATCGTCGCCGTCCAGAGTGGCGTAGACGTTACTGGAGCGGCTATGAATCACTGCGTCGGTGTCCTTCAAAGACAATTTGAACAAATCCACTGCCAGAGCCGTATCCTTGCTGGCCGCTTCGCCCCAATGGCCGCGGCCATAGACGTGGTGCATGCGGTTAAAGAACACGTCGGCTAGTTGCTTTTCGTCGGTCCAGGTATTGGACAGTGGAATCGCCCGGTCCAGATTGGTGCCGTAAGCGCCGGACGGTACGCTGAACAAACGGGCCGAGGCCATATCCAGCGCTTCTTCAGGTGTCAAACCGCGTTTGACCAATTCCGCTTGAGTTTCCTTGATGTGCCGGCGCAATGGGTTGTCCGGCTCGTCCTGTTCCTGCGCTTTCGTTTCGGCTTGATCTAGCAATTTGATGACTGAGGCAAACAAGTCGCGGTACAAGCCGGACGGGATGATGGTGACATCAACGCGCGGTCGGCCCAACTGTTCACGACTAATCACCTCCACGCCTTGGGTGCGCCCGCGTTCGTCCCAATGCGGTTTGACGCCAAGCAGATGCATGATTTCGGCTTCCATCACGCCTTCGTGACGCGAGCTTTCTACCCCCCACAAATTGAACACCAAACGTTCCGGATAATGACCGTGTTGTTTTTTGAAGTCATTGACCACTTGCTCTGCCAAACGTGCGCCTTCGGCATACACCGGTTCGCTGGGAATCCGCGACGGATCAAAACCGTAAAGGTCTTTGCCGGTCGGCAAGGCGTCCGGGTTGCGTAGCGGATCGCCGCCACTGCCGGCCTGGATATAGCGACCGGCCAGTGCATCGATCAGCGCGGTCATTTCCGCGTTGGCACTCTCGGCAATCAACTTGGCCGTGGCCTGAATTTTCTGCTTGCGCGCCTCGCCGGTAAGTTTGGTTTCGCGTGAAACGATGGCTTCGGCAAAGCTCAAACGGGTGGCTTCATCCGGGGCTTTGCCGAAGGTATGCAAGCCCAGTGGCACTTTTTTCTCGCGGATTTCCTTGAGATAGTGTTCGAGCTCTTCCAACTGATCAGCCGTTTCGGCACGCGCCATTTTTAGGTCTTTCAGTAGCCCGGCTTTACCGGCGATTTTATTGATCTCGTCCAAGCGAATCTTCGCCAATTGCTCGCTTTTCTGTGCGGCAACATTGTAGTCGTCCAATAAACCGGCCAGCTTGGCCAGTTCTGGATTCAAGTCGGCCTTGTCCAGCGGCGGCGTCATGTGGGAAATAATAGTTGCCATCGCCCGACGTTTGGCCTGCAAGGCTTCGCCGACGTCGTCCATGATGTAAGGATAAATCTGCGGCACGTCGGCCATCAGAATCTCGCCGGGATCTGCGGCGGTGAAACCGACTTCCTTACCGGACAACCATTCATGGGTGGCGTGGGTGCCTAGGTGAATCATCGCGTTGGCGCCGAAGCTTTTATCCAGCCATAAGTAAAACGCGACGTATTGATGATGCGGCGGCATGGTGACGTCGTGATAGAGTTTTTTGACGTCCTGCTCCCAGCCGCGCGAGGGCTGCGGGGCCAGTAACAAATTGCCGTATTGCAGCGCAGGCAAGATCAAAAAACGTTTGCCTTTAGCATCGGTCCAGGCACCGATTTTGCTGTCTTCCGGTTTGCCCCAGGCTTTCAACATCGCGGCTTTGAAGGTTTCGGGCAGTGCGTCGAACCATTTTTGGTAATCGGCAATCGGCAGCAATACTGCGCTGCCGCTGGCAGCAGCCTCAGCGATGGCACCCGGTTCCCAGTTGCCCAGATTGATGCCGTGATTTTTTACGGCAGCTTTCAAGGCATCGCCATCTTGCGGTGCATTGCCCAATTGATAGCCTTCTTTACGCATCCGCTCCATGATCAACAGCAATGATTCCGGGAGCACATTTAAATATGATGCGCCGATGTTTTCCTTGCCGGGCGGGTAGTTGTAGTACATCAAGGCGACTTTTTTATCGGCGTTGGCCAGACGGCGTAACGTTACCCATTTATCTAGTCGAGCCGCGTACCGTTCGATGCGCTCCGGAATCGGCGTTTCGCGGACGAAATCCTGACCGGTGGTTTTGTCGTGCACGGTTTCTTTACTGGCTACTACGGTTGGGGCAATTTCGCCGGCGAACTCCGGCAAGGCCACTTGCCATGCTCGTTCCATCACATCCAGACCAGTGGCGGATTCTGTCCACTGCTTCTGGCTTTGGCTGTTGAGTGCAATACCGTTTAATACCGGCACACCTAAACGGCTCAGGATAGGCAAGGTTTTTTCGGGACTGGCGCCGATTTTCAAGGCCAGCGCGGCAATGGCTGCAACACGGGATTTGCCATTGCCATCGATCAGCATTTTTTCCAGGGTTTTGTCGTAGGGATAACCAAACACGGGCAGCACGTTATAACCTTTGGCTTCGAGCATTTCAGTCAGCATTTTCACGGTATCGGTTTGCCCGGACAGCGCCGACGAACGGTAAAACAGGATCGCGACCCAGGGCTGTCCGGCCTTATACCCGGCGTAAGCTTTTTGATAGCTGTCGAAATCGGCGAACAATTGTTTGCTGCGCACATCGAAGGCGCCGATGTCCGGCTGGGCTTGCGGCGGCGCAATATCAGCCTGGACATTTTTGAATTTGGCAACGGCCAGACGGATCATGTTGGCCGCATTGTCCGCGCCCCCTGCTGACATATAGGCTTGCAGCTGTTTATCCAGTTGCAAACCGTAATCGACGAAATCCGCGTCATAGCTCAAACCCACTGCGTACAACCGGCCACCGCTGGCAGCGATCTGTTTGAACAGCTCGCCACCCTCGCGCAAAATGCTACGCCCGGTGATTTGTGCTAACACCAGGTTGGATTGTTGTAGCGCTGCATGGTCAGCTTGCGCCAGCTTGGAGCTGGAATACACCCGAATCGTCACGTCCTTCAGCAAAGCCTCGTTTTGTAATTTGGCAGTGGCTTCGACAGCGGTTAGCGAATCCAGATCGCCGAGGATCAGGCTCAGGTTGATTTGCTCCGCCTGAGCTGTGCCAACGAACAAGTACAACAACAGCGTCAGTAGCCAAACACCGTATTTATTCGGGTACATAAACCACCTTGCCGTCATTCAACCGATACGCAGTCCCCAAGCGCTCGCCAGAACCACTCAGCTTACGGTCTGTGACTTTCGACACCTTGATTTGCGAACCTTTCTTGCTAACGATTTCCATGGTGCCGTCGGCATTTTCCTTGGTCATCGTTACGGTTGATTCTGGATTCATCAAGTCCAGCATGTTGTAAGCCATGAACAAGGCCACCATCATGCTGACAATGAACACCACACTGGCATCGAACAGGTTGGCGACGCCGGCAATCGGATCTTCCAACGGTTCGCTGTTACGGTGTAGATTAGAGCGTCTCAGATAGCGCATGGCCGTCCTCCTCAATGGTCAGGTCTTGTGCATCCAAAACACGGCTGGCGGCCAGTTCGGCCTGATGGCGCATGGCAGCAAAGTCGGCGCGCAGCCATTGTTCGCGGACCAATGCCACCAAATAGGTAATTACACCGCAGCCCAAACCGGTCACAGTCGCAGTAAATGCGGTCACCATGCTGCCGGCCATACTGGGAATGTTGCCTTGCGCCAAGGCGGCCAGCGAAATACCCATCGGGATTAAAGTGCCCATCAAACCTAGCGCTGGGCCGAGTTTTATGACAAAACGCACCTGATCCAGCTTGATCAATTGTCGATGCTCGTGGGTTTGCAGCAATAGCTCCAGTTCTACATCCAGCGGCGTATTGGTCTGCTGCTGCTTGGCCAATGCTACCGCCAGATCAAGATTGAACTGGCGCACGGTGCGCGAGCCGGCTTTCCGTCGATCCAGCCATTCCTGAGCCAGTCGGCCACAGGTGTAGATCGAATAGGCGGCAAGCGACGTAACGATCAGTAATACCGGCAGGTATAACGATGACGAGATCATGTAAAGAATGTTTTCTAGCGCGTGAGTAATATCCACGTTTTCCCCCTGGGTTATGTTGTTGTAGTTGTTGTGAAAAAATGTTGAGCGCAATCAATCAAAGTCTCGGATTTCGAGGTGAGATGAGTGGATGTTGGACGGCGGTTGGCGTCCGACAAGGTGAACCATATAGGCGCTGCGAAATAGAACAGGTGTAGCAAGGCAGACGGACGAAGAGCGTCAGTGTTTGCTGTAATAGGTGTGATTTTTATAGCGTCGCCAAAAACAGGTTTGGCAAAAAACGATTGAAGCGGTGGGGCTTCAAAGCTGGAAATCGAAACGGAATGGAACTTTAAAACGGCATACGGAACAGAAGAAGGGCAGTTGGCAAGCGGCGGCGAGGTCAGGCCCACACCATTGCTTAATAATTGTGTGCCAGGGGTTTGATTGATATCCGGGAAAAAGTGCTTGAAGCTCAAACATATTACAATCGCATCTTCGTGCTTGGATAAGCCTAGCCAGTTTGCCAGGGACTGAGGCTGCGGCAATTGCCAAATTTTACCCACCTTAACCTGTTGCTCAGAGCTAGCCTGACAGTCCGTCGCGTGGACACGATGATGCTCTGCAAGCGATAGATAGTTGTTTTGGTGAGTGTTGACTGAAGCGAACGCAACGTCGCTGAAGCTAGTTTTGCCAATACCATCACACAGTGTTTCTGTTGAATCCGCTGCGATGGACATATTCGACACAATAAGGCCGAACAGGCAACTGACAGCCAAAACCACTAATTTTGCAACCATGATACCGGTGCCGTGTAGCAGCAAAGTTGCTAACATGAAACCCAGCGTATAGGAAAGCAAGCTGGCTGAGGCGGATATTTCATGGCCGTGCGCGAAGCCATGGAAAAAACCAAAAAACGCCACGATCATGACATTGATTTTGGTGCTAAAACGGACTTTACGGGTAATTAGTACGCTGAAAACAGCGCAAGACAGTAAAATCAACCCTTCCACACTGGGGATGGATATGCCTAAAGAGCCGGCCAAACCGCCTAAGCTCATCACGCCGACGAATGCGAGCGGTAACATCCAGACCGCCCGACCCCGCAATTGCGCAGCCCAGATACCTACGGCCAGCATGGTGACTAAATGATCCCAGCCAGTCAAAGGATGATTGAAACCTTCTTTCCAACCAAATCCATCAAAATCGATTAGTTGCAGTCCAAAAAATCCTATTAGCAGCATAACCGGCAAGCCAATCGAAAGCCGGAGCCTGACGGCACCTTGCTTTTTAATAAATGGCTGAGTTAAGCGAATTGATAACATGGGTTTTTGAAAAACAAAATTAAGCTGAGAAAGTCAAATTGCGAGGCAGTATAAAAGCAGAATATTTGATAGGCAACGCATTTTAAAAAAATCGGCCCGGTAATTTGATTCTTGATTACCGTTTAGATTCAGTGGATTGTTACTTAAGTATCTGATTTTAGATGCGTCTGAAATTTATATCGTATAAACCTTAAGATCACTAGGATTAAAATTTAGCCGACGCTGATTTTTGCATGTAGGTATAGCTGACTACAATTTTCCAGCTGTGCTCGGGTGAGAAGGTAATCGAATCCCAGGCGGCGATTTTGTAAGTTTCCTTGTCAGCTTCGGGTAAGGAGTAATAGCCGATACTGTCTTCATCGATCAACATTAACCGGCCAAAGGCTTGTAACGACGCTGAGCGATAGTTGATTTCATCGGTGAACAGGTTGGTGGCTATGTATTCTGGTGATTCGTCGTAGATGATCAAACCGTCTTTTCGCATAATCCAGATGTTGCGCCGGTGGGTATCGGAAAGGGTGTTCAGGGGCAGAAAATCGGGTAACACCTGTTCAGGAAACATGCGTGCCTCCAGATAGTTATCTACTTGATTATTGGTTTGCACCGGCACCCGGTAGATCAACACTAAGCGGTTATTTTCAATTTGCGCAATCGGACGTAATACGTGTTGGGCATTGTCGTCACCGTCTTTACTGAAAATCGTGGAAATTTCTGAAGCATTGCGCAACGTGAAGGACTCGAATTTTGGGTATTGGCTGTGCAATTGACTTAACAATAGCTGGTTGGCATCCGGATTTTTGGCATCGATTTGGCTCGATAGCCGATTTAAATCGCTGAACAAGCGTGTAGATGCCGCAGAAAGACTGTTGGCTATGGCGCGAGCTTGTTGTTGTGAACGTTCTCCAAAAGCCGTCAAAATCACTAAGGAATCTTCGGCCTCGGCTTTGGCCTGTTCCATTTGTTTGGCGTAATACCACGAAAATCCTGCACCACCCAAAACGGTCAGCATCAACAAACTCAGCATTACCAACATGGCTTTGTTTTGACTTAAAAACCGGCGCAGTAATTCCTGTCTGGAATAGGCATAGATATTCACGATGCGGCCTTCCCGAAAAGCTTTCAGCTGTAAAGCCAGTTCGCCGGCATCGGCGAATCGCTCCACGGGATTTTTATGCATGGCTTTTTCGCAAATCGCTACCAATTCCACTTGTGCGGCTGGATTGATTGACTTGGGGGATGGTGATGCGGCTGGCGATTCGATTTGGCTTTGAATGTCTTCCAACGAGCCGCGATAGGGGAGGGTTCCTGATAAAATTCGGAACAAAATCACGCCCAGGCTATACACATCGCTGGTTTTACCGGCTGACCCATTGAATTGCTCCGGGGCCATATACGCCGGAGTTCCCATGACTTCCGAGGTGGACAGATCGCTAAGCGTATGGCGCTGATGGGTCAGCACTTCCCGGTAAAAATACGTGTTATCGCTATCTTCGACAGCTTGCGCCAGTCCCCAATCCAGTACGATGGTTTCGCCGAAACCGCCGCTGATGATATTGGCGGGCTTCAAATCCCTGTGAATGACGCCTTTGGAGTGGGCATAGGCCAGCGTATCGCAGACTGCGATCAATATGTCCAACAGCTTTAACCGGCGGGCGAAGGCACTTTGCGTTTCACTAGCTATACATTTTTTTAGCGATTGCTCCAGCGTTTCACCCTTGACATAACGCATCACGTAATACGGCGAACCATCATTACGGTGGCCTAATTCATAGACCGGAATGATGCCGGGGTGCTCCAGTTTGCCGGTGATTTTGGCTTCGTGAATAAAGGTGTTAATGACTTCAGCGTTGCTGGCGTTAGGCTGAGTGTATTCATCGCGCAATTCTTTGAGGGCTACCCGTCTGCCTATGGTTTCATCATAAGCCAGATGCACACGGCCAATGCCGCCTTGATCCAGCATATCCAGAATCGTCAAGTGGACCGGAAATTGGGTTAGCCTTGAGGCGGCGGGTGGCAATTGAGAGCTTACGTTGCCGGAGGGATCCGGGCGTAACACCGTCAGTTCATCATCTTTTAATGGCGGGTTTGGAATAGCGGTGTTGTGGCCCATAGTCATGTCTTGCTTAGGTCTATATCAATGGTATTTTGCGATGATGGGCCGTTGGGTATGGCTTGATCATGAAATATAGTTGATGATTCAAGCCCCGTACATTCCGCCCAGAATTTTAGTGATATGCCCTGGATTGATAGCGTAATCGGGCGAGTGGTTGTCGCTGCTTGCCCGCATCGCGTAAAATCCCAATTAACAGACTTTCCACCCATGGAGTTACACAATGAAATACGCTTTGATTGCTATGCTGTTGTTTGTCAATCAGTTGGCTTTTGCTGAAGAAGCACAAAAAGAAGAATGGAATGACACCACTTTAAAAGAAGAAACGATTCAGAAGATTCAGCAAGCGCAATACACTTATAAAAAATGTGTGTCCGATGTGATGCAAAAACCCGAATTTGCCAAACTGGAAAGCCGGCAAGCGACCGATGCGGTAATAAAACAATGCGAACCGACCTTGTCTGACATGCGCAAAGTCTATACAGATGTTCAAGTGCCGGGCGAAATTGCCGACCGACATCTGAAAAAACTCAGAATTCAGGTGACCCGCAATGTATTACAGGAACTGATGTATGCCGAAGCAGCCAGAAAGTCTGGCCTACCTCAATAAACTCATACCCTCATGAATAATTATATTATTGACTTATCTCTGCGTCCGACCACGTTTGATTTGTGGCATGTGTGTCTGGCCGGCACCGCTGCAGTGTTGGCGTTGGTATTGATTGTGGTTTTGATTGCTGTGTTGTTGGGCATGCGTCGCAGTAAAACACTCGAGCCTGTCCAGCCAACCGTTGTTACTGTAAAGCCGGAACCCGAAATAAAAATCGTCGAGAAAATCGTCGAAGTTGAAAAAATTGTGCAGGCCCCTGCGCCAGAACCGGTGATTTTGAAAGAAGCTACCCCGGATGCGGCATTGCAGCTACTGAGCCTTTTGCAAAAAGAAGCCCGTTTCATCGACTTTATCAAAGAAGATGTCAGCGTGTATTCCGATGCCGATATAGGTGCTGCGGCGCGAGTGGTGCATCAAGGTTGCAGCAAGGCAGTCCACGAACATTTTACCTTGTCACCTGTAAGCCAGGATCAGGAGGGTAGCCGGGTGACCTTGAACAAAGGCTTTGATGCAGCATCATTCCGACTGACCGGCAACATTGTCGGGGAAGCACCGTTTACCGGCACTTTAGTGCATAAAGGCTGGCAGGTAACTGATTTGCGCTTGCCAAAATTAACCGAAGGCCACAATGCCAAAATCGTCGCCGCTGCCGAGGTTGAGTTATGAGCGAAGTACGCTATTCGGTGGGGATTGACTTAGGCACTACGCATTGCGTCATTTCTTATGTAGATTTGCAGCAAAGTGATGACGACGTGGTGTTAACGGTATTACCGATTCCGCAGTTGATCGGTCCGGGGATGATTGAGGAAAAGCCGCAACTGGCCTCGTTTACCTATCTGCCGCATTCAGCTGAAATGGTTGAGGGTGCCACTGCGCTGCCATGGTCCGCAAAACCGGATTATTTGGTCGGTGAAATTGCCCGCAACATGGGCAGCAAAACCCCTATCCGCTTGGTGGCCAGTGCCAAAAGCTGGTTATGTCATGCCGGGGTGGATTGCAAACAAGCCATTTTGCCAGCGGAAGCACCTGAGGACGTGCAGCGGATTTCGCCATTTACTGCCAGTAAAGCTTATCTACAACATTTACGGGATGCCTGGAATCATCGTTTTCCTGACCATCGATTGGAACATCAGGATGTCACCATCACCGTGCCGGCGTCATTTGATCCGGCTGCACGCGAATTAACGGTAGAAGCAGCCCGCTCGGTGGGTTTGGGGCAGGCAGTGTTGCTGGAAGAACCGCAGGCCGCCTTGTATAGCTGGATTGAAAACAGCGAAGGTGACTGGCGTAATCATGTCTCTGTCGGCGATGTGATTCTGGTAATAGATGTAGGCGGTGGTACTACCGACTTGTCTTTGATTGCCGTCACCGAACAGGATGGTAATCTGCAACTAACCCGAGTGGCGGTCGGCGATCATATCCTGCTGGGCGGCGATAACATGGATCTGGCGCTGGCCTACACCATCAAGGCCAAGCTGGAACAGGAGGGCGGTAAAAAGCTGGAATCCTGGCAATTGCAATCGCTGACCCATGCCTGTCGGGAAGCCAAAGAGAAATTGTTCAACCAAGCCGATTTGTCCAGCATGCCGATCGTGGTGGCCAGCCGTGGCTCGTCGCTAATCGGCGGCACTTTGCGTACCGAACTGACCCGTGACGAATTGAATCGGGTCTTGGTAGAAGGCTTTTTGCCGCATGTGCCAGTGCAAGAAAAGCCGGTAGTCAGACCTCGCAGCGGTTTACGTTCCGCCGGTTTGCCCTATGCCCAGGATGCCGGAATTACCCGACATTTGGCGGCTTTCTTATCCAGACAAAAAGACGCCACTAGCGAATTTGCCCATGCAGCCAACGCGGAACACGCCAGTTTTCTGCACCCCACCGCCGTGTTGTTCAACGGCGGGGTTTTAAAAGCCGGGGAGTTGTCCGAACGGCTGATGACTATCTTGAATAACTGGTTACAAACCGAACAAGCACCCGGCGCGCGTTTGTTGCAAGGTGCCGATCTGGATTTGGCGGTAGCCCGAGGCGCAGCCTATTACGGTTTTGTGCGCAAGGGCAAAGGCGTGCGTATCAAAGGCGGTACGGCGGCGTCTTATTACGTGGGTGTGGAAAGTGCCATGCCAGCCGTACCGGGTTTACCACCCGAAGTCGAAGCGCTTTGCATTGCGCCGTTTGGTATGGAAGAGGGTACCGAACAGGAACTGCCCAATGACGAGTTTGGTTTGATTATCGGTGAACCGGTGCGTTTTCGGTTTTTTGCGTCCAAAACCCGTCGTGATGATCAAGTAGGCTCTCGCCTGGAAAGCTGGAGCGATGAAGAACTGGAAGAACTCGATGAAATTGAAATCGTCCTCCCGGAAGAAGGCAAAGCCCCAGGCGAAATTGTACCCGTACATCTGTCATCCTCTGTGACTGAAGTGGGTACGCTGGAACTCAAGGCGGTTTCCAATCGGGATGATAAACGCTGGAAAATTGAGTTTGATGTCAGAGGCATGGAAAGTTGAGCTGACTGGCCAGGAGCCTCCGAGAATAGAAATCGTCGTGAGGGAAAGCCAATTTGAGTCAGATTTGTTGATCATTTGAGACGGATAGTAGTGCTATACCTTTCGCACTCCACATTTCGGCACATGCGCTCCCTCGCCCTCCGAAGGCTGTCGTAAAAGTCCCCTCTCTTCGCGGGAGAGGGCTGGGGTGAGGGGGATATAATGCAAACAGCTGATTTATATGCCCTCATCCTAACCTTCTCCCGGTGGGAGAAGGAACTGTTTCGACTTTTACGACAGCCTCCTCCGGGTGAGGGCCTTGGAGAGGGTATCAAAAAACCGAAATATGCAAAGCGATGACTATAGTTGACGAAAATGAGTGGGAAATCTGGCCAAAAGGGCTTTTCCGTAGCAGATTCACTAATGAATGATCATGAATAACCTATATTAAGTGTTCGGCGTAGGTGCGGATTTATCCGCACAATGCGAATGAATTCGCACCTACCATTGCCAAACTTGTTTCTCACATATTCCTAACCAATTTCAAGAGTCAAGGCATCCTAAACTGAATTGTTGGCTGCCCTATGGCGGGTTGAAAAGCTTGCCAACCAAGAGCTTAGTTGTTAGATTTGCCAAAATGCCAACAAGGAGGTTTGCTTATGACTTCAACTGTTCAGCCACAAATACCGATAAAAATCTATCGGTTCCACTTTAAAAGCCCAGAAAACATTCGCCTACCCGAATATCCAGGCTCGGCTTGGCGAGGCGCATTGGGGCATGCGTTAAAACGAACCGTCTGCGTAGTCAGAAATACCCCATGTAACCAATGCTTGCTCAAAAATGCCTGCGCGTACAGTTATGTATTCGAGACACCACCGCCGGCAGATGCCGAAAAAATGCGCAAATACACGGCAGCGCCACACCCGTTCGTTCTGCGCCTGCCTGAAAAGAGAACAACCCAATCGATTTATAGTCTTGATTTGATCCTGTTTGGTCACGGGCAACGCTTTTTTCCGTATTTGATCCATGCTCTCCAAACAGCAGGTAAGGATGGCATAGGCAGTCAACGGCAGATTTTTGAATTGCTTCAAATCGACGACGTAGACTTCCAGGGTTCCAGTTCGCTGATTTATCAAAATGCAGAACTGAAACCTCAGCAAGCAGCCATTACACCGACCATACCGGAAATGCCGAAGACCGTCGAATTAACCTTTCATACCCCGTTGCGGATAAAACACGATCAGAAAAATATCACTGTCGACAACTTCAATTTCGGTGCCCTGTTTAGCACACTGTTACGGCGTATTTCCATGATCAGTTACTTTCATACCGATACACCGCTGGATACCGATTTTGCAGGCCTTACAGCAAGCGCCAGACAGGTGCAAATCGCAAAGCAGCAACTGAAATGGTTCGATTGGACGCGCTATTCGTCTCGGCAACAAACTGAAATGAATATGGGGGGCTTGGTTGGCAGCATTGAATTGAACACCGCTGGCATGGATGAATACTGGCCCTACCTTTGGCTAGGACAATGGACCCATGTCGGTAAAGCCACCAGCATGGGAATGGGCGCTTACAGCATCAACTCCACAAGCTTGTCAGTTGACCGATAGCCGCAGGAAAAGACCAAAATCAAGGGATGAGAACGCAAACTATTTTACTGGTCGTCACCGGCTTAACCCCGCAGGTGGTCACCGAAACACTTTACGCACTATATAAAAACGGAGACGAATTGCCTTCGGCTATCCATATTCTGACAACGGCAGAAGGCTATCGACGCGCCAACCTCACCCTGATAAACGACGGCTGGCTGGCGCGGTTCTATGCCGATTATCAATTGCCGCCGGCTGAGTTTTCCAAACAACACATCCATATACTCGAGCAAGCGAATAACCAACCCCTTGATGATATTCGCAGCCAGGCCGACAACCAAGCTATGGCAGACGGCATTACCGAATGGATCAGAACCCTAACTGCCGACCACACCAATTCACTGCACGTTTCCATTGCGGGTGGCCGCAAAACCATGGGTTTTTATGCAGGCTACGCCCTATCATTATATGGACGCAATCAAGACCGCTTAAGTCACGTGCTGGTGACAGCGGACTACGAATCGCACCCGCAATTTTACTACCCCACGCCGTATTCTCAGGTCATTTACGCCAACGATGCCAGTCGTAAACCGTTGGATACCCAGCAAGCCGAGGTGATGCTGGCCGATATTCCCTTTGTCAGATTGCGGCATGGTCTTGATCAAGCCTTGCTCGAAGGTAAAAGCAGCTTTAGTCAAACCGTGGCTAGTGCCCAACATGCCGTGGGGCCAGCCCATTTAATGATCGACGTAAGCAAACGCACGCTCATCGCGCAAGGCATATCCATAAAACTGATCCCCGCAGACTTGGCGTTTTATGTTTGGCTGCTCAAGCGGCAAGCGGACGCCCAACCCGCACCGCAATGTCCCAGTGACGGCGCGCCGGATTTGGAGTATGCCCACGAATTCCTGACGGAATATCATGGCATCCATGGCAATTTTGGCGGGATAGACCGTACCTTGGATGCCCTGAAAAACGGCATGAGCAAAAGCTTTTTTGAGCAGCGTAAGTCCAGGATTAACAAACAACTGCAACAGACCTTGAGGCATGCTGCCTCGCCGTATTTGATTGTCGGGGAAGGTCAGCGCCCGAGAACATGTTATCGAATTGCCTTGAAAACCGAACAAATTGAGTATCACTAGGAGAAACCCAGGATGACAATCAGCCCTTTGCTAGAACAATCCAGTCGCATCGCATTGGCGGCTTTTTTGCATGATTTAGGCAAGTTTGCCGAACGGGCGAGAATTTCGAACGACCAGACGACTATTGATGCCAACAAACAGCTTTATTGTCCCCAGAAGAAAAAATTCACGGATGATAAATATGTTCGATTTACCCATGTTCATGCTGCCTACACTGGCTTGGCGATGGACATCATTGAAGAGCATATGCCGGATTTGACTAGCGAGGATTTTGCGCCGTTCGGTTCATGGAAAACCCGCGAGGCCGATGATTCATTTATCAATGCCGCCGCCATGCACCACAAGCCGGAAACCTTTCTACAATGGATCATTGCCACTGCCGACAGGGTTGCATCAGGATTTGATCGGGAAGAATTCGAACAATACAACTCCGCCGATGAAGGCACTGCGACCGGCAAAAATCATTACACCGCCCGCCAATTGACCTTGTTCGAGCAAATCCGTTTAGGCGAAGACAAAAACCAGCCGCCACAAAAATACGCTTACCGTTATCCGCTTAAGCCTTTATCGCCTGACAGCGTTTTTCCTGTGCTCGCCAGCCAATACGAGACACATAGCGATAAACAAGCGCAGGACGAATATCTAAATCTTTGGCAAGCCTTTGTAAAAGCATTGCAGAAAATGCCCAAATCCCACCGTTACAATTGGTCGCTGTGGCTTGATCATTTCGAAACTGTCTGGGGCGTGTACACGCAAGCCATCCCGTCGGCAACGGCTTTTAATGTCCGTCCGGACGTGTCTCTTTACGATCATTCGCGGGTGACCGCCGCATTGGCTACGGCACTATGGCGCTATCACTACGATAACAATGACACTGGCGAAACAGCACGTAAACACATAAGTGTTCAAACCGAAAGCTGGACCATACCAAAGTTTTTGTTGATTCAAGGCGACTTTTTCGGCATTCAGGATTTCATCTTCGCCAGCGGCGGTGAAACCAACAAACGCGCGGCCAAATTGTTGCGTGGCCGTTCGTTTTATGTGTCGCTGCTCAGCGAATGCGCGGCACTGAAAGTCCTGGATGCGCTGGATTTACCGTCTACCGGCCAGGTCATTAATGCCGCTGGCAAATTCATGATAGTGGCCGCCAACACAGAACAAACCAAAGCCAAGTTACAGCAAGTTCAACAAGAACTGGATCAATGGTTTCTCGAGCATAGTTTTGGACAAGCTGGTGTGGGTTTGGCCTGGACCGAAGCCACCTGCAACGATTTCCGCCGCCATGTAGGAGCGACGCCTTCGTCGCGACCCGACGAGCGCAGCCCCTACCGCCTATTGATCGACAAGCTGTTTGAACAAATGGAGATCAAGAAATACCAACGTTTTGATTTATGCACCAAAGAGGGTGAGTCGGCCGTTTTTAAATCCTTTCTCGATAGCTTCGACAAAGATAAAGGTGTTTGCAAAATCGACGGCCGCTCGCCCGCCACCGAACAACTAGACGCCGAAACCTTCATCTCCAAGCTAGCATGGGATCAGTACAAAATCGGCGAATGGCTGACTCGTTTCAAGCGCATTCTGATTAGTCGCGAATCGTTGGGCATAACCACAGCGCTGAAAATTTCGATTTTTGGCTATCACGTCAGCTTTGTGGAAAACGAAGATGAGCGTGGCAGATTCGGTGAAGTGGCCAAATCCGGCAGTCTATTGCGTGCATGGGATTTCTCACTGCCGGAGTCCGGCACCGCCGCCTTGTGGAACGGCTACGCCCGACGCAACATTAATGCCTATGTGCCAATCGCCACGGAAACAGACAAACTGGAAGAGCAATGGGAAAAGTACATTGGCATCGATGAAACATTGGAAGTCGGCGCGGCGAAAACTCTCAACCATCTGGCTTGCGGCGATCGTCTGCAGACAGCTAAGGGTAAATGGCAAGGCATCAGTGCCTTATCTGCCCTGAAAGGCGATGTCGACAACCTAGGGATGATTTTCCAATCAGGACTGGATGACATCAGCTTCAGCAAAACCGCTGCCCTGTCTCGCCAGCTCAATAATTTCTTTGCTGTCTATTTGCCATGGTTATGTCAAAGCGAATTCAAAAATAGCTACACCGTATTTGCCGGTGGCGACGACTTCTTCTTGATCGGTCCGTGGTTCAAACAAATCAGACTGGCCGAACGGATGCGACAAGCTTTTGAAACCTATGTTGCCGGTAATTCTGACATACACTTTTCCGCGGGCATCAGCACTACTAAACCAGGCCTGCCCATCGGACAACTGGCTGATCTGGCCGAAGAAGGACTGGAACAGGCCAAAGCGTATAACCCGAGTGATGAAAAGTTTGCCCCCAAAAACGCCGTCAGTTGTTTCAACCAACGCATGTCATGGCTGAATTTCGAGGCATTGCTGAATCAGCGCTTGCCGGAGTTACAGCGACTCACTGAAAAAAACGACTTGAGCACTGGTTATGTCTACGGTCTTCTGAATCTCATCGACATGAAAGAAAAAGAGACTGAGCGACCAGAG
This sequence comes from Methylomonas sp., assembly GCA_002928965.1. GTDB lineage: Bacteria > Pseudomonadota > Gammaproteobacteria > Methylococcales > Methylomonadaceae > Methylomonas. The sequence goes on from PERU01000001.1 coordinate 286,324, forward strand.
AACGCGCTTTGGCACAGTTATTTTGCCTATCGCACGGCGCGAATGCTGGATAAACAAAAATTTGGCGAAGATAAGCAAAAGGCCCGAGAAGAGCGAAGCAGGCGGCATGCCGAATTAGCCTGTGAAATTGCCGATGCCGGCATTCAGCGCCATCAAGGCAATTACCGAGTCGCGTTGTTTTGTCACTTGTACCAGCAACGTGATTGACTGGTTTCCCACACTGGAGAGTCACTGCAATTAAGTTTAAGGTTCTGGCGCTTTACTCCCCTCTTTGAAAAAGAGGGGTGGGGTAGATTTTCTTACTAAATCCCCCTCGATCCCCCTTTTTCAAAGGGGGAAGAAGGCCTAACTTAATGGCAGTAACGCTGGAGCGTGGGAACCCTAAAAACCCTTGCAGTAATAATATTTTTCTCACAGGAGAAGTTTGATGGCATACCAACCACAGCAAAGACACAGCCAAGGATCTCGCGGAGGATACGAAGAGAGACAAGTAATACCCATTGACACCTCGAAAATTCTACTCAAAAACATCGATTCAGATTTATTCGACGGTGTAGCTAGGTACGTTGCAGAAAAAATTGCCGAAAATAAAAACAGCAATAAACCCACGCAGCTTAGACGCTTCTACGATGAGATCGTCATGTGGGAGAGCAAAGCTACTCTAACCGTTGATAAATTCCCCGAATATCTGCCATTCATCAAAATGCTGAACGCTAAAGCAGCTTACGCGCTGGGAAGAAAACTGGTTGATGAAAACTACGTCAAGTTGATTGGCGATTGTCTAAAACAACTAGAAACAGCCAGTGATATGCGTCATTTCAAACTGTTCATGGAAGCTTTCATGGGCTTTTACAAAGAAAAAAGACCCAAAGATTGAGGAGAACCCAAATGCAACTCACCCAAATCCAAAAACTCACCGGCCAAATCGAACTCCTGAGCGGCCTGCACATCGGCAGCGGCAATACCGAGATTCACATCGGCGGCACCGACAATCCGGTCATCAAAAATCCGATTACCCAGCAACCCTACATTCCCGGCTCCAGCATCAAAGGTAAAATGCGCAGTTTGCTGGAATGGCATTTGGGTGTCGTGGAGGTTACCCAAGGCCAACCGTTGAGCTTTAAACACTTGAACGGTTTAAGCGGCGGCACGAAGCAGAAGGCAGAGGATTTGATTCGCCTGTTCGGCGGCGCGCCCGACAGCAACAATGACGACGCGCTGGTGAAAAAGATCGGCCCTAGCCGCCTGTCGTTCTGGGATTGCTCGCTCGATCAAGCCTGGGTAACGGAAATGAGGGATGTTAAAAGTCTTCCTCTCACCGAAACCAAAATGGAAAACATGATAGACCGCATCCGTGGCGTGGCCGAGCATCCCCGTAACACCGAGCGCGTCCCCGCCACCGCCCGTTTCGATTTCAACCTGACCATCCGCGTCCACGACGGCGAAGACTTGCTCGAGACCGTGCTGCAAGGTCTGAAATTATTGGAACTGACAGGACTGGGCGGCTCCGGTTCGCGTGGTTACGGCAAAATCAAATTCACTGGTTTGAAAATGGGCGACGAGTCCCTACAAGACAGGCTCGATAAACTTAATCCTTAGACGGGGGCATCTCGAATGCAAGCGTTTCGAGTCACAATCAATTTACAATCGGCCTTTGCCACGCCATTAAAAGGCGACACCCTGTTCGGGCAACTGTGTTGGGCGATCAGAAACAGGCAGGGAGAGCACCGGCTGACCGAACTTTTGACCGGTTACACCAACGGTCAACCCTTCGCTGTGGTATCCGATGCCTTTCCTGAAGGTTATTGGCCGTTGCCGAAATTGCCGGGCAGTTATTACGACAAGATCGAAGGCGCGGACCGAAAAACGGTCAAAAAGCGCTGTTGGTTGCCGGAGCAGACCGTGGAAAAGCCGCTGTCACAATGGCTAAGTCATGCTATCGACGCCAAAGCACTCGCCGGCAGCGTTTGTGGGAGCGACGCCCAGTCGCGATCAATGCACAGCGCGCTCAGCGAAAAATATCCGCAACCCCACAACACCATCAATCGTCAGACCAACACCACCGGCACAGGCTTCACGCCCTACAGCATTGAGCAGGAATGGTTCATACCCGGTATAGCTTGGTCAATTTACTTAATGCTCGACACTGATCGGCTCAACGCCGCCGATTGCAAGCAATGCCTGGAAGACATCGGCAACATCGGTTTTGGCCGTGACGCCAGCATCGGTCTGGGCAAATATTCGGTTACCGAGTTTGCGGAAACGACATTGCCCGCACAAGCCGATGCCAATGCCTGTTTAACGCTTGCCCCTTGCGCCCCTCAAGACTTGGGCTTTGATGGTAGTAACAGCTTTTACCAACTGTTCACCCGCTTCGGTCGCCACGGCGATATTGCCGTGCATCAACAGGGCAAGCCGTTCAAAAACCCGGTATTGCTGGCACAAACCGCCGCAGTATTTGCAACCAAGCCCCCCACGACAGGCTTTATCGGTCAGGGGGTCGGCGGCAACGGCGAATTGTCCAAAAATCTGCCGGCTACCGTGCATCAGGGTTATGCGCCGGTTATCGCCATCAATCTCGATACCAAGGAACGATCATGAGCGATTTTTTAAAGCATTACACACTCAGCTACACCCCGCTATCGCCCATCCATGTTGGTACCGGTGACAGTTATGAGCCCACCAACTACGTCATCGACGACGGTACACTGTACGAATTCGATACCGGCGGCGCATTGGCTGCTTTGACCGAATCCGATAGAAACGAATTGAACAAGATCGTCAATGCCCGTGCCAACGAGGACATGCTGAAGGCCGTACAACGCTTTTTTTACGATCGCCGCGAAGCGCTCAAACCTTGGGCTGTCAATGCCATACCGGTGCTGGAGGGCGTGGTTGGTTTATACAGCAAGCGGGTCGGCCAGACTGCCAATCGTGAAGGTGGTGGCGGACAAGTGCTTAACAAACTGGAAATCGACCGCACCGCCTATAACCCGATAAACCGGCAGCCGGTACTGTTCGGTTCGTCTATTAAAGGGGCGATACGCACGGCGTTGCTGAGTCATGTCAACGACAAGAAACCGTTATCAAGGCAAGACGAGGAAAAGTTTGTTCTGGAGAATTTGGATCAAGGTGAACGAAAGCGGCGAGAGCGTGAACAAAAGAAAGTATTTCCTAAACTCAACGAGAGTCTTTTTGAATTCAGAGCCGGAAAATTCGAACTTGACCCAATGCGCTTGTTACAAATTGCCGATGCCGCTTGGATGAGCAACGATGAATTCCCGACCGCTCAGGTCCTCATCAGTGTCAATCGCAAAAAGGAATTGAAACGGGATAAAAGTGGTAATGAGATTTTCGGACAAGCCGAAAAAAACGAAAATCTGTGTAAATTGCTCGAGTCGATTCCGGCTTGGCGTTATCGGGCGTTTTCCGGTCAGTTGAATTTGCAAAATGTGGTCGACATAAGAAGCAGTGATAAGTTACCTAACGCTAAGCTTTTATTCAAAATCGAGCAGATAGCCAAATATTGCAGCAAACATTACTTGCCCATTTTGAAAGCCGAAATGAAAATCATGCGGGATCGCGGTTTTCTTGATAGCGAATGGGACTCGAACATTCAGACATTGCTTGGCAAAATGGCCGATAAACTTTTGAATGGACAAGCCTTTTTGCTACGTGTCGGTCGCCATTCCGGTGCCGAATCCGTCACGATTGAGGGTGTGCGCCATATCAAAATCATGAAAGGCAATCCCGAATATCAACCACAAACCAAAACCCTCTGGCTAGCTGCCAACGATCCCAAGCAACGCAGCAATCTGTTACCCTTCGGTTGGCTGCTGGTCGAAATCCACTCCGGCAATGCACCGGTATCCGACTGGCCGGAATTGGCCGAGCTTTGCCAAAGCCAACAAACGCAAGCGCGGCAATGGGCCGAAAAATACGCGAATCAAAAAACGCAGCTAGCGGCTAAACGGCAGGCAGCAGAACTGCGGCGGCAACAGGAAGAAAGCGAGCATCGGCAACGGTTCGAACTTGAACAGGCTGAAAAGCACGCACGCCTGGCCAAACAACAGGCTGATGAACAACGCCGAGCGGCCATGAGCCCGGAACAGCTGCAAATCGAAGCGCTACGCCAGCAACTCGAACAAAAACAAACTGGCAACCTGCGTGAACAAATCGGCGGCCCACTTTATGGAGATTTGCGCAAATTAATCGAGCAAACCACCGACTGGTCGCCGGAGTCTAAAACCGAACTTTTAGTTGTGGCAAAAAGCGTATTGGAGTTCATCGGTGCCGGTGGTAACAAAAAAGCCAAAGAGTTACTAAAAAACTTAATTTCAGAATAAATAGATGGAGTACTGCGATGCATATCGAAACCGACCAACAATTATCGACGACCTACAAACAGCAGCTGGACTTTTCACACCAATGCGGAATGCCCAAATGATCATCGTCGATACTGGTTTTTGGGTGGGTTTGGTGGCCCCCTGCGCTCAAGTCGCGACGTGGTGGTCGCTCCCACAGAATCGTCCCCACCCCTGATCATCACCAAATAGACTAACCATGACCCAAATCCTCATCGTTACCGTTGGCGGCAGCCACCAACCCATCGTCAGCGCCATCAACGACTTGCGCCCTGACTATGTAGTGTTTATTTGCACCGACAAAGATCCAGCCACCGGGCGTGCTGGTTCGGTCAGCCAAATCGATGGAAAAGGCAGTTGCATCAAAGCCCATCCCGCCGACGAAAAACCCAGCCTGCCCAACATACCTGCACAAACCGGTTTGAGCACCGAGCAATTCCAGACTGTTTTAACCCTTTCAGACGACCTGGATCGCATTTATCTGGATTGCAATCAGGCAATCGACAGCATCTTGCTGCGCTTTCCTGTGGCCAAAATTGCAGCCGACTTTACCGGCGGCACCAAATCCATGAGCGCAGGTTTGATTATGGCCGCATTAGAAAGACCGGAGATTGATTTGCAATTGGTGACTGGCAGCCGGGCGGATTTGATCAAGGTGCAAGACGGCTCCCAATTTACCGCCCAAGCCAACAGCGAACAAATCCGCTTTCAACGACTGATTGCACCCTACCGGCAAGCCTGGAACCGATACGCCTATAGTGAAGCGGAAGCCGGGTTAAAAAGTATCAAACCGCCGAATAACACGGAATTACGCGGCCAATACACCCGCTTTCGGGAGCTTAGCCGCGCCTTTGCCGAATGGGATAACTTTAACCACTCGCAAGCATTGCAGATTATGCAACCCTTTGCGCCCAATATGCCCGATACTTTGAAAAACTACCTCAGCATTGCCTTAAGGCTTAGCGACAATAACCCAGCCAAACGCGACGCGGCTCGTCTGTTCGATTTATACCTAAACGCACAACGCCGTGCTAGTCAGGGTCGTTACGACGACGCCATTGCCCGGGTCTACCGCTTGATCGAATGGACCGCACAATGGCTGCTCAAAAACAAAGCCGACATCGACACCGGCAACGTCAAACCCGAGCAGATTCCATCCACCCTGAATCTAACTCAAAACCGCGAGGGTCAATGGCAAGCAGGCTTATTCAATGCTTGGCAACTGGTCAAACTCAAAACCGAGGGCGCTGCCGCTCGGTTTATTACAGAACAGGAAAAAAACCTGCTCAATCACATCAAAGTTCGTAATGGCTCAATATTGGCCCATGGTTTTGCGCCTATTCAGGCCGCCGATTGGCAACCGATTCACGCCTGGCTGGAGCAGCATTTTATACCCATGTTATTGGATGAAGCGTTTCAAGTTGGCATCAAGCAAATGCCCGAACAATTGCCAAATGAATATAATTGATAGGGGCGTTCATGGTCATCATGCAATGTCGATTTTATAGGTGGGGGTGGCGCATCACATCGACTCAACTTGTAGTCGTCCGGTGACGGTCAAAAATTCGTTACCTCAGTACCCCCCAAGGTTATCCAGGCAAAACTATGACCAACATCCTTCTTTGTACCCTGGGCGGTAGTTGGGCCGTCATTCCAGAAGTCTACGCTTTTCTTGCGCCGGACAGATTGCCTTTGTATCAAAACCATCAGGATCAGGCTGCCCTGTTGGCTCTAAAAGCCGAGGCCAAACTAAACGAACCTGATGAAATCTGGGTTTGCACCACCCAGGGCGAACAAACGCAAAAGAGTTTGCAACAATTAATTGATTGGATAGGCCAATTAGTTCAGCCGCCTTGCTTGAGAATTTGGCAGGCAAAATACACTGACCAATTGGCTAGTCAACAGGAATGCCTGCTCATCAGAGAATTGATCCTGCGCGCCTGCTTAAAAGCGCATGAAGAGGCCGAAAGTGGGCAGGTCATTTTGTCTTTGGCAGGCGGCCGGAAAACGATGAGTGCCGACATGCAATGGGCAGCAAGCTTATTTGGTTGTCAGGCTCTGTTACATGTAATAAGTGCCGATGGTCTGCCAGAAGCGTTTCGCAATGCGGAGCCAGTAATTTTTACCCAGCCAATACCCGCAGAGTGGTCAAAGCTGATTACGCCGCTCATCGCAGGCAAAACTAACCGAAGTGATCTACTGGATATCAAGGTGGATGGAATCGCACCCATTATCAGCAAGGATTACCCTCTAGCTATACCTGAGGCCAATCAAATATCCGAATTTGCCGACACCGACAATGCTTTGAGTCAAGAGCTAACCAAACGCGAACGCGACAGCAGTCGTCTATTTGGCAATTATCTGCAAAACATCAGTAGCGACGAAAGTCACGAAAACTGGCGCAGCCTTTATCGCCTTCCACCGCGACATATCAATCAGCTCAGAGGCACCATGCTTAATCAAGGTCACCTCCAATGGCTGGTAAACATACCCAAAGCCGATCTTCACCGGCATCTTGGTGGTTGCTTGGATTTGGATGCTCAGCGGGAAATTGGCCGATCTATATGGGGCAGTTTGAACGATTTAGAAAAAAAACACGCATTGCAACACTGTCAAAACGTGCTTGATGGTGCGCATTGGGATTGGTCCTGGCCAGAGCAACTCAAAATTCATGGTAAAGAAAAGCGAAGTCACTACGTTTCAGCGATATTGCTACACGCCAGCAAACAACAACTGCACTATAACCTTTGGGGCGTTACGGAACCACGCATCCAACTCAAACAGCATAGTCAAGGATTTAGCGCCTATGAGCGGCCCGGCGAGCTTACAGGTTCAGCATTATTAAGTAACCCAGTTGCGATAATCCCCTATGCCCGATTGATAGTCAAACAAGCGGTCGAGGAAGGATTAGCCTATATCGAACTACGTGGTAGCCCCCAAAAATATGGCGATGGGCTTGAGTTTCTCAACGCTTTCTACCAAGCTCTTGAACAAGCTTTGGCAAGCTTGCCGATAACAAACAGACCTCTGTTTCGTTTTATCATCATTTTGGATCGTCGTGATCAACAACACGATCTACAAAAGACTATCGCCATGGCCGTACAAGCCAAACAACAGCTGCCCGACTTCATAGTGGGTCTAGACATGGCTGGTGACGAAACCCGCTGTCAGCCGGATAAAGTAGCCAGTTTGTTTACCCGCGTGTTTGAAGAATGTCTGCCCATCACCATACATGCAGGAGAGGGCGAAGCGGCCGATTCAATTTGGAAAGCAGCCTATCATCTCCATGCCGATCGTATTGGTCATGGGCTAACTATCAATGACAATGCCAATTTGGCGCAGCGATTCCGAGACCGTAACATTTGTCTGGAACTTTGCCCCAGTTCCAACCGGGAAGTTGTAGGTTACAGAGATCCTGAATACCCACAAACGCAACATTTACCAACTTACCCACTACTGCCACTTTGGCAAGACAAAGGCTTGCCGCTCACCCTATGCACCGATAACCCCGGTATCAGTCGCACCAGTTTGGCGAATGAATACCTGGTAGCCGCCAGAATGACCGGCAATAAGCTCAGTCAATGGGATGCGTTGGCAATGATCAAACAGGGTTTTGTACACGCATTCTTACCAGCTCAACAAAAAGAACAGCTTTTAAAAGCCGTTGATGTAACCCTCTACAGCCAAATTTTGGAATCGTCATGACCATCACCACCCACCTCATCCTGGTATCCGCCCAACCGATACCCAACATTACCCCCATGCTGGACGAAGCCACCCGACCGCAAAAAATACTGATGCTGGTCAGTTCTGACATGCGCGAACGCGCCAAAGCCCTGGAAAACATCTTCAAGCCGCGCGGTATCAGCGTTGAACAATGGCCCATCGCCGATGCCTGGGACGCCGAGCATATCAGCGACACCGTCCTGGATATTCTTAGTCACTATCCGGAGGGCAATATTGCCCTGAATGCCACCGGCGGCACCAAATTAATGAGCATCGCCGCCTACGAAGCCTTTCGCAGCGAAAATGCACCCATTTATTACGTACACCCGGAACAAGATCGGCTGATTTGGCTATCCCCCAAACAGCCTTCTCATGAATTGGCCGACAGACTCAAACTCAAAGATTACCTGATGGCCTATGGCGCCGACCAAGTAGACATACCGCCCGATGCCCAAAGTGTACCCACCTCGATTCAGGCTCTGATCCAGCAACTGCTGGCAGACATTGATCGCTATGCCGACGAATTAGCCACGCTCAATTATCTGGCATACCAAGCGGATAACCCGCAACTAAAAACAGAAATCGACCAAGGCCCCCAATCGCGGCCCGTGCTGTGGGAACTGCTGGAATTATTCGAAACCCATAAAATGTGCACAATCAACGGTCATACCCTGAGCTTTGCTGATCAACCATCACGATTTTTTACCAATGGCGGTTGGCTGGAAATGCACACCTACAATGTGTGCACTAAATTAAAAAAATCCTGCCACATACAGGATGTAGCCAGTAACATCACTATTCATCGACACCCAGCCGGCAAAACCGCCGTCAAAAATGAAATCGATGTCGGCTTGATACACAACAACCGCCTGCATTTAATTGAGTGCAAAACCAAGCGTTTTGAAAAGGATGCCGATGTGCTGTATAAACTGGACAGTCTCCGAGACTTGATTGGCGGCCTGCAAGGGCGAGCCATGCTGGTGAGTTTTAATACTTTGGACAAAGTCAGTCGCGCACGCGCCAAGGAATTGAATATTGACTTATGCTGTAAATCCGATTTAAAAACATTGCAACCACAACTGCAAGAATGGCTGAGTGCCAGGAGATAACTTTTTAAAAATGAAAAAACTTGACAACCCCATCTATAACCCACTGAAACTAAAAGGAGAAATACACAGAGCTATTTGAATAACAGACCTAATAAAGAAGGGATTAAGACTGCTGGGCCGTTTCTCTAGCCCGTAAGTATTCGATTTGAATAACAGACCTAATAAAGAAGGGATTAAGACTGCTTATAAAATAGCATAGTCATTTTGTTCTCATTTGAATAACAGACCTAATAAAGAAGGGATTAAGACAAGCGCCCAGTACAGGTCTTGTTTAAGCTGGCGATTTGAATAACAGACCTAATAAAGAAGGGATTAAGACCCACCCCTGCGTCAATCCTGTGGCAATCTAGCGATTTGAATAACAGACCTAATAAAGAAGGGATTAAGACGGTGGTTTAGTTTCTTTCTGCTAAGAAGGATTCATTTGAATAACAGACCTAATAAAGAAGGGATTAAGACGAATCAATACATCCAGCCCACGCGCCGTGCTTTGTATTTGAATAACAGACCTAATAAAGAAGGGATTAAGACTTCAATTCGCCTATGGCTTTGTTGATAAGACTGTATTTGAATAACAGACCTAATAAAGAAGGGATTAAGACATACTTCGGGCCTGCATGACAATTTCTGTTTGGGATTTGAATAACAGACCTAATAAAGAAGGGATTAAGACTATTTTTATGACTCTAATCTTTGCCATTGTTAATTTGAATAACAGACCTAATAAAGAAGGGATTAAGACGTTTTTCCTTTTTTAGGGTTGGTTAAATGGTTGCATTTGAATAACAGACCTAATAAAGAAGGGATTAAGACCTAGGCGGGCGTTAAGCTCAGCAATTGCCTTGATTTGAATAACAGACCTAATAAAGAAGGGATTAAGACGCGTCCGTCAATGCTTTATTTGCCCGTTTGCGGTCGATTTGAATAACAGACCTAATAAAGAAGGGATTAAGACGGGGCTAGAATGCTATTGTCGTTCATTTTATACTATTTGAATAACAGACCTAATAAAGAAGGGATTAAGACCTATATAGGCTGGTTAATTATTAGTTTTGCCGGAATATTTGAATAACAGACCTAATAAAGAAGGGATTAAGACCCCTTAATTTTACAACTGTTTTCATCTCGCTCTCCTATTTGAATAACAGACCTAATAAAGAAGGGATTAAGACTCTGTCAAAACTGCCAGACGACTCGTGTAGCCAGCATTTGAATAACAGACCTAATAAAGAAGGGATTAAGACCGAGTTTGTTTAAACTCGCTTTGCCTCTAGTCCTATTTGAATAACAGACCTAATAAAGAAGGGATTAAGACTTTTGTCATGCTTCTAGCTTGCATGACGATTTCCATTTGAATAACAGACCTAATAAAGAAGGGATTAAGACCGCCTGGTAAACTAATAAGCGCGCGAATTCTGATTTGAATAACAGACCTAATAAAGAAGGGATTAAGACAGAGAGCGGGTAGTAATGGTGGTGGGAATTTGAATAACAGACCTAATAAAGAAGGGATTAAGACATTCATCCCCGTTTCTTCAAAATCCACTGCTTATTTGAATAACAGACCTAATAAAGAAGGGATTAAGACACCATAGCAGAAGTTTTAACGGTGGCTAAATCTATATTTGAATAACAGACCTAATAAAGAAGGGATTAAGACGAAGCATTCCAAGTCAAAACCGCTGAGGTTACTCCATTTGAATAACAGACCTAATAAAGAAGGGATTAAGACGCGTCTTTATTTTGGTAGACGCGGAAGTTATCCATTTGAATAACAGACCTAATAAAGAAGGGATTAAGACGGTTTCATAGGTTTCATGGGTTTTTCCTTTTTATTTGAATAACAGACCTAATAAAGAAGGGATTAAGACCTTTGTTTTGCCGCCCGTTTTTACTTCGGTTAGGGATTTGAATAACAGACCTAATAAAGAAGGGATTAAGACCTTGCAACAACCCGCCGGGGGCTAGAATGCTATTGATTTGAATAACAGACCTAATAAAGAAGGGATTAAGACCTTTTAAAATGGTTTGGTTTAATACGATGGTTGATTTGAATAACAGACCTAATAAAGAAGGGATTAAGACCAACATCTTGCGGGCAACTTTGATCCATAGATTCATTTGAATAACAGACCTAATAAAGAAGGGATTAAGACATGGTTATGCGGCATCAGTTGCAAGCAACTCCGGGGCATTTGAATAACAGACCTAATAAAGAAGGGATTAAGACGCCGTGTTTGCCGCTGTTGACGGTCATGTCGAAAATTTGAATAACAGACCTAATAAAGAAGGGATTAAGACATCGAGTAGCAAAGCCCAGGTGCTTAGCCGCGATTAAAATTTGAATAACAGACCTAATAAAGAAGGGATTAAGACTCTTTGTTCTCAGTCACAAACGCCATCTCGACAATTTGAATAACAGACCTAATAAAGAAGGGATTAAGACGAATGTTCTGTCATTTCATTCTCCGTGGGCAGGATTTGAATAACAGACCTAATAAAGAAGGGATTAAGACTTGCGCATACGGGATAGTTACCTCTATACCATTTGAATAACAGACCTAATAAAGAAGGGATTAAGACGTAAGTAAAATGCTCTATCAATATCAGTTCTTATTTGAATAACAGACCTAATAAAGAAGGGATTAAGACGTCAGCGAAAGCGATATAGGTTTTTGAGGTTTCATTTGAATAACAGACCTAATAAAGAAGGGATTAAGACAGGCACAGCGCTAGGTAGTGAATTAACAAAGAAATTTGAATAACAGACCTAATAAAGAAGGGATTAAGACTGTGTCAGAATATCCAAGCTTTTTGTAGTGCGAATTTGAATAACAGACCTAATAAAGAAGGGATTAAGACATTAAATACTGGTCAATCAAAAACTGACTGCTTGCATTTGAATAACAGACCTAATAAAGAAGGGATTAAGACTCAACCCAACACACTGACTGCAAAAGACGTATTTATTTGAATAACAGACCTAATAAAGAAGGGATTAAGACGTGTTGTTTGAGCTTACAGTTTAAGCGCTGAGATTTGAATAACAGACCTAATAAAGAAGGGATTAAGACGATGTCTTAAAAACTGACTACGCGCGCGCTTAGCATTTGAATAACAGACCTAATAAAGAAGGGATTAAGACTCTTGGCGCTCTTGCTACCTTTTCAGCTTTTTCATTTGAATAACAGACCTAATAAAGAAGGGATTAAGACGGCTTTTCTGATGTGGACATGCTTGCTCTCGATTATTTGAATAACAGACCTAATAAAGAAGGGATTAAGACCTATTCCTTTTTGTATCTTCATTAAAGACTCCCCATTTGAATAACAGACCTAATAAAGAAGGGATTAAGACTTTAAGGTTTTTATTCATTCTGATAAGCCAATGCTCATTTGAATAACAGACCTAATAAAGAAGGGATTAAGACTTGCAGTAATTGAGCGCTTTTCAACATGTTTTATTTGAATAACAGACCTAATAAAGAAGGGATTAAGACGTTTTTTCGATGATGTTCATAACACTGCTCACTAATTTGAATAACAGACCTAATAAAGAAGGGATTAAGACATATTGAGCTAATTGTAAGACGCGATTTGCTGTTATTTGAATAACAGACCTAATAAAGAAGGGATTAAGACTTTAAAGCTTTGTCGAGTTTGTTAGCGTCAACATTTGAATAACAGACCTAATAAAGAAGGGATTAAGACAGAGCATGACCACAAGGCCAGCACGAAAGCGGATTTGAATAACAGACCTAATAAAGAAGGGATTAAGACGGACTTGTTTAAAGCCCATTTTCCGCCGTGTTGGTATTTGAATAACAGACCTAATAAAGAAGGGATTAAGACCCTTTTTCAAAGCAACCTTGTCGGCTAATTGATTTGAATAACAGACCTAATAAAGAAGGGATTAAGACGACGGCTACCACGTCTAGCCCATAAGTCAGGAATTCATTTGAATAACAGACCTAATAAAGAAGGGATTAAGACGAAAAATCAACAGCGGTATCAACAGCGGTATCAACATTTGAATAACAGACCTAATAAAGAAGGGATTAAGACATTTTCAAAAACATAATCGACTGTACCGAGCAATTTGAATAACAGACCTAATAAAGAAGGGATTAAGACGCAACCCAATTTTCAAACTTACGCAGTTCATCTGATTTGAATAACAGACCTAATAAATAAGGGATTAAGACTTGTGAACAAGTTATATAGCGTTTTACCGATTTGAATAACAGACCTAATAAAGAAGGGATTAAGACTGGCAGCTGGGGCAGTCTCTACCGTGGCAGCTGATTTGAATAACAGACCTAATAAAGAAGGGATTAAGACCCTAGCAGGGTCATGTATGCTAAGGTTTAGGCGTTATTTGAATAACAGACCTAATAAAGAAGGGATTAAGACTCGATATTGCCGTCAGTATTTAACAGCCATGAACATTTGAATAACAGACCTAATAAAGAAGGGATTAAGACTATATGACCTTCCGCATTTGTTGATCGGCGGTGGATTTGAATAACAGACCTAATAAAGAAGGGATTAAGACGTTTGTGTAGTTACTTCGTAACCAAGTGCAGTTAATTTGAATAACAGACCTAATAAAGAAGGGATTAAGACCTGCTGAAATCCAATCTAATATCGAATCGCCGGTTGATTTGAATAACAGACCTAATAAAGAAGGGATTAAGACCTGCACATCTATTACTAATCCACCACTGGTTAACATTTGAATAACAGACCTAATAAATAAGGGATTAAGACTTTTCGGCTCTACAGTGATACCGTCTTTTTTGATATTTGAATAACAGACCTAATAAAGAAGGGATTAAGACGGTTTAGTCTTCGTCGTGTTCTAGGTCTTCGTCCATTTGAATAACAGACCTAATAAAGAAGGGATTAAGACCTCTAGCGACGTGATTAAAGAACCATTCACATTTGAATAACAGACCTAATAAAGAAGGGATTAAGACCGAGAAGCCGGTTAAACACCACGCGTTTAGCGTATGCATTTGAATAACAGACCTAATAAAGAAGGGATTAAGACACCGCGTTTGTGATGATTTTCATCGTAATTCTCCGATTTGAATAACAGACCTAATAAAGAAGGGATTAAGACCGCTGACGGTCGCCAAAGACACTCTCGATGTCCGATTTGAATAACAGACCTAATAAAGAAGGGATTAAGACCCTGTTCATGATGGCGGCTTCCATCCTAGCAATTATTTGAATAACAGACCTAATAAACAAGGGATTAAGACGATTGTTGCGTATGTTTTAGGTGTAAATAACAATTTGAATAACAGACCTAATAAAGAAGGGATTAAGACTTCTGAGTGAATAGCAGAGGCCAGCAATGTTTTGATATTTGAATAACAGACCTAATAAAGAAGGGATTAAGACAGCAATTCAGCGGCAAATTGCGCCGCCGCTTGGCTATTTGAATAACAGACCTAATAAAGAAGGGATTAAGACCAAAGTGGCAAGGCGGGTATATTCTGGTTCTATGATTTGAATAACAGACCTAATAAAGAAGGGATTAAGACCGTCAGTTTGTTGCCGGATGTAACGACAGCTTTATTTGAATAACAGACCTAATAAAGAAGGGATTAAGACCGAAGGCGGCCTTGATGCTAGCCTGCTTGGAGCTATTTGAATAACAGACCTAATAAAGAAGGGATTAAGACGCCTGTTTTTTCAGCTGTTTAACGTTAGCCGCTCATTTGAATAACAGACCTAATAAAGAAGGGATTAAGACTGTCTGGTGTAGATTGATGTTAAAAGGTATTTAAAATTTGAATAACAGACCTAATAAAGAAGGGGTTAAGATCGGATATATTGGCTTGGGCCAAAATAGAATGACAAAGCTGACGATCACGCGGACATGGGGAGCAATCCAGCTAAATGAAAGCCGGGGATATGTGGGAGCGACGCCACGTCGCGATCAAACAGCTTTCATATCGCGACTAGATCGCGACGAGGGTGTCGCTCCCACATAGAAAAGGCCCAAATCAGTTGTCGATTGCGATTTGAGGTTCCGCTTGTATTTAGGCGCGGTGTGTCCAACAATAATCGGCAATCAGTAAACTTCTATGGAGCAAGCTATGGCATTAAATCAACCGCATGAAGACGATTATGTGAGCGAAGAAGAATATCTGGCCACGGAACCTGCTGCCGAGCAGAAACGCGAATACATCGGTGGCCGGGTTTATGCCATGGCCGGGGCCGGTTATAACCATAATTGTATTGCCGCCAATGTACTAGGTGAATTTAGAAATCATCTCAAGGGTACGCCTTGCGCGACTTTTATGGCCGACATCAGGCTCAAACTGGGTAAGGATTACGTTTACCCGGATGTCTTGGTAGATTGCAGCAAGATGCGCGGCGATGATGTTTTTTCGAGCGCGCCGGTCATCATCGTCGAGGTATTGTCCCGCTCGACGCGCAAAACCGACACCACCACCAAACTGATCCGCTACATCAATCTGCCTTCGTTGCAGGAATATGTGCTGATCGAGCCGGATATTGTGTCAGTGCAGGTGCTGCGCCGCAGCAAAAACTGGCTGCCGGAGTATTTCTTTCTGGGTGACGACGTTCGCTTTGAATCCATCGGTTTGACGTTGCCAGTGGAAGACCTCTACGACCGTGTCGATAATCCGGACATCAACGAATATAAGGCCGTGTAGGAGCGACGCGTCGTCGCGACCAACGTTTTATATCGCGACGAGGGCGTCGCTCCTACGTTGGTATTGTTCCCACACTGGTTTTACTCACATATTTAGGTCGTTCCTAACGTTATCTTCACAAGCTTGCCAACGCTGACCGGCAAGCGGGGATTGGCTAGATTGCCGCTATGACTCAACGGCAACTCTATCTGGCAGCTTATGACATTTCCTGTAACCGACGGTTGCGCAAGGCCTTGCGTGTGCTGCGCGGTTATGCCTCGGGCGGACAAAAATCGGTGTTCGAATGTTTTTTGACGGCTGCGGAAAAACGCCAATTGCTGGATGAAATTGCCCAAGTCATAGACCCTGAGGAGGATCGTTTTATCGTGTTGCGCTTGGCGGGTGCCAAACAGGTACGCACGCTGGGTAAAGCGGTTCCTCCTCAGGATGGTTCGTTTTATTACGTGGGGTAACGATGAGCAGTTTGTATCTGGATCGCAAAAATCTGGGCATCAAGTTGGATGGGCAGGCGTTGGCGCTTTATGAAGACGGGGAGCGTAAAGGCTCGGTGCCGCTGCATTTGCTGGATAGAGTGGTGTTGCGCGGAAATGTGCAACTGGAAAGCCGGCTTTTGGGGGCTTTGAGCGAGCGGAATATTGGTTTGCTGGTTTTGTCCGGGCGTAATACCGAGGCAACGGCCATGCTGGCAGGACGGGCGCATAGTGATACCACCCGGCGACTTGGGCAATATTGCGTCAGTATGGATACCGATTTGCGTGTGCCGCTGGCCCGCTGGTTGGTGTTGGTTAAAGTGCGTGCCCAGTTAAGGATGCTGCAGAGGGCTATGACGGGTCGTGCTGATTTGCGGCGCCCGTTGATGGGTGCTGTGCAAACTTTGTCAGGCATTCTTGGTCAGTTGCGTGAAGATCAGTTGGCGATGTCTTTGGACAGTTTGCGTGGTTTTGAAGGAGCAGCTGCGGCGGCCTATTTTGGTGGATTTACGCAGTTGTTTGCGCCTGGGTTAAATTTTACCGGTCGGCATAAGCGGCCTCCGCCCGATCCGGTGAACGTGTGTTTGTCGTTAGGTTATACCCTGTTGCATTACGACGCTGTCAGGGCCTGTCAGATTGTGGGTTTGGATAGTATGCTGGGGTTTTACCATGATGTGAGTTTTGGGCGTGAGTCGCTGGCTTGCGATTTGATGGAGCCGTTGCGTCCTGTGATGGATGGTTGGGTCTGGCAATTATTTCGAGAACGCGAACTGCGTGCCGAACATTTCAGCGATGATAATGGCCGTTGTTTGATGAATAAAACCGGTCGGCAGCGTTTTTATGCATTTTATGAATCACATGCTGCTGCTACCCGGCGATTGCTCCGCAGGTATGGCTATGCGCTGAGCAAGCGTTATCAATTGGCTTATGAGGCGCGTTGATGCGGCCGCTGTATATTGATGGCGCGCCGGGTTGTCGGGTGGTGTTGGACGAGCCGGCCTTGAGGGTGTCGGTGGCTGATAAAGCCGATCAATTATTTCCGATGTCCAGGGTGTCGCGGGTGGTGTGCAAGGGCTTTGTGGACTGGTCTATTTCTGCCTTATTAGCCTGTGCCGATGCGGGCATATCCGTGTTGTTTCTGGAAAAAAACGGTGAGCTAAAAGCCCGTTGGTTGGGGCGCAGCAATGATCGGCAATTGTTGACCCAGCGTTTGATCGATTTGCTGGCACGTGCCGACGGTCTGGCCTTGTGTGAAAACTGGATGCTGTCCATGGAAAAGTTGGCCGCCCGCAGCTTTGCCAGACGGATTGGTTTGATGGATTGGCGAGAAATACCCGTGCCGACCTTGCGCCGGCAAGTGTTTGTCAGTTTGGGCAGTGAAGGGCGGCATCGAGCAAATCTGCTAGAAAATATCCTGCATGCCGAGCTTTTGGTTTGGTTGCCAGAAGCGGGCTTGGCGGGTGACGATGAGGCATTGATGTCTAACGATTTGGATTTGGCGGTTTTTATGAGCCGTTTGTTGCTGTGGGATTTTTATCCGCAGCTGTTGGATGATCAAGCAATCACAACGGAAGCGCCTATGCAGGCGATGGCAGTATTGTTTCAGCAGCGTGCCGATCGTGGCTATTTGCTGTTCCGCAGTACCATCAATAAATTACAGCAGTTTTTACTGTCTGTAAGCTGATGGCCGATAGTCAGTTAGGCTTGTATTTAATTGCCTATGACATTGCCAATCCCAGGCGATTGGGTAAGGTGCATCGAATTTTAAAGAAGCAAGGTTTGCCGGTGCAGTATTCGGTGTTTACCGTGGTAATGAAAAGACCACGATTGTTACGCTTGCTGGAACGTATCGAGCAAGAGATTGAAGACGTTGAAGACGATGTGCGTTGCTATCGTCTGCCAAGCAACACTGAAACTGCCACATTGGGTAAGCAGTATTTTCCTGACGATGTAATGCTGTTTACGGGCGGTGTGAACAGGATTTTGGGGGGTTAGGGAATCGCTGAACAAATCGTCATTCCTTCGAATACGGGAATCCATGTTTTCGATTTACCAGGGCTCCCGCAGGGTGGGGGGTAGAGGGTTTTCGCGCGAGCGACGGGAGGTATTGATCGTTCCTACCCTCAGGGGCACAAGTGGATTGCCGGAATCTGCGCCATGGACGGATTTTAGCTTACCTTCAATGGCACTGGATACGCGCTTCCCTGCGGGTATGACGGCCTAGGAGCCTGTCCGAGAATAGAGATCCTGCTAAGAAAAAGCCCTTTTGGCCCGATTTCCCGCTCATTTTCATAAAATAGCACCACTATTCGCCTCAAATGATCAAAAATTCTGACTCAAAATAACTTTCCCTCGCGACGGTCCTTATTATTGGACAGGCGCCTAGTCATTTGTTTGCCTTCGCAATCTGTTGAACGCTGTTAATTTTGCTTTATAAAGAGCAGGGTTATCCAGAAGGTGGCTTAGGATAAAGTGGTTTGCGAAAGAAGTTGTTTTGCGTCCCCAGGATAAATAGGTACCATACTGCTCCATAAAAAGCCGTTAAGGCTGTTAAGGGCAGGTTTTACAAAACATAATCACTTAAATATCTGATTAATATGCAAAAAATAAAGATCCTCTTCGTTTGCATGGGCAATATTTGTCGCTCACCGACTGCAGAAGGCGTTTTCAATGCTTTTTTAGCGGAAAAAAATCTGACGGATGCGTTTGAAGTTGATTCTGCCGGCACCCATGCCTATCACGTTGGAGATTCGCCGGATTTGCGGGCTCAAAAAGCCGCGAGAGACCGCGGCGTTGAACTCAAACATCTGCGTGCGCGAAAAGTGCATGCCAATGATTTTGCAGTTTTCGATCATATTTTGGCGATGGATGAAGATAATCACGCTATCTTGTCGGAGCTGTGTCCTGACGAATATCAGCATAAGATCAGATTGTTTCTTGATTTTGCACCTGATCTGCAGCAGCGTGAGGTACCTGATCCGTATTACGGTGGTGCTTATGGTTTTGAGAGGGTGCTGGATTTGGTGGAAGCTGCTTCGGAGGGCTTTATCAAAAAACTACAGAACGAAGGCGTTATCAATTAACTTTTTTACAAGGCGGGCGGCATGGCGATTGTATCCAACACAGTCGATTACTTGGATGACGGTGATGTATTAGAAGGTTTTTTTGCTTACGATGACGCATTGTCCGGTGTGCGTCCGGTGGTTTTGATTCATCACGCCTGGGGCGGACGGGATGAATTTGTGGCTGAAAAGGCAAAGGCTTTGGCTGCTTTGGGTTATCTGGCATTTGCGGCGGATATGTATGGTAAAGGTATCAGGGGCAGTTCTCCCGAACAGAACGCTAAGCTGATGCAACCTTTTATGTTGGACAGAGCCAAGCTGCAACAACGAATGCAATCTGCTTTAGCGACGGTTAAGTTGCTGCCTTGGGCGGACAACGCGCGAGTTGCGGCTATGGGTTTTTGTTTTGGCGGTTTGTGTGTGCTGGATTTGGCTCGAACCGGCGCGGCAATTCGCGGGGTGGTGTCTTTTCATGGCTTGTTGATGCCTGCAGACAACATTCCCCATCCTGAAATCAAAGCCAAAGTGTTAGTGTTGCACGGTCATGATGATCCCATGGTGCCACCTGAACAGGTGCTGGCGTTTCAAACCGAAATGACCCAGGCTGGTGCCGACTGGCAAACGCATGTCTACGGAGGCACCATGCATGCCTTTACTAATCCGGTTGCAAATGATCCTTCTTTCGGTACGGTTTACCAATCCACAGCTGACGGGCGCTCATGGAAGGCGATGCAAAACTTTTTTGCAGAGATTTTTGCCTGACGAGTGCGGAAGGCTTTTGCTATAATCCGCGGCTTTTAAGAGCCTTTTGATAGTTTGAAAAGGATTTGAGCTATAGGCTAGCCCGTCGAGCCATAACGCTTGGCTGAATTGGAACCACGGACCCATGTCAGACTTTGCTAAAGAAATAATTCCCGTTAATCTCGAAGATGAGATGAAACAATCCTACCTGGATTACGCCATGAGCGTAATTGTCGGTAGGGCGCTTCCTGATGTCAGAGACGGCCTGAAGCCGGTTCATCGTCGCGTACTCTATGCGATGAACGAGCTGGGCAATGACTGGAACAAACCTTATAAAAAATCGGCGCGTATCGTCGGTGACGTGATCGGTAAATATCACCCGCATGGTGATACGGCGGTTTACGACACCATGGTGCGTATGGCCCAGCCATTTTCCTTGCGTTATATGCTGATAGACGGCCAGGGCAACTTCGGTTCGGTCGATGGTGATTCGCCCGCAGCTATGCGGTATACCGAAGTACGCATGTCTAAAATTGCCCACGAATTGCTGGCCGATCTGGACAAAGAAACGGTGGATTTCGTCGCTAACTATGACGAATCGGAGTCCGAGCCGACCGTGATGCCCACTCGCATCCCAACGCTGCTGATCAATGGATCGTCTGGGATTGCCGTGGGTATGGCCACCAATATTCCGCCACACAATATCAATGAGATTGTCTCGGCCTGTCTGGCTTTGATTGAAAACCCGGATTTAACCATCCCTGAATTAATGCATATTGTGCCTGGTCCGGATTTTCCTACCGCAGGCATCATCAATGGTGCATCCGGCATTTACGAAGCCTATACCACCGGTCGTGGCCGGATTTATATCCGCGCCCGTTCGCATTTTGAAGATATTGGCGATAGTTCACGTCAGGCTATTATCACCACCGAATTGCCCTATCAGGTCAATAAAGCCCGCTTGTTGGAAAAAATTGCCGAATTGGTCAAAGAGGGCAAGCTTGAAGGTATTTCCGGGTTGCGCGATGAGTCCGACAAAGATGGTATGCGCATGGTGATTGAGCTTCGTCGTGGCGAAGTGCCGGATGTGGTGTTGAATAACTTGTACAAACAAACCCAGATGCAAACGGTGTTTGGCATCAATATGGTGGCTTTGTACGATGGTCGTCCGCACTGCATGAATTTGAAAGAAATTCTGGCAGCCTTTGTCGATCATCGCCGCGAAATCGTTACCCGTAGAACGATTTACAATTTGCGTAGAGCCCGCGAGCGCGCGCATATTTTGGAAGGTTTGGCGGTAGCGTTGGCCAACATCGATGACATGATCGAATTGATCAAAACCTCGCCAAATCCGCAGGAAGCCAAACAAGGTTTGTTGGGTAAAACCTGGAATGCCGGCTTGGTAGCTGCATTACTTGATCGTGCCGATGCAGATCGTTCCCGCCCGGAAAATCTGGGTGTTGAATTTGGCTTGGCCGATGGTTTTTATCGCCTGTCTGAAGAACAGGCGCAAGCGATTCTGGATTTACGTCTGCATCGCTTGACTGGTCTGGAGCAGGAAAAAATAGTCAATGAATATAAGCAACTGCTGGAGTTGATCGACGAATACCTGCATATTCTTGGCAGCGACGTGCGTTTGATGGAAGTGATCCGGGAAGAGCTGGAAGAAATCAAAGCTCAATACTCGGATGCCAGACGCACGGAAATCATTCAGGATTATTCCAATCTGTCGGCGGAAGATTTGATTACCGAGGAAGACATGGTGGTGACCATGTCGCACGAAGGCTATGTCAAAACCCAGCCATTAAACGATTACAAAGCGCAGCGTCGTGGCGGCAGAGGTAAATCGGCCACGGCTACCAAAGAAAATGATTTCATCGATAAACTGATTATCGCCAACACGCACGACACAATTCTGTGCTTCTCATCGCGCGGCAAAGTGTATTGGTTGAAAGTCTACGAGTTGCCGGTGGCCAGCCGTGCCTCCCGCGGTAAGCCGTTCGTGAATCTGCTGCCATTGGAAGAAGGCGAGAAAATCAATGCCATGCTGTCTGTGCGTGAATACAGCGAAGACAAATATGTGTTCATGGCGACCGCATCTGGCACCGTTAAGAAAACCCCGTTGACCGAATTTGCCTATCAATTGGCCAGAGGTAAAATTGCCATCGATTTGCGTGACAACGATACCTTGGTGGGCGTGGCACTGACCGATGGTCAGCAAAATGTGATGTTGTTCAGCAGTGACGGCAAAGCCGTTTGCTTCAACGAAACCGATGTGCGTTCCATGGGCAGAACGGCCGCCGGGGTACGTGGTATCCGTTTGCAGGAAAATCAAAAAGTCATTTCCTTGATTATCTCTACTGAAGGTACGGTATTGAACATCACCGAAAACGGTTATGGCAAACGTACCCGTATCGAAGAGTTTACCCAGCACAAACGCGGTGGACAGGGCTTGATCGCCATTCAGACGTCTGAACGCAACGGTGCCGTGGTTGGTGCGGTACTGGTGAATGATACTGATGAAATCATGCTGATCACTGATGCCGGTACCTTGGTGAGAACCCGGGTTAAGGAAATTTCCGTAGTGGGCAGAAATACCCAGGGTGTGACTGTAATTCGTCTGGATAAAGGCGAAAAAGTGGTCGGTGTCGATCGTATCGAAGGTTTAGGTGACGACGATATCGATGATGACAATGGCGAAGAACTGGATTTAGCAAACGATAATGCCGACATCGGCGGAGAAGAAGAGTAATGGCAAGGATATACAACTTTAGCGCCGGTCCATCCACTTTGCCGGAAGCGGTATTGATCAAAGCCCAGCAGGAAATGCTGGAATGGCAAAGTTCTGGTATGTCGGTGATGGAAATGAGTCACCGTGGTAAGGATTTCATGGCGATTGCAGACACCATGAAAAACGATTTGATCGAATTGATGGCGATACCCGCCAATTACAAAGTGTTGTTTTTACAAGGTGGCGCTTCTGCGCAATTTGCGATGATTCCGCAAAACATTTTGAATGGCAAAACCTCTGCCTGCTATGTCAATACCGGTGCTTGGTCCACCAGCGCGATCAAGGAAGCTGCCAAATACTGCGAAGTAAAATTGGTCGCCAGCTCGGAAGACACTGCATTCACTAGCATTCCCGCTGCAGAGCACTGGCAGATCGATACCGATGCCGGCTATTTGCATTACACCTCCAACGAAACTATTCATGGGGTTGAGTTCAATCATGTCCCTGATGCCAAAGGCCTGCCGTTGGTGTGCGACATGTCGTCTAACATTCTGTCGCGCCCGGTAGATGTGAGTCGTTTCGGGATCATTTACGCAGGGACTCAAAAGAATATGGGGCCTTCAGGCGTGACTGTCGTTATTGTCCGCGAGGATCTGGTGGGCTTGGCGCCTAAATCTGTGCCATCAGTGTTTAATTATGAACAGCAGGCCAAAAGTGATTCGATGCTGAATACTCCGGCGACTTATAACTGGTATCTGCTGGGCTTGGTATTGCAATGGTTGAAAGGCGAGGGCGGGGTTGCTGCGATTGAGCAACGTAATATCAACAAAGCCAATAAGCTGTATCAGGCGATTGATCAATCCAGCATGTATCGTAACCCGGTTGCATTGGATTGCCGTTCGAGGATGAATGTACCATTCGTTCTGGCAGATGCGGGGTTGGATAAAGAGTTTTTGAAACTGGCCGAGCAACATGGCTTGAGTACATTGGCAGGACATCGTTCTGTTGGCGGCATGCGCGCCAGTATTTACAACGCCATGCCGGAAGCGGGTGTCGATGCGTTAATTGAATTCATGGCCGAGTTTGAACGAACCCACTAAATTCAGCATGAAAGACATTATTCCTTTGTCGGAACTGCGGGCACAGATTGATGCGATTGATCAGCAAATCCTCAAGCTGATTAATCAGCGCGCCAATTGTGCCATTGAAGTGGCCAGAACCAAGCAAGCCGAGGGCGAAACCGGTAGTTTCTATCGCCCCGACCGGGAGGCGCAGGTTTTGCGACGCATTAAGGAAATCAATCCAGGCCCATTAAGCGACGATGCCGCTGCGCATTTGTTTCGCGAGGTGATGTCAGCCTGTCTGGCCTTGGAAAAACCTCTGGAAGTGGCGTATTTGGGGCCGCAAGGCACTTTTACCCAGCAGGCGACATTTAAGCATTTCGGTCATGCTGTCAAAGATATTCCCGTACCGACTATTCATGAAATTTTCCAAGCGGTAGAAACCGGCCATTGTCAGTTTGGCGTGGTGCCTGTGGAAAACTCTACCGAGGGTGTGGTTGCACATACTTTAGATCGCTTCATGGATAGCTCATTGCAGATTTGCGGTGAAGTGGAAATCAGAGTGCATCAAAATTTGCTCGGTAAAATGGATTCTTTGCTGGGGATTAATGAAGTGTTTTCACATCAGCAGTCGTTAGCCCAGTGCAGACAGTGGCTGGTAACGTATTTGCCCGGTGTGCCGGTTACATCCGTCAGTAGCAATGCAGAAGCAGCGCGTTTGGCATCATTGGATCACAGCAAAGCTGCTATTGCCGGCTTGATGGCTGCAGATCTTTATGAACTGAATGTCATTGAAAAGCACATCGAAGACGAAGCCAATAATACTACCCGGTTCATCATTATTGGTTCTCAGCAACCCATGTCCACGGGGTGCGACAAAACTTCGATTCTGGTTTCAACCGGTAATCAATCCGGCGCTTTGCATCGTATTCTCGGCCCTTTTGCCGAATACGGCATTAGCATGGCGCATATTGAATCGCGGCCTTCCCGGCAAGGGTTATGGGAATATGTGTTTTTCATCGACATTGAAGGGCATCGTGATGACCCGGATGTCGCCAGTGCCTTAAAAGCCCTACAAAATAACGTGAAGATGTTGAAAATTCTTGGCTCTTACCCTAAAGCGGTGATTTAAACGATCGTATGAATACATTTTTAGAACTTGCCCTGTCCGGTGTACAACAGTTGGTGCCATATGTTCCGGGCAAACCGGTTGATGAGTTGCAGCGTGAACTGGGTTTGACCGAAGTCGTCAAATTGGCATCCAATGAAAATCCATTGGGAACCGGCTCGAAAGTCATCGAAGCGATTAAAAACACCCTGCCGGAATTGACTCGCTATCCCGATGGCAGTGGGTTTGCTTTAAAAGCCGCGTTAGCGGAAAAACTGGCAGTGTCCCCAGAACAAATTACCTTGGGTAATGGTTCTAGCGAGATTCTGGAATTGGTGATGCGCACTTTTGTTGCCCCAGAACATGAGGTGGTATTTTCGCAGCATGCATTTGCTCTGTATCCTATTCTGACCCAAGCCGTAGGCGCAAAAGCCAAGATAGCGCCAGCTAGAAACTATGGTCATGACTTGGCGGCCATGCGCGCTTTGATTTCTGATAAAACCCGGGTGGTGTTTGTTGCCAATCCGAATAATCCGACAGGCACTTTATTGGCACGGGATGAACTGGAACAGTTTGTCGCGGCTTTGCCTGCCCATGTGTTGTGCGTGCTGGATGAAGCCTATTATGAATTTGTTGATCCTGCGGTAAGAACTGAGTCATTAGCGTGGCCGCAACGCTACCCCAATTTAATTATTGCGCGCACATTTTCCAAAGCTTATGGCTTGGCCGGATTACGGATTGGCTATGGCATTTCCACAGTCGACATCGCCGACCTGTTGAATCGGGTCAGGCAGCCTTTTAATTCTAATATGCTGGCATTGGCAGCAGCGGAAGCGGCTTTAGGCGATGCCGACTATTTGCAACAAACGCTGGCAGTGAATAACACGGGTATGGCCCAGTTAATTGCTGCGTTTAAGGCGCTGAATTTGGACTGGATACCTTCATCCGGCAATTTTGTTTCAGTAGATTTAAAGCAAAATGCCCTGCCTGTTTACCAAGCCTTGCTCCAGAAAGGCGTCATCGTCCGCCCGGTTGCCAATTACGAAATGCCTAACCATTTGCGTATCAGCATAGGCACCCAGCGGGAAAATCAGGTTTTCATTAAAGCGCTGCAAGAGGTGCTAAGCGGTGTTTAAACGCTTATGCGTGATTGGCACCGGCTTGATTGGCGGTTCGATTGCTCGCGCTGCCCGTGCTGAAAATCTATGTGACGAGATTGTTGCTTTTGGCCGGGAAAAAAATCTGCCCAATTTGCAATTGGCAAAAGAGTTGGGTGTCGTTGATCAATTTTATGTCGATATGGCTTCCGCTTTGGAGCAGGCTGATTTAGTGATTGTTGCTACCCCGGTCGGCAGTATGCAAAGCATATTTGAGTCGATCAAACCCCATTGGAATAGCCACGCTATCTACAGTGATGCCGGCAGTACTAAAGGCAGTGTGGTGGATGCGGTAAGAACTGTTTTTGGTGATGTGCCGAGTAATTTTGTTCCAGCGCATCCGATTGCCGGTGCCGAACGCAGCGGTGTTGACGCCTCGACTGTCGATTTATTCAAAAACAGGCGACTGATCCTGACGCCACTGGATAACACCGACGCACGAGCAGTGGATAAACTGAAAGCGTTTTGGCAAAAAATCGGTTCCAGCGTTTCAATCATGAGCGTTGAGCATCATGACACCGTATTGGCAGCCACCAGCCATTTGCCGCATATCCTGGCCTTTGCTTTGGTCGGTCTGCTGGGTCGTAAAGACGAGCAGCGGGAGATCTTTAAGTATGCTGCCGGCGGTTTCAAGGATTTCAGCCGAATTGCCTCCAGCGACCCGACCATGTGGCAGGATATTTGTCTTGCCAATAAAGCTGAAATCATTCCGTTGATTCAACAATTTCAAACAGAACTCAGTCAAATCGAGCAGATGCTACAACAGGATCAGGCTCAGCAATTGTTCGATACCTTTACTTATGCCCGCAATGCCCGGCAACGATTTCTCGATACTTTAGACGATTAATAGAAGACCACTATGTCACAAGATATTACTTTTCAAGTCCAACCCGGCGGCAGTTTGCGCGGCGAAATACGCGTACCCGGCGATAAATCCATGTCGCATCGCTCTATCATGCTGGGTTCTATCGCCGAGGGCGTTACTCATGTCAGAGGTTTTCTGAATGCCGAAGACGCCATGTCGACACTGGAAGCGTTTCGCGCCATGGGTGTGCAAATAGAAGGCCCTGTGAATGGTGAAGTGACTATTCATGGGGTCGGCAAGCATGGTTTGAAAGCACCGGAAAAGCCTTTGTATCTGGGCAACTCCGGCACCTCCATGCGTTTATTGAGTGGCCTTTTGGCGGGGCAACCGTTTGATTGCATTCTGACCGGCGACAAGTCTTTGGAATCGCGGCCGATGAAACGCGTGACGGCGCCTTTAGCTGAAATGGGTGCGGAAATTGAAACACAGGCAAATGGCACTGCACCTTTGCATATCAAAGGCAAGGCTGGCAAATTGAAAGGGATGCATTATCAAATGCCGATCGCCAGCGCTCAGGTTAAATCCTGTTTATTACTGGCCGGTATGTATGCAGAGGGTGAGACCAGCGTCACTGAACCCGCACCGACCCGTGATCATACCGAACGGATGTTGAACGGTTTTGGTTATCCGGTGCAGCGCGAAGGCAGCACTGCGCATATCAACAATCAAGGTAAATTGACTGCGACTGAAATTGATGTGCCCAGCGATATTTCTTCGGCAGCATTTTTCCTGGTTGGAGCCAGTATTGCGCCTGATTCCGATGTGACTTTGCGTCACGTAGGCATCAATCCAACCCGGACCGGCGTGATCGATATCCTGCGTTTGATGGGGGCCAATATCGACGTTTTGAATGAACGTGAAGTCGGTGGCGAACCGGTAGCTGATTTGCGTGTGCGTTCTGCTCAGTTAAAAGGTATTAACATCCCGGAACATTTGGTGCCGTTGGCGATTGATGAGTTTCCGGTGCTATTTGTCGCCGCGTCCTGTGCCGAAGGGCAAACTGTGCTGACCGGAGCGGAGGAATTGCGCGTCAAGGAATCCGACCGAATTCAGGTCATGGCCGATGGCTTGCAAATTCTGGGTGTCGATGCGCAGCCAACCAAAGATGGTATGGTCATTAATGGTGGCAAATTAGGAGCTGGCGAAGTCGATTCTCATGGCGATCACCGCATCGCGATGTCATTCTCGATTGCAGGCTTGCGTTCGAGTGGGGCGATTACTATTAAAGACTGCGCCAATGTCAATACCTCGTTTCCTGAGTTTAGACAATTGGCTACCCATTTAGGTTTGAATTTGGTGTCGTTGTAATGATGGGTACCCCCGTTTTAACGATTGATGGCCCTAGTGGTGCCGGTAAAGGCACTGTCAGTCGTGCGGTGGCCAATTTATTAGGCTGGCATTACCTGGATAGCGGTTCCATTTATCGGTCTTTGGCCATTGCTTGTTTGCAAACAGAAGTCGATTTGAGCGATGTGGCCGCGGTCTGTGATATTGCTCAAAACATGCAGTTGAGTTTTGAGTGTGGTGAAACGCTGCAAGTCAGTCTTAATGAGCAAAACATAACGCATTTGTTAGGCACGGAAACCACCGGCAATGCCGCCTCGATTGTTGCCGCTTATCCTGAAGTGAGAGCGATTTTGTTGCAAAAACAAAAGGATTTTCAACAACTTCCCGGCTTGGTGGCCGATGGTCGCGATATGGGTAGCGTGGTATTTCCCCATGCTGAATTTAAGGTCTATTTAACGGCAAGTGCGGAAGAAAGAGCGAGCAGACGCTATAAGCAGTTGATTGAAAAGGGAATCGATGCTAACCTTTCGCAGATTACCAGGGAAATTGAAGAGCGTGATCGTCGCGATAGCGAACGAGCCACTGCTCCCTTGATGGTGCCGGAAGGCGCCACCTTTATTGATTCCTCCAGTTTAAGCATCCAGCAGGTGATAGACGCGGTAATAGCATTAGTCCGTTAGGACTTTATTTGGTGGCTGTCATTTGGCAGCTTTTTTTAATTTTATTGATAAAAGAAAGCCTGTTTGTGTCTTAGCAGGTTTGGGAAAGTAAAGAAATGAGCGAAAGCTTTGCACAGTTGTTAGAAGAGAGTTTTGCCAAGACCGAAATGCGTCCTGGCGCCATGCTGATCGGCACCGTGATCGACATCGAAAACGAATTTGTCATCGTCAGCACCCAAGCCAAATCGGAAGGTGTAATTCCGAAATGGCAGTTTTTGAATGCAGATGGCGATTTGGAAGTCAATGTCGGTGATGAAATCGAAGTAGCTCTCGACATGTTCGAAGACGGCTTGGGTTCTACACTGCTTTCCCGCGATAAAGCTAAGAAAAGTAAAGCCTGGACCGAACTGGAAAAAGCCTTTGAAACCCAAGAGACTGTTATTGGTCGGATCAACGGTAAAGTTCGTGGTGGTTTCACCGTGGCTGTCGGCGCATTGCGTGCGTTCTTGCCGGGTTCTTTGGTGGATGTGCGTCCTATCCGTGACACCGCATTCCTGGAAAACCGCGATCTGGAATTCAAAGTCATCAAAATCGACCAAAAACGTAACAACGTGGTGTTGTCACGTCGTGCAGTCGTCGAAAGCGAATACAGCGCAGAAAGAGAAGAGTTGGTCAAAACCCTGCAGGAAGGCGCGATCGTTACCGGTATCGTTAAAAACCTCACCGATTACGGTGCGTTTATCGATCTGGGTGGCGTCGATGGTCTGTTGCATATCACCGACATGGCATGGCGTCGGGTACGTCACCCATCCGAGTGCGTAGAAATCGGCCAGGAAGTCAATGTCAAAGTCTTGAAGTTCGACAAAGACAAAACCCGCGTATCGTTGGGCATGAAGCAAATGGAAGAAGATCCATGGCAAAACATTGCCCGCCGTTACCCAGCCGGTACTCGTGTATTCGGTAAGGTCAACAATCTGACTGACTACGGTTGCTTCGTTGAAATCGAAGAGGGCGTTGAAGGCTTGGTTCACGTTTCCGAAATGGATTGGACCAACAAAAACGTCAATCCTTCTAAAGTCGTCCAGTTGGGTGATGAAGTTGAAGTCATGGTGCTGGAAATCGACGAAGAACGTCGTCGTATTTCATTGGGTATGAAGCAATGCCGTTCAAACCCATGGGATGAGTTTGCTGCAACCCATAACAAAGGCGACAAAATCTCAGGCAAAATCAAATCCATCACTGATTTCGGTATCTTCATCGGTCTGGATGGTGGTATTGACGGTCTGGTGCATATGTCTGACATTTCCTGGAATGAAAACGATGAAGAAGCCATTCGTAACTACAAGAAAGGCGATGAAGTCGAGACTGTGATTTTGGCGGTTGATCCGGAACGTGAGCGTATCTCGCTGGGTATCAAACAATTGGAACAAGATCCATTCCAAAACTATATTGCCCTGAATGAAAAAGGTGCATTGGTTAAAGGTACTGTCAAAGAAGTGGATGCTAAAGGTGCAGTGATTACCTTGGCTGATAACGTCGAAGGCTACCTGCGTGCCGCTGAAATTCAACGTGACCGTGTCGAAGATGCGCGTACATTCTTGAAAGAAGGCGATGAAATCGAAGCTAAATTTGTCGGTGTTGACAAAAAAACCAAATCAATTTCTTTGTCTATTAAGGCCAAGGATGTTGAGGAAGAGTCAAATGCGATTAAAGATTATTCACAACAAAGTGCTGGCACTGCCACATTAGGCGATATCTTTAAACAAATGGACAAATAAATCCGTTTATGGGTGATGCGTTTACGCATCACCCTTTTCGATTACTCAGGGTTAGCTGTGACAAAATCAGAATTGATAGAGGTGTTGGCGCGTAAACAGCCACATCTTCCACTTAAAGATGTTGAATTGGCTGTTAGATGCGTGGTCGATCATTTAAGTGACACGCTGGCAAGCGGTGAACGCATCGAAATTCGTGGGTTTGGTAGCTTTTCTTTACATCATCGCGATGCGCGTTTAGGCAGAAATCCCAAAACCGGCGAATCGGTTTCTTTAACCGAAAAACATGTACCCCACTTTAAACCTGGCAAAGAACTGCGCGACATGGTCGACGCCTCCAGGGAAAAATTTAAAATTGTCGATTAACACGCTGCATTAAAATTGTTACGGAGACAGGCACTTTATTTTTTGGATCACAACAACGTCCAGATGATTTTGGTTTTCAATGCTTGTCTCGCAGCTGTTTTGTTTTTATCACGACTCACCTTTCAAATTAATTAGTCGTGCCTCACTTGCGTCATCCATTTTCTTTTGATCCCAGTTACGGCTTTACGCTTGAGCAACTACTGGATATAAAACCTCCCGATTTTCCAGCGGACTTTGCCCAGTTTTGGCAAAGACGTTATTTGCAAACACTTAAAACTCAACCGGTTTTTAAACTGGAACCGGCTTATAAACAGGCAGGGTTTAGAGTTTTTGATGTGCACTATCAATCTACTGACGACTTTACTATTGGTGGCTGGTTACTTGAGCCGGAATATCAAGACGTACATCAGGTCATTATGGTCGGTCATGGCTATGGTGGGCGAGAGCAGCCGGATTTTCATTTCAACATACCGAACACTGCTTTTTTATTCCCTTGTTTTAGAGGCATTTCCCGAAGTCGTTCGCCACGGGTTTCTGATCAACCTCATCAACACGTTTTGAAAGATATTGCAGATCCTCAGCACTATATTTTAGGTGGCTGCGTTGACGATTTGTGGTTGGGCGTTTCGCTTCTTCATGAACTGTATCCTGCAGCCAAAGAGCAAACGGGTTACATGGGGATTAGCTTCGGTGGCGGTATAGGTGCGTTGGCATTACCTTGGGATAAACGTATCAAACGTGGGCATTTCAATGTGCCAACCTTTGGCTGCCATCCTTTAAGATTGGCGTTGCCAACCATTGGTAGCGGGTCGGCTGTGACTGAATATGTGCAACAACTGGGTCATACTCCTGACACTTTAACTTATTACGATGCGGCAGTTGCGGCAACATTTGCCGTACAACCTATACACATAGCGGCAGCATTGTTTGATCCGATGGTGGCTCCACCGGGTCAGTTTGCCATCTACAATGCTTGGACAGGCCCGAAAAAATTATTTGTTTTAGATGCTGGACACTTTGAGTATCCTGGACAGTCGGAACAAAATCAGCAGCTATTAGGTCAGTTACAGATGTTCTTCGGAGATTGGTCAAAATCAATATGAATCGCGAATACCATCACTGGTACAGCCCGCGTTTGGGCCGAGACATGGAGTTTCTGGTGTTTGGCCATGCCGGTGCAAAAGTGTTGATATTTCCTACTCGCGATGGCCGTTTTTATGAGTATGAAAACCTCAGAATCGTCGAATCCCTGCAGCACAAAATCAACGCCGGTCACTTGCAATTATTTTGCGTGGATAGTATTGATCACGAAACATTTTATTGTTTTTGGTGCGATCCCCAAAACCGCATTCAACGCCACATTCATTTTGAAGAATACATTCTGAATGAAATCATGCCCTTTATGGATGCTAAAAATCCGCATCCATGTACCATTGCCCATGGCTGCAGTTTAGGCGCATATCATGCAGCCAATATTGCCTTCAGGCATCCGCAGCGTTTTAAAAAGTTAGTGGCTTTTTCCGGACGTTTTGATTTGACGTTGGAAGTGGAACATTTTAAAGATTTGTTTGATGGCTATTACGATAATAATGTTTACTTTCATACGCCTAGTCATTTTCTGCCAAATTTGACCAATACCACGCAATTGAACCAGTTACGTCAAATGGACGTTACGCTGGTTATTGGCAAAGATGATCCTTTTCTGCAGAACAATCGCGAATTAAGTCATGTCCTGACAAAAAAAGGCATCCGTCATGCTCTTTATGAATGGGATAGTCGTGCGCATCAAGGCTATTATTGGCGGCAGATGGCCCGCATATATATTTGAAAATCTTGAGTTTCATTCCTGATTACCTATTTTCTATTACATCTAACTTGCAGATGATCAAACGTATTGTTGTCGTTCTTTTCCTGACCTTATTAGTTCTGGGGGGATTGTTCGGATTTAAGTTTTACCAAATTCAACAGGCCATTAACCAGATAAAACCACCACCTCCGGCTATGGTTGCTGCTGCCACGGTTAAATCTGAAAATTGGTCAACTTCCTTAATCAGTGTTGGAAGCTTTACCCCGGTTGCGGGTGTTTACGTCAGCAATGAAGTGGCCGGTAAAATCAAAGCCCTGCATTTTCATTCAGGACAATCCATTAAAGCCGGTGATTTGTTGCTCGAATTGGATAGCGATACCGATCAAGCAGAATTGGCAGGTCTGCAAGCTGAACTGCAATTGGCAAAATCACGCTTGCAACGCAGTGAGCAAATGATTCAAAAAAAGTTTGTGTCGCAGGCGGACTACGATCAGCACACTGCGCTTTTGGAACAAGCAGCGGCAGCAGTACACGCTAAAAGAACACGTATCGATAAGAAAATGATCCGGGCACCATTTGCCGGAGAGTTGGGGATTCGCGAGGTGAATTTAGGTCAATATTTAGCAGAGGGTGCTGCTATCGTAAGTTTGCAGCAACTCGACCCCATTCATCTGGATTTTACCTTGCCAGAGCGCTATGTCAGTCAATTGGCGGTGAATCAAATTATTACTGCCACCGTGCAAGCGTATCCAAATCGGGAATTCAGAGGCAAAATCGTCGCCCTTAACCCCTCTGTTGAACAGGATACGCGTGCATTAAAAGTACGGGCTAAATTAGACAACAAAGATAAAGCGCTGCGCCCGGGTATGTTTGCACAAGTGCACATTAAATCAGGTAACCCGCTAACAGTTCTAACTCTGCCTGATACGGCTATTACCTATAACCCTTATGGCAATTCCGTGTTTTTGATTCAGCAAACCGATAATCAATTCACTGTGCAAAGTCGGCAGATTGAAACCGGTCAAACCCGCGACGGGCGTGTCGAAATTGTTGGCGGTTTGCAACTTGGAGACCGAGTGGTCAGCGCAGGACAAGTCAAATTGCGTAATGGCATGCCCGTCAACATTGACGGGCAACCTGCACCCGGCGAACGGGAGACCGGCCAGTGAAGTTTACGGATTTATTTATCCGGCGTCCGGTATTGGCCAGTGTTATCAGTTTATTGATTCTGGTATTGGGACTAAGAGCTATTGCCGCATTGGATCTAAGGCAATATCCTGAAACTGAGAATACCGTGGTCACAGTCAGTACCAGTTATCCTGGAGCCAATAGTGAATTGATCAAAGGCTTCATCACCAACCCGTTGCAACAGGCCATTGCTGAAGCGGATGGTATTGATTATTTATCCTCCAGCAGTCGGCAGGGCAGTTCGGTCATAGAAGCGCATATGCGCTTGAATTACGATCCTAATGCCGCGGTAGCGGAAATTCAGGCCAAAGTTGCCAGTCAGCGTAACGTTTTACCGGCTGAAGCGGAAGACCCGGTGATCACTTCTCAAACCGGCGAAGCCACGGCCTTGATGTATGTAGCTTTGTATAGCGACACTTTGGCCGCCGCTCAATTGAGCGATTACATCCTGCGGGTGGTGCAACCCAAAATCCAGGCGGTGTCCGGGGTTGGTAAAGCTAAGGTATTGGGTAATAAAACCTTTGCGATGCGCATATGGCTAGATCCGCAACGTATGTCAGCATTGGGTGTTACCGCTACGGATGTCACTGAGGTGTTGAGGGCAAACAATTACTTGTCCGGGGTCGGTGGAACGAAAGGAAATTTCGTAAAAATCGATTTACGGGCCACAACCGATGCGGTCAACGAGCAGCAATTTCGACAACTGGTGGTCAGCAATCGTAACGGCACTTTAGTCAGGTTGGAAGATATTGCCGACACGGAGTTAGGTAGTGAAGACTACGATTCGGTGAATTGGTATAAAGGCAAAATGGCTATATTTGTGGGGATTGAGCAAGCGCCGGGTGCCAATCCACTAACAGTGGCTAAAGCCGTCAAACTGGAGTTGAAGGAAATTGAACGGGATCTGCCGGATGCCATGCGAATATTATTACCTTATGATGCCAGTCAATTCATTGAAGATTCAATCAATGAAGTGTTCAGTACTTTGATAGAGGCTGTAATCATTGTTTTGGTGGTGATTTTCTTATCCTTGGGTTCATTGCGTGCCGCCCTGGTGCCGGCCATTACAGTGCCGTTGTCCTTGATCGGCGGGGCTTTTTTGATGCTGGTCATGGGATTTTCCATCAATTTATTGACCATGCTGGCTCTGGTTCTGGCGATAGGATTGGTGGTGGATGATGCCATTGTAATGGTGGAAAACATCCATCGGCATATCGAAGCCGGACAACCCCGCATGCAGGCAGCCATTTTGGGTGCGCGTGAACTTGGTCTGCCGATTATCGCCATGACCACTACCCTGATTGCCGTGTACGCACCGATTGGCTTTATGGGTGGTTTGGTCGGTACCTTGTTTACCGAGTTTGCGTTTTCTTTGGCTGGCGCTGTCCTTATATCCGGCGTGGTAGCATTGACCTTATCGCCGATGATGAGTAGCCGGTTTTTAAAGGAGGCCGGTCATCCAGGACGATTTGAATTGGCTGTCGAGCATTTTTTTGACGGTTTGGCCGGGTTGTATCAACGCCTGTTACATAAAATTTTAGAGTTTCCCGGGAGTGTCGGACTGTTTGCACTGTTAGTGCTGGTGAGCATCTATTTCATGTTCATGTTCACCAATAAAGAATTGGCACCCACCGAAGACCAAAGCATTTTGTTTACCATTGCCACCGGTCCGCAGACAGCAACCCTGCATTACAATGAAACTTACTCACGCGAGCTGATCAAGCAATTCGAAAGTATTCCTGAATATAAGGAAAGCTTCTTGATCATGGGTTTTGGCGGTGACACCAATACAGTATTCAGCGGCTTCAAAATGCCGTCCACCTTTGACCGTAAACGTTCGCAAACCGACATACAACCGGAATTGCAGGCCAAAGTAGGCCAGATTGCCGGCTTTCAAACTGCCGTGATTCCAAGGCCGAGTTTGCCGGGTTCGGGGGGCGGTTTACCTTTGCAGTTTGTGATGGTCACCGATGCGGATTACACCGCACTTGATCAAGTCTCCGACCAACTGCTGGACAAAGCCATGCAAAGCGGCAAATTTGCGTTTTTATCCAAAGATGTCAATTTCAATCGTCCGCAAACAACTTTGGTGATTGATCGTGACCGGGCTGCGGATTTGGGTATCAATATGCAGGATATTGGTAATAATCTGGCGGCTCTGCTGGGGGGGCAGTATGTCAATCGATTTAGCTTACAAGGCCGTAGTTACAAGGTCATTCCACAGGTGGATGATTTGGCGCGGATGGATCTGAGTAAGCTGGATCATTATTATTTGCGGACCGCATCGGGTGGTCAGGTGCCGATGTCGTCATTGATCAAGTTTGAGCATAGCGTAGAACCGGGTAAGCGAACCCAGTTTCAACAATTGAATAGCTTGACCATCAACGGCCTTATGCTGCCCGGTGTCGGTTTGGGCGATGCTATGGCTTATATGGAAAACATTTCGGCTGAAATTTTCCCGCGTGGCTTCAGTTTTGATTATACCGGTGCCTCCAGGCAGTATGCACAGCAGGGCAGTGCGTTGATTCTGACCTTTTTTATGGCGCTGTTAGTGATCTATCTGGTGCTGGCTGCACAATTTGAGAGTTGGCGAGATCCGTTGATAATTCTGATTTCAGTGCCGCTGTCAATTGCCAGTGCGCTGGCCTTCATGATGCTGGGTTTTGCCACAGTGAATATCTACACGCAGGTGGGGTTGATTACCTTAATCGGCTTGGTGTCCAAAAATGGTATCTTGATCGTCGAATTTGCCAACCAGTTACAGATTGAAAAAGGTCTGGACAAGTTCAATGCGGTTGAGCAGGCCGCTACTATCCGTTTGCGACCCATTTTGATGACCACGGTGTCCATGATTGTGGCAATGGTGCCGTTGTTAATGGCTTCTGGTCCTGGGGCGGCCAGTCGTTTTGACATTGGTTTGGTCATCGCCAGTGGTTTAGGTATCGGCACTTTATTTACCTTGTTTGTGGTGCCGGCGTTTTATTTACTGTTGGCCAGAGAGCATCAACAAAACACGGTTGAACTCAATTTTGCCGAATAAGCCGCTAAGCATGCTATGTGATCCGGGTGTCGCGTTTAGTTTAATTACTATTAAAATAGTTAATAATCCAGTATGATGTTGTTTTAATGGTTATTGCTGTGGCGCTTATTTGACACAATGAGCTGTTGGCTTATTGCGTTTAAGAATTTGCTGCCAGATTATTCAGTTGAGTGGATGTCCATTTCCAATATCCAAGTTTTTTACTTTAGATTGGAGCTCCATCATGATGACACTGGTTGTAAGAGGCATTCCGCCCAATGCTACAGAATCTGGCTTGCATGATTTGTTTGCTGCCTATGGTCGAGTGTTTGGTATGAAAGTCAATCAGGATTTCTTTACCGGTCAATTACGTGGCTTTGCAACAGTGGATATGGAAGGACATGAAGCGCGGGCAGCCATTGCGGCTTTAAACGGGCGCGATTTTCTAGGCAAAACCATCTATGTAGATGTTGACAAAGGCATAAAGGGCAAACGAGGTCGGCGTTAATCAACTGCTGATTTTGAGCAGATTTTGATTTTTCATGACACTCACTTTACCGGTTTAATAGTAATTTGTTGTCAGCGAATGTGTATGAAAATAGTCGTAATAATTTTCCATCATTACCAGTTCGTTAAAACATCAGAATGACTGAAATCAGCTTGCCTACCTTGGGCGCACGGGTCAGATTTTATCGTGAGCGCTTGGGCTTGAGTCAGGATGAATTGGCCCTGAGCGTGGGCGCAGCGCAACAAACCATCCAAAGTCTTGAATCCGGCAAAATCCGCAAAAGTACTTTTTTGCCGCATATTGCCAAAGCACTTGGGGTTGACCTTGATTATCTGTTATTTGGCAGAGACCAAACTGTGGTCTCTGCCGCCCAGCCTATTATTATGGCAACTGCGCGTCGAGTGCCGTTATTTACCACCTGCGATTGTGATTCGGTATTGGCCTTTCTTCAAGATCAGGCTGTTGAATCGCCTAGTGGCAAATGGGTGTACATGGATTATTCATTACCAT
Organism: Methylomonas sp.; assembly: GCA_002928965.1. Taxonomy (GTDB): domain Bacteria; phylum Pseudomonadota; class Gammaproteobacteria; order Methylococcales; family Methylomonadaceae; genus Methylomonas. Next base: position 324,528 of record PERU01000001.1, read on the forward strand.
TTGCCGGCTCTGGGACTCGCCTGTTTGGCTTGAAACTGACGCTAAGTGACGACGCTTTTCAGCCGGAGTTTCGTCCTGGGGATCAATTGGTGATTGATCCCGATGCCATGGTTCAGCCTAGTGATCCGGTGGTTGTTTACAAATCAGGCACCGAACGGCTGGATCTAAAACGCTATCGGGTGCTGTCTCAATCGGCAGAAGGAATAGCCTATGAACTGACACCCATTCATCCGGATTTTCCCAGCTTCTCGGGCAAGGAACTTCTATCTATTCAAGTGTTAGGACTGGTGCTGCAAGTCCGACGGCCCGTATCGAGTCGGGTGCGTCTGGCGGTATTGGAAGAGCAATACCGTTAATTTCTAAATGGCGGGCTCATCAATTTGTAATACTCAACAACTCACAAAGAAATGACGAATTTACCGAATTGTCCGCAGTGCGGCTGTGAATACACCTATCAGGATGGCGGCATGTATATGTGTCCTGACTGTTCGTACGAATGGAGTATTGATGCTCAGATCGCGGGTAGCGATGATGAACGGGTTATCAAGGATGCCAATGGAAATGTGCTGCAAGACGGTGATAGCATCAGCGTAATCAAGGATTTGAAAGTTAAAGGCACTTCCTTGGTGGTTAAAGTAGGCACGAAAGTCAAAAATATCCGTCTGGTAAATGGCGATCATGATATTGATTGTAAAATCGATGGTATCGGAGCTATGAAGTTAAAGTCGGAGTTTGTTAAAAAAGTCTAGCGAGCGTTTTACCCAAATAATCCTAGCTTTTTTGCGTTCTAGCGAATTAATATTTGCCGCGATTACTAACAGTTTAACAGTGGGTTATGCCTGATATTTCTCCAAGTCATTGTATGAAAAAAAGCGATTTTAACTATCATTTACCGCCTGAGCTGATTGCGCAAAAACCTTTGCCACAAAGAAGCGCCAGCCGCTTATTGCAAATCAACAAACAAACCGGGTCACTAACGGATGCCCAATTTATTGATTTTATAGAGATGCTGCAGCCGAAGGACTTAGTGGTGTTTAACGATACCAAAGTGATTCCTGCGCGTTTGTTTGCTACCAAAGCCAGTGGCGGCAAGGCGGAAATTCTGATTGAGCGAATCGAAAATCAGCAACAGGCCCTGGCGCATGTGCGAGCCAGCAAATCACCTAAAACCGATACATTACTGCATTTACAAGACGGCACTGTTTGCAGGATTTTGGGGCGAGAGCATGATTTGTTCCGGCTGCAGTTTGAAACAGATAAGGATGTACTGTCAGTATTGACCGAGATTGGGCATATGCCATTACCGCCATATATCGATAGACAGGATGATGACGAGGATCTGGAACGCTACCAGACAGTTTTTGCCAAGCAAGTTGGTGCTGTGGCCGCACCTACAGCAGGGCTGCATTTTGATGAACATACCATGCAGCTATTGGAGCAAAAAAACATATCGCGCAGCTTTATAACCCTGCACGTCGGCAGCGGTACTTTTCAGCCCGTTCGAGTGGACGATTTAACCCAACATGTCATGCATAGTGAGTATTTTCATGTGTCTGATTCTTGTGTCGAAATGGTACGAAACACCAAAGCCAATGGTGGTCGGGTAGTGGCGATAGGCACAACAGCTGTCAGAGCACTGGAGTCGGCATCTGCATCGGGTGAGTTGCAGTCCGGGTGTGGTGATACCGAGCTATTCATTACTCCGGGGTATCGGTTTAAAACAGTTGATGCCATGCTGACCAACTTTCATTTGCCGGAATCGACTTTGTTGATGTTGATTTCCGCATTCGCCGGCTACGATTTGGTCATGAATGCTTATCAGCACGCCGTTGAGCAGCGCTATCGATTCTTCAGTTATGGCGATGCCATGGCAATCTTCTAAACGGATTGCAGTTTAAATAATCCTTTATTGTTTCAATCTTGATTGTATACGCCATGATTACCAAACCCGCCATCACTGCTGAAAAAATCCACGACATTATTCAAAACCGTTGGAGTCCTCGGGCATTCGATGCCTCTAAAACCATTACCGAGGATGTTTTACACGCCCTTTTGGAAGCGGCACGTTGGGCGCCTTCTTGCATGAACGAACAGCCTTGGCGTTTTCTGGTGTGCAACAAAGCTCAAAATGAGGCGTCATGGGAGAGTTTATTGGGCTGTTTGGCTGAAAAAAATCAGCAATGGGCCATGAATGCCCCTCTTTTGTTAATGGCTGTTGCCATGAACACGTTTAACCAGAATCAAAAACCCAATCGCTGGGCTGCATATGACACGGGCGCTGCCAGTTTAAATTTATGTTTGCAGGCGACTGCGATGGGACTGGTGACGCACCAGATGGGTGGTTTTGATACCGACCAATGTATTCAGCGATTCAATCTGCCTGATGGATGCACGCCACTATCTGTAATAGCTGTAGGTTATCAGTCTGATATTGATTGTTTGAACGATGAGTTCAAACAAAGGGAATTAGCCGAACGTTCACGTGCCGCGCTCACAGAGCGGTTTTATTTTGGGTGTTGGGGTTAGCCGCCGCTGCCAAGTCAAGTCTGAGGTATTGAATATGCGCAAGAAAATCCATAAAAACATCCGCTTTCGATTGATCCAAACAGGTTTGCAGATGACTGGTTTTTGCTTGTCGGTTTTGCATACAGATTTGGCAATCGCCACAGAACCCGCATTTAATTGCAAAAAAGTGGCCGAGGGCAGCATCGAAGCGTTGGTTTGCCATGATGCGGAATTGGCAGCCCTGGATCGCCAGTTAGCAACGGTGTTTAAGCAAGCCGCTAAACTTGCCAGCAACGAACATCCGCCCGTGTTAAAAGCTGAGCAAAGAGGCTGGATCAAGGGACGTAATGATTGCTGGAAAAGTCCGGACAACAGACAATGCGTCAAAGATGCTTATCTGCAACGCATTTCAGAATTGCAGGCTCGCTATCAATTGGTTGTGGGTACCGGACCCATTGTATTTGTCTGTAATGCCAATCCGGCTGATCAAGTGACGGTATCGTTTTTCCAAAGTGAATTACCTACTTTGATTGCCGAACGAGGCGACAGCGTGTCGTTAATGTATCAGCAACCCAGTGCCAGCGGCACCCGCTATCAAGGTCGCAACGAAACATTTTGGGAGCATCAGGGAGAGGCAATGATTACCTGGGGCTTTGACGCGCCGGAAATGCATTGTCGACACACTGATTAAAATGGCTAAAAGACATCAGGCAAGTTGACACTGCCTTTTACATCAACTTAGACTGCATTTGACAAGACATCACGCTAACCAAAATACGGGGAACCAGTATGGCCAGCAGCAATAATACACAGAGTAATCGGGCTGATAGCATCGGTGGCAATGATAGCCTTACAGTTGCAGGGACACGAAATGCCAGTATTGGTAACAATGATAATTTATCAGTAGGTGTCGGGCGAAATGTCTCTGTGGGTAATAACGATACGCTTTCGGTAGGGTCAGGGCGTAATGTCAATGTGGGAAACACTGATACGCTGAATGTGGGTGGAGGGCTTAATGTCAATGTTGGCAGCAATGCGAGTTTGACCGTCAATTTCAACCAAGCGGTGTCCATCGGTAAAGATTCTAAAGTAACAGTTGGTGCCAACGCGCAATACAAGGTGGCTAAAAACCTGCGCATAGAGGCGGGTGATTCAATTGAATTGGTGGTGGGTAGCGCTAAATTGATAATGAAAAAAGATGGTTCAATTATATTAAGCGGTCATGACATCACTATTAACGGCAGCGGTACTGTCAACGTTAAATCAAGCAAAAATATGGCGTTAAAGGGAAGTAAAATTTTACAGAACTAAGCCCTAAGCTACTGTTTCGAAGAGATATTCAGGATGGCACTTGAGTGGGATTCTACTGTAGTGATGAACCAGATAATTTACAGTCGGAATCAGCAGTTATCTTTGAACATTTTCAGTAATTCCCAGCAGTCGTTTCCATCGAACTTTTGAAATTCGGCTGCTTTAGGACGATTAAGGATCTGGCTGAAACCGGGCAAAGTTTCCAGCGATTTGTCAGATAAATCGCGAAAACCCATGGACCAGTCGCCGAAATAAGCAGTTTCCGCTGGTTCATCTATCAGAACAATCGAATTATGATGACGCGGATCGTGGCTTATGGTTTCAAACAACTGCCTCACCGTATTGTCTTCACCTTCCAGCAATTGCATGAAATTGCCATCTTTGTAAAGTAGCATACCGGTTATACCCAATTTGCTGTTCTTGATTCTGGATTTAGTCAGTAGTTCAAGCAACTCGGCGTTGCTGAAAGGGGTTGTGGCAGAACTGACATAAACGAGTTGTAGCATGTTAAAGCGCCTTTAAACTTGGCTAGAGCCAAAAAAATTAGAGAGAAAAGCAGTTTTCACCGAATTGACAGCTGTGGTATTGGGGCGTAAGGATATGAGTAAGGAATGATCATGAAATAACCTATAAGTGTTCGGCGTAGGTGCGGATTTATCCGCACGATGCGAATGAATTTGCACCTACCTTGTCGAACTTGTTTCTCACGTATTCCTAACATCACTGATTTCGTTACATCTGAAACGTTATGCCGTAAGACAACCGGCTCCAAATCCCGTTCCCTAATCCCGTATGTGCCAAAACGATCGGCGTGATGCCTAGAATAGACTAAACACAGCGGCCAATTCTGATGTCAACTTCATCCTCTCTGCTACCTATCCCTTGAATGCCCATGTCATCGTATGGCAATTTTGGGAAATCATCAAATTGGCAAATAGATGGCTGTACTTGATGATCTTCAGTTGATTTTCTCGCATTGCTATCTTGAGCCAACAGTTTAGACACGCTCTGAGCATTGCAGGTTTGGTGCAGAAGATTTAAAAGGTAATTTTACCAAACGCTTTAAATAGAAGTCGAAAGATAAGCATCGACCCATTCCTGTATGTCACGTATTCTCAATACCGGCCATTCAACCAAACCCAGATTCTGCAAACTTGAAGGCAACAAAGCAGTCGTTGGAGACCTCACCTGAATCTCTAATGTTACCGGACTGCTGTCTATGATTATGGTTCACAGTAAATGAATCAGTAAGTGCCTTCCAAATTGGTCATAAATGATTGATTGAAAGATCAGATATTGGCGAAGCTTCGTTAATCGGTCAAAAAGGTAATTGTGAAATGAAGTCACTAAACTAATGGAATCTGTCAGTCATTGATTTAGAATCTGTTTTACGTGATTACTTACTTCATGATCACTTACTTGGCAATCTGTTTAGATTGAATACGAGTTCTTTAAAGCTCTAGACCTTTGGTTGACTTCTGTTCGTTGCGTTTGGTCGAAGAGTGAAAACGGGAATTTATATTTTCGATGTAACCACTGGTTTGGGAGAGATAACGGGCGAAATCCCGTCATCTACACCCATCGTTTCAAATCAACCCATTCTCAATGTGGTCACTCTTTTGCGATTCAAGCCCATCAAACCCGCTATAGCGCTGCCCATCAACCACACTGACCCAGGTACAGGCACAGTCGCCAACTGTCCGTCACGCACAGCTATTGCATAAAACCGGCTGTTATCGTCCTTGGGGCTAGTACCCTGGGCGCCATTAGCGTTACTGAACAGCCACGCATGCTGGAAATCGGTAGTTGTAGTTGGAAACTGGAATTCTGTCCCTGTCCAATACCCTCCGTTTTGAAAATTTTCAAATGGGCCGCTGTTGACCAAACCAGAACCGGCTTGTGCCACTCCTGAAATGTTAAAAGCCGACAGGTTGCCAAGTTCATTGGAAAACAAATAGGCCAATTCACTAGCCGTTGGATTCAAGATGTTCACATTGAAGCCCCGATCAGTTGTGCCATTGAACGAAACGTTGTGGTTGAAGCTGCTACCGTTAACCGGGGTGACATTCGGTAAACGCCAGTCGGTCTCGCCCGCATAACTTATACTGTTCAGGTAGTTGACCCAGGCTTTCGCACCCCAGAAGTTCATATTGCCGGTGCTGGTATTGAAATCGCTGGCTGACAGGTTGTAACTGCCGCTGTTGGCCGGGGTATCCAACGAATTAGGCAAGTCGGAAATCGTGCCGCCCGAAGTGTTGATCACAGTCGTCACGAATGCCGCAGCGCCCCCAGAATAGCTGTTGGCTTGAGTGAGAAACAGGTTCGCATCCCGTGTCCAGGCTAGGTTCATGCCGCTGGAGTTAACCACCAGACTGTTGCCTGCCGGCACACTCAGCGCCGCCTGTGCCGATGTTGCAGCCATTGTCAGTGCAGCTGCTGTTGCTAAGTTTTTCATTGTTTGCTTCATAAGTTTTCTCCTAGTCTTAAGGTCATTTGTATAGATTTGAAAATTGGCGAGTGCTTCCCTGTTGATTCGAGGTTTCTCCCTAGGAGCCTGTCCGAGAATAGGAATCGTCGCGAGGGAAAGCTATTTTGAGTCAGATTTTTTGATCATTTGAGACGAATAGTGGTGCTATTTAACGAAAATGAGCGGGAAATCTGGCCAAAAGGGCTTTTCCGTAGCATGTTCTCTATTCCCGGACAGGCTCCTAGCGCTCTTTGGAGTCAGAGCTAGCCGATTAGCCATAGCGTAATCGGAGGGCAACGCCGCCGCTCATAGATAAGTACCCATTATTGGTGTTATCGTAAAAAATGATCGCCATGCTTGCTTTCGGTATCATGACGGCTTGCAGCCCAAGCGGGCTTCCTGTCCGAAGTTTCCGGTAGCGTGTGAATTCAAGCAATAAACTCGCCAGCTATAAACTAATTATTTTTCAGATAGTTGTGATTTGCTATAAAAGTTGGTATAAGGGATATGCCCCATATTGAGGGATTTGACGCAATTCTGCATGTCATCCGTGCACCCGTAAAACCTGTTAACTAGACGGTAATAACGTTAAATAGCCATACTTTTTTGGCCCAGGTGTGGTAGTGGGAATGTCAATTTTCTTGCCGAATACCAGACATCCGTTTGGGTTACCGGAAGCCTTAACTATTTAAATTGGAAAGTCGCCTCGACCGGCAGGTTATGACCGATCTCTGTCGATGGTAAGCGACCTATTGCAATTGCATATAATTCCGATTGCACTGGATTTTTAAAAATCGGGGGCAACGATTGCCGCCTCAGTAGTAAATACATCGGTTATAACACCCGTCGGTTGCATATATTCCTGATCGAAAAAACGCTGATTGTAAGCCAAAACTTGGAGCTCAGATTCAATCCGAAGCAGATCAATATCTAGTAAACAATATAATGCGCTTTTCCAAATATAGCCTACGCTTTTCTTCTGTGGATTATCACTATCATCCGCACTATCAGCCACCCTATAAGGAGATAAATATGAGCCAACATCTGATTTCTTTAAGCCTTTCAGATAATGATCTGACGGATATAGACGCCGCCCTGAAGATACTGGAAGACCGCTTCGCCGGCTTTCTGGCCTTAACGCCCGAAGAACGCCGCACTATCCTCAAAATGGGCGATAAAACCGAAGCGTTCTGCCGCCAGACGCTGACGGTGGCCATCCAAAACACGCAGGCCATTCCTCCCAGTCTCGATGTCGTCGAAGCGCAAAGCGATCTGCTGACTCTTGATAAACTCCGCCCGCGTCTGCATCGCCTGCGCGATTTATTGAGCAGAGGTGAAGATACCGACATGGCACTGGGCAGCGATATTTATAGTTTTAGCCTGGATGCTTACGCCTCATTGAAAATCGCCGGTAAAGGCGCAGGCCTGGAAACGCTGCGGCAGGCCATGTCGGTTCGATTTAACCGTGGCGGCAAGGCAAAAACTCAAGCCACTCAGCCTGTCGGCTAAATAAGAAATGCAAAATGGCTGTCCCGCGAGTCTTTCCGGCTTGCGGGTCAACCCTTATGCCGTAGCGGCATGGACGAAAGGCTAGCTTGCAAGCTTTTACGCCATAGCCGCAAGCTTAAATGAGCCGTTCTTTATTCTCAATGCCTTGCCCGCAACCTAAATTACGTTGCGGGCAAGGCAACTTGCCATCAGCGCCAGCCTAAATGGCTTGAACGCAAGCCAAATAGGGTAGCCGTATTTATAAAATGCCTTGCGCGATTAGCTAAACAGCTTGCGCACGATTCAGCGAAGCTTGCCGGTATGGCAAATAGGCTTGTCGTCATAGTATGACGTGCACTTGTTGTGCCCCAGAAGATATCCTTTCGGTCTTTTCCAAATTGATGCATTTTTTATCAATATAATGCGGATACAACTTTATCGGGTTTTATGCATAAATTGGCCTGCTTGGTGCCTGTAGCCGGTTTTGAGAGCAATAAAACTTACCTGCCAGCCCGCTTTACCTTACAATTTAAGAGCGTTACTAACAATAACAACATTCTGGAGGATGATATGTTTAAAATTCGTTTGCTGGTCACTGCGCTTGCTTTGACCTCTTCGCTTTCTGTTATGGCAGCCGACTCTCTGCCAAAAACTGCACCAGCACCTGCTGACAATCCAACTACACCTGAAAAAGTAGAGTTGGGCAAAATGCTGTACCACGATCCACGCTTATCTTCGACTGGCACTGTGTCTTGTGCGTCTTGCCACAACACCATGTTGGGCGGTGAAGATAATCGTCCAAATTCCATGGGTGTGAATGGCCAAACCGGTGGTCGCAGTGCGCCAACCGTTTGGAACGCGGCGTTCAACAAAGTGCAATTCTGGGATGGTCGCGCTGACAGTCTGGAAGCGCAAGCTGCGGGGCCTGTAACCAATCCAATCGAAATGGGTATGAAAAGTTGGGATGATGTGGTTGCACGCTTGAAAACCATCAAAGGTTATCGCCAAGCATTTGATTTAGCCTTTGGCAGCGATCATGAAACTATCACCAAAGATAACGCCACCAAAGCGATTGCAGCGTATGAGCGTACATTGATTACCCCAAATAGCGCTTATGACAAATACGTCGAGGGTGATAAAGCTGCAATGAACGAACAACAAGTACGTGGCATGCAAAAAGCCGTGGAACTGGGATGCACCAGTTGCCACAGTGGGCCAGCATTCAATGGTCCTGGCATGTTCCAAAAATTCCCTGTGCATAATAATGGATACTTTGAAGCGCAGTATCACTTCAAAAAAGATAAAGGTTTAGCGGAAGTGACTAAAAAAGAAACCGACGAGCATCTGTTTAAAGTGCCTACATTGCGCAACATTGCTTTGACAGCACCTTACATGCACAACGGTTCAGTTAAAACCCTTGATAAAGCGGTAAAAATCATGGCTAAAGTTCAGTTGGATAAAGAATTGTCTGATGAAGATACAGCCGACATCGTGGCGTTCCTGAATGCCTTGACCGGTGAATTCCCAAAACAAACCATGCCAGTTTTACCAGGCACACCCGGTAGCTCGTTTAACTAAACGATTGCTCTGGGAAAAGGGGCCTTATGGCCCCTTTTTTTATGGTTATATTCTCAACGCCATGGTTAATACAACCCTTGCGGCATCAAGTAAATCCCAGTTTAGGTTTTTTTCCTGGGCTCTTCGGGGTAAACTTTTTGATTGGGTTAATTTGTGAAAAATTGAGTAAATTTGCACTGCATCTTTTAAGGAATAGATAAACGATGAAACAGATAAAAATGGTCAGTCTGGTTGGCTTGATGGCATTGAGTGGTCCGGTATTTGCCGAAACAGTATTCGTGAGTCTGGAAAAAGACAACGCAATTGCCTTGGTTGATCCAGTAGACGGCAAGCTAATTAAAACCGTACCAATTGGCCAGCGTCCGCGCGGTGTGGCATTGAGTCTGGACGGCAAACAGCTCTATGTTGCCACCAGCGATGACAACACCATTAGAATAATGGATACCGAAACGCTGAAAGAAGTCGGTCGACTGCCATCCGGTGAAGACCCTGAAACTTTCGCAGTCAGCCCAGATGGCAAGTTGATGTATGTGTCCAATGAAGATGACAACGAAGTCACCGTCATTGATATTGCCGCCAAAAAAGCCGTGACAAAAATCAAGGTCGGGGTTGAGCCGGAAGGCGTGACCGTCAGTCCGGATAACAAATGGGCCATCAGCTCATCAGAAACCACCAACATGCTGCACTGGATTGATACCAAAACCCATCAGATCGTTGACAATACGTTAGTAGACCCACGACCGCGCGCAGTGAGTTTTACCCCCGATAGTCAACAGCTCTGGGCAACCTCGGAAATGGCCGGCACAGTGATGGTATTGGATTCTGCCAGCAAACAAATCATTCAAACCATTAAATTGCAAGTTCAAGGCGTGACCGACGAGTTGATCCAACCGGTCGGTGTGGTGATTGATAAGGACCGTAAATATGCCTATGTGGCGATGGGGCCGGCCAACCGGGTAGCGGTGATCAACGCGCAAACTTATCAAGTGGAAAAATACTTATTGGTAGGGCAGCGGGTCTGGAATCTGGCATTTTCACCCGACCAAAAACGCCTGTACACCACTAACGGCACCAGCAACGATATTTCCATCATTGACCTGCAGGAGCATAAAGTCACCAAGTCGGTAGCAGTAGGTCGTTACCCCTGGGGCGTGGCGGTTAAACCATGAGGCAAGCTGCACTAGCTGTTGACGGTTTAAGTTTTGCCTACGGAGCTAAAAAAGCTCTGGATAATGTGGCGTTTGAGGTGCAATCCGCTGAATGTACTATTTTGTTGGGGCCGAATGGCGCCGGTAAGAGCACGCTGTTTTCTTTGATAACCCGGCTTTACGATGCGCGCGAAGGCCGCATCGAACTCTGTGGCTTTGATATTAAGCGGCAAAGTTTGAATGCTTTAGCCAAACTGGGCGTTGTGTTTCAACAGACCACGCTGGATCCGGATTTATCGGTCACTCAAAATCTGCGTTACCACGCTGCCTTGCATGGCATTAGCCGCAAAGCGGCTGATATTCGCATTCAGGAAGAACTGGAACGTTTGAGCATGTTTGAGCGGCGAGGGGAAAAAGTTCGCCAGTTAAACGGTGGCCACAAGCGCCGGGTGGAAATTGCCCGCGCCTTGCTGCACAAACCCAGTTTGTTGTTACTGGATGAACCCACTGTGGGTTTGGATATGCCCAGCCGACAGGCGATCGTCAACCATGTACACGAGTTGGTCAAACAACAACACCTAGCCGTACTCTGGGCGACGCATTTGATCGACGAAATTGCTGCCGATGACAGTCTGATTGTTCTACACAAAGGTCAGGTTAAGGCCAAAGGCAAACTCACTGATGTATTGCAAGCTAACGGTTGCGCCGATGCCGGCCAAGTGTTTCAAAAACTCACCGAAGGAGGGCCAAAGCCATGAGATTGTTACATTATTGGCGGGCGATGGCTGGCATAGTCGGTCGGGAAATATTGCGTTTTCTACATCAACGGGAACGTTTCATATCAGCGTTAGTGCGGCCATTGGTATGGTTGTTTGTGTTCGCCGCCGGTTTTCGTGCTGCACTGGGCATCGCCATCAGCCCACCTTATGAAACCTATATCTTATATGAGGTTTACATCACGCCGGGCCTGATTGGCATGATACAGCTATTCAATGGTATGCAAAGCTCCTTGTCCATGGTCTACGATCGGGAAATGGGTAGTATGCGCATGCTGATGGTCTGTCCGTTGCCACGCTGGTTTTTGCTGTGCAGTAAACTGATTGCGGGCACAGCGGTGTCTGTGTTGCAAGCCTATGCGTTTTTGGGTATTGCCTGGTTGTATGATATTCAAGCGCCGCTGATGGGCTATGTATGGATTTTACCGGCCTTGTTGCTGGTGGGTATGATGCTGGGTGCATTGGGCTTGCTGTTGTCGTCGTTCATCAAACAACTGGAAAACTTTGCCGGCGTCATGAATTTCGTTATCTTCCCGCTGTTCTTCATGTCCACCGCTTTGTATCCGCTTTGGAAAATCAAGGAATCGAGTGAAATTCTTTACACGCTAGCTCAATACAATCCATTCTCACAAGCTGTCGAACTGATCCGTTTTGCCCTCTACGAACAATTCAATCCACAAGCGTTGATTTTTACCGGCGGCGCTTTTTTGCTGTTCATGGGTGCGGCTATTTTGGGCTACAACCCAAGTAAGGGGATGATGGTTAGAAAAGGGGGAGGCGGCGATTAATCGGTAACCGTCACCGAGCGGCGGTTGGTTATAAGATTAAAAATCTGCCCGGAACCTAAAAAATACATCAACACAGGCCCAAAAGCTTCTGGGCCTGTTTACGCTGAAAGGCATTGCTGCTATCACACTGTTAGTGTCCAGGGTGATTCACCGACTTAGCGATTCATCGGCCTAATTTTTCAAGGTGAGGGAAGGTGGGTCACAGGACAAAACATCAGGCATAGTCAATCCGCTGCAATTCCAACTCCGCCTTCAACCATTTCAACCAATTGTCCATCCCTTCACCGGTTTTGGCCGACAGCGACAAGACCTTGATTTTCGGATTGACCCGTTTCGCATAAGCAATGCATTCGGCGCTATTAAAGTCAAGATAAGGCAGCAGGTCGGTTTTATTCAGAATCATCAGATCGGCGGCATGGAACATGTCGGGGTATTTGATGGGTTTGTCTTCGCCTTCGGTCACGGAAAGAATGACTACTTTGTGCGCTTCGCCTAAATCAAACGCGGATGGGCAAACCAGATTGCCGACGTTTTCTATAAATAACAGACTGTGATCGGATAAGGCTAAATGCTCAAAAGCGTGGCCGACCCGATGCGCATCCAGATGACAGCCTTTGCCGGTATTGATTTGCAGGGCGGGAACGCCTGTGGCGCGGATACGCTCGGCATCGCGAGTGGTTTGCTGGTCGCCTTCAATGACGGCGATGGATAGCTCCTCTTTCAAACGTTTGATGGTTTCGGTTAGCAGGCTGGTTTTGCCGGAGCCGGGACTGGAAACCAGATTCAACGCCAGAATGCCGCGCTGACTTAAATAGCGGCGGTTTTCATCGGCATAAGCATTGTTTTTGGCCAGAATGTCCTGCTCGATTTGCACCATGCGGGCTGGGCTGAGACCCTGCGCATGAGTGTGTTGAGCAGCGTGTTGGTGGCCGTCAATAGGGTTATGGTGGTCATGATCAAGGCTATCATGGCTATGATCTTCTTCGTGCGAGTGGGTATGGCCCTCGCCGCAGCCGCAGATGCCGCACATTTATTCTACCTCCAGTTGTTTGATACGCATTTGATCACCGGCAACGATCTGTAACGGGAAATGTCCGCATTCCGGGCAGGCATCATAGCGTTGTTGAATCGGCACATTTTTCGCGCAGTGTGAACAGTAAGCCTGACCGGCTATGTCGATGATTTCCAACCGAGCTTGATCCGCTATCGAGTCTTGCATCACGCTGTCGAAACTAAAACGTAAAGCATCTGCTTCCACGCCTGCCAATTCGCCGATTTCCAGCCAAATCGTTTTCACTTTGCTGTATTGTTGGGCATTTGCCTGTTGTTGCAGGGTTTGCAGAATGTTCTCGCACAGCGACATTTCGTGCATCGGCTTTGCTGGTTCAAGTGAATATGACTGCATTTTACCCGTCGAACCAGTGCTTTGATATGGAAATTTGCTTATGCCAAGGCAGCGCTGGTTAAATCCTTAGATAGGCTCAGGGCGAACGGTAAGTGTTTGATTCCTTCTGTGATCGATTGCAAGGATGCAGGCGTTAGAACTGCTCAGGAGCCGTTGCCGATAACTTGTCGAACCACTTGTGTCCCAGAGGGTATGCCGGAACGACGTGTCCGGAGTTGCGGGAAATTATTTTCAACCAAATCCTAACTGATCCGACTGATGGCTACAAATTTGTTTTGCGGGGTCAATTCCATCTGAAAATAGCCGCGAATGCCGTCTTTGGTCAGATAGCGTTGAATGTTGCCGGCTGGAAACTGAATGGTGCGGCCATCATCAGCGGTGGCGATGACATTTTTGGCGATACCTTGGTAGACGCTGAGAAATTGCTCGTAACTCAGGTTAAGTCTGAAACGGATAAATTGATTGCCGGCCATGTCAATAGCACTGTGCCGGTAGAAACCGGCACAGTTGAAGAGCAGATTAACGTTGATTTTGCAAAGCGGCGATACGCTCTTCCAGTGGCGGATGGCTCATGAACAAGCGTTGTACGCCACCACCATTGATGCCAAACGCTGCCAGTTCGCCCGGCAATTGTGCCGGTTCATGTGAACGTTGCAGTGCACGCAGGGCATTAATCATTTTCTGGCGACCTGCCAGATTGGCACCACCGGCATCGGCGCGGAATTCGCGATAACGGGAGAACCACATCACCAGCATGGAAGCCAAAATCGACAGAGCAATTTGTGCCACCATTTGTACGATGTAATAGGCCGGGCCATAGCCGCGTTCGGTTTTGAACACAACCCTATCAACCACATGACCAATTACGGTGGCGAAGAAATACACAAAGGTATTTACCACGCCTTGCATCAGTGCCATGGTGACCATGTCGCCGTTGGCAACGTGACTGATTTCATGCCCGACTACAGCTTCCACTTCATCGGCGCTCATGCTTTGCAGCAGACCGGTGCTGACCGCGACCAGTGCATTATTACGGTTGGCGCCTGTGGCAAAGGCGTTAGGCTCGGGTGCCTGGAAAATACCGACTTCCGGCATGCCAATCCCGGCCTGACGGGATTGTCTTTCGACAATACTGAGCAGCCATTGTTCGGTCTGGTTTTGCGGATGGTCGATGACATGCACGCCCATGGCGCTTTTGGCCGACCACTTGGACATGAACAGCGAAATAATCGAACCGGCCATGCCAATGACGGCAGACATCACCAACAAGGCATCCAGGTTTAAATTCACGCCTTGTGCATCAAGGGTGCTTTTTAAGCCCAGTACGCTAAAAATCACGCTAATTGCGATCATAATCGCTACGTTGGTAGCCAAAAATAGCAATATTCTTATCATTGTAATGATCCTCTGTGGTTGGTTGTTGCAGACAAGGTGGGTGCAAAATGATTAAATTCAAGGCTTTGAGTGATAATATGTCATAAAGTTTATTTTAGGGGGCTAGAAAATGAAAGGATCAAAGTCGGCATTTTTATTGGTGATGCTGTTGTTGACGCCACTGGCGTTTGCAGCAGCGCCCAATCATGATGCCGTGTTGAAGCAATTACAATTACCATACGGCTTCAAAATTTCAATTTTTGCTGAAAACGTGCCCAATGCCCGGCAAATTGCGGTGGGTGAATACGGTGCAGTATTTGTCGGCACCCGGGATGGCAATGTTTACGCTTTAAAGGACAATGACGGTGATGGAGTGGCAGAGCAGCGATTTATCGTGGCGCAAAATCTATATATGCCGAATGGTGTGGCCTATAAAAGTGGCGCATTGTATGTAGCGGAAGTGAATCGGATTATCCGCTTTAATGAAATTGAGTCGAGTCTGGATAATCCCCCCATCCCCACGGTGGTGTTTGACAAATTACCCTCTGAAAAACACCACGGCTGGAAATATTTGCGCTTTGGCCCTGACGGCAAACTATACAGCTCAGTAGGTGCGCCCTGTAACGTCTGCAAACCGGACGGAAAAATCTACGGTTCCATGTTTCGTGTCAATACCGATGGAACTGATTTTCAGATTATAGCGGAGGGCATTCGGAATACGGTCGGCTTCGATTGGGAACCCAGAACTCAGCATTTGTTTTTTAACGATAATGGCAGAGACAATTTAGGCGACGATGTGCCAGCGGATGAATTGAATCAATGGACCGGGACCTATGCTGATTATGGTTTTCCTTATTGCCATGCCGGCATTGTGCCAGATCCCGAATTTACAGGTAAAGCCAAGTGCGCTTTGCTGAAAGGCCCCGTCTGGCGTTACAAAGCCCATGTAGCACCACTGGGTATGCGTTTTTATACCGGTTCACAATTCCCGGAACACTATTACAAACAGTTGTTTGTGGCTCAACATGGTTCTTGGAATCGCAGTCAGCCGCAGGGTTATCAGGTGGCATTGATCAAGTTTCGAGGATCAGAGCCCTTTAGCGAGCAGCCCTTTATAACGGGTTGGCTAACTCAAAATAACGAAGTGCTGGGTCGGCCAGTGGATATTGTGCAGTTGCCCAATGGCAGTTTGTTGATTAGCGATGACAAATTAGGCGTGATCTATAAAGTCGAGTACCGTCCGTGAGTTTGAAACAATTTGAAGTGCTTGATACTGAAACGGTTTATCAAGGTTTTTTTAGGCTGGAACAGTACACCTTAAAACATACTTTATTCAAAGGGGGGTGGAGTCAACCCATAACCCGTGAATTATTTCGACGTGGCAATTGTGTGGCGGTATTGCTGTATGATCCTCAACGGGATGAAGTGGTGTTGATTGAACAATTTCGGGTGGGTGCTGTGCATCAGCCTGATAGGGCATGGTTGATCGAAATTGTCGCCGGCGCAATCGAGGCAGGCGAAACGGCAGAAGATGTAGCCTACCGCGAGGCAATTGAGGAGGCGGGTTGTGAGATAAAAGAACTCCTGGAAATTCAGCAGTTTTATACCACCCCTGGTGGTTGCTCGGAACGTATTACATTATTTTGTGGCCGAGTGGATAGCTCGGCTGTTGGCGGTGTACATGGATTGGTCGAAGAGGACGAAGATATTCGGGTGACCGCTGTTAAGTTTGCGCAGGTGTTTAAAATGCTGGAGGATGGTGATATTGAATCCGGCATTCCCATTATCGCTATCCAATGGTTGTACATCCATCGTGAACAGTTAAGAGCTCGCTGGCTGTAACAATACTAAACAAAGCTTATTTTTGTTACGCTATTCAAAGCTTGTTAATTGCCGACTGAAATCGGATCATTTATAGTCTATAAACCTAATTTCATTGAACTTTAAAGCCTAACTTTGTGGCCAATATTCTGATTTATTCCAATAATCCAAAGCACTCTGCGATTTGGTCGCATGCTTTGATTGCCGACCATAGCGTTAGCAGATTGTTGAATGCGCGGCTGGAATACCATGCGGATGCGGTGATCTTTGATGGTTGCAAGCTCGATGAGGATATGGGGTTGATGACTATGTTTGCCAACCAAAACACCCGGATTTTGGTGGTGGGGTCAAACTGGCCGGATGAACGGCAGATAGACATTATCGTGCGAGGCGCTGCGGGGTATTGCGAAGAGCTGGAAGTGCCGCAAACATTGAAGCGTGCCGTAGACTGTATCTTAAAAGGTGATGTGTGGATACGGCGCACGTTGGTGCCTAAAGTCATTGGTGTGCTGTCCGGGCATCTGCAACATAACAACACTCATCACTTGAGTACTGATGAACGCGAGAAACTGATTCGGATGGCGGATTCGTTATCCACTCGTGAAATCGAAGTGGCCAATATGATCAGGCAAGGTGAAAACAATCGCAAAATTGCCGAAGCCATGAATATATCCGAGCGGACTGTGAAAGCTCACTTGTCTTCGATTTTTAGAAAATTCGATGTCGATGATCGGCTGCGTCTGGCGATACGCCTGAAAGAAGTGGATCAATACCGCATGTAGTTTAATTCTGGAGACGCCTTAGTTCAGCGCCCCCGCGGCATCAGTTTCAGGAAAAACATCCCCGGTGTTTAAACAAAACTTTCCAGTGACAGTGTGTTAAATCCATGCGCTGCAGCAGTGATTTTATCTTCTGCGGTGTTATAACCCCAGTCGGCAAAAAACAGTTTCACGGCAGCAAGTTCAGGGTGTTTTTGCACATTGATCAAGGTCTGTAGTCTATCTTCTAAAAATTCAATTGTCTGTTGTGGATGGTTTTTTGCAACAATTTTCAGTACATCCGGTTTGCTCATGTTGCGGTCTAACCCATAAATTCGTTCATCTGCCAGATTAATTCCATGGGCGTTTAAAATTTTTCTGATAAATCGTTCATGCTTGGTGGTGATGATGTACCAGGTTTCAGCGTGTCCCAGTAGCTGCAATTTTTCCTTGATGCCAGGGAAAAGTGGATTCATGGCAATCCAGCCAGCCCGATCATTTGCAATCCAGATATCCCGGGTTGCGCCAAACAGTGTTTTAAGATCGTCGGCAGTTACGTTGGCGTGCTGCATCAGTTGTTGAATCTTTGCATGGTAATTGCTGAAGATACTTGCACAACTTTCCCCCAAAAATAACAGACGCATGGCCAAAATCGCTTCAAAGCCGGTTTCAATAATGGGTCTTACTAAACGAAATTGCTCGATGAAGGCCGGCGGCGTGTCGGCAGGCATATCTGCCCAAAGTTGCCCTGCGGCCTTCCAGCCGGTGATGGCTGTTTCAATAGCGCTATCACAGATAACGCCATCAAAATCGAATGCATGAATGATGGAATGGCTCATTGTGGTTTTTCAGTCGGTAAATATAGAAAAGCTGCTCATTGTAGCCGATGCCGTTGGTTATAAAGGCACAAGCTTGAAGGATTTTGTTTGTGTAACCAAAATTTGTGATCAAAGTCAGAATCAGGCCGACTAAACTCCTTGTGAGGCTGTCGTAAAAGTCGAAACAGTTCCTTCTCCCACCGGGAGAAGGTTAGGATGAGGGCATATAAATCAGCTGTTTGCATTATATATTCCCCTCACCCCAGCCCTCTCCCGCGAGGAGAGGGGACGACAGGGTCCATCCGTTCGGATGGTGAAATGAGTTAAGATTTTACTGGGTGGGGCTTCTGCGGATAATTCACGTCCTGTATAGTTCTTTTGAAATTACCGGTTTTTGAGTGTTTTGTAATAGATCAGGCGCAGGAATTAACACAGTCTTATTCTCATGCTCAATGAATGCATTAGCTATGATCGATAATTAAGCATGGCTACTAAAAATTTCCAATCACAACATTTGAATATGTCTAAAATTTATCAGAGTATTTTATTTTTTATTATTAGCTTTTATGCAAGCAATGCATTTTCAGGGTCTGTAAACGATGATTGGTCGGTATGGTTAAGTAATACCTATCAAACTGATTTTGGTGGTAGTAAATATCTGGCATTTTTAGAGTTGGCACCTCGAACCAGAAATGATAACGCTGAGTTTAGCCAAAGTATTGTAAGGCCATTAATTGGCTATAAATTAACCGAAAAGCTACAAATTGGTCTAAGTTATACTTGGCAGGGTGAATATAGTCAGCAGGCTGATTTTGATCTGGCTACAAACGACGCTATGCAGCAATTGCAATGGATAGATAATCTAACCCCACAGCTGAATTTTCAATATCGTTTTCGACTTGAACAGCGGTTTTTTGCACATGAGGATGACATCGGCCATCGTATGCGACATCGAGTCAGATTTGTATATTCCTTAACGGATAGCAACGCCTATTTGATTGCCGCTGACGAATTATTCGTTTACTTCAATTCGATTGATGAAGGTCGCTTATCACATTCTGTTCAAACAGGTGTCAATCAAAACCGTACTTATCTGGGGGTTGGGTATAAATTAACTCCTGAACTAAATATTGACACGGGTTATCAACTCCAGTATGTACATAATTACGGCACAGCGGATTTAGTAAATCATGTTTGGTTAACAAACGTTAACGTTAATTTCTAGATTACCAATTTTTTCAGGTTCCAATATTCTGGATGAGGCATACATGAATAAACTGCAATGGCAGGATAAATACAAAGTGGGTAACGAGGTTGTAGACAGTCAGCATCAGCAGTTATTTGAACTGGCTAAACTCACTATAGAAGCTAGCGATCATGCTGAAATTACACGGTTATTCATGTTGTTTTACAAGCACGTCAGAGAGCATTTTAAAACTGAAGAAGATTTTATGCGGAATATTAACTATGAGGGCTACCTGCAACATTTGGAGGCGCATAATAAAATGCTGGATCATTTAATTGAAGTGAGTGAAAAACAACATAGCAAGCAACTCGTATCAGCAGAGATACAAACGTTTGTTGAAAGCTGGGTGCTTGAGCATATTCTGGAAGAAGATCTGAAACTGGATCATGATTTAAAGCAGCATAAACGCTTCAAATGATCTGATTATAAAGACGCTTCAGCTGTAAACACCGTCTCTCAGGCAAGTGGATTGCTGAGATCCAAGGGTTAAGGATGGCAAGCGTTTAACAGACCCGTATAGTCAGATTCCGGCAACCCATACCCGAATGACGTTGTTGCTGAAGCAGCTTTCTAATCATGATGCGGGTTTGTTATGCAGCCAGTCCGGTATAGATCCGGATTGGCTGCGATTTGATGGGTTGATATTAGTCTGCAGATTCAGCAATACGACTGCCAGAAGATTCAGTAATCTGGCCCAACTGGGATAATTCTTCCAGGGACAGAACTTTATTGATAGCCAGCAAGATTATAAATTTTTCGTCAACCCTGGCCATGGATTGAATAAAGTCAGTACGGATGTCTGTACCAAAATCAGGTGCAGGTTGAATGTTATCAGGAGGAATTTCCAGAATCTCCCTCACTTCATCAACCAACATACCGATCAGTTGCACACTATCGGCCATCTCAACTTCAACCAGCACGATACAACTGCGTTTACTGACTTCAGCACATTGGTGCTTGAGTCTGGCCGACAAATCTATTACCGGTACGACATTGCCACGAAGATTAATGACCCCGTGAATATAATCGGGCGTCAAAGGTACGTGGGTTATGTTGGCTATTTCTATGATTTCCTTGACATCCAGGATACTGATAGCAAAGCTTTCCTTATCCACCAGAAAGGTCAAATATTGCCCGACTTGTTCCTGACTGGCTAAAGCATGGTGACTGCTTTCTTTTCGAATCAGTTTGCTCATGGTCTGTTCTCCGAGAATTAGAAGCGCTCAAAATCAGAGTCATCAAAATCCAATGAGTTATCGCTGACACTCGCGTTGGCAATGGGTTTTTTTGCGGGCTTTGATGGTGCACGGGTGTTACGGGGATTTGAGCCGGAAGTTGGAGATTTCCTGCTGTTTGCATCCAGTTTGAAGAAGGCTACTGCATGTTGCAGCTGGGCTGCTTGACCGTTTAATTCTTCAGCAGTGGCCGCCAATTCTTCAGCGCTGGCGGCATTTTGTTGAGTGGCTTTATCCAGTTGGCGCATCGCATCATTGATTTGATTGATACCGCTGGATTGTTCAATTGAAGCAGCGTTAATTTCCTGTACCAAGTCGGATGTTTTAACGATATTGGGTACTACAGTTGTAATCAATTGACCGGCCTTTTCAGCTATGGCAACGCTATTGGTGGCCAGTTCGTTGATTTCTTCAGCCGTAATCCGGCTACTTTCTGCAAGTTTACGAACCTCGGCAGCCACCACAGCAAAGCCTTTACCGTGTTCGCCAGCTGAGGCCGCTTCAATAGCCGCATTCAGAGAAAGCAGGTTGGTTTTGTAAGCAATGTCTTCGATAAGACCGATTTTCTTGGCGATGTTTTTCATTGCCGAAACCGTTTCATTCACAGCTTCTCCGCCATCGCGAGCTTCGCCTGCAGATTTGGTCGCCATTTGTTCGGTGATATGAGCATTTTCGGTATTCTGTTGAACTGATGCATTCAGCTGTTCAATGGACGAAGTGGTTTCTTCTACGCTGGATGCTTGCTCGGTGGCCATTTGACTCATGGCCTGGGCTGTGGAGCTGACTTGTTGAGACGCGCTGGATAAGGTATCGGAATTTGAACGCACTTGTTCAACGACTCGGCTCAGTTGGTCGCGCATGTTGATCAAGGCCTGTGCCAGTTGTCCAATTTCATCTTTTCCATCCACTTCCAATTTTGCGGTCAGATCACCTTCAGATAAAGATTTGGCAAATTTTACGCCTAAAATGATTGGAACCGTAATCAGGTTGGCCAGGAACATGGCAATCACGATGCCTAAAATTAACGCGGCTATGATGGTGCCAATGATGATTTTATTGGCTTCATTTACTAAGGTTTCTGCCTGACTCCGGGCAACAATCAATTGTGAATAGCCCGATTCTTCAGCGGTCTGGGCTTGTTTAATAACGTTTTCACCCAATTCCGACATGTCTTTCAGAATAGCTTTTAAGTCGTCGTCATTCTTGATCCAGGATTGAGCGGCTTGTTGATATTCTTGTGTGGCTTTACGTGCTTCACTGATTAAGCGTAAGGCTTCTTCACTATTGGCGATTTTTTCCAAATCATTATAAAACTGCATCAGTTCAGGCAACCATATCTGCATTTGATTCCAGGCTACCCTGTCTTTGTAGTTCACTTCTTCTTTTTCAGCGCGCATGATTTCCATGGCTTTGACGTAAATTTTGGTGGCGCCAATGTAACGTTGTACATAGCCATCAAGTTCCTGTGCATTAGCACCTCGTTTCATTGCGTCGAGGTAAAGCGTCACTTGGCGATTGAGGAAGGTATCTGCTGCTTTAGCCACGACGCCACCCTTAATTGTCATTTGTTCGACCGCAGCTTTATTGGCTTTAAGTGCAGCTACACCGGCGCGATATTTTTCAGCGTATTTGCTGGTTCCATCCCGGGCAATTTTGGATTGATTGAGTAATTCGGTGTTGTTGTATTGCTTGGCGACTTGATCGACCTTGTCCAAGAAGCCCATCAGGTTTTTAACATTTTCTTCTGCTCGTTGATGAATCTCATCTTTTTCATAAAGTAAGTAGTTCTTTTCCTCCATGATGGTCGACAGCGCCATTCGTTCGACACCGGTAGCGTATTCCACCGATTTGCCATTGTTATCGGTAATGCCAAACAAGGCATCTGATACCTTCCCAATGTAGAGATTGGCCAGTAAGCCAAAACCTATGGTAATAGCTACCAGCAGCATCGCCCCGGTAAGTATTTTGGTTTTTATTTTGAAGTCTTTAAGGTTCATCTGATTTCCTCTAAAGCTATTAAATTTCAATTAAATGGAATGATTGCTAGTGCAAAAGGGCCGGTTTTCTTTTTCTTTTACCAATTGCGGCTTCAATCAATCCCTGAACATCAAGAATTAGTGCAACATTGCCATCGCCCAACACTGTCGCGCCGGTGATGCCTTTTAGTTTTTCAAACATCTTACCCAGGGGTTTGATGACGGTCTGATGTTCACCGTGTAATTCATCCACGACAAAGCCGGCACGATCCTGCCCAAACTTAACCACCACCACGCTTTCATGTTTTTTGACGACATTGCTTTTGGGCGTGTTGAAATACTCACCCAGTCTTAAATAGGGTAAGGCATGACCACGCAGGTTGATGAAATGTTCGATTTCGTTAATTTCACTTTCGGTTGAGTCCATTTCTATGCACTCGTCAACCATGCTTAACGGGATGATGTAACGCACTTGTTCGGTACCCACCATGAACCCATCAATGATAGCCAGGGTTAATGGCAGCTGAATGCTGATGGTGGTGCCTTCTCCAGGTATGCTGTCGATCATTACGGAACCACGCAGGGCTTCAATGTTTTTCTTCACCACATCCATGCCGACGCCACGACCGGACAGATTGGTAGCCTGTGCTTTTGTGCTGAGTCCAGCCGCAAAAATCAGGTTATAGATTTCCTGTTGGGTAAGGCTGTGATCGGCTTTGATGATGCCATTGGCGATGGCCTTTTCGACAATCTTATCGCTGTCGAGTCCCGCGCCATCATCGGCGATTTGAATAACGATATGTCCGGACTCGTGATAGGCATTGAGTTGCACGATACCTTGAGCAGGCTTGCCAACGGCTAAACGTTGCGCAGGACTTTCTATGCCATGATCCAGAGAATTGCGGATTAAATGCATCAGAGGGTCGTTAATTTTTTCAACGACTGTTTTATCCAGTTCGGTTTCTCCCCCGCTGATTTGTAAATCAATTTCTTTGCCGAGTTCATTGCTGACATCGCGCACTACCCGGCGAAAACGGCTGAAGGTCTCGCCGATTTGCACCATACGCAATTCCAGCGCAGTGTCGCGAATACTGCTTACCAAACTGTTCATGCTGGCAGCCACGTCGCCGGCATCGGTTAAGCCATGGCGTTCCACAATCAGATTCATGGCAGCACTGGAAATAACCAACTCGCCAACCAGATTAATCAAGTGGCCAAGCTTGTCGGCATCCACCCGTATATAACTATTTTCGGCAGCGACTTTTTGTTTGGTCTGTTCCTGTTTTTTCAAGGCATGTTCAACAACCGGTTTTTGTACCATCTGTTGTTCCACCAGAATTTCTCCCAGTGGTTTGGCTGTGTCCTGCTGCGCGTCGGATTGGTCTTTTAAAGCATGTTCTACATCGTGTTCTGTCAAAGCACCCACTTGAATCAGCATTTCGCCTAAACGGCTGACATGATTTTCATCCAGCGAATCCAATAATTGCAGGTAGGCATTGACTTTGGAGTTGGGTGGTAGGATTTTTATGTCGCAATCATCAGCCGCATATTCAAATACGGATTCAATGGTTTGTTTGCTGGCATCGCTGGTAAAGGCAATTTTAAAGTGCAGATAGCAGCTTTCCGGGTCCATGACCTCACCATGCGGCATCTCAGGAAAGAAGGTCAGAATTTGTTTGATTTCGCCAAGCGTTTTCA
This sequence comes from Methylomonas sp., assembly GCA_002928965.1. Taxonomy (GTDB): domain Bacteria; phylum Pseudomonadota; class Gammaproteobacteria; order Methylococcales; family Methylomonadaceae; genus Methylomonas. Next base: position 348,920 of record PERU01000001.1, read on the forward strand.
GGTAACGAATGAACGACAAGGGATCCATGCCATTTCGAAAGGCGTTGTCTCTGAAATCCAAAGAAATCAGCCAACTGTCATCGATGGAAATATTTCCACCCCCTTCGCTGTGCACTTGACTGGTGTCTGTCGCCTGCGCCTGAATATGCGTATGCTGTTTTCCAGTCAAGCGTTTGATTAACGCGTCACTGGCAACAGTCAATTCGTCTGGCAATGGCTGGTCAGGCGAGGACAGGCAATGTTCAATCAACCGCGCGGTATGGTCTTTGCTGTCCAGCATCACTGAAATCAACTCGCCATCAATAGCCCGCTCGTTGTTGCGCACTTTATCCAGCACGGATTCCGCTTCATGAGTAAACGCCACGATAGGGTTGAACCCGAACAAGCCTGAAGAGCCTTTGATGGTATGCATGGCCCGGAACAGGCTGTTAATCATTTCCGAATCATCCGGATCGGATTCCAGCGATAACAGAGCACCTTCCATGTCCAGCAGTAATTGTTCGGATTCCTGAGCAAAAATTTTTAAGGCAGAGTCGAATTCACTCATCATTGTTTCCAGTCTGCGGATATTACGATTGGATCGCCGAAATGATTGCCAAGATCCAGTAACTCAAATACTTCTACAACGGCTTGACTATGTTGAGTCAAGGTTAGATTGATTTGCTGTTCAATTGCTTGACGTTTCAAAAACAACAATAGCTGCAAGCCAGCGCAATCGATTTCAGTCACCCCGCTCAAATCAATTTGAATATCCTTGTTGTTTTTCAGGTGGTCGGTCAGGGTGGTTTTATGCTCCAGCGCAGTATAGATAGTCATCTCGTTTTCTATACTTAACTTGGTAAGCTGATGTTCTTGCTGATTTACTTTTATGGACAAGTCGTTCTCCAGCAAATTTAAGTATTTGTATCATTCAGCGCGATGCACCAATAGCCCTTCCTGTGGGAAAAGGCAGGGTGAGGGGCTGCAACCTGGCAAAAAGCAGGTTTTACCCCTCTATCCTGGTCTTCTCCTTTATACCCTGCAGGTACGGAGGGTGAAAGGATAATTCATCAATGCTGAATGGTTTCAGTATTTTAAGGCAGCACAAGTTTGGACACGGCATCCAGCAAAGTAGGGGCTTGAAAAGGTTTAGTCAGCCAGGCTTTGGCGCCTGCAGCCTTGCCAGCCTGTTTTTTATCATCGGCAGACTCGGTGGTTAACATCATCATGGGTGTAAATTTATAGGCAGCCAGTTTCTTGGCTTCCTGAACAAATGTTATGCCGTCCATGATAGGCATGTTGACATCGGTGATTATCAGATTGATTTTTTGGCCGGTGAGTTTGCTCAACGCATCCTTACCATCTACGGCTTCAATCACATCGTAGCCTGCACCTTTCAACGCAATTGTCACAACTTGCCGAATCGAGGCTGAGTCGTCGACAATCATGATGGTCTTTGCCATGGGTATTACCTACTTACTGTAAAAATTTAAAAAAAAGTTAAATCGTTATCTTTGTTTACGCTTTCGTGACTGACTGACTGCACTGGAAGCCGTATGGTTTAAAACTTCCTCAGGCATGGTGTAATTGAGTTCCATACCGGTCAGTGTTTTATCCACGTTAAGCATGTTTGCATGACGTTCGTTGCCGGATTGCCTGCTGTTTTCTACCGTAGCTTGCAAACTTTGCAGGTTGTTTTCCACATGAGCCAACATCTGGCTGACTCTGTCTTGAAACTGGAATGCGGTCAAAACGCTGAAAATCTCGTCGCGGATGCTTGAGCTATTGGTCCTGAGCATCTCGGCATCGTTTTTAAACATGTTCAATGCATACTGCAAATCACTCAGGGCAGACTTGATGCTGGCCTCTGCATCGCGAATGGTTTTATCTTCGGTGTTGCCTGATGATTCGGACATTTTCAGTGTCGTGCTCATGGCGGAGTTGATGTCGGCAATGGCGGAACTGATTTTTTCGCCGGTAGACGATGAAAAACCAGCCAGTTTTCTGACTTCATCTGCCACCACGGCAAAGCCTCGACCATTTTCTCCCGCGCGTGCTGCTTCAATGGCAGCATTTAATGCGAGTAAATTAATCTGTTCAGCTACTTTCCGCACTTCTTGGGCCATAGTGTCCAGCTGATGGGTGTGGGTGGATAACTTGCGGACTTCATCAACTACAGCATGTTCAACATCCTGAATCTGGCTCAATGCTTTCAGAACAGCGGTCAATGCGGCACGGCTTTCGTCAAAAATGGTATCGATATTCCGGCTATTCTCGCCGTGACCCGTACCGGTAATAATGCTGTTCAATTGTTCGACCATGGCTGCAAAACGGTTGGTCAGCACCGTAACTTCTTTTTCGGTGTGAGTACGGGATGTTTCTACCTGACGTAATAAAATCGGCACCACTTGCACAAATAAGCGCTCAAGTTCGGTGACATAGGCTGTCACGTCACCCAGTTTGACGGTCTCATCGTGTTGCCAATGGGTGTTGTTGGCAGCTAATTCGGATGTTTGTTTGCTAAGTAAGAATAAACCTATTAACAGTCCGGCAATGACGAACGCAATGGTTAAAAGTATGCTTATCAAATTCAAGCCGGCCATCAGGGTAAGCGAAAAACCGCAGATTAAACCGAGGCTAGCAGGTAATATGTAAAAGCTGGCTTTGCTATGCTGTGTACCTGGATTGGGGCTCTCAGAGCGTGACATATGAATTCCGTAAAACTAATAAATGCTTTTATGTCGATACTAGAGGGTTTCGGATTGCCATTCAAGCTATAAAAACGCGGGCTACGCAAAAACGTTAGCTTGCCCATGGTTTTTGGCTGTAGGTATTGACTTACATTAGCTTAACTTGAGATTGTGAGGAACGTTTGGCCATTTCACCAATAACAACTGAAGAGTTCGAGTGTTTCCGGCGGTTGATTTATGATCATGCGGGGATTTCACTGGTGCCTGAAAAGAAAGTGATGGTTGCCAGTCGATTGGCTAAACGCCTGGATCACTATGGTTTATCGCTGTACGGCGATTATTATCAATTGGTGGTTGGGCGCGACAATCCACAGGAATTTCAAGTGATGGTCAATATTTTGACCACCAATGAAACTTATTTTTTTCGTGAACCCAAGCATTTCGAATATTTCCGTGATGAAATTCTGCGGCCTTGGCGTGGCAATTCATTCAGGGTTTGGAGCGCCGCAAGTTCTACTGGCGAAGAGGCTTATAGCTTGGCGATGGTCATGTCGGAGCATTTAAGGTCTCAACAATGGGAAATATTTGCTTCCGATTTAAGTACTAAAGTGTTGGATGTGGCTCGTAATGGCGTCTATACCATGGACAGACTGGAGCATATGGATCCGCGATTTCTGGAAAAATACTGCCTGAAAGGTGTGCGAGCGCAATCCGGTTTTTTTCGAGTCGATAAAAATATACGCAGTCGGGTGACGTTTTCCCAGGTCAATCTGATGTCGCCCTTGCCGGTTAATTTGGGACTGTTTGATGTGATATTTCTGCGTAACGTGTTGATTTACTTTGACCAGGAAACCAAAAAACACGTTGTGGAACGTTTAGCCACTGCGTTAAAGCCGGGTGGTTATTTTTTCGTCAGTCATTCTGAAAGCTTGCACCGTGTCACAGATCATCTTCGTATGCTTAAACCGTCTATTTATCGGAAGATATGAAAGCAGTACCTTTTAAAACGACGCGCCGAATTATTATCGATCCGGGGGAATATTATGCCAGTCGCCATCCGGAGGTCATTTCCACTTTGCTGGGCTCATGCGTTGCAGCGTGTTTGTTTGACCCAGTCAAACGGGTGTTTGGCATGAATCATTTTTTGCTGGCATACCGGCATCATGCAAACAATCTGCCGATTATTGAATCCGATGAGGGGCGATATGGTATCTACGCCATGGAGTTGCTGATCAACGACATGATGAAATTAGGTGCCACACGGCAAAATCTCAAGGCAAAATGTTTCGGTGGCGGTAATGTCCTCAGGTTAAGGGAAGACAAACAAAATCAAGCAACCGTTGGTGATGTGAATGTGGAATTCATTAAAGCATTTCTGAGTAATGAAAAAATCCCCATTTTAAGTTCTTGTCTGGGTGGGACTCATGGCAGAAATGTCCACTTCGTGGGGACTGATTTTAGCGTTTTTATCAAAAAAATCGGTGAAACCCAAGAACGTCTGCTGGAAAATCAAGAGCGTAGTTATTGGAAGAAACATATTGAAGATCGTGAAAAGGCTAAAACCTCTAGCGCGGAATTCTGGTGATACAAATAAAATCCTGATTACAAAGCAGCTTCAGCAACCACATCATTCCGGCATAGCCTCTGGGGCACCAGTGGACTCCCGGAGCCAAAGACCGCTAGGCGATACACAATTGTGTTCGACGCTTGGCATCCTTGGCACCTGGATCTCGACAAGCCCTGTTGAGATGACCATTTTTGACATGGCTGAAGTAATTTAAAGAAACAGGAACAAACACATAATTTGAAACGGTTAGGCACGCATGGCAGATATCAAGGTTTTTATAGTGGACGATTCGGCTGTCGTCCGGCAAGTTTTGACCAGCTTGCTGGATAGCTTGCCGGGCATCGCAGTTATCGGCGCGGCGCCCGATCCTATTTTTGCTTTAAAGCGCATGGAAACCGACTGGCCGGATGTGATTGTTCTGGATATCGAGATGCCGCGCATGGATGGCATCACTTTTTTGAAAAAGTTGATGCATGAGCATCCAACCCCGGTAGTGATTTGCTCGACGTTGACCGCGAAAGGTGCGGAAGTCACCATGCAGGCGATGAGTGCGGGGGCTGTCGACATCATTACCAAGCCCACCGTGAACTTGAAAGGTTTTCTGCAAGATTCCCGGACCTTGCTGGCTGATGCCATTAAAGCAGCGTCTCATGCACGTTTAAAACGGTCGTCGCCATCATCCGGTTCTCAACACAATGAGGTCAAGCCCAAATTAACGGCCGATTCGGTGATTTTACCCAGCGGCCTTGCCCCTATGTCGGAAACGACTGACCGGGTCATTGCAATTGGGACATCGACCGGCGGCACACAAGCTTTGGAGTATGTTTTAACCCGCCTGCCACGTAACGTACCCGGAATCGTCATCGTGCAACATATGCCAGAAGCCTTTACGGCGGCATTTGCCAAGCGTCTGGATAGTCTGTCACAAATCAACGTCAAAGAAGCTGAGCAAAACGATAGGGTCATTCCGGGGTTGGCATTGATCGCACCGGGTGGTAAGCACATGCTGCTCCGTCGGAGTGGCGCGCAATATCGGGTGGAAATCAAGGAGGGTCCGTTAGTCAGTCGGCACAGGCCTTCTGTGGATGTGTTGTTTCGATCCACTGCCCAGTCTGCAGGCAGAAATGCCATAGGTATCATCATGACCGGTATGGGCGATGACGGTGCGCGTGGATTAAAGGAATTACATGAAACCGGCGCCCTGACCGTAGCCCAGGATGAGGCCAGTTGCGTGGTGTATGGCATGCCCAAAGAAGCCGTTAAATTAGGTGCTACTGATGTAGAGATGTCTTTATCGCACATTCCGGAATTAATTATCCGTTCACCCAGCAGAGCCTTGTTTTTGAAAGGGCGTTAAAAAATTGATTTTAGACAGACTTGAGTCGATTACCCAAACCACACCCTGCAACTCATGGTGAGAGCGACGCCAGTCCAAACCAGAAATCATGAAATCGCGACTGGCCGCAATCCCCAACTTTCAATTGCCGGAGTGAAGCTCTGACTTCATGATTCTTAGCTGGGCTGCTTGATGGGTAAGCGGATCTTGAAAAGGGAGCCCCGGCCGGGCGTGCTATCAACCTCAATTTTGCCATGATGAGCGGCAATGATGTTTTGTGCAGTTGATAAGCCCAGACCAATGCCCTGACCCAGTGGCCGGGTCGTAAAAAAAGGCTCGAATAGATGTTTTAAATGTTCGGGCGCGATGCCATGTCCATCATCAGCAAATTCCACCCATACCTGCTCTGCATTGTCGCAACCACTTCGGATAGTGATGTTGCCTGCTTTTTGCATGGCTTGGGATGCGTTGATTAACAAGCTTAAAAACACGTGTTTTAACTGGATCGGTAAACAATAAATCGCTGGGATGTCGGCGTACTGTTTATGAATCGCGCAGTAGGCGTTCTTTTCACTGGCGAAAATGTCTAGTGTGGTGTCCAGGCATTGATTGATGTCAGCAAGTTGCCACTGATGATCATCACCTTCGGCAAAGCTGTTCAGGCTTTTTATGATATTGCGAACCCTGGATAATCCGTCACGCGATTCCGTCAGCAACGCCGGTAAATCCTCACGTAAAAAATCCAGCTCTTTTTGTGCCTTCAGTCGGGTGAAATAGGCAATCGTCTCAGCGGAAACCTGGTCCGGAACCAGCAGTTGATCCAACGCATCCAGAAGCTCGAAAATATCCCGGTAGTAATTCTGCAAGGTATTGAAGTTTGCATAGATATAGCCCAGCGGGTTATTGATTTCATGAGCAACGCCGGCTGCCAGTTGTCCTATTGCTGCCAGTTTTTCCGATTGTAATAATTCCAACTGTATCAATTGATTTTCGCGCAAGCGTTTGGTCAGTTCCGCTTCAAGATAACTGTTCTGATCTTGCAACCTTTCGCGGGCATTTTTAAGTTCAAGCTGGGTTGTGATGCGAGCCAACAGAATGGCCAGATTGCAGGGTTTATAGATGTAATCGACAGCCCCCAGTTCAAAGCCTCTGGATTCGTCCAGATCGGAGGTGAGGGCAGTGACGAAAATCACCGGAATATCACGAGTGACCGGGTCAGCTTTCAAACAGCTGATTACTTCGTAACCATCCATTTCAGGCATCATCACGTCCAATAAAATCAAATCCGGTTTAGGCGTGTCTTTGGCAATTTCCAGCGCTCTTCGACCGGAAGTGGCGGCCAGAACCGAATAGGAGTCCAGTAAATACTGTCCAAATACTGACAGATTGATACTGTCGTCGTCCACAATCAGGATGGTGCTGGTTCGCAGGCTTTTCGAGGTAGCGTCAGGCATTAAGGCTGGACTTTTTTAAGGTAGTTTTTGTAAAGGTATTCGATTTGTGGTTATTATCAAACCTTAATTTTGTGAAACGTCTTGGGTTGGACATGATTCGCAGGTGATTTTACCCTGCCAGAAGCCTTTCCGAGAATAGGCATCGTCGCGAGTGAAGCCAAGTTGAGTCAGATTTTTTGATCAGTTAAGGCAAATGGTGGTGCTATTGAACGAAAATGAGCGGGAAATCTGGCCAAAAGGGCGCTTTTGCGTAGCAGGTTCTCTCTTATGAGGCTGTCGTAAACGTCGAAACAGTTCCTTCTCCCACTGGGAGAAGGTTAGGATGAAGGCATATAAATCAGCTGTTTGCATTATATATGCCCCTCACCCCAGCCCTCTCCCGCGAGTAGAGGGGGCTTTTACGACAGCCTCCTTATTGAACAGGTTGCATGTTCCCAATAAAGATGCGCTATAAAACCCATTAATTACCGGCTTTGGTTATCGAGTATACAAGCTTATGTCTGATGCATTACTGCCACCTGCACAGCCAGTCCAACATACGCTGTCTGTACAAAATGACGATTGTGTTTTGCAACTGCAGGTTGCTGAGACTGTCTGTATCCGCGAAGCGCTGGACCAGACCAGTTTGAGAGTACGGGCTGCTTGTGGCGGCATGGGCAGTTGTGGTGCGTGCCTGATTAAAATCGTCGACGGGCAATTTAATCCACCGACCCTGGCGGAACGACAAAAGTTGATGCCGGAAGATTTGTCAGAAGGAATGCGCTTGGCTTGTCAACTGCATGCACGCAGCCAGGGAACATTGTATCTGCAGCATCCGGCACCGCATTCGCAGTGGAAAAGTATTGATTTATCCGATGTTAAACGCCAGGTTTTCTGTCACGACAGCTTGGTGCAGTGTCCCTATGGGGTGGCTGTTGATTTGGGTACGACCCATATTCGGTTATCACTATGGCATAGACCCAGCGGGCGACAAATTGCCAATCGGATAGGGATTAATCCGCAGGTGGCCTATGGGGCGGATGTATTGACCCGCTTGGACGCCAACCGCTTGAGTCCGCAGGACAATCAGCGGCTGCAGCAAGCTGCGCGTAAAGCCGTCATCGAGGGTGTCCGCGACATTTTAAGCCGTGACATGGGCGAAATAACTCCCATATTGAAGCAGATCGGCAAAGTGTTGATTGTCGGCAATACCGTGATGTTGACGCTGATAAGTGGCGAAGATAGCAATGCCTTATATGACTTGCAAAACTGGCATCAACACGTGGCGTGTCAACCGCAAGACCATGACCCGTGGCGACGTGAATGGCGCATGCCGAATGCAGAGATTGAAATTGTGCAGCCTTTGGCTGGTTTTGTCGGTTCGGACTTGCTGGCTGATTTGCTGGCTACCGAATTAACCCAACAGCCGGCTCCGGCATTGTTGCTTGATTTGGGCACCAATACCGAAATTGCTTTATGGGATGGCAAAACAGTCTGGGTCACCTCCGTGCCGGGAGGGCCAGCCTTTGAAGGTGTTGGAATGCGCAATGGTATGTCATCGGAAACAGGCGCTATTCATAAAGTCAGTAAGCACAACGACACCTGCTCCGACTCATGGCAGATATTTACGCTAGGCAATGCTGCTGTGCGCGGGTTTTGCGCCAGCGGCTTTATCGATGCGGTTGCGTTGTTGCTTCAAACACAGCATTTGAAGCCTTCCGGACGCTTCGCCCAGTCGCAAACGGAGCATGGTTTCCGTTTACAGCACGATAATCGGTTTTCGGCTATTTATGCTAGCGATATCGATATTTTTCAACGCGCTAAAGCATCGACTGCCGCAGGCATGGCACAATTGATGGCGTTCTCGGGGCTGGATTTTTCTGATCTCAACGCATTATGGATTTGCGGTAGTCTGGGGCAGCATATGGACCTAACAAACGCCATTGATGTGGGACTACTCCCCGACATTGATATTCATACCATCAACCGCATGACTCATGCCAGTTTGTTAGGTTGTGAGCAGTTGTTGTTAAACCCAGGCGCGGGCACACGCTTGGCTGACATTTTGCAAAAAACCAAGTTGATCAATCTGGGCGAGGTGGATCAATACGAACAGCTTTTTATTGACAATCTTCGCTTGCAGCCCTTGAGACCAAGGTAGCCCATGAATCTGACAAAATATATTGAGAGCTATAATGAGGCTGTTTTTGAGACAGATAAGCCGGCTGCCTTAGCGGTTGTCAATCAAGCTTTACATGATGGCTACAGCCCGGAAGAGATCGTCTTCAAACTGGTAATACCGGCGGTTGAGTCCATGATGGAACGGATTGAAAAAGACCCGGATTCCAATTTGGCTCAGCACTTCATGACAGCGCAAATAGCGGCGGATGTCACCGAAAAAATGCTGGAGAAATTTAGCACGCCGCCTCAAATTATCGGCAAAGTGGTGATCGGTGCTGCGGCAGGTGATTTACATTCTTTGGGTAAACGGATTGTGATCGGCTGTCTTAAATCATTGATGGTAGATGTTGTTGACTTGGGTATTAATGTCAGCGCCGAAAGATTTGTGGATGCAGCCGTTGCCAACAACGCCCAAGTCATAGCTGTTTCCGCCATGATGGTGCATACCGCCACCGGTGAGCATGGCAGTTTGGAAATTCGCGCACTTTTAAAACAGCGTGGTCTGGAAGATAAAATCAAAATTGCTGTGGGTGGCGCACCGTATCGTTTTGACCCCAAGCTTTATCAAAAAGTCGGTGCCGATGCCTGGGCGGCAGACGGCGTTACCGCAGCAAAAGTCATCGTGCAATTAATCAATGAGGTTAAAGCATGACACCTTTGCAGATTCTTGACGCAGCCATAAATGGCACACCAGCACCACGCATACCGATTTTCTGTAACTTGTTGGATCAAGGTGCGCGCGAATTGGGTATAGCCTCTAAAGAGTATTTCAATAACGGAACCAAGGTCGCCGAAGCGCAATTACGCATGCTGAACCGGTACGGACATGACAATGTCTGGAGCCTGCATTATGTTGGTAAAGAGGCTGAGTTACTGGGATGTCAGTCGGTATTGTTTGCCGATGACGGCCCGCCGAATGTTGCGGATTTTGTTATCAAAACCTGGGACGACATTGCCAAGTTTGAAATCCCTGCCGATATTACCCAACATCCAGCCTGGGAAACAGTGGCGGATTGTCTGACCTTATTACGTCGTGAAGTGGGCAACACTCACCCCATTTGCGCATATGTAACCGCATCTACCACCTTACCCGCTATTTTGATGGGGATGGATAAATGGATGGAGTTGCTGTTGATGGGGCCGGCAGATTTACGCGATGCCTTATTGCGTAAATGTAATCAGTTCGTCAAACAAAATATTACCGCCTTGAGTGCTGCCGGTGCCAACGTGTTGATTTATTCATCACCATTTGGATCAACCTATTTCGTCAATAAAAAAATCCTGCAATCGCTGATCATGCCCTGGATGCAACAAGATTTACAGCCCGGTGGTGTGCATGATGTGGTGTATTACTGTGGTATGGCGCCGTTTAACGATGTCATTGATGATGTGTTCGAGCAACTGCAGATCAAGTGTCACTACATCAGCCCGCTAGCCGATTTGGCTGTAGCCAAGCGGATCATTCATCGCCGCGGTCTTACCTGCGGGGTCATTGATGACATTAAAATGATTAATTGGAGTGCTGACGAGACACGGGCCGAAGTCAAACGAATTATCGACATCGGCAAAACAGAGGGTCATTTCTTGTTCGGTACCGGCGTGATGCCAATGGCGATCCCTGAAACCAATATCAAGGCAATGCTGGATGCAGCCTTCGAATATGGAGCGTTAGCATGAAAACCTTTACCCTGCATCAAGAAAACCCGCCACCCTTGACCATGATTGGTTGCGGCATTCTCAGAAAAGAAGTCGAACGCTTGGTTGAAAAAAATCATTGGAATTTGCAGACGCATTTTCTGGACTCTGCCTTACACAATTACTTGAATCGTTTGTCCAAGGAACTGAATCAGGCTTTGGATGAGCGGGAACAGCGCGGAGAAAAAACTGTGGTGTTATACGGCAGTTGTCATCCGTTGATGGAACAGTACCTGGAAGATCATCAAACCTGTCGAACGCATGGTCAGAATTGTATCGTGATGTTACTTGGGTACGAGCGATTTATGCAGGAACTGGAAAAGGGTGCGTATTTTTTATTGGAAGACTGGGCGCTGACTTGGCATCCGATGATTACCGCCTGTTTTGGCAGCAATGTCAGTGTGGTCAGGGAGATTTTCCATAGCGGTCACAAATTTATTTTAGCGCTCAGAACCCCTTGTAACGGTGATTTTGTCGAGGCAGCCGAAAGTGCTGCGCAGTTTGTAGACTTGCCGTTGTATTGGCTGGACGTCTCCTTAGACCATCTGGAGCAGGTCATCTCGGACGCTATTGAAGAACGGCTTAGTCTGGAATGATCACCTCATCCCCCACCTATCAGGAACTGCAACAGCAGGTAACCCAGTTGGAAAGTCGGGTACGCAAATTATCCGAAGACAAAGCCAATTTGTACTTGGTGTTGCATATGGTGGAGTTGTTAAACCCCATCGCCGGGGTGGACAGCTTTTTGGACAGTTTGATGTCGGCTTTGTGTGGCAGCATGGGAGGGACTAATGTCGAGATTTATTACCTCGATGTAGGCGAAATTCATTATCAGAATTTGCTGTCAAAAGAACAGCGGATACTGGAAAAAATTGAAGATCCGTTGGTAGAAAGGGTTTTTAAATGTCATGGATTGGTTGAGGACTCGACCGACCTGAATCACACGCTGTTAAAAGAAAATATTGCGGCTGTGGCCTGTACCTGGGTAATACCCTTGTTGGTTGCCAACAAATTCCTGGGCGCGATCAAAATGTCGGATTTACTGGGTTCTGCACAGATGCGCGACTATCTGACACCGTTTTTCACCCATATCGCCCTGATTCTGGATAACAAGATTCAAACCCGTAAAGCGGAGAGTGCCAACAAAGCCAAATCCAGCTTTTTGGCCACCATGTCGCACGAAATACGAACGCCGTTAAACGGTATCTTCGGCATGGCGCAGCTGTTGTCGGCGGCAGATTGCAGCTTTGAACAGCGTCAGGAATATGCCAAAATCATCCTCAATTCAGGCCAAACTTTGTTGACCTTGCTGAATGATATTTTGGATTTGTCAAAAATTGAAGCCGAACGCTTGGATCTACAATTTTCCTCCGCCAGTCCCGAGCAGATACTCAATGATGTGCTGGTATTGTTTTCCGGGAATGCCCAGCAAAAGGGTTTGAACATCAGCGCTGTTTGGCATGGACCCAAGCATAAAACCTATCAGTTGGATAAGCTGAGAGTGAAGCAGATGTTATCCAATTTGGTTAACAATGCCATCAAATTTACGCCGCAGGGCAGTATTTTGATTGAGGCAAATGAATGCGGCGCAGACGCTAAACAGCCCAAATTGGAATTTTCAGTGACTGATACCGGGGTCGGGATAGCTAAAGATAAACAACACGAACTGTTCAAGCCTTTCACTCAAGTCGATAGCAGTTCTACCAGACGTCATGAAGGTACTGGATTGGGTTTATCACTGGTGCTTCGATTTGCAGAATTGATGCAAGGCAAAGCAGGTGTAAGCAGTAGTGAAGGGCAGGGCGCACGCTTCTGGTTTCGAATAGCCGTTCAGGGCGCTGAGGTGCTTGCCAGCAGTGACGTGGTTCAGGCGACGGATATGGATAAGGTGGAGTCCAGTACCCTGGAAGCATTATCAGACGCGGACAAGGTTGTATTGCCGGGTTATACAGGGATAGAGGCAGACCTAAACGAGTTAAAGCGATTATTAGAAAAAAATATGTTTAATGCCATTGGCCAGTTCAAAATGATTCAGAGCAAATGCGAGGCGGATACAGCACTGTCTGCACACTTTGACAAACTGGGAAGATTGATAAACAGCATGCAATTTGAACAAGCAACCAGCCAGTTACAGTCGTTATGTACATTACTGGACGCATCCCATGATTGATTTACCGACCGAAGCGCGCTTCAAAATTTTAATCATTGATGATACCCCTGCCAATATTGCGTTGTTGGGTTTGGCATTACAGGATGAGTATGAAATTCAAATAGCAACCTCCGGCAGTAAAGGTTTGGAATTGGCCACGCAGGATCCACCACCGGACTTGATTCTGCTGGACATCATGATGCCAGATATGGATGGGTATCAAACCTGTCAGCGCATAAAACAAACGCCGGAACTGCAAAATATCCCCATCATATTTGTTACTGCTCTGAATGAAATCGATGCAGAAGTGCAGGGCTTGTCCCTGGGTGCGGCTGACTTTCTGGTTAAACCCATCAATATCGAAACTGCCCGTTTACGCATTCACTATCAACTGGAACGCGAGGGTATGCGACGCGAGTTAGAGCGTCGGGAGTCTTCGTTACGTTTGGCTGCCAGCGTATTTGCCTTTAGTCATGACGGCATTATGATCACCGATGCCGAGAATAATATTATCAATGTTAATGCCGCATTTTCGCGTATTTCCGGCTATGAACTGGAAGATGTCAGAGGTAAAAATCCCAGAATTTTAAAATCAGGTCGGCAATCGGACGAGTTTTATAGGGCTATGTGGCATAGCCTGCTTACCCATAACCACTGGAATGGTGAAATCTGGAATCGAAATAAAAACGGTGAGATTTACGCGGCTTTAACATCCATTTCTACCGTCAAGGATGAACAGGGCGGCATTCATCACTTTATCGGTATTTTTGCCGATATCACCTTGTTGAAAAATCAGCAATATAACCTGGAGCGGATTGCCCATTTCGATGCATTAACCGGAGTTCCCAATCGGGTGCTGTTGATAGACCGCATCGATCAAGCCATCGCCCAAACCCAGCGTTCAGGTAATTTGATGGCACTTTGTTATCTGGATTTAGATGGATTTAAACCGGTAAATGACACTTACGGGCATGACATCGGCGACCAATTGCTAATAGCGGTGACCCGGCGGATCAAGGAATGCCTGCGAGCCGGCGATACCCTGGCCAGGATTGGGGGCGATGAGTTTGTACTGGTGTTGCTGGATATCAAAGAAGGTTCGGAATGCCAGACTGTCTTAAACAGAATTTTGGCTAGAGTCGCTGAAAATACTGTGTTGGCAGGACATAGCGTTTCGGTGTCCGTCAGTTTGGGTTTTACCTTATATCCTGACGATTTATCGGATGCTGAAACCCTGATACGCCATGCAGATCAAGCAATGTATGTTGCCAAGCAGCGAGGTAAAAATCGCTATCAACGGTTCGACCCGTTTTTAGATCAGCAGGCTTTGGAACACGGCAAAATGCTGTCAAGACTGGAAGCGGCGTTTGCCAATCAGGAATTCGTGCTCTATTTCCAGCCCAAAATTAACATGCGTTTGGGCAAGATTCTAGGGGCCGAAGCCTTGATTCGTTGGCAGCATCCGTTGCGCGGTGTTTTGTCGCCAGCGGAGTTTCTGCCGCAAATTATGGGTACAGAGCTGGAAGTGACATTGGGTCAGTGGGTTTTGGCACAGGCCCTAAGCTATTTGCAAACATGGCAAGCCATGGGCATGCAATTGACCATCAGCATCAATATTTCCCCTGCACATTTGCTGAACGCCAGCTTTGTGGATGAGTTAGCGGCCCAATTGGCTCTGCATCCCGGTTTTACCCCCGACTGTCTTGAGCTGGAAATCCTGGAAACTGCGGCATTGGATGATATGGTCAAAGTCACCCAGGTGATGCATGCCTGTCAGCAATTAGGCATCGAGTTTGCGCTGGATGATTTTGGTACCGGATATTCGTCCTTAACCTATTTGAAAACCCTGCCCGCTAAAACCTTAAAAATTGATAAGTCATTTGTAATGGATATGCTCAATGATGCTGAAGATTTGGCGATTGTCACCGGCATAATTGATTTAACCCGTACCTTCGGCAGGGATGTGATAGCCGAAGGTGTGGAGTCACTGCAGCATGGCAGCAAGCTATTGGAATTGGGTTGCGCTAATGCACAGGGATTTGCGATTGCCCGCCCTATGCCAGCCGAAACGTTTATCCAATGGGTGAAAGACTGGCAACCCATCAAAGCTTGGTTTAACAAAGACTGATCGACTGGCGTTTGGTTTTAAAACTCAGCTTTCCTGTGAAGGTCTTTGTCTGAGTGATGCCAGTTGAGAGTCGGATGCTCAATGAATCGCGACTGGCGTCGCTCCTGCCCCAACTGGCATCCTGATGAGTAATACGCTCCGGTCGTGTCAAGAATCGTGGTTCTATGTGAAATTGAGTGGGTTGATAGTTGCGATTGGCAAGAGGTTAGTCGCCTTGCTCAAAGTAAATCCGCTCATCCTTCGACAGGCTCAGGACGAACGGATTTACTTTGAGTAGCGTCTTTACCCTTTTGTTGCTTACCCACTGAATTTCATTTAGAGCCAGAATCGTTATCTCGGGAGACCCACTGCTGCTCAAGTGACTTGCCTAGATTCAGTATCCATGGATGGCAAGCCTGTGTAGTCTGGATTCGCTTCGCGGTCATCGGTACAGAATCCTGGAATGTCGGTATTACTGAAACAGCTTTATAATCAGCTAAAATCTTGACTTTATCAAATGGCATGGAATTATTCTTTCTGAGTAGATAATGTAACGGCTTACATTAAAGCGGGTTTAATAATTTAAATATAACCAGTTGCTTATCTAGTTAATTACGCTGCACATAATAACCTGGGGAATAAAGTCATGAAAATAAGTAAAGTAATATTAGTCGTGTTGGGTACACTGTTACTAAGCGGTTGTGGTGATCAGTTTTGGTGTGGGGATGATGGTTGCAATGCTTCATCATCGTATGAACCTATCTTTGGTTCGTCAAAAAAAGTTTAAACTAATTATTGTTATTTGATTATAAGTATTGAGTAAAACTCCAAAACCGCCAAGCCACTGTAAATTTCCAGTTGATTGACGGGTAAGACTTGAAGTCAATTAAACTGGTTTGTTGGATATTAAAAACCCTGTTATTTAAAAAAATAACAGGGTTTTTTATTGAGTTAAATCAATACCCATATATTATTCCATAGCCATACACCGGTATTAACCCAATGGATTACCGTAAATATGAGCCGTTATAGGGTATCAGCAGACACAGATTAACCTTAATCGGCTTTCATGAGGTTTTGGCCAGTTCAGGCCAACCTGTTCTATTGTCAAGTTAATACATGTCCTGATTATAAAGTTGCTTCAGCAACAACATGATTGCGATATAGCCACTTATTGTGTGCCTGAGAGTATGCTGACAGGACGTTTTATACTGGGAAATGATCATGAATAACCTAATAAGCGTTCGGCGTAGGTGCGAATTTATCCGCACACTGCCAATGAATTTGCACCTACCTTGCCGAACTTGTTTCTCACGTATTGCTTAGCTGAAGGTTTTGTCCCGGCAATCCAATTGTCCCAAACAGGGTCTGATAAAGCACGATGGACCGCAGCAGGTGACTTTGCATCAAATGTATCAGCGTATTAATCAGATACTTTTTATACCGAAGAAACTCTTCCAATCACTGGTCTGTCAGGTTTTAGGGTAACGCTAAATGCCGCCTTGGCAACAATATCTGTATCGAAATCAAATTCTCTAAACATACAGACGATGATCAGCAGCATTTCCAGTTCGGCAAAATGTTTGCCTATGCAGTTATGTATCCCACCGCCAAATGGGAAGAAGGCATATTTGTGTCTTCCCTGGGTCGACGATTCCAGAAATCTATCTGGAATAAACGCTTCGGGATTATCCCAAAGCCGTGGGTTATGGTGTGTGGTGTACATGCTGAGCAACACGGTTGTGCCTTTGTCGATAGGGTAGTCGCCGAGTTCGATGTCCTGCACGGTTTGCGTGGACAATGCCGATGTTGGCGGATACAGGCGTAAGGTTTCGTTGAGGGCCGCCTTGGTATAGGTCAGTTGATTTACATGGTCTGCGCTTAGCGGCTGGTTTGATAGTTGGCGAACTTCGTTGGCAATCTTGCTACGAATATCCGCATGCTTTCCGGTTAAATAAAAGAACCACAACAGCGCATTGATAGTGGTTTCCTGGCCGGCAAAGAATAAATTCACCGCTTCGTCTTGCAACAGTTCGTCCGGCATTGTGTAGCCTGTGGTGCGGTCGTTTGACTGAATCAGTAGCGATACGAGGTCTTGCCCCGGCTTTTGTTGTTTCTCTGCAATTTCCTCACTGATAAAGGCTTTAAGGTAATTGACTGCAGCATGATAACGCTTAAATTTCAGCGGAATAAATTGCTTTAGCCGCTTGCCTAACACAATTTCACCCCCTAATTGCAGCGGAAGTTCCTGGCAGATTATTTCTATGACTTTAATCAGTTCGGCACTATTACTGAGGGTATCCACCGATTTTCCAAGCAGAATCTGAATGAAAATTCGTTGGATCAGATTTTTCATCTCGATGCTGAGATTGACCGGTTCATTGGCTGTTTTCAATCTAGCTGCTACAGTGCTGGCTTCCGTCACGATAGTTTTTTCCCACTGCTTGATCGCCTCCTTGGTAAATAAAGGCTGCATCAATCGACGTTGTTTACTCCAGACCTCGTTATCGCTATTGACCAAGCCATTACCAAAAAGCACTTTCTTGGCATCGTAAAGAAACCCACGGTTCAGTAATCCTTTACCCTCCAGATTGAAGAGTTGCTCGATATATTCCGGCGCACAGACGAACAGTATTTTCTTGCTGAAAAGGCGCCCGAGCACCAGTTCGCCATAAGTATTGTGAATTGCTGCCAAGGTTGCGATGGGTCGCCAGATTAACTGTAGCATCGGCATAATGACCGAATGTTCCGGTAAAGTGGGTTTAAAAGCTTGATTAGGCGGTGTCAGATTGGGCATGGATTGGATCGCTAAATTGGATTTTAGCCATTATCCTAAAAAAATCAGTTGGAATTAGTGAAATCGGTTCGTGCAGAGTGTATTCATTTGAGCGATTTTTATCTAACGATCATTAAAGCTGGGCATTACCCCGCGACTCGCAACTAACCCACGCCAACGTCAGAGTAAGGGTTATGTCGCAACAACGCCCCAAAATTCTGACCTTAACCAGTCTCAGCGGCCATAATGCGAACGAATTTTATAGACTTGTTCTACAGCTTGAATAGTAAGGCGATTTGTTAAGCATGTGTCACTTTACTGATCGGCACAAGGGGTTGATAGCGGCTGTAATTTTAGCCAAATCTGTGCATCGACCGGCAATCTGGCTTTTGCAGAAATCCCCTTGGGTAAGGTTGTTTTATCCGGAAATATGTCCTTGGCTTTATACACCAACACCTTTTCTACATCACTGACACAAGCCCTCAGTTGATAGTTTGCAAACAGTGTTTGCAAATGGTGCGGATAGGCTGAGCCATTTAAAAGCAATCGAACCCGCTGATTGTTGCTTTCATTAAGCGTGCTCGGACGCCCCCTTTTTGAGTTCCAGGTAGCTGATTTCGCCGCGGCTTTAGCTAAATCTTCCGACCATTCGGGGTATTCCATCAAGCGTCCCAGGTAAATGCCATGAAAAGGCATTAGGTGATCCGATAAAAATCGCTGAAAGCCCCTGTCCAAAAGCGTAGATAGCGATTGTAGCGACAGTGGACATCCGCTACGTACTATCAGCACATGAGCTTCTACTGTTGGACGCTGCAAACTTGCGGTGCATTCGGGCAATACCACAGACAACTCATCATCAGCCCAAGCCCAGTCAAGCAGCGGTAACATCAATGCTATCGCAAGGAGTAATCTTGTCATCGGCCCATAAAATGAAAGGTATAAAATTCTTCAAGGCTTTGGGTCAGAATAAAGCCTAAAGGGTTGTTGTGTAGGTTTGAAATGGTTAACACCGTCGAAATACCCAATAGTAAAAATCTACTGCACACCAACAGAAAGTAAAAATGATTTTTCAAGTTTATGCAAAACTAATGATGCAGTTGCCTGCTTCACTATTGGCCTCAAATGATCAAAAAACTGACTCCAAATGGCTTTCCCTCGCGACGATTCCTGTTCTCGGACAAGCGCCTAGACACTATGGGGATCCAGTAAATATAAAAAGACGTCAATTTAAAAAAGGGTTGTCCTAATGTCTAACCAAATTATCAAACACCAGCAACTATTGCCGGAGATTGTTGCAAACATCGCTTCAATCCGAGACTTCAGACGCGAAATTCACGCTCACCCCGAATTGTGTTTTGAAGAAGTGCGGACTGCTGAACGCGTGGCGGATAAGTTGACTGAATGGGGTATTCCAATCCATAAAGGCTTGGGCAAGACCGGCGTGGTCGGTATTATCAAATCCGGCACTTCAGCAAGAGCCATTGGTTTGCGTGCCGACATGGATGCTTTGCCAATTTTGGAACAAAACAGTTTTGCCCATGCTTCGGTGTACCCCGGGAAAATGCATGCTTGTGGTCATGATGGACATACCGCCATGCTATTGGCAGCGGCACATTATCTTGCCGAACACAGAGATTTTGACGGTACGGTATATGTGATTTTTCAGCCGGCCGAGGAGGGCGGTGGCGGTGCCAAGGTGATGATTGAGAATGGGCTTTTTGAGCTGTTTCCGATGCAGGCGGTTTACGGCATGCACAACTGGCCGGGATTGCCGGTAGGTCAATTTGCGGTGAGTCCGGGACCGGTGATGGCCGCATTTGATACCTTTAAAGTTGTCATCAAAGGCAAAGGCTGTCATGCCGCCTTACCGCACCTGGGTTTGGACCCGGTTCCGGTAGCGGCGCAGATCATTCTAGCGTTTCAAACCATACTCAGTCGCAATGCCAATCCCCTGGACGCAGGCGTGTTATCGGTTACCACTGTGCATATTGGCGAAGCTAAAAACGTGATTGCCGATAGCTGCGAAATGACCGGCACCTTGCGCACATTTTCCAATGAACTGATGGATATGATTCAACAGCGGATGCGGGAGATTGCCACACACACTTGCTTAGCGCATGGTTTGAGCAGCGAGATTGAATTCTTCAAAGGGTATCCTCCCACCGTAAATCATTCAGAGCATGCCGAATTATCCCGGCAGGTAATGACCGGTATCGTGGGTGAAGACAATGTACTGACTCAACATCCCACCATGGGCGCGGAAGACTTTGCATTCATGTTGCACCAGTTGCCGGGGTGTTATTGTTTTATCGGCAACGGCGAGGGTGGACATCGCATGCCGGATCATGGCGCAGGACCGTGTCAGTTACACAACGCCAGTTACGATTTTAACGATGACATTTTGCCGCTGGGCGCAACCTACTGGGTTAAATTGGTGCAGGCGTGTTTGCCGGTTTTCAGTAAAACTTAATTCAACATCAGGCGGATATGCTCAATTTCATCCTTGACCTGATCAAGGATGTTGATACTGAGGTCAGCATTCATATTGCCGGCGGCCAATTTTTTATAGGCCGGTAAATCATCCATTTTTGGCATTTTTTTGATGTCGACTTTGCCGATGAAGCTATGTAGCTGCGAGACCATCACAATATCGCTATAAGTAGCGTGGGGGCCGCTGTCGCGAAACCAGTTTTCCGCATGGCTCACCACATCTTCAAAATCATTTGGAAAATCCCATTTGCGTATAATTTGTACGCCGATCTGGCTGCGTAACTCACGCACTGTTTCTGCTAAATCAGCGGGCGAAGCCAGAATGTCCGGTTGTCTGTCCGCATAAGCCAGGATCGGCACAACGCCGATGTCGTGAATCAAGCCGGCCAGCATGGCGCGGTCCGGATCAAAGCCGGGGGTTTTATGCGCCAACACCGCGCTGATGGCGGCAACATGACTGCTGTGCGCCCAAAGCTCCTGCATTTTTCGGCGAATGATGCCGGTTTTGGCGTTAAAAACAGCTTTTAGGGCAAAGGCGGTGATAATGTCCTGCGCAGCTTTTAAACCCAATCGGGTCAATGCTTCCGGGCAGCTTTCGATTTTGCGTCGACCACGATACAGCGGGCTGTTGGATATTTTGATCAGCCGCGCAGTAATGCTGGGGTCGATTTGCACCACTCGAGCGATTTTGCTGCTGTTGGCGCTGGGTTCGTTGATGGCCCGACGGATTTTTACGGAAACGTCCGGTATGGTTGGCAAGGCCAGTTTCTCGGACTGCATGTATTTAAAACAATCCAGATATAAACGGTTTTTGGCCAAATGGCTGGCTGTGGTGTCGGGTGCTGCCTCGGTCATCGGTGTTTGCTTAATTCGGACAAGCGAGTGGGGTTTAGTTTAAAATTTGCAGCCTTTTTAGCTGAGGCTGCCTATGACTATCATTTCGCCCGATGTTATCACAACCCTGAACAGCATCAGAGACTATATTCGCTGGGCTGCCAGTCGTTTTGCCGAGCACAATGTCTTCCTGGGACATGGCACTGTTACCCCATTGGACGAAGCAGCTGCCATTGTATTGCATACTGTGCATCAGCCTTACGATTTGGCTGACAGCTATCTGGATAGCGTTTTAACCCAAGCAGAAAGACAAGCGGTATTGGCGGTTATAGAACGGCGGATTGTGGAACGCAAACCCTCTGCTTATCTTACTCACGATGCCGTTTTTGCCGGTCTGTCGTTTTATGTCGATGAACGGGTATTAGTGCCGCGTTCACCCATTGCCGAATTGATTGCCGAACGTTTCGAACCCTGGATCGACGAAGAACAGGTGTTCACCATTCTGGATTTATGTACCGGCAGCGCCTGTATTGCCATCGCCTGCGCCTATGCCTTTCCGGATGCACAAGTCGATGCGGTGGATTTGTCGGAAGATGCGCTGGATGTGGCGGAAATCAATGTCGACAAGCATGATATGGCCGAACAGGTCACATTGTATCAATCGGATTTATTTGCCGAATTACCGCAAAAGCCCTACGACATCATCGTCAGCAATCCGCCTTATGTTGCCATTAGCGAATGGGAAAATTTACCTGCCGAGTTTCATGCAGAACCGGAAATGGGTTTTACCGGTGGCGAAACAGGCTTGGATTTGGTCCTTAGGATTCTGGTAGAAGCCAAGCAATATCTGGCCGAGCAGGGTATCTTGATCGTGGAAGTCGGTAGTAGCGCCGAAACCCTGCAGGAAATGTTCCCGAATGTACCGTTCCATTGGCTGGAATTTGAACGCGGTGGCGACGGGGTGTTTTTACTAACGGCGGCTCAGGTCAATCAATATCACTCTTTATTTGCAAGCGCGGGTTAAGCATGTCAGGAAACACGATAGGAAAATTATTTACAGTCACCACCTTCGGCGAAAGCCATGGCCCGGCCATCGGTGCCATTATTGATGGTTGCCCTCCCGGTTTGGAACTCTGCGAAGCGGATTTGCAGATCGATCTGGATAGACGCAAACCCGGCACGTCCCGACATACTACGCAGCGCCGTGAAGCGGACGAAGTGAAAATCTTGTCGGGTGTATTTGAAGGTAAAACTACCGGCTGTCCGATTGGCTTGTTGATCGAGAATACCGATCAGCGTTCCAAAGACTATTCAAAAATCGCCGAAAGTTTCCGCCCTGGTCATGCTGATTACACCTACCAACACAAATATGGTTTTCGCGACTATCGCGGCGGCGGGCGTTCGTCTGCTCGGGAAACTGCCATGCGGGTGGCGGCAGGCGCCATCGCCAAGAAATATCTGTTCGAACACTGCGGGATTCAGGTGCGCGGCTATTTATCCCAACTGGGTCCGATCAAAATTGACGGCTTTGACTGGCAAGAAATTGGCAATAACCCGTTCTTTTGTCCGGATGTGAATAAAGTTGCCGAGATGGAAAGCTACATGGATGCCTTGCGTAAGGAAGGTGAGTCCATCGGCGCCAAAATCGAAGTCATCGCCAGCAACGTCCCACCCGGTTTGGGTGAACCGATTTTCGATCGACTGGATGCCGAACTGGCCTATGCTTTGATGAGCATCAATGCGGTAAAAGGTGTGGAAATTGGCGACGGTTTCGATTGTATCGATACCAAAGGCACGAAATTCCGTGACGAAATTACCTTGGATGGCTTTTTAAGCAATCACGCCGGCGGTATCTTGGGCGGTATTTCCACGGGTCAGGAGATTGTGGCGAGAATTGCCTTGAAACCCACTTCCAGTTTGCGTTTGCCGGGTCGCAGTATCAACAGTAAAGGCGAGTCAATTGAGGTTATTACCGAAGGGCGTCACGATCCCTGTGTGGGCATTCGTGCCACACCGATTGCCGAAGCCATGACCGCGATTGTATTGATGGATCATTTGCTAAGACATCGCGGCCAAAACATGCACGTCGATTCGGGTTTACCTGTGTTGCGTTGATGAGACTGCCTTACTGGCGCTTATCCGGTTTTTACTTCTGTTATTTTGCAACGCTGGGGGCGTTTTTACCGTTTTGGAGTTTGTATCTCAAGCAAATCGGTTTTGCAGCCCAAGAGATAGGTGAACTCACCGCCATGCTGGTGGCCACCAAAGTGGTGGCGCCGCACGTATGGAGTTGGCTGGCAGACAAACGCGGCCGCTGTATGGGGCTGATTCGCATCACGGCCTTATTGTCCATGCTGATTTTTGGCGGATTTTTAGTGCGACATGATTATCAATGGGTGGCGATAGTCACCGTGGCCTTCAGTTTTTTTTGGAACGCCACGCTGCCGCAATTTGAAGCCGCGACATTGTTGCATTTAAAAGCCGAACCGCAACGCTATAGTCGGATTCGGTTGTGGGGTTCGGTGGGGTTTATCCTTGCGGTATTGGGCATTGGCCGGTTTCTGGATGATTTCAGTATTGAATGGTTGCCCTGGATCATCACCGGTTTGTTAGTCATCAATTGGCTGATGGCGTTGATTACCCCGGAAGTGATTCAGTCGCAACAGCCAGCAGCAGTCGGCAGCGTGTTTGCGGTATTGTTCAAACCGGAAATTCTGGCTTTTTTTGCCGTTTACATGTTGCTGCAAGTCGCGCATGGCCCGTATTACGTATTCTATTCTGTGTATCTACAGCAAAATGGTTACTCAGCGACCTTCACCGGCATGCTTTGGGCTTTGGGCGTGTGCGCGGAAATTGGCGTGTTTTACTGGATGTTTGGGTTGTTAAAATGGTTTAGTTTGCGCGGTTTATTGTTGGCCAGTTTGGCTTTGAGTATGCTGCGCTGGTTAATGATTGCCTATGGCACCCAGTCGCTGACCATCATTGTGGTCGCACAATTGTTGCACGCGGCCAGCTTCGGTTTGGCGCACGTGGTGGCCATCCAATTATTGCATCGATATTTTGGCGAAGCTCATCAAAGCAAAGCGCAGGGCTTGTATAGCAGCATCAGTTTTGGTTTGGGTGGCATGTTAGGCAGTTTTTATAGCGGCTATTGCTGGGACAAAATAGGCGGCGATTTGGTATTCGTGATTGCATCGCTGGCCTGTGGCTTGGCATTGATCATTGCCTTTATCGGTGTAGCGCGGCAAAAGCCTGTTACATTGGGTTAAAATTGCCATAATTTATTCATGAGGAACTGCTAGGTGTTTGAAATCATTAAAAGCGGCGGCTGGATGATGTTGCCGATTATTTTATGTTCGATTGCTGCCATGGCAATTATCGGCGAGCGATTCTGGTCATTACAGCGTAAACGCATTATTCCTGCCGAACTGGTGCCGTATATCTGGCAACTACATCGGGATAACAAACTGGATGATGCCGGGATACGCCGCATCAAACTCAGTTCACCGTTGGGTCGGGTGTTAGCTGCAGGTTTGATCAATCGCAAGCATGGCCGCGAAATCATGAAATCCAGTATCGAAGAAGTGGGGCGACAAGTGGCGCACGAACTGGAACGCTATCTGAATGCGCTGGGCAGTATAGCCACCGTAACACCGTTGCTGGGTTTGCTGGGTACGGTAGGCGGCATCATTCGAGTGTTTTCAGATATTGCCGTCAGCGGTATGGGTGATCCGGGTGTGTTAAGTGCCGGGATTTCAGAAGCTTTGATCTGTACTGCATCAGGTCTGACGGTGGCGATTCCGAGTTTGTTTTTTCACCGTTACTTTGAACGTTTGGTGGATGATCATGTGGTGCATCTGGAAGAGGAAGCGCTGCGGCTGGTCGACATTATGCAAGGCAACCGAGAGAACGCCTGATGGAGTTTCGCCGCAAAAAACGTGCACCAGTGGAAATCGGTCTGATTCCGATGATCGACGTATTGTTGGTGCTGTTGTTCTTTTTTATGGTGGCCACCACCTTCCGGCATCACACGAATTTGAAAATCAATTTGCCGGAAGCCAGTGGTGAAGAGATTGACCAAGCCAAAAAGGCCATCAATTTGTTCATCGATGCCGAAGGCAAATATGCAATAGCTGGCGAGGATGGCAAACCCAAGCCGTTGGTTGAGCAAAATCTGACTAGTTTGAAAATGGCTTTATCGGAACTTTCTATAGATGCCAAACAACTGCCGTTTATCATCAACGCCGATGGAAAAACCCCGCATCAAGCCGTGGTGAGTGCGCTGGATGTGGCCAATCAGCTGGGTTTTCATCATGTCACCTTTGCTATCAATCCACCGGAGAAATAAATGAAAGCTGCTTTGATACGTTGGTTGGAAGATCATTGGTACAAGGAAATGTATATTTCCGCTTGGTTGATGCCGCTGTCGATGCTGTATCTGGATGCCATTCGCTTTCGGCGCTTTTTATATAAGGTTGGCTTCAAAAAAATTCATCGCTTGCCGGTGCCGGTGATCGTGGTGGGAAATATCACGGTCGGCGGTACGGGGAAAACTCCGCTGGTGATCTGGCTGGTTGATTTATTGAAACAGCAAGGCTATAACCCAGGTGTGATCAGTCGTGGCTATGCCGGCAATGCAGAGGATGGCTTGCATGTGGTGAGGCCGGAGAGCGATGCGACCAAATTGGGCGATGAACCGGTATTGATTGCCCGACGCGCGGCATGCCCTGTGATGGTGGGTGCTGATCGCCCCGCTGCAGCACGTAAACTGCTGGCCGAGTTTGATTGCGACATCATCATTTCCGATGATGGCTTGCAGCATCATGCCTTGCAACGCGATATTGAAATTGTGGTCATTGACGGTGAGCGCCGCTTCGGCAACGGTTATTGCCTGCCGGTTGGTCCGCTACGTGAACCACCGGAGCGGGTTAAAAGCGTGGATTTGGTGGTGGTCAATACCCCTAAAGAACTGCTGGAAGGCGAATACGCCATGCAATGTCAGGGTGATTATCTGATCAATCTGCTTAGCGGCGAACGTCAACCCTTATCGGCATTGGCGGGTAAAGCCTGTCATGCTATTGCCGGCATTGGCAACCCCAAACGCTTCTTCGATCAGTTGGGTAAAGCCGGTTTGGTTTGCCAAAACCATGCCTTCCCGGATCATCACGCTTTTACCGCTGCCGATTTACACTTCAAAGACAGCTTACCGTTGATCATGACCGAAAAAGACGCTGTTAAATGTGCCGGTTTTGCCCTGACAGATGCTTGGTATCTGCCTATTGCAGCCGCGCTACAGGATACTTTTGCCGCCCAATTCCTTACACTACTCAAAGATAAAACTCATGGACAAAAAACTGCTTGATATTCTGGCCTGCCCATTATGCAAAAGTTCGTTGATTTACGACAAAGATGCCCAGGAACTGATTTGTAAAGCCGATAACCTGGCTTTCCCGATTCGGGATGATATTCCGGTGATGCTGGAAGACGAAGCCCGCCAACTTAGTTTTGAAGAAGCCGAAGCCCTGCGTAAATGAGCGGATTTAAAGTCGTTATTCCTGCGCGATATGGCTCCACCCGCTTGCCCGGTAAACCCTTGCTGGACATCGCCGGCAAACCGATGATCGTGCATGTATGCCAGCGGGCTTTGGAAGCTCAAGCCGAACAGGTGGTGGTGGCAACTGACGATCAACGGATTTTCGATACCGTTTCCGGATTGGGCATGCAAGTGGTGATGACCGACCCCAATCATCAATCCGGCACTGAACGTATCGCGGAAGTGGCTGACAAACTGGGTTGGCATGCTGACGACATCGTGGTCAATCTGCAAGGCGATGAGCCGTTGATTCCCCCGGCGTATATTCGCGAGGTGGCTGAAGCTTTGGCCGGACAACAGCAAGCCGGTATCGCCACTCTGGCCGCCAATATTCAGGATGCTGACGAAATCTTTAACCCGAATGCGGTTAAAGTGGTACTGGATAAAAACGGCTATGCCTTGTATTTCAGCCGTGCACCGATACCTTGGAACCGTGCCAGTTTTCCTGAAAAAAATAACACCATTCAAACCGGCCTAGCGCATCTGCGGCATATTGGCATGTATTGCTATACGGTGGATTTTTTGCAACGTTATTGCAGTTGGTCGGCATCGCCCTTGGAAAGCATTGAATCGTTGGAACAATTGCGGATTCTATGGCACGGTGAGAAAGTGTTGGTGAAGGTGGTCGAGAAAACACCGGAAGCCGGAGTGGATACTGAGGAAGATTTGAGGCGGGTAGCGTTGAAGTTGGCTGGGCCAGAGTTTTAGACGTACTATTTTGATCAGGAGTGAAATCATGACTATCAATTATCGAAACATTATTACGCTTGAATCTGGAAAACGGGGCGGTAAACCCTGTATTCGTGGTTTGCGCATTACTGTTTATGACGTGTTGGCCTGGATGGCAGAGGGTATGACTGAGGCTGAAATCATTGAAGACTATCCAGAGCTCAACAGTGATGATATTCGCGCTTGCTTGGCATTTGCGGCTGATCGTGAGCATCATGTGTCTGCAATTATTTGACGCAGATGAAGCTATTACTGGATGAAAATCTGTCTCGTCGTTTGGTGGCGTTTTTAACAGATATATTCCCTGATACTTCACAGGTTGCATTGTGAGATTTGGAATCTGCCGATGATAAACATAGTTGGCGTTATGCCAAAGACAACTATTACATCATCGTTACAAAAGACGCTGATTTTTATGAACTTTCCAGCATCTATGGTCAGCCACCCAAAATCATCTGGCTAAAAATCGGCCATCAATCTAAAGCAGCCACGATTAACGCATTGGTCAGCAATAGAGACGCTATTCAAAAAGCCTTGATTCTGGATAACAAAGCCTGTTTGCAAGTTTATCGATGAACTCCTCGATCATTCTAAATTTATCCCAAGAATCTCAACACATCCCAACCCTGGCAGCATGGCATCACCAGGAATGGGCGCATTTGAACCCGGGGGGCACACTGGAAAAGCGCATTGCCAAAATGCAGACTTATCTGGATGTTGCGCTGGTTCCAAGTACTTATATTTACAAACAGGATGATCAATTGGCTGGCTCCGCTGCCCTGATTGCGTGCGATATGGATACCCGACCTGAATTGACCCCCTGGTTGGCGAGCGTGTTTGTTTCACCGCCGTTTCGTCGGCAGGGCATCGGCAGTGCACTGGTACGTTATGCGATGCTGCAGGCCAAACTGGCCGGATTGGATACGTTATATTTGTTTACGCCGGATCAGGCTGGTTTTTATGCGAAATTGGGTTGGCAAACCCTGTCAGAAGAAAGCTATCGAGGGTGCGATATAACTTTAATGCATGTGCATTTGGCTGACTGGACCGCTAGGAGCTTTTCCTAACGACGATTCCTATTTTCGGACAGGCTCCTAGTTAGGATTTCATCAAAAACAACGTCCCGAACAACTATTCCTGCCAAACCGTTCGTGCTGAGCAGGGTCGAAGCATAAACGGTTTGGTGCGGCGAGAGCCGGTATTTCCGCGTCCACCTTCGACAGGGTCAGGACGAACGGGAAGTCCTTCCCAACCGAAACGCGGAATTTATTTACACCCATATCCCTTAGGATAAGGTCATAAATAACGTCCCTGAATTCGGCTTGTTCGGATTCACTCGATTATTCCCTTTTATAATCAAAGAAGGGTTGTGGGATATTGTTTAATAAATCTCCCTGGATCCCTCTTGGTCAAAGGGGGGGGTATGGGTAGCGATTTATTTAACGACGAAGAATTAACCTCGCAGTCAATAACACCGTTAGTATGCCGGCGAAAATCAACGGTATGGTGAGGTCTTTTTTGACCAGCCAGATAAAATGAATCACGCCGGCAATGGCAATCGGGTATATCAAGCTATGCAACCGTCGCCAGTTTTTGCCGCCGATTTTGCGGGTGATTTTGTCATTGGAGGTTACTGCCAGCGGCAGCAAGCAGACCAACGCCGTAAAGCCAATCGTAATGTATGGCCGTTTGGCAATGTCGGCCCAGATGGCTGACCAATCGAAAAACTGATCCAGGATCAAATACGTCAAAAAATGCAGGCAAGCGTAAAAAAACACGAATAAACCCAGCATACGCCGCACTCGAATGGGCCAGAACCAGCCGCTCAGTTTGCGCAGTGGGGTGGCGGTTAAACAGATCAGTAGAAACGTTAAAGTCCAAAAACCGGTGACATGGGTGATTTTTTCGATCGGGTTGGCGCCCAAATTGTCCTGCAACGCATTCAGCAACAGTTTCGCTAATGGCAGTAACGCCATTATGAACACTGCTGATTTCGTGCCTACCAAACCTTGGGTTTGATTGGATTGTTGTCCCATATCATTAAAAATAGTGTTTCAAATCCATGCCGGCATACAAACTGGAAACCTGTTCAGCGTAGCCGTTGAAGGGCAGGGTAGGGCGTTTCAGAAATTCGCCGATGCGACGTTCTTTGGCTTGGCTCCAGCGAGGATGATCGACTTCGGGATTGACGTTGGCATAAAATCCATACTCGCTGGGTCCAGCCTGCATCCAACTGCTGACGGGTTGTTCTTTAAGCAAGCGAATTTTGACGATCGATTTGGCGCTCTTGAAACCGTATTTCCACGGAAGTACCATTCTTACCGGCGCACCGTTTTGGTTGGGGAGTAATTCGCCGTACAGGCCAAAGGTCAGTAATGCCAAAGGATGCATGGCTTCATCGAGGCGTAAACCTTCCCGATAAGGCCATTGTAAAACCGGACTGCGTTGACCGGGCATTTGCTCCATATCATGCAGACTGACGAATTCCACATATTTTGCGGAGCCGGTGGGTTGGGCCTGTTTAAGCAACGCTGCCAGCGGATATCCCAGCCAGGGTATCACCATTGACCAAGCCTCGACGCAACGTAAGCGATAAACACGCTCTTCAATAGGTGCCAGTTTGAGCAATTGATCGATATCGAAAACCTGTGGTTTATGCACTTCGCCTTCTACGGCGATAGTCCAAGGCCGGGTTTTCAGGCTGCCGGCACGTCTGGATGGCGCTTCTTTATCTGTGCCGAATTCGTAAAAATTATTGTAATGGGTGACATCCTTGCGTGGGGTTAATGCGTCGGTCAGACCGTAACTGGCTGTCGATGTAAATGCCAGTTTTTCTGCAGCCCATAGTGGTGCAGTCATGAGTGCTGCAGATAGCCCGCCTGCATGTTTGAGAAAGCGTCGGCGTTGGTCGAAAACGGTTTTTGAGGTGATTTCGGAGGGCGCAATAGCTGGGATAGTTGATTGGGTCATGCTGCATGCCTGTTGAAGGTAAAAAAACACCAGTTTATGAGTAATTCTTCTGATGAAAAGAAGGGCTGTTTGTTCCTTTAAGCCTGACTATTTTCGTAAATTTCAGGCTCTCAATCAGGAAAGTTAGTGTTGAGCCAAGACATAACCCCAATAGTAAGGCTAGAATTACCGTTTGTTTATTGACGCGCAATAGCCCTATGAAGCCTATTTTAGTCGGCAAATCTATTTTGATCGTCGAAGATTATCCCGCTATGCGTAACGCTATTCGCAATATGCTGTATACCTTGGATGCCGATAACATTTCCGAAGCCGATAATGGCCTGAATGCTCTCGTCGCCATGAGCAGAACCAATTTCGATATTGTATTGTGTGATTATAATTTGGGCACCGGAAAAAACGGTCAGCAAGTTTTGGAGGAGGCACGCATACAAAAACTGCTTAGTCCGAATTGTGTGTTTGTGATCCTCTCAGGTGAACAAAGCACCAGTATGGTGCTGGGAGCCATGGATAGCAAACCTGACGAATATCTGGCCAAGCCTTTTAATGCCCAACAATTATTTGTGCGATTGGAGCGAAATCTGACCCGCAAAGCCTTGTTACAATCCGTTGAAAAAGAGATCGAGCGCGGTCATCTCGCTCAGGCCATCCAGCAATGCGATAAACTTCTGGCTGAAAACCACAAAAAAATCCGTACCCACTTGTTAAAAATTCGGGCTGAATTGGCAGCCCTGGTGGGCGATTTTGAGGCTGGGAAGCGGATTTATAGCGAAATTCTGCATGAACGCGATTTACCCTGGGCACGACTGGGTTTGGGAATTATTGAATTTCAACAAGGCAATTTTTCCCAAGCTGGTCAGCAATTTGAAGATTTGCTTAGAGTGCATCCAATGTTTTTGGAAGGGTATGACTGGCTGTCCAAAGTCTATGAAGCTGAAGACAAGCTCAAGGAAGTGCAGGATATAATCAATCAGGCCGTCGATTTGTCACCGCAATCGATTCTAAGACAAAAAAAACTTGCCGAGACAGCCGATAAAATCGGTAATGTCGATGTCGCCGAAAAAGCCTATAAAGCTGCGGTCTCGTTGGGTAAGTATTCCATTTACAAGTCCAGTAGCGACTTTACCAATTTGGCCAAGTTGTATTCAAAAACCCGTTCGCCGGAAAAGGCATTGGAAACATTGTCCAATATGCGTCAGGAATTTCGTAACGATCCCGTAGCCGAGTTGCGGGCAGTGACACTGGAAACGGAATTACATAAAAATGCGGGCAATGATGAGCAAGCCAGTGCTTGTTTGCAGAAGGCATTGGCGTTGAATAGGCAACTTGGTAGCAAAACCCCCAAAGATTTGCAGTTGGATATTGCCAAAACCTGCTTTTTGCAAAATCAGCACGAAGATGCAGAAGCGATTATGGGCAGTTTGATTAAAAATCATATCGATGACGAGCAGTTTTTAAACGACCTGAGGCGCATGCAGTCCGGTATCGGCATGGATAATCATTCGGAAGAGTTGATTCAAAAAACCAAACGCGCCTTGGTGGCAACCAACAATCAAGGTGTAACG
Source organism: Methylomonas sp. (assembly GCA_002928965.1). Classification (GTDB taxonomy): domain Bacteria; phylum Pseudomonadota; class Gammaproteobacteria; order Methylococcales; family Methylomonadaceae; genus Methylomonas. The sequence goes on from PERU01000001.1 coordinate 381,011, forward strand.
CTTTATAAACAAGGTAAATTCTCAGAAGCCATGGCCTTATTCGAAAAGGCCATAGCCAGTATGCCTGAAAACCAAACCATTGTGATCAATACCCTAAAAATCATCCTGCACGATTTAAAGGCAAGCGGCATTGATGAAGAGAAACTGGTTCGGGCACAGGCTTTACTTAAAAAAGCCCGGCAGATTGGCGTAGACAGACATAAATTGGGTATTTTGCAAATGGAGTTTTCCAACCTGCTGCGCCAATATAACGAGGCAAAATCATGAACACTGAGGCAAAAGACAACGCGCTGTTTCCGGTAATACTGGGTTCGACAGTGCATGATATAAAAAACTCATTGGGTACATTGTTGGGATTGATTCAGCAACTATCCGGCAAGCAATCACCTGATCAGGTAGATGATTTTCGGCAACTCGAATTTGAGGCCAATCGTATCAATCACAGTTTGATGCAGTTATTGGTGATGTACAAAATTGACAGCAATACATTCGGTTTAATCGAAGATGAATATGCGGCGCTGGATTTACTGAATGAAGCCAAAGCACAACAGGACAGGTTGTCGCAATTGCAAAATATTCAAGTGAGTATCGAATGTAGCGATGACGTATTATGCTATTGCGATTTTCAGCACGTCAGTAATGCGTTGGGTACTATCTTGAATAACGCTCAACGCTACAGTCGAAAAAAGGTTGTTATCTCCGCTAGCGAAGTGGAGGGTTATCTACTATTTTCTATTGAAGATGATGGCGAGGGTTATCCGCAACATCTGCTGAACGCTGATTTAAGCAATCAATCGAATCTGGACTGGGTAACGGGCAATACCGGGTTGGGCTTGTATTTTGTCGCCGCAATTGCCGGTTTTCATAAAAACCGCGACAAATCCGGTTTTGTCAAAATCGATAATAACAGTCGCTTGGGTGGTGCTAGATTCAGTTTGTATTTGCCGTGAGGATGTAGATTTTATCAACAGAATTTCGCCACTAGCTTAAAATTAGCAGCCTAAAAAATTTGATCTTTTTGTACTTTAAATAAACTCCATACTTTTATGACCATTTTAGTCACCGGCGGTGCCGGATTTATCGGCAGTAACTTTGTTTTGGATTGGCTGGCAGGCAGCGATGAGACGGTTGTAAACATCGATAAACTTACCTACGCCGGCAATCTGCAAAATCTGGTTTCGCTGCAAAATGATGCACGGCATGTGTTTGTGAAAGCGGATATTGCCGATTACGATACCATTGTGAAACTGCTTAACGATTATCAAATCCGAGCGGTCATCAATTTTGCCGCAGAATCACATGTAGACCGATCTATCCATGGTCCGGAAGATTTTATTCAAACCAATATCGTGGGTAGTTTCAGGCTGCTGGAAGCGGTGCGCTGCTATTGGAATACTTTGGAGCCACAAGCCAAGCAAGATTTTCGTCTATTGCATGTCTCGACTGATGAGGTATATGGTTCGCTGGAGAAAACCGACCCGCCTTTCGCCGAGTCCAACCAATATCAACCCAACAGTCCTTATTCCGCAAGCAAAGCAGCCAGTGATCATTTGGTTCGCGCTTATCATCACACCTATGGTTTGCCGGTATTAACCACCAATTGCTCAAACAATTACGGTCCGTATCACTTTCCTGAAAAGCTGATCCCGTTGTGCATCCAAAATGCATTAACAGGCAAACCCCTACCCATTTATGGCGATGGTCAACAGATTCGCGACTGGCTGTATGTCAAGGATCATTGCAGCGCCATACGCAAGGTTTTGGCCTCAGGACAATTGGGCGAGGTTTACAACGTCGGTGGCTGGAACGAAAAAGCCAATCTGGATGTGGTACACACCTTATGCGCCATTCTGGATGAATTACAACCGCGCTACGATGGGAAATTGTATGCTGAACAAATCACTTATGTGACAGACAGGCCGGGCCACGACAGACGCTATGCAATTGACGCCGGCAAACTGGAAAGGGAATTAGGCTGGAAACCGGCCGAAACTTTTGAAACCGGAATCCGCAAAACGGTTCAATGGTATCTGCAGCATCAGGATTGGGTGAACAATGTGTTATCCGGTGATTATCAATCCTGGCTGGACAAAAATTATGCTGATCGTAACCAATAACAGCGTGTGAAAATGAAGATTTTGTTATTCGGTAAAAACGGTCAGGTGGGCTGGGAATTACAGCGCAGTCTGGCGTCGCTGGGGCAATTGGTGGCTTTGGATAGACACAGTCAAGCCTATTGCGGCGACTTAACTGATTCAACGGGCATTGCCAAAACTGTGAACGCTGTTCAGCCGGATGTGATTGTCAATGCGGCAGCGTATACCGCCGTTGATAAAGCCGAAACTGATATAGCACAGGCCGAATTGATCAACTACAAAGCACCGGAAGCTTTAGCCAATGCCGCCAAAGATTGTGGCGCTTGGCTGGTGCATTATTCAACGGACTATGTATTTGATGGCAGTGGCAACGCTGCTTGGCACGAAGCCGATCCTGTCAATCCGTTGAGCGTTTATGGCAAAACCAAACTGCAGGGTGAGCAGGCAATCCAGGATGCCGGTTGTTACCATCTGATTTTTCGCACCAGTTGGGTCTATGCGGCCCGAGGGCAAAATTTTGCCAAAACCATGATTCGACTGGCTCAAGAACGAGAGCAGCTATCAGTCATCAACGATCAATACGGTGCGCCAACCGGAGCTGAATTATTGGCTGATGTCACAGCTCATGCCATTCGGCTAGCCAGTCAACGACAGGATGTTAGCGGCCTGTATCATCTGGTGGCTGTCGGTGAAACCAGCTGGTTCGATTATGCCTCTTATGTGTTGGATTTTGCCCGTCAGGCCGGCCTGACACTAAAGCTGTCTGAAAACGCTTTACAAGCCATTCCAACCAGTCAGTATCCAACCCCGGCTGAAAGGCCGTTAAACTCACGATTGAACACCGATAAACTCAAAACCACTTTCGATCTTGATTTGCCCGACTGGCGAATGGGTGTCGAACGCATGTTGATGGAAATTCATGGAAAATAACGATGACACAACGTAAAGGCATTATTCTCGCCGGCGGCTCAGGTACCCGGTTGTACCCCGTCACCAAAGCGGTATCCAAACAACTGCTACCTATTTACGACAAACCCATGATCTATTATCCGCTCAGTACCTTATTACTGGCGGGTATCCGGGATATTTTGATCATTTCCACGCCTCAAGATACGCCGTTGTTTCAACAACTATTGGGGGATGGCAGTGATTGGGGCATTAATCTTTCTTATGCCGTACAACCTAGCCCCGATGGTTTGGCACAGGCTTTTATCATCGGAAAGGATTTCGTAGGTAATCATTCCAGTGCCTTGGTATTGGGCGATAATATTTTTTATGGTCATGATTTACAGGCTCAGCTACAAAATGCGGATAGCCAGCAAATTGGAGCGACAGTCTTTGCCTACCATGTCAAAGATCCTGAGCGTTATGGCGTGGTCAGTTTTGACGAACAGGGGCAGGCAACTTCGCTGGAAGAAAAGCCGGCAAAGCCTAAAAGTTACTACGCTGTCACGGGCTTATATTTTTATGACAACCAAGTTTTAGACATTGCCGCCAATTTAAAGCCTTCGTCGCGCGGAGAATTGGAAATCACCGATGTGAACAAAACCTACCTTGCTCAACAGCAACTCAGTGTAGAAATCATGGGACGGGGCTATGCGTGGCTGGATACCGGCACCCATGCCAGTTTGATCGAAGCCAGTAATTTCATCGAAACCATCGAAACCCGCCAAGGCTTAAAAGTCGCTTGTCCGGAAGAAATCGCCTGGCGCAGTGGCTGGATCGATAATGAAAAAATCGAAAAATTAGCCCAGCCGCTTGCCAAAAATGGATACGGTCAGTATCTTTTGTCCCTCCTGAATCAGCAAGTCTTTTAAGAGTGCGTTTAAACAGTAATCAGATACGCTTTATTATGGAAAGCGTTTGCCAATATATAGGTCCGGAAACGGAAATTTATTTATTCGGCTCCAGAATCAATGACAACGCTAAAGGCGGCGATGTTGATCTGCTTATTGAAACCCCAGCGGCAGTGCCTTTACTTCAACAGGCTCAAATAAAAATGCAGTTGGAGTCGTTTTTGGGCTTGCCTGTTGACCTGGTTTATAAAACGAAAGCTCGGGAAGCAACCGCATTTCAAACCATTGCTCGGAATCATGCAGTAAGATTAAGCATTGAATCATGAATCTCAACGCCGAAAAGAATCATCTTGCTGACCTGCTTGAAGCAATACAACGATGTGTTTATTTTTTAAACGCCTCCAGCCAAAAAATCACATGGCCATTAACCGCCGAGTTTTTAGAAAACGAAAGAAAAAATATTGGCTTATTTGAAACGCTGGCGGCTATTAACGAACGATTTGCCAAATTGCAAGACACTTTAGCGTCTGCCATGCGCCATGCCTGCATGCTCTCCGGTGAGCCCTGTGAGCGTTTTCTTAAAGTACTGAGTTTTTTTGAGAAGACTGGCGTTATAAGTACAGTGGAAAATTGGCAACTATGTCGTGCAACACGAAACTTGGCGGCACACGATTATGAAACAGATTATGCCGAAATTGCTGAACATTTTAATGCTTTGAGTGAGCTATCACCGGAACTTTTAAAAACTTCGGCCAGATTTTTAATCTATTGCCAAGAAAGCCTATCGATTTGTCCAAAACAAAACGATTTTTCCGCCGAGTTTCTGGCAATCACCACTCTTTGATTTTGTTTTTCTAACTCAGGAAATTTTCATGCAAGCAATCCGTCTGTCCATCCCAGATGTAATTCTATTGACGCCAAACGTATTCGGTGACGAGCGTGGATTTTTCTTTGAAAGTTTCAATCAACAACGCTTTGAAGCATTAACAGGCCTCAAACGCGAATTTGTGCAGGATAACCATTCCAAATCTCAAAAGGGGGTTTTGAGGGGGCTGCATTATCAACTACCGCCCAAAGCACAAGGAAAGCTGGTCAGAGTCGTGCAAGGTGAAGTATTTGATGTGGCGGTGGATATACGCAAAAATTCACCGACATTCGGCAAATGGGTAGGACAGATTTTATCAGCAGAAAACAATCAGCAAATGTGGATACCGGAAGGTTTCGCTCATGGTTTCCTCACCTTGTCTGATACGGCAGAGTTTTTGTACAAAACCACAGATTATTACGATCCTGGCTTTGAGCGTTGTATTGCCTGGAATGATGCCATGATAGAGGTGCAATGGCCCTTGACGGACACTCCGGTGTTGTCGGGTAAAGATCAGCAAGGCTCTGCAATCAAAATTGCCGAGGTTTTTGATTAAGGAAAATTCAACCTCTCACTGAGCGACTTGGTCGGCTGCTTGTCAATGCATCATGGAATGACCGAAGCCCATGATCAAACGCTCAGCTTGAAATGCAGCAGGTTTAATACGCTGTTATTACAACCTGCATTTTCTTAAAGTTTGCGTATGGTTCTGATATTTATCCCCACTGCCACCACTTCGGCAAACAGTGCGGGCCAAGCTTGCCAATAGATATCATTGTTTATCCAGGCGAAACTGGAAGCAATTAAAGAGATGCGCATGTTGCGATTGTCAAAATAAACCAAGGCTAGGGTGGTGTTGATGACGGCAAACGCCGGCAACAAGGAAATAGCGCCTTGCCAGGACAGCCAGGTTAAACCGGCAAATATAAGTATAAATCCACTTGCAGCAACATGTTTGCTGCCACTGCTGGTTAAACCTCCTGATAACAGCGTTCTCAAGGCTGTCACCGCCATGGTCAGGCCGGCAGTCCAGGCCGTCAGCAGTAAATATTGAATCGCCCAAAATCCTGCGCCGATAGCAGACCACCGGCGAAAATCGTGTTGGTGATGCAGATGATACGATCGCCATTCGACCAATACGCCGATACCGCCAACCAGATAAGCCAGCTGTGTATAGCTCAAAGACGCTGCCAATGAAAGTTATGCCGATTTTACGGCGGTAAAAATTAAATACTCGGTGAGCTTTTCCGTAAATAACTGATGTTGTGCCAGCCCCACCAGATAATTGGCGGTTTGTGCCTTAGTGCGCAACCCTAGCCATTGGCTGATTTTTTGGACGGGTTGCAGGCGTTTGGCGACTTTGTACATATAGTCTGCTGAGGGCAGGGTTTGCGCAGTGATGTCGTGGCAATGGATGTTGCTAAATCCCTGTTGCTGTAACAGCTGAGTAAACTCATCGCGTGCGCATAAATTGGGCACTGCCCAGCCGTTCAGGCAGGTCACCACCGCTTGCCATTGTTGTTCGTTGAACTGGCGTTGCAGTAAAAAGCCGTCACAGACGACTAAGCGGCCACCGGGCTTTAAGACCCGAAACGCTTCGCGCAAAAAATCGCCTTTATTCAAGGCATGGCAACTGCTTTCCAAAGCCCAAACCACATCAAACGAGGCATCAGCAAACGGGGTTTTGCAAAAATCGCACACTTCAAAATTCACCAAATCGGCAACGCCATGGCGTTGCGCATGTTGGCGGGCATACTCTGCCTGTTTGGCGCTGATGGTGATGCCGGTAACCCGATTACCCTGTTGTTTGCCCATCCAGATGCTGCTGCCGCCAATACCACATCCGGCATCCAGCACTTTGTCGCCGGCCTGGATGCCGGCTTTTTCATACAGCACCTGATTTTTATTCAATAGCGCTTGATGTTGTTGATAGGGGCTGGTTTCATCCCAATAGCCATAATGCAGTGCCAGATTATCGCTGTTGCACCAGGCAAACAGATAGTCGCGATAGCACTCGTCGTAATGCTGAGTGGCATCGGCTTTGAGTTCGGCGCTGGACAGCTCGGTATTGGGCCGCAGGCTTTGATCGCGGTAATCCTGGTTAGGTTCTATGCTGTAAATCATCAGTTGAATGCGTGAGGCGGCGTTGTCAGCCGGTTAGTCGTTTAAGTTATTGAACGGGTTGGCCATTATATGTTAGTTCCAGCATGTTCTTCATGTCGGCGGAAGGTCGCTCGAATTTGGGGTGCTGGATTTTCAGTGATTTGATCAGCTGCGCAAGCGGTTGTAGATGGATGTTTTCCGGATCGAAACCGTAGCGGACTTTAAACAGGCTGCGCTGTTTGCCGACCGGTAAACCGGCCAAAATATCCGCTACACGTTGATCGATCAGCTGCCGGGCCAGCAACAAATCGGGATTTTGCTTGGATTTATCGCTAGCTTGAGGTTGGGCCGATGCGGGTGCCGCGTCGTTATGCAAGTTCAGGCTTTTATTGCGCATGTCCATTAGACGACTGCTTTTGCCGGAGCTCAATAGGTTAGTGCTGGTGGAACTGGGTTTGAATTCACTCATGTTCTGTGGCCTGCGGTTCAATGTGATGAGCGGCTTCGTGGATTAAATTGCGGATGACTACCGAGGCACAAACGCCACCAAAGGCCGCCGGTAAATAGGAAATGGTGCCGTAAGCGGATTTTTTGTAATTGCTGCCATCGGTAAACATCAACGAATCCTTGTTGACCACTTCCGGCGAAAACACCACTTTTACGCCGCGACTGATGCCATGTTTGCGCAAACGGATGCGGATAAATTGTGCAAACGGGCAGTTATAGGTTTTGGAAATATCGACTACCTTGAGATGCGTCGGGTCCATTTTGCCGCCAGCCCCCATGGAGCTGACGATCTTCATTTTCCGCGATTTGGCCGCGCGGATTAAATGAATTTTGGGGGTCAGGCTGTCGATGGCATCCACCACGTAATCGTAATGCGTATCCAGCAATTCGGCAGCAGTATCCGGGGTGATGAACTCGTGGCGGATATGCAGTTTTAAGTCCGGGTTGATCGCCAACAAACGCTCGCCCATGATGTCTGCCTTGGATTGGCCGTGGGTGGTGGCCAATGCCGGCAATTGCCGATTGCGATTGCTGGGGTCGACCACGTCACCATCAACAATGGTCATTTCACCGACACCGGCTCGGCAGATAAATTCGGCCGCGAACGAACCTACCCCGCCCATGCCGACCACCAGCACGTGCGATTGTTGTAATTTATCCAGTTTGGGCTTGCCGATCAGTAATTCGGTGCGGGAAAGCCAGCTTAAATCAGTCATGCGCAAACACTCTTTCAAAATTGGCCACGATTTGGCGTTGCAGGATAGTCAGGTCTAATCCAAGGATTTTAGCCGCAGCGGCGTAGATTTCGCTAATTTCGTATGCGGAATCGTCCGTTTCCAGAAACAGCTGTTCAAGTGGAACGGCTTGCAGCGCATGGCTAGCCGGACTGCGCTCATTCAGCAAAGCCTTGCCAAAACACAGATAAACTCCGTGTTTTGCAAGTTGTCCAGCCAGTTCCGCTTTGCCTGAAAAGCCATGCACGAGCCACGGCTGGGTGGGACGCAACTGTTTATATAACTGCAGCAGTTCGTTAAACGCTCGGACGCAATGCACGATTAGGGGTTTTTCCAAGCGTTCCGCGAGTTCCGCTTGATACCTAAATACCTGAATTTGTAAGGTCAGATCAGTGCTTATGCTTTTATCCAAACCGCATTCACCCACGGCTACAATAATCCTGTCATTGAAAAGGCTTTGCATGTTTTGCAAGGATTGAGCGATTGTTTCGGGCTCGATGTACCAGGGATGTATGCCGATACTGAGCATATGTTGTAGATCCGCTTGGCAGGTCAGTAAATCCGGATTTGCGGTTATTTGGCTAAGGTCCAGGCTACGCAATTGCACTCCAGAGTCTGGTTTTATGTGGTGACAATGGATATCGATATACCTCGAATCGGCGGGCATCACGTTTGCTTCAGAAGATGCCGATACAGCGGTTGGTACAATCTGCTGGCCCACGTTTCAAAATTAGCATTATCGGTTTGATACAAACTTTCGAAAGTGGGAAAAAATCTGGCCAGATACGCATCGTAATTCACTTCGCCCGAGTTCCAGTCATCGCCTTCATATTGCAATTTTGCTGCCTCCATAGCTGTTTCGGCTGCGGCACTCAACCAGACAAAAGCGGTACGACTCGCAACCGGTAACGGCAAATGCAAGCCCGTATTCCAGGCATCCAGCAGGTTTTGCAAGTATGTTAAAGCGTGTGTCTGAGTGAGTGATTCCATGGTTATCACGCCATCGGCACCGACAACCAAACTCTGCACAGCCAGATCGTCAGCACAGGCTGCCAGGTGTTGTAGCCAAGGGAAAATCAGGCTGTGATATTGGATCCGGTCTTTTTTGTTCAGAGTTTGTGCAGTCAGAGTGATCAGGCAAGTGGCTGCGTTATCTTGACTTCGGCGCAAGCCGTTCAGGTCTGCACTAAACTGCACAGCGATATCATCCGCAAGGGTAACCTTTAATTCGATAGATCTTGGTTTAAGTGCATGCGGCCATTCGGTCAACATGTGTTGATAGTGCTGCCATGCGCGACTGACGGGTAAGGCTAGGCTGGAAAAGGCGGGTTGGGCAAATCCCGCCAAAGGCAATTTTCCTTGTCCGGTCAGTGTCGTTAATTGCTGTTTGAAAAAACCTTCCACATCAGCAGGTTGCTGGCTTTGCAATGCATCCAGCAATGCTTGGCTGTGTTGATGGGCTTGCAGGCGATCGAAACCAAACGGTTCATTATCGTCACTGGTTACATCGTTTGGGTCAAAACTGAATTTTAAACGCTGTTGACAGTAGGTTTTGACCGGCGCCCGCAGAAACCGGGCCAGGGCTTCGGCGTTCAGATGATGGTTCTTGTCTTCCGTGCCGGGTGTGATTATGGTTAACTGTGGATCTGTTTTGGCGGATTCGAACCATTCACTGGCGTAGGTGAATAATCGCGGGTCGCGCTGGCTTTGCAGATACGCTGGACTGAACGGTTGCAGCGGGTGTTCGAGGGTTAATTTGGATAACAGGCTGTCATCGTCAGTCAAACGCCAGCTCTGTTCGATAAAATCACGAAGCTGCGCAATCAGCACTGATGGCGGGCGTTCGCTGTTATCGCGGATGCTGCGACCCACCCAGCTGATGTAAAGTTGTTCGCGAGCCGATAACAGAGCTTCCAGGAATAAATATTGATCATCCTGACGGCGCGAGCGGTCACCGGGTCGGTATTGGCCGCGCTGATTCATCAAATCAAAACCGTGTGGGTATTGGCTGCGCGGATAGTCGCCGTCGTTCATGCCCAGGACACAAATCACCCGAAACGGAATCGCTCGCATCGGCATCAGCGTGCAAAAATTCACTCGTCCGCTGAGAAAGCGTTGCTGTAGAGTCGGTTCGTCAATGGCTGTTAACCAAGCTTCTCGTACTACCTGCAGCGGCAAAAGATCGGTTTCAGTCATGCCACCTTGCAAGCAGGCCTGTTGCCAGCTCAACAGGGTTCGATGCAAGCTTTCGATGGTTTTGCGATCACGCTCGGAGTCAGCAAGAAAACAATCATCCAGCAGTTGGTTGAAGCGGTTTAACCAACCATCGCAGTTTTGCGGCTGACTTAATTCTGCTGTGTAGCGTTCCAATGTATCCAGCAAATGGCATAGCTGTCCCAACCATTGGGCTTCCAACCCGCCAATTTCCGGATAGGGTTCGATAGCCTGGAAGGCGTCGCCGTCGCCAACCGCATAACCCAGTAACATACGCCGTAGACCAAATTGCCAGGTGTTGGCTGTTAAATCATCCGGCAAGTCGACGCTACGCGTGCGTTGTTTCGCGTTTAAACCCCAGCGTATGCCGGCTTGTTCCAGCCATTGATGAATGTTGGGGATGGCAATTTCGGCTATACCAAATCGATCGCGTAATGCGGGGGTTTCCAGTAGCCCCAGACATTCACTGACAGTGAAACGCGCGTCAGGTAAATTCAGCAAGACTTCCAAAGCGACCAGTAGTGGGTTCTCGCCGCGTTGTTGTTGATCAGCCAGACTGTATGGAATGTAACGCGGATCGTCGTTTTGCACCTGACCGAACACCGCCCGAATATGCGGGGCATAGTGGTTAATGTCCGGCACCATTACAATCACATCCCTTGGCGATAGGGGGTGGCCGGATTGTTCGGCCTCGTTGAAGCGGGCCAGCAACTGATCGTGCAAAATTTCCACTTCCCGTTGCGGACTGTGTGCAACATGAAAAACCACGGAATCATCGCATTGAGCCAACGCTGCCGGTTGTACCGGCACGGGTTCCAGGTCAAGCACGGATTGCTGGATAAGCTGCAATAAGCTGCGCTGTCCGCTTATGCCAAAGTCCTGAAACAGATCAATTTTTTGTTCCGGCCATTCCCACCCGGCATAGGTTTTGATGTCGTCGACATGGTCCAGCAAGCGGATATAATCCCGCCCCTGTTTACCCCAGGCCGCCAACAAGGGATTGGCGTGCAGATGTAACTGCTCGGGGTTTAACTGTTCTGTCATGCCGGACTTATAGCCTTGTCGGCGGCGTTCAGCTTTTAATAGTTCCTTGTCTTCAATAATGTCAGCCCAGTAGTGCTGGCAAGGATTGAGTACGAACAGAACGATTTGACAAAACTGTCCGAGCTTGGCTAACACTTCCAACGATTGCTGCGGTAATGACGACAAGCCAAACAATACAATGCGACGTGGGATGCCAGCTGGTGGCTGGCTCAGGCTGTCGATGCTCTCCATGAATTGGCTATGTACCGAAGCTCTGCTGGCAAAGGTGTTGTAATCAGCCCCCAAGTCAGCTAATACCGCTCGCCATAATTGTGCCTGCCAAGCGTGCTGTTCGGGTAATTCCAGAGTCTGGCCATGACCATTCCGCAGTTGATCAAGGCCTGCGGCCCAGTAGCTCATCCAGTCGGAACGATAGACTTGGTATTGGTCAAACAGATCAGCCAATTGCTCTGCCAACTGGAAGCGCTTTCTGTTATTCAGGTCGGGTTGGACAAAATGCGCCAGACTTTCAAAACCGGGTTGTTCGATCAGATTAGGCAATAGTCGGAACAAACGCCAGCTTAGAGGTGTTTTGGCCAGGGGTTGTTCTTTGGGGATTTGTTGGCCAAGTATTGCCCGGTAAATGCCCCAGATAAACAAAGAAGGTAATTGAACTTGCACGGCGGCGGCCACACCGAGCGCGCTGTTGTATGCCAGCGATTGTTTCAACCATTGGCCCATGCCGTTGCTCTGCACCAGAAATATGTCGTTTTCCAGAGGTGCCAGTGGATGCTGTCGCAGCCAATATTCCAGTACATCGCGCAAAGCATCCAGTTGATTGGAATGAATGACTGCGATGCCGTTATCCAATGAGGGGTGCGGCTGTTCCGTCATCAAGTGCTTTAGCGTAAGGGGTGATCATCGCGGCTTTTTGTCTGCCTGCATCAGCATGGTTTCCAGCTTGCGAATTTCCTGGTCGCACTCTTCGATACTGGATTGTACTTTGCGCTTAAAAAACAAGCCCATGGATTCGTGTTCCATTTCACGCTCGGCATATTCATTCAGTAAATGGCAGGCGTCGTTCATGGCATCTTCCGCATCTTCAAGCTCGTCGTTGTCGTCTGTATCATTGCGCATCATCAAACGGCTGATCAAATCATTTTGATGCCGGAAAACCGATTCCGCATAGGCGGAAAAACTGTCATATTGCTTTGCTGCGGGAGGAAGCGTGGAGCAGGCTGTTGTGCTGAGCAGCACAGCAAACGAAAATATTTTGTAACCGGATAAAGCCATCATTCATCTCTTGTATGCTAAAGCAGCCAACCAGAAGTGCGTTTGTTCTATTGGCATGAGTTTCGGATTTAAGCCGACTCATGCTTGATCAGCAGTAATAACCACTGTGGAGGTATTTTAACTGTTCATTTGTCATTCGACATAACTTAGCACTGAAAAACCTTGGATCGTGTCAGTAACAATAAGCCGGGAATCAATTAAGTCTTTGTGTGGTAAAGCGTTTGGCGTTGACGGTTTTTGACCAGTAGCTGGCCGGCAAGCCGGCTTTTTGTTTTAAATGCTGCATAAATCGCATGGGGCTTGGCAGGTTATCCCAGTTTGAAGGTAAAAATGAGGCATGGTGCGAGCCGTCCTGTAACACCAGTCCATCCTGATTGGGCCTTAATTGCTCGATCAGATCGAGTTCAGAGCTGAACGTCAATTTTTCCAGGGGTGACAAAAGATCGATCTGAATATCCAATTCTGCCAGTTCGGGTTCGGTTATGGCAGCATAATGTTGGTCGCAAAACGCTGCGGCAAACGCATTCTCGCAGACATCTTCTATCAGCGGTCGAATGGCTTCCAGGTTACCTATGCAACCACGCGGCTGATTTTGATATTTCAGCAATACGAAGGTTGCGCAAGGTTTAAGCAATTCAGCTGGATAGTCGGGGTTGTTGATGCTGAGAGGCTTACCTGTTTTCAGTCCATGTGCTATGGATTGCCAAGCAACTGTTTTGAGTAAGTTTTGTTGAGGTGCAGTCAGTGAGATTGGCACGATGATTCCTCAGTTGGTGGTAGTGAAGCGTGCTTTGCGTTTGATGATTTACCATTCAGTCTCAACACAAAAACAGGGCTGTGTTGCAGGTTAAGTGTAACCCAACTAAGGCTGGATGCGCTGGAGTCAGATTATTAGCGCCTACGCATTGGTCTTAATGCGCTGGTACCGTAAAATCCTGATAAGGGGCATGTCCGAGAATAAAGAACCTGCTACTGAAAAGGTCCTTTTGGCCCGATTTTCCGCTCATTTTCGTTAAATAGCCTCACTATTCACCTTAAATGATCAAAAAATTTGACTGGATATGACGTTCCCTCGCGATGATTCCTATTCACGGAAGGCCCTAATCCCTTAGGATTTCGCCAAAAATAACTTCCCCCTTTGAAAAAGAGGGGCGAGTAAACCGTTATTTGGTAAGACCAGAATTTCTGGACGTTATTTGTAGCCAAATCCTTAAACCTCTAGTGTGTGCATGTGTTTAAATCGTGATGACTGAACCTTTATTGATGACTTTTATGAGCGGCGGGATGTTAATCGTTGCTGTTTTACTGATAGGGCTTTTGATTAAAGTCAATCGCCTGCTTAACAATAACGCAGAGGCGGCCTATCAGGAGTTTTTCCGCTTACTGCAGAATTCGGAAGCCAGAACTGATTTGGGTTTTGCCGAATCCCGCAAGGAACTGCGAGAGGTTAGTGCTGAAAACAGACGGGAATATCAGGAAACCTTCAAAGATTTGCAAGACACTTTGATGAAACGCATTGCCGAAAACAATGCCCTGCAAATTTCGCAATTGCAAGATTTTAAAGCGGCGTTTAACGACTTGTCGGAAAAGCTGATCAACAATTCCAACGACTTCAAGCAAAGTGTTTCTCATTCTTTTCAGGTTAGCAGCGATGCTCTGACCAAACGACAAGACGAGTTTCGCGATAAAACCCTGGACAGACTGAATGCGTTTGAAGCCACGCTGAAAACCGATGCCAAGAACAACCGAGATGAATTGAATGTCAGTTTAAAATCGTTTGAAGACAAGTTTTCCGAAGGCATCAAAGATTTTAACGAGCAGTTGCGCAACAAATTTTTTGATTTGAACAAACAGCAGGCGGATGCTACCCAGCAAGCCAAAGCCAGTATTCTGGACATTCGCCAAACCATCGAAAACCAGTTAAAAGCCATTCGCGAGGACAACACGCAGCAATTGACCGAAATGCGTAAGACGGTCGATGAAAAGCTGCACGATAGTTTGGAAAAGCGTTTGGGTGAGTCATTCAAACAAGTCAGTGACCGCCTCGAGCAAGTGCATAAAGGCCTGGGAGAAATGCAAACCCTGGCGGTTGGAGTGGGGGATTTGAAAAAGGTATTATCCAATGTCAAAACCCGCGGCATTCTGGGAGAGTATCAACTAGGCAACATCCTGGAACAAATTTTGTCGCCGGAACAATATGCGATCAATGTGGCCACCAAACAGGGCAGTCGGGATAACGTCGAATTTGCCGTCAAACTGCCCGGCAAATCAGACGAAAAAATCGTCTGGCTACCGATCGATTCCAAATTTCCGCTGGAAAGTTATCAAGTCTTACTGAGCGCTTTGGAGGAGGGCAATGTCAGCACGATCGACGCTGCGGAGAAGTTGCTGCTAAAAACCATCGAAAGCTTTGCCAAAGACATCAGCAGCAAATACATAGACCCGCCCAATACCACGGATTTTGCCATCATGTTTTTACCGGTGGAAAGTTTGTATGCGGAAGTACTCCGGCATCCGGAAATGTTCGAGCGCTTGCAACGCAACTATCGCATCACCATCACCGGCCCCACTACGTTGTCTGCCTTGTTGAATAGCTTGAATATGGGCTTTAGAACCTTGGCGGTACAAAAACGCAGTAGCGAAGTCTGGAAGGTGCTGGCAGAAGTGAAAACAGAATTTATCAAATACTCCGAACAACTGGCTACTGTGCACAAACATCTCAACACAGCCACCAACTCCCTGGAAACACTGCAAACCACGCGTACCAAGGCCATGGCGAGGCGATTGAAAAGTGTCGAAAGCATTGAGGTTGAGCTGGACGGCACACCCACATTACTGCCATCCACGCTACTTGAAGACGATTAAATTATCCGAATTGAGACTGGTTGGCTCAGCGTGGATAAAAATTCTGCAGCGCAACCAAATGTCGTATTACAACCGTAGCAAGCAAAGGGATTCTAGGGCTGTAATACGTTAATGGCTAAAATTCAGCTGGTGCAAACCTGCGACTATTGAAATTTTGGAAGGTTTGCAAAGCCTTCTTTGGCTGCTTTCAGCTCTTGTTCTGCACCTGAGAAATCGGATTTTTTAGCTAATTCTCTGGCTTTTTTCAGCTTGAGCACAACTTTGTCGCGTTCGAACTCAAACTTGTAGTTGGCACTCAGTTCACTGGCGCTTTCTGAGGCCGCTTTGATTAGCGTGCCAATTTCCTGAGAATCGGCAGCGGGTATGGCGTTTATCGCCGCTTGAACCTTCCCGTCTACATCTTTCAATATATCAGGAATGCTTTTGTGGGCTTCTTTGGCATAGGTTGCACCGGAGATGCTCAGCATCGAAACAAGCATTACGGAAGCAACAATAATTTTCTTAAATGACATGGTTTTAACCTTTTTATAAGTTGTTGAATTAACGGCTATTATTTGAAAATGGCAATAGTTGTTGAGCTGTCAATTCCTTGTGACAGCCTAAAAATACCTTTTCCTGATTGGCGTGACTTTTTACAAAGGTTGTGCGGTAAAAATGCACAAGCAGAGTGGGGAGTATGCCGGCCTGGTTTTTAACGTTAAGCAATAATAGCCCCACGATTCTAGCAAAATATGAACAATTTTCAAATATTCATACTTTTTTGACCTGCTTTACAGCATTTCACTTGGTTTCTTTTCTTTAAATTAGCGGGTTATTGGTGGATAGACTTAAATAGCAGGTCATGGCGTATGATACAAAAAACATTATTCATATAGTTATGCTACCATGGCGTCCATCATAGGTTCAGATTCGAGTTCATCAATAGGTAAAAACAATGAGGTTTACTGGTTTAATTTATATGTTGTTGATGTCTGTTTTGCTCGCAGCCTGCAGTAATTCGAACCAAATAAACGGTAAGAGCATGAAAACAGCGCATAAATCGGTAGCTTTTATCAAAGAACGTCTGCCATTGAATCAGCGAGTTGAATTTGAAGTCGCTTATTGGTCGCTCCGTAATAAACTCAGCAATGATGCTGAGTTTCTCAATTCCATCGATCATAAAACAGCTACAGATATTATTGATTTAGCTAAAGCCCACTTTGCAAAAGATAAAGCAGATGGAGTCAAACAGCTTGCTCATTATGAAAATTGGGAGCAGATGATTGCGCGGCAAATTGAGCAGCGCGGCGAACAGGACCAAACTGCTGCAGATCCAAAAGATAAGAAAGGCTATCCCAGGGTGGATTACAAAATGCACGCAATGTAATGCACTGAAAATAATAAAAATCCAAAATTCGAAACTGCACTGAATCAGGATGGCATTTTGCGACTACTGTTGGTCGAAGACGACCTAATGTTATCTCAGGCGTTAACAACGGATTTGTTGGCGGCGGGCTATATCGTAGATACCGCAATGGACGGCGAACAAGGGGAATTTCTCGGCGCAACTGAACATTACGATGCTGCCATTTTGGATTTGGATTTGCCTAGGTTGTCCGGCATACAGGTGTTGCAACGCTGGCGCATGGCGAACAATAGCTTGCCCGTGATTGTTTTGACCGCCAAGGATGCTTGGCACGAAAAAGTCGATGGCTTCAAAGCCGGTGCGGACGATTATTTAGGTAAGCCTTTCCATTCGCAGGAACTGCTGGTGCGCCTGCAAGCCATTTTGAAACGTGTTCATCGCTGTAATCAAGTTACGCTGAAGGTATTGGGTGTCGAACTGGATGAAGATGAGCAAACCGCTACCGTCAATGGAGGGCAGGCTTATCCCCTGACGGCCATCGAATTCCGCTTGCTGCGTTATTTCATGCTGAATGCCGGTAAAGTGCTCAATAAACCGCAGCTTGGCGAACATATCTATAGCGAATCGGCGGAGCCGGACAGTAATGTCATTGAGGTATATGTCAAACGCCTACGTCGCATCGTCGGCAATGAGTTGATTCAAACCCGCCGCGGCCAAGGCTACGTGTTTGGCGTAAAACCTTGATCTCTTTACGCAAACGCTTGGGGCGTGGTTTAAGTTTAGTGCTGTGCATCATTTTTGTGATCCACTGGATTGCCGCCGACTGGGTGATCCGGGCGGTTGCGGAAAAGCAAATGGCCAACCGGCTGGCTGATGACGGTTATTCTTTGATGCAAACCCTAACGAGTCAGGATAGTGATCAAGTCGGTTTCAATGGTATGCACATCAGTAGTGTCTACAATCGGCCATTGTCCGGTCATTATTATCTGGTGAACGTGGATGCTCAAGCTTATCCTTCGCCTTCGTTGGCGCAATTCCCATTACAAGTAGAGCCTGTTGGTCCCGGTCAATACCGCATTTATCATCTGAATGGACCGGAGCAGCAGCCATTATTGGTATTGGGGCTGGGTTTGGTGAAGTTTGGGCATAGAATCAATATTAGTGTTGCCGAAGATTTATCCGCCGTTGACCACGATATTACCGCTATTCGTGTGGCTTATTTGGGGTTGACGCTACTGGTATTAGTGCTTGCGATTTTTTTGCTGAACGGAGATATAAAACGTTCTCTACGACCGGTGGTTTTGGTGGGGCGCGAGATTGAGCAGGTTTCCAGAGGCTATCAACAGCGCATCGAATTGGATGTGCCCACCGAAATCAATCCTATGGTTTCTGAGATCAATCATTTATTGACGTTGGTGGTACGCCGTTTGCAGCAATCGCGCACAGCGGTCGGTAACTTGGCGCATGCTTTAAAACCTCCCATAGCGATCTTTTTCAGGATTGCAGAAGATCCCATCTTCAATCAACACCCCCATTTGCGCCAAGAATTGCAGACGCAAACCGACAGCATTCATCGGTATATCGAAAGAGAGCTCAAGCGGGCCAGGATTGCCGGTGATCAGCAAGCCGCCACGGTTTTCAATCTTAGGCAGGAACTTTTCTCTTTAAAGAAAACTTTGCGGGCAATGTATGCCGATAAAACCCTAGATATTCAAATCACCGCCCCAAATGAATTAGTGCATTTTGATCGTGAAGACCTGATGGAATTGTTGGGTAATCTGCTCGATAACGCCTGCAAGTGGGCAAGCCAACGCATTGATGTTGAGATAGAATTTGCCAAAACTTTGATCATTCGTGTGGCTGACGATGGCCCAGGCTGTACCTCTGCGGAAGCGCAAAAGCTGACTCAGCGCGGGCTACGCTTGGATGAGTCGGTTCAAGGGCATGGCCTAGGTCTAAGTATAATTTCGGATATTGTCAATTCCTATCAAGGAAGTTTGGACATCGGCCGCAGCAAATCGCTAGGCGGCTTTCTGGCGACAGTCACCTTACCTCTACGTTAATCATTCAGAACAATGCTGTTGATGACTGCTGAATAGCCCATTTTCAGT
This sequence comes from Methylomonas sp., assembly GCA_002928965.1. Classification (GTDB taxonomy): domain Bacteria; phylum Pseudomonadota; class Gammaproteobacteria; order Methylococcales; family Methylomonadaceae; genus Methylomonas. The sequence continues at coordinate 399,963 of PERU01000001.1, forward strand.
TTCGATTCAGCCAAGTTCGATAAATTGGTTTTACGTATTCCAGCATTAAAGGGCAGCAGCCCTCAAAGCTGGGTACTTAAACAAATTTTCGAACACCATGAGGAGGGACGTATGACCAACAAAAACGGTCTGTTAACTGCTTTATTGATGAGTATCATCGCGCAAAGTGCAGTGGCAGATAAGCAAAGTATCAAGCAAGTCAGCGCCGAAATGACTAATTCCGACGCGTTGCCCAGTGTCGAGGTAGCAGAAAGCGTTCATAAAGCTGAAACCTTTTCCGGTTCAACCTCGCTGATCGATAAGGAAACCCTGGAACGAGATCAGGTTTTCAGTGTCAACGAAGCCTTGCGCAAGGCGCCGGGTGTTTACGTGCGGGACGAAGAAGGCTTGGGGTTGCGGCCGAACATTGCGTTTCGCGGTCAGAACCCGTTTCGCTCCACCAAGGTGCTGTTCCTGGAGGACGGTATCCCGTTCAACTTCGCTCCCTACGGGGACAACGACATTTATTTCCACCCTCCCATCGAACGCTACGACGGCATCGAGATTTACAAGGGCGCCGACCTGACCCAATTCGGCCCACAGACCATTAATGGCGCAGTCAATTATCTGACGCCTAGAGTGCCGGTCGAACCCAGCGGCTTTGTCAGTTTCATGGGCGGTAATCGCGACTTCCTGAGCGGGCATGCCCGTTACGGCGGCATGGTCAAGAATGTCCAGGGCATGGAGGCTGTCGGTGGTGTGGCCGATTTTCTGCACAAGGAGTCTATGGGTAATCGCGACAATACCTTTGCCACGGTCGACAACGCCAATCTGAAAGGTATCATTGATTTTGATGCTCGCAACCGCCTGACCCTGCGTGGGGATTTTTTTTACCAGGATGAACAAGGTGCAGCCTTCGGTTTGACCGATGCCGAATACCGTAAGCTTGGCGCGCGCTACAATCCGGACAAGAATGCGCATAACATCAACGACCGCTGGGCAACCTCGGCTACTTGGGAGCACAGCTTCAACGACGATGTGACACTGGAAACCAGTTTTTACTGGCAGCAGTACGAGCGCAACTGGTGGCGGCAACAGAACCAATTTCCGACCGAAGACCAATGTGCCAGTCGAGGCATTCTCACCTATGTCAGCGATCGGGAAAACGGTGTTCCGGTGGATATGGATCAGTGTAATTACAACGTCGGCCGTTTGCGGCAGTATGAAACATGGGGCTTGGCGCCCACTCTGCACGCCAAGCATGACCTGTTCGGCATAGAAAGCCAACTCGATGTCGGCTTCCGCGCCCATTTCGAACGGCAGTATCGGCGTCGAATAGTCGTCAATTCACCTTATGCGAACGAATTTAGCAATGGCTCCATACTGCAAGAACATAACGAGCGCTATGCTGATGCCTACTCCGGTTTCTTTCAGAATAAGTTTATGTGGAACGACTGGACATTCACACCGGGCGTCCGGGTCGAATCGGTCAGCTACGAAGAACGGAATGTATTACCCAACGGCAGGCAAGGTCAGAACGGTTTGACGGAAATTTTGCCGTCGTTCGCGATGACGTATACGCCGATCGACCAAGCGACCTTTTTCTTCGGTATCCATCGCGGTTTTGCGCCGCCGCGCGTCGAAGACACCATAAATCGTAGCACCGGGGCGCCAGTTAGTTTGGGTCCTGAACTGAGCTGGAATACCGAGTTTGGCGTCAGAACTCGGCCGATGCGAGGTGTGAGAGCGGACTTGACATACTTCCACAATGATTTCGACAGTCTGACGGCATTAGGCACCATCGGTGGGGTCGATACGCCGGTGGCGCAGGGCAAAGCCTTGTACGAAGGTATTGAGTTGATGACGCGTGCCGACTTTGGTCAGATATTCGATTCCGATCACAATCCCTACGCGCAAGTGGCATACCAATGGCTACCAACGGCTGAAACCACGACGCCGTTCCGCTGTGTCGATGACAGCGGTCAGACAGCTGGCAGCCTGACCGCAACCTTCACCCGTTTCTGCCCCGGCGGCAACGTGTTTGGCTCAGAGGCGGGCAAGCGTGCGCCCTATACGCCGGAAAGTCTGTTGACCGCGACCTTGGGTTACGCGCATGCTAATGGTTTCGATGCTCATTTGGAAGCCGTTTTTACCCGTGAGCAATATGCTGATTTCATGAATCTGGAAAACGCCAACGATATGCCTGTCATCGCCGGTTCGGATCGCGAAGCACTGATCAAATCCGGCCAGTTCGGTAAAATCAACGACTACGTGGTGCTCAACTTCGCTACCTCATACAAAGTACACAATGATTTGACGCTGTTTTTCAATTTGAAAAATATGCTGGATAACACGTACATCGTTGATCGGGTTAGAGGTATACAGCCGGGAATGCCGAGACTGGTGCAGGCTGGATTCAAGTATGAATTTTAATGTATGAACTATTTTATTATCATCATACTAATGTTATCATTGCCCAGCCTTATTAAATAAGGTTTAAGACGGATCGCTAACTCTACGTCTTGGCTTTTGTAATAAGACAATGCTGTAATTTATATATCCAATTAGTTAGGGATGTTATTTAAATCCCAATGCTTGGCACTACTGAATGCATTATTTCTATCAGTAGTGTCCAGGCTTTTTTATATGTCTATGGCTATTAACAATAAGGTTTAAGCTAATATTCAATATAGGTGTCACTATGCGAATTCTGCGCAAAGATTATCAAATTATATTTTTAGCTTTGCTTATGTTGCCAGTGGCAAGCGAGGCTCATCCATTTAATTTGGCAACTGAATCGGAGGGCTTGATTGGGGGCTTGACTCATCCTTTGACTAACTCAGATCATATTTTAACCATGCTGGCTGTCGGCCTCTGGGTTTCCCAGGCAACCAGGTACTGGGCATATAGTCTGCCTGTGGTGTTTGTGTCTTTAATGTTAACAGACGGTATGTTGCCACTGTTGGCAATCGAAATTCCCTTTGCTAAATATATGATGTATATCAGTGTGATAGCTTTAGGCATGATGTTGGCTGGTGCTTATAAGACACCTCAGGCAGTGGGAGGGCTAATTGTGGCAGCAGTGGCGTTTTTTCATGGCTATGTACATGTCTATGACATGATGCTGGATATTGGAGGCCCAAACTATATGACTGGCTTTGCCATAACCACCATGTTGTTGATTGTCGCCGGTGTAATATCGAGATCCCTGATAAATTATATTTTTCTCAAAATTAATGGCGGTTTTTTGAGGGATGAGTCTGAGTAACCCCTCAAGTTAACATCCATGTCATTGTATTCCAGAATCAATTAAAACTTAATAAGCGGATCATCATTTTAAGTTGATTTGCGCAGAGCTGTGCAGTTTGCCGCTAGACTTGTCAGGATCGTCCATACAGCCAGCCAAGCTAAATACCAATGCCAATAATGCTAAAGTCGAAAGCGTTTTATTCATAAAATTTCTCCAAAAAATGATGTAGATAATTATTATTGTGTCCTTGATACTCGATAATAAAAGTTACTAATTTCTTAAAATTAGAAGTTTAATATTAAAGATAAGAACGTTTATAAATTTATCATACATAAGACCTCGACTCAATTATTTTCTCAAGATTACTGTGCTAAACCGATAGGATTCTGATGGCGAATTTGCCTGTCATGCTTCTGCTTTATTTCAATGGTTAAGATCAAATTTTTGGTTTGCAAACGGATTAAACAGAGGTGTGGTGACTTGGTTAAATCCAAACTCGGTTGATTGATGGCATGCGTTGCAAGCAGCAGTCAGGCTGTCGAAATTTTTATTGAATGCGTGCAGATTTTGGTCTTTTACGGATTGTTCCAGCGCGGCAAGCGGCTTATTCATAAAGTTGCCTATCAATTCCGGAATCGGCTGTTTGATGTGTTTATGGGTGGGGTGATATTGGGCAGCATCTTCAAAACCTTCATGCAATTCATCAATTTCGTAAGCGGCTAGAGCCCAATTTTGAGATTGTCCGGCAAACCATAATTTAGCGTGCCTGACAGCGCTCTGCGCCATGATTTCTCCGAGACCGGGAACGTACTGCGCGGGTTGCTGTGTTGGGTGTTGATTCGCGCAACCGGCCAATATAATTGCAAGACAGATTGAGCTGCCATAACTTAAAACAGGTGGTTTCATAGTCGGTCACAGGGTGTAAACGTTAGGAAGAAAATTACTGGAATATGCATTATCAAATCGCAACCGGTTAGATATTTTCAACGGGTTTTGGCTTAAGCTGGCGAGGTAAGTAATAAGCTGACAGGCTGACAATGACGCCGATAGCCCCCAACAAAATCAACAAGCCATCGCCCGTGCCGGATACTTCGGCAACCAGTGCCACGGTCAACGGCATATGCAGTGCCGTGACCTCCAGTGGCATACGCAAATCGCTGTCTTCTACAGTCAGTATGGCTTGGTATTTGCCAGGCGCTTTGAAATCCACTGTTGTCGATAACACGCCTTGTTTGACTACGGACATGGGCAATTCGGCCAGGGTTTTACCCTCTTCGCTGATAATCTTCAGGGCCACGGGTTTTTTGCGTATATCCATATCCAGTAAATCTATGGAAATTTGAGTCTTGCCGATGCCGGGTAGATCGACACATTCAGCCTGCGGTATATTTTTGGCGTCTTTGGTTTGAGTTGGGTCGAACTGGTAGGCGGCAAAATTGACCACATAATAATCATTGCTCAACATACAGCCATACATATCGTAACTGCCGTCAGCACCTTTGCGGTTGCCGCCCAGAGGAACCGATGCGCTGGCGGTACAGGTCGATAGCGCTAACATCAGAAAAACGCGGAAGATTTTCATGGTTTTGCCTCCGTAGCAGCGGGTTTGTTGTCGATTATGGAAAATTTCAACACACCACTGACGATCAATCCGTCTTCGGTAACCACACGGTATCGTGTCACATAAGGTCCGGGTGTTAATGGCTTGGTGGTGGCTGTCAATCGATGACGTTCACCTAAAACCAAGCGGGTATCGCTGTTGTCAACCCTGTTGCCACTTCCGTCTACCACCACAACGGACGGCGCACGTTCACCGACATTGCCGCTAAACCAAAGTTTGACTGTGCCATCGAATTGAGACACCTCAGCATTATTTTTGGGTTCTGATTTTAAAAGCACGCCTTCGGCAATACTAACGGTACTTATGCAGGCAAATAGGACAGCCAAGGCCGTATTGATAACTGATTTTTTCATGATAAATGGTTAAGGTAATCCGAAAAATCCGGCTATGAAAAGAACAATAGGGTCGGATAAGGGATGGAAAAATCCCAGTGTAATCGCGACCAAACTGATGATGAAAATGCGCGTCCAGATCTGCAGAGACAATTCCTGCTTGCGCCACAGCACATGAAAAATAAGCCAACTGCCAAGCCAGACGGTAATGGCTAGCGTCTCCTTGCCGGAATATGAACCGATACTGCCATCGGGACCTTTACCCGTTGAGCCGGGAATCCAGTACCCGTATGAATGGATGAGCTTGTCCAACCCGGGTGATAATCGGGAAATATGATGGGTAATCAATAAGGTCAAAAATGCCAAGAGCAATGACAAGCTGGCCGCAACCACCGGGCCGGTAAAAAATGATTGAGGTTGGGGTGGTTTTTGCATTAGGTTCTCCAATTAAACAAAACGCAATTTGGCCAATATCAAGCCGACCACAAAGCCCAGCATCAAGAAACTCCATGAAACTAAAATGGTGATGCCGACAAAACGGGTAATATCGCGGCGATGTTGAACCGGCAGCCCATAAAAGTAGAGCATCGCAGTAGCCGACAGCATTAATGGAAACGGAAACAGTGACACAAACTCCTTAAATTCCATCAATACATTATGGAAGCCGGGCACGTGGGCTAATATCCAGTCTCGCGGTCCGTCTTGGCCGCGATAACGCATGTAAATCCAGTTACCGCTGATTGCTCCGGCTAGATTCAAAACCGTGGCAACCAGCAACCAACGGCGCAGGGATTCCAGTTTTACCTGTACGCCTTTGATCAAGGGAATAGCGCGATGCGTGAGGTAGGTGCCGAGGATGATCGCCAGAATCGCGGTGACGCCATGAATACCCGCCTTGAGATTGTAATTGGTCGGATAGAAAAAATTTGCAGCGGGCAGCATCAGTAGCAGTACCAATGCTATGCCGATCTGGCTGCGGATAACCATTTTGCTGAAAGGGTCGTGTATATATTCGCCAGCTGACATGAGGCTCCCCCGAATTTAAATGCCACAAAAACGTATTGATTATTTACAGTCATCGCACTTCCAATTTCGGTTTTTGTGTCCTCACCCTTGCCTTCTTATGAAAGGCGAGGGAATAGAAGCGCCGAAATGTAAAGTGCGAAAGGAATATCCATCACAAGCATCAAACTTGCTGCAGCCCGCTTGAGCGGGCTTTTTAAAGCCATAGGTTATAATCAGTCATTACAATAACAATATATAAACTGGAGTCGACTTTGGAGCGTTTTACAATTTCTCTCAGTGACGAATTGGCAGCAGATTTTGATCAATGGATAGAAGCACGTGGTTATTCCAATCGATCAGAAGCTGTGCGTGATCTGCTTCGTAAAGAGGTTGAGACCAAGCGTCTAAACCAGGATCAAACCATTTACAGCGTGGCCACCTTTTCATTCGTTTACAATCATCACGAGCGTAACTTGGCAGAGCGGGTAACCGGCCATCAACACCAAGCACACGACCTGGTTGTTTCCACAATGCATGTGCATCTCGATCACGATGATTGTCTGGAAACGCTGTTTCTGCGCGGTTTAACTCAGCAAATACGTGACTTTGCAGACAAACTGTCTGCTGAAACCGGTGTGAGGCATAGCGCACTTAACTTAATCCCGGTAAAAGTCGCGGCACTTCATTACGCCCATCACGCTCATTTTCATCCTCATAGCTAAGGGTTTCGTCAAAAATAACCTCCCAAACAACTGTTCCCGCCAAACCGTTCGTCCTGAGCACAGTCGAAGCATGGACGGTTTGGTGCGGCGAGGGTCCGTGTTTCCAGGACCATCCTTCGACAGGACGAAGGGGAAAATCTTTAGCAGCCGAAACCGGGAAGTTATTTACACGCATATAATTGATTGCTTGCGAGGTTACATACCGCTGTTAAGTAAGAATATAATTATAATTTTCATACGAATTGTTTGTATTGTCCAGGCCGATTTTCAAGTACTGGTCTGTTGCTTTGACGGAAATAGTCAAGTGTTTCGAGTTTTGGGGTGTGATGCAGCTGTTTGACAGCCGTCTGGCTTGATTTATGAAAGCGTTTTTGAGTTGTCTTAAACGTCAGAATTTACGATGACACGCACTGATTGGCTTCCTTTCGATCGACTGACAGCGTTAAACGCTGAAAGATAGCCAATACCAGACAGTCCGCCCGTCAGGTACTACTTTTCCAGCGTTTAAAGGTAACGTGTACTATAAAAATCACCTGTAAGGCTGAACTCGAGACTGCGCCGATCGTTGAGTCCGCCCATAGCGGAAAGAACCAGGCTGCCAATTGATTCTGACCAATAGCGGTGAAAATCCCCGGCATCACCCCATACAACAATACGCCGGTCAGCAGAGTCAAACTCATGGCCCGTTGTGGATTTTTTCCGTAAGCAAAATATAAATAAATGCTGCAGTCCCGCAATAAAATCAGCAAAACAGCCAAAGGATAGATATGGAAGGACGCACCGAACTGGGTAATCGGGTTATCGGAGAAACTTAAAATCATTGCTGCAGGGATACACAGCAAGTAGCTCAGCCACCAAAGTGGGATTTCCTCGCCGCAACGCCGCCAGTTGCCTGCAATAAAATAGCTTGTCAGGCGTTTGATGCGCATGGCGTCTTGACGTTCCACCAGCATACCCAGATAGGTTAGCGCACTGAAAACGCTAAAAGCCGCCAGCGACATTGAAAAAAATCCGCTGGGAATAAAGCCGCCCAGGTAAATCATCAAAAACAGGCAGAAACACAGCCAAACCCATGGCAGGGTTCTGATGCCGAGTTCCTGAGTCATCAGCCTGTAATTGCCGATACCCCCCCAAAACAACGCCAACAGCAAGCTGATTTGATGAAACTGATGACTGTTCAATTGCATGCCATACCAGTTCTGGTTGGTATATTGCAGGCTGTATGGCGTGATATTGGCTATACCCATTAACCATGGCGTAACAGCCAAAAGAGCTATCACAACGATCACAAACAGTGAGTTACTGTTGGTTTGATCTTGATCGCGTTGCACAGCCAGTAAGCCCATCAATAAACCTATGCTTTGTACCAGCAAGGCTGCGCAAACACTGTAAAAAATCAACGCCGATAATGCAGCGGAATCATCTTTTGCCAAGCAGTACATCATTAGACACAAGGCCCCGGCATACCAGACCATGCTGGTGCTGCCGAATAATTTCCCCCAAACCATTTCCCAAGGGCCTAAGGCTGAAAGACGCTGGGTATCCCAAGTGCGTTCGCGGTACTCCTCCAGAATACTGTCTATGGTCTGTCGTGCGCCCCATAACAAACTGATTAACATGAACAACACCATGGCTGTGTTTGCAGTGGCAGTACCCAGTCTGTGGTCATCAAGAAAAAAACTCAGGGTAAACATGATACCCAGCACCATTGGGATGCCGAGCAGGCGGGCAGGGGAATATTCCAGATACAGTTGGCGTTGAAATTCCGGATTCATGTTTACGGACCTTCCTGGATGGATTGCAGATACGCGTCTTGCAGATTGTGGGCGGCTGGGGCAAACTCGCATACAGGTAAATTGAGTGCCAGCAGGGATTTTAGTATTTGGTGTTGCTGCAGGTTATTCTCAGGTATTTTTAGTAGCGCCAGACTATTCCCTTCGATTTTTACAGTGTCAATTTCCGGGATCTGTTTTAGTAATTCGGCCAGATTTGGCACCGGTTGCGCCAGCAGCAATTTGAAAGGTTTGTGTTGCTGAATAGATTTAACGCTCACTTGCTCGACGATTTTGCCTTGCCGCAATACCAACATATCGGTGCTGTAGGCTTCCAGTTCAGCCAGAATATGGGATGACACCAGTAAAGTCATGCCCTGGCGTTGCAACGCCAAAAACAGTTCGGCTAGTTCGTGGCGAGCTTCCGGATCCAGGCCTGAAGCTGGTTCATCCAGCAAGATCAGTTTGGGTCTGTGAATGATGGCTTGAGCAATGGCGAGCCGTTGCCGCAGGCCGCGGGACAATTCGCCGGGTCGCATGTTCAATCGATCGGCAATCCCCAAATGTTTGCACACGTTGCTTATGGCGGCTTCGCAATCGGCGTCCGCAATACCTTGCGCACGTGCCACATAATGCAGGCATTGCCTTACAGTCAAGCGCTGATAGAGTCCAAAAAAATCGGATAGATAACCCATTACCCGATGGGATTCGCGCGGTTGTTCCAACACATCAATATCATCGATCGTGATACGTCCACTGACGGGTTGTTCCAATGCGGCCATACAGCGGAGCAGGGTGGTTTTGCCCGCGCCGTTGGGACCGACCAAGGCGGTGATGCTGCCTTGATTAATCTGAAAGGACACATCATCCAGGGCTCGCAGGCCGGGATATTCAAAAACCAGATGTTCGACGGCAATCATGGATATTTATAGGTTGCGGGTTGTGTTGCCATTGTAGTTAACAATTTTCGATTTCGCGCAATCTTGCACCATCATCTATATCAATCAAACCAATTTGGTGCGTACTGAAGGTTGATGGGCACGGATTAGGGCTTGCTGTGAAAGTCATCGTGGCGTGACGCGAGTCGCGAACCGAAGGTCATGGAATCGCCATTGGCGTCGCTCCAACTTGTATCGGCCGGGGTGAAGCTTAGCTTTCATGGTCGTTAAGTGGAGAGATTTTTATCGGTATGTAAATTGCTTTATAGTTTGACAGCTGGTAACAGACTCAAGCCTTGCGGCTGCTCGCAGACATGGAAACTGTTATCATTTAACTTTAAAAAACACCCAGGAGAGAGTGAATGCACAACGTCACGTTGATAAAAGGTGATGGTATCGGTCCTTCGATCATGGATGCCGCCGTTGCGGTCATCAATGCATCCGGCGCTAAAATTAACTGGATTGAAGCAGAAGCCGGCATGTCGGCCTATGAAAAAACCGGAACGCCTTTACCGGATGCCACCATGGAGTCCATCGACCAAACCCGCGTAGCGTTTAAGGGCCCATTGACCACCATGGTGGGCGAGGGTTTCCGCAGCATTAACGTAGAGTTGCGCAAGAAATACGATCTGTATGCCAACGTGCGTCCAGCCAAAAGCTGGCCTGGGGTAAAAACCCGATTCGATAATGTCGATATAGTCATCGTCCGTGAAAACACTCAAGGCTTATATGTCGGTTTAGAGCATTATCTGACACCCAAAAAAGATATTGCCGAAAGTCTGGCGGTGGTGACCAAAGAAAGCTCCGAACGTATCGTCGAGTATGCCTTCAAATACGCCATCGATAACAGCCGTAAAAAAGTCACGGTCTGCCATAAAGCCAATATCCTCAAATATACTCAAGGCCTGTTTTTAAACACCGCACGGGAGGTCGCGAAAAAATACCCCGATATTGAATTTGACGAAAAAATCATCGATGCCGCCTGCATGCACATGGTGATGAAACCCGAACAATTCGATGTGGTAGTCACCACCAATATGTTTGGCGACATTTTGTCCGATTTGACAGCCGGTCTGGTGGGTGGTTTGGGTTTGATTCCCGGTGCCAACATAGGCAGCGATGCGGCTTTGTTTGAAGCGGTACATGGCAGCGCACCTGACATCGCCGGTAAAAACATTGCCAACCCAACGGCGGTGATGATGGCCGGGGTGATGATGCTGAATCATTTGGGCGAACACGACGCGGCAACCCGCATGTTAAATGCCATCCAGAAAGTGGTCAACGAAGGCGTTTATGTAACGCCGGATTTGAATCCAAACAGTCAATGTGGCACTAAGGAAATGGGGCAGGCGATTGTGGATGCGATGAATTAATTGGGTTTAAAGGAGGCGGTCATGAGCGCACAACCTCAATTCGAGCCGGGCTTTGTTTCCATTGAAGCGTATCTGGCCAGTGAAATGGTCAGTGAAATCAAGCACGAATATGTGGACGGACAGATGTATGCCATGTCCGGTGCCAGTCGCAATCATGACCGTATTGCCTTGAATCTTGGGGCTGAGTTGCGTACTCATTTGCGAGGCAAGCCTTGTGAGCCTTTTACTTCAGACGTTAAAGTCAAGGTGGGCAAACATTTCTTTTACCCGGATAGTATGGTGGTCTGCGACGAGACTGATCCGCACCAATACTACAGCGAAACCCCAGTGCTGATTGTCGAAGTATTGTCCAAATCTACCCGCCGTCGCGATGAAACCCTTAAACGTCGCCTATATCAAACCATTCCGACCTTGCAAGAATACGTTCTGATCGAACAGGACATCGTTGATGTCGAGGTTTGTCGCCGTAGCGAAGGTTGGGTGTCCAATCATTATTTTCTTGGCGACGATGTGCCGTTGTATTCAGTTGACATGGCTGTCAGCGTAGCTGATATTTACGAACGGGTTGAAAATGAGGACATGCAAACCTATCTGATCGAAATACAACAGCAAACCCTGAAAAATCAACCTGCTGTGCCCACTACTTAGAGAATGACTATGCTAGAACAATACCGTATACATGTCGCCGAACGCGCTGCCGAAGGCATCGTTCCCAAACCGCTGGATGCCGAGCAAGTTTCGGCATTGGTGGAGTTATTGAAGCAGCCGCCTGCGGGTGAGGAAGATTTCATTCTGGATTTATTAACCCACCGCATTCCGGCAGGCGTCGATGAAGCAGCCTATGTCAAAGCAGCCTTCTTGGCGGATGTGGCAAAAGGCTCAGCGATATCGCCCATTGTTTCTCCGGAAAAAGCCACCGAATTGCTGGGTACCATGCTGGGTGGTTACAACATCGCCCCCTTGGTCGAGTTGCTGGACAACCCAACACTGGCGGCCACTTCAGCAAAGGCCTTGTCACATATTCTGCTGATTTTCGATGCTTTTCATGATGTACAGGAAAAAGCCGAGGCGGGTAATGCCTATGCCAAGCAGGTACTGCAATCCTGGGCCGATGCGGAATGGTTTACTGCCAAACCGGAACTGCCGGAAAAACTCACTGTAGCGGTATTCAAAGTCAGCGGCGAAACCAATACCGATGATTTATCACCTGCACCGGATGCCTGGTCCAGGCCGGACATTCCACTGCATGCCAAAGCCATGTTGAAAATGCCGCGCGAGGGAATAACCAACGCCGAGCAGCAAATCAACGCACTGAAAGACCATGGCTTCCCGGTCGCTTATGTGGGCGACGTGGTCGGCACCGGCTCTTCGCGCAAATCCGCCACCAATTCAGTGTTGTGGTTTATGGGCGATGATATTCCGTTTATTCCCAATAAGCGCGCTGGCGGCGTCTGTATTGGTGGTAAGATTGCGCCCATTTTCTTCAATACCATGGAAGACTCCGGTGCCTTGCCAATCGAGTGTGATGTCAGCACCCTGCAGATGGGCGATTTGATTGATATTTATCCTTATCAAGGTGTGATCAAACGGCATGTTACCGATGACGTGGTGTGTGAATTTGCCTTAAAAACCGATGTGATACTGGATGAAGTCCGCGCTGGTGGGCGAATTCCATTGATCATTGGTCGCGGTTTGACCGAGCGAGCCCGCAAAGCCTTAAGTTTGCCAGTTTCGACAGTATTCAAAAAACTGGCTGCAGTGGCTGACACCGGTAAAGGCTATACCCTTGCGCAAAAAATGGTCGGCAAAGCCTGTGGCTTGCCGGGCGTGCGTCCAGGCAGTTATTGCGAGCCGCAAATGACTACTGTGGGCTCGCAAGACACCACCGGACCGATGACACGCGACGAGTTGAAAGACTTGGCCTGCCTGGGTTTTTCTGCGGATTTGGTGATGCAGTCGTTCTGTCACACCGCAGCTTATCCGAAACCGGTCGATGTAAAAATGCAGCATACCTTGCCGGACTTCATCATGACTCGCGGCGGCGTTAGCTTGCGTCCCGGTGATGGCGTGATTCACTCCTGGTTGAATCGTATGTTGCTGCCGGATACGGTTGGTACAGGCGGCGATTCGCATACCCGTTTCCCAATCGGCATTTCCTTTCCGGCCGGATCGGGTCTGGTGGCGTTTGCAGCTGCCACCGGTGTGATGCCGCTAGACATGCCTGAGTCAGTTTTGGTGCGCTTTAGTGGCAAAATGCAGCCCGGTATTACCTTACGGGACTTGGTAAATGCGATTCCTTATGCGGCGTTGAAAAATGGTTCGTTGACCGTGGCCAAACAAGGTAAGAAAAACGTGTTTTCCGGTCGCATTCTGGAAATCGAAGGCTTGCCGGATTTGAAAGTTGAACAGGCATTTGAATTGTCCGATGCGTCTGCCGAACGTTCAGCGGGTGGTTGCACCATCAAACTCAACGAAGCACCGATTCGGGAATATCTCAATTCCAATGTAACTTTGTTGAAATGGATGATTAGCGAAGGCTATGGCGATGTGCGCACCATTCAACGCCGTATCAAAGCCATGCAGGACTGGCTGGCGAATCCGGTATTGATGGAAGCGGATCAAGACGCGGAATACGCGGAAATCATCGAAATCGACATGAACCAGATTACCGAGCCCTTGCTGGCTTGTCCGAATGATCCGGACGACATCAAACCGCTTTCGGAGGTTGCCAACACCAAAATAGACGAAGTGTTTATCGGTTCCTGCATGACCAACATCGGTCATTTTCGCGCGGCGGGTAAATTGCTGGAAAAAGCCAGTGCCTTGCCGACCCGCCTGTGGGTTGCGCCACCCACCAAAATGGATCAAAGCCAATTGGTGGAAGAGGGCTATTACGGCACTTTTGGCAAAGTCGGGGCACGCACTGAGATGCCGGGTTGCTCGTTGTGCATGGGCAATCAGGCGCGGGTGGCGGATAATGCGACCGTGGTGTCGACATCAACCCGTAATTTCCCGAATCGGTTAGGAAATGGTGCCAATGTTTATCTGGCATCGGCTGAGTTGGCCGCGGTATGTTCTTTATTGGGCAAAATCCCTACTATTGATGAATACATGCAGTATGCGGCTACCTTGGATGAAACCAGTGCCGACACCTATCGCTATCTGAATTTCAATCAACTTGACAGCTATCAGCGCAAGGCCGACGTGGTTGCCTGATCAATAATCATGCTCACTTCCATGCAAGGTGGACGTGAGCATTTTTCGCAAAGGCTGCTAATCTTACCCAATCATTATTCTCAATGAGATTTACCCTTGGAAGAAGATATCAGCATTGATTTACGCATTTTGCAGAGTCATCTGGATGGCATGCTTAGTCGGGTAAAACATAACAGCCTCACCTTAAAACGTCTGCAAGCGTTTGAAATGCGCCTGCTGGCACTCAGTTCCCTGACTGAAATGATTGACTTCATTTTGGATGAAACCAAGTTGTTGTTTGATCTGGAGATTGTCAGTCTGTATTTGTTCGACCCTACCAATGACATCGCCTGTTACCTGGAAAGCGACCATTATCCCTATAAGGATCGGCAGGGCTTTATGCTGGTTGAAAGCGATGCACTGTTCAAAAAGTTTTTTGATTATTCACACAAACCGCTGCTGGGTATCTATCACCCTGAAAACTATGAACAGTTTTTCCTGGACGGCGATCAAATACCCTCATCCGTGATTCTGGCACCGTTGATACGGCGTGGAAAATATATAGGCTCTTTGAATTTAGGCAGCCATCGTTCAGATCGGTTTATTCATACGATGGCAACCGATTTCATCGAGCATCTGGCTTCGGTGTTAAGCATTTCGCTGGAAAATACCCTGAATTTTGAAACCATGCGCCGCACCAGCCTGTTCGACCCATTGACGGGTGTGAATAATCGGCGGTTTTTGGAGCAGCGCATCAATGAAGAGTTGGACCGAAGCCTGAGAACGCACCAACCTTTGTCCTGTCTGTTTCTGGATATAGACTACTTCAAATGCATTAACGATACGCACGGTCATCAAGCGGGCGATCAGGTGTTGTCTCAGGTGGCTGGCGCTATAAAAAAACAACTGCGCAGCAACGATGTTTTGTCGCGCTACGGTGGTGAAGAATTTGTTGCCTTGCTATCCGGCAGTGACGAATCGATTGCTCTGGAAATTGCCGAGAGAATTCGTAGCAGTATCGAAGCGCTGCTGATTCAATTTGGCGGCCAGGAGATTGCTGTGACCATTTCAATTGGCGCGGCCACGTTTATCCCTGGCTTAAACGCCACAAAAAGTGTTGCCGATACCGCGCGAGAATTGATCAATACCGCAGATGCCGCCTTATACCAAGCTAAAAACAAGGGCAGAAACAGAGTTGAAAATCGCAGTGGCATTCTCTCAACCCTGGATTTGCAAAAAGCTTGATAGGTCTTTGAAGATCTAGGCCGTTCGACAATTTTCAAATCCATTTCGTAAGATAAAAAGCCATCAGACTGGGTATTTTGGGTGTGCAATAGCCATCAGAAATAACCGCTCTCAGGTATGATCTTGGACACTCCCAAGCTTATTCGGCCCATTCTGGTCATGGTACTATTCGCCGTTTGATTGACCATCAGCCACCCGCTCTGCCATTGCCAGCGATAGCAAGGACACTATGACACAAACACCCAACAACCTAGCTGCCTACATCTGGTCCTTAGCCGACTTGTTACGCGGTGACTTTAAGCAAAGTCAGTACGGTCGTATCATCTTGCCGTTTACTTTGTTACGCCGCCTTGAATGCGTATTGGCAGACAGCAAAGAAGCGGTGTTAGCGCAGGTTGAAAAAGTACAAGCCATGAACGTGTCAGAAGAGGCACAAGAAAAGCTGCTGCTTCGAGCAACCAACGGTTTGTCGTTTTACAGCACCTCCAAAATGGACCTGTCCAAACTGGGTGAAGCCGATATCGCCACTAATCTTGAATCTTACATTCAAAGCTTTTCAAAAGACGCGCGGGAGATTTTTGAGCATTTTAAGTTTGTAGAATTTATTGGCCAACTCAACGATGCCAATCTGCTCTATAAGATTGTCCAAAAGGTCCGGCAAACGGATTTGAGTCCCAAGGCCATTTCAAATCATGACATGGGCTTGGTGTTTGAAGAGCTGATTCGACGTTTTGCAGAAAGCTCAAATGAAACCGCTGGCGAACACTTTACCCCGCGCGACATTATCCGCCTCACCACCTCGCTGGTGTTCATGGAAGATGATGACGCACTGACCAAACCCGGCATTATTCGCACGCTCTATGATGCAACCGGCGGCACCGGTGGCTTTCTCTCCGCAGGCATGGAATATGTTCACGAACTCAATCCACACGCCGTGATACGCGCTTACGGCCAAGAACTCAATCCGGAAAGTTATGCCATCTGCAAAGCGGACATGCTGATCAAAGGACAGGAAGTTAAAAACATCAAGCTCGGCAATACCCTGTCCAATGACCAACTGTATGCCGACAAATTTGACTACATGCTGTGCAATCCGCCCTTTGGTGTGGACTGGAAAAAGATTGAAACCGACATCAAAGACGAACACACGCTAAAAGGCTTTGACGGTCGTTTTGGGCCCGGTTTACCGCGTGTATCGGACGGTTCATTGCTGTTCTTATTGCACCTGATCAGCAAGCTAAGACCGAATGACGGTGACGTACAGGGACGTACTAATGTCGCGGGAGGCTCGACGCCGGGAGCGACCGGTTCTCGCATCGGCATTATTCTCAACGGCTCACCGCTGTTCACCGGTGGTGCGGGTTCTGGCGAATCGGAAATCCGTCGTTACATCCTGGAAGCGGATTTATTGGAAGCCATTGTCGCGTTGCCAACCGACATGTTTTACAACACCGGTATCTCGACGTATATCTGGATACTCTCCAATAAAAAACCCGCCCAACGCAAAGGCAAAGTGCAGTTGATCAACGGCGTCAATTTATACGGCAAAATGCGCAAGTCATTGGGCAGCAAGCGCAACGTCATGGACGATGAAGACATTGCGACTATCACCCGCTGCTTTGGTGCTTTTGAAGTGGTGGATACGCGTGAACTGGACAAACCCGCCGAGCAAAAAAGCAATCGCGGCAGACAATCATCAAACCCAAAATCCGAAGCGGTAAAAACCTTTGCCAGCAAAATTTTTCATACCTACCAATTTGGCTATCGCCGCATCACGATAGAACGCCCCTTGCGCGAGTCGTACCAATTTAGCGATGAACGGATAGACAGCTTGCGTTTTGATAGCGGCGCGTTAAACGCTGCCATGCAATGGATTTACGCCGACTATGCGATTGACGACAACTGGTCGGATGCGCCGGATTGTGAACAGTACGGCGACTTGACCGCGCACCATGAAGCCATTCGCAAGCATTGCAAAACTCACTTTAGCGAACTCAAAGAAAAACAGCTCAAAGACCTGTTGGATCGTAACCTGTGGCGGAATCAAAAACAGCTGCTGCTGAAAGCGCGGCAATTGCAGACAGTGATGGGTCTGGAACAGCATGACGATATGAACCGGTTTGATGATGCTCTCAATGCGGCTGGTAAAAAAGCCGGTGTGGTTTTGGACGCGAAAGACAAAAAACAGATTAAAGCCGCTGTCAGCTGGAAAAATCCCGCGGCAGAAAAGGTCATTAAAAAAATCCATAGCGGTAAATTGAACCCCCTCTACGGCCTGTTTGCAGTGGATGGACGCATCATCGAATACCAAGTGGACAGCGATCTGCGTGACAATGAGAACGTGCCGCTTGATCCCAGTCAATCAGTCAGTGCCATTAACGAAGCCTACTTTCTCAAGGAAGTACAACCGCATGTGCCGGATGCCTGGATCGATGCCAGCAAGAAAGACGATAAAGACCAGCAAATCGGCATAGTCGGTTATGAAATTCCGTTTAACCGGCATTTTTACCAATACCAACCACCTAGGGATTTAGTGGAGATCGATGCCGACTTGGATAAAGTCAGCGCCGAGATTATGGCGTTGTTGCGTGAGGTACATTCGTGAACAAACCTCTAGCCAAGCGTATGTTCATCCCTTTGAAAATCATCATAGAGGGATGACATGCACTATCGGCGACTTTATCAACCCGGTGCCCGTTACTTTTTTACCGCCGTGACCGAAAATAGAGAACCGCTGTTAATCGATCATATTGAACGATTGCGTGCCGCCTTTCGTTTGTGTTTATCACGTTACCCCTTTGAGATTGATGCAATAGTCGTGTTACCGGAGCATTTACATACGCTATGGCGATTACCGGAAAACGATGCCGATTTCTCTAAACGCTGGATGGTGATTAAACGTAAATTTTCAGCAGGCTTGCCAAGCCGGGTTGTCAGTGATTCCAAGACCCAAAAGCGTGAAAAAGGCATTTGGCAGCGACGGTTTTGGGAGCATTACATTCGCGATGAAGAGGATTGGCGCCGGCATGTGGATTACATTCATTTTAATCCGGTTAAACATGGATACGTTTCCAAACCGCAGGATTGGCCGCACAGCTCATTTAACCAGGCTGTCCGCAAAGGATGGTATGAGCCGGGCATTGTGTTGGATGATCAATTGATCGGGTTAAATCATGAAAACATCGGCAATGAATAGAATAAGCAGGAT
This sequence comes from Methylomonas sp., assembly GCA_002928965.1. Classification (GTDB taxonomy): domain Bacteria; phylum Pseudomonadota; class Gammaproteobacteria; order Methylococcales; family Methylomonadaceae; genus Methylomonas. The sequence goes on from PERU01000001.1 coordinate 418,603, forward strand.
GAGCAAAGCACGTACGATGGGCAAAACCCGTAGGATGGGCAAAGCGACAGCGTGCCCATCATTTAAACGCCTTGATGGGCACGTCGTACCTCCTTTGCCCATCCTACAATGGCTGGATAAAGTCAATGCCGAGATTATGGCGCTATTGCGTGAGGTGCCTTGCTAATGCAAAGCGGCGCGAATTTTATCCAAAACAGTGAATACAAAAAATGGCTGAAGGATCTTAAGCAAAAGGTATTACACACCCAACTTAAAGCCGCCGTTGCCGTCAATACCACACTAGTACAATTTTACTGGGAGATGGGTGAAGAGATTATCCGCAGACAAGCGCAATCCAACTGGGGTGATGGCTTTATCCAACAACTCAGCCAGGATTTAATGGCAGAATTTCCTGAAATGAAAGGCTTTTCAGCGCGCAATCTCAAGTATATCCGCCAATGGGTTGGGTTTTATACCCGCGCTCCTGCAATTGGGCAACAAGCTGTTGCCCAATTAACCCAAATCCCTTGGGGCCACCATTTAAAGATAATCGCCCACTGCCAAAGTAGAGCCGAAGCCCTGTATTACGTGCAAAAAACCCAGGAACACGGCTGGAGCCGCAGCGTATTAACCCACCAAATGCAAAGTGGTTTATGGACTCGCGAAGGTAAAGCGATTACTAACTTTACCGCGACTTTACCCAGTCCCCAATCTGATCTGGCGCAACAAACCTTAAAAGACTCGTATATTTTTGATTTTCTCACCCTCAGCAAGCAACACAGCCAACGGGAACTAGAACAAGGCTTGATTGAGCATATCACCCATTTCCTATTAGAACTGGGCGCGGGTTTTGCCTATATGGGTAAACAGTATCCGGTGCAAGTGGGCGAGCGCGAATTCTTTATCGACTTACTGTTTTATCACACCCAACTGCATTGCCATGTGGTGATCGAACTCAAAATCGGCGACTTTGAGCCGGAACATGCCGGTAAACTGAATTTTTACATCAAAGTAATTGATGAACAATTACGCGGCGCAGCGGATCAACCCACTATCGGCATACTGCTGTGTAAACACAAAGACAAGCTAGTAGCCGAATATGCGTTGAGTGATATTCAAAAACCGATTGGTGTCTCGGAATATCAGCTAACCCAATCACTGCCTAAAGACCTGCAATCCAAATTGCCCAGTATTGAAGACATTGAAAATGAATTGAGCGGTGAGTTATGAAATATCAGGCTTATCTTGAATATAAAGACTCTGGGGTTGAATGGTTGGGCAAAGCACGTAGGATGGGCAAAGCGGCAGCGTGCCCATCAATTATGCGCATAGGCGTTGATGTCACGTCGAACATTGATGGGCACGTCGTACCTCCTTTGCCCATCCTACATCTGGTTTTTTCGTTGGGCGTAACTTTAGAAAAGGTGTGGCGGTGATGGCGGGAAAATATCAGGCTTATCCTGAATATAAGGATTCTGGGGTTGAGTGGATTGGAGAAATACCAAGCGATTGGGACATGTGGAAAATTGCCCATGCCTGCCCATATATTGCAAGTGGCACAACCCCAACCTCAGATAGTGATAAGTATTATGGAGGTGAGTATCTATGGGTGACTACAGGAGAATTACGGGAAAATATTATTTTTGATACCCAGAAAAAAGTTACCGGTAAGGCATTAGTTGATATGCCTACATTGCGATTGCATCCTAAAGGTTCTGTTTCAATTGCCATGTATGGCGCAACAATAGGTCGCCTTGGGATTTTTGGTAAAGAGGCCACAACCAATCAAGCCTGTTGTGTAATGCCGCCGTCAAAGGTACTACATAATAAATACCTGTTTTATTGGCTTTATGCCACTCGAAATGAAATTATTAACTTATCGTCCGGCGGTGGCCAGCCCAATGTAAATCAAGAAAAAATCGCTTCTCTTAAAATTAGTGCTCCACATTATGAATTGCAAATAAAAATCGTCAACTTCCTCGACCACGAAACCGCCAAAATAGACACCCTGATTGAAAAACAACAACAGCTCATCCAACTGTTAAAAGAAAAACGTCAGGCAGTGATTAGTCATGCTGTGACCAAAGGTTTAAATCCTGATGTGCCTATGCGGGATTCTGGGGTTGAGTGGCTGGGTGAAGTGCCTGCGCATTGGGAAGTTAAACGAATCAAACACTTTGGGAAAATTATCGGTGGATATGCTTTTAAAAGTAATGATTTTTGTGATTCTGGAATTAAAGCCATAAAAATATCAAACGTATCGCATCTCTTTTTTGAATGGAGTGATAGTTCATTTCTACCTGAAAACTTTTTATTTGAGAAAAGAGAATATGTTCCTCCAAAAGATTCTTTGATATTTGCTATGACAAGACCAATTATTAGCGGTGGCGTTAAAGTTGCGAAATTTGACTTGGATGAAGAATGTTTAGTTAATCAAAGAGTGGGGTTTCTAAAGCCATCACATAAGATTAATCAAGATTATTTAATGTATGTTGCTCAATCAAACAGTTTTTTCTGTGCTTTTGACAACAATATAACAGCCACAAATCAACCAAATATATCTTCAGAAGGTATTGAAGATATAAGATTTTCTTGTCCTAATTTATCAGAACAGGCAGAAATCGTGGGTTACATTAGTGCTATTTCAAAGTTGTTTGAAAATACTCTCAACAAGGTAAATGAACAAATTGAACTCATGCAAGAACGTCGCACCGCCCTAATTTCCGCCGCCGTCACCGGCAAAATCGATGTCAGAAACTGGGTCGCTCCTGCGCATCCCTAGCTGGTAGGATGGGCAAAGCACAGCGTGCCCATCAAACTGAAGGGCAAACGGGCGAAATTTGCTAAGCAGGTAATAGAGCATCTGGCAAATGCCAAGCTTCGTATGGACAATAAAAATGAGTTAGGACAATAGACGCTATGAATCGTCAACAAGCACTAGAAACGCTAAGTAAGCTTAAACCTCAATTAGTGGAACGCTTTGGAGTCACCCGATTGGCTCTGTTTGGTTCGACGGTACGCGATGAGGCAAAACCGGGCAGCGATATTGATGTTGTGGTGGCTTTTGATAGCCCCGCCACCTCTGCAAAATACTTTGGCGTGCAATTCTATTTAGAAGATGAACTGGGTGCGCCGGTTGATCTGGTGACCGAAAATGCCATTCGCCCAGAGTTGCGAACATTTATAGAACAGGAAGCGATTAATGTATGAACGGGAAAGCGTCTTTCAAAACGACATGATTCAGCAGTTGCTCGCTAACGGCTGGCTGTTGGGTAAATCTGAACACTACAACCGCGAACTGGCGTTATATCCGGACGATTTGCTGGGTTTTGTCAAAGAAACCCAAGATACCCAATGGCAAAAATTCTGTTCGCTTTACCCGAACAATCCAGAGCACAAGTTTTTGGAACGTGTTGCCAGTCAGTTGAATAAATCCGATCCCAATGCTGCCAATAAAGAAATGCGCACTTTTGGCACCTTGGGCGTGTTACGTCATGAACTGCGCGATAGAGGCACGCGCTTCAGCTTGTGTCAGTTTAAGCCTGAGCATGATTTAAACCCGGAGACCTTGGCGCGTTATCAAAAAAATCGGTGTCGTGTCGTACCTGAGTTGGTGTACAGCCCTTGGGCTTCTGCACAGCAATGTGCGGAAACAGGCTCAAAAGCCAAAGCCTGGCGGATTGACGTGGTGTTATTTGTCAACGGTCTGCCAGTCGCGACCTTAGAGCTAAAGTCCGAATTCAAACAAGCGGTACACAACGCGATTAAGCAATACAAAACCACCCGTCATGCGGTTGATCCCATCACCAAGAAGCCAGAGCCTTTATTAACCTTTAAGCGCGGTGCATTGGTTCACTTTGCCGTGAGTCAATATGAAGTCTACATGGCCACCCGCCTGGAAGGTGCCAATACGGTTTTTCTGCCGTTTAACAAAGGTACAAAAGATGGCGGTGCGGGTAACGATAGCCCAGACGATGTCAATCAATATGCGACCGATTACTTGTGGAATGAGGTGTTAGTACCGGCCAATTTGTTAAACATTTTGGCGCGTTTTGTTCATTTGCAGATTGAGGAGAAAGAGGACTGGGAAGGCCGTAAGTACAAGAAAGAAGCGCTGATCTTTCCGCGTTATCACCAGTGGGATGTGGTCAACAAACTGCTGTCTGCGGCGCGTAGTGAAGGCTCAGGCCACAAATACCTGATTCAACACAGCGCCGGTTCCGGTAAATCCAATTCCATTGCCTGGACGGCGCATCAACTCTCGTCGCTGTATGATGCCAACGGCCATAAACAGTTTGATTCCGTGATCATTGTGACCGATAGAACCGTGCTGGATGATCAGTTGCAAGACACCATCTATCAGTTTGAACATGTGGATGGCGTGGTCGGTCGCATCAACAACAAAGAAGGCGATGGTTCAAAGTCTGAAAAATTGGCGGCTGCGCTGGAAAAATCGCAACCCATTATCATCGTGACGATTCAGACTTTTCCGTATGTGTTGCGCGCAATCGAAAACAGCGTCAGTTTAAAAGAGCGTTGTTATGCCATCATCGCCGATGAAGCACATTCGTCGCAAAGCGGCTCTACCGCGCGGCAACTCAAAGAAGTGCTGATGATCGAGGCGGCGGAAGAGTGCGAAGAAGAAGTGACGACCGAGGATATTTTGGATGCGGCCATAGCGTCGCGTCGCGCATCCAAAAACGTCAGTTATTTTGCGTTTACCGCCACGCCCAAAACCAAAACCTTAGAGCTGTTTGGTCGCTGTCCTGATCCAAACCAAGCCCCTTCAAAAGACAATCTGCCTGCTGCCTATCATGTCTACAGCATGCGTCAGGCGATTGAAGAAGGCTTTATTCTGGATGTGTTGAAGAACTATACCAATTACAAGGTCGCTTATAACTTGGCGTTAAAAATCCAAGGCACTGATCAGGAAGTTGAAAGCAAAAAAGCCAAGGTCAAACTCAATCAATGGGTGCGATTACACGACTACAACATTTCGCAAAAAGTGCAGATTATTGTTGAGCACTTTAAAGATAATATCATGGGCTTATTGGGTGGACAGGCCAAGGCCATGGTTGTCACCCGTTCGCGCAAAGAGGCGGTGCGCTATAAGCTGTGCTTTGATAAATATATTAAGGATAAAGGTTACCAAAACATTCATGCGCTGGTCGCGTTTTCAGGTGAGGTGGAATTTAACAATAAAGACCCGAACACCGATGGCTTGATAGGTGAAAAGTTTAGCGAAAGCGCCATGAACCCCAATCTCAAAGGCCGCGATATGCGCAAAGCCTTTGATACCGATGATTATCAGGTCATGCTGGTCGCCAACAAATTCCAGACCGGATTTGATCAACCCAAACTGTGCGCCATGTACGTGGATAAAAAACTGGGTGGTGTGGAATGTGTGCAGACCTTGTCACGACTGAATCGGAACTATCCCGGCAAAGCGGAAACCGGCACGTTTATTTTGGACTTTTTTAACGATCCGGACAATATTCTGCAAGCGTTTCAGCCGTATTACCAAACGGCTGAACTGGCTGATGTATCGGATCCTGACTTAATCTTTGATCTTTACGACAAGCTGCGAGCCGCGAATGTCTTTACCTGGCAGGAAGTGGAACAGTTTTGTGACGCGTTTTTTGTGAAAAGCAAAAGCAATGCGGCACTGGCCAATATTTGCAAACCGGCGGTTGATCGCTGGCAAAAGCGTTATAAATCGGCGGTTGATGCGTTCAAGCAAGCCAAAGACATGTTTGACCGCACCAAGAAGACCGCCGACCCGGTATTGATCGCCAATGCGGAAAACTGCTTCAAACAATGCAAGCATGAAAAAGATGCCCTGGAAATTTTTAAAAAGGATTTAGGTTCGTTCGTGCGGTTTTATGAGTTTATGTCGCAGATTGTAGATTATGACGATAAGGCACTGGAAAAACTCAGTCTCTATGCCCGCAACCTTCGTCCGCTGCTGCGCGAAACCTTTATGGAAGAAGACAGCATCGATTTGGATAACGTGACCTTGAGTCATTACCGCCTGTCCATCATCCGGAAGCAAGACCTGAAACTCAAAGAAGATGCACCGGACTATAAGCTGGTGCCTGGGGATGATTTAGGAACAGCAAAACCAAGAGACAGAAAAGAAGAACGCCTGTCGCAGATTATTAGCCGCTTGAACGAGCTGTTTATTACCGACAACCTGACAGAGAAAGACCTGGTCAATTACGCTTACACCATCAGGGACAAAGTCAGTGAAAACGCGGTTGTCATGAATCAGATTGCTAATAACAGCGCTGAGCAAGCGATGCTGGGCGATTTTGGCAAGGCGATTGACGATGCCATCATCGATAGCAGTGAAGCACACCAAAATCAGATGATGCAGCTTTTGTCCGATCCCGCTAAATCGGCGGCGTTTGCCAAGGTGGTGTTTGAGTTGTTGAAAGCGGATCAATAAAAAGGTCATGGCATATCGACACATTACACGGGCAATCAAGTAATAAATGCCTACAAGATAGCGTTGGACGTTTAGATTCCGTGATGATAGTCATTCAGAGTTTTTGAACAGGCGAACACCAGATGCCATACCCATTAAGCTTATTGTTAACGTTGTAACCATGGGCTTGAAACAATCAGTGTATTTCTGCAAGGTTTTCCCTGCTGTACCGTTCTGGAATGCCAGCAAATCTCTGATTGTCAGCAACAACTTGAGACAAAATGCAGCAACTGATTGCTCTAGGCCGAAGAAACTTATACAATTGCGCGCTTAACATTAGGAGAGATGGCCGAGCGGTCGAAGGCGCACGCCTGGAAAGTGTGTATACGGCAACGTATCGAGGGCTCAGGCAGGCATCTCTCTTAACGATTTTAAGCTGTTGATTTTAAATCACTTTCATATGTATCTTGCCAAACGCTTTATAATCTGGTAGGAATTTCTGTAACACAATAAGGCTATTTTTTGTGGGGAAAATACCCTACTTGTTTAGGCGAAACAACGTCTATTACTTTAGAATTCGCATACCCATTGAGCTTCAAGAGTCCCTTCAAGCAAAGGCGATCGTACGGAGCCTAAAAACGGAAAATCGTCACGAAGCCACACCTCTTGCACTTCAACTCGCTGCAAACTTTGCAGCTGCTCTCTACGATCTAAAGTCAGGCAGAAGTAATCAGATCAGCATGTCATCGCTGATTGCTCAAGTCCCTGAACAACGCGCCATCACCACTATTGCCTTTACCCAGCCCACTCCAATACTGCCTAAAGCGCCATTGCTATCGGTTGTAGTAGCTGACTTTTTACAACGATACGATCCTAAGAATAAAGCCACGCTGACCAAGCTAAAATCCACCTTACCGATATTTATTGAACTGGTCGGAGATAAGCCTATCACTAACATCCTGCAAGCAGATGTAAATAACTATTTTGATCAGGTTCAAAAGCTACCCATCAGGCATGATGCAAAAATGTTTCGTGGCATGTCCTTAAAAAAGATTATAGCCACTCATACTGGCCGTTGTATTGCGGAAGGTACATTCAGAAGCACCTATCGTGCTAGCGTCAGCTTGTTGCTTAATTGGGCGTATGTACATTACAAAGATCAAGGATTTCCGAGTCTAAGCGTGAACGGAGCGGTCTATCGTGGTGATCGTTCTCACGGCATCAACAAGCAACGTGCCTTAACGCAAGACGAGATTAAATTGCTGTTTACTCATTCGCTGATGCGCAAGTACGCTGCTGATGCGAGTAAAGCACATTATTGTTGGTTGCCGTTGATTGGTCTTTTTACCGGAGCACGAATTAACGAAGTCTGTCAGCTCAACCCTTTTACCGACATTCAACAGGATCAAGCAACCAGCATTTGGTACTTCCATTTTACCGATGAAAACGAAGCAGCAGACGGCGTCTCAAAAAGCATCAAAACCAATTCATCGCATCGTATTGTCCCCATACACTCCAAGCTAATTGCCTTGGGCTTTTTAGATTACGTTGAACGGATCAAAGGCCAAAATGACAAGCATCTATTTCCAGCCTGGAAACCTAATCACGGCAAAGCCTCTGCGCGAGTATCAAAGTGGTTTATTCGGTATCTTGGCAAGATTGGCCTCAGAGATAAAACCGAAGGCGCACGCTTAAGCGGGTTTCATTGTTTCCGTCATACCTTCATCACCTATGGCATACAACACAAAATTGCCGGTACGTTTGCCATTACGGGTCACGAAACCGATGTAGTGGATGGACTAGGCAAAATATCATCCGTCGCCAAAGGTTACTGGACGCAAGCTATCACTGACAACATTGTTGAAAAGCAAGCAACGATTGAACGGTTTGATTTTGGAGATTTTTTTGTTAGTCCTGTATAAAAATATAAATACTGTGAGGCAAATATAAAATAATTTTAATAATGCATGAAATAATAATAGTTTATGTAACGAAAAAGCACCAGGAATAACCATGTCAACTAAAGTATATTTTACAAAGTATACTAGCTTTCAAAATCCAATATCAAAGTTCTATTCTATAAATAATGGGAGAATAGAAAAGGAATTCGGACTGCCTCTTTATAAAGGCAAAGCAGAGCGAGTAAGTATAAACTTTGAGGATTTCCCTGACGAATTAAATAGTGCAAAACGACGTCAAGCATTTGGTTATGGACTTTACGATACAAAATTTCCAGATGAAGTTGATATTGTTGTTACTGGTAAAGAAGAGCCAGAACAAAACGTGATTTCAAGAAGCAGCAAATTTTTTAAATATCGTCAGCTACCCGGTATTCTGATGATAGATCACGATACTGACGAATATGGAAAGGTTTTCACACCAGATGAGTTATTAGAATTATTAGTTAGCATAGATCCTGAAATAGCTCATTCCGCAAAGATTATCAGAGGGTCCGTATCTGCTGGCGTTCATCTTAAAAACAAAAAACCCATAAAGGGATCAGGATTTCATATTTATATTCCTGTGAAGAATGCAAGCAACTTGAAGGAGTACGGAGAATTACTATATAAATATTTATGGCTTAAAGGGCATGGTTATGTAAAACCATCTAGTAATGGCTCACCACTTTACCGAGCACCTATAGATGGTGTGGTTTTTAGAGGTGAACGTATAGATATTGTCGGAAAACCATCACTGCTTAATAAAGATGACCTCGTATACAAACAACCAAAAATTAATCATTGTGTTGGTAAGTTTCTTGATACTAGCAAATTAAGGCCACTTTCAAAAGAAGAAAATGAAAGGCTAGAAGAAATAAGAGCATCAGCAAAAGAAAAAGTAAAACACATTCTGAGAAAAACTAGAGCTAAATGGAAGAAACAAAAAATTGAGGAGATAATGTATGAATTTGGCATCACAAAGGAACAAGCAAAAAAGTTAGTAGAAGATATTTTAAAACATGAAGGTACAATTCATGGTGAATGGCCACTCTACTTTGATAACGGTAGTATTGTTTCAGTCGTAAAGTTATTAGAGAACCCTGAGAAATATGATGGTTTAACTTTAGCAGACCCCATTGACGGGTTAGCAGATAGAAAAAGAGGTAAAGCAAAGTTTTGGTGGAATAATGGAAATCCAATAATCATAAGTCTATCTCATGGTATTGAGAAAATATACAATTTATCAAAAGACAGAAAAAAGCAATACAAGGAAGGTGTGGAACCTTATTATGAGCGTCCTAAATATATTTCAAGGGAAGAAGCCCAGAAACAAATGAGAGAAGTTGTTTCTGAATGGATGAATAATTCAAATGACCATTTTGCAATTACCGCTCCAGCTGGCATTGGCAAAACTACAGCGATAGTTGAAGAGGTAGCAAAATATGCTGAACATCATTTGGTTGAAATATATGTACCTAGACATGACTTAGCTAACGAAATTAGAGAAAACATTCTAAAAATAAATACAAACCTGAATGTGACGGTAATTCGCGGCAGAGCATATCGAGATGAAAAAAACCAAAACGACTTACCACTTTGTAAAAAACACGAGCTAATTGACTCTATTGCTGGATATGGATATAACATTTACGAAGATGTCTGTATGACATGTCCTTTTGTAAGTGGCGATATGCAATGTGATTATCTTAAGCAATATTCAAATAATTCCCAAGTCCGCATATATACCCATACGCATTTAGCGCTCACTCGTAAGCTTGATACCGACCTTCCAAAAAAAGCAATAGTAGACGAACGATTCTTTACCGATTTGATTGAAGTAAATAAGACAAGAATTCGTCACATTGAGCATTATGTTGACAACAAGTATGGACTTAAAGACGTCATTTGTAATGCTCTACAATACGATAAACCACTACTCAGCGAAATAAGAGAGCATTTCCCTGATAATCTAAATCTTGTTTTCAGCAGAGCCCAAAAAAAACTATCAGAGAACAAACTTCCAGATGTAGATAGTAATACAGATCCTGAAACCATATTAACGCAGATTAAAAATAACAAGATCAGAACAACTCAGTTGTTATCTGTGATGCTTAACCAACTTCAGTCAGAAACTGATATGTTTCCAGAGCGGCAAAAATCTCTTACTGTCAGAAGCATTGAAGATGAAGTGGTCGTCGTTAATCGCAAAACCATAAACCGCTTCCATACAAAATATTCAAAAACTCCTGTGCTATGTATTGACGCAGACTATAGGCAGCAAATCGCAAAAATATTTTTTCATGGTATAAAGAATTTTAGAATAGATGTTGAGAGAAATGCGCACGTAACACAAATTTTAACCACAACGAATGCGAAATCACGCGGCATCCCTAGAAAGAATGCAAAAGATATTGAATCAGATAAACAAGCTAAAAAAAATTACATTAAAAATCTAAATAAGATCATAGAAAATATATATACAGATTATGGTCCGTATTTGTTGATTAGCTACCAATACTTCGTTGGTAACAAAAAGAATGATATTCTGCCTCTTCTAAACACACATAAGGATTGTGAAAAAATTCATTTTGGTGGTCTGCGGGGCATAGATAAGTATAAACATTTTGATACTGTCATCGTCATTGGTAGAAATCAAATACCTCTACATGAGGTTGAATCACAGGCAGCCGCACTATGGTGGGATAGTCAGAAGGAATTAGTATTAACTGGAAAGCCATTTTTTGAATGTCGTGGTCATCTCATTCGTGATGGAAAAAAATGGGGAGCAGACGTAATGATATGCAAGGACGCACGTGCCCAATTAGTCCAGGAATTACAACGAGAATGTGAAACTTTACAAGGCATAGATCGTGTTAGACTAATTCATGCTAAAAACAAAAAAAATGTCTTCATATTATGCAATCTGCCCTTGGACATAACGGTTGATCATATAACAACTCAAAAGGAGTTAATAAAATGGAAATCAGTTATTGAAAAGGCATTATTAAGTACCGATAATGGTGTACTGCCCCTAAGTGCGGAATATCTAGCGAAACACTTTAGTTATTTATTCAGTTCAGAAAGTAAAGTAAAACGTGAGATTGAACGTGAAAGTCTTTCCGAGACAATTGAATACCTAAAGGCTTCTAAAAAACATTTGGTATTCAACAATAAAGATTACTACCTATATACTTACAAACTGATAGATGCTGAAGGAAAAGGTAAACAGGGGAAACCTCTTAAAGCTTTAGCTCCGCAAAAAATGACGAGCAATCAAGTAAGGAAAAGTTTAGGCCGTATCTTTTCAATGGATATTGAGATTGTAGATTCCACAATGCTTGGTTTAATGGATATTAAGCCTAATATTTCAGAAACTGATGATTATCAGGAACAATACGACAGAAGTGATAAACACTACGACAGCCAACTTGATGTGTATTACATCACTTTAGAAGAATAACTAAAATACTGCGCAACCCTATATTTATGCATCTTGATTATTAAGTTCAGAAAGCTATATAGAATCCTAATAGAAAAGTGAACTTAATAATTGCTTAGGTATAGGGTCACGCAAATAGTAGTGATTTACGAGTCTCGAGCTCGAGACTGCTAACAGTTAAAAGTTCCAGTCCAGATTGAAGTCTATGAGTAGTTGCCCATTTATATTATTTAGACTAGTAGCAAACTCACTAGCTTGGTGCTTCACTTGATAAGTAACATAATAGCATTGTGTTACTTACTATCTCCTTGAATTTATTGACTAAATCACCTTAAAGCTATACCTTATGTAACAGATTTAACATATCACAAAATCAAGTTACATATATGAACACAGTCAACGCTGCTAGCAAGTCAGAAATTGACTTGATCCACACGCTACTAGAGAACAAGTTTGGGCAAATCTATGCTGATATTTGGAAAGTCGGAGTCAATCTGTCGCTCAGGATTAGCGATTTGCTCTCACTGCAATACTCACAGCTCAATATTCAAGACAGATCGTTACAACTCACTGAGCAGAAGATAGGCAAACAGAAGCTGATTCGTCTAAATTCTGCTGCAATCTCTGTTATTGAACGCAGACGACAAGAGCACCCTTCAGATTGTTGGTTGTTTCAAGTACACAGTCATAGAGCCAAGGACAAACCTATTAGTCGTGTGTCTGTTAGTCGCGTGTTCAAAGATGCTGGGGACATGGTCAATTTGACGATTAACACCCACTCTATGCGCAAGAGTCGCGGCATGGCAATGTACAAGGACGGGGTTCCTGTTGAGAAGATTGCTAAAGTGCTGAATCACAGCAACACGACTTCAACGCTTCGGTATCTCGGCATTACGAACGAAGAGGTTTTGCAGACCTACGACGATTACGAGTTATGAGTCTTTTTCAATATAAATTTAATTTAATAGATAAATCCACTATCATCTTCGTATGGATAAGGGGAAGTTTCATTATCTGCATCATCCCAATCGGCATATACTGATTTTGCCTTCGGCTTGACTTTGCCGCTGTTTTTATAAAAAAGACTAATTTCTTCTGTAACTGTCTTAAGTGCTGGGGCGGGATATGTCACCATTCTGGTTATATGGCTTCTTCTGCGCCACCTTGTGTGTTTTTTTTCTTTGTTCTTTAGCTCTTGAACTTTGGCGTCCTTTTTCATTTTTGCATGAGAGTAGATAGGCCCCCAATCTTCTTTGTGTGCTTTATTTTTTATCGCTAATAACACTTCAACACTCGGTTGGTCTGAGCTTATATTTAAATACGATTCAACTAAAGCGGCGTTGACAAGATCGTTAATTAGACTCTTATTTAACTTTGTTTTAGCTCTTAGGTGCTTAAAAAATTCTTGTCTAGTTGTGTTCATAGCCCTATGGGCATTATGATGAACTAATTGAAAAATATCCGCTCTCAATTCGTAGAATCGGTTATCAAATATTTCTAACACATCTATCACATCATCCAAGAATTCAGATGCTTGTTCAAAACCCTTAGGCCCACCACGATAAATTGTAATCATTACTTTGTATTAAATAAGGCGTTTACTAAGTTCATACAACAGGATTTCAATTATCTTCCTCATTAAAATCATCTGTAAATACCTCTGCGTCATTTAATAGATCGTTAATTACATTGGGTAACAACTTATCCGGATTACTGTCCTTCAAGAATAAATCACGCTTCAAAAAGTCTGATACAGGCTTATTGCCTTCCCACAATCCTGGAAATGATTTTTGTAACCAATCTAATGGGTCATCATAATCATTTAGGTCAGGTAAAGTAACAATTTTAAGCTTAGGTGGGTTTTGCATGCGGATGAGCCGAGTATAGACATCTTGAATAAATACCATTCCTTTTTCATCATTAGATGCAATTAAATAAACGACTTTTAAACCGTCTAATGGTGTCCAATCGGTATCCTCTACAAAATCAAAACCATAAACAGGTGAAACGCAACATATTCCAAGTTTAGAAAATGCATTTGCTGATCGTTCGTTTTCAACAATGACCACGCGAATTGAGTCTTGTCGCGTTAGTAGTTTATTCAAACGATACAACGGAAATTTTTTAAGTCGTATATCCTTTTTCGTATGCCACATTCCAGAATATTTTTTATCGTTGATATACGATTCATATTCAAAAAATAAAACCCTGCGATTTTTTTCCAAGCTACCATAACACCCCACACAACCAACAATACCGTTATCCTTATTATAATAAGGATATGTTTTTAGCAGAGGCTTATTATTATATTCATTAGGAATATCTTCGTGATTATCTGGAATGTTAATGTAATCTTCTGGTATTGTCATCGTTGTTCTAAAATATACAATTTAGATATGAATCTAAAACAAAGCTTGCTATGCTTCAATTGAATAAAATAGGTTTTGCCAATCCAATCAAACTAATTGCACGATATTTTTGCTGAACAGCTCATTTTTGGTTCTGATTTCAAATTTCCGTATGCCAAATCACAGCGACACGACTTCAACGCTACGTTGTATTGGCATTACCACAGAAGAAGTGCTAAAAACGTATGATGACTACATGTTGTAGCGGTAAAAATAGTTGAGCTTTTTGCTCTGTAATAGGAACTTCATCTGACGATCAAAGTCTTATTTTCGGAGATAGTAAAATGTCGGTGTGTCTGTAGCGTTAACATACAGTTGCACCGACATTTTTTTTGCTCTTCGTTATTGTGCTTTCAATCTGAGAGCACTTTTTAGTCATTTTGCTTTTGGTGAGCTCTATGTTTAAAGTCTACAAACGAACCATCCATATTGGTACTTCAGCGCAGCCGCAGCAGATTGAATATCAAGTTGAAACTAATGGTCGTTCAAAGATTTCCAAGTTCTTGGCGATTCCAGCCATGATTGCCGGTGCTGTCCTTGGCACTCTGGTGTTTTCCGTATTCTTTGCGGCGCTGTTAATTCCGCTAGGCTTTATTGGATTTAGAACATGGCGACTGATCAAAACCGCGCAGCAACAGTCTGTCAGTCAAACTGAGGGTGAAAGCATCGCTGCTGAGTACACCGTGATTTCTGATAAAGAGCAGCAATAAGACAATCACCCATTAACAAAGCTATTTGAGCCTTGTCCTGTTGCTGCTTATAGCAAAAAGCTAATGGCTGGATTCTCTCGTTTCAGGCTTACCAGCTGCAAGTCTTTCCTGCTTATCTTTTGCAAACTCATGTTTCACAAAAAATAAGCCACCCATCAAACCCAACAGCATGACAATTTCCAATATTTCTCTCATCATTCTAATCACCACTGATCAACAAAAAACGACTAACGCTTTTAAGGTGGGAGTACTAATGATTTCTTCTTGGATGCGCCATACAGACTGAGTTTTACACCACTAGTCCCCCGACATCTCAAGGCTACCGTGTGAAGATGTTTAGTCAATTAATGGGTTTTAATTACCAGAATAATCAGAGTGCAATACCTCCTGCGACAAACTGCCGCACTTTTTGTAGACAGATGATTTTTATTACCCTAGAATGCGCAGACCTTGACTCAGGTCAATACGAGCTCAAAGCTTCGTATCTTTAAAGGGGGAGGAAAGCGACCGTGTATGCGGTACAACAATAATAAGAGCGCAAGCTATTAACCTATTGTCATTGACTCTAGGCGTCCACAAAACATAAAAATAACACCGGACGAGGCCCACTACATGTGGGCTTTTTTATGCCTGTCATTCTTTCAACCCATTGCCGCATAAAAGGCCGAAATGACCAACTTCCAGCTGAAGTGTTTCAGACTTGCAAAGATTACGTGCTCTTAAATCGCCATCAGTGAAAAATCTCCGCACTAATCGCTAACGGGAAAAACACAGCATCCATTGCAAAACTGAAAGGCAGATCAACGAGCGGATAGCTCGGAGGTTCAGTCCTGAATTTTCGGATAGTCGCATTGTCGTTTTCTATCGCTGCCCAATCTAGCCTAGTTCCGCTGTAGACGAAGACGCGTTCATACAAGGGAACCTCGGCGTTTAAGCTTTTGAACGTTGCACATCCAGACAATCCGATGATGCAAATTGCACCATATAGGGCTTCCTTGAAAGTTTTCATATTTTTATCCCTCAGTCTCAAGCCCGCTATGCTTACTAGAGTAAGATTTTCAATCGACTATAAACATTAAAATCGGGTTAAAATCACGAGTCACCGACAACAGCGACTAGATACGCTTTCATCATACGCAAGGAATAGATAGCTTGATGGATTACCCTAACCAAAATGCTGAACAACAAGCTCGTGATCAAATCGACAAGAAGCTGATTCAAGCAGGCTGGGTAATTCAAGATAAAAAGCGATTGAATCTCTACGAGTCATTGGGTGTCGCGGTGCGTGAAATGGATACCGATACTGGGCCTGCGGATTACATGCTGTTCATTGACGGTAAAGCCTGCGGTGTTTTGGAAGCCAAGCGCGAAGGTAAAAATCTCGGCGATGTTTATCAACAAAGTCGTCGCTACACCCTTTCAAAAACAAAAAACCTCCAGCGTTGGAGTGATGTCCTACCTTTTACGTATGAAGCCACCAATATCGAAATACGGTTTTGCGATCAACGCGACCCTAGTCCTCGTTCTCGTTATGTCTTCCACTTCCATCAACCGCAAACATTGCTGAATTGGCTGGAATTAAAGGATACGTTACGAGCACGACTACAAAATCTCCCTACATTGCCTACTGAAGACTTACGCCTCTGTCAGATTGACGCAATTACTGGTTTAGAACAATCTTTCAAATTAGCCAAACCTCGTGCGTTGCTGCAAATGGCGACAGGTGCCGGTAAAACGTTTACAGCGGTCACTGAATGTTATCGACTGGCAAAATATGCAAAAGCTAAACGCATCCTGTTTTTAGTGGATCGCGGCAATCTTGGCCGACAAGCCATCAAAGAATTCCAGCAATACACCGTACCTGATGATGGTCGAAAATTCACCAGTCTTTACAATGTTCATCAACTGGGTACGGCTGGTATTGGCGACGAAATCAAAATCACTGTATCAACGATACAACGCCTGTATTCGCAACTATCCGGTAAAGAACTGGATGATGATGCGGATGAGTTATCTTGCTATGAAATCGACAATAGCAGTTTAACTAAAGAACCACGTCTCGTTAGTTACAATCCGGCAATTCCTATCGAAAGCTTTGACTTTGTCATCATCGACGAATGCCACCGTTCCATCTACAACTTGTGGCGACAGGTGCTGGAATACTTTGATGCGTTTTTAATTGGACTCACCGCTACACCCACCAAAAAGACACTAGGCTATTTCAATCAAAACCTGGTTGCAGAATATACCCACGAAAACGCAGTCATCGACAAGGTGAATGTCGGTTATGACATCTACCGCATTAAAACCAAAAAATCAGAATCAGGTGATAGCATCGAAGCAGGCACTGCGGTACAGGTGCGCGATAAACTGACTAAAAAGCAGCGCTTGCAAGTGCTCGATGAAGATGAAGACTACAGCAAAACTGATCTTGATCGCAGCGTCATAGCCCCCAATCAAATCCGCACCATTATTCAAGCGTTCAAGGACTGCGCATTACGCGATTGCTTTCCAGAACGTCACTGGGTGCCCAAAACCTTAATCTTTGCCAAAGACGATGATCACGCAGATCGTATCGTCGATATTGTCCGCGAAGTGTTTGGCGAAGGTAACGAGTTCTGCAAGAAGATTACCTATAAAATCGGCAAGAAAACTGCTGAAGATACCATCAGCGAATTTCGCACCAGTCCTATGCTGCGTGTCGCTGTCACCGTAGACATGATTGCAACTGGCACCGACATCAAACCGCTGGAATGTTTAATCTTCCTGCGTGATGTGCGCAGTCAAGCCTATTACGAGCAAATGAAAGGTCGTGGCACGCGCGTTATTGGCATAGACGAATTACACAAAGTGACACCGGATGCCGTTGCCAAAACCCGCTTTGTGTTAATCGACGCTGTAGGAGTGACGGAAACCGATAAAACAGAAACCCGTTCACTCGAAAGCAAACCCTACGTCTCCACTGAAAAGCTGATGGAGCAAATTGCGCGTGGCGAACGTGGCGCTGATACCTTACGTTCGCTAGGTAATCGTCTATTGCGCCTGGACATCAAACTCAACGATGAGCAGCGTAAACAAGTAACCGTTATTGCCAATAAGCCACTCGCGCTAATAGCCGGTGAACTGATTAAAGCAACCAACGAAGACACCATCGAAAAGCTCGCAGAAGCCCAATTCAATACCGAAAACCCAACTGAAGAGCAGCGACAACAGGTCTACGCGCAACAAGCAGAAGCGGTCGTTAAACCCTTCCACAATCCTGACCTACGCGAAAAAATTGCAGCGTTGCAACGCGATACCGAACAAATCATCGACGATTCCGCAGATGAATTGCAGGATGCTGGTTACGATAAGGAAAAAGCCGAAAATCTTATTCAAAGTTTTAAACAGTTCATCAGCGATCACCAAGATGAATTGACCGCGATACAGCTACTGTATAACCAACCGTATCAGCAACGGCATCTCAGTTATCAGCAGATTGAAAAACTCGCGGAAGAGATTAAGCAACCGCCTTATAACATCGCACCGGTCGAACTCTGGAAAGCTTACGAGCAACTGGAAAAAGCCCGAGTCAAAGGTGAACCGCTTAACCTGCTCACCAACATCATCAGCTTGATTCGCTTTGCAACTGGCCTAGTCGATATTCTGGAGCCTTTTCCAGAGCTAGTGGATCGTCGCTTTAAAACCTGGCTGCAGCAGCAACTGCAAGCAGGACGGGAGTTTGCAACAGATCAGTTGGATTGGCTGGAAAAAATCAAAACCCAGATTGCCCACAATGCGGAAATCACAGAAGACGATTTTGAATACACACCTTTTAAAAAAGACGGCGGCATATTGAAAGCACGACAATTATTTGGACAGGAGTTACAGCCGTTGATCGCTGAGTTGAATGGGTATTTAGTGGCATGATAAATATGGAAAAACTTATTTGTGAGTAAAGATTTAGTATCAAGCTATGAAGGTGAATTACCAGAACAATGGTCAATTTCAACGATTGGAAAATTGATTGCATCTGATGGCGTTTTTATTGATGGTGATTGGGTAGAGTCAAAAGATCAAGATCAAAATGGTGACGTTAGACTTATTCAACTCGCTGATATTGGAGATGGAGAATATAAGAATAAATCTTCCAGATTTCTAACAAAGCAAAAAGCTATCGAATTGAACTGTACTTTCCTAAAGAGTGGTGACATTTTATTAGCACGTATGCCCGATCCTCTGGGACGTTGCTGTATTTTTCCAGGCGACTCAAAAGAATGTGTAACAGTAGTAGATGT
Organism: Methylomonas sp.; assembly: GCA_002928965.1. Taxonomy (GTDB): domain Bacteria; phylum Pseudomonadota; class Gammaproteobacteria; order Methylococcales; family Methylomonadaceae; genus Methylomonas. The sequence goes on from PERU01000001.1 coordinate 437,783, forward strand.
CTGTGTTATTAGAACAGAATCAGACAAAGCAAATCATAAATGGCTGATGTATTGGCTAAACTCGCCAAGATTGAGAAATACGATAGCCTCGTTACAAAGTGGAACTACTAGGCGAAGAATTTCTAGGGGAAATCTTGCATCTATTACTTTTTCTGTGCCACCACCTGACCAACAAAAACAAATCGTCGCAAAAATCGAAGAACTCTTTTCACATATCGACGCAGGTGTCATTGCACTGCAAAAAGCCAAGCAATTGCTTAAGCAATATCGTCAGTCCGTATTAAAAGCGGCTGTTACAGGTGAACTGACTCGCGAATGGCGGGAGCAGAACAAGGATAAGTTAGAACCTGCTTCTGAATTATTGGAACGTATTCTTGCTGAGCGTCGGAGTAAGTGGGAACAACAGCAGCTTGAGCAGTTTGAAGCGCAGGGGAAAGCGCCGAAGGATGCTAAATGGAAGTCAAAATATAAACTAGATACAAAAAAAATAACTAATGAATGTATACAAATTCCTGAGAATTGGTCCTGGACAATTTTGCAGAATGTATTTGACGTTATAACAGATGGCGATCATCAGCCACCGCCAAAGACTGATTTTGGCATCCCTTTTTTAGTAATAGGTAATGTTAATCGTGGTGAGTTGAATTTCAATGAAACACGGTATGTATCTAAAGATTATTACGCAAACCTAAGTGAGATACGCATACCAAGAAAGGGTGATCTATTGTATACAGTGGTTGGTAGTTTTGGTATACCTGTGAAAGTAGATACAGATAAGGAGTTTTGTGTTCAGCGTCATATTGCAATCCTAAAACCATCGCGATTAGTTAGCCGAGAATATTTATTTCATATATTAAGTAGTGGATTCGTTTATAAACAAGCATCTGACTCAGCAACGGGAACAGCCCAAAAAACTGTCGGGTTGGGCGAACTTCGCAATATTGTTATTCCTCTTCCCCCAATGTACGAGCAAATCGAAATAGCAAGTAGAATTTCGTCAAAACTAGAGGCTATAAAAAGGCTTGATAAAAATATTTGTTTGCAACAATTAAAGGCTGAAAAAAACAAACAATCTATTCTTTTAGCGGCATTTTCAGGAAGTCTTACATAACACTTGTAATTTTGCATTAAAAACTCACAAAATCATAAAAATTAATGGAGTGAACATGGAGCTAATAGTAAATCAAAAGATATATTACTCTAACAAAGAATGGATTCCAGTTCGTGAAGTTGCTACATCACTAATAGCTTTAGAAAGTATTATCAGACAAACTCCTGAAGTTTTAGAGGGAATGTTTCCAGGCACAAGAGTTGATCTAGTTGAAGTTTATATAAATGAGCTAAAATCAGATAGCCTTTATGAAGACATTGTTGTTAAATTTTTATTCGGCAGTCAGGAAAAACTAGACGAGGTTATAACCAATATAAGAGAGAGAATTGGCATGGATAATATTGCAAAAAACCCACAATTATTATCAGCAATAATCCTCGTAATGATCTTAACAGGTGGTGCTTATTATTTAGGAAAAGATAAGTCATCAGCTCCTGAGCAAAAAACGACAATCGAAGCAAACAACAACACAATTATTCAAATTGGGGCTGGACATGTCGAAATGGATGCTCATGACTTTAAAACTATTATAGAAAATGCCGTCAAAGATAAGGAAAAACTCGCTAAGAATGCCATACAGATTATAAAACCTGCCAAACTTGATCCTAATGCAACGATCACGTTTGAAGATAACAGCGATCTAAGCATAAGTAGTGAGTCAATTAAAGCCATGCCTAGTCAAATTCAGGAAGCAGAAGAAGAGGAATTTATTGAAGACTTTGAGAATATAGAGCTTGAAATTAGAGCAATTGACTTAGATAGCTCAAAACGAGGCTGGGCCGTAGTCGTACCTAGTCTACATAAAAAAAGAGTTAAGTTACAGCTTGATCCTACAATTGAACCAGAAGACCTTTTTGATAAAAGAAAAATTAGCGCTGAAGTTACTATTATTTTTGGACGTGATAAAGAATATAAAAAACTACCGAAGCTTGTTTTTTTGCGGAAAATTATTGAAGAAAACAAAAGATAATGCGTGTTTTTTACTTTTCGAGATTTAAGTGACCGTGTTTCTAGTTACCCTCTAGCAATCAAAGGAGAAGGCCTTGAGTGCCTCTGAAATAGTAAATAAAGTTTGGAACTACGCGCATGTGTTGCGCGATGACGGTGTCGCATATGGCGATTACGTCGAGCAAATTACTTATCTGATCTTTTTAAAAATGGCGGATGAGCGAGAACTTGCAGGTCAAGATGTCGTCGTCCCTACTGAATATCGTTGGTCTAAGCTAGCCAAACTGGATGGTGATGAATTAGAAGTTCACTATCGTCATACGCTGGAACAGCTGGGTAAACAAAGCGGCATGCTGGGAACCATCTTCCGCAAAGCACAAAACAAGATTCAAGACCCGGCAAAGCTGGAACGTCTGATTAAGATGATCGACAAAGAAGCCTGGTCTACCTTACCTGCTGACGTCAAAGGTGAAATCTACGAAGGATTGCTTGAACGCAACGCGCAGGATGTGAAAGGCGGTGCCGGTCAGTATTTTACGCCACGTCCTTTGATTCAAGCGATGGTGCAAGTGATGCGTCCACAACCCGATATGACAGTTGCTGATCCTGCTTGCGGCACTGGTGGCTTTTTATTAGCTGCGCATGACTACATGGCAGAACTGGTTACGCATAAAAAGCAGCAAATTCATTTAAAGGAGCAAGCATTACGCGGCACTGATATTGTTGACGGTGTGGTGCGTTTGTGCGCGATGAATCTGTATCTACATGGTATCGGCTCTGCGGAATGTCCGATTGCCTCCCGTGATGCGCTGGCAAAAGAAGTCGGTGACGGTGATCGTGTAGATATTGTCTTAGCGAATCCACCGTTTGGTAAAAAAAGTTCGATTACTGTGATTAGCGATAAAACCGGTAAAGCGGAAGCGGAAAAGCTGACTTACGAACGTTCCGATTTTTGGGCGACCACATCGAACAAGCAACTTAACTTTGTTCAGCACATTGCGAACATGCTGAAGATTGACGGTAAAGCCGCAGTCGTCATACCGGACAACGTGTTGTTTGAAGGCGGTGCGGGTGAAACCGTACGGAAAAATCTATTAGAGCGTAACGATGTTCATACGCTGTTGCGATTACCCACCGGTATTTTTTATGCGCAAGGGGTCAAAGCGAACGTCATTTTCTTTGATTCTAAACCCGCAGCAAAAACAGCCTGGACTAAGCAACTATGGGTGTACGACTACCGTACCAATGTCCACAAAACGCTGAAGCAAAACCGTTTATCGCTTAGTGACTTTGCAGAGTTTATTGAATGCTATCAAGCGGAAGATCGCAGCAAACGTAATGAATCACCGACTATCGAGCGATGGAAAGCTTTTGATTACGCGGAACTGATTGCACGAGACAAAACCAATCTTGATATTTTCTGGCTTAAGGATGAATCGCTGGAAGACACCGATAACCTGCCTACACCTGACATTATTGCTAGTGAAATCGTCGAGCAGTTGGAAATTGCGTTGGAGGAATTTAGGACGGTTGAGGAAATTTTAGTTTGATCAGGTCAGCAATCTTATAATTATAGATATAGAAACATTTTGCACTAATTACAAGACACCAAATTAACATAATCCAGCATGGAGCTGGAGTTATATGTGACTGAACTAAGTCTTACTGGGAAATACCAAAACATTATCTGACTTAGGTTGCCGTGATTTTGAGTCAACAGCTTTCAATTTTATTGGTAATTCAGTTAAGCTGAATTTTTTGCTCAAAAAACCTTCGGGGAGACCGCAAAGTTGTTCACAATCTGGAGCACCTAAACCAAACGTATTAAGAAGGCCTTCTTTTGTAAGCCCACCTTCACTTAACAAAAGATTTATGGCGCGGGGAAATAAACGAATTGGCTCAAAGTTGATTGTTTCATCAAGCGGCTCTCCTTTGCGCCAACCTCTGGCACTATAATTCTTCCAAAGGCGAACGGCATAATCTTCGTCAATAATCCCAAGCTGTTTACTACGACTAATCATTGCCCCAATAGATACTTTCCAACGTGGCTTCAGCGCCAAAAAAGTATCAAGACTCGGACGTGCTACTTCTGCTGCAAAACTTTCAGCTGGTAATAAAAATGCTCCGGCAAACAAATGCGCTTGTCGTTCAATTTCTGAGTAACGTTCTTTTTTATTGAAATCAAGTGAAGTAACATCTGTGTGTAATACTAGATGCCCCAATTCATGCGCGGCATCAAATCTACTTCGTACTCCATTTGCTTTGTCAGCTGCTAAGAACACATAAGGCCTATCGTCCGTCTTAAACCATTTGGAACTACCATCCATTTTGCTGTAGCCGAGTTCCTCTCTTACACAAATTACACCTGCATTTTCCAATACCAATACCATATCTGAAATTGGCCCAAGTCCTAACTGCCACCACTTTCGGCATTGAAGTGCAAATTGTTCAATTTCAGTATCGGTAATATTCTTATGATTAGTTAAACCTAATCGCGGAACATTAACAGCAGGCCAGTCAATCAGTTCCTGAATTTTTAAACTCAGTTCGTTTAACCACTTCAACCGAATTTCAGAAATTGTTTGAGCTGCTTTTGTCAGACTAGCATTGCTACGAAAAAAACAAACATTATCGCCATACGTTGGCGTTGGCGTTAAAAACCAAGAACTAGGCATTCCAAGCTGCTGAGCAAGTTTTTCTAAAGCATCCGCTTCCGGCAATTGTTCACCTCTTTCCCATTTTGAAAGTGAAGCGGATGATTTGCCAATCATAGTTGCCAATGCTGTTAAAGTTAAACCTCTGCACATTCTGGCCTGCGATAAACGTTCTGGCTGAAACCCTAAAACTCCAAGACGCATTTTATTGCTCTGCATCACGAAGTTTGATTTTTAACTTAGCAAAAGCTAAATCAGGAACCTGAATTTCATTTGCCGGATTGTATGCGGCTAAAACTTCTGTCACTGGTTCAAAAAGATGCCAGCCTTTAAGATTGGAATACGGAACTCCAATGCAAATATTCCTTGGAACTGACTGCCCTTCATGATGAGGTGGATTAACCGTGATAACCAAACATCCAAGCGCATCACCGGTCGGTTTTGTAACTGGGGTAAATAGGTCTAAATTTATTGGCTCAAGTCGCGTATTGACGGATGCAATGGCTGCCCTATGTTTTGAAGGGCGGGGAATGCGGTTATGAAATGGAACAGAAGTTCGCCCAAATGTAATATCTTCGGCGAAGGCAACACTGTATCGTTCACCTTTAGGATTTGTATGGGGTGCCGAAGATGACAACCCGACTGATAACGCAGTTTTCCTAAGCGCAGTGTTTTGTCGGTAGTGGCGCATTTGCGGCAAAATTCTTTTTTGTTCAGGCTCGGCATAATCCAAAGAATCTTTGTATGCGAGAAAATACGCCTCTTCAAGGTTCTCAATCAGGCCCATAAAAAAAGGTAATGGCGTTTTTTGAGCAATAAACGCTACAAGGTCAGTGCGCATATAATTCCTTATAAATATTCACGTTAACCGGATTTTAGTACATTTATTTTTCGTTATCAAGAAAAATAGAATTTTACCAATCATTGTTTGTTTCTGCTTGCTACCTTGTGAAGTGTTCAGAGCTAACCTACACAGATCACCATAAACACCGCTCGTCATTGTGCCTTGGATTATTTACATAATCGCTAATCGCAGTAGTCGTCATATCGGTATATGCGGAGTTATCCAATAACTGAAACGCGTCATCTTCTGTTGCGGATTTATTCAACCAATCGCGGTAATGGGCAGGAGGCAGAATAACCGGCATACGTTCGTGAATCGGTTGCATCAGCGCGGTTGCAGCGGTCGTGATGATGGTACAGGAATACAGTGTTTGCGCTTCGTGCTCCCAATGTTCCCAGAGTCCAGCAAATGCGAAAAGTTGATCATCTTTACGGTGGATATGAAAGGCTTGTTTGGCGTGCTCTAATTTCTGCCACTCAGTTATGTAGACAAGTCAATAGCTTTATACGTCAATCTGTTTTGAAGGGAGGAAACAGCCATTTTTATCGGTCGCGAACGGTCTCTTTATGCGATGAATATCAAAACTCAATACTTGGATAAGTTCATTTCATTTTTCTCAGTTTTTCTTGAAAAACAAACTGTTTCAACTATCGGTAACCGGTGCGTTGTAAGTTTTTTATTATCGACGTTCAGCTTCCCATCCCTTGCAGGCTAGGGCAATGTAGTGCGGAATGGGGCGGGTGCCGGTTCCGTAAGCGCTCATGGTGCGTGGCGTCATGCCCAGCGCTCGAGCAGCCTCTGCTAATGACAACCCATGACGAACCCTCCAAGCAAGGAACGTACGCGTATCCTCATCGGGTGCAGCTTGTTGCATGGCTTCCAACCACAATGTATCGGCTCCAATTTGAATATCAAAGTCTGTCCATTCGACCGTCCAACCCTCTCCGGGTATGACCTGCGCCTTGGCGAAAGCAGTTGGATCGCGTAATGGAGCCAGACCTGGTTTGGAAAAAACAGTTTCCCGTTTATCCACTGTTAGGGTATCGCCGTTAATAAAAGTCATCTTCAGCAGATAGTTCGGCAAAGGTTCAACCGCTGCTAAGCGGGGGCGTTTCATGGATGCCATTTCTTCCATTCCTCAATCAATTCATCATGGTTTGCGATAACCCACGTCATTACTTCATCGCGTAAACCTCGTGGAAAAGTACCTTCGCAAGTTAAAGTTTGTAAGTTAATCAATACATCAACGTTGCCTCCGACCAGATGCGCGTGCATCGGCGGATGGTCATCCTCTCGTATCTGAAGCCTATACTTATTGCGAAAGCGTTGTTTTGTTGTCATGCGTTAATGATATGGAAATAATTTCTATACGTCAAACCAGCAAAGCAGCGTATTGGATGAGTAGAGCGATAATACGAATCCCCTCGAACAAATAGGTTTGGGTTGCGGCTAATCCCCAGCAATGACAGGTATCGGGAAGCTTAAATCTCTATCTGGATTTTACATAGGGGTTGTCAGTCGCCAGAAATTTTGCCTTAATATCAAAGATATGTACTAATTGAGCTATCTCAATGGGATTTCACTTTTCATAGGTTTCTTCCCCTAATTCGATCAGCAATTGTTCAATACGTTTCCGTATACACTCATGCCGCTCTACTTCTCGGTCAAAGCCGCGTTCACGGGCTTCAGCTGCTAAGGATATTTCCTTGATTATGCGTTCCCTTAGTCTAGGAATATATTCGGGCGTGGTGACAAATTTAGCGCAATTCAAATACAGGTCGCATTCACACGGCCCTTCCTCAGGCAACCGAAGGCAATGGCCTAATTCCAGTTCTGTACGGAAAAAATTGGCTTTTAACCAGGCAATCGAATCAGGTGGCATAGCACCGGCACGAAGAGTGGCTGCCAATTGTCCGGCAATCTGGGCGCCAGGACCTAAAACCCTCATATATTCTTCACGTAACGTTGCATCGCTAAGATGTGCGTAAACCAACGTCATTCCGGTTGAAGTATGGCCTAACATTTTCATGATTGTGTGCAAGCGGGCGCCACCTTCGACCAGTTCGGTACCGACGGTGTGCCGAAAACGGTGCGCTGTGATAGTTCCTTTTCCTTCGTCATTGATCAAGCCAGATTGGGTACAAGCGATTTGCAGGGATTGCTCAAATAAATAATCGCTGGTAAGACATAGTCCATGCCGCACAAACAACCGCGGGGTTTCTTTACTGGAATATTCATCTTTAAAACCGCGTGATGGCGGAATAATTATTTGCAATGCTTTGATTGCTTCTGCCGCTTCAGGGTGTAAGGGGATCAACCTTTCGCTCCCTGTTTTTCCGACAGGGATTCTTAGGCGTGGTGTACCATCAAGATAAAAATCTAAACAGTCCAGTTCCAATCGACTAATTTCACCGCGACGCGCACCGCTCCACCGAGCCACAATCAACGCGGTACGTTGGTAGGGGCATTCCAAAGTTCTGATGGCGTTCATTATCCTGTCTAATTCTTCCGCCGGTATAAACCTGGGGATGCGGTTCGGCCGCTTAGGCAGATCTCGGGAACCAATCAATGGCCGAGCCGGCGCATCAGTCCATTCCCATGCGGTGGTATCATGGAACATCACCGATAATGACGAAAGTCGAGTCAGCAGGGTTTCAGGATTAATCCCGGATGAGACTAGATCTGCGGAATATGCTAGGACTTGTTCCCGCGTCAATTCTGCAAATGACTCCAACGAAGGATAATTTTTATTTAGCCAGTCAGCTAAGTGTCTACCAGCGTTGACGAATTTTCCCACAGTTGATGTTCTGGCATGAAATGCTAAACGTGCTTGGACATACTTTTCTAAATAGTCTTTAATGCGAGGTTTGACAAGGAGCTTTGTCTTTCCAGGTGCTATGCGTTTTGCTGGCTGCGAGATGCGATGATTTTGATAGAGGGCAGTTTTATAGGTAAATAGCATTTCTTTAAGCACGCCAGTATATCTCTTGAGTTCATCTTTAGAACCATGGATGGTTAAGACATCTTCCCGTTCTTGATAAATTTCTAAAGCGATCCTGAATTCATCAAGTTCCAATTCGCCGATATTAACCATTGTGTTTCCATATCGGATAAAAAAATATTTAACGGCTCTTTCAATTCTTCCCAGCGAGCTTTCCTTATAATCAAGCGCTTGCATTATTTTTACAAGCTCGTTTGAATGCTCCTGGATAGTCCGGGGTAACATAAAGACTGGTAAAACATGAGTTTGTACACCAATAATCCAAAACCAATCCAATTCGATTAATCCTTGCTGAACCAGAAAATACAGATAAGGACGTGCGGCGACGCAGATATACTTTTCCCCATGCCGCGGATATTTGGAGCCAATCCTATCGATAAGCGGCAGTGATTGCCATTGAGCCAAATCAGGATTAGCCCGAACAAATCTGCGTGCAATTCTTAGTCGGTTAACAAAATTATTATGGTCAAAGTCTTGAAGATAGTTGGCATAGGCTTCGAGTGCATAGCTATCGGCGTAAGTAGCTTCAACGATTTTATGAATTGGTTGCAGCATCGCTTTTCCTTTCCTTTAAGGTGGCTAAAGCGCGGAGATAATCTTCGATCATCATGGCGTCACTGACCCGGGTATAGCCCCGCGTAGATTCAAACGAAGCATGCCCCATACGTTTTTGTAAAGCCAATTCCCGCATGCCCCCTTCCCAGAGTTTGGTGGCATGCGTGTGTCTTAACGCATGTGGCGTTATCCAAGGATCGAGGAGTCCTATTTCTTTTTTACGCCGTTCAAAAAGCTTGGCCAAGGCTGCGTAGCCAATCGGTTCCGCAGCACGTAGTCCGGCGCCACATACCAAAAACAAGTGACTTGTCGGTGCGTTTTTAGGGCGTTCCGACATGACATAATGACTTAGTGCCGCAAGCGCCTCAGGTTCATAAATATCGACCACTCGCTCTGTACGGCTTTTAGTTCGTACGCCTTTGGGGTGGTCTATACGGTATCTTACCGTTACCCGGCGGCGGCCATATTCGATGTCTTCCAAGTGCAAATTTAACACTTCGCCAGGACGCAAGCCGCCTTGCAACATCAGCAGGAACATAGCTCGATCCCTTGGTCGCCTCATAACTTCAAGTAGTTGCTCGACATGATTGTCACTCAAAGGCCTGGGGATACGGTGAATTCGTCTTAAACGGTTAAGGCGATGACCGGGTCTTCTGGCTTTTCCAACTCGACCATTACCGGCACTGGCATCCAAGGGGTTACTGGCGATGCTCGCGTAATCTGACAATAATAAATATTCAAAAAAGGTAGAAACGGCCGCCAAAATACGATTGATCGTCATTGGGGATAAGCCTTGATGAACCAAAGCCGGAGATAGCGCAACTTTATGCCGTTTGGGCTTGATAGCGTTGAGATAGGTCAGAAAGTCGATGGAATGTTTTGGCCGAAAGTCATCAACGGTCAAATTGGCTTCCTTTAGAAACTCATAAAATCGCCGTAAGTCATAAAGGTAAGAAATTACGGTGTTGGGAGAACAGCCTCTCGCTTCTAAGCCGACCGTAAACAAATCGATAATCGGCATCGATGCCCCTGCATCATCAATAAGATGGAACCGAAAGCCGGAATTAGCACGTACTTTGAGAATATGCATGTCAAAATCCTTATGGATTGATTTTGATTAAGACTCCCTAGCACATATAAGTTAAATTCATAGCTATCAAAAGCTCACTGTGCACTAACGAATAGGCTAATACCATTAAATACTCTGCGATCAGAAGTGTCTATATAAACTCATAAAATCCGTTTGCGACAATTAAGCAACGGCGTTTATGGAAGGCGGCGCGAAAACTGGGTTTTTCCCTGATGGTTTCTGCTCGCGCGTTGATCAAGTGATGACTGTTTTTATCGTCTTTAGACCAGGATGGTACTAAACCCCAAAACAGGTTTACTGATTTTAACGATTGGTCGTCCAGTTCAACGATACACAGAATTTTTTGCGCAGGGGTAATGTTGTAGCTCGCTTCAAAACGCGGCAGTCGCGGTAACTGAAAATGTTCAGCTATGCTTTCAGGTGTTGCTGTGAGCTGATAACGACCACACATTACCAATGCCTCCGAGATAAACAACTGATGCTATTAAACGTCAGAAATGCGTAACAACCAAACGCACCAAGCAATAAGAACAAATACAAAACATAATCCAATTTGCGGTACACTGCTGGTCCTCGTCAGAACCAAGAATTTGGATGCAAAACATGAGTGTCATTTCCTTATCAAGCTATCAACCGCGATATGCCAAACCTTTGAATAGTAATGCTTTATGGTCTGACGATCTGGAATTGCCGATTCTGGAGCCGCAACAGCAATTGAGTACGCTTGAACTGCCGTTGTTTACCTCTAAGGTGCCTGCGGGTTTTCCATCGCCTGCGGATGATCATTTGGAGTCTACGATAGACCTGAATCAGTATTGCATCAGCAATCCGCCTGCAACGTTTTTAGTCAAAGTAAAAGGCCATTCCATGATTGAAGCAGGTATTAACGACGGCGATATGTTGGTGGTAGATCGTTCACTGCGTCCGAATAACAATAGTATCGTGGTGGCGGTGATAGATGGTGAAGTGACGGTGAAAGCATTGGATATGACTACCGATGAAATTTGGTTGCGATCAAAAAATTCTGATTATCCAGACTTCCAGATTAAGGAAGGCATGGAGTTGCATATTTGGGGTGTGGTCAAAAACGTGATTCGTTCACTACCGGTATAGATGAGTCCTGAGCCCATATTCGCCATAGCCGATTGCAACAATTTTTACGCAAGCTGTGAAAGAGTCTTCCAGCCCAAACTGAACGGTAAGCCGGTGGTCGTGCTATCTAATAATGATGGTTGCGTGATTGCCAGAAGTAACGAGGCCAAAGCGCTTGGTATCAAAATGGGTGCGCCTTATTTCAAAATTGAGAAGTATGCCAAGCAAGAAGGTATTGCCGTATTTTCTAGCAATTATGCGCTATACGGCGACATGAGTCAGCGTGTGATGCAAATACTAAGCAGCTTTGCACCGCGATCTGAAGTTTATTCCATTGACGAATGTTTCCTGGATTTTACCGGTCTACCGCAGAACCTGACGGATTACAGTTTGGAGATTTGTGCGGTCGTTAAGCAATGGACAGGTATTCCGATTTCTATTGGCATTGCACCAACAAAGACCTTAGCAAAATTAGCCAACCGTTTAGCAAAAAACGGTCATTCCCAAATGGGACCAGTGTTAGATTGGCGCACTATTGCTGATACCGATGCGGTTTTAAAAACCATTGCACTGGATGATCTTTGGGGGATTTCCAGACGCTGGAGAGAAAAGCTCAATCAACTCGGTATTCATCATGCGTTAGCACTGAAGCAATCTGATCCAAAATATCTACGTCAGCATTTTGGTGTAGTCATGGAACGCATCGTTACGGAGTTGAACGGTATTTCCTGTATTGCCTTAGAAGAAATGCCCGCACCGAAAAAACAGATTCTGACCTCGCGCAGCTTTGGTGAACGGTTGACTGACTATAATGATTTACGCGCAGCGGTGACACACTTTGCCACGCGATCAGCAGAAAAATGCCGACAACAGCAATTGACCACGCAAGTATTAACGGTTTTTATTCATACGAGTCCGTTTGATACCGCTAATCCGCAATACTCCAATAGCGCCACCATTGAGTTTGATCGTCCAACCAGTGATACCTCGCAACTGAATGCAGCCGCTCAACAAGGTTTGAAGCGGATTTTTAAACGCGGATTTTCGTATCAACGTGCCGGTATTTTGTTGCCGGATTTATGGGCAGCCAATGTCTCGCAATGGTCGTTGTTTGATACCGGTGAAAGCTCATTACGATCTGATCAACTGATGACCGCACTGGACGACATTAACCGCAAGCATGGCAAACGCAGTATTCGTTACGCGAGTGAAATTCTTAGTAAGCGCTGGCAGATGCGGCAGCAATTCAAGTCGCCTTCGTACACCACCAATATCAAGGAATTGCTGACGATTCAGATTTGAATAATGAACCGTTGGTGTTAGGTGTTATCGGCCACTTGCGGTCTGTCGTGATTTACGCCTTTCTCAATCAAGATCACAAAATGCGGCCGCTCTGTTTGTCCCGATGTTCGCTTCATTGAGATTTAACTATCTTAGAAAAGCATATAAATTATGCTTGTATTAATTATGCCGGCACGTGATATAAATCATATGCCTTGTGTTTGGCTATTTGCATGAGGTTCTACTTGTATGCTGAAATTATATATTTTAACTATCACGTCGTTTCTTACAATAATGACTGTTACTATTTTCGCACATGCGGACTCTCCAGCTATATCTACTAATAATTGCTCAAAAAATAGGGATATTGAAAATAAAAATTCGATATATATTGAAAGCATGGATAGGTATTTGTTAAATGATGAGATAAATGTTTTCTCAAGTCAATGCCAACTTTTAAGAAAAAATCCGAATTATGGTAAGGATGGCTATTACAATAATCAAGAATGGCTACCAACAGGTGACGCGTATCTTACTGATAACTCAAATATAGCTGATAGAATTAACGAAAAGCTCACTATTGTGGCTGCAGCACATGAACTTTCATTTGATATGAATGTTTATGGCGGAGAAAATTCCTATAGAGCAATTGACTTTAATGAAAAAGTGAAAATTAAATGTAATGGAATAATATTTAATGCAAACATTAATAAATATATAACTGCCGAAGACTCAGAAGGACAATATTCAGCACAGAATGATGTTAGTTTTTTGAGTTTAGACCAAAGTGAGGTTCTTAAAATAAATGATGCCATTAGTACAAAAAAAATTATGCCGATGAGACTTGCAGGATTACCTGTCTCCATGAATGCTGAGCCTGAATTACAGCGCTTCGATAAGCCTGAAACTGTTAAATTCTTACAAAATCATGAGTTGATTCTTGTTAGTAGGGCAAACCAAGGTAATGAACCAACTGACTCAAGGTTGTTTGTAACAAAGTGTTCAAATCCGCAGATTTCCTATGGCGTTGAAACAGTAACATTCCCCTGTGCACCTAAAAAGGATATGTCAGGTGGCGTACTCGTCTATTCAAAAAAAACCGATAAAGGCGTTGGTGAAATATTACAAGATAAAGATGGTCACATTTTAGTTTCTGGTCATTTATCTGGCGGTTCAGATATTAATAACACCGAGGAATTCGTACTTATGCGCTATGACGACATTAGAACTGCCATGTGCAAAAATTGAGTTGTTAATTTATTAGTTCAATGCCCCATTAAATGCTATTCTAAATATAGTATGAAATCGAAATTAAATATCCGATTTTGAATTGGGCGGAACATTATAAAATATTTGGTGAACTTTGCTTATGGTTTGGAATTTTCCCGTCAGATTATCAGCAGCAAGCAGTATCTAAATATAGCAGCGTCTTCTATCAACATATCAACGAGCTCGGAAGCTAAGTTTAGATGTTCTTACCGGATTATTTAATACTGGAAAAGCGACAGGCACAAAAAAAGCCCCTACAGTAATCAGCTGTAGAGGCCATAGAGTGTTGCGGCTAGGAGGAGCCGCGAAATACAACGAGGAGGTTACAACACAAAAATCATATACGAGCAGGCATCACCACATTCAAGTTACTCGCTAGCGATGCGGCACCAAACAACAGCGTGGAGAGGATGAATTGACCTGACATAAAGCTCAGTACACCGGTTACAAAAAACAATCCGGTGGTTACGTCTTTGTATAAGCTTTTTGGAGTATTCATCTATTTCACCTTGTCTAAGTTTGGTCGCTTTGTAAGTACGACTTCACTATAAACCTATTCAATAAATAAACAATAAGAAAGTTATTACATTATTTGTTTCCATTATTGAAACAATTGACTAATGCTTTTGCGATAACCCACGCAGCATTAAAATGATTACATGCCTATACTGAATAAATTATGCCGTTATTGTTTTTATATAAAAATCAAAGGATGCGTAATATCCAGTAGGAAAAATCCAGCGCGAGACTGCAATCAGGTATTGAATGTATGCAAACAACGAGTCTCGAGCTCGAGACTCGTAAATCACTACTTTTTGCGCAACCCTACACCTAAGCAATTATTAAGTTCACTTTTCTATTAGATTCTATATAGCTTTCTGAACTTAATAACCATGCAGCACTAATATAGGGTTGCGCAGTGGTTTAGCTAGTTTTTCTAGGTTTAATATAGAGTGTCTTTTTTGATTTTTTAATTTTTGTGCAACGATTATCAACATCACGAGCAACGTCTTTTCCGTATTTTAAGCTAATGTAATTTAGTACCTCTTTGCGCGGAATGAATGACACTGAATCAGCATGCTGCCTACATTCAATTTTGCCATCGCCAAGGTTTAATTCTTGACCTACAACAAGATGTTTAACTAGAATCTTCTTTATGACGGTATTTTCCTCGTACAACTGGTTAATAATTTTTTGATTTTCTAACAGAGTTTCACCTAATTCCAATATTGCTCTGGATTTCATTGCATTACTCCATTCATGATGCTTTATTTGGAGTAGGTGCATTATTATCTGGTTCAGCATAGTTTCTTAAAATCTGATGATAAATCATTTTTGCAATAATTTTCCATTCTTCCTCGGTATTTATATCGGAATCACGAATTGCATCTGCAATACGAAAAATATGCCGCCTGAATTTTGGTAGTATTTCTCGGTCTATGCGGACAGAAATTGAAGCCTGATGTTCACCGTAGCAATTTTCGTGGCTTTTTATTCCTAGAGCATCCATAGCTTTGTTCATATCGCGGCTAGTGATGCGCAAGTCACCGTCACGATGCTCTAATACCCATTCCCAAATTGCCTGAAGATCCTTTGTCTGCAAATGGACCAGAGGCCTAAAAGTACTTTCAGAAACCCATTGCAACTGTAGGAGTTTTGGGTCCATGCTGAGATAGGCATCTGTGGATTGGATCAAACGACAAACATACGAATTTGAGATGTCTGGAATCTTCTTGCGTAAACAATCATGCGGCTTAACAAAACCCAATGCCAAATACCCGCGCCTAGCAATCAGTTTTACTACACAAGAAAAAAGGTAATTGGAGGCTTTGCTTGCATTTTTCAAAAGCAACTGCGCCTCAGTCTTGGTCATGGGCTTACGAGCAGCAGGATTGGTTACAAAGCGATATGGCGGATATTTTTTGCCGATAAAAATCTGTAAGTGATGTGTGCGAGACATGATAACTCCCGGTTTGAAGGTGATATAAAGTGTTCATTCACCATCAAATTAGAATTTTCCTGCGTGTGTATCTTGGATGGCAGTTACTCATACCATGAGATTTTTCACAGATTCTTATCGGGCAAAAGATTAGCCTATTACTCAAATCCAACGCATTGGAGATAAGATCATGAACGCCGTCGCCCTTGATAGAAATGCCCTAAACGGCCTGTTTGAAAATCAAAAAAAACTGGATGATTTGTTTGATTCCATTTTTGACGATAACACTATGTTGTTCAGCAGTGCGCCTGTGTCAGTGCAATCGGTGGTTCGCCGTCCTGAATCAAGCGTAGATCGTCCAGTGAGCTATAAAAGCAGCGCAATGCTTGAATCAGTGAATGAGATGAAACATCATCCGTACTTTCACATACTGCCAATGACGTTGGAGTTAACGGTCATTTATTGGTTGATTACACATCTGTTGTAAGCCATTCGCATTGAACCCTGATGCCTTCAGTATTTTCCTTGCTTAACACGATAAAAATAGCCGACATTGACATAAGCGCCTGTTTTTGTTAATATTATTTTGCTGGCATCATTTTTTTACAGATCATCACGCGCAGCACACGTCCCTCGCAGCATCCATAACACCTTCACACTAAAGCCCATTTGACTGAGTTTCAATAACGCAGTCGGCTTTGCTGTGTCCTGTATTTGGCTACTTGGGGATTTTGAAATTTTAGAATAGGAGTAAAACCAATGGCGGTAAAATCTGAAAGCGAAGATAAAGCCACAGTCCACCCAGTTGAGGCGATAGTGCTTTGTTTGTTGGAATGTAACGAAATATACGGGAATCTGTTTGATACCGCAGGTACTGAAGTCGCTTGTCGCGAAATGGGTAGAACCATCAGAGCATTTGCGGAATGTTTGAGCAACATGTCTGCAAATAACGAATTGGCGACTATTAGCGGAGATGCTTCGTTTTATGAAGACGATGACCCTGATGAGTAGGTAGTGTCTAGTACTTTGTCCAGTACTAGACACTTTTACAACACGACCACTGTTGATGTTTGGCGACTTGGCAGTGGTCTTTTTCTGTGTGCTGTCGCGAAGTGCGACAAGGAAAATCTACCATGAATTCAACAAATCAAGAACCCGATAAACCAATCTTATTTGGTCTTGGCAATTTGTATGTGACGCGCGGTATTCAAGCGCTGATGGATGAGAAAGGCTTGGATATATCACCATTCCTGCAACGTCACATGACAGGTGATGATGGTGATCTTGATGAAGAAGACAAGGCCGAGAATCGTTTGTCACTAAAACAGGGCTATCGCATCTTATCCGCGTATCACTTTTCACCTGAGAATGATCCTGATAACAAAATTAAGTTCTGGATCATAACCGAAGCGGATCGCAGCGTTACGACGGTCCTGCTACCTGAAGAATATTAAATATTTGATAGAGCACTGATTACGTCGCCGTACACCGCATTTTCCATCTAATCAAAAACAGCAACTTACCGCGGCAGTCGCTACTGGCTGCCGCCGCTGACTAAACACATTCAAAATTTAGGAAAAACTATGACAACCAAAAACACAAACGATAAAACCGATGCGTTGGAAACCAAGAGCATTGCAGAGTTGCAGGAACTCTTTGCCAATACTCAGCGATTGCTGGAAGCCAAGCAGGGAGAAATTCGGGAAAGCGCTGTGCAGAAAATACAGCAAATTGCATTGGAGGCAGGTATAAAAGTTTTCATCCGTGAACCCCGAAAACGTAGCGATACACCTGTAAAAATTTATCAACACCCCGACGACGCAAGCTTGACCTGGACATCCAAAAAAGCCGGTGCCAAGCCAAAATGGCTATCTGAGTTTTTGAAAAATGGCCGAAAACTTGAAGAGTTTGAAGTCAAAGCGGAACCTGTCACAGCGACTACTGCTTAAACCGTAACGTCAAAAATCCTACCTCCTCTGACAGTCTGTTTGCATTTGATAGCAGACTGTCAGCTCTCGCATGATTCATGCAAGCGTTTCCAATATGAACAACTTCACTAATCGCTGCTGCTGGTATCCAGAACGCAATGAATTGGAAATAAACCTAGACGATTTGTTGGATGATCAACGGACATTAGTTTTAACCAGCTGGAATAATTGCCAAGGGATAACGTGGTCTATTGTTGACGATGATGCAGTAAAGCACCACAGGGACCCATTCACCGCGCCATATTTTCCCATTTGGGAATGTTTAGATTACGACAGTTGCAAGGATTACATTGACCAGATTCCAGAAAAAATAAATTTAGCGTGTCTACTTTTTCGCGCCGACAATTTGGGGCTCGCAATGCTTCTCAGCCAAAATAAAAGCCTGACTCGTTTATGCGTAAAATGCCCAACTCATTTCTGGCTATTATTTCTACGAGCAAAAATTGACCATTGGTCAAAAACTGATTTTTTGGATGTTTGCAATCAAGGTGAATTAGCAATACTACAGGCCTGCCACCTTCCCGCCAATACGGTTACGTTAGAAGTTATTGCAAAAATTACAGCTGATAATTTTGGTCAATTTCAGCGTGATTTGATTTACCGCGCGTTCGCAGGTTTAGACTATTCCCATCTGAACGCAGTACGAACCGATTTGCCAGATCACCTGATTCAGTTTCTGCTGCGCTACCCAGAGCTACAACACGCAAAGCTGATACAAAATCTGAAGAAATCTGAGTACAACGAGCTGCCGCGCATCGTTCGTAATCTTCGTGCTGTCGCAACTGAGATTGACACTGTCAACGTAGAGAAGCTGATGGCTGAGAGTGACAACTTAGCTGCGCTAAAATCGCATTACAAGCGCCTGGAAGCGCTGGCCTTAGAAAAAGCGCTACAAGGCTACGAGAAACAGCTAAAAAGCGCGGAGGCATCGTCTAGGTCGTTTCCTCAGCTGTCTTTGTTTGCAGACAGAGACGATCTTGTTCAGCTGCTCAATGAAGCAGACTTACTCGCTGAGTCTTGGCTGTGTCAGCAAAACTTGATTCGTTATGTCCCAGGCATTTTGTCAGGACAGTATGCGGTATATCAGCAACTAAAACCGCAACGTGCGACCGCTGTGTATTATCTATTTCACGAACAAGATGGTGGATTACGTCCGATATTAAAATGCCACATCAGAGCTGACGAGGCCAAGTAAGGTAATGTGCCAAGAATCGAAAAACATCAGTGCGTTTAGTGGGTGTAACGATATATCGTTGCATTCTATGAAGATAGGTGGTAGAGTATCATCAAGTTGAATTCAATCAGCTTGCGTTGGAGCGATATTGCTAGGGGCCAGTCCTGCTTTAAAGTTCGGCGCCGTTATCATCATTGTCATCATCGTTATCGTTGCTTTACAGTGGCTTTAGCATTGACCGAGAAACTGGCCTTTGACGTCACTTTAGTCCGTTAACGTGGCAGCTTAAATGCTGTTTTTTACACACATAACGGAGGTTATTGTGGTTATTAAACCAATAATACCAAATAGGGATAAAATAAAAATCAAGGCGGATTTCGCTGAGATTAAATCGGCTGCAAGGGAATTTGGCACTGCAAGCATGTATTTAAAGATGCTGTTGTTTTGCTTCTTGGATATTGAATATGCGTATATTGCTTTGGGGCTTGATAGCAATAAGGAAATGATTGACGATATTGCTAGCTGTTACAAAAGAAGCCCCAAGACCATTTACAACATTATTAATGAAGTAAGGGTCTTAATTGTTTTGGGCTTACCAGCTGATAGAATTAGTCAATCAACTGCCTTAACTCTAAAAGGCCGTGTTGACCAAGATAATTGGAGAGAAGTGTTTAATATTGCTCTTGAATTAGTTGACGGCAACGTCAGCGACGTCAAGCAGAGTGTTATGAAGCAAGCGATCCAAATATTTTACGGTCAACTTGATGCTGAAAATTCTTCGGATGACGCAGCAGTTGAATCAGAGGAATCTGAAGCTTCATTATTTGATGATGAAGAGTTCTCTGTAAAAGCGAAAGAGTCATCAGATGAACCAGACGATTGGGATGATGAAGAGCCTGAGCTTCCTGCTAGTCGCGGAAGACAAAAGCCTTCAAATCAGTCTCAGAGCACTGAGCAGGTGGAAAGTAAAAGTGCGAAAACTGAGATTCAATCAAAACTCTACAGTAATGTTGAGGAATTAAAAAAATATATTGCAGAAATGCAAGATATTGTTGAAGAGATTGAAGCTGGGTTTTTAAACTAAAAATCAGTATCAAATGAAGTAAAGGAAGAGGGTGTGGCGATTATTTCTCCACACCCTTTTTTATTTATCCGCGTAAATAGTATCTACTAACTGCTTAAACCAATTTGGTCTGAATATTACAATCAGTAGCCAAATGATCATGATTACCGATAGAAACCGGTACGAAGATTCTAGTGCATTAGATCAAATTGACATCAGTAACAACTGGTACGCATTTGGTCTTTTGGAATGCTGTTTCTACTGTCAGTCTTGCCTCTAGTGGATATGAAAAGCTTGAAATCTTTTCAATCAGCGCAGGGCTATCAACGATGTTAAGTTCCAATATTTCATAACCACCACATGCGGCCACTTGATAGTTTGTGCTTGATCTGTTCTCTACAGGTTGGAGAATAAATATTTTATTACTTTCAAAGTTACAGTTATTTTTACGAGAGTAGCCACTAGCTAATTTAAAGCCTGCAATATACGCTTTGTTGATCATGTCTTTATCCTCTGTAGTTTGAATGGTAGGTTGTATTTCTTCAATTAAATATCGCGGTGCTGAATTTATAACGGCATGCTTTATTTCTTCTCTGGTGAATTCGCAGGAGAGAAATTCTGACAAATCTATTTCAATCATTCTGATGCCGTTATTGACTACAATTTCTCTTTTGCGACTATCTACTTCATGTGTAACTTTTATTTCAATCGCCAAATCATCTGCTTCGCCATAACCAACAGCATCAAACACCAATCCGTGGCCTCGCACCTCAGTAGATAATTTGTCAAAACGTAATAAACTAGGGGAATCCCTTGTTTCGGAAGAAACTAAACTTACACATTTTTCTTGTAGCAATATTTCTTTTGCTAATAAATGAATGGCAGTTTCCTGTGCTCCTAAACAGTTTTCAAAGTTGTAATGAGCAAAGTGATGCTTTCTAATATCACCTTTCTTTGCAACTAAAAAACTTCCGCACTTTGGGCATAAACAGTTTTCAGCTAATCCGCTTTTAACTTCGCTAATATGTATTAGTTCGCCATCTAACATGCCATAGCTCAATTCAATATCATTTGCTTTGTATTTTGTTTCATTGCTCATTAAATGCCTCCGTATTGGGCTCGTTTCACACAACCAATCTGTTGTGCTCGGAACGCATTGGAGCAGGTTGTTGGCTATACTTTGAGAGTCAAACAGGAACAAACCGGTTTATGTAGGTATGCAGATGGATTCAAATCAGTTGAAAGACGCGGCGTTGTGCGCCCTTAAATTTATTGAAATTTACACAGGTAAAGACGCAAAAACTAAGCGCTACAAGGCGCTTAGAGCGTTAGCAGAGATGACGCTGAAGGACTTGGAAAGAGGCAAGTCAGACACTGAATGTAAATATACTGCTCAGGATGTTTTTCTCAGTGTAACGTCGTCAAAGTCATTTGAAGACTCTGATAAAAGAAACGTAAATCGTTTTCTGAAGGATTTGCACGATGTTTTACCAACGCATGAGGCGATGTTAAAACAAATAGCAATTGATAATAATTTGGTTGCTATTCCAACTTATAACTTTGGCGCGAGCGTTGGGAATGGTGCTGGTGTTTACACAGAGCACTTTATTACCCCATTAGCGCGGGATTTAGATGATGTTGACATTCCTGCTGGAGAATTAAAACAAGGTGAAATTAAATATTACCTTGAATCAGTAAATAACTTGCCATTTTTATTCAGGTGGATTAACAACTTTGAGATTTATGCTTGGCGACAAAAGCTACTATTCTCTGTTCTTATTTTTGCAATTGTGGCTATAGTTTGTCTATTTTTATTATTTATGATTATTTTTATATATTCAAAAGGTGGTGGATTAGATATTCTTAGGTCGGCAATTGGAACATTAGGAATCGCTAGCGTCATTGCTATGCAATTGAGGGTAGTTTATCGATGCCTAGTTAATCGCATTATATCGGCACCTATATTATTACTTCCAAATAACGTTGATAACGCACAAATTGAATACATTGCAACAGAAAAGCAATCACCGACAACCGGAAGACCAATTAGAAAATTTCGCGTAGTAATTTACTCATCAACTTGTCCAATATGTAAATCTCGGATTGAAGTAGAAAATGGTGGTAGAGAATTTCATAATCGTCTTATCGGTCGCTGCTCAGAAGTGCCACTTGAACATGTCTATAGCTTTGATAGGTTTCTGTGCAAAGGTAAGGCTTTGAGATCATAGCCTTGCTTTTCTCTGGTAACACAGCGACTGAATAGAACTAGATTAGGCTAACAACAGTCATAATCTTCTGCAACGCTCACGTATACTAGATAATTTAAATTAGACAAATTCTAATAATATTTCTGTATAAGTAACAAACGTCAATTATTTTACTTATACAGATTAGCTATTACAGTTGCATTGTAACTACCTTGCTGTTTAGTTTATGTGAGTCTATATGCTTGACGAACCAACAACATGCTCTTCCAGCGAGATGATCTTATTTTTTTATAAGTAAACTCATTTTGAGGCGACTTATTTTTTTTGTTTTTTAACCAAGGTTTTTTAAGCATATAGTCTTTATACATAGATTCTTGGTAATCACTAAGAGTTGGGTAACTATCTTTTAATAAAAGTGAAATTGACTCATTATTTTCACCACTAGGATGAGGGAGTGCCACAATACAATTTTCATTACTAGGAATTTTATGTGAAATCAAACCTTGATTTTTTAAAGTGGAAATAACATCACCAACGAAATCTCCAAAAGGTATTAATATGGCATCAGGATTTATTAACTTTAAGTCATTTATAAACTCGTTAATTAGCATCTCTTTAAGCTGCTTAGTAGCAAACAAATCTGGATCACCATTGTAGTTTTTTCCTTTATAAAAAACAGGATACTTTAGGAGTGAGCAAAACTGAACTAAGTTGTTATTCTTATGCCATAATTCATTAGAGCATTTGATTCCTAATTTTTTATGGAAGCCAGTTTTATTAAGTATGTTGACTGCGTGAAATCGCATTTTTCCACTAAAACTAGCATCTGATTTAATTTTTCGCATTGCCTCAAGGCAATCTATTCCTTCGTTGATAGAAATATTTGCTGTATTAAGTGCTTTATTCATCTGGGTGGCGCCTGGTGTAATGCCTACCAAAATGATTTTCGCATCAACATTTATATAGTCAAAGGGAGCGTAATAGCACTCAAGATTCATTTTTATATCTTCCCATAATAGAAGCTCCTTCATTGGCTTAGACTTATCGTTAAGTTGTGGTGAGTTTTCAATTAAACTTCTGTATTTTTCAAATTTGTCAGTTATTGTCATATCTTGTCCTTGTTTAACTATTATTCGGAAGCATTACTTTTTAAACTAATTGCATTCTTGATAACTAAGTTAAGCCACGCATTTAGAGATAGGTTTTCTGATTTAGCGATTTTTTTTGCTTTATCACTCAATACCTTTGGCAATCTAAGAGATATGTTTACTTCAGATGAACCTGCTTCTGGCATTTCACCAAAATAGTCTTCAATTTGTTCAGGACAGTTTAACTCCATCCACTTGAGTGCCTCATCATCTGTGTAGGGTTCTATGACATTTTCAAATCCAAAATCATCATGATAGTTTTTGTGTTGATCTCTTTTTAATAAGAAAAATGCTCCGTGACGGGTTCTATAAAGCTCAGCTTCAGATGGATAGTAGAGACCCCATCCTAAAATATCCATCGGTTCATCTTGACCCTTTGTATGGAACACCAACAGTGATGTCGCAGTGTTATAAGATTTTCCGTTAATTATTCTCTTAACGGGCTTGGTGCGGTCTGTACTCTCAAAAGCCATTTTAATTTTCCATTTGCTGTAAGGTGGGCAAAGTATGAAATGTTTTTCACTTGATGTCAAGTGAAAAACTGTCATGAATTCATGTGAAAACTTTGCATTAACTTTCAGCCTCGTCGTAAGCCGACGACTCTTGAAACTTCTATTTGTAGGATCTGATCACTAATCTCAGCTCGCAAGTTCAGTCATTTTTCATCACCAAAACCCGTTACACAACCTCGCCAAAATCTCAACCTTTTTTCTGTATTTTCAGGAGTTTAGGAAACGTATTTTTGTTACACCAAGCTGTAACACAAAGCGATTTTTGGCAGAAACTCAGTAGGTCGCTACTTAAGACAAAACCAATCAACGGATTGCGCTAAGTCCAAGAAACTTATACAATAGTCAGCTGAACATTAGGAGAGATGGCCGAGCGGTCGAAGGCGCACGCCTGGAAAGTGTGTATACGGCAACGTATCGAGGGTTCGAATCCCTCTTTCTCCGCCAATTAAGCATCCGCCAAGATGCAAAGAAGACCAGAAACCCGCAAGCTGCAAGGCTTAGCGGGTTTTTTATTGTTCAAAGAAGTTCAACGACAATCATTGAAATTCATGATCAATTGGGGGTACAAATGGGGGGCATGCTCATACCCCCAGTGGAGATACCCCCACCCTTATCAGACGCCGCATGCAGTAACGTCAAACCAAAAGACACGTCTTTTAAATTAGCTGATGAAAAAGGGATGTTTTTATGGGTCAATTCAAGTGGTTCACACTTTTTCAGGCCGAATTATCCTTTTGCCGGCAGGCCAAATTTTTTTTGAACTTTACAGCAAATATTCATTTTTTGCCGTAACTCATTGTCGAGTAATGAGCTTTTAAGGTTATCCCCAGAAGCTGTGGATAAACATGTGGATGGCGTCTTAATTGTGACGCTAACTGCTTAATTTTCGTAAAGATAGATCAGATTGCACAAGTTTTGCTCTGTACAATAAATCAATGACTTACGTTAAATTTTGCCGAACCTGACAACCCATATATCTTCGGGCATTACCAGAATTTCATTTTGTGCATAACCGTATTAGTCAAGACAAAATTTTATGGTTTTCAGTTGATAGTCCGATGGTCGCGTTTAACAACCCGCAGGTTTTTTATCCGTCTGTTTTAGATGGCGAGGGGGCTAAAATTGAAACGCGCAGTATCAAATTTAATGCCCATTAGCAAAATAGGATCACTACTTTGGTACGGGTGAATTTTGAAACAAGTTAAAAAAGTCATGGGCTGATACTGCAGGGCTGGCGTAATAACCTTGGTAAAAATCGCAGCCTTGTTCTTTCAGGAATATAAGTTGTTCTTCGGTTTCCACGCCTTCAGCCAAGACTTGTAAATGTAAGGTATGACCCAGGCCAATGATCGCTGCAGCAATTTCTTTGTCATCGTCCATCTCGGTTAAGTCTTCGATAAAGGTTTTATCGATTTTCAGGATGTTCAACGGGAAATACTTCAGATAGGCAAATGAGGAATAACCGGTGCCAAAATCGTCTATGGCCAGCCTTACGCCTAAATCTTGCAGGCGCTGCAGTATTAACACGACCTCGGATTCTCGTTCCATTAAAGCGCTCTCGGTTAACTCCAGTTCCAGCATCCCCGGTGGAAAGCCTGTTTCATGCAAAACTTCGGCTACCAACGCGGCAACATCACCATGCCGGAATTGATGCAACGACAGATTGACCGCCAGTTTGAGTGACGGCAATCCGGCTGCTATCCAATTCATGCCTTGCTGACAGACCTGTCTTAACACCCACTCGCCAATCTCGCTTATCAGGCCAATTTCTTCGGCTACCGGGATAAACTGATCCGGTGGAATCATGCCTTCTTCGGCATTGTGCCAACGCAACAACGCTTCGGCCCCGATAATCTTGCCGGTGCGAATATCGACTTGCGGTTGGTAATACACCAACAACTCGTCTTTGACGACAGCCCTGCGTAACAAAGTCTCCAAATTGATGCGTCGTAAAGCCGCATGGGTCATGTCTTCCGAGAAATACTTAAAATTGCCACGGCCTTCGCCTTTGGCCCGGTACAACGCCGTATCTGCATGTTGTAGCAATTCTTCTGAAGACTTGCCGTGTTCAGGGAATAAGCTGATACCGATGCTGACGCCGATACGCACTTCAATGCCATTGGATAATTGCCAAGGTAATGACAGTGATTCGAGGATTTCTACGGCTACTAAAGCAGCATCCTGCGGGTGAGATAGATCTTCCAGCAATAGTGCAAATTCATCACCACCCAGCCGAGTAACGGTATCTATATTGCGCAGCCGACTGGTCAAGCGATGGGCAACCTGTTGCAATAATTCATCACCGGCCAAATGTCCGTAGCTGTCGTTTACATCCTTGAATCGATCCAGGTCCATCATTAGCAAGGCTGCTGACTTGCGTTCCCGGCGCGACATGCTTATGCAATGTTCCAGACGTGAAAACAATAACAGCCGATTGGATAAGCCAGTCAATGGATCATGATGAGCCATAAAATCCAGCCGGGCTTCGGCATCTTTTAGTTTGCTGATGTCGGAAAACACCCCGACATAATGGCTGATTTGATTTTGTTCGCACCGTACTGCGCTAATACTGAGCATTTGCGGAAAAATTTCGCCGTCTTTGCGTCTATCCCAAATTTCGCCTTGCCAATAACTGTGCTTTTGAACGTCATCCCACATGGCCGTATAAAACTGTTCATTCTGTCTGCCCGATGACAGCATTTGCGGGGTCATGCCAATCACTTCCGAAGCTGAATAGCCGGTCAGTTCGGAGAATCGGCGATTGACGACCAGAATCCTGGTTTGCGCATCGGTGATCATCACGCCTTCGCGGGTAGCCTCAAACATCGCTGCCGCTTGGCGTAAATATTCGTCATTGGATTTTTGTTCGTTGATGTCGCTCAGTATCACCCGTAGAACCGGATTGGCATCCATATCCAGGGTGCGGTTCATTTCCAATCGCACCCAATAAGACGTGGCACCCGCTTGGGTTAGGCGAAGTTCCATTTGCTGGGCTTTCCCTGTCTTTACTAACTGTTTGCGGTGCGCGTAGTAAATATCGTGATCGTCCCTGACGATAAAGCGTGTGAGAGGATACTCCAGCAAGGATTTTTTTAGCCGGCCCAGCAGTTTACTGGCTGTCCGATTGGCGTCCACTATCAAGTCATTATCATTCAAGCTCAAATAGCCTACAGGTGCCAACTCATAGAGATCGTGATAACGCGCCCATGATTTCTCCAGCTCCATTTGTGATTGGCGCAGATTTTCATTGAGCATCTCCAACTCGATTTGGTGGACCTGTAGCTCATGCAACAATCGTTTATCATTGTCTTGACTAACTGCTTCCAATGCCGGCTGCGCTGCCACTATTTGCTCGGCACGCTCCCGAAGTTGGTTAGAGTCGATGAGGGCATCTGCCGGTTTTTTCATCGTGACACACTCCGCAATTGGTCTTCCAATTGCTTGGTTTCGGTAATGTCTATCAGGGTGATGACCACGCCATCAATTACGTTGTCCTGGGTGCGGTACGGCATTATTCGCACTTTGTACCAACGTTCATCATAGGTGTTGATCTGTTTCTCGACAAATACCAAGGTTCTCAACACATCCTGGGCATCCTGATGTAATTGAGGGTAGTTCAGGTCACTGACAATGTCCGTCAAAGGCCGTCCCACGTCGGAGATAATCAATTTGAACAGACGGGTGGCGTGGCTGGTAAAGCGGCGAATGTTTAGGGTGTTGTCCAAAAATACCGTGGCAATCTCCATGCTATTCAGCAGGTTGTTCATATCGTTGTTCACCGATGATAAATCGGTTACTTTGATTTGCAGTTCCGCATTGACCGTTTGCAATTCCTCGTTCAACGATTGCATTTCCTCCTTGGAGGTTGTCAACTCTTCGTTCGTGGATTGCAATTCCTCATTGGTGGATTGCAACTCTTCATTGGCTGATTTGAGTTCTTCTTGAGAGGTTTGCTTTTCTTCGCGCATCACCTGTAACCCTTCTTTGGCCTGTTGTAACTCCATCAGCAGAGCCTGCTGTTCGGCATCAGCCGGTTTGCGAGAGCGTTTGCGTGTTACTGGCGTGGTTACATCGGCAAAAACCACGATCAGCATGCCGCGCAAGGGTTCAGGGTCGTTAATGGCTTGCACGGTAAGATTAATGGTTTGCGTGCTGCCATTGGTGCCCACTGTTAATCCGGGCAGGAAAACTGCCTCGGCTTGGCGTTGAGCTTTGTTCAGCGCGCTGACCAGTTCATGGCGCAGGCCGTCTCTGGTCATGGCGTGGATGTTCCAGTTGGCTTTGCCTGCGGCTGGTTCCAGGTATTTTCCGGTGCGTCCATTGATGTACAGAATATCGCCATCTTTATTTACCACCACCGCAGCCGGAGCAAAATGCTGCAACAACAACTGATCTACCAGCGCTTGTAAATTGACAGGTGATTTGGATGTCTGGGGTTCAGGCTGCGTCATGGCGGTCACGGAAATGTATTTGGTCGGAAAATCGATGTCAGCAGAAGAGGGCGATTGTTCCAGGCGTCTATAGAGTCGTGATTGACTGTCGATAGTGGCAAACAAGGTTGAGAAGTGATTAATGGTCTCAGCATTCCCCAACAGCAAAATGCCCTGTTTCACCAGCGAATAATGAAACAATGGAATCAGTTTCTTTTGCAATTCAGGACCAAAGTAAATCAGCAAGTTACGGCAGCTTAGTAAGTCGAGCTTGGTAAATGGCGGGTCCATGATGATGTTTTGGGTGGCAAATACCACCATTTCTCTAATTTCCTTGCTGATCCGGTAACCGTTGTCTTCAGTATCGAAAAATCGGGCCAGCCTCTCGGGGGTGACATCTGCAGCAATGGCGCTTGAATAAAAGCCTCTGCGGGCTTGCTCGATCGCATCCTGATCCAGATCGGTAGCAAAGATTTGTAGCTTGAATCGTTGTTGTAAAGCGCTTTGTTCCAACACCTCTTTAAATAAAATTGCCAACGAATAAGCCTCTTCACCTGTCGAGCAAGCCGGCACCCAGGCACGCAATTCCTTGCCCACGGGATATTCAGCCAGTAAGGCTGGGATCGCTTGACTTTTCAACGTTTCCCAGACGCCGGTATCGCGAAAAAAATGGGTGACGCCAATCAGTAATTCTTTGAACAGTAAATCCAGTTCCTGGGAGTTTTCGCGCAGATAACCCGCGTATTTGGCAATGGTATCGAATTGATGCAAAGCCATACGGCGTTCAATTCTGCGATAGATGGTGCTTTTTTTATACAGTAAAAAGTCATTGCCGGTATGCTCCCGAAGCAGCAGGATAATGTCATCCAATGCGTTTTGGGTTTTGACTGGCATGTCGTCGGGCGAATCAATGTCAACCTTAGCCGGGTGATCATGGTTGAGGCGATTGGCTATCTGTACCCACAGTTTGTCGGGGGGAGCTACAAAGTCAGCTAGACCTGCATCAATCGCACTGCGCGGCATGGCATCAAACTTGGCAGACTCTGGTGTTTGTACGCCGGCAAAACCGCCATTTTCTTTGATGGCTGTTAAGCCAAGCGTGCCATCGGACCCCATGCCGGATAAAACTAAACCGATTGCTTGTCCCGGTTGGGCCTTGGCCAGGGATGTGAAGAAAAAGTCGATCGGCAGTCGCAAGCCTCTGGATGCAGTCGGTTCGAGCAAATGCAGTTTGCCGTGCTGAATGGACAGATCTTTATTGGGGGGTATTACATAAACGCAATTGGGCTTTATCTGCATGCCTTCAGTTGCCTGAGCAACCTTCATAGGAGTGATTCGTCCGAGTAATTCGGGCAATAAGCCTTTATGAGTTGGATCAAGATGTTGAATGACTACAAATGCAGCACCGCAGAGTGCGGGTACATGCGATAAAAACTCTTCGATTGCTTCTAATCCGCCTGCCGATGCGCCGATACCGATTATCACTGGAGCGGATTTTGATCGAGCTGGGTATTGAATCGTGTGAGAGGGTTCCACTAGTTGTTAACCCGGCCCTTAAATTGGATGCGCCCTGGACTCGCCGATAGGTTACGCCGGGCAAACTTGGACTGGCTCAGCCTGCAAGAGCTGCCAGTGACGAGTCGAGCCGGGCCTATTAGAGTGTAACTGGCAAGTTTGCAGGCCATGGATTTGGGCATTAGTGTATGTGAATGGATAAACTGGATCATGATCTTAACACCAAAGACTGGTGCGCATCTGTTCTATATGTCAGGCTGAATTTGTAAGTCAATGTCATGATAAAGCCGGCTAAAAGCGGTGGCTTAATCCATGTCAACCTTATGAAGGGGCGTTGTAATTGAAAGCCGACCGGTGTTATTACATTAGCCCTTTTGGAATGAGCCGGTATAATAAATATCACTACTTGCTCCTGCTTGCTGACTTGGCTGGTTCGGATTGAGTCTATTGGTTGGTCAGAAAGTTTGTAAAAAATAAAATCCGTTTAAAATCAACACAGTTAATGTAATGGCGCAATATATTTTTTCTATGAATCGGGTTGGCAAGATTGTGCCGCCCAAAAAATATATCCTCAAGGATATATCGCTATCGTTTTTCCCAGGCGCCAAAATTGGTGTGTTAGGCCTGAATGGCTCCGGTAAATCCACACTGTTGCGCATCATGGCCGGTGTCGATAAAGAAATTGAAGGTGAGGCAATCCCCCTTAAAGGCATCAACATTGGTTATTTGCCGCAAGAACCGCAGCTTGATCTGAGCAAAACCGTGCGCGGTAATATCGAAGAGGCTGTGCAACACATTAAAGATGCTTTGGCACAATTGGATGCCGTATATGCAGCTTATGCTGACCCGGACGCGGATTTTGATAAATTGGCAGCGGATCAAGCCAGGCTGGAAGATATTATCAATGCATGCGATGGCCACAATTTGGATCGCACCCTGGAAATAGCCGCCGATGCGTTGCGCTTGCCGGACTGGGATGCCGATGTTTCTAAGCTGTCTGGTGGTGAAAAACGTCGTGTGGCATTGTGCCGTTTGCTGTTATCCAAACCTGACATGTTATTGCTGGATGAGCCAACTAACCATTTGGATGCCGAATCGGTAGCCTGGTTGGAGCGTTTTCTGCATGATTACACAGGTACAGTCGTGGCAGTAACGCATGACCGGTACTTCCTGGATAACGTGGCCGGCTGGATTCTGGAGTTGGACCGTGGCATGGGCATACCTTGGGAAGGTAATTATTCGTCCTGGCTGGAACAAAAGGAAAAACGGCTGGAACTAGAGGAAAAGCAGGAAAGTTCACGCCAGAAAGCCATGAAAGCGGAGTTGGAGTGGGTACGATCCAATCAGAAAGGCAGGCATGCTAAGAGTAAAGCGCGTCTGGCGCGTTTTGACGAGTTGTCTTCTGTGGAAGTGCAAAAACGCAATGAAACCCAGGAAATTTATATTCCGCCCGGACCCCGGCTGGGTGATGTGGTCATTGATGCCAACACCATCAGCAAAGGTTTTGGCGATAGGCTGCTGATCAATGATTTGAGCTTTAAATTGCCGCCGGGTGGCATTGTCGGCATTATTGGTCCAAACGGCGCGGGTAAAACCACGTTGTTTCGGATGATGGCTGGTTTTGAACAGCCGGATTCCGGCGACATTGTCATGGGTCAAACTGTGCAAATGTCCTACGTGGACCAGTTGCGTGATGACATGGACAACAATAAAACTGTCTGGGAAGAAGTGTCAGATGGTTTGGATGTGATTACTGTCGGTAAATACGAAACACCGTCTCGGGCTTATTTGGGGCGCTTCAATTTCAAAGGCGGCGATCAGCAAAAGCGTATTGGTGAATTGTCCGGTGGTGAACGCAATCGTGTGCATCTGGCCAAATTGTTGAAAAGCGGCGGTAATGTGTTACTGCTCGACGAACCGACCAACGATCTGGACGTTGAAACCTTGCGGGCGTTGGAAGAAGCCTTGTTGGCTTTCCCGGGTTGTGCGGTGGTTATTTCGCATGACCGGTGGTTTTTGGACCGGATTGCAACGCATATGCTGGCTTTTGAAGGCGATAGCGAAGTGGTCTGGTTTGAAGGCAATTACGCCGATTACGAAGAAGATAGGCATCGTCGTTTGGGAACTGATGCGGATAATCCGCGTCGTATCAAGTACAAAAAGATTGCTTAGGATTGGGTTGCAAATAACCTCCAGAAATTTTGCCTTACCAAAGTACGCTTTACTCGGTCATCTTGGTTGGGGGAGGTTGCTAAATAAATCTCCCTCAATGTCCCTTTACAGAAGAGGGGGGGTTATTTTTGGCGAAATCCTTAATAGGCTGCTAGGGTTAAGTATCGAAGTCGATTCGGATGAATGGTCAATTTAACTTTTCAAGCTAGATTGGGCTTGAAAATGGCTGACTCAGTCCCAACTGTTTTAATGTGTGGGATTTAGTCCCGAATGTAGTGTGTTGAAATCAACAGGTATAGCAGGTAATGTATAACCGCAGCCTGAACAATAATAAGGAGAAAGAGGATGTCGAAAGCGCAGAACTTGCAGGATAGTTTTTTGAATGCTCTACGTAAAGAGCATACGCCTGTGTCCATTTTTTTGGTGAACGGTATCAAGTTGCAAGGCCGGGTTGATTCGTTCGATCAATATGTAGTGATGTTGAAAAACACTGTCAATCAGATGGTCTATAAACACGCTATTTCCACTATCGTGCCCAGCAAAAATGTCACTATGCATCGCGACAGCGATTCCAGTGATGAGAGCTAAGAGGTCTTTGTTTGTTTGAACGTCCCGAGGCAGGTGAACGAGCCATTCTCGTTCATCTGAATTTGCAAGTCGGACAGGAAGATCTCGACGAGCTGAAAGAACTCACCAAGTCTGCAGGTGCCCAGCCCATCCATGTTGTGACAGGCAGCCGACAAAAGCCTGATCCCAAATATTTCGTCGGCAAAGGCAAGCTGGAAGAAGTCAAAGAGGCTGTTGCGGAATTTGCAGCCGACATCATCATCGTCAATCACCCGTTATCACCCAGCCAACAACGTAATCTGGAAAAGTCGTTGGAAGTGAGGGTGGTTGATCGTAACGGGTTGATTTTGGATATATTTGCCCAGCGCGCCCAGACCTTCGAAGGCAAGTTGCAGGTCGAACTGGCTCAGCTCAAACATTTGTCGACACGCTTGATCCGGGGTTGGACACATTTGGAGCGACAAAAGGGCGGTATCGGTTTACGTGGACCGGGTGAAACTCAGTTGGAAACTGATCGTCGTTTGCTGGCAGTGAGGATCAAACAAATCCAGCAGCGTCTGGAAAAAGTCCAGAAGCAGCGTCATCAAGGTCGTAGCAAACGCAAAAAAGCCGAAATTCCCACTGTTTCCTTGGTGGGTTACACCAACGCCGGCAAATCAACCTTGTTTAACACTCTGACTGGAGCAGGTATTTATGCGGCTGATCAGTTGTTTGCCACGTTAGATCCGACATTACGACACCTGCCGTTGAGTAATGGTGGAGAAGTGATTTTGGCGGACACAGTAGGTTTCATCAGGCATTTGCCGCATGAGCTGGTGGCCGCTTTTCGGTCCACCTTGCAGGAAGCGGCTGAAGCCGATTTATTGCTGCATGTGATTGACGCGCATGCCGAGGATAGGGATGACACCATCTTTCAGGTCAATCAGGTGTTAAACGATATTGACGCCGGCAAAATCCCCCAGTTACGGATTTTCAATAAAATCGATTTGTTGGATAGCGTATCGCCGCACATTGATTACGCCGATGATGGCAAACCGCACAGTGTTTGGATTTCTGCGCAAACCGGTAATGGTTGCGACTTGTTGCAACAGGCACTGAATGAGTTGTTTGCCAGTAGCAAGCTGATCAAAAAGTGCTTTTTACCTGCCGGTCAGTTGGGTCTCAAGTCCAAATGGTTTGGTTTGGTGCGGATTATCGATGAGGCAATGGATGAATATGGCGATTGCGAACTGACGATAGAAATTGATCCTAAAAATCTTGGCTTATTAAAAGAGATCAGGGTTGAGGATGTCGCCAAATATCAGCTTGCTGAGGCGGACATAACCTAGTTTCTTGCCCGGAAATTGCGATTTTACGATAGAATGGTTTACTTGATTGTGCGTGATGCTTCGGCGTTTTATCGCAACAACGAGTGAATGAAGTTAACAAACCGATTTGGAGTGTTTGGTATGTCTTGGAATGAACCCGGTGGTGATAAAAAAGACCCCTGGAGTGGTCGTAATGATAAAAACAGTCCACCTGATCTGGATGAAGTGATTCGTTCCTTACAGGATAAGTTAGGTGGTATTTTCGGTGGCAGTGGCGGAGGTTCTTCCGACGGTGCAGGCATGAAAGGGCTGGGTTATCTGGCAGCAGGTGCTGTGGTTCTGTGGAGTTTGAGCGGACTTTATACGGTCGACGAAGGTACCCGTGGTGTAGTGACGCGTTTTGGCGCCTATGTGGACACCACAACACCAGGTCTTAACTGGCATTTACCCGCCCCGATTGAACAAGTCCAAATCATTAACGTTGAACAGCAGCGTTTTATTGAAGTGGGCTACCGTTCCGGCAGTGGTCAGGCTATGGGTTCTGTCCCCAAAGAAGCCATGATGTTGACCAAAGACGAAAATATCGTCGATGTCAGGCTGGCTGTGCAATATCAGGTCAAAGACGCCAAAGATTATGCCTTTAATGTTCTGGATCCTAGTTCGACCTTGAAACAGGTCACCGAAAGCGTGCAACGTGGCGTTATTGGTGCCAACAACATGGATTTTGTGTTGACTGAAGGCCGCAGTGAGATAGTCTTGGCGGTCAAATCCGAGATACAGTCGGTGATGGATGCCTATAAAACGGGGATTATTGTCACCAGCGTCAATTTACAAGATGCCCAGCCACCGGAACAGGTGCAAGGTGCCTTTGAAGATGCTATCCGAGCGCGAGAAGACAAACAGCGCCTGATCAACGAAGCTGAAGCGTACTCCAATGATGTGGTACCTAAGGCTCGCGGTGCTGCCTCCCGTATCGTGCAGGAGTCAGAAGGTTATAAGGAAAAAGTGATTGCCCGGGCCAATGGTGATGTCAGTCGTTTTGCACAATTGATGACGGAGTATAAAAAAGCCCCGGCTGTTACCAAGCAACGTATGTACATCGAAGCAATGGAATCCGTATTGGAACGTTCCAACAATATTTTGGTGGATGTAAAAGGGGGTAACAACATCATGTATTTACCGCTGGATAAGTTATCCAATAAAGTTGTTGTGGAAGCACCTGCTGCCTCGACTGTGGCGCATGAACCTTTATCACTAACGACCCCGCCTATAAAAGAAATCAAAACCGATGTTCGCGCGTCTAGTCGTGAACGCGATATGAGAGGACGCTAAGATGGTAAATAAGATAATAGTTGGCGTAGGCGCATTGGTTGTCATCTTGTCGATGTCTGTGTTTACCGTCGCAGAAACGGAACGCGCCATTAAGTTTCAACTGGGTGAAATTGTTGCTTATGATTTCAAACCGGGCTTACATTTAAAATTGCCGTTCATTAACAACGTCAAGAAATTTGATGCGCGTATTTTAACCATGGATTCTACCCCGGAGCGTTTTCTGACCGCAGAAAAGAAAAACGTTATCGTTGACTCCTTTGTAAAATGGCGGATTGCCGATGTTAAAACTTTTTATACTTCGGTAGCAGGTGATGCGGCTCAGGCCAATATCCGGCTGGATCAGATCATTAAGGATGCTTTCCGCAGCGAATTCAGCAAGCGTGAAATCAAGCAGTTGGTGTCAACCGATCGCAGCGTGATTCGTGATGCACTGATTACCAATGTGACTCCGCATGCCTTGAAGCTGGGTATCAGCATTGTCGATGTGCAGGTTAAGCGCATCGATTTACCCAACGAAGTCAGCACTTCTGTTTATCAGCGTATGGAAGCCGAACGTGCGAGGGTTGCGCGTGAGTTTCGATCGCAAGGTTCCGAAGCGGCTGAGCGGATTCGTGCTGATGCCGATAAGCAACGGGAAATCATTTTGGCCAATGCTTATCGTGATTCTGAGGTATTACGCGGTGAAGGTGATGCCAAAGCTGCCGAAGTGTTTGCAAAAACCTATAGTGAAGATCAGGATTTTTATGCCTTTTACCGTAGTATGATTGCCTATAAACAAAGCTTGGGTAAATCCGGTAACATTATGGTGCTGGAACCTGATTCTGATTTCTTCAAATTCTTCAAGCATCAGAAATAAGTCAAATCATTCGAAACGCTGCAGAAAAACGCTCCGCTATGTGGGGCGTTTTCTGCGATTGGGATAAAGAAAAATGCACAACTACCCTCAAGGGCATAAAAAAGACTCTTGGTTATTACCCGAAGGCATTACCGAGGTATTGCCCGAACAGGCGATGCAATTGGAAAGTCTGCGTCGTACTTTGCTGGATACGTTTGATTGCTGGGGATATCAGCTGGTTATTCCCCCGTTTGTGGATTTTCTGGATTCATTGTTGCACGGATCCGGACACGATCTGGATTTACAAACCTTCAAATTAACCGATCAATTAAGTGGTGAAATGTTGGGTGTACGTGCCGATATGACGCCACAAGTCGCCCGTATCGACGCGCATAATCTCAAGCATGAGTGGCCAACCCGTCTTTGTTATACCGGTACTGTTTTACATACATTGGGCGACCCATTGGAAAAAACCCGCAGTCCAATGCAAATCGGCGCCGAACTATACGGTCATGCCGGAATTGAAAGCGATTACGAAGTCATCCAGTTAATGCTGGAAATGTTGGCCATCAGCGGTGTACAAAACGTGCATCTGGATATGGGGCATGTAGGCATTTATCGCGCTTTGGTAGAACAGGCCGGCTTGAATCAGCAGCAGGAAGCAGAATTGTTCGATGTGCTGCAGCGCAAAGCCCGCACCGAACTTGCCGAGTTGGTTACAGAGTTTGATATTAGCGGCAATTTTAAAGCCATCTTCAATGCCTTGCCAAAATTGAACGGTGATGCTGATGTATTGCTTAAAGCTTTGGATTTATTGGGTGCAGTGGACGCTGGCATTCAAACTGCCCTGCAAGATTTACAGGCGATTGCCGAAAAATTAAAACGCGATTATCCCGCATTAACCGTTAGTTTCGATTTGGCAGAATTACGCGGCTATCATTACCACACCGGCATGGTGTTTGCGGCATTCGTGCCCCGCATCGGCAAAGAAATCGCCCGTGGCGGCCGGTACGATAATATCGGGGCTGTGTTTGGACGTGCCAGACCGGCAACCGGTTTTAGTGCGGATTTGAAGGTATTGGTTTCATTGCTCGGTGGCGATGTCGCTAAACACGCTCAAAACGTCTATGCACCTGCAGTTGACGATGCCGACCTGTCACAAGTGATCAGAGATTTAAGAGCCTCTGGTACTCGCGTCATCCGGCAACTGCCTGGGCAGCAGGGTGAGGCAGAGCAGCTGGGTTGCGAGGCGATATTAATCAAACAAAATCAACAATGGGTTGTTACCCCCATTGTCTAGTCGTTCAAATGTCCTATATACCCGTTAGGGTAGTTGTGGGCGAAAGCATTTATTTAAGATTGGAAAAAATATGGGTAAAAATGTTGTTGTAATTGGCACACAATGGGGTGACGAAGGAAAAGGCAAACTGGTTGATCTGTTGACCGAGCAAGCTGCTGCTGTAGTGCGGTTTCAAGGCGGCCACAATGCAGGTCATACTTTGGTCATCAATGGTGAGAAAACCGTATTGCACCTGATTCCATCGGGTGTACTGCGTGAAGGCGTGCAATGCATGATAGGCAATGGTGTAGTGCTATGCCCGGAAGCATTGCTTAAAGAGATTAAGATTCTGGAAAATTCCGGCGTACCAGTCCGAAATCGCCTGAAAATCAGCGAAGCCTGCGCATTGATTCTCCCCGTGCATGTGGCAATTGATCAGGCACGCGAAAAAGCCCGCGGCAGCAAAGCCATCGGCACTACCGGTCGGGGTATTGGTCCTGCTTATGAAGATAAGGTGGCTAGACGTGGCTTACGCGCCGGCGATTTATTGAACGGTGAAGAGTTTGCCAAACGTCTGAAAGATTTAATTGATTATCACAATTTCATGCTGGTCAATTACTATCAGGCTGAACCCGTCAATTACGATCAGATATTGCAAAATACCCTGGAACTGGGTGAGATGATCAAGCCGATGCTGTCCGATGTGGGTGAAGAACTGCAGGCGTTTCAGGAGCAAGGCAACAATATCCTGTTTGAAGGTGCACAAGGGGCATTGCTGGATATCGATCACGGTACTTATCCTTATGTCACTTCATCCAATACCACGGCAGGCGGCGCCGCTACCGGCACCGGCGTGGGTCCATTGGCTATCGACTATGTTTTGGGTATCACTAAAGCCTATTCGACGCGGGTCGGCAATGGACCGTTCCCGACGGAACTGCATGATAGTTATGGCGAGCATCTGGGTGTCAAAGGCCACGAATTTGGAGCCACTACAGGCCGAAAACGGAGATGCGGCTGGTTTGATGCGGTTTCTATGCGTAAATCCGCTCAATTGAATAGTTTGAGCGGCATTTGTTTGACCAAGCTGGATGTGTTGGATGGTCTGGACAAAATCGGTATTTGCACGGCTTACAAAATAAACGGCGTGGTGACCGAAACCGCCCCATTGGGTGCCGATCAATATGCCGCCTGTGAAGTCATCATTGAAGAAATGCCGGGTTGGAGCGGCACTACTGCGGGCGTTACGGATTTTGAGCAACTGCCTGAAAATGCCAAAGCGTATATTGCCCGTATTGAAACATTGGTCGGGGTAAAAGTGACCATCCTGTCTACCGGACCGGATCGTAATGAAACTATTGTTTTGGAAAGTCCATTTGCATAAATTGATTAATTTAGAGGTGCAATTTGTTGCACCTCTAAATTATGCCATCAGCATTTTCTGAAATTGACAACGTTCAATAACCCCAGTACCTTAGCCCACTTTGTTCACCCGTCGTCTTCAATCCTGAATCACAAGAGTCATTAATGGAAGAATTTCATCGCATCAGCCGTTTGCCGCCTTACGTTTTTAACATTGTCAATGAACTGAAAGCCAAAGCACGAGCGGAAGGTGAGGACATTATCGATTTGGGCATGGGTAATCCCGACCAACCCACCCCGCAACATATTGTCGACAAACTGGTCGAAGTGGCGCAACGTGGCGAGACTCACCGGTATTCGGTTTCCAAGGGCATTCCCAGATTACGCAAAGCCATTTGCGGTTGGTACAAACGTCGATTTGATGTGGATCTGGATTACACTACCGAAGCCATCGTCACGATCGGTTCCAAAGAAGGTTTGTCGCATTTGGCGCTGGCTACCTTGGGTCCCGGCGATGTGGTACTGGTACCCAACCCGGCTTATCCGATTCACCCGTATGGTGTGGTGATTGCCGGTGCTGATATACGGCATGTGCCGTTGACACCCGGTGTTGATTTTTTCGAGGAACTGCAAAAAGGCATTGCCGAATGCTGGCCCAAACCGAAAATGCTGATTCTGAATTTTCCAGGCAATCCGACCTGTCAATGTGTCGAGCTGGATTTCTTCGAGAAAGTGGTGGCAATTTGTAGAGAACACAATATCTGGGTGGTACATGATATTGCCTATGCCGACATCGTGTTTGATGGTTATGTGGCGCCTTCGATTTTGCAGGTGGAAGGTGCCAAAGACATTGCAGTTGAATTCTTCTCGCTGTCTAAAAGCTACAACATGCCGGGCTGGCGGGTTGGCTTTATGTGTGGCAATCCTACCCTGGTCGCAGCCTTGACCCGGATTAAATCCTATATGGATTATGGAACCTTTACACCAATTCAGGTAGCAGCCATTGCTGCGTTGGAAGGGCCGCAGGATTGCGTCAAGGAAATCTGCGACATGTATCAGTCCCGCCGTGATGTGCTATGCGATGGTTTGAACGCCATGGGCTGGCATGTCGAAAAACCCAGAGCTACCATGTTTGTCTGGGCCAAAATTCCGCAAGCTTATCGGGAAATGGGGTCAATTGAATTTGCTAAAAAACTGATCATTGATGCCAAAGTGGCCGTTTCGCCGGGCATCGGTTTCGGTCAGCATGGCGATGATCACATTCGCTTCAGTTTGATCGAAAACGAACACCGTACCCGGCAAGCGTTGCGTAGCATTCGCAATATGTTGAAAAAAGACAACGTCATATAATTGCCATCCATTTTGGTTTAACGCTAGGAGTCAGCTTTGAAGCCGGTAAAAGTAGGTGTTTTAGGGTTAGGGACCGTTGGTGGTGGTACGGTCAATGTGTTGAAAAGGAATGCCGAGGAAATCGCCCGTCGTGCAGGGCGGGAAATCACCGTTACCCGCGCGTCGGCACGCAATCTTTCGTTACAACGTATTTGCGACACGCAGGGCATTGTGCTGACAGCCGATCCTTTTGAAATTGTCAATGACCCCGACATTGACATCGTAGTGGAACTGATTGGCGGCTATGATCTGGCCAAACAATTAGTACTGACAGCTATTGCCAATGGCAAACATGTGGTTACCGCCAACAAGGCGCTGATTGCTTTGCACGGTAACGAAATCTTCGCCGAAGCCAGTAAAAAAGGTGTGATGGTATTGTTTGAAGCGGCTGTTGCCGGCGGCGTTCCTATTATCAAAGCCATCCGGGAAGGTCTGGCAGGTAATCAAATCAAATGGCTGGCAGGCATTATCAATGGCACCGGTAACTTTATTCTCACCGAAATGCGCGACAAAGGTCGGGATTTCGCGGATGTCTTAGCAGAAGCTCAAGCGCTCGGTTATGCCGAAGCCGACCCAACTTTTGATGTGGAAGGCATTGATGCCGGTCACAAGCTGACCATTCTGGCCTCGATTGCATTTGGGATCCCGCTGCAATTTGATAAAGTTTTTACCGAAGGCATTACCCAAATTACTCGTCTGGATGTGGAATACGCCGAAGCATTGGGTTATCGGATCAAAAACCTGGGTATTGCCCGTAAAACCGAGGATGGTATCGAGTTGCGTGTGCATCCCACCCTGATTCCGAAACGTCGGCTGATTGCCAATGTCGACGGCGTGATGAATGCGGTTTTAGTCTGTGGCGATGCTGTGGGACCAACCTTGTATTACGGGGCCGGTGCCGGCGCAGAGCCCACCGCGTCTGCAGTGGTTGCGGATTTAGTGGATGTGGTGCGTGCGATGACCAGTGACCCGGAAAACAGGGTGCCGCATCTGGCCTTTCAAGCCAATGCGATGGCTGATATTCCGGTATTACCGGCAGAACGCATCAAGACCGCTTATTACCTGCGCTTAACGGCTGAAGACAAACCCGGTGTGCTGGCCGATGTGACCCGAATTCTGGCGGCGCATAACATTAGTATCGAAGCACTGATCCAGAAAGAACCGCCCAAAGGTGAAGCTTCTGTACCCATCATCATGCTGACCCAATTAACCTTAGAAAAAGAAATGAACGCTGCGATTGCGGCCATTGAAGCGCTGGATACCGTCAGCGGCAAAGTGGCGCGAATTCGCTTGGAAACTTTAGGATAAAACATGGCCAACCCAACTCGTTATACAGGTATCATCGAACGTTATCGCGACCGCTTGCCGGTTTCCGCTGATACCCGGCTGATCAGTCTTTGCGAAGGCAACACCCCGTTGATCCAATTGCAAAATATTCCCCGATTGATTGGCAAGGACGTCGATATTTACGTCAAATTCGAGGGATTAAACCCTACCGGATCGTTTAAAGATCGCGGCATGACCATGGCGGTCACCAAAGCGGTGGAAGAGGGCAGTCAGGCGATTATCTGCGCATCGACCGGCAATACCTCGGCCGCTGCTGCCGCGTATGCCGTCAGGGCAGGTATCAAGGCGTTTGTGCTGATTCCGGACGGTAAAATTGCTCTGGGTAAACTGGCGCAAACTTTAATGTATGGCGCGCAGATCATTCAGATCAATGGCAATTTTGATGCCGGGATGGAGATTGTTAAGCAAATTTCTGCTCATGCACCGGTGACCATCGTCAATTCCATCAATCCATTCCGTATTGATGGTCAGAAAACCGCCGCCTTCGAAATCGTCGATGCCTTGGGTGATGCCCCTGATTTCCACTGTCTGCCCGTAGGCAATGCCGGTAATATTACGGCCTATTGGAAAGGATATAAGGAATATTCTACGGATACCGCCACCCATAAAGCGGTCACCAAAAAACGTCCGGTCATGTGCGGCTATCAGGCGGCAGGCGCAGCACCTTTTGTGGGCCGTGCGATGGTCGATAATCCCGAGACCGTTGCCACAGCGATTCGTATCGGTCATCCTCAATCCTGGGATGGAGCCTGGACAGCGCAAAAGCAATCCGGCGGTTGGTTTGAGTCGTTTACCGATCAACAGATTCTGGCTGCACAAAAGATGTTGTCGCAATTTGAAGGCATCTTCTGTGAACCGGCGTCTGCGACTTCCCTTGCTGGGGCTTTGCACGACATTGGTAACGGCAATATCCCTGAAGGCAGCACCATTGTGTGTACCTTGACCGGCAACGGCATCAAAGATCCTGATATTGCCATCAGCCAATGTAAAGACGCGCATCCGGTGACGATAGACGCCACCCTGGATGCGGTGAAGAAAGCCATCCTGGACTCGATGTAATCGCCTGGATGAATACTCTAAAGCCGGCGTTTGCCGGCTTTTTTATGATTTGACATGTATCTGCAAGGCGTCAAAAAAATCATTGCGCAGCGTCCTCAACCAGCTGCGAATACTCTGCTGGCCGATATTGACCCGGTATTGCAGGCTATTTTCAAAAGTCGCGGCATTCAGCAAGCCGACGAATTGGAACGCAGTTTAGCCAAACTGCCCTCGCCGTGGTTGTTAAGCGGTATGCAGGGCATGGTCGAGCATCTGATACAGGCCATCAAAACCCAAAAGTCTCTGACGGTAGTGGCGGATTTTGATGCCGATGGTGCGACCAGTTGCGCATTAGCCATCAAAGGCTTGGCGTTGTTGGGATTGCAAAAGCTTAATTTTGTGGTGCCGAACCGCTTTGAATATGGCTATGGCCTGACACCGGAAATTGTCGAGCTGGTCAAACAACAGCAACCGGACATCATTCTCACCGTCGATAACGGTATTTCCAGTCTTGAAGGCGTTTATGCCGCCAAAGCAGCTGGCATTCAGGTTTTGATTACCGATCATCATTTACCGGGTCACGAATTGCCGGCAGCCGATGCCATCGTTAATCCCAATT
This sequence comes from Methylomonas sp., assembly GCA_002928965.1. GTDB lineage: Bacteria > Pseudomonadota > Gammaproteobacteria > Methylococcales > Methylomonadaceae > Methylomonas. Next base: position 480,851 of record PERU01000001.1, read on the forward strand.
TACCCGGCCAAAAATTTCCTAGTGGCAATATCGCCGGCGTAGGCGTGATGTTTTATGTATTGATGGCCTTGCGTATTCGCTTGCGTGAATTACATTGGTTTGAAAAAAATCACCTTCAGGAGCCCAATTTAGCGCAATTGCTCGACTATGTAGCGCTTGGTACGGTGGCGGATGTGGTGGCACTGGATCAGGTCAACCGTATTTTGGTCCACCAGGGATTGTTGCGGATTCGTTCAGGGCAATGCCAACCGGGCATTAAAGCATTGGTCGAAATTGCCGCTCGACAATTGCATGGCATTCAGGCTGCTGATTTAGGTTTTTCGGTGGCTCCACGCTTGAATGCCGCTGGTCGGATGGACGACATGTCGTTGGGTATTCAATGTCTGTTGACCGAAGATGCGCAATTGGCTAAAGACATTGCTGAACAACTGGATGTGTTGAATCAGGATCGCAAGGAGGTGGAAGGGCACATGAAAAACGAGGCCATGGCCTTGCTGGCAGACATGAAAGCCCTGGATGAAAAGCATGTGCCCGCCGGTGTGTGTTTATACGATGCCAGCTGGCACCAGGGTGTGATTGGTATTTTAGCTTCGCGGATCAAAGATAGGCTGCACAGACCGGTCATTGCTTTTGCTCCCGCCGATAATGGCGAGCTAAAGGGTTCTGCACGCTCTATTAACGGCGTGCATATTCGTGATGTATTGAGCGATATTGCCGCCGAACATCCGCAATTGCTGAATAAATTCGGTGGTCATGCCATGGCCGCCGGATTAAGTATCAAATTGCATGATTATCCGCATTTTGCGTTGTTGTTTGCTGACGCAGTAGCATCCAAATTGAGCCAAGTCGATCTGGAGCAAAAAGTCTGGTCTGATGGACAGCTCGATGGGCAGCATTTGACACTGGATTTTGCCGAACAATTGCAGCAAGCAGCCATATGGGGTCAAGCCTTTCCGGAACCTGCTTTTGATGGCGTGTTTGATGTCTATCAATGTCGCATCGTCGGTAAACAACATTTAAAATTTGTACTGAAACAACCCTTCAGCAATCTGATGTTTGATGCCATTGCCTTTTTTGCTGACAAGCCGGAAAACTGGCTGGGTTGTCGCAAAGTCAATGCCGTTTATAAATTAGACATCAATGAGTATCGAGGTCAGCGCAGTCTGCAACTGCAATTGCACTATCTGGAAAAACTGGAGTAACACGGTCTATGCTGGAAAGAACACTACGCTGGATTGATGCGCATTTGGTTATCTTGCTATTGGCGTTGCTGGTTTTGCGGGGTGGATTTTTATTGGGCAATGGCTTAAATCTGATTGGTGACGAAAGCTATTACTGGGACTGGTCGCGGCAGCCGGACTGGTGTTATTACAGCAAGCCGCCCATGGTCGCTTGGTTAATTGGCATTTTTACCTGGTTGTTAGGGGATTATACGGCGGTAGTGCGATTACCGACCTTGCTGTTAGGTACGGTGTTTTTGGGTTATTTTCACGCCACAGCTAAAGCTTTTTATGGGGCAAGGGCCGCTGCGCTGGCTTTGTTGTTGATACTGGCAACGCCTATCAATGTGCTGGCGAATTTTTTGATGACCATTGATCCACCGCTTTATTGTTTCTGGATCATGAGTCTTTATTACCTAAGGCGGGCATTGTTTGATGGCAATCCCAACGCTTGGCTTTGGGCAGGATGTGCAAGTGCTGCCGCCTTGCTTAGCAAGCAGGTTGCTATTGCCTTACCGGTGATGGTGCTGGCTTTTTTATTTATTGATCCACTCCGCCGTCATTATCTGAAACGCGAATTCTGGGTTTATTTATTACCGATTTTTCTGGCTGCCGTGCCAATCCTGGTTTGGAATCAGCAACACGACTGGGTCATGTTTGGCCACAGCAAAGACCATTTTGGTAATCATCAGCCGGTCAGTCTGATTAAGCAGTTTCAGCACGCGATGGATTTCCTGTTGTATCAAGTGTTGTTGCTATCGCCTGTTATTGGCTTGTTGATCATTATCATCAGTATACAGGGCGGTTTCAATTTCAGGCATCTGACTGCCGAACAACGGTTTTTGTGGTTGATGGGGCCTTTACTGTTATTAGGTGTTTTGCTGTTGAGTTTGTTGCAAAAAGTGCAGGGCAACTGGCCGATGCCGTTTTATATCAGCGGCTTGATCTTGCTGGCTGGATCGTGGGTGGCAGGTGCCTGGAGCAGAACGGTCAAGATCGGCTTAGGTGTTGGGCTGTTGATGGTGGTAGTTACCTATATTTTGCCTTTAGTATTACAAGTCACCCAACTGAAAGACAGTGCTTTTGATCCCACCAAACGCTTTAAAAGCTGGCAGGAAATGGCGGTTAATGTGCATTTTGAACGCTTGATGGTTATGCCTGATCTGACCGATAGTTTTGTGGTCGCACTGGGGCATCGATACTTGGCCAGCGAGCTCGGTTTTTATCTGCCGGATCATCCTCAGGTGTATCGTTTTGAGGAGTCCGGGCAGGTCACCAGTCAGTATGAAGTCTGGTCCGGCCCAGAGCAGCATGTAGGTAAAAATGCTTTTATTGTTGGTGAAACACCCGAAGCTGATGTACCGGAGGCGCTTAAAAATGCTTTTGTGAATTTCAGATTTATTGCTCAAGTGGCTAATCCCAGCAATCCCGATTCGGCTTATTTTGTTTATTTAGGCGAAAATCTGAAAGTCTGGCCTGCTATGATCAAAACCTCCGTTCGTTTAAAGGATTTAAATGCCCCAACGCACAATTAAGCGCGCCAGACGGGAATTGTGGATTGTCTGTTTTTTTATGCTGACTACAACTGTGTTGTTTTGGCTGACTAACCTGGATATTCAGTTGGCTGAACTGTTTTATTATCCAGATCATTCAGAAACCCAATGGCCGTATCAGTATTGGCAGCCGGTAAAAATATTATATGACTTTGCTTTTCCGGTGACGGTGATTGCCGGATTAGTGGCTTTGGCGGTTTACATCATTGGTCATTTTGACAGCTTTACCCGGCGATTTCGGCGCAGGGCGTTATATATTCTTTTGGTAATTGCCATTGGTCCCGGTTTAGTGGTTAATTTGATATTTAAAGATCATTGGGGGCGGCCAAGACCATTACATGTCCAGCAGTTTGGCGGTGATTATGTCTATGTGCCGCCGTTGAAAATAGCTGATACACCGGACAAGTCTTTTGTGTGTGGCCACTGTTCTGTGGGATATGTGTTTTTTGTGATGTATTTTTTATCGCAAAACCATAAAGTGTTTTATTTGATTTTGACTTTAAGCCTTGCCTGGATTATGGGCTTTACCCGCATGACCTCCGGCGGTCATTTTGTGTCTGACATTCTCTGGTCAGGTTATTTGGTGTTTTTGGTGGCTTATGCCCTTTACTACGGCTGGTTTGTGCGAAAAAGCATGGGCTACGCCAAAACGGATCGCATACCATGAGTTTTAATATCTGGGTGGATGCAGACGCCTGTCCGAATCTGATCAAAACCGTATTGTTCCGGGCTGCACAAAAGCGACAGTTTACTGTGTTATTGGTTGCCAACCAATTGATCAGTTCCCCTCCTTCTAAATTTATTCGCGCCATTAGGGTGAGTGGCGGGTTTGATGTAGCTGATGACTATATTGTGCAGCACATGCAACCGGGTGATTTGGTGATAACGGCAGACATTCCCTTGGCCGCGCAAGTGATCAATGCCCAAGGATTTGTCATTAACCCGCGCGGTGAAATCTATAACCGAGACAACATTGGTGAGAAGTTAGCCATGCGCGATTTCATGGAAAGCATGCGTGACAGCGGACTGGCCTCCGGTGGTCCGGCTGCCATGGGGGCTAAAGATGTGCAGAATTTCTCGAATGCCTTTGATCGCTTTTTGGCCAGCCAACGCATTTAACAGGCTGGGTTTTGTTGTCGAGCTTGCTATAATGCCAGCTGTTTTGTAAAAAATTCTGACGAGAGATTTGCATGATTCAAGGTAGTATCGTTGCTCTGGTAACCCCGATGACTGAAGACGGCGCAGTGGACGAGGTAAGTCTGAAAAGACTGGTGGAGTTTCATGTTGAGCAAGGTACGGATGCTTTAGTCGCAGTGGGGACTACCGGTGAATCAGCTACCCTGGATGAAGACGAACACTGCCATGTGATAAGAAAGGTGGTGGAGTTTGCTGCAGGACGACTACCCATCATTGCCGGTACCGGAGCGAACTGTACCCGGGAAGCGATCCATTTAACGCGGCGAGCCAAAGAAGCTGGCGCACATGCCTGCTTGCTGGTAACCCCTTATTACAACAAGCCGACTCAGGAAGGTTTGTATCTCCATTACAAAGCTATCGCGGAAGCCGTGGCTATTCCGCAGATTCTGTATAACGTACCCGGTCGTACCGGCTGTGACCTGTTACCGGAAACCGTAGGGCGTTTGGCCAAGATTGCCAATATAGTGGGTGTTAAAGAAGCTACCGGTAAACTGGAACGCGTTAAACAAATCCGCGATCTGACGGGTGATGATTTTGCCATTTACACCGGCGACGATGCTACCAGCCTGGAATTTTGTCTGTTGGGTGGCAACGGTAGCATCACTGTAACCGGCAATGTGGCGCCCAAGCCGCTGCGTGAGATGCTGGCTGCGGCGATGCGCGGCGATCGGAGCAGTGCCGAAGCTTTGGATGCCAGATTAACTGCTTTGCATAACGATTTATTCATTCAATCCAACCCAATCCCGGTGAAATGGGCCGTAGCGGAAATGGGCTTGATGGGTAAAGGTATTCGCCTGCCTTTAACTTGGCTAACCGATGATTGCATCCCTACTGTTCGCGCTGCCATGCAGCAGGCAGGCGTTTTATAAACATGAACAAAAAACTGATTCGGCGCGGTTTGGTTGCCAGCGTGCTGTTATGCAGTGTTTCTGCTTGCAGTACCATCAAGAGCTGGTTTCCGGATAAAGAACGGGATTATCAATTTACTTCCGAGATTCCTGAATTGATCGTGCCGGAGGATTTGAAACATAAGGGCATGGCAAGTCTGAGTCGACCTGAACCCGCTGCAACCGTCGCACAACCACCTACAGCTGCAGCTACGCCTGAAGCCGATGCGCCCCAACAATCCTCTTCATCGGCCGAGCCAGAGACGGCTGCACCCAGCAATCAAGCTGCCGCTGAGACCCAATCCTCTGCCAGCATAGCCAATGGTGCGAGCAGCCTGCAGATCGACCAAGCCAAAATCCCCGCAACACGTATGGTCGGCAGGGCCTTGACCCGTCAAAAACTCGAGATCATCGAGCGCAACGTCGATAAAGGCTTTTTTTATGTAAAATTTGATCCAGATGCGACCAAAGCCACTGATGAGGGTATTTTTGATGAATTCAAATTTATGTTTGGGGATGATCCTAGCAAGGAACAGGAATATCGCATCATCGTACATGGTCTCAGCCCGCAAATGAGCGAGGTCATTATCAGTGATAACGAAGGTAAGTTACTCTCCAGTTCTGCCGCCAATGCGTTATTGAAGCTGATTACCGAGGGTATCAATCAGGTTGAAAATCAGGAAGATAATTCTGATGAATCTGGCGGCGACACTCAAACCACGAATGATACCCCTACCGAAGCCGGTGCGGCAGCAGAGCAGAAAACCCCGGAAGCACCGGTGTCAGACACTGCCAAACAAGAATAGTCTAGGAGCCTGTCCGAGAATAGGAATCGTCGCGAGGGAAAGCTATTTTGAGTTAGATTTGTTGATCATTTGAGGCGAATAGTGGGGCTATTTAACGAAAATGAGCGGGAAATCTGGCCAAAAGGGCTTTTCCGTAGCAGGTTCTCTATTCTCGGACAGGCTCCTAGGACAGGCACCTAGGTTGCAGACGGTTTAAATTGATCACGTGTAAGGATTTCGCAAAAAATAAACGCCCTCTTTGAAGAGGCTGTCGTAAAAGTCGAAACAGTTCCTTCTCCCACCGGGAGAAGGTTAGGAGGGCATATAAATCAGCTGTTTGCATTATATATTCCCCTCACCCCAGCCCTCTCCCGCGAGGAGAGGGGGCTTTTACGACAGACTCTTGAAAAGGGGGGAGAGCGAAGCAAGGGGCCGAGAAGGATTGATTTGAAGAATCTCCCCCAGCCCCTGTTTGTCAAGGAAGGACGAGTAAGCCGTGCTTTGGTAAGACCATAATGTCTGGACGTTATTTGCACCAAATCCTAAGGAATATGTCAGAAACAAGTTCGGCAACGGTAGGTGCGAATTCATTCGCATTATGTGGATAAATCCGCACCCCGAACACTTATATTGGTTATTTCATGCTCATGCCTAAGTCAGTTTTTGCCATCTGCTTTCTGTAAACCGCTTTACCCATTTAGCTAAAGATCACTATGTTGACAATTCCCGGTACTTCCGCACTTTCATCGTTTCGCATCGAAAAATTACTGAACCAGTTACAAACGTTGGATAGCAACATCCAAACGGTAACGGCTCGATTCGTGCATTTTGTACAGATGCAAAAGTCTTCGGATAGCCTAGACAAGCAACCGACTTCCCTGGCAGGCGAAGAAATGCAAATGTTGCAACGTTTGCTGGATTATGGTTATACACCTATGGCGACACCCCCGGTAGCTGAGCTGGATAACCAGACACTCAGCCGATTGTGGGTTGTGCCCCGATTGGGAACGATCTCGCCCTGGTCCAGCAAGGCATCGGAAATAGCCGAGCGTTGCGGACTTGCACATGTCAAACGACTTGAGCGCGGCGTTGAATATCTATTCAGTAGTGCTGTTCCGCTTAGTAACGATGACCTGCACAGAGTAGCCTCGTTGCTGCATGACCGAATGACTCAACAGGTCGTAACCGATGAGGCGCAACTGGACCTGTTTGCCGAGCACGATCCCAAGCCGTTGCAAACCGTTGCCATCATTGAACAGGGTAAAGAGGCACTGGTAAAAGCCAATACAACGTTAGGCTTGGCCTTGTCTGCCGATGAGATTGATTACCTGACTGACAGCTTCATCCAACTGGGACGCAACCCTACCGATGTCGAGCTGATGATGTTTGCTCAAGCCAATTCGGAACATTGCCGCCATAAAATTTTCAACGCCGATTGGACAATAGACGGCGAAGCACAAGCCAAATCATTGTTTGCGATGATTCGCAACACCCATACCTTGAACCCGCAAAATATTCTCTCGGCTTACAGCGATAACGCCTCTGTGATTGCCGGGCACGAGGCGCAAGTATTCATTCGCGATGCAAATAGTCACGCTTACGGCTATGTTGAAGAAGACGCGCACATTTTGATGAAAGTGGAAACCCATAATCATCCGACGGCCATTTCTCCACACCCCGGTGCAGCGACGGGTTCGGGTGGCGAGATCCGCGACGAAGGGGCTACCGGTCGAGGCTCTGCAACCAAAGCCGGTTTGACCGGTTTTAGTGTGTCACATTTGAAAATCCCCGGTTTCGAACAACCCTGGGAAACGGATAATGGCAAGCCGGACAGGATTGCTTCGGCTTTGGACATCATGTTGGAAGGTCCAATTGGCGGCGCGGCGTTTAATAATGAGTTTGGCAGGCCTAATATTGCGGGTTATTTCCGCAGTTTTGAGCAAGCCGCCGAAACCGGCGAAGCGAATCAATATCGCGGATATCACAAACCCATCATGATTGCCGGCGGCATGGGCAATATCCGGCCCATGCTGGTTGATAAACATCCCATTCCAGCGGGTTCTTTGATTGTGATTTTAGGTGGACCAGCCATGTTGATTGGCTTGGGCGGTGGCGCAGCATCCTCACAAACTTCGGGTGAAAGTGCTGCGGAACTGGATTTTGCCTCGGTACAACGGGAAAACCCGGAAATGGAACGTCGTTGCCAGGAGGTTATCAATCACTGTAATTCATTGGGCGACACAACCCCGATTATTTCGATACACGATATTGGCGCAGGTGGTTTGTCCAATGCGGTGCCGGAAATCATTCACGATTGCGATCGCGGTGGACGTTTTGAGTTGCGCAAGGTGCAAAATGCCGATAAAGGCATGTCGCCAATGCAAATTTGGTGTAACGAGGCCCAGGAACGCTATGTAGTGGCCATCAAGCCCGAATCACTGGCAGTCTTCAAAGCCTTTTGCGAACGCGAACATTGCTTATATGCCGTGATTGGTGAAGCTACTGATGCCGAGCATTTGACCTTGAGCGACGAATGGCTGGGCGGCAAACCGGTCGATTTGCCGATGTCGGTATTGTTTGGCAAGCCACCTAAAATGCATAGACAGGTTCAACGGCTTGCAAAGAGTTTGCCTGCATTCAACACTGCTGAGATTCAACTCGCCGACGCTGTAAACCGGGTTTTGGCATTTCCTGCGGTCGCCGATAAAAGCTTTTTGATTCATATCGGTGACAGGTCGGTTACCGGATTGGTGGCACGTGACCAGATGGTCGGGCGCTGGCAAATCCCGGTTGCCGATGTGGCGGTGACAGCCTCGGGATTTTACGCACACACCGGTGAAGCGATGGCGCTCGGTGAACGTACGCCGCTGGCATTGATTGATGGGCCTGCCTCGGGACGGATGGCGGTAGGTGAGGCGCTAACCAATCTGGCTGCAGCCCGTATCGATAAACTGAACGATGTCAAATTATCCGCCAACTGGATGGCCGCCTGTGGCAGCCCCGGCGAAGACGCGGTGTTGTTTGACACCGTCAAAGCAGTGGGTATGGAGTTGTGCCCTGAATTAGGGATTGCGATTCCGGTGGGCAAGGATTCTTTGTCGATGAAAAGTGTCTGGAAAGAGGAGGTGGTCGGTCGTTCCCAACAGCCTGCTTCTGGCGACGCGAGCGGTTCCACCGGCGTCGAGAAAACCATGACCTCACCGTTGTCGTTGATCATTACTGCTTTCGCGCCGGTGCAGGATATTCGGCAAACCCTGACCCCGGAATTGCAAGCCGAAGATAGCGTGTTATTACTGATTGATCTGGGTCAGGGCAAGAACCGTTTGGGTGGCTCGGTATTGGCGCAAGTTTACAATCAGCTCGGCAATCGGGCGCCTGACCTGGATGATGTGGCTTTGTTCAAGCGTTTTTTTAATACCATCCAGCTATTGAATCACCAAAATTTACTGCTGGCCTATCACGATAGAGCTGATGGTGGTTTGTTGGCGACGGTAGCGGAAATGCTGTTCGCCGGGCGTAAAGCGGTTGATCTGGATATTTCCGAACTGGGTGGCGATGCCTTGGCAGCTCTGTTCAATGAAGAACTGGGTGCGGTATTGCAGGTCAAAACCGCTGATCTGGATCTTATCGCTCGCTTGCTGGATCAAGCCGGTCTGGATCATTGCAGCTTTGTGATTGGTAAAGTGGTCGCTGGGCAACGTTTGCGCATTCTGCAAAACGGTAACGAAATTTATGCTGCCAACCGTGCCGAGCTACAAAAAACCTGGTCAGAAGTCAGTTATCGGATGCAGGCCTTGCGGGATAACCCGGATTGCGCCCGTCAGCAATTTGAGCGCATCAGTGATGACAATGATCCTGGTTTGTCGGCTGCACTGAGTTTTGATGTCAATGATGATATTACGAAAAACTTGGCGAACGCACCAAGGCCAAAAGTGGCGATTCTCCGCGAGCAGGGTGTCAATGGACATATCGAAATGGCGGCAGCCTTCGATCGCGCGGGTTTTGCCGCCATCGATGTACACATGACCGATATTATCTCAGGTCGAGTCAGTCTGGCCGAATTCACCGGTCTGGTGGCTTGCGGTGGCTTTTCGTATGGTGACGTGCTGGGCGCTGGAGGCGGTTGGGCCAAATCCATTTTATTCAACCCGAAAGCCCGCGATGAGTTTGCAGGTTTTTTTGCCCGGCAGGAGACTTTTGGATTGGGTGTGTGTAACGGTTGTCAGATGATGTCCGGTTTGAAAGACATGATTCCCGGCGCAGAACATTGGCCACAATTCAAACGCAATTTGTCGGAACAATTCGAAGCGCGGGTGGCAATGGTCAAAGTACAGGAATCGCCATCAATATTTTTTGCGGGCATGGCCGGTTCAATGTTGCCTGTGGTCGTGGCGCACGGTGAAGGCCGGGCCGAGTTTGGCGATCAAAATCCAGCTGATGCTAATGTGGCATTGAGTTATGTGGACAATTACGGTCAGTTGACCGAATCGTTTCCAGCCAATCCCAATGGTTCACCAAGCGGTATTACCGGTCTGACCTCCAGCGATGGCCGCTTTACCATCATGATGCCGCATCCCGAACGTTGTTTCCGCACCGTGCAAAATTCCTGGCATCCCGGCGAGTGGCAGCAAGACGCCGCGTGGTTGCGGATGTTTAGAAACGCACGGGTTTGGGTTGGTTGATAAGGTTAACTCTTTAACGCAGCCATTTTATCGGTATTCAAATGGCTGCGCCGACCTTGACTTCACGGTGCAGGATACTAGGAGTCTGTCCGAGAATAGAGAACCTGCTACGGAAAAGCCCTTTTGGCCAGATTTCCCGCTCATTTTCGTTAAATAGCACCACTATTCGCCTCAAATGATCAACAAATCTGACTCAAAATAACTTTCCCTCGTGATGATTCCTATTCTCGGACAGGCTCCTATTGTTCCTGCGAGATCATGGCGTTTGCATGAAGAGAGTGCTTTCCTAAACAGTGTAGTCGACTACTACGCAATTACGGCCCTGTTTTTTAGCGCGAAACAGGGCTTTGTCAACCCGATCGAAGAACTCGTTTTCTTTTTCCATCATTGAAAACTGACCAACAGCGATGCTGACGGTGATGCTGATTCGATTCAAAAACACTGCATTTTCAATGTCCAGTCTAATTCGGTTGGCAAATTCATAAGCATTGGTCAGTGAGGTGTGCGGTAACAAAATTGCAAATTCTTCGCCGCCCCAACGGATCACATCGTCCATGGTCCGAGTGAAGTCAGTCAGTTTTTGGCTGATGGCTTTTATCACTTCATCGCCAATCAAGTGTCCGTAGCTATCATTGATGTTTTTAAAATAATCAATATCGATGATCAACAACGAAAATTCATCGGTGTTGTAACGGCGTATGCGTTCGATTTCTTCTTTTAGGCGTTTTTGCAACATGCGCCGATTGCCCAATCCGGTTAATGGATCTTCCAGGGCGGACTTTTCAAAACCCAGTGCTTTGGATTCCAGGATGGATACCAGCTCTTTTAATTCGCTGGCATGGTGTTTGATCAAATCAACCCAAGTACCGTAGGCAAAGCCGACCAATTCGCTTTGGGTTACCACACCCACTAATTGATTCTCGGCATCAACCACCACGCAACGTTTTATCTTCAGGCTTTTCAGTTGGTTAAGTGCATCGTGGATGGTAGCGAAAATCGGCGTGGTGATCACCGGACTGACCATGTAGCTGGACAAGGGCAATGCAGTGCTTTTTCCTGAGGAAATAATGCCGAAAATATCTTTGGTGGTGACGATGCCGACCGGAATACCGTTGTCAACCACGATGATGGAGTCTTCAATGTTGCGTAGGTGGTTTAAAACATCTTCCAGAATCCACTCGGCAGAAAATGTCACTGGCTCGGATCGGCTAACCATTTCGCCAATGGTTTTCTTTTGTACCAATACTGCCGGATCAATAGCTGAAATAATATCGCTATAGGTCAGGATGCCGCTGAGTTTGTCGTCATCATCTAAAATGCCCAGATAGCGCCCTTGGCTTCTTTCCAGGACTTCCATGCCGGCCAGAATATGCTCATGTTCTGAAATAGAGGGGATTTTTTTTAACGGTACCTCATTCAATTGAGTATGAATGTGTCTGCCATCCTGAGTATGCTGTAGCAAGTCTTCTACCGAGAATACGTAATAACCGCTGTCTTTTTCAATCAGTACACTGCTGACATTGTGCTGATCCAGCAGGTTTGAAACTGCTTGCAGTGTCATGTCCTGGGTAGCGCGCAGTACTGATTTTTGCGCAATTGAACCTACTGTTGGGAAAACTGAAAATTCCATTAATTCAAACAGAGATTGAAGTAAAAATCAGCCAAAGTATGTTTTGGGTATGAAAATGGCGTCCTTGCTGGAGGATTTGAATGAATTGTAGGTATGCAGTAGTTCCGTAATAGATTTGGCATGTATCTTTCGCATTAAGTTGGCACGATGCACTTTGACAGTTTTAATGGAAATTGTCAGCTTTTCGGAAATTTCTTTACTGGTCAAACCATCCGCAATCAGCTCACAGGTTTGCAATTCGCGTTTGGTCAGGGTGACAAACAGGCTCTGAACACGGTTTTCTTGTTCATGGCTGGCAAACGCCTCATCCAGGGTTTGTTTCATTGATTCAAGTCTGAACGGTTTTTCCATGAAATCAAATAGTTTGGTGTTAACTATTCGGAGTGCTTTGGCTAATTGAGCAGGACGACTGATACAAATTTTGGGGGCATGATGCAGAAAATCCAAAGTCGGTATGACTTTGAAAATTTCTGAATATTTGGGGTCGAAAACCACGCAAAACATCTGTTTGTGTATGGCAAACTGGTGACGGTTATCACTGGCCCAATTCATCAAGTCACTGTGATCGGTAAAATGATGCGTATGTGCGGCCAATGTGTCTGAAAACCTTAAAATACCTTTGTAAGAAGACACATCGTCATCGATGACTAGAATGATTCTATTCAATTTCATAGCGTGATAATCAATGAATGCCTTTAGTAATCTAGCCAAGAAAAAAGCGGAAATTGTAAACTTATATTTCACTTTGTCTATTGGCCCAAAGCCTTAGGAGGTGATGAGCCGTTGCAGTTGGCAGTGTTTTGGTTTTGGCAGACAAGTACAGTTAACAACGTAAGGTAAAAGTCACCGGGCCATTGTTAATTAACGACACCTGCATATCCGCGCCGAATTCGCCAAATTGGCTGCCGGGATAGACTTCACTGGCCAATTGCTGAAAATAGCCAAACAATTCCCGCCCCATTTGCGGGGGTGCTGCAGAGGCAAAACTGGGTCGATTGCCTTTTTGAGTATCGGCCGCCAGCGTAAATTGCGGCACGATCAGTAAGCCGCCATGGATGTCACGCAAGCTGAGATTCATTTTATCGTCGGCGTCCGCAAAGATACGGTAATTGAGGATGCGCTCCAACAGTCGATTCGCCTGTTGCTGAGTATCGTTTTTTTCCACGGCTACCAAAGCCATGATGCCTTCGCCGATGATGCCGATATCCACATGGTTGACGGTGACTTTAGCGTGAGTGACGCGTTGAATGATGCTGATCATGCTGGAATTTTATGGGTTGAACGCAGTTGAAATTATCGCGGTGAGCGATGCCTATCGGGCAGGTAATTCAAATAGTCACCACCGCTGATGTGCTTTAATCCGCTAGTAGGATGATTGTAAACATAAACCCAGCACGTTAAGCGCCGTCCATCAGAGAATGTTACACATTTTGTTAGTCGTTTGTACTCATGCGGCTGTGGGAATTGGCTGGCGCATTCTTCATATTGATCCAGGCTTTTTAACAATTTGTCGGGTTGCTTCAAGCGATACACTTCACCCTGAACTTCAAAGCCGCTGAATGCAGGGGTTGTAATAAGTCCTGGATAATTATCGACTAGATACAGTTTGCCGGGTAGGTGGGCTGTGCCGATAAACACTACCTGATTGTTTAAGAGCGCATGTAAACTGCCATCAAGGGCTTGGCGCAAACTGCCATAAACAAATAGATGATTTACTCTCGGCACGATGCGGTTAAATCAGTATCTAATGTTAACCAAGTAATATCGAATGTGCTTATCGCCTTGATGGATCACCACTTTGTCATCGATATGCTTTTTTAACAGCGCCCGTGCCAAGGGTGAATCCAGGCTGATTAAACCGCCGCTGGTATCAATTTCATCTGCACCAACGATGCGATAAGTCACGTCATCACCGTCTTCATTTTCCAAGGTAACCCAGGCACCGAAAAATACTTGACCTTGATTGCCGGGTTTCTCGGAAACCACAGTCAAAGAGGGTAGACGTTTTTGTAAATAATGAATGCGCCGGTCAATCTCGCGTAACTCTTTTTTGCGATAAATATATTCTGCATTTTCCGAGCGATCGCCTTCTGCCGCGGCAGCGGAAACGGCTGCCGTGACATGCTTGCGTCTTTCCCACAGGGCTTTTAATTCCTGCTCCAAAACTGTATAGCCTTCTGCGGTAATGTAAGGCGAAGATTTTGGTTTGGGTGGTCTCCAACGTGACATGGGCTTTCGGCTTAAGGTTATAATAAGAATTTAATACAAACTATCTAAAGGCAGTCATGCAAATCACTGATAAAACAGCTGTTTCAATTCATTATACCTTAACCAATCCCAGCGGCGAGGAGTTGGATAGTTCGCGTGGAGAAGAGCCGTTGTTGTATTTGCATGGTGCCGGCAACATCATCGGCGGATTGGAAACGGCACTGACGGGTAAATCTGTGGGCGATACCTTTACCGTCACCATTCCACCAGCCGATGCGTACGGTGAAATGGCGCCGGATATGGTACAAGTGGTTTCGAAAAAAATGTTTGACGGTATGGATATAGAAATTGGCATGCAGTTTCATGCAGATGTCAGCCATGGTTCCGGCGTTATCACCATCACTGAAATCAATGGTGACGATGTCACAGTGGATGGCAATCATCCACTGGCTGGTGAAACGCTGATTTTTGATGTGGAAGTACTGGATGTCAGACCTGCAACCCCAGACGAGTGGGCGCATGGACATATTCATGGTGCGGGGTGTAATCATTAAAACTAATCCGTTTGGTGGAGAAACAGGTTTAGTTTTTCGCTAAATAATATTAATTTGCTGGGCTTAAACCGACCTAAGATTAGGTTTGGGAGGGATGTATGAACGACCCTGAAATGCTTTATGAACGGTTAAGAAATGCTGTGCCCATTTCACCCAAAACCGTGTTGTTGGGGATTTTGGTGCTTACCGCCGTCAATATGTCGTTTTATACAATCCCTGCCGAATCTGAAGGTATTGTGTTGCGGTTTGGCCGCTACATCGACAAAGTGCCTTCCGGTTTGCATGCCAAGTTACCGTTTGGCATTGACGATGTGATTGAAGTACCTACTCAGCGCCAACAAAAACTTGAATTTGGTTTTGCGTCATCTTCCTACACCAATCCGGATCAAATCGGCAACGACCCCAATTTGGAAAAATCCATGGTGACGGGTGATTTGAATGCCGCGCTGGTGGAATGGATCGTGCAATATCGCATTACCGATCCTGAAAAGTATTTATTCGATGTGCGTGATCCCGGCACCACCTTGCGGGATATTTCCGAAGCGGTGATGCGGGAAGTGGTGGGTGACCGGACGGTGGATGAAATCATCACCATAGGTCGCCAAGAGATTGAAGATTCCGTGTTGGCGAGGATGCGAACCATTGCTGAACGCTACAATCTGGGCGTTTCGATCAATCAAGTACAACTCAAAAACGTCAATCCGCCGGTGCCGGTGCAGTCGTCGTTTAACGAAGTCAACCGGGCCCAGCAGGACCGGGAAAATGTCATCAACATTGCGAATGGCGAATACAACAAAGCCGTTCCCCGCACCCGCGGCGAAGCCGATCAAACCATCCGGGCCGCAGAAGGCTATCGTTTCAAACGTATCAATGAAGCAGAGGGCGATGCTGCCGCCTTCAATCAGGTTTTGGAACAATACTTAAAAGCGCCGGATGTCACCCGTGCGCGTATTTATCTGGAAACGCTAGGTGATGTACTGCCGCAGGCCAGACAACAAATCATCGTCGATGATACGGTACAGCAGATCATGCCGATGTTGCCGTTAAACGCCAAAATACTGGAGGCTGCGCCATGAATACATCCCTAAAGGCGGGTTTTTCGCTCGGCATCCTGGCGCTGGCTTTTTACCTGTCAGCGTTCACTGTCAATCAAGCCGAGCAGGTGATTATTACCCAATTTGGCCGGCCAATCGGCGATCCGGTCACAGAACCGGGTTTGCATTTCAAACTGCCCTTCGTGCAACAGGTCAACAGCTTTGATAAACGCTATCTGGCCTGGGACGGGCCGATGGTGGAAATGTCCACCAAGGACAAAACCTATGTGCAGGTCGATACCTTCGCCCGCTGGCGGATTACCGACCCGATGCGATACTACCTGCGCTTGCGGGATGAGCGCAGCGCTCAATCCCGTCTGGAAGATATTTTGGGCAGTGAAACCCGCACCGCCATTGCCAGAAACGAGTTAATCGAAGTGGTACGTACCGATAAGGATCGTAAACCCTTTGTCGATGAAACCCTGGGTGAATTGGTGGGCGAGGGCACTTTGGGCCAATTAAGACCGATTCGGGTGGGTCGGGTAGCCATCGAAAACAGTGTGTTCGACGCTGCTGCACCCAAACTTGAAGAATTTGGCATCCAGTTGCTGGATGTGCGTTTTAAGCGCATCAATTACAACCAGGAAGTTTTGGAGCGTATATATCAACGGATGATCAGCGAACGGCTGCAAATTGCCCAGCGTTTCAGATCGGAAGGTGAGGGTGAAGCGGCCCGTATTAATGGTAATAGGGAGCGCGACATCAACGAAATTCAGTCCACCGCCTATAAGCGGGTACAGGAAATTCAAGGTGAAGCCGACGCTAAAGCCACTGAAATTTACGCCAAAGCCTATGCGCAAAAGCCTGAAGCAGCCAGGTTTTACAAGTTTACCAAGAGCATGGAAACCTACCGCAAGGTCATCAACAGCGATGCCACTATTGTGTTGTCGACCAACAGCGAATTATTTGGCTTGTTGAAGCGGGCGGAAGCAAAGGATTAAAAAATTTCACAGGCTTTCTGTTATCAATCAACAACCCATGCAACGTTATTTCTAATCAACCATGCCATTATTTTCTTACAAGGTAGTTAACAATCAAGGTGTGACCGAGGAAGGTGTGCGCGATGCTAAGGATGAGCAGGCGTTACTGTTGGAGTTGCAGACTCAGGGTTTGATCCCCATCCGTATCGATACAGCCAAAGATAAGACCTTTCTGGGGATCAGGCTTAAATCGGCAGGCTTAAAGTTATCGAATAAAGAAATCGGCATGTTGACCAGTGAATTGGCAACCTTGTTGGAATCCGGTCTGCCGCTGGATCGTTCGCTGACTATTTTGCTGCAGTTAACCGAAGACAACCTCAAGCTCAACAAACTGGTGGCGAATGTTTTAGAGAGAGTCAAAGCCGGAAAGGCCTTTGCTGATGCCCTGGAAAGTCAGAGCGGGGTGTTTTCCAAATTTTATTTGAACATGATTCGTGCCGGCGAGATGGGCGGTAATCTGGGCGGGGTTTTGCAACGCTTGGGTGATTACCTGGAACGCAGTCAGGAGTTAAAAGACACGGTCAGCACGGCACTGATTTATCCGGCTATTTTGCTGGTGATGTCCATGGCGTCGTTATTTGTGATGCTGACCTTCGTGGTACCGCAATTCAAGGAAATGTTTGAAAGTGCCGGTCAAGCCCTGCCGGTGCCGACCCAGATTGTGGTGGGCTTGGCGGAGATTCTGCAGGGGTATTGGTGGTTAATACTGCTATTGATTTTAGGCGCCGTGCAATTCATGAAATCGCAACTCGGCAATCCGGTCAGCAAGAAACAATGGGATGGACGTTTTTTACGCATGCCGCTGTTTGGCGAGATTATCACCAATATGGAAACCGCCAATTTCAGCCGTACTTTTGGTACTTTGCTGGGTAATGGCGTGTCGATTTTAAAATCGTTGGGCATTGTCCGGGAAACCGTCAGTAACACAGTATTGGCGGAGTTTTTGGAGCAGGCCGAAGAGCAGCTAAAACAGGGACGCACCATGTCCGAGGCCATGAGCAAACAAAACCTGTTTCCCAAACTGGCCGTGCAAATGATTAAAATGGGTGAAGAAACCGGCAAACTGGAAGAGATGCTGATGCGGGTAGCGGTGATTTATGACAAACAGTTAAAAACCACTATCCAGCGTATGCTGGCCCTGCTGGAACCTGCATTGATAATTTCTTTGGGATTGATGATAGCCGGTATCATTGTCTCGATTTTATTAGCTATTTTGAGTGTCAACGATCTTGCTGTCTAAAGGAGGCGCAATCATGCAACACACTTTAAACCGTCGGTTGAACGGTTTTACTTTATTGGAGCTTTTGGTGGTTTTAGGCATTATTGCGTTGTTGGCCGGGATTGTCGGTCCACAGGTGATGAAGCACATGGGCGCTTCCAAAACCAAAGCAGCCAAAGTACAAATTGAAGACCTGTCCGCCGCACTGGATATGTACAAGCTCGATGAGGGGCGCTATCCATCGCAGCAACAAGGCCTGAATGCCTTGATCGAAAAACCCAATGATGCCAAGCGCTGGAATGGTCCTTACCTGCGTAAGGAAAAAGTCCCCCAAGACCCCTGGATGAACGAATATCACTATGTGTTCCCAGGCCAGCATGGCAGTTTCGATGTGTTCAGTTTTGGCGCTGATGAAAAAGAAGGCGGCGAAGGCGAAGATCAGGACATCAATAGCTGGGAATAAGTCGCTGTGCCAATTCCGATTATTATCCCGTTTCAAATTATTGCTGGTATTCCATTCGGACTGAGTTTGGCTAAAGATATGGATATGGATATGGATATGGATATGGATATGGGTGACAATAATTTCTCTGTTTTGGCTGCTAAGGATTTTCCCGTTCGTCCTGAGCCTGACCAAGGATGGACGCGGCAATACGGGCTCTCGCCGCGCCAGACCATTCATGCTTCGACTCTGTTCGACACGAACACTTTGGCGGGAACAGTTGTTCGGGACGTTATGTTTGACAAAGTCCCAAGCTCAATGACAGCGTCCTTCGACAAACTCAGTGCGAACGTTATTTAAGGGCCAGGATAATAACTTGACGGGGATAAGCAAGACCCAACAGGGTTTTACTTTGTTAGAGCTAATTATCGTGTTGCTGATCAGCGTACTGGGCTTTGCAGTCGTTGGCAGCAATATCGCTTCCGGCAATCAAAGTACCCGTATACAGGCGGCAGCGCGGGATATTGCTTCGGCTTTACGCTACGCTCACGGCCAGTCGTTGATGAGTCGGCAACCGGTCAGCGTGGCAATCAATCTGGACGATAACAGCTATCGCATCAGCAACCGGGGCAAACGCTACCCTCTGGACGAAAAAATCGACATTTCCGTCACCGTAGCCGAGGAAGAATTTACCGATGGACAGCAAGCCAGTATTCGCTTTTTCGGCGACGGCTCGTCAACCGGGGGACGGATTACCCTGGAATGGGGTAAACAATTGCGCCGTATCGATGTGAATTGGATTACCGGTGCCGTCAGCATTCATGATTCGGCGGCATAAGGGCTTTTCGCTACTGGAAATCCTGGTGGCCTTCGCCATTATGGCGGTGGCACTCACCATCGTGCTGCGTATTTTTGGCTCCGGGGTTAATAATGCGGTGATCTCGGAAGAATATAGTCTGGCAGTGCAAATAGCCGAATCCATCATGGCCAGAACAGGCGTCGAAACGCCGCTACAAATCGGTGAAATATCCGGTAGTGAAGCGGATAAATATGCTTGGTGGATTCGCATAACGCCGGTAGCCGGCCCCCCGCCAAAATCCCGCCCGCGCTTTAAATCCCAGGAACAAGTTGACGATAGACCGGTGATGAAATTAATGGCAGTGCAGGTGCGTGTCAGTTGGGGTGACCGCACCGATCAGCAGCGTGCTGTTGAATTACACAATTTAAGACTTGTGCAGGAACCTGCATCGTGACATCTCGGTGCAGCAAGGGGTTTACACTGATCGAAGTGTTGATAGCCATGACTTTGCTGGGTGTCATGGTGGTTTTGTTGTTTAGCAGTTTGCGGATTGCCGCACAAAGCTGGAATGCCGGCGAAAACAAGATTGCCCGAGTTAATCAAAAAGCGGTGGTGTATCAATTTTTTAAACGTCACCTAACCACGATTCGACCGTTACCTGTACTGAACATTGACCAGAATAACCCGGAAGCGTTACAAGTTTTTCAAGGTTATCCGCAAAGCCTTCGGTTTGTGGCAGCGTTGCCTGCCAGTTCGGCACGCAAGGGATTGCAGGTATTTACCATCGCGCCCAATCCGAACCATGCATCGACTTTGATGGTCAGTTTGGTGCCTTACCGTCTCACCGAAGTCGATCAAAATCAGCCGCCGGACCGGCCGGAAGTATTGCTTGAAGATGTTGCCAAGTTGCAGTTTGCCTATTTCGGTAAAACTGAGGACGTCGCCGAGCCCCAATGGCGCGAGGAATGGACGTTAGCCGATCGTTTACCGCTGTTGATCAAGGTTGCCATTGCGCTTAAAGATGGTAGCTATTGGCCTGATATGATATTCGCTACCAAAATTACCCAATCGGCTAATGCCGAAACGGTTGAGGGTGATAACGCACTGGCAAACGATGCAGTCGCCGATACGCCTTAACATGAATTCGACAACTGTTAATCGCCAGCGTGGGTTGGCGCTGGTTATCGTTATTTGGATACTGACGCTGCTGACTTTGATGGCGGGTAGCTTTGCAATGAGTATGCGCAGGGAAAGCAGTGTCAGCTATGCGATAGCCTCCAGCGCCAAAGCCCAGGCCTTAGCAGACAGTGGCGTGATTTTTGCGCAATTTAATTTAACTCAGTCTGATGTCAATCAACGTTGGCGAGCGAATGGTGCAATCTATGAAATAATAGGCCCGGAAAGTCGGATGCGCATGCGGATTTTTTCGGAAGCCGGCAAAGTGGATATCAATACCTCCAGCGAGCAGCAATTGGAGGCCGTTTTAAGCTCGGCGGTTCCCGATGACTGGCAGCGGCTGGCATTGTTAAATGCCATTCTGGACTGGCGGGACGCCGATGATGATACCCGTACTCAAGGCGCGGAAAAAAGACAATACAGACGAGCCGGTTTAACCTACGGCCCCAGCAACGCCGCCTTCCAGAGCCTGGAAGAATTGCAGCAGGTCTTGGGGATGACCGAGGCTATCTACACGGCGATACAAGGATTGATTACCGTGTATTCGGGGCAGCCGGAGATTGATCAACAACAGGCTGCACCGGAACTGTTGACTTTGCTGGCGGAAGATTTAAAACGCCGTAACATCCAGGATCCTGCCTTGCAGAATAGATTACAAGCCAGGGATGACTTGAACAACGGTTTAGAAAATCCAGAGCAGGCCGGTATCGGAGAAAATCAAACCTATACTATTATTGTGGAGGTACAAGTGCGGCATGAAGCTGCGGCAGGACTGGAAGCGGTGGTGCGCTACCAGGGGCAGGACCTGGAAAATCTGGTACCTTTCGAAACGCTGGACTGGAAACAAAATTTACAAGCAACGTCGTTATTTAACAGTGCAATGGAACATTCGGTAATTACAATTCAAGATGAATTTAGATACGACGATTGATATTGATGTCAAAAAATTTTTCCAGTGGTGGGGCAGGGAGCTTGCCTTTCTGGTGCCTCATAGACTGCGTCAACGATTACGTGAACGGCATGGCAGGCTTATTTGGTCGCCGGCCCCCCAGGGATTTGTGGTTTCACTGCTTGATGATGCCGGTGAAACTTTACTTCAAAGCAGCATTGATTCCAGTCAGGCCGATAGTTTTCAACAATTTAAAATTCAGTACCCCAGCATTGAAAAAGCCGAGATCGTGCTGCGATTGTCTGCTGAACAGGCCTTGCACAAATTGATTTATCTGCCTGCCGCCGCCCAAGAGAATCTACAGCAAGTGGTGAATTTTGAACTGGACCGCTATACGCCGTTTAATGCTGAACAGGTTTATTTCACGCTGTTATCACTGGGGCATACAGAGCATCAGCAAATTCGGGTGTTGTTAATTGCCGTGCCCAAGCTGCAACTCGATGCCCAAATGGCCATGCTGGCATCGTTAGGCATGCAGCCGCATCGAGTTGACTACGCGCCGGCTTTAAGCGAGTTCCCGGATTCGGATGGTGCTTATAACTTGTTGCCGGCCCGTTTTCGGCAACAAACCAGCAAACTCAGCCAATCCTTACAGTGGCTAATGGGGATTGTGGTGCTGGTGTTAACCTGTGCCGTGCTGGTCTGGCCGGTTTGGCAAGAGAGCCAAGCGGTCGACAATCTGAAAGCCCGCATCAAACAACTGGAAAAGCAAAATCGCATCGTAGACGAACAACAATCCGAAATCGATGCCGTGCATGCCGAAACCCAAAAACTGATTGATATTAAAACCCAATCCCCGGCTTTGCTGGCCGTGTTGAATGAATTGAGTCATTTACTCAACGACGAAACCTGGCTGACGCATATGCACTTTGCCGACAATCAATTGCAGATACAAGGCCAATCCCCGGCAGCGTCCACTTTGATCAGCACTCTTGAAGCCTCGGATCATTTCAGCAACGTCAGTTTTGTGTCGCCGTTAACTCAAGACAAAACCACAGGCCGCGAACGTTTTCAAATCAGCATGACGGTCACTGCTCCGGTTAAAAATCCGGATGACGAAGCGTCGCCAACTGACATGCCCGACGAGGGCCAGGAAGCCATGGATGCCCTCCCGGAACCGGAAACGCAGCTCGACCCTATCGATAGTCCGGCAGAGGTGAACCGTGAGTAATTGGCGCACGCAACGCTGGCTGGCCGTCGGGCTTTTACTGTTGGTAATAGCCGCGCTGATATTTGCGGTATTGCTGCCGTTGGTTAGCGCTGGTTTGGCTTATTACGATGAAAAAAATGACTTATTGTTTCGCCTGCAACGCCAGCAGACTATTGCCGGTCGTGAAACCCAAGTGAAAGAACAGTTGGAATTGATCAAACAGCAGTTTCTCGAGCAAGGTTATTTCAGTTCCAGCAGCACTGAAGCGTTGGCTTCGGCTGAATTGCAAAACATCGTTAAAACCGCTGTGGCCGATGCGGGTGGACAACTCACTAGCACGCAAGGCTTGCCGGGTAAATTAACCGATGGTTTTTTCAGAGTCGCTGTGAAAGTGCGCATGACAGGTAGTACTGAATCCCTGGTTGGTGTGCTGCACACCATCGAATCGGCTGTGCCTATATTGGTGGTGGATCAACTGGACATTAATCCAGTGCGCGGGGTGCGCAATCGCAAGACCAACAAAATTGATTCCAGCGACCAATTGAATGTCAGCTTTCAGGTCGTCAGCTTTTTACGGAGCCCCAGCCAATGAACCAGCGGTTATTGAATTGGCAATTACTGGCCTGTGCTGCATTAAGCGTCATTTTGGTGGCAGAGTGGGCAATTGGCGAAGCGAATCACAGTCAATTGCAAGCTACCCTGGATAAGACAGTACTGGCCGATTATCAATCCGACGCGTTGCCCGAGCTGGATTTAGCCAAGCAGGCCTCAGAAAGCTATAACGCCATCGTCGAAAGGCCTTTATTTATTGAAGGTCGCAAGCCGATTGCCGAGCAGGCTGCCGATAGTCCGGCGGCGGCTGACAATGGTCAGTTGGATGACTGGTTACTGATTGGTGTTTACAACAAAGGCGAGCGCAAATTAGCCTTGTTTCGCAAACAAAATGAAGCCAAATCGTTTTTAAAAATCACTGAGAACCAAAGTGTTTCCGGTTGGCAACTGATCCAGATTCAAGCGGACAGGGTGTTGTTGCAGCAAGGTGGTCAACAAAAATCGATCATGCTCAGAAAGCCGCGCCCGCAAGGCAAACTGCCTATGCCAGCCAAAAAACCGATACCACCCGTTCCCCCTATACAACCGGCGCAACAGGATCTGCCGATTAACAACATTCCTCCAGAGAACGAAAACAATGATTAAAATCCGCAACGCGCCGCAGGTATGCGCACTGGCCTTGACCATGACAGCTTGCGAATATATTGGCCCGCAACTGCATGAAAAAATTCCCCTTCCGCAAGCAAAGCCTATTCAGGATGAACATTTTGCAATCGCGGATCCTGAAGCCACCACTGCCAAAACCGCCAAAGTCGAATTGTTTCCCAGTACCGATCCTGCCATCAATACCAACAAAGGTTTGATGGCAGGCCCCAGGGGCACCGGCAAGGGCGAGTTCAGTCTAAATTTCGATGACGCGGATTTGGGTGAAGTGGCTAAAGTGATTTTGAGCGATATTCTGGCCAAAAATTACACCATCAGTCCGCAAGTGACTGGCAAAGTCACTTTGCAAACCACTCAACCGTTAAGCAAGGATGATCTGATTCCCACTCTGGAAATGTTGCTCAGCGTCAATAACGCCGCGCTAGTGATTGAAAACGGCATGTACCTGATTAAACCGTCCAATGAGGCCATGTATGGCAGTTCTTTCAAATCCATAGGTTCATCCAGTTTACCGTCGGGTTATCAATCTCGGGTGATACCGATTCATAACGTGGCAGCAGGCGAAATTGCCGAAATTTTAAAACCGCTATTGCCGGAAAAATCTTTGTTACACGCCGACCCGCATCGGAATATTTTGTTAGTGTCCGGCTCCGCTAGCGAACTCAATCGCATCATGGATGTGGTAAGAACCTTTGATATTGATGTTTTAAGAGGCCGCTCATTTGCCCTGTTTACCCCGGCCCACGTGGATGCCGGCAAAATCATCGAAGAACTCGACCAGATATTTAGCCGTAAGTCAGCAGCGGGTGAAAAATCCGACGAAAAAAACAGCTTTTTTCGTTTTATCGAAATCGAGCGCATGAATGCCGTATTGGCCATCACCCACAACGCCAAGTATTTGCAGGATATTGAAAGCTGGGTGTACAGGCTGGATAGAACCAATCCGGAAGCCAGCGGCGGTGTTAATGTCTATCGGGCCCAGCATGTCAGCGCGGCAGTTTTGGCAGATACCCTGAGTAATATTTTTGGCACTGGCGGCACTGGCCGGACTAACCGCTCATCTTCAATTGCCTCTGGGAGAAACGCCACCTCGGCCAGCAATAAATCCTCAGGCGGGTTTGGCGGCACCGGTAATACCGGCAGTACTGGAGGCAGTTTGGGTTCATCAGGCACTACCGGTTCCGGAAGCAGCAGTAACATGACAGATAAGTCGCTGAGCAATCGTAATCAAACGAGTGGCATCGGCGGGACAAACTCTATTGGCAGTAATGCCTTCGGTAGCGGCGGCATTAATAATAATGCCGAAATGGCAAAAGTCCGGATTATTCCCGATGAAGGTAATAATGCTCTGGTTATTTTGGCCAATTCTGAAGAGTACGCGAAAATTCAGCGGGTGCTCAAGCAATTGGATGTGTTGCCCTTACAGGTACTGATCGAAGCAACCATCGTAGAAGTCGAACTGAAAAATGAACTCCAATATGGCATTGAGTGGTATTTAAACAAAGGTAATAGCGCGATATCGGGTGGTGGACGCGATCAAGGCATTGATTTTAACGCTATTGCAACGGGGGCAGCGGCGGCGACTGGCGGATTTTCATATGCCTTTGCATCGAAAAACATCAATGCCATATTACATGCCGAATCGATCAAAGATAACATCAACGTTATTTCGTCGCCTTCGTTAATGGTATTGAACAATCAGGAAGCATCGATCAAAGTCGGTGATTCCGTTCCTGTGCAAACCGGATCAGTAACTAGCGGGGTTACAAACAATCCTGGTGTGACCAGTTCTATTCAGATGATGGATACAGGTATCCATTTATCGCTAAGGCCACGGGTGAATTCCGGCGGTTTAGTGTTAATGGACATTTTGCAAACTTCCAATGAGGTTAGGCAAACAGAATCTCCAACTCTAAATCCAACCATTAACAAGAGGGAAATTGAAACCAGTGTGGTCATCCAAAGCGGTGAAACCATTGTGTTAGGTGGCTTGATCAGAGAGTCAAATCAATATAATCGCTTCGGTTTCCCCTTGTTGCACGAAATACCAGTAATAGGCCCGTTATTTGGCAGTACGACGCGCAATAAAGATAAAACCGAATTGGTGGTGTTGCTGACCCCGCGTGTCGTCAACAGCCGTCAGGATGCGCAATTAATCACCGACGAATTCCGCCGTAAGTTGTCTTCCATCTATGAAATGCCAGTGCCAGTGGAAGTCAATACGTCTTATCCGACTGTGGCACCGGAATAAACCTCTGGAATTGCAAATTCACGAAAACCATTTTCCAGTGTCAGCTGGCTAGGGCTATTGTTTCGTCATAATGCGCGGGCAATTGCCGAGCGGTAATGTCTGTCAGGGCGTGCATAGCATTCCCTGAACTGAGTTTTTGGGTGGCCCGACTTGTCATTGCCAACTGATTGGAGCACTTATTTTTTTAACTTGGGTTCCGGCACCAGCACAGTATTCTGCGGCGGTTGGCTGTTATCCAGATCGGGATAATCTTTGGTGTAATGCAGACCGCGGCTTTCTTTACGTTGTTGGGCGCTGCGGATGATCAATTCAGCAACGATTACCAGATTGCGTAACTCCAGCAAATCGCTGGTGACGCGAAACTGACCGTAGTATTCACTGATTTCATCTTTCAATAACACCAGCCGATTCATGGCCCGTTCCAGACGTTTGCTGGTGCGGACGATGCCGACATAGTCCCACATGAAGCGGCGCAGCTCGTCCCAGTTGTGAGCAATCACCACTTCTTCATCGGAATCGCTGACTTGCGATTCGTCCCAGATCGGTAGCGGGGGCGGTTCGGGCAATTGGTCGAATTGACGGCGAATATCCTGATTGGCCTGTTCGGCAAATACCAAGCATTCCAGCAATGAGTTGCTGGCCATGCGATTGGCGCCATGCAAACCAGTGCAGGCTACTTCGCCGATGGCATACAAACCGGGTATGTCGGTGCGGGCATCTTTATCAGTCAGCACGCCGCCGCAGGTGTAATGCGCCGCCGGGACTACCGGAATGGGTTGCAGGCTGATGTCTATATCCACTTCAAGGCATTGGTTATAAATGGTCGGGAAGTGCTTTTGAATGAATTCACGGGATTTGTGGCTGATGTCCAGATACACGCAATCGATGCCGTGTTTTTTGATTTCGCTGTCGATCGCGCGTGCCACAATGTCGCGCGGCGCCAGTTCCATGCGATCATCGTAACGGCGCATGAAGCGTTCGCCATCCGGCAAAATCAAATGCCCGCCTTCGCCGCGGACTGCTTCGCTGATCAGAAATGATCGCGCAGAGGGGTGATATAGACAGGTGGGGTGGAATTGCATGAATTCCATGTTGCTGACCCGGCAACCTGCACGCCAGGCCAAGGCAATGCCGTCGCCGCTGGATATGTGTGGGTTGGTGGAATACAAATACACTTTATTGGCCCCACCGGTAGCCAGTACCACGATTTTGGCCGAAATCGTCTTGATGCTGCCGGCTTTGCTGTCCAGCACATAGGCGCCACAAATACGTTGCTGGGATAGCTTTAATTTTTCGGCGGTGATCAGTTCCACAACATTGTGGTGTTCCAACAAATGGATGTTGGGGTGTTGCCGGGCACGTTCAATCAATGATAAAGATACTGCTTTGCCAGTGGCATCGTCGGTATGCACGATACGGCGATGGGAATGACCACCTTCGCGGTTTAAGTGGAGTTGTTTGCTGCCATCTGAACAGCGTTCTTCCGTAAAGTTAACACCTTGATCGCGCAACCATTCAATGCTGGCACGACCTTTGGAGACAGTCAGATGTACAATGTCGGGGTTACACAGGCCGGCACCGGCGATCAGGGTGTCTTCGATGTGCGATTCGATGGAGTCATATTCCTCGTCGTACACCGCCGAAATACCGCCTTGAGCATAAAAAGTGCTGCATTCTGTCAGTGCGAACTTTGCCAGTACGGCAACCCGGTAGGTGTCCGCCAAATGCAAAGCCAGACTCAAACCGGCACCACCGCTGCCGGCAATCAGAACGTCATAATGAAGGTTGGAATGTGCTGTCAATGTGGTCTACTATCGATTGTGAAGGGTTTGTTACATTTTAGAAAATCATAACGTGTTTTATCCTGGTGGTATTTTTTTTTGTGTTGTCAGAACTAATGCGGTTTAATTCTGTCCATTCCATTATCGTAATAGCCAAGTGAAAGAAACAATCAGGCACTCCGAAGATTTAGACCAAGACTTGGTACGAAGGGTCCAACAAGGCGATAAATCGGCTTTTGATCTGCTCGTAATCAAATACCAACACAAAATCGTGCATCTGGTTAATCGGTACGTTAAAGATCCCAGTGAAGCGCAGGATGTGGCTCAGGATACGTTCATCAAAGCGTATAAAGCCTTGGGTGAGTTTCGCGGGGAAAGTGCGTTTTATACTTGGCTATATCGAATAGCGATTAACACCGCTAAAAACTATTTGTTGTCGCGTAGTCGCAGACATTCTGATTATGAAGTGGATATGCAGGATGCCGAACAAATCGAAAACGCGCCGCAATTAAAAGACATCGAAACACCGGAAAATCAGTTGATGAACGAACAGATCATTCAAGTGATTAAATCGGCGATAGAAAAACTGCCTGAGGAAATGCGCATTGCCATTATGCTCAGGGAGTTTGAAGGCATGAGTTACGAAGAAATCGCAGAAGCCATGGATTGCCCGATTGGCACTGTGCGTTCCCGGATATTCAGAGCCCGTGAAGCTATCGATGAACAATTAAATCCATTGCTAGGTTAAATAGGTATTGCCATGCAAGCAAAAAAACATGAAAAACTCTCATTACTCGTTGATGATCAACTCGACAAAGCCCAAGCCTTGTCTCTATTAAAATCTGTTCAGCGCGAACCTGAACTGCAGGCCAAGCTGCAACGCTATGCGTTAATCAGTCAGGCCTTGAAAGCCGAGAAAACGCTTGTGGCGAATGTGGATTTCGCCGAGAGGATCAAGTTAGAGTTGAAATCTGAACCGGTGTATTTTTTACCGCAGAAAAAACCAGCCGACAATATCAAGAAGGTGTCTTTAGCTGTCGCAGCATCCGCTGTTCTGGCCGTGGTCTGGTTGTCTGCTGCCCAACTCAAAGATCAGCCCGAATCAACTGCTGGCATCAATACGCTGGCTCAAAACACTCTTCAGGCCGAGCAAATGAATGCGCAATTCAAAGAATATTTGCAAGCGCATGACAATGCTTTCCCCGTGAATAGCAATGTAGGCGTACAATCCTATCCTCGTATGGCCAGTTATCAATCCAAATAGGCTTCGATGCGATTTATATTCATTCTTCTGCTATCCATTGCCAGCACATATGCTGATGACAAGACTAACTTAAACGGTCAACAATGGCTGGATAAAGTCAACGATGCCATGAAAATATCCAACTATCATGGCACGGTGGTTTTCCTCAAACATGGTCAGCTTGAGGCCATGAACTACCATCATAGATTTGAAGATGGCGTCGAGTATGAACGTTTGACGTCACTCAACTCTCCTTTGCGAGAAGTAACCCGCAACTCCAGTGAAATCAGTTGTTTCTACAAAGAGACACAGCAAAAAGTCGAAACCAAACATCCCATCGACCGTTCTTTTATCGTGAATTTGCCTTTGCATCCTGAAAGATTGCAAGATCAGTATTTGTTTGCCGTTGCGGGTCAGGAAATGGTTGCCATGCGCCCAGCGCAAATATTAGCCATTTTGCCCAAGGATGATTTACGCCACGCGCGTAAGCTTTGGATAGATACTGCCAGTTTGTTACCCTTGAAAGTTGAAGTGTATGGCCCGGATGGCAAAGCCCTGGAACAGGTGTTATTCACCGATTTGACGGTCGAAAAATCAAATACCGGATCTGATGCTGCAATTCACAACTCAGCCGATGAAAATCAACTGAACCAAAATGTGTTGCAAGCCGAAGCCTTTGAAAAATCCCGTTTTGAGTTAAAAAATTGGCCTCCGGGGTTTGAAAAAATATTTTTCATCCGCAATACCATGCAGCAGTCCAAAAAAACCGTCGATCATTTATTGATCAGTGATGGTTTTTCCAGTATTTCGGTTTATTTCGAGGCCAAAGGCGAAAAAAGCGTAGAAGGTTTACGCGCGCTGGGCCCGGTAAACTCGTATAGTCGGGTGATAGACGATTTGCAAGTCACCGTGTTGGGAGAAGTGCCCGTGCAAACCGTGGAACTGGTTGCCAAAGGCGTTTCTCTGCGTTGATATAACGTCAAACTTTTAGAAAGAATTATATGAATGGAGTATTCATGTTTAAACAAGTTGTAAATAGCGTTTGGTTAATGATGTTGATGACAAGCGTTGCCTTCGCGCAGTTGCCTGATTTTACTGAAATGGTTAAAAACAGCGGCGATGCGGTGGTGAATGTCAGCACAACACAAAAAGCACCGGATGCTTCGCAGATGGATAATGACCAACAGCAAATGCCGCAAGATGTGCCACCCGAGTTGGAAGAGTTTTTCAAGCATTTCTTCCAAGGTCCCGGCAGTCGGGGTTATGTGCCCCGTGAAACCAATTCTTTGGGCTCGGGGTTTGTAATTTCCAAAGACGGTTACATTTTGACCAACCACCATGTGGTCAATAATGCTTCGGAAATTGTGGTTAAGCTGAAAGACCGGCGTGAATTGGTGGCCAAGTTGGTCGGTTCCGATGAAAGCACTGACGTGGCATTGTTGAAAGTGGAGGCCAAGGAATTACCGGTAGTCCAAATTGGTGTACCCGAGCAACTACAGGTCGGCGAATGGGTGTTGGCTATCGGCACACCGTTTGGCTTTGAGCAATCCGTGACAGCTGGTATCGTCAGTGCCAAGGGCCGCAGTTTACCTGACGGTAATTATGTGCCGTTCATTCAAACCGATGTGGCAATTAACCCAGGCAACTCCGGTGGCCCGCTGTTTAATATGCAAGGTAAAGTGGTGGGTATCAATTCGCAAATCTACAGTCGTTCAGGTGGCTACATGGGGCTGTCTTTTGCAATTCCAATCGATGTGGCCATGAATGTTGCCGAACAAATCAAATCCAAAGGCAAGGTTTCCCGAGGTTGGTTGGGGGTGCAGATTCAGGATGTAACCCGTCAATTGGCTGAATCATTCGGTATGGAGAGACCTCATGGTGCCTTGGTTGCCAAAGTCATTCCCGGTGGACCTGCGGAAAAAGCCGGGGTACAAGTCGGCGACATCATTGTCGAATTTGATGGACATGTCATCGAAACCTCCGGCGAGTTACCGCCCATTGTAGGTATGACAGCCATTGATCAAAAGTCTAATCTGAAAATTATCCGTCAGGGCGATAAAGAAGATTTAACGGTTAAAGTGGGTTTGTTGCCCGCTCAAGCTTCAGCTCAAATTGCTCCTGGCAGTATGCCGGAAACCACCGTAAATCGGCTTGGTTTGGCGGTTGCTGACTTGTCTGATGAACAACGCCAACAATTACAAATCGAGAAAAACGGTGTGCTGGTGCAAAAAGTCAACAAAGGTATTGCGCTGGATGCCGGTATTCAACCGGGTGATGTAATTTTACGTCTGCAAAATGCCACGGTGAAGGATGCTGCCGACTTCAACAGGATTGTTGCTAAACTACCGGTGGAAAAATCAATTGCCATGCTGATTCAACGCAATGGCAGTCCGGTGTTTCTAGCTTTCAAAATTGACAAATAAGGGATTTTCCCATGGCTAACGCTATCAATATCACTCATCTGATAGGTAAAACCCCGTTAGTCAAGTTGAATAAAGTGGTTCCAGTGGATGCGGCAACGGTGCTGGTAAAGCTGGAATCACGAAACCCTGGTGGTTCCATCAAAGACCGCATCGGTCTGGCCATGATTCAAACTGCCGAAAAATCCGGTTTGTTAAAGCCGGGTGGCACTATCGTCGAGCCTACTTCCGGTAATACAGGCATTGCCTTGGCCATGATTGCTGCTGCCCGCGGTTACCGTTGTGTGTTGGTAATGCCCGATACCATGTCTATTGAAAGGCGGCAGTTGCTGGCTTTGTATGGTGCAGAAATTATCTTGACTCCCGGCGCTGAGGCTATGAGCGGGGCGATCCGCAAGGCCAACGAGGTTGCCGCTGAATTTGAGGCATTTATGCCGCAACAATTTGAAAATCCAGCCAATCCTGAGGTACATAGACAGACCACCGCCCAAGAAATCTGGTCTGGCACAGATGGGCAGATTGATGCGTTTGTATGCGGTGTGGGCACGGGTGGCACCATCACCGGCGTCGCGGATGTCATGAAAAGCCGCAATCCTCTTTTCAAAGTCATTGCTGTTGAACCGGTAGAATCGCCGGTTATTTCGGGTGGTACACATAGCCCACACAAGATTCAGGGCATAGGGGCTGGTTTTGTACCCAAAAATCTGGATGTGGATTTGCTGGATGGTATCGAGCTGGTCTGCACTGCCGATGCGTTTGCCATGCGTAAACGCCTGATCGAAGAGGAAGGCATCATGGCCGGCATTTCCTCGGGTGCCAGTGTTTGTGGTGCAGTGCGGGTTGCTCAGCAACTGGGTTCAGGTAAAACAGTGGTGACTATTATTCATGACACGGGTGAACGTTATCTGAGTATGAGTTAAACTTCAGACTTTTTTAACGGTTGTGTTTTCCCATGCATGATTCGAGATTAAACTTGCGCTCGGCCGGTCTGGGTTATCTCATTAATCGTATCCAGACTTTATTTGTCAGTTTGCTGCGAATCTGGACAATTCCCATCGTGTTAATGCTGAGCGTTTGTTCGGGTTTTACCACGTTCTACGGTTTATCCCACTTCATTACACCCTGGATTGCACTGATAATTACCGTGGCAATTCAATCCATTATCGTGATTTGTTCGTTGGAAATGGCCGGCATTCATTGGGCAGCCAATCGAACCCGGTATTTTTCAGTGCTGGCTTCGCTGGCTATTGCTGTTGCGGCTTCGGTGACTTTTTCGTATTTTAAATTTTACGAAATTTCCGAACAGGAAAGTCTGCATATCAATCGGGTTCAGCAAATACGTCAGGAAATCAAAACCTACCTCGGCAATGTGCTGCAACAAAAAAGTTTATTGATGCAAAAACACCAGGAAACGCTGGATAAAGCCTCTCATGATGCTTCGCAAGCGTATTTTGGTACTCACGAACAAATT
Source organism: Methylomonas sp. (assembly GCA_002928965.1). GTDB lineage: Bacteria > Pseudomonadota > Gammaproteobacteria > Methylococcales > Methylomonadaceae > Methylomonas. Next base: position 513,757 of record PERU01000001.1, read on the forward strand.
GCCCCCGGCTATAAAAACCAAGTTGGAGAGGGACCGTTTTGGCGGCATTACAATCAGATTTATCAAGAAAAAAAGCAGATTTATCAATCGCAGGAACAAGCCTTTCTGGAGTTGGATACTAAAATTCGCTTGTTGCAAACCAGCTTGAACGATTTGGATGTGGCTGATAACAAAGAAACCGCTTATTCCGAGTTGATGAAGCATTATCAGGATATTCAATTAATCGTGAATCAGTTATCCAGCAGCAGCGGTTTGATGTTGCCGGATGCGCCGATGCTGATGACCTTTAAACAATTTGTTGAAGAAGTAAAACCTTCGTTTGCCATGTGGCAGGGCTTTTCCTGGTTTGCTTTTGTCTGTGCGGCCATGGTGGACTTTTTTACGGTGTTACTTTCCTATCGTTTGGAATTTACCGCGCCGGGGCCATTGACTGCACAGGAAGAGGAACTGGTGTTTGAATGTTTGCGGCAGTTTAGCGAATTTCGCATCAACCAAAATGATGAACTGGAAATGGTCATCGAAAAGTCAGAATTGGAAAAAGCCCGCCGCTATTCGGATTGGTCGAGAATGTTTGTGGTGGGATTATTGTTAAGTCGTGGCTTTTTGCGCAAAGTAGATGCTAGAACCGTTGAGTTTGCGCCGAATTTGTACCCACTGATTGCTGAAAAGATGTCGGACAAAATCGCTGCATTGAAAGCCAAATCGCTGGTCAGGCTACCAGCTGATGAGTCATGAATACCTCACATTCTGACTTAGACGCTTGGCTGGCTGGCGAAGACCTGCTTGAGCAGGCTATCCAGGAACCGGAGGAATGGATAGCCGGTTTTGATGCCGATCGACAAGTGGTGCTGATGAAGCTGGGCCCATTTCAACGTGTGTTTCTGCGTCCGCAGCAGTTCAGCAAACGCTTTTATCATCAGATTTATCCATTGCACATTCAAACATGGCCTTATCGGTATCAGGTCAAACTGTTTGACGATTTTTGTACGGTCGATGTCAGCTTGCAGTTGCGCTTTCAAGCCACCTTAAGTTATGTGCAAAAAAATCTGGAGATTTTGGAAGGCATCAACCAACACATTCAAACGCTGTATGGTGCCGTTTTACAAGATAAAATTAACCAGGAACTGCATAAACTGTCTGATGGCAGTTGGATTCAGCACGGACTGACTGCCAATGAGAAACGCATCGCGCTGAGTGTTTTCGAAGTGTTGACACAACAATCCATTCAAGCCGAAGCCATCTGCACAATGCATGCAACCTTTGTGGATTTCCCTGACGTGCAGTTAGGCAAGGAAAGCGTTTACCTGCACATGCTCAAAAAGACTTATGAACTAAATGAACATAAAAACCAGGAAATTCTAAGACAGCAAAAACTGCATGAGCAGCAGGCCTTGTCGGCGAAGCAACAGGCGTTGGAGCATTTAAAACAACTGGCAGAAATGCAACGGCATATTCAGCTTGCAGAAGCGGAAGCACAAATTCAATTGTTGCAGGATAGGGAACAACAAATTGCCCGACAACGTGAAGTGGAACTGCGACTGCGCGCGGAAGAAATTGAGTACGAGCAGCAACTAAAAAAGCTTAAACTGGAGAGTGATCTACAAAGCCAACACGTATTCGCAGCCCAAACAAGACAATCGGAGACAGAAATGATAAGCGACAGTCTGGCGCATCAAGCATTGCTGGAAGAAGCCAAAACCGTTGCCGAAATCCAACGCAAACAAAGAGCGCGTCAGCTTTGGAGTGAATTTGATCAGCTAACCCAGTCTCCGTTAAATCCCCTGAGCGATCGCAACGATGAGTAATTTTTTCTGCGCAATATTAACTGGCATGATGTTAATTCTTGTCAGTGGTTGTGCTACCACACCAAGGCCGGTGCAGATTCGAGCAGAAGTCGATGGCTTGGCCAGTGGCGATGCGCAAGTGAAGCGCCGATATGTCATTTTACCTGCCGATAAACAGCTGAGTCCTTTGGATTTGCAGTTTGTAGAGTTTAAAGGCTATGTCGAGAAAGCCTTGATGCAGCGTGGCTATGTGAAGGTGGAGCAGATGCAGGAAGGCGATGTGGTCCTGTTTTTGGGCTATGGTGTTGGCGAACCGCAAGTGCGCCACTATAGTTACAGCGTACCTGTCTGGAACGACTTTGCCTTTTACCCGTATGGCAGACGCTTTATGTATTATCCGTCAATGGGGGTGGCAGGTTACACCCAACGCACAGAAAGCTATACGGTTTATAAGCGCTATATGACCCTGGAAGCCTATGACATGTCTGCACATTTACAACAACAAATGCCGATACAGGTGTGGAAAGTCAATGTGCAAAGTCAGGGTCAAACCAATGATTTGCGGCTGGTGTTTCCCTATTTAGTCACGGCCATGCAACCCCATATCGGAACAAACACCGGACATATGCAAACGGTGGATATTGATGAATCTGATGCATTACTAAGAGAGATTATGCTTGGCAATCCTAATCGATTACCTGCGGCAGTTGTGACGCCACAGCCTTAAAATACCCGTTTTGGTAAGCGCTAATTAAATCGTCATTCCCGCGAAAACGGGAATCCATGTCTTTGATTTATATGGGCTACTGTCTTCGCGGGAGCGACGGGGGATTTTTAATCAGCGATTCCTTAGGTAAACGGGTATTTTTTTTCTCGGATTCATTTAATCTGCCAAACCTGCCAATTTTGATTCAATGGCCAAAACATCGCTCAGTTTTGAGCGGAAAAATGTCTCGGATAAACCGATTTTTTCAGCTACGGGCAAAGGTAGTAAGCCTAAAATTTCTTCTTGATCCTTATTATTGTCAACCGCGTCACTGATAACCTGCGCAAGATGTAAAGCACAAGCAATATCAGACGGCTGATCAAATGATAGCGGTTCTCCAGAGTGTTGAATGGCATCAATTAATTCACCTGGAAATTTCCAGCGTCTACACAGTTCGGCACACACATCCTGATTGGTAAAGCCCAGGCAGGTTCGCTCAAATACAGACCGTGAGGAATGGCCTGCTTTGACATGTTGATTGATTTCGTTGGCTTTGCTGGGGAAGCTCATGTGGATCAAAATGTTACCCAGATTTCCCAGTAAGCCTGCGGTATAGGCAATATCACCGGAAAGATTGGCCTGTTCAGCGATCCATTTGGCATAGGCCGATGTTCTGAAGCAATTATTCCAAAATTTGCGGACATCAAAGTTTTCAAGTTGAGGCACGGAACTGACAATACCGGAAGCAATGACCAAGGTTTTTAATTGTCCCAAACCCAGTAAAACCGTGGCTTCATCAATCGATGCGACCTTTCGGGATAAACCAAAATGTGCCGAATTTACCAATCGTAAAATCTTTAGGGCAATAACCTGTTCTTTCTCCACATTTTTAGCAATATCCAGCATTTCAGCGTGTGGATCACTCAACTGGGTAATCAAGGTTCTGATCACTTCCGGAATTTGCGGGAGTTTATGAATATTATCGAACAGTTGATTCATTTGTGATGACATTGGGGCATCCTTGAATAATAAGAAGTGGGAACAGTTTAGTTGAAAGCACAACTCTGGCAACTAAATTATCTGACGGTTTTAGTAAGCCGGTGTCCCGGATTGATTTAACGCTGTTTAACTTAGGTCGTCGTCAAAAATAACGTCCCGAACAACTGTTCCGGCCAAACCGTCCGCGCTGAGCAAATTCGAAGCATCAACGGTTTCGCGTGGCAAGAGCCGGTATTTCCGTGTCCATCCTTCGATAGGACGAACGGGAAAATCCTTTTCAGCCGGAACAGGAAAATTATTATCACCCATATCCTAAACCTTCAGCCTGCTGTCGGACAGGGTCCGCCAAAAATGCATCGTTAAGACAATCGCTAGGTTTTGCATTAAGTCATCCGTAAAATAGTGGCATGTTTAATCAAGAGGAAACGGATATGACGAATTTAACCCAAGATGATGGTAGCAAACGAGTGAAAAGGATTGCTGCCGTATTGTACCTGCTGGTGATGGCTTTCGTAGTCGGCGGTTCTTACGTGAATCAACACCAGGGAAATGTTGATGTTCCAGCATCAGCCATGGATAAAGATTAAAGTTTTTGGGTTGCGTATCCAAGATGCCAATATCTGGCAATTTATAACCAATAACAGGAATTCAATATGCAGACTGTTTTAATGACAGGTGCCAATCGAGGTATTGGCCTGGAATTTTGTCGACAATACGCCGATGCTGGCTGGCAGGTGTTGGCTACCTGTCGCGAACCTACAAAAGCTGAGGCTTTGAATGAATTGGCCAGACAATATGCCAATATGCAGGTGTATGCTTTGGACGTTGCGGATTTCGAACAAATCACCGCACTCAGCCGGACATTGGTCGACATGACTGTTGATGTATTACTTAACAATGCCGGGATTTACCCTGACACATCCACAACCACTTTTGGACATTTGAATGACCAGGACTGGGCGCAGGCCTTCCGGGTCAACACTATGGCGCCGGTGAAATTAGCCGAAGCGTTTTTGCCACAGATTCAGCGTAGCCAGACCAGACTACTGGTATCCATTAGCAGCTTAATGGGCAGCATTGCTGATAATACAAGCGGTGGCAGTCTGTTGTACAGGTCAAGTAAGGCGGCATTGAACGCAACAATGAAATCGCTGGCGATTGATCTGAAACCAGCCGGGATTGGAGTTTTGATCTTGCATCCGGGTTGGGTTAAAACCGATATGGGTGGGCAAAATGCCTTGATTCACACTTCGGAAAGCGTGTCGGGCATGCGTCTATGCATTGAAGGGTTTTTGCCGGCGCAGTCCGGTTGTTTTTTCAAGTACGATGGCAGTTTATTGCCTTGGTAAGTTTTTACTTACAAAAATAAGTGCGTAGTTGAAGTTTTTAATTTATGCAAGGTTATACACAAAAAATATTTTTTAGACGGTCAAAAAAATGCTTGACATGCCAAGTCACTGAATTTTGTAGATAAATTGTAAGTAATTGATAATAAATAATAAAAATAGTTGATCAAGATTGATTCAATCTAAGGCAGTGCTGATGATCTCTGGGGGTTTGGCCTGAATCTGACATTTAATGCACAGAGTTATCCACAGTTTCTGTGGGTAACTTTATATGCTTGGTTGATGACGGCTTTGCACCTGTTTATGTATTGTTTTGATGAGTTGCTGACTTTGAGCTAACCATGCAGCCCAATTTCAGCAAGCTACTTGTTTCTCGGCGGGTATACAGAAACGGCAACAAATGGACGCTACTCTAAATACAGCAAAATAGCTGATTGATCAGGCCATGCTTTGGCACCAATATGACTGTTTGTGTATTGCAGATTTACCGCAGTTTCCGTAGGACGTAATAAACCTTCAAAATCTCCAAATAAAAAGGTGCAGTGGCCTATAATCGGGGTAAAACAAGTACCTGAATTATAAAGCTGCATCAGCAACAACATCTTTCCGGCATAGCCTCTGGGGCACAAGTGGATTTGCCGGTGCCAAAGATCGTGAAACGAATCCAGGCGACAAAGATATGTTCGCCGATCGCCATTCATGGCTTCTGGATCTCGGCAATCTTTGCCGAGTTGGCGGTTTTTGAATTAGTCGATTGATCTTTATAATCAGGCGAGTTTTTAAGTTTTGTCCGCTTTGATCTCATTTGAATATTTCTTTCAGAAATAAGGTTGTTCTATGCATACCCAGCAAACACTTACCATAGATGGTAATCAGGCCGCAGCCAGCGTTGCGCATAAACTTAATGAAGTGATCACCATTTACCCAATAACGCCGTCTTCACCGATGGGCGAATGGGCGGATGAATGGTCCTCTCGAGGACAAAAAAATCTGTGGGGAACTGTGCCGCAGGTTATTGAGATGCAGAGTGAAGCAGGTGCTGCCGGTACCATACACGGCGCCTTACAAGCCGGCACCATGGCAACTACTTTCACAGCATCGCAGGGATTGCTGTTGATGCTACCCAATATGTATAAGATTGCCGGCGAATTGACGCCAACGGTATTTCATATCGCTGCTCGCTCGCTGGCTTGCCAGGGACTGTCGATTTTTGGGGATCACAGTGATGTGATGTCGGCGCGGATGACGGGTTTTGCCATGCTCTGTTCCAACTCGCCACAGGAAGTGCAGGATTTTGCCTTGATTGCGCATGCGGCGGCGTTGGAAAGTCGGATTCCTTTCATGCATTTTTTTGATGGTTTTCGCACCTCTCATGAAGTGGCCAAACTGGTCACCATTGATGATGCGGTATTGAGCGGCATGATTCAGCAGGAATGGGTTAGCGCCTTCCGTAGCAGGGCAATGACGCCGGATAAACCCGTGTTGCGGGGCACAGCCCAGAATCCGGATGTGTATTTCCAGGCTCGGGAATCCGTCAATCCGTTTTATCAGGTCTTACCCGTTATCGTACAAAAAGCCATGCAGCGCTTTGCTGAATTGACTGGTCGTGATTACCGGATATTTGAATATCTCGGCGCAGCTGATGCCGAACGAGTGGTCATCATCATGGGTTCCGGTGCCGAAGCGGTAGAAGAAACCCTGGAGTATATGAACCGCCAGGGTGAAGCAGTGGGTATGCTGAAAGTCCGCTTGTTCCGGCCCTTTTCTGCAGAACATTTTCTAGCCGCTTTGCCTGCCAGCTGCCGCAAAATTGCCGTACTGGATCGCACCAAAGAGCCGGGTGCGGATGGCGAGCCTCTTTATAAGGATGTCCTGGGTGCAATTGCCCAGGATGTGATTGGCGGTAACGGTAAGTTTACTGTGATGCCCAAAGTGGTGGGGGGGCGTTATGGGCTGTCGTCAAAAGAATTCACGCCCGGCATGATCAAGGCCGTGTTTGATGAACTGAACAAAGAACACCCCAAAAATCAGTTTACGATTGGTATCAACGACGATGTTTCTCATACCAGTCTGGAATGGGATGCCCATTTTCGTACCGATGTGCATGACGCAATTTTTCAGGCCATGTTTTATGGTTTGGGCAGCGATGGCACCGTGGGCGCGAACAAAAATACCATCAAGATCATTGGCGAAGAAACCGACGATTATGCCCAGGGTTATTTTGTTTACGACTCCAAAAAATCCGGCGCCATTACGGTTTCGCATTTGCGTTTCGGCTCCAAGCCCATCAAGTCCACGTATTTGATTGGTGAAAACGATGCCAACTTTATCGGTTGTCATCAAACCATTTTCCTGGAACGTTATGACATGCTGGCCAATGCGGCGGATAAGGCTGTGTTTCTGTTGAACACGCCGGAACCGGCGGATAAGGTCTGGGATAGTTTGCCTATAACCATGCAGCAACAAATGCTGGCGAAAAATATCCGTTTTTATGTGATTGATGGCTACGCAGTCGCGGAAAAGTGTGGCATGGGCAAACGCATCAACACCATCATGCAGACCTGTTTTTTTGCAATTTCCGGTGTATTGCCCCAAGCACAAGCCATTGAAGCAATCAAACATGCCGTTGAAAAAACCTACGGTAGAAAAGGCCAACGTATCGTCGAACTGAATTTTAAAGCCATTGATGAAACCTTGGCGGGGTTGCAACAAGTTGCATTACCCATACAGGTCAGCAGCCAGTTTGATATTGTCGGTCAGATCAGTGAATCTGCGCCGGATTTTGTCAAGCGGGTGACTGCGGAAATCATTGCCGGTCGTGGCGATTTATTACCTGTCAGCGCCATGCCTGTGGATGGTACGTTTCCGACTGGCACGACCCAATACGAAAAGCGGAATTTAGCGTTGGAAATTCCGGTTTGGGAAACTGATTTATGTACTGAGTGTGGCAAATGCGCCATGGTGTGTCCTCACGCCGCAATACGCAGCAAGATTTATCCCGCAGAAGCTCTGGAAAACGCACCAGACAGCTTTAAACACGCGCCAATGTTAGGTAAGGATTTCCCCGCCGGCTTGGTTATGACTTATCAAGTCGCGCCGGAAGATTGCACGGGCTGCAGTTTGTGTGTGGACATTTGCCCAATTCGCGACAAATCCAATGCCAGCCGCAAGGCTCTGAATATGCTGCCGCAAGCGCCATTGCGTGATAAAGAACGTGAAAACTGGGATTACTTCCTGACATTGCCCGAATACGATAGACGCCACATCAAACTCAATACCATCAAAGGCGCGATGGTGTTGCAGCCTTTGTTTGAATTCTCCGGTGCTTGTGTCGGTTGTGGCGAAACCCCCTACGTAAAATTGGCCTCGCAATTGTTTGGTGATCGGATGATCGTAGCTAATGCCACCGGTTGTTCATCCATTTATGGTGGCAATTTACCGACTACACCGTGGACCAAAAACAGTGACGGTCGTGGTCCCGCCTGGAATAACTCCTTGTTTGAAGACAATGCGGAATTCGGATTGGGCATGCGGGTATCTATCGATAAACAAAGCGAATTTGCGGCTGAATTAGTCGCGAGTCTGCGTGAGCCGCTAGGCGCCGATTTTGTCGATGCTATTTTGACCGCTGATCAGTCCGATGAGGCCGGGATTTACGAACAACGCCTGCGTGTCACCGAATTAAAACAACGGTTAACAGCCTTGTCTGAGCCTGCCGCAAAAACCCTGCTGGAGTTGGCGGATTATCTGTGCAAGAAGAGTGTCTGGATTATCGGTGGCGATGGCTGGGCGTATGACATTGGTTACGGCGGTCTGGATCATGTATTGGCGAGTGGACGTAATGTCAATATTCTGGTGCTGGATACCGAGGTGTATTCCAATACCGGCGGTCAAACCTCCAAGTCCACGCCTTTGGGTGCGGTGGCTAAATTTTCTGCGGGGGGTAAGGCAACGGCCAAAAAGGATTTGGGCTTATTGGCCATGGATTATGGCAATGTGTATGTCGCCCATGTGGCCTATGCAGGTAAAGATACCCAAACCCTCAATGCCTTTTTAGAGGCAGAAGCCCACGAGGGCCCGTCCATCATCATCGCCTATGCTCCGTGCATTGCTCATGGGGTGGATATGTCTAACAATCATCGCCAACAAAATTTAGCGGTCAAGAGTGGACATTGGCCGCTGTTTCGCTTTAATCCCAATCGAATCGCACAGGGTAAAAATCCCATGCAGATGGATTCAGCGGAACCGTCCATACCCTATCGGGAATTTGTGATGAGCGAGACCCGTTTCAGCATGTTGTGGCAATCGCATCCAGACGACGCAGAGGCCTTCCTGAAGCAGGCGCAGCAAGATGTAAAAAATCGCTACCGATACTACAAACAACTATCCGAACTGGAATGGAACGAAGCCACCAGCGTATCGGCAGTAAAAGTCCAACTGACCAGCGAGACAGCCAAGGAGACTCAACATGGTTGATTTAACGACAGAATACTTAGGTTTGAAACTGGCCCATCCTTTAGTGCCCTCGTCTTCACCGTTTTCTAAAAATCTGGATAGCGCCAGAAAGTTAGAGGATGCCGGCGCTGCTGCCATTGTGCTGTCGTCTTTATTTGAAGAAAAAATAGAAGCCGAAATGCAACAAATGGAACGGTTTTTCTTTGGTCAAGAAATTGGCTATGGGGAAGCGGATTCTTTTCATCCGGTGCCGCATCAAATTTTGACTTATCAAGAGCAATATCTGGAGCATTTGCAAAGTATGAAGGCTGCCCTGGGGATTCCAGTGATTGCCAGTTTAAACGGCACTTCAGTGGGTGGCTGGATTGAATACGGTTTGGCTTTACAGCAAGCCGGTGCGGATGCGTTGGAATTGAATATTTATCATTTGGCCGCTAATGCCGAGGAAAGCAGTGAAACGGTTGAAAATCGTTATCTGGATATAATGAAAGAGTTGAAAAAGACAGTCTCCATTCCATTGACTCTAAAATTGTCGCCACAATTCAGTTCTCCGTTACATTTTGCCCAACGCTTAGAAGCCGCGGGGGCACAGGGTATTTCCATTTTTAATCGCTTCTATCAGCCGGATATCGATCTGGAAACCTTGCAAGTGGTGCCAAAACTGGAGTTGTCAACTGCGCAGGAAGCGTTACTGAGAATTCGCTGGACAGCATTAATGTATGGCCGGATCAACATGTCTCTGGCGGTAACAGGTGGGTTTCATGAAACGCCTGATGTTATCAAGGCCCTGCTTGCGGGTGCCGATGTGGTCCACCTGTGTAGTGTGCTGCTTGAAAAAGGCATCGGTCGATTGACTGAAATTTACCATGAGATGTCCGAATGGCTGGAACAGCATGAATACCAATCCATTACTCAAATGAAAGGTAGCGTCAGCCAGCAACATGCGATAGATCCCAGTGCTTATGAACGAGCCAATTATATTCATGTGCTGGATAGCTACAGCTCTGTTGCAGGTGTAATGAGATAATCAAACTAACAATGATGAAAACGCGGCATCACCATGGCCAATGAAAATGGGGTAGAGGCGAGACAGTCGCAATTCCAATATCTTAGGTTCGCGACCCGCATCGGTAAGGATTTGGTTACAAATAACGCCCAGAAATTAGGGTCTTACCAACGCCCGGTTTACGCACCCTTTTTTGACACAGAGGGGTTAGGGGAGATTCTCCAAATAAATCCCCCTTTATAGCCTGTGGGTACTTTTTCAAAGGGGGGCTCCAGCTTTTGAAGCAGTTTTTCCCCCGTATTCAAAACGACAGCAATCAGAAAGGCGTTGTTGTCAAATATGGCAGGATTACCTGCCATATTTGACAGTCAAATCATTGAAAATCCCAAAAAAATAACGATACATCATAGGTTTACATAATTGGCGCATTAAGTGCTAATACATTCTGTTTGGTCTGTTTGGAATTGATTTGGTGTGGCACCTAATCAACAAAACCCATCTGAGTATCAGAAAACCTTAATCAGATGCATGAAACCTCTGCACAGTGCAAACACTTCAAACTGATATTTACACTACCCACGTTCATGATGACAAACCCTCAAAATTTGACAGATTTAAGGTTGTTGACCAGTCAGGTTTATGAGCAAAGTAGTGTGGCAATGTTGATACTGGATGCCAACTTTCGCATTGTCTCCAGCAATCCGGCATTCACAAAAATAACGGGTTTTGAATTCACATTTTTAAACCCTGAGTCTTTTTCATTGATCTATGATGAATTAAGCAACCCGGCGCTCATTGACCAAATGCAAAAACAACTCGCTGAATCCGACTCATTCAGTTGCGAACTAACCATCATCAAACAAAACGCCCAGCATTTTTCTGCCCTGATAGCGGTTAATACGCTCCGACACCAGCAGGTCAACGATCTTTATTATCTTGTGTTGATACTGGATATGTCCGAGCAAAAACAACGTGAATCCGAATTACGTTTTTATTCAGAAGTGGATCCATTGACGAATCTGGGCAACAGAAAGTTTTTATTGCAAAGCCTGGATAATGCCATTAATTCAGCGAATCGCTTTAACTACACGGTTGCATTGATGTTTTTGGATTTGGATGGTTTTAAACAAATCAATGATCGTTTCGGACACGGTGAAGGTGATAAGGTATTGTTGGAAGTGACAAAAAGGCTGAAGCAATGTGTTCGTCAAGTAGATAGTGTGGCAAGGTTGGGCGGTGATGAATTTGTAATCATTTTAAATGGCACCTCAAAAGAGATGATTGCCGTTACTGCCAAAAGAATCATTGATTTTTTGACAATCTCTGTCGAAGATCAAAGCAGCAACTTGCAAGTATCAGCTAGTATCGGCATTTCTTTGTATCCGCAAGACAGCAATAATCCATTGATGTTATTGAAATATGCCGACGAAGCAATGTATAAAGCAAAGTCCAAAGGTAAACGGCAGTTTTGTTGGCATTTAGATATATGAATATTTGAGGCTTTAATTAAATGACAAGAGTCAAAGAATTATCCAATTTGTCGCGCATACGTGTTTTATATGTCGAGGATGATAAAGAAACCCGCGAAGAATTAACATCTATTCTTGAATTATATGTTGCCGAGTTATATACCGCAAAAAATGGTAAGGAAGGATTGGTTTTATATAAACAGCAGCAACCTGATATCGTTGTAACTGACATTCAAATGCCGGAAATGAATGGTCTGTCAATGGCTGCGGATATTAAGGGGCTAAATCCTGAGCAACAAATTGTCATTTTAAGTGCTTACAATGATGTGGAATATCTATTCAGGGCTTTAGAACTGGAAATTCAGCATTACATCACCAAGCCCATTAGCGTTGAACGGCTGTTAAACAAACTCGATGATATATCGGTACAGATGGATTTGGCCAGACAGGCAGAAAATAATCGTAAATTACTGGAACAATATAAGTTATTGGTTGATGAAAAGGCAATTGTCGCAAAAATAAACTTATCTGGTCATATTTCGTATGTTAATAAACTATTTTGTGAATTATCAGGTTATTCGGAAGACGAATTAATCGGTAAGCATTATTTATTTAGTTTCGATGATTTTGGTCAGCAAGACATATTAGACGATTTAAAAAAATCAGTACTCGAAAATAATCGCTGGTCAGGTTTGCTAAAAAAGAAAACCAAGTCAGGCAGCGTTTATGTAGTTGATGTTACTGTGGTGGCCATAGTGGACTCGAACAATAGAACCGAGGAGTTTGTCGCATTGATGGTAGACATGACGGAGGTCTACGAAAAATTTGAACGCTTGTCACTGAATTTAAAACAGGATTTAAACGAACAAAAACATTACCTGCATGAATATGAACGCGCCCTGGAATTGGGTACTTCGCTGTGCGTAATAAATACTGATGGCAAGATTATGAGTGCCAATCAAAATTTCAGTAATATGTTGAACTACAACTCGGACGAATTAGTCGGTCTGTCCTTGTGCGACTTGATACAGGATTGTGATGATTTTAGAGATCGCGTAATAAAAAAAGTTGGTGAGCATGGTTTTAGTTCGCGTGTCATCAAAGTTGCCGGTAAAGGCGGATTTCAACGCACACTGAGCACTGTCATTGTGGGTATTCGTAATGAGCAGGGTAGTATTCATTCATTAATGAGTTTGAGTCATGATATTAGTGAAACCATTCAACTTAACGAAAGTATTATTGAAAACCAAAAAGACCTGATTTATATCCTGGGTGAAGTGGTTGAAAACCATAGCCAGGAAACGGGTTTACATATCAAACGGGTGGCATTGATTTCTGAATTGTTGGCTCTTAAATATGGCTTGGGTGAAGAATATGCCAGTATGATAAAAATAGCCTCGCCGTTACATGATATTGGAAAAATAGCCATTCCGGATGATATTTTGCATAAGCCGGATAAACTATCTACAGCCGAATTTCAAATCATGAAAAAACATGCTGAGTTAGGTTATCAATTACTGAATAAACTGGATAAGCCGCTGATCAAAATGGCGGCTACCATAGCCCACGAGCATCATGAATACTATAACGGGTGTGGTTATCCTGCAGGTTTAATCGGTGAACACATAGCGATAGAAGCCAGAATAGTCAGCTTGGTCGATGTATTTGATGCCTTGAGTACACGGCGTATTTACAAAGAACCTTGGACTGATGAAGCAATTATTGACTATTTGCAAGAAAATAAAGGCATTCAATTTGATCCTGAGTTAGTGGAATTGTTTTTGGAGAATTTCGAAGAAATTACCCGTATTCGCAATCTGTTAAGAGAGCAATAGAGCATGAGTTTAATGACTAAAGTACTTGCGATCACGTTGTTTTGCTATAGCAGCTTTTGTTTGAGTGCAGACGGGACCGCACAGCAAAAACTAAGCTTACAAGACTGCATTCGTATTGCATTGGAAAAACATCAATCTTTGAATGTTTCCGCTGCGAATATTGCCATGGCTGAAGCCATGTACCAACAGGCCATGTCGGCGTATTGGCCGCAGATTGCCGCTCAAGTGAATGCCTCGCGGGCTGATCAGGATAGGACTTTTACAATGGAGGGGAGTTTTAGTTTACCCCCACAGATGACAAATGCTTTATCTGGAGGTGATCCAATTATAGGTGCAGGTCTTGCCCAACCCATCCCCATCAACATGGACATCAAAATACTCGACCGGGATTTGGTACAGTCTTCTTTGAATCTGACCTATCCGATTTTTACCGGTCTAAAGCGGGAAGCATTGGTGGCTCAGGCAGAGAAGGGCATACAGATTGCCGAACAAGGTCAACGTAAAACCACCCTGGACATTATCCGGGATGTCAAAAAATACTATTACGGCGCTCAATTTGCGATTCAGATGGAGTCGTTGGCTGATGATACCCTGGAGCGCTTCAAGGCACTGGAAGATCTGACTGAGCGGCTTTATCAACATGGCTCGTTAAAGGTCAAAAAAACCGATTATCTGAGGACCAAAACCACCACAGCCGTCACCCGTACCATGCTTAGCGAGGCAAAATATGCACGCGAAATGGCACATGAAGCGCTCGGCAATGCGATGGGCCAGGAATGGAGTGACAGTTATGTTCTCGTTGAAGCGGATGAAGCGACACCGATTTCTGAAGGTTTGCAACAATTGGTTGAAACTGCCCAAAGTTTCAATCCTGACATACAGCAACTCAAACTCGCGGTAGAAATCAGCGAAGATCAAATCACCGAGGCCCGTAGCGGCTATTACCCGATGATAGGGTTTCAGGCCGCAGTACATGATATTCAGACACCATTCAAAGGTGGCTTGACTAACGCCGCTAACCGCGATGGCTGGACGATCGGTGTCGGCATGCAATGGAATTTATTTGATGGTTTTCAAACGACCGGCAAAGTCAATCAGGCCAAAGCCCAACAGCGTAAGCTGGAAAGCCAGCAGGTTTTGTTGGATCAGGCAATTGCCCTGCAGGTCAAACAGCAGTTTTTAAGCATCCGCAGTGCGAATAACCAAACTAAAGACAGTAAGGAAGCGGTTGGTTTTGCCAGCGAAAACCGCAAATTGCATGTACGGGCTTATCAGGATGAATTGGTTGAAACCAAAGACGTGATCGAATCCCAAATCGTGGAAACCTTCGCCCAAAGTACCCACTTTCGTGCTCGCTATGCCCTGGAAATGGGCTTGCTATCGTTGGAATATCTAATCGGGCAAAATGTCCAGCCTCAATAAAGTATTTCTGAGTCAGCAAAGGCCATCCCATGAGCGCAGTTAAAATGACATTGTTATCTGTTCTTGTCCTGGTCCTGCCGATATACGCACCCACCGGGCAACGAAACCATTTTATTTACAAGGGATGGATAAAAAACGGGCTTTTGGTCGGCCTGATTTTTTTTAGCCAGATCTCGATCACACAGGCAACTGACGATCTTTTTGCCAAACCTACCTTACGCGCCGGAATTCACGTTCAGTCGTTTCCGGATTTTTCAGCTGAAGATGTTGAAGTGTCTGTCAAGTTACTGTCTGAAGAAATTGGCCGAGACATGGGGATTGAAACGTCCGTTACGGCATACGAGGATATTAAAGCTTTGAAGCAGGATTTTGATACAGGTGTAATTAATTTTGTTGTGGCTTCCACGATCTTGTTTGCCAGTCATTTTGACACTGACTCGTTTAGCAATGGCTTTCGGTTTGTACGTCAAGGGATTGCAACAGATACTTTATTGCTTTTGGGGCAAGCTAAACAAGGCCTGACCCGTTTCGACAGTTATCAAGGTAAGCGCTTGATTCTCGCCGAATTCGATCCCTTGGCTGAAATTTATCTGGATATTTTAAGTAGAAAACACTTCAAAAAAAGCTTTATCCACAGTTTTAAACTGATGAAGCGTGAGAAAAAATCCCACCAATTAATTTTAAAGTTGTTTTTTGATCAGGCAGATTTGGCGTGCGTGTATCGAACTGCCTATCAAGTGGCCATTGAGTTGAATCCCGAGTTACAACATAAACTTTTCATAGTCTCTGAGATCGACAACATTCCACAAGGTATTGGACTGTTTCATAAAAACGTACCGGAGGCGTTTCGGGCAAGTGTCATAGCCCAAGCGACCAAATTGCATGGTAGAACCCGCGGCGAACAGCTATTGCAATTATTCAAGAGTGATCATGTTGTGTATGCTGATACAAGTGATCTAGCAGGTGCGATAACACTAAATGCCGAATATCAACGTGCATTGGCCGGGCATTGATGCGGCCTATGTTTTTACTTATCCGCCAATTGATAGGCTGTGTTTTAAAGCAATTAACCTGGCTCTTGAATACCGTTCGCCTTAAGGCCGCTGAGGGTGCTGAAAATGTCGAAGGCTATACCGTATCGAATTCAAATAATCTCAACCGGAACCTTTGCCCCGTATTCAATAAGGCCGGGTTAAGAGGCAGTTACCCACGGAAGCTTGGGTTTTTGTGTGTTTGGCTGAGTATCAACACTGTCTGCATGGCCGATAGTGATCCCAATCCGCAACACATTTTGAAAGTAGGGATCAGTGCCAATTCTTTTCCTGATGTATCTGCTGCTGATATAGAAGTAACTATCAAACTATTGGTGGAAGAGATTGCCAGAAAAGCAGGTTTTACTGCCCAATTGACGGCTTATAGCGATGAACTTGGTCTGCAAAAGGATTTTGAAGCAGGCAAAATCAATTTTGTGGTGGAATCCAGTTTGATTATGGTCAGAGATTACGATACTAACTTATTGGGTGGCGGGATTCGCTTTCTGCGAGCAGACGATTTTCCTGATCGACTGCTCGTTGTCGGTAATTCCGGTTTTAACCATTTGAGTGAATTGCGTGGCAAACGTCTGGTTTTGGCTCAAAATGATCCCATCACAGAGCTGTACGCAGATTATGTGGCTTTAAAGCAGTTTAAAAAGACTTACCAAAGCAGCTTTAAAGTCATGCCGCCGGCCAAGGTTAATCAACTGTTGATGAAGGTGTTTTTTGGAGAGGCCGACTTAACCGTGGTATATCATCAGTTATACCAAACAGCCCTGGAGATGAATCCACAGCTGCAAAGTAAATTAAAAATCTTTGCGGAATTGGATGATATTCCCTCTGCCGGCTCTTTTTTTCATAAAGATACGCCTGCTGCATTTCAAGAAAAGATTATTCAGTCCACGCTGAGTCTGGGTGAAGAACCGCGTGGCAAGCAATTGCTGGACCTTTTTAAAAGTGATCGAATCTATCGATCAGATAGCCGCGATCTTGCGCCAACAAAACAGCTGCTGGATGCCAGACAACAACTGTTGACCGGTCAATGAGTGTGATCCAGTGGATGAGGGGCGTGGTATGGTGATCTTTAACTAAGGTATATGTGAGAAACAAGTTCTGCAACGGTAGGTGCGAATTCATTCACATTGTGCGGATAAATCCATACCTACGCCGAACACTTGTATAGGTTATTTCATGATCATTCCTAAACCTCACCTATCCTGGCTCCCTCACACAGTTGAGGCTGTCGTAAAAGGTAGGTTGGATTAAATGCAATAAAGCCCAACATTATGATTTTGTTGGGCTTCGTCATGCTCAGCCCAACCTACATTAACTTTTACGACAGCCTCCAGATAGAAAGGTTGGACGACAAATTCGGGCAGGCAGGCTAAGGAAGTGCTGAACAATCGATTCCCTTCATACCCAATGGGGCACAAGTGGTTCGATACGCTCTCGGCAACTGCTCCGGCGTTGCTCTAACGCTAACGAGGGCCGAGTAGACCGTGCATTGGTAAGGCCAGAATTTCTGGAGGTTATTTGCAACTAAATCCTAAGGTATTTGTTTAAACAAAAATTATTGATCGAGCCATTGCTAAATCAATAAAGCCATCCCTGAGGTTTTTACAAACAGGACTCAAGACTTGAATCGTTTGATTTTTTTTTACACTGGAACGACTTTTCTAAAACAGATAGGCGTAATGGCGATTCTCTGTATATTGAGCATTGTTTCAAACCGCTGTCTGGCTGAAACAGATACTGCAATCTGGGCTAAAACCCGATTGATCATGGGTATTTATTCGCCTTCGATAACGGAAAATGCCAGTTTGAGTGACCTGGAAATATCCATGAACTTTTGGGCTAAAGATTTCATGACCGAAGAAGCCCGGAAAATAGGTATAGAAATCACTGAAAGTCGGGCCGCGCTCTTTGATAATATGCAGGATATGCATGCAGCTTTTCAGCAAGGTGAGCTCGATATGGTAGTTGGGCCACCTTTGATGTTGTCAAGGTTTTTCAAAAGCGATGAATTGCAGGATGGATTTACAGCGTTGGTGTCCGAGAACAGGCCGGAAAGCTTATTGTTTATTGCCCGTTCCGATAAGGCTTTGCACTCAATAGAGGCTTTTAAAGGCAAGCATATTGCCTTAATCGATAATGATGAGCTAGCCACCATGTTCCTCGACAGTTTGTTTTTGAAACATGTTCGTCAGCCTGTGCAAGGGTTTGTCGGCCAGATTGATAAACAGCAAAAAGCCAGCCGCATTGTTTTGGATGTTTATTTTAATAAAGTCGATGGCGGGGTGGTTTACCGTAGTGCCTTTGATGTGATGGTTGACTTAAATCCCGACATTGCCAACAAAATAGACATCGTTGACCAATATCCGATCAAAAGCCGAAACTTCAGTTTCTTCTCACACAATTACCCCTATGCAAAACATTTATCCACTCTAGCATCCGGGGCTTTTCAATCTAGTCCTCGCGCCAAGCAGATTCTGGAAGTATTTAAAGCTTCTGAAATTGCTGCCTGTACGGTGAGTGATTTGGATGTTTTTGAACAGTTTTATCAACGCTATCAAGTCTTGAAAACACAGGTTAAATGACGCTGCAGGAATGCCTTTCATGAGAGTCGCGCAGTTAAGTACCATTTTTTTTAGAATCTTTTTCCTGTTTGGCGTGTTGGTATTGGCTTTAACCTTGTTTTTTGCCTATATGGCGATTCCAATGCAGAAAAAGGCTTTTGACCAAATCATGTTCACCCAGGCGGAAACCGTGTCGCGCTCCATCGTACAAGCCAGTGCGGATGCCATTATCAAGCGAGATTATGGCTTTATCGTCGAACACAATCTGGAAGTTTTAAAAAACAATAGCAGTATTTTTTATGTGGTGGTCTCACCCAAGTCTGGTGATCAGGTGGTAGTCAACCAGAATAGTTGGCGATTGCTGGAAACCCTTGATCCGGCATTAAAGGCGCTGGAGGGTGAACAAATCAATCATCATATTTTGTCTTACGATACCTACAATAATGTATATCACTTTGTCTATCCGGTCGTTTTTTCCAGTATTGAATGGGGCTGGCTGCATATCGGTTTTTCCAATGAGCAATACAATACTTACATCAGCCAGATGTATCGGCAAATGCTGTTTTTAGTGGGTATTTCCTTGTTTTTGATATTACTGGTTGGCTATTTTTTCGCACGCTGGATCGCGAAGCCGGTATCTCAGATCAGTCAGTTGGCAACCCAAGTGGCAGGTGGTGATTTAACCGTGCGATCCAAACTGCAGCGGTCAGATGAAATTGGTTTGTTATCGGAAAGTTTTAATCGCATGGTGGATTCCTTGCGAGAATCCAAACAACAACTACAAAACTATAATCAAGAACTGGAAGTGGAAGTTTTAAATCGCACCCATGAATTAGCGCTGTTAAATATCAGCCTGGATAGGCGGGTTCATGAAGAAGTGGCCAAAAGCAAGCAACAGGAGGCTTTACTGATTCATCAGTCACGCTCTGCGGCGATGGGAGAGATGATTGGAGCCATTGCACACCAGTGGCGGCAGCCTTTGAATGCGCTGGGCTTGGTGCTGCAAAATTTACGACTTAGGCATCAAATGGGCAAAATAGATGACGACTTTATGCTGAGCAGTATGGAAAAGTCGGACAGGTTGATTCAGAAAATGTCATCGACCATCGATGACTTTAGGAATTTTTTCAAACCGAATAAAACCATCGAGCCCTTTCATATTCTGCAGGTAACTCGTTCGACGGCAGAATTGCTGGATGCTCAGCTGAAAAATCACAATATCGAACTGACTATTGATTGCCCTGTTGATATTCAGATCTTTGGACTGGAAGGGGAGTTTTCTCAAGTATTGCTGAATTTGATTAACAATGCCAAAGACATTCTAGTTGAACGCAAAGTAGAACAAGCCACTATCGGCATCAGTATTCAACAGTTGGCGGATGATTCGATTAAAGTGGTGATCAAGGATAATGGTGGCGGTATTCCTGATACGATTTTTGACAAAATCTACGACCCGTATTTTACAACCAAGGAAGAAGGCAAAGGCACCGGCATTGGTTTGTATATGTCCAAGATTATTATTGAAAACAATATGGCGGGTTCATTAACCGCTTTTAACGATGCCCAAGGCGCCAACTTTGTCATACATCTCAATAACAAGCCTACCAAGACCAAAGTCGCGTCCATAATCTATTGAGATTCATTCAGTGACAGATGATTTTGACGTTGTAATCATTGGGGCCGGTGCTTCGGGTTTGATGTGCGCCATTGAAGCAGCAAAACGTGGGCGCAAGGTGACGGTAGTCGATCATGCCAATCGCCCTGGCAAAAAAATTCTGATGTCCGGAGGAGGGCGCTGCAACTTTACCAATTACAGTGTCGATGCCGACAATTACCTGTCCCATAATCCACATTTTTGCAAATCAGCATTAAAACGCTATAGCCAATGGGATTTTCTAGCGCTGGTGCAACGGCATCACATCCCTTATCACGAACGGTTGCATGGCCAGTTGTTCTGCGATGACAGCGCCAAGGATATTTTGAATGCCTTGCTGGCTGAGTGTCGGCAATATGGCGTCACCATTCAGACCCAATTTGTCATTTCTGAGGTAAAGCAGATACCGGAAGGCGGATTTGGGCTAACAACTGCAAGCGGCTTTGTTCAGTGTCAGTCGTTGGTGGTTGCATCCGGTGGTTTATCGATTCCTAAAATGGGCGCATCGCCATTGGGTTATCAACTGGCTGAACAATTTGCCGTCAAAGTATGGCCAACCCGAGCGGGCTTGGTGCCTTTGACCTTGCAACCAACCGATAAGGAAACATTTTCGGCTTTAACCGGTATTGCCGTGCCTTGCGAAGTGACAGTCGGCCAGCAATCGTTCAAAGAAAATCTGTTATTTACTCATCGCGGTCTCAGTGGCCCGGTTGTTTTGCAAATATCATCCTATTGGCAACCCGGCGATGCTCTGGAAATCAATTGTCTGCCTGATTTGGTGCTGGTTGATATTCTGAAACAGCAAAGGGCGCAAGGCAGTAAAGTCAAATTAAAGACCTTTCTGACTGAGCATTTACCTAAACGATTGTTACAGGCTTTATTGCCGGATAATCTGCTGGAGAAGCCGTTGGCGGATTGTGCCGATATACAATTACAGCAGGTGGCCGAACAGATTCAAACCTGGCGCATCAAGCCCAATGGCACAGAAGGCTATCGCACTGCCGAAGTCACCTTGGGTGGCGTGGATTGCAATGCCTTATCCTCCAAGACTATGGAATGTTTAACGGTTCCAGGCCTGTTTTTTATCGGGGAAGTGGTTGATGTAACAGGCTGGTTAGGTGGCTACAACTTCCAATGGGCATGGTCTTCAGGCTGGTGTGCCGGTCAATACGTCTAATCTAATGTAAGGTATGCCCGATACTATGCGGTTGTTTAACGGTAGCTACGCATTTGTCCCACCAACACACCTTGAATATCCACTTGAGAAGGAAGATAACGCATGGCTTGCATGCTGGAGTTGGCTGGTATCAGCAGGGTTTCGTGCGGATATTGCTCAATAAACTTTAATGTAGCCTCAGTTCTATCGATCAATGCCACGACGATTTCACCATTACGGGCATGGCAGCGCTGTTCAATGATGACCCAATCGCCGTCGTGAATGCCTTCATCTATCATCGAATCCCCCTTTACCTTCAGAACGTAGCAGGGATTGTCTGATTTGATCTGCTCGGGAATTTGCATATATTCCGGCATTTCAATCGCCTCAATAGGCTTGCCCGCAGCGATCACCCCAACATAGCGCAGCATAGGGAGATTAGTTTCGACAGGCTGAGCAATCTGCTGAGCTTTATCAGTCAGTCGCACGCCTCTGTGTTTTCTATCCATCGGTTCGACAAAGCCAGCTTCGATAAGGCCTTGAATCAAGCGATGTAACGACCCACGCGATTTTAACCCCAGAGCAAGACACAATTTATCCAGAGAAGGCGGGTGGGCAAAATTGGCTTGGTTTTGGATTAAAAAATCTATGATTTCATGCTGTTTACGGGTTAATGCGTCCATAGTGTGATGGTTCATGGTTGGCGTGTTAGGTATGGGCAGGAAATTAACATACCTTTGCCAAAAGAACAAATAAAGAACAAGTATTTATGGATTGTTACTGCCGACTGGTATCTGGAAAATATTAAAAAATTAGATATACCTATTTAAGATTCGCATATGGCAATTTTAGATTGATATATCACTTTTTATCGTTTTAATTGACTATTTACTTTCGATACCATCTTTAACATCGATTTAAACATACAGATTCCAGGAGATTCAATTGAA
>PERU01000002.1 GCA_002928965.1 Methylomonas sp.
TACGGAAAAACCCTTTTGGCCAGATTTCCCGCTCATTTTCGTTAAATAGCACCACTATTCGCCTCAAATGATCAACAAATCTGACTCAAAATAGCTTTCCTTCGCGACGATTCCTATTCTCGGACAGGCTCCTAGAGGGTATGCCGGTATGACTTCTTAACTTAATGGCAGTGACGCAGAGCATGGGTGCCATAAACGGAAGTTATTTCTGACGGAATCCTTAGAATTGGGTTGCAAATAATGTTCAGAAATTGTGATCTTACCGCCGCACGGTCTACTCATCCCTCTTTGACAAAGAGGGCGAGGCAGCGAATGTCCGGAAATTTGGAGTGCAAGGTATCTGTTTGGCGAAATTCTTATCTAAAAAAATGTTGGTGTCTGGCTTTGTCGTGAAATTCATCCAGGTCAGTGATGAGATCACAGTATTTAGCAGTGGCCGGATGCAAATTGTACCAATAGTTGGCGCCGGAGCCTGCCAGCCAGATTTTGGTGGTGTTGGTTTGGGCAAAATCCAATAATTTCTGCAATTCCTGCAAGGTCTGTCTCTCAGGCGGATTTTTGACCATTCCCAAAACAATCACGTCAGGCTTTAGATTTTTACTGGCGTCGATGATATCCAGGCTGGGTAAATCAGGGCCTACATAGTAGCAGGTGTATTGCTGAGCGGCGGCAATCATGCAGCCTAATAAAATGCCGAATTCATGCGGCTCACCGCTGGGGGTGGCAAACATCATCGACGGATTGTGCTTGGAGGGTTGATGCAAATTGTTGACCATGGTCAGCACAATCCGTTTAACGCAGCTGGAATACATGTGTTCCTGAGCGATATTGATTTTATCCTCGTGCCAGAGTTGACCGATCATTTGCAGCGACGGTAACAAAATATCCCTGGCATATTCCAGGGGTTCAAATGCCATTAAAGCCTTTTTTAACAGCTGTTCAACCCGTTCGATTTGATACTGCTGCAAGGCCTCAATAATTTGATTGAACAAATTAGGTTGTGGCCGGTCCGTGTGTACAGACGTTTGATTTTGAAAATGTCGTAACTCCTCGCAGGACAAGTTGGCAATCTTACTGATGGCGTGACCGTTTTGGGTCAGATTGACCAATAGTTTGAGTTTTTCCAAATCGGCTTGCGAATAAGACCGGCGACCGGTTTCGTTACGCTGGGGTGTAATGCAATCGTAACGGCGCTCCCAGGCTCTCAGGGTTTCGGCCGTCAGTCCGGTTAATGATGTGATTGCTTTGATTGAATACATTTTGTTTATGTTTTGTACAAAAATAAGTTTGACAAAAATTCTACAGCATTGTATCTTCGATTCCAACCTAATCTTCAACCCGGTGAAAAACAATGTCAGAACTATCCGAAGTGGTTAATCAAACAGCCAGCACCGCTAGCGAATCCGAACAAGTGATTTTGGCATCCCGTGTTGAATATTCACGCCAGCAGTTGTTGAAAATACTGTTAAAAAACAATTATGTAGCAAGTTATATCGTTAAGCAGCTGCTTAACGATCTGAGCAAATCAACTGATAATTCAGATATTTTGCTGATAAAAAACAACGAAGCCTATAAAGATTCGTTACAACAACTGATTGCTGAGTTTGCCGACCAAGCACCGTTAGTCAATGTCGGTAAATCACTTAGCAAAGTTAATGTTGTACAAGATTATAACTTTGTACAGGTTTCAAGTGTTGAGAACATCGAGCTGATTGATATTTCTGCTGTTGCCATGGGCATCCTGCACAAGTTGCATTTCCTGTCTGTCTACCTGCTTGAAGTCAGTGAAGTAGTTGAACGTAAGCTGAAAAAAATGGGGCATCTCGAGTCAGTTTATAAAAACGAACTGCAATATTGCCGCTACGAATTGAAGCATTTGCGTCAGGAAATGATTGCCAGTAACACCGGTCTGGTGGGTTTTGTAGCGCACAAGTACAAAACCGTGTCATTGAGCTTTGAAGATTTGATGCAGGAAGGTATGGTGGGTTTGATCAAAGCTGTCGATCGATTCGATCCTGAGCGCGGCAACTGCTTTTCAACCTATGCCATTTACTGGATCAGGCAGGCGATTTCCAGATTGATCGTCAAGCAGGACAAAGTGGTGCCATTGCCGGTTGCCCTGGCTGAGAAATCTTCACCGATCTTTGAAGCGATGCGCAACACCTATCTACAGCATGAACGCTGGCCAACCCTGGCAGAACTGAAAGCCAGTTGCGATCTCTCAGAACAAGATATCAAAACCATCAGCAGTTATTATCAATCCACTTATTTGCAGGACACCAGCGCCAGCGAAGATGACGATGGCATGTTGATGATGGAAAAAATGCAGCAACAGCAGTTTTCTCAGCCACTGGATGATTTGATTGACACAGATCTGGCCAGTTATATGGATAGAGCAGTTGCCACTTTGCCCGAAAAGCAGGCCACTATCCTGGCGATGCGATTCGGTTTAAAAAATCACACCGAGATGACGTTACAAGCCGTCGCAGACCAGTTGCAGGTTACTCGGGAACGGGTCAGACAGATACAAAACGAAGCCCTGCAAAAACTCAAGCAACAATTTGGTTTTGATCTTATGCTGTTTTTGGAACCAAACGATACCTAAAGACTCTTTAATTAGGCTGTTAACCCGAAATCCGCCAATGCGGTAAGTTTTACCAAACAATAACAAACGATGCCGATGTCTGGCTAAAACGTAACAAGAGGAGTGATTATGTCATCTGAAAACCACAACACTGATAAACAAACACCGCCGCCTGATTGGAAAATGGAGTTTGAAAAGCAATGGAAAGCGATTTCCGATAAGACGGTGGATTTCTATCACGAACATGAAAGTTTATTTTCGTTGTCGAAAATTGCCAGCATCCTGGGCGGCTCTTTGGCCCTGGCTTGGTTGATCAGTGGTGTATACATCATTGATGAAGGTAATCGTGGCGTAGTCACTCGCTTTGGTGCTTACACAGAAACCACTATGCCTGGACCGCATTGGCATGTGCCGCTGCCGATCGAGTCGGTCAGTGTAGTCAATGTCGAGCAACAGCGTTTTATCGAAGTGGGTTACAGCGATGCAGCCCGTACCAGTAAATCCTCGGTGGTGCCGCAAGAATCATTGATGCTGACTTCCGATGAAAACATCATTGCCGTGCGTTTGGCGGTGCAATATCAAATCAACAGCGCCAGTGATTATTCCTTCAATGTCAAAAGCAGCGAACATACCCTGAAGCAACTGACAGAAAGTGTGTTGCGGGGTGTAATTGGTCGCAACAACATGGATTATGTGCTGACCGAAGGACGTAGTCAGATCGTTGCGGAAATCAAAGAAGAAATCCAAAAGGCCATGGATGATTACAAGGCGGGTATCGTTATAGCCAGTGTCAACTTGCAGGATGCGCAGCCGCCTGAAGAAGTGCAGGGCGCATTCGAAGACGCGATTCGGGCACGTGAAGATAAACAGCGATTGATCAATGAAGCAGAAGCGTACAGCAACGAGATTATTCCAAAATCGCGTGGTGCTGCTGCCCGGATTTTGCAGGAAGCCGAAGCCTACTCAGCTGAAAAAGTAGCCAAAGCCAAAGGTGAAACCGAACGCTTTGACCAGCTGTTGGTGGAATATGAGAAAAATCCTGCCATTACCCGCAAACGTCTGTATCTGGAAGCCAAAGAAAGACTCTATAGCTCCACCAATAAAATTGTTGTGGATACCGATCAACCACCTGCCATGTATCTGCCTATGCAACAGTCTGTCTCGCATAGTGCCGCGCCAAGTTCAGTCACGAACGAGCCGGACTTGAATGTCGAGTCGCGTAATTCGGCTGACAAGAACAGCTCACACGGCAAAGTATCTTCCAACGAGTTGCGTCCAAGCAGGAGCAGATAATGAACAAAGTACAAGTTATGTTTCCAGTTGGTTTGGGCTTTTTAGCGCTGGCCTCCATGTCGGTTTTCCATGTCAATCAGCATGAGAGAGCCATTATGTTTCGTCTTGGGGAGATGGTCACAACAGACCTGAAACCCGGGCTCCATTTTAAGACCCCCATCATCAATAATGTCAGTACGTTTGATGCGCGCGTGCTGACCTTGGATGCTAAATCCGAGCGTTTTCTTACCTCCGAAAAGAAGAACGTTATTGTTGACTCGTTCGTCAAGTGGCGAATCGGTGATGTGGGTCTTTTTTACACCACGGTGGGTGGCGATGAATTTCAAGCAAATCTTCGCCTAGACCAAATCATGAAAGATGCCATGCGCAGTGAGTTTGGCGTTAGAACGATCAAGCAATTGATCTCTGAGGATCGCAGCGAATTGCGCGACACTTTGTTGGCCAAATTGTCGCCAGCAGCCAATAAATTTGGTATCGAACTGATAGATATTCGTATCAAACGTATTGATTTGCCACCGGAAGTCAGTAGCTCGGTTTACCAAAGGATGCGTGCAGAGCGGGAACGGGTCGCCAGGGAATTTCGTTCGCAAGGCGCTGAAAGTGCAGAGTTGATCAGTGCTGAAGCTGACAAACAAAAACAGGTGATTGTGGCAAATGCACAACGAGAAGCTGAAAACGTGCGTGGTCGTGGTGATGCTGAATCGGCGGAAATTTATGCGAAAAGCTATGGAAAAAACCCTGAGTTCTATGCGTTTCACCGCAGCTTGCAAGCCTACCAAGCGTCATTTGAAAAAACCCAGGACACTTTGGTGTTAAAACCAAACTCCGATTTTTTCAAATATTTCTCCAGCGAAAAATAAGTTAGGAGAACCTAATCATGAAAAAGTTTTTATATTTTGCCTTGGTCATTGCGGTAATAGGCGTTGCAGTATCATCGATACTGAATCGCAATATGCCGCAGTATGATCCCCATTTCGAGATTTCCTATTCGGATTTTATTGAGGATGTCCGCAATAAAGTGGTAACAGAGGTGGTTGTCGACGGTAATTATGTCGATGGCACCCGCAACAACGGCACCCGCTTCTCTACCTACAACCCGAACGACATGCGGATGATCGACGAGTTGTTGGAATATGGCGTGAAAATCAAAGTGGAAAAGCCACAACAGCCATCTACTTTGATGAATATCCTGATTTCATGGGCCCCGACCTTGTTGCTGATTGCGGTACTGGTGTACTTCATGCGCAAACAATCCCAAGCGATGGGAGGGCGTGATGGTCAAATGGGCTTTGGTAAAAGCCGTGCCAAATTGATGGAAGAAAATCAGGTCAAGATCCGCTTCAAAGATGTCGCGGGTTGCGAAGAGGCTAAGCAAGATGTAGTCGAGATGGTGGATTTTCTGAAAGATCCCGGCAAATACGAAGCCTTGGGCGGCAAAATTCCTCGCGGTGTATTGATGGTAGGTCCTCCGGGTACAGGTAAAACCTTGTTGGCCAAAGCCATTGCGGGTGAGGCCGGTGTACCGTTCTTCTCCATCTCAGGTTCGGACTTCGTGGAAATGTTTGTGGGTGTAGGGGCTTCCAGGGTACGTGATATGTTCACCGAAGCCAAAAAACGCGCACCTTGCATTATTTTCATTGACGAGATCGATGCGGTCGGCAGACAGCGTGGCGGCGCCGGCATGGGTGGCGGTAATGAAGAACGCGAGCAAACCCTCAACCAGTTATTGGTCGAGATGGATGGTTTCAGCGGCAGTGAAGGTATCATTGTTATCGCAGCTACCAACCGCTCTGACATTTTGGACAAAGCCTTGTTGCGTCCGGGTCGTTTCGATCGTCAGGTACAAGTCGGTTTGCCAGACATCAAAGGCCGTGAGCAAATTCTTAAAGTTCATGGGGAACGCGTGCCGCTGGCTGAAGATGTCAATATCAACGATCTTGCCCGGGGTACACCAGGATTTTCCGGTGCTGAATTAGCTAACTTGATCAATGAAGGTGCGTTGTTTGCTGCACGTAACAACAAACGTGTAGTCACCATGAATGATCTTGATAAAGCCCGCGACAAAATGATCATGGGTGCAGAAAAACGCACCATGATCATGAGTAAGGAAGATTTGCTGATGACCGCCTATCACGAAGCAGGTCATGCAATTGTGGGTCGAATGGTGCCCGAACATGATCCCGTCTATAAAGTCAGCATCATGCCGCGCGGTGGCGCTTTGGGTATTACCATGTTCTTACCGGAACGTGATTCCTACAGTGCCAGCAAAGATAAACTGGAAAGTCAGATTGCCAGTTTGTTTGGAGGTCGGGTGGCAGAAGCCTTGATTTATGGCAAAAACAAAGTCACTACCGGTGCTTCAAATGACATCATGCGCGCTACCCAGTTGGCCAGAAACATGGTGACCAAATGGGGTTTGTCCGATCGTTTGGGACCGATGGACTACGGTGATAACGAAGGTGGTTACATGGGGCCGCAATCCAAACCGATGTCCGAGAAAATGGCTGAAACCATTGATGAGGAAATCCGTTCTGTGATTGATGCCAACTACAACAAGGCTGAGGAAATTCTGAAAGATCACATCGAAATTCTGCACAACATGGCCTATGCGTTGTTGGATTGGGAAACCATCGATAAATACCAAATAGATGAGTTGATGCAAGGTAAAAAGCTGGCACCGCCAGAACCCGAGCCTGAGCCTGAAGTGCTTGAGGCAGCAATCGAGCTCGATGACGATCAGGAACAAACACTATCGCAAGAACCTGTTCTGACGTCATAAATGTCCTCCTCTATGTGCCCTCCCAACGTTGTACTCCGGGAGGGTATTTTTTTAAAAACAAGAGGTATCGCCCATGAATACCCACACTTTAACCAACGCATCTTTAAATGTTGTAAAAATCCTGTTGCAGGTAAATTTCAATGCCTCGGTGATTTTTGTGTTGCTGGCGAGTTTATTGACATTGACTGGAAGTGAATTCTTTTTTGATAACAATAGCGATCTCTATGGGCCATTAGCCAATAATTTACGAATGGTATTGGTATATTTGTTCCTGGTGCAATTGGCTGTATACGGCTTTTATCAAGTGAGTAGTAATTACGGTGCCGTTGTGGTTTTAGGCGCTTTTTTGTTGGTATTGATTGGTGCTTTAGAGTTTTATTGTTCAGTTAACCAAATCGAAGTTGATGAAAATTATCAAAGTTTATTTTTGTATGCCGGACTCTCGCATTTTTTATATGGCGGTCTGTGTGTCTTAATGAAAAATGAGCAATAACGGCTATCCCTATCTAATTCAACTGTCAGTAGTGTTTGATTGCTATTTGCCAAACGGTTTGATGAGGAACTTTTGGTTTGACTGAAAAATTATTTTAAGTCACTGATTTTTAAAATAACTTTTTATTTAAGCTTGATTGAACGATTCAGTGCGATAATCATCGAAATGGTTTTGAAACGATATTATAAAGGTTGATCTTATCAACTCTACTCTGGGGGAATATCAATGCAACTGAAGTTACCGTTCGAATCAGCTAAATCGGTTGTGGGTGAAGCAACTATTGAAATCGATAAATCAGCAAATGAGGTATTTGCTTTTGTTGGGGAAGGGTTTTTTAACAATTACCCAAGATGGGCTGTTGAGGTAGTGCAATTTGAACCTCTCGATGGTGAAAAAGTGTTCGTGGGTGCCAAGGCCAAACAGGTACGCAAAGATAACGATAATGAAGCAGAAATTGAGTCAGTTTTTGAAATTACTGATTTTCAACCCTGTGAAAAACTATCGTTAAAAGGCATAAAGGAACCGTATAAGCAAAGTTACATTTTAGAAGACATTGAAAAAAGTAAGCCTACCCGATTAACTTTTCGATTTGAATTGCTGGAGCTGGAAATTTTTATGCGGCCTTTCGAAAAGTTAATTAGATACGCGATTGAAGATGGTGCTGAAAATACTGTCGAAAATATTAAAAATTTAATAACAGCATAATGTTATTAATCATAATTATAAAAGTATTTATTGGAGTGCGGGCATGAATTTTATTGTTGACAAAGATTCCGGAATAATTCCGCAAGTATTATCCGCAATTCTGGATGAGTGTGTTAATGGGGTAACTTTAGCCGATCCGGATTTGGAAGATGCGCCCATAGTGTATGCTAATAAAGCCTTTGAGCGCCTGACTGGCTATACACAAGAGGATATTATTGGACATAACTGCCGTTTTTTACAAGGTGAAGACAGGGAACAATCTGCCCGGTTTGAAATAGCTGCAGCCATGAAAAAACACGAAGGTGTTGAGGTAACATTAAGAAATTACAAAAAAGACGGCACCCTGTTTCACAATCATTTGAAAGTAATACCTTTGTTTGATAGGAAGCACAGAGTTATTTATTATCTTGGTGTGCAATATGATATAACCCAAAAAGTTAATGCCGATAATGAAATAAAATCACTGTCCGCATTGTTAAATGCTGACAAATAAAAAATAATAAGTCAGTTGCTGTTATAAGGGGGGGGATTATGGGCGGTCTACAACACTCAAATGATGGCGATATGGGCTCTATTGGTTTTTTATTTGCGCTTGCAATAATCGCTTTTTTGTTATTATTGGCTTTAGAGAAATATAAACCCTATCGAAACTTTTCACATAAAGTCTATAAAGAATCAATTGTTACCAATACTACCGCATTTTTAGTAAATAACGTTATTTTAACCATACTAAGGGCCTCTTCGTTATTTTTAGTGGCTCAGCAGTTTTCGGGGTTTGGTTTATTGGCCGGACTGGACAATGGCCCGTTAAAGTGGTTATTGGCTTTTGCATTTTTTGATCTGGCAATCTACGGCTGGCATTTTGCGAGTCATAAATATGAATGGTTGTGGCGCTTTCATAAAGTCCATCATAGTGACAAAAGCTTCAATGTTTCTACCGGTTTTCGTTTTCACGTATTGGATTTATTGCTTGAAATTCTATACAAATGTACATTTGTAATTGTATTTGGGGTGGATGCTTATCTGGTATTGTCTATAGAAATTGTCGAATTGTTTTTTATTTTCTTTCATCATGCCAATATCAAGGTGCCTAACGAGCAATCCATATCTAATTATATTATTACCCCTTGTTTGCATCGGACCCATCACTCCACTTTACGGGTAGAGCACGATAGTAATTACGGTATAGTCTTGTCAGTTTGGGATAGATTTTTTGGGACTCGAAAAGAACTGGTTCCAGTCAATATTGGTTTGGATTTGATTGAAGCTGAAAATTTCATTCAGTTGTTCTCATTGGCCTTTATTACGGAACGAAAAATAAGACAGCTCTTTAGATTAATACCTAAAGGTAAAAAGTAGTATTTTCCTGTTTTTGATGCAGATTAGCCTTGGTGAGAACGGATGATCATAAAAACCAATAAAACGATTCCGGCTAGTGAAATTACTGATCCTTTGATATTTAGTCAGCGTCGTAAAATTATTAAAGCTTTATTGGCCGGCACCTTGTTACCCTCGGCAATTGGTAATGTTTCTGGTAAAACCAATAAATCCAAGTGGCCTGACATAATAAAAAATGAAAACTCCATTGATTCGGAAATATTAACACCTGTTAATCTAGTAAAAAACTATACAAATTATTATGAATTTTCCTTTAATAAAGAAGATTCAACTGAGTTGGCACAAAATCTTAAAACCGATAACTGGACTATCGAAATGGCCGGGGAAATTGAAAAGCCTGGTCATTATCAACTGGAAGATATTCTGAAACAGCAGCAATTACAGGAGTTTGTGTATCGTTTCCGCTGCGTAGAAGCGTGGTCTATGGTCATTCCCTGGGTGGGATTTCCGTTAGCGGATTTGATAAAAACGCTCAAACCCTTATCCACTGCCAAGTTTGTCAAATTTACCTCAATTTATCAGCCGGATATCATGCCCAAACAACGTATCAATGCCATGCTGGAGTGGCCTTATACGGAGGCATTGCGTATTGATGAAGCGGTGCATCCTTTAACTGTTATGGCGGTGGGCATGTATGGTGATGTATTGCCCAAACAAAACGGAGCGGCACTAAGGTTGGTAGTCCCATGGAAATATGGGTTTAAAAGCATCAAGGCTGTGGTCAAAATCGAGTTCTTAAAAAAAGCCCCGTTGACCACTTGGCATGCGTATGCCCCCATGGAATACGGTTTTTATGCCAATGTTAATCCTGCAGTGCCTCATCCGCGCTGGAGCCAGTTTAGCGAAAGGCAATTGGCTAGCGGTTATTTCACGCCGCGTCGGCAGACGGAGTTGTTCAATGGTTATGCTGAACACGTGGCATCCTTATACAGCAACATGGACCTGCAGCATTTTTACTGATGTTAATGCGTATCAATAATGCATGGATAGTCATTTCAATAGGCTGTTTAATACCGCTGTTCTGGCTATTGCTGGATATTGTCAGCGATAACTTGGGTTCAAATCCGATTCAAGCCATTCATATTCGCTTGGGGGATTGGTCATTACGTTTCTTGTGTCTTACGCTGGCAGTTACTCCTATTCAAACCATGACCAAATGGAAGGGAATGAGTGACTATCGGCAAATGTTGGGGTTGTATGCATTTTTTTACGCCACCCTACATCTGTTAGGTTATTTATTTATCGATCATGCCGGCGTATGGCAAGTCATTGGTATTGATATTTTTGAAAGTCCTTACATCTGGTTTGGCGTTGTCTCTTACACAATAGTGTTCTTATTGGCAATTACCTCCCCCAAGTATGCTAAAAAACAGTTAGGTAAAAACTGGAAGAAACTGCATAGATTTATTTATTATTCTGCAGTCGCAGCCGTGATTCATTATTTATGGCAACTTAAAGGTAATTTATTTCAACCTTTATTTTATTTGACCATCATTATATTTTTATTGGGCTTTAGAGTTTTGGTCTGGCTGAAAAATAGGCAATTAAGTAAATTGATGGTACCAAAAGGCCGCTTGGTAACTCTTGATGATAACGATTGAAGCCGTTTTTCATAGGCTTACTGGAGCAGCAGCATGTCAAACAAATCCATTCTAATTACCGGGGGCACCGGTTTTCTCGGAACCGCTCTAACCTTCCAATGCTTGCAGCAAAATTACCAAGTGACAGTATTGGGTCGAAGTTCAGACAAAATCATCCGCGCATTTGGTAATCAAGTTAAAGCTGTAACGGGTATTGAAGATTTGCCGGATGCTGGCAGTTTTTATGCAGTGGTGAATTTGGCCGGTGCGGGTATTTTTGACCAGCGTTGGAATGCTGCCCGTAAACACGTGTTGCGTCAAAGCCGTATTTCGCTAACCCAGCAACTCGTTGATTGGATTGCTCGCTCAGATGCGGTGCCAACTGTTTTGGTCAGTGGATCAGCAATTGGGTTTTACGGTGAACATGGCGACGAAACATTAACGGAAACCAGTCAACCCAAGCCGGATTTCTCCCAACAGTTATGTGCAGATTGGGAACAGGTGGCCTTGCAAGCTGAAACCATGAACACTCGCGTCTGTTTAATCCGTACCGGTTTGGTATTGGGCGTTGGCGGCGGCTTGTTGAAGCGGATGCTGTTACCTTTTCGTTTGGGGCTGGGTGGTCGACTTGGCACTGGTCAACAATGGATGTCGTGGATACATCTAAAGGACTGGCTGGCGATTGTGCAACTGATGATCGATAATCCGGCTTTGCAGGGTGCGTATAATGCCACGGCCCCGGCGCCAGTCACCAATCAGGTGTTCAGTGCTACCTTGGCGGCCGTGTTAAAGCGACCTATGCTGATGCCTTTGCCGGAAATAGGACTTAAATTGTTATTGGGCGAAATGGCCGAACTGGTTTTGGGCAGTCAGAGGGTTATGCCTCAACGCTTGCTAGAGGCGGGTTTCTTGTTTCAATACCCCCAATTGGAACCAGCACTTCATAATGTTCTAACATCACAAAAATAATAATTCATCATGTTAATTCAAAGCCTGACCTTGTTATTTAACTTTACTTCGTTCATCAGTTGGTACGAAGCATTGACCGTAGCCCTGGCTATCGCCATCCTGACCTATAGCATCACCCCGGCTGTTCTCGATGATTGGGAAGAACGTAACCCACCTACGTTGTACTTTTATTTGCAATGGAGTTGGCTGGGTTATTTGAAGCTTAAAGATGCGTTCTGGCCATTTTTTATTTTGTTTAATGGTATTTTGATTTATATCGATTATCGGGTGGGTGAGGGCACATTCACTGTAGCCAGCTGGTTTACCATGCACGTGATTATGGCCATGCCGCTGATTTATTGGACGGGTGCAGTCTGGCGGTGTTCCAAAAACTGTCCTAGCCGGATTTGGGCAACGGTTGCACGTTCGATAACCCTGCTGGCGTATTGCGAATACGCACTGCGCTGGGTGATCTATAAGTATTACCCCAACATTCTTTTTAGTTGCGAACAGATGATAATCCACTGGGGTGATTGCGTGTAGCCTGCAATGAGCAAAGCGTATTCAACTTCGTTGTTTATATTTCGGCGTGATTTGCGTCTGTTTGATAATTCCGGCCTCAACGCAGCGCTGCAACAGTCTGATCACGTCATAGCCTGTTTTATTTTTGATCCTTGCCAGATCAATATTCACCCTTATCAAAGCCAACCGGGTTTGCAGTTTATGCTGGAATCCTTGCAGGATTTGCAGCAGCAGTGTCAGCAATTCGGTTTTGAATTGAATCTGTTTCACGCTGCACCGCAAGCTGTGATTGCCAAATTGCATCAGCAGCACGGCATTGAAGCAGTATTTGTTAACCGCGATTACACCCCGTTTAGCCGTCAACGCGATCACAGCTTGCAACGCTATTGTGATGAGCGCAAGCTGGATTTCCATAGTCATGGCGATGCGTTATTGAATGAACCCGAACAAAAGCTCAAAGCTGATGGCGGGGCGTATCAGGTGTTTACAGCGTTTTACAATCGCGCCAGTTTATTGCCAGTGGGTCTGCCGCAGAGTTTGGTAAACGGTTCATTTTTAAAGGTCTGTGAAGCTGAAAGTAGCGAATGCATCTTTCAGTTTAAGAGGCAGCATGCCAATCCTTTGCAGGGTGGCCGCGATGCAGTCATGCCATTGCTTGACAATCTGGCAGCCTATCTTAACTATACAGAACAGCGGGATGTCCCGGCTATCAATGCAACCAGCCAGCTATCCGCCTATCTGAAGTTTGGTTGTTGCTCGATCAGAGAAGCCTATTATGCCGTTGTGCAGCAGTTGGGCAGCCAACATGCCTTGTTACGGCAATTTTACTGGCGGGATTTTTTTAGCCACATTGCCTACCATTTCCCGCAGGTATTCGGCCATGCTTTTCATACACGTTATGACCAGATTCAATGGCGAAATGATAAAGATGAATTTCAGGCTTGGGCGGACGGGCGCACCGGTTTTCCGATTGTCGATGCCGGCATGCGGCAATTAAATCAAACCGGCTGCATGCATAACCGGGTGCGGATGATCGTCGCCTCTTTTTTAGTGAAGGATTTACAGATCAGTTGGCGCTGGGGTGAACGTTATTTTGCCCAGCACTTAATTGATTACGATCCTTGTGTGAATAACGGCAATTGGCAATGGGCTGCCTCAACCGGTTGCGATGCCCAGCCATATTTTCGGATTTTCAACCCCTGGCTGCAGCAAAAGAAATTTGACGCCGAATGCGCCTACATCAAGCGTTGGGTGCCGGAATTAACCAACTACTCGCCAGCGATCATTCATAACTGGTTTAAAAAACCATTGACTTGTGGCTACCCGCCGCCCATGCTGGATCACGGCTTGCGTAGTCAGCAGACAAAAGCCTTGTTTCAGCAAGCCAGCCAATAAATCAAGGAAATCTATGTTGCGTTATCTGTTAATCATAATATTGATGGGAGTTTCCGGTTGCACCGGCATCCCGGAAGGTGTGACGCCGGTCAGTGGTTTTGAGCTGAACCGCTATTTGGGCACTTGGCATGAAATCGCCAGGCTGGATCACAGTTTTGAACGGGGATTGACCGATGTTACCGCTGAGTACAGTCTGCGGGATGATGGCGGCGTCAAGGTGCTGAATAGCGGTTTTAACAGCCAGGAAAACAAACGTAATCAAGCGGAGGGCAAGGCCTATTTCTTAGAAACGCCGGATGTCGGGCGTCTAAAAGTGTCTTTTTTTGGGCCTATTTACGGTGCCTACAACATCGTCGCATTGGATAAGGAAAATTATCAGTATGTGATGATTGCGGGACCGAACACAGATTATTTATGGATTTTGGCCCGGCAGCCCACCCTGGATGTACAGGTATTAAAAAGCTTGGTACTGCAAGCACACGCCTGGGGGTTTCCAACGCAGGATTTGATTTATTTACAACCTGAACATTAAATATGGACAAGATTTTAGTTGGCATCAGCAGCTGTCTATTAGGTAATTTGGTGCGCTACGACGGTGCACATAAATACAACAGTTACATCGAACGCACCTTAGGCCAGTATTTTGAATTTAAAGCCTTTTGTCCGGAAGTTGACGCCGGTTTGGGGACGCCGCGTCCCGCTGTACAGTTACGGGAAATCGGCCAGCATATTCGGGTGGTAGGCGTAAAGGATCATACCCTGGATGTCACTGAGCCATTAAAACAGGTGGGTGAACGACAACGTCACTGGCTGGAA
The DNA here is from genome assembly GCA_002928965.1 of Methylomonas sp. GTDB lineage: Bacteria > Pseudomonadota > Gammaproteobacteria > Methylococcales > Methylomonadaceae > Methylomonas. The sequence goes on from PERU01000002.1 coordinate 14,514, forward strand.
GGCCTGTGTGGATACATTCTAAAAAAAGATTCGCCCAGTTGCGGTATGGAACGCGTAAAAGTGTATATCAACGACATCCCTGCCAGGGCAGGAGTGGGGATATTCGCCGATTTTTTACAGCAACAGTTTCCAACTTTGCCCATTGAAGAAGAGGGGCGTTTAGGCGACCCTGCCTTGAGAGAGAATTTCATCCAGCGGGTGTTCGTAAGGCATCGCTGGCAGCAGCTATGTCAAAGTCCGTTAACGGCGCATGGTCTGATGCGCTTTCATAGTCGGCATAAATTGATCGCCATGAGTCATGATCAAAACCGTGCCAGAGAGTTGGGACGGCTGATAGCGGATGTGCGCACAGACAACATCAACGACATTGCCCAGCGGTACATTACCGAGTTGATGGCTTGCCTGAAAATCGTCGCCACCCGTGGCAACCACGTCAATGTGCTGCAACACATTCAAGGCTATTTGAAACGTAGTATCGATACCGATGACAAACAGGAGTTGACGGACACTATCGAAATTTACCGGCAAGGTACTGTGCCGTTGATTGTGCCTTTGACTTTGTTGCGCCATCATTTTCGTAAACAGCCGGATGTATTTATCGACGAATCTTTTTATATGACGCCGCATCCGGCAGAATTATCGTTACTCAACCAAATTTAATTCATCGTTATACAATAACCATCCTGACTGCCGGCTTTGATTGGGGCTGGCCTTAATAATTATAAAAAGGAAACCTTTATGGAAAACCTGCAAAAACTTGTCCCCTTTTTCCAACAACTGCTGCAAGAGTGGTACGAATTGACAATGCATAACCAGGAATATGCCATCTGTCTTGCGGTGTCTGTTTGGTTGTTGACGGCCATTTTTTACAGTATCCGTATTGGCTTTTTAAAACGCCAAGTTGCTCAAATGGCTGCGGCCAGACTTGCAACCCAGACCGGCCTTGATGAAGCCAACGGTCAACTGCAAACACTGCAACAGCAGTTAACCGAGGCTACAGAAAAAACCCTGGCCGCCGAACAAGCGGCTCAAGCGGAAACAGAGCGCGCTAATGGCATCAATGCGCGTTTGAATGATAGCAATCAGCAATTAGTCGGCAGTTTGTCAAATCTGGTGGCCAGTTTTGAACTGAATCAACCTAATCTGCCCTCTGCCGATTCCGCAAACCTGTTGACGGAATACGCCGCCATTCTGGCTCGTGTTGTTGAGCGTTTTCAAAATGAACAACAGGCCAAAACTCAATTGCAATTGAGTTTTCATGCGGAATCCGCCAAGTTGGCCGATAAAGACATACTGATCGATAGTCTGCAAAGTCGTCTGGATAACCAGACCCAGCAACTGGCGAAATTGGAGTTGGCGAACGAAGAATATCAAGTGGCATTGCGTCAGCTTGAGCTGGATAAACAAAATCTGAATGCCGCCTTGCAACAACAGCGACAAGCTCAGCCGGTGCAGGTGGTGGGTACGGAGAAACCAACGGTCCAGGTTGTGCCGCCAGTGATTGAACCGGTTGTTGCTTCACCGGTATCGCAGGTCGCCGCTGTTGACCTATCTACCCCTGCATTAAACACGACGACAGTTAAACCGGTTGAAGTTTCGCAGCCTGTGGTTGATGTTAACCCCGCGCCGAGCATGCCAGCGGAACCTGTCGCCGTATCAGCCCCAAAAACCGAGACAAAACCAGCAGTAGCAGCTAAGGCTACCAAGCCAAAACCTGCCAAAGCCGAAAGCGGTAAATTAAAGGGGCTTTTTGGCCGAGCGATGGATAAAATCGCCAAAATGGACCAAACACTCGGCTTCGAAGCAAATCCTAAACCCACTATGGCTGATGATGATCAGGAAAGCGTGCCAGAGGTTTTGGAAAAACCCGAGCAGGCCATCGAGGCGGTCGCTAGCAACGTAACCCAGACGGTTGAAGACGTGGTGGTGGCAGCCAAAGCTGAACTGGTCAAAAAAGAAAAAAAACTATCCGGGATGCTGGGTAAATTGAAATTCAAAAAATAGCGGATGCCCTTGCCGATTTGATTCAAGATGCTGTGTGGGTTGGAGCATGGTTCGCTAGCCGCGGATTTAGTCCGGCCCACAAGCTATTACTTCAAGCGCAGGCCGAACGCTAAGGATTTGGTTGAAAATAACGTCCAGAAATTCGGGTCTTATCAAAGTAGGGTTTACTCGAACCTCTTTGCAAAAGGCTAAGTTATTTTTGGAGAAATCCTGAATGCCGCTGATATTCTGAAAAAACTCACTGGAACAGTCATTCAGCCAGTAAAGCTGCAATTGCAGCTTTTGCATTGCACTGGGTTGTGGCTTCGGCAATCTGTGATTCATTGAGTTTATGTTTGATGGCTTCGGCGCCATTGAAGGCAAATACTTGATAATCTTTTTTGGCAAAGGTAGCAAGCTGGCATTTCTTAAAGGGCGAATTATCGAATGGCATGTTGGCATTCGAGCATAAGGATTGCATGTCTTCCGAGCTCGGCGCATAAATTAAAAAATCACCCTTCATCGCAAGAACCGCGCGATATTGGTTGGCCATAGTGAAATATAAATAGCCAACTTCAATCTCGGTTTCTTTCAGCCAGAAATTTTTAGTTTTCTTGGTCTTTTTCATAATCAATTCAAATGAAAACAGATTAGCATCATCGAACACTGAGTCACAGATTTTCAGAGGCGACAGCGGTAACTTAACAGCCGTTGAAACTCCCAGGAAACCGCCATGTCCGAGCAAACCATCAAAAACCACATAACCCTCTCACAGCAGATTAACCATGTCTTCTTGGCGCCTAAAAGTTTCGACGGCTTCCGCAATATGCAATCCCATGATGGGCAGGGTATTTACGACTCATATATCCGCCACAGCAAATGTATTGCCTCCGGCATTACTCAGCAAAACGTCCAAGTGAGTTTCGTCAGTAAATTCGACAAGGCGCGATCAACGCCTTGCGTTTTACTAGACTTTTCTTAAGTTGACTATAAGAAACCCACATTAAAGTGGCATCACCCTAAATCACCGAACACGCGCGCAATGGACACTAAACCCGCCCAGTATTCAAATCAGCAATTCAAGCCCTCAAAACAACTCTACATCGCGACGGACGGATCGTTGAAGTCTTGTATCACTTCACCGTCAATGGAGTTGCCCATCGACTTCAGAGAGTGGCCAAAATCGGATACTCGTAACGTTGTGTTATTCAACATTAAAGCGGCTTAGGGTTCTACGATGTTTCTGATCAACAGCGCTAAATCAGTCAGATGATGGTATTTCGGGGCTACGCCACGCTGCCAAAGCTATTTCGGTTAGCTTGTTTACAAAAAGCCGGATGAACTGAAAGCCAGCGATCAGCAAAATGCCGGTGGAAAAAAACCAAGTTAATAGAACTAGTAAAACCTTCATGTAAGCCCTCTCAAAAACCACATTCTTGACGAGGGCGCATTCTTTCAGTTTCTAAATAAATTTCAAGTCGATACGCCGCAACAAGCTGTTGCGTCTGTTAATAAAAATATAAAAAATCAATAATTTAATTAATTAATTTCAGGTTAAATATTTTTTATTTGCAACCGGCCTATCTAAATTGCTGATCGATCCGCGCTAAAAGTGCGCGTTGTAACTGAGCGTCATCCCCAGATTTTCAAGTAGCTTGACTCATATCGATTGACTTTTCATTAGCGCTGTTTAACCATTGCGCCAAGTTTTGTCGGCAGACTTAACCGATACGGTTTTCTTCAGTTGATGCGTTCGCAACCCACATTTCCGGGTTGGGATTGCTGGAAACGAACTGTCAGTCTGTAGTAATGCGTACTCGTTTCGGTTTTGTGGTGTGGGGGTTAGCCTGCGGATTTAGGCGAAGCCCGGAACGGGTTCCGCAGGGAGGGGAGAGTCTGAGACGGCTCTTCTCTCCCCTAAAACTGATAAGCATGGGTTGGACGGTTATCATCCAAGGCTTCTGGGTCTTGGCAATCCCTGAGATGGCGGTTTTTGGCCGAGCTGAAGGTGCTTGATAATCAGGTCTAATTTTACTTATTCAATCATCGTCATCTTTCTTTGCTCTTTCTGCCGGAATGGGTAGTAAGGGGATTTGATAGTCACTGATGATGCGTTGAATCTGATCTATGTTTTTGTCTATTAGGCTGTTGAGTTGCTGTTTGCGATTTTCATCGCCCTGACGTATCCCTATGGCAATAGAAAAATCAAACTTGGTTTTAACCGTTGATTGCATCGGGATGGCTATATAGCCTCTGGGGCTTTGGGATTGCACGTAACCCGCCATTGGTCCCCATAAAATAACCATATCAATAATGCCCGCACGCAGATCCTTGTCAATTTGCATCGCTACATTGGACTCGCTGTCACCTGTCATGCTTTGATAGGGTACACCTTGCTCCAATAAACCGTTTTGCTGTAACCACTCTGTGCCAGGACCGCGGTCAAACATGGCAATTTTTAATGTGTCGAGTTTTTGGGGGGGCTGAGAAGCCAACTGTGTTGGATTGGAAATATCATCCCAGCCACGGCCTTTGGCAATCAGCAACACGTAGGTCGAATGAAAATAGGGCTTGGTGGTGTCGGTTAAATCGTAACCTGCCGGAACCCCCATCACCATGTCGCATTTAAAACCTTGACCGTTATCGTTTTCAGCTTTGAGCGTGTTGCGGATAAAGCCGATACGTTCCGGCATCCAGGTGTATTCAATCTCTTGACCCAATTGCTTGGCAAATAAGGCGGCAATTTTGTTTTCGTAACCGGTTAATTCCTTAGTTGAATAAGGCGGGTGGAGTGGATCTGCACAAACTTTAAATTTATCGTTGGCTTGAATGGTCAGGCTGGTTGTGGCCAGACAGCTGAACATCAGGCATGGTGCAACGGTTTTAAGGATTTTCATCGCATTTTCCTTTAGCTTTTCTTAATACATAAAAAAGCCTTGGCCGATTGCTCGGCCAAGGCTTGCTTTACTTAAACCTAAATACTTAGATTTTAGTTAGGCAGAGCGAACACAGTCAGTGTACCACCCAATTTGGTATAAGAGCTTAAGCTTCTATATGCGCCCACCGCACCCAAGCCTTCTGAGCTGGATGCTGATGTGCCATCGTCGATACCGGCTGCGATACCGATACCAGCCCAGCCGCCGATACCTGACAGAACGCCAACGTATTGTTTGCCTTCAAATTCCCAAGTATTGACGTTACCGATGATGCCAGATGGGGTTTTGAATTTGTACAATTCTTTACCGGTTTTAGCATCAACTGCTTTCAGGTAGCCTTCCAGGGTGCCATAGAACACAATGCCGCCTGCAGTAGCAACCGAACCTGACCATACAGAGAATTGTTCTTTGTTGGACCAAGCGATTTTGCCGGTTTTAGCGTCATACGCAGTGAATTGACCCAGGTTTGTAGAACCGTCTTTTTGACCGGTCAATACATCTGCGCCAGCAGGCATCATAGACAGCGTGGCACCTACATAAGGTTGGCCTGCTGTGTAAGACACTTCAAACGGTTCGTACTCCATGCACAAGTGGTTGCCTGAAATGTAGAACAGGCCAGTTTGCGGAGAGTAAGAAACAGGTTGTTGGTTTTTGGAGCCTAACGCAGCAGGGCAAGTACCTACGGTGTTAACGTCTTCGCCGTTATGTTCGGTTGAGAACTCAGGCACCACTTGAGGGCGACCGGTTTTCATATCAACATGAGTCAGCCAGTTGACGGATTTGTCGAATTTTTCAGCAACCAACAGTTCACCGTTTTCGCGGTCCAGGGTGTAACCAACGCCGTTACGGTCGAAATGCACGATGGTTTTGTGCATTTTGCCTTTCACTTCCTGGTCAACCAGAACGGTTTCGTTGATACCGTCAAAGTCCCATTCGTCATGTGGAGTCATTTGGTAAACCCATTTAACTTCACCGGTGTCAGCGTCACGTGCCCACAAAGACATGGACCATTTGTTGTCGCCTGGACGTTGTACAGGGTTCCAAGTAGATGGGTTGCCTGAGCCGTAGTAAACCAGATTCAGTTTAGAGTCGTATGAATACCAACCCCAAGTGGTGCCGCCGCCGATTTTCCACTGGTCGCCTTTCCAGGTGCTGGTGCTGGAGTTTTCGCCAACGGGTGTAACTTTGCCATCTTTCCAGGTGGTGGTTTTGGTTGGGTTAATCAGGGTGTCTTTATCAGGACCCATGCTGTAACCTTTCCATTCCAGTTGACCGGTACGGATGTTGTAAGCAGCCAGGAAGCCGCGAACACCAAACTCACCGCCGGAAATACCGGTGATAACTTTGTCTTTTACAACGATAGGTGCGTTGGTGTTGGTCATACCCAATTTAGGATCGCCGTTTTGTACGCTCCATACGCGTTTACCGGTTTTGGCATCCAGCGCAGTCAGAACGGTGTCTGATTGTTGCAGGAAGATTTTACCGTCGCCATATGCCAGACCGCGGTTAACGGTATCGCAGCACATAACAGGAATGGTAACGTCAGCATCCATCGTTGGGGTAAATTCCCAGATTACCGCTTTGGTTTTTTGGTCGATCGCATAAACGGTGTTTGGGAACGGTGTATGAATAAACATTACACCGTTAACAACCAGAGGACCGCCCTCATGACCACGCAGAACGCCGGTAGAGAAAGACCAAGCTGGTTGCAGATTTTTAACGTTTTGAGCGTTTATTTGTGACAGTTTGCTATAGCGGGTACCGGCATAATCGCCGCCCCATGTAGCCCAGTTGGCTGGGTCTTGTGTCAATTTTTCAACATCGCTGTTAGCAGTTGATAAAGTTGGTGCAGCAAGTAAAGTAGCTACAGTCGAAGCAAGCAGCCAGTTTTTTACAGGCTTCATATGTTTCCTCCCGGTAATCTGCTGAAAGACAGAGTACGTTTTTTGTTTGTTAAGACTAATATTAGTTTAAAGCTCTTAGTTGGATGACTGCCTTCTGGGGCTTCTTCGGCTCGAGCCGGACTCAGTTGGATAGCCACACCAGATGCGTAAATTGAAGGATTTTTTCCTAAAAGTCAACCTGAAAAAGTCACGTAATAATGCTATGGGTGAATAAATTCAAGCCTGATAGTGGCTTACAAAATCGTTGTTTAAATTATTGACCAACTAAACATGGCTTGAGGTCGTGAAATTTAGGATTTATTGGCGCGTTTTGAAGCGGCATCTTCTTTGTTTCCGGTATATGTTTGCCGGCTAGTTTAATTTAAGCGCCAGTTATTGGGTGCTTTTGAGGCTGGTTTGGAATACAAACAAAACTACTAATGCACGAGCTTGTTTCATGCGTATTCCGTAGCATAAAGGTTTTCTGCTATCCAAAATCAATGCCTACTCCACCCAGTCCGCAGTAACCTCCAGGGTTTTTAGCTAAATATTGCTGGTGTTCGTCTTCTGCATAATAAAAGGTTTCTGCATGGCGAATTTCAGTAGTGATTTTGCCAAATCCAGCCTGGGTCAGCTGACTTTGATAATGCTCAAGACTCTCCAGCGCGATGTCATAGTGTCCCTCGGTGAATACATCTATACTGGATCTGTACTGCGTGCCCACATCGTTGCCTTGCCGCATGCCTTGTGTTGGATTATGTGATTCCCAGAACAGTCGTAATAGCGTCTTATAGCTAATGATTTCCGGGTCAAATATCACTAATACAACCTCATTATGACCCGTCAAACCCGTGCACAGCTCCTGATAGGTGGGATTGGGCGTTAATCCGCCCGCATACCCAACTGCCGTGCTGAACACGCCTGATTGTTGCCAAAATTTCCGTTCTGCTCCCCAAAAGCAGCCAAGGCCAAATTGGGCTTGCTGCAAATGTGTTGGAAATGGTGGCTGAATGGGATTGCCATTTACAAAATGGCTGGGACTGACAGGCATTGACTGATGTCGGCCCGGGAGTGCCTGATTGGCGTCGGGAAGAGTGGTTTTCTTCATTAAAAAACTCATAGGGTTACAATCCAAAGTCGAATGAACAGGTGTAAGCGGATTATAATCGTCCGCAAATATGAATCTGCCACGAATATATGAAACAACAAGATTGTCTTAGACGCTTTTTATTTGAAGATTTAAACATACGCGGAGAATGGGTCAGGCTTGAGCATAGTTGGCAACAAGCCAAGCAGCATCAGGTCTTGGTTAATTCTGCCGTTGAATCGCAATTGGGTCAAACCTTGGCAGCGGTGGTTTTATTATCGGCCACCATTAAATTCAAAGGCTCGATGATTATGCAAATTCAAGGCAGTGCCTCTTTAAAAGCGCTGGTTGCCCACGCGAGTCATGATGGTAGGGTGCGGTGTTTGGTGCGGAGTGACGCTACTGTTTCAGGGCAAGACTTACCCCAGATGTTGGGTGACGGCGCTAGATTGGTGCTGACAGTGGATTCGGAAAACGGCGAATCCTACCAAGGTATTGTCGGTGTTGCCGAAGCCAATCTTGCCGGCGTCCTGCAGACTTATTTTTCCCAATCCGAACAGCTGGAAACCAGTCTATGGCTATTCGCCAATGCAACCCATGCAGCAGGACTTTTTTTACAAGCCATGCCCTCCGAAACTCAGGATAAAACCGATTGGGAGCATATTGAAATGCTTGCCAATACGCTGACTGAGCAGGAGTTATTGAGTCTTGATTGTGAAGACTTGCTGCATCGTTTATTTCATCAAGAAAAAGTCAGGCTATATGATCCAAAAGCCATAGCATTTAAATGCGGTTGCTCTAGGCAAAAAATCAGTGGCACTTTAGCTGCACTGGGGAGGTCAGAGCTTGAACAGGTATTGCACGAACGTGGCACCATTGAGGTTGATTGTCAGTTTTGTGGGCAACACTATCTGTTTGACAAAATTGACGTAGAAAATTTACTGACCAACCCCGTTGTTAACGAAAATGATACGCCAACCAGGCACTGAGGGCATCATGATAAAAATCCAACGCTATGCTCGGCTATGCATAATAGCTGCTTTGCTGGCTACTCAAACCGGATGTCTCGAGTGGATGCACGCGTATCAAACGTATTTGCAAATGCAGGAGTTTGATCGCTATTTTACGGTAACGGCCCAAGATGATTTTACTGTGCATTTTAAGCAGCCTCGGTTGCTGACCGATGATTTTATTGCACTGGCCAAATTGCATGCCAGCACTGAAAAACAGACTGCGGAAGGTAAGCATTGGCGCTATTGGTTTCGAAAAACAGACAAAAATAATCAGATAATCAGTCCGGAAGTCAGCTTTTATTGTGATTTGACCTTTGATAAGTACGACAAGGTCAGGCAGTGGTCTTTTTCCAAGCTATTTTTGCAAATTGCGCCGCCAGAGTTTTTGGAAGCTTCGTTTCGCTCGTTGGGTGGCGCGGAAATTAATGAAGGTAAAAAACAGCTAAGGGCCAAGGCCGAATTTATCGACAAGGTTTCAGCCGATTTGCCTAAAAAAGCCGTGGTAGTACAGCAGTTGGGTGAACCGCTGGACATTGAAAACGAAGACAAGCAGGAGATTTACAAATACCAATTCCATTTGGATGCTCGCGAAGTTGAAGAGGGGTATGAAGACAGAACCCTAAGCGAAGTTAAATTGACGTTTGACAAGGAAACCACCGAATTGGTGAAAATGTCAGGGCGTTTTGCAGGGTTGAAAATTTCGATCAATTACCGCAATTTTCAAGAAGAGGACGATAACAAGGTGGCCTCAGCTTCAAACTAGTGTTTAATTGCAAAAATTAGTTTATTTATTATTGGCCGCAACTTTCTGATTTTAAATAAAGTTTCGCTCAAATATCAATTATCGAAATTAAACACTAGTGTGTCGGCTCAAGCTTTTTTAAATTGGCTATAAATCATTCGGTTTATAGCCGTTTCAAATTACAGAAAGAAAAAAATCTGTTTGGCAAAGGCAACTTTCACAATATAAAACAGGCAGAATAATGCCCCGCCAAAGGCTATCCAACGTTTTTGACCTTGCTCGCGCATGGTCATCAGGCCCAAGCCAATGAAAGCGCCCATCAAAATCAATTTGGCGACAATCCAGCCAAATGCGTTGTCCAGCCAATTACCCTGAATAACCAAGATAATCCCTGTCAACAACAGCAAGCCAGCCATAATGTGTGGAGATAGTTTGATCCATTTACGTTGCAACAGTTCTGGTCGATAGTGTGCCAATGCAACCCTTCCAATGAAACCAAATGCAACCAGTGCGACAAATAAGAGGTGTATGTGTTTCATAATAAAGCGCGTGTGTATGTGAAAACAAAGTCGACACTCTACGCTGAAAACATGAATATTCAAAACCAATTTTCAAGCCATACAGGCAGTGCAGCAGGGTATTAACCTCATCAAAACCACGCTGTGATGCATTAGGGTTTGATGGAATGGAGGCGGGAAGTTGAACGGATTGTGCGTTGCAGATTTAGGCGTTCTGGATTGAATCAATCAAATCCAATGCACTAATAATTATGAGGGAACATTTGCAGGTAAAGGTGTCGCAACCTGTTTGAAGGTTGCGACCAATCATCGGCTGAATTAGATGATAGTTACTTCTTCAGCTTGTGGGCCTTTAGGGCCGCGGCCTAATTTAAATTGTACGCTTTGGCCTTCGTCCAGTGTTTTGTAGTTATTACTGGTAGACAGAATGTTTCTGAAATGTACGAATACGTCTGGGCCTTGTTTTTGCTCAATAAAGCCAAAACCTTTGTCAGCGTTAAACCATTTAACAATACCGGTCGTCATTGTAGTAGTTGACATGAAAAGCGTCCTATAAAAATATTAATGATGCCTTGTGAAAAGGCGATGTAGCTGGCAAATGCGGAAATTACGGAATGAAAAACAGGACGAATAACTAATGAAGAGACTTCGAATCGGTAAACACTGGTAACACTAAATTTTCTAGCTGCATTGCATTCTAGGCCTATTAAATTGATTGTCAATTTAAATATTGTTTTTGGGCAAATTAACCCTAAATCGATTGGTTTACTTAAAAATGCATTTTCATAGCGTTTTCCCAGGAGGGGCAAATAGGTCAGTGGATAGTCAAAGTTCATGACGCCAGATAAATGTGAGTCCGTTTAGACAATCAGAGGCAATTTATCCTACACTTCGTGCATATAGGTGAAAATCAATTTTGATTTTCCCATAAATACGGTAGTCCATAATCTCAGCTACAGTATTTATCTGGAGATTTTAAAAACGAGGTTACATGATGCTAAACGTATCGTTTAATTGGCAACGGCATTGGCAATTACTGCTGCAAAAAATTACCCGACTAGAAACTGAGCGTGAATTGGATGCTTGTTTAAATCAGCTTGTTGCATCACCATCGTCTTTAGTCGTTGCGTTTGTCAATGCTCATGCCATGAATTGTGCCGCAGCGTGTGACACGTTTTCGCAAGCTTTGAGTTCTGCAGATGTTATTTTTCGAGATGGATCTGGCTTGGCGTTGTTATTCAAAACCTTAAACATTTCAGCAGGTATCAATCTAAATGGTACCGATCTGATTCCGCGGATTATTCAGCAATTTGATAATCAAAAAATTGCATTGCTCGGTACACAAGAGCCATATCTCGAACAGGCCAAACAGCAAATTTTAACTACGTTGGCACCTAAGAGTCAGATTGAAACGGCTAATGGGTTCGAAAGTGAAAGCCATTACATAGAGTTGGTAAAGCGTTTTCAGCCAGATTTGCTGATATTAGGCATGGGCATGCCCAAACAGGAATTAGTTGCACAACTATTACGGGTTCATCTGCAACAGCCGTGTTTAATTGTGTGTGGAGGTGCGATCATTGATTTCCTAGGCGGCAAGGTACAGCGGGCCCCTGTTTGGATGCGGCAATTAGGTGTCGAATGGCTATATCGCTTATGGCTGGAACCGCGGCGACTATTCATGCGCTATGTGATCGGTAATCCATTGTTTATTTTTAGAGTCAAATGGTTCCATTTTGCACAACACCAGGCAGGCAAAAATCTATGAGAATGCATTTATATCGATGGTTTGCTTTGCTGGTAATGGCAGTAGGCATGCCAAGTATAGCTTTATCGGAGAGCTTGAATTGTCAAGCCGTTACAGCCGAAACATGTGATATTGCGGGTAAACTTGGCAGAGGGATTAACCTGGGCAATATGCTGGACCCGCCACGGGAAGGCGATTGGGGATATTGGTTGCTGCCAGAATATTTGGATAAAGTAGCACCGCTTTTCCAGACGGTGCGCATTCCAGTGCGCTGGAGTAATCATGCTGCCGCCACCGAAGACGCTACTTTGGATGAGCGTTTTGCAGGCCGAGTCGATAAGGTCATTGATAGCTACCTTGCCAAAGGTATGTATGTGATTTTGGACTTACATCATTACAATCAGTTATTTGGTGATGCATTAATGCCTAACGAATACCCGGTGGCTCCCGAGGTGTTGGAAACGCGCTTAGTTAATATGTGGCAGCAGCTTGCTGAGCGATATAAAGATCGTAGCGATAAGTTGATTTTTGAATTGCTTAACGAACCGCACGGCAAGTTAAACGGTGAACCCTGGAATGCCTTACTCGCCAGACTGATAAAAACGGTGCGTAGCAGCAATCCAACGCGGACTATTTTGCTCGGGCCTACTGAATGGAACGCTGCTAAGGATTTGGAAAAATTGCGGTTGCCGGAAGATAGGTATTTGCTTATCGCCATTCATAACTACGAGCCTTTCAACTTCACCCATCAAGGCATCAAATATTTACCTAAACCATTCCCAACTGGAACTACGTGTTGTAATAAGCAGCAACAGCTGATGATTACCGATGCGCTTGATCTAGCTCAGGCATGGAGTAAAAAACACGGTTATCCACTGCATGTCGGTGAGTTCGGTGCCTATAAAGCAGCCGATATGGACTCACGGGCCAGCTATATCCGATTTATTCGTGATGAAATGGAGCAGCGGGGTATGGGTTGGACCTATTGGGATTTTGCCTCATCATTCGGAATTTATGACCCTAAAGCCCGCGTGTGGATTGAACCTTTACGGCGAGCCTTGCTGGATTAAGCCGGTATTTAAAATGCTGCTTGTAAATTGATCGATGCCGACTGGCTGGTATAAGCTCGAAATTGGTTGGTTGAATCGCGTTTTTCATAATTCAGTAAAGCGTTGATGCTGACATTATCCCAAGGGCTGTATTTTGCGCTGAATCCAAAATTAGCCACCTGATCCTGTTCGCGTGGGCCGATAGTCACGTTGCCTGTTTCACCTAAATAATCCTGCTGTTGATAGTTGATAGGTAACAAAAATTCCAGCTTTTCGCTTGGCCGCCAACTGGGGTTAACTTCCACCCCTTGTGCGAGCATAAAACTGGCAAACTCATTGCCGGCTTGGTTAATTTCACGCTTGGCGGATATTTGCAGCAATGATTTATCGCTAAATTGCCAGTTCAAGCTTAAGCGTGCAGTTACATCAGCAAAATCTCTGGCACTCAAATGTTCGTGATTTTGCAGGGTATAGCCTAGCCAGCCATCGACTCTGGTTTTGATGCTGGCTCGCCAATCCCAGGTTAGCGCGTAGTTATAACGCTTGTAGGCGTTATCCAGGTTGTTGGTAGCATTAAATTCGCGTTGCGGATAGCGTCCATCGGTGGCTAACAAACGCACCCCCATCATGCTGCCAGAGGGGCTTATGTAATGCAGATTTATTTCAGCGTTGTCTTCAGTGTTATTACTGATGGCTCGACTGGCATCCGTAAAACGATTGTCTGTTCTAAACCAGCCCAGCTTGATTTTGCCCCGAGGATGAAACAAATAGCCACCACTGGCAAACAATCGTTGATTGTTATACAAATTGGAGACCAGCGAATTGAGCTGCACATAACTGCCCATGGCCTGCATATTGGCATAGCCGATTTCACCACTCAGGTTGCTTTGAGATTGCCAGTTCCATTGCACCAGATTTTTCCAGCCTACATAATCCAGACTGCTAAAGTTTTGAAAGCTATTTTGTTGGACGTTGGCTTTTACCAAAACATGTTGCAGACTGCGCTTCCAATCAACATCAAAGCCGGCGGCGAGTTGTCCAATCAGTTCGCTTTTATCACTTTTGCCGGTGACCAATTGCGGATCTACGCTGTCAGAAAAACGTAAAAAATTGCTGTCATGCAGTAAGCTAGTGGCGACGTAAGGCGTGAATGTTTGTATCTGCGCCGGCGGTTTGGCTGCAGCTTGACTGAATACAAAGCTGGCAATGATTAGGGGTTTTCGCCAACCTATTCGGGCAAGGTGTTGACTAACCCTGCTCTTAAATACCGTTCGTCCTGAGTATGTCGAAGGATAAGCCAGCTTGGGTTTCGACAAACTCGGTCCGAACGAAGTACCCGTGAAAAATAGGGTCGTTCGATTAAAAAACTGACGGATGGACAAAGTCAATAGACTCGGCCACAGGCTAGTCATTGCAATGCAAAATAGCCGGTGCTGCCGATTAATACAATTTAAAAAACATTGATAACCGAGCCTACACATGGGCAACCGCTGCTTAATAAATCACCGCTTAACTGCTGTAATGCATTAACCCGTGAGTGATGTTGACGCGCAACCAATAAAGCGGCGCCGCAGGTGGAGGCAATGATTTTTGCCTCAATGCCTTGTTCAGTGGCAGGTGTATCAATCAAAATGACATCAAATTGCTGATGCAGTGGTTGCAAAAAGTTTTTTAAGCCGCGCGTAATCAAATCCACCGGATTCGGGGGGAGGGTGCCCGCGGGTAACACGCATAAATCACGAAAGGCATTCACTCGCGAAATCACAGAGCTATCCGCACGACCTGCCAAAATGTCTGATAAACCGTAATCCGTCTGCAGTTTGAATAAACTATGTTGACGTGGTTGTCTAAAATCCGCATCAATCAACAAGGTACGCTCACCCAGTTGAGAAAATACAATCGCCAGATTTGCTGCGGTATAGCTCCGTCCCTCGCTACGGTTTGGACTGATTACCGTTAAGCTTTTTTGCACATCATTAAACCAACGCAACATCAATTGTCCCCGTACTGCACGCAGTGCCTCCACCTGACTGCTAAAGGGCTGATAAGCGGCAATAAGCTCTTGGCTGAAGTTATCTTCGCTGGCTAATAAATACGGAAAGTTAAATTGTAGAGATAGTGCTTTTTGAATGTCGTCTTCAGAAACCAGACCTAACGATTTGGCAACATCGCCAAAACGCATATTATTTTGTTTTTGCAAAGCAATAATGCGTTCAGCATCGCTAATGCTGATTTTGCCGGCATCGAGTAATAAGGCGCCAATCGATGCTGTGCAATCTGATTTTATGATGGGATTTGTCATGGCATTCAATTAGAAAAGACGGCTGAGGTTTGGGTTTTTCTGGCCAACCACGGCAAATACCGGAATGCCTACCAAATCGGTCATATCCTGCGCAGAACGCACTCGGCGGTCGAGCAATTCTGTGACCAAGCTAATCATGACCCCCAACAATCCGCCTAAAAACAGTGAAATCACCAAATTTAACAATACTTTGGGTTTACTGGCATTTTGTGGTGGTAAGGCGGGGTTTAAAATTGAAATATTGGTTTGATTGACCTCACTTTCCATATGGGTCTGCACCGAACGCTGCATGGCAGAATCGTAAGCTTTTTGAGCATTTTCCACTTCGTGTGACAACACTGAAATTTCATCGTGCTGTTGTTTTAATTCCAATACTTTAGCTTTTTGCGCTGCTAACGACGATGCGAGTAAAGCATCGCGTTGCTTAGAGGAACTGGTGCCGCTGTTAATACTGTTCAATACCCGCTTAACTTCAGACTGAATTTGTTGATGCAGACTGTTCACCTCAGCTTCAGCTTGTTGGTATTGCGGATGATTGGTATCCAGACGTTTGGATAACTCGGCAAAATTGGCTTCGGCGCGGGCGGCGTCGGATTTTAAGGATTGAATCAAAGCGCTGTTCAGTACTTCTTGCAATGAATCTGAGGAACCGCCATTTTTACCCATATTGTTAAGTAACTCCTTACGCGATAACAATTCATTGGTTTTAGCCTGGCTTTCGACTAATTGTCGTGATAATTCAGCTAAACGGGTGTTTTCAATATCAATTCGATCATCACTGACCACAATGCCGTGTTGTTGTTGATAGTTGGATAATACTGATTGAGCCGCAGCCAGACGTTCGCGGAGCATGCCCAGTTGAGAGTCGAACCAGTCGGCATTGGCTTTTGCAGGTTGAGCACGCAGCTCTATGCTGGTTTGTACATAAGCGTCTGCAAACGCATTGGCAATTTGTGCAGCAATTTGTGGATCGGTAAAGGTAAAGCTGATCTGAATCAGACTGCTTTCGCGGGAGGGTTTTACGTCTAAATTAGGCAATAACAAACCGGCCACTTGATCTTTTGGGTTAACCAAATTGTTTGGGTTTTTGGCCAGTTTGTCCAAAAACACAGGAGATTCATCAAGCTTGAGTTTTTCCACCACTTTGCGCGCTACATTGGGGCTGGCAATTACCTCGGATTGGGTAGCCATATAACCAGCCAGTAACTGTACCGGCACCGTTAATCCGGTAATTTGATCAATACCTCGCTGATCTACCACCAAGGCGGTCGTGGCCACATATTGTTTAGCCATACGTACATTAACCAGCAGCGTCAAACTGCTGGTAATCGTTAAAACTGACAGCAAAATCCATCTGCGCGACCAAAGTATGTTGAGAAATTGTCGTATTGTCATACTGTTTAACAAGGTATTTGTTTATAAACAGGCCGCAGGTTGCGGTTGAGGTGTTGACTCAGTTGTTGAGAGTTAATCAGCTTGAGTCTTTTTCAGCACAGGTTACGGCTACAAACTAAACACATAGAAAGCTACATGAAACGGATAGGCTGTCATTAAAACCAGCGTTCATCAATATAAATCACATCACCTTGCAGAACGGTGTCGTTCAGTTCGACATCAATTTCCTGCAAGTGACCACTGGCATCTTTGCGTTTCACGACAATGCCATTTTCCGTGCCACGTAATGTCAAGCCACCACTGATGGATAAGGCTTTAACTACAGATAAGTCCTGTCGCAGCGGATATTCACCGGGATTTTTTACCTCGCCGTAAATGTAAAACATGGGTGCTTTAGGGACATAAACTGTGTCACCTTGTTGCATTTTAAAGCTGGGCAATGGTTGCGTCGGGCTGATAACAGTGGGTAATGTCAATTGCATTTGTTCGGGTTTATCGTCAACTAGCCGGGTAACCAATAATTGGTCACTCCCTAACTCGCTGATGCCACCAGCCATGGCGATTAAGTCGACCACTGAACTGTTGGAATCAAGCGGGTAACGTCCTGGCTTATTGACATAGCCCAGCACGGAAACTTGCTGACTGACATGCTCCAACACCGTCACGCTGACTTGGGCGTCGTGGATGAAGCCGCCTTCGATCAAGCGAACGGCAATGGCTTCTTCCAGCTCCATGTTGGATTTTCCGGTGACCGGCACTTCACCAATCAAGGGAAATGTGATGCGACCATCAGCTGAAACGCGAGTTTCGGTTTTTAAATCATCATAGCCATAAACCGATATACGGATAACGTCATCAGGACCCAGGCTATAGGCAGCATAGGCACACAATGGCAGCCATAACAGTACCCATAATAATTTGGTCTTAATACGCATTCTTGTCCTTAATGACAACGCCGATAGTTTTGAAAATAATGATCAAGTCCAGAAATAATGACCAATTGCGCAGATAGTCTAAGTCGTGATTAATCCTGGCTTGCATTTTGTCCAGGGTTTCTGTTTCACCTCGATAACCTTTTACCTGCGCCCAGCCGGTAATGCCGGGTTTGACTTTATGGCGAATCATATAGCCCTTAATCAAACTGCGATATAACTCATTATGACTTACCGCATGAGGGCGTGGACCGACGATACTCATACGGCCTTGCAATACATTAAAAAACTGCGGCAACTCATCCAGAGATGTTTTACGTAAAAACGCGCCAAAGCGCGTGATGCGAGGATCTTGGCGAGTTGCCTGTGTAACCTGATCACCATTTTCCATAACCGTCATACTGCGAAATTTATAAACGAGGATTTCCTTACCATCCAAACCATAGCGTTTTTGTCGGAACAACACAGGGCCCGGCGAACTAAGTTTAACACCCGAGGCTATGACTGCCATAAGCGGAGAAATCAGCAACAAAATCAGCAGAGATAACAGGACATCACAGCCGCGTTTAAGGGTACCGTTAGTGCCGGTAAAAGGACTTTCGCAGACTGCAATAACAGGTATACCGTGTATCGTGCTGATGTTGCCTTGTATCAAATCGAACATAAAAATATCTGGCACGAAAAAAATCGAGGCTGTGGTATCCCGTAAATCATCCAACAGCGACAAAATGCGCGGCTGTGCTGACATGGGTAAGGCAATGTAGATACGTTTGATTTTATGGGTTTTAACAAATGTAGCTGCAGACGCAATAGGTCCCAGTAATTGATGGCCACTATCCTCAAGGTATTCTGCAACCCGTTGTTGATCCCGGTCGTCAAAAAATCCAACATTCGACAGGGTGGGATTTTGATTGAAACGTTGAATCAGTTTATGGCTCACTTCATTTACACCAACGATAACGGCAGTGTTGGAATGACGGTTTTTAAGCGCTTTGCGTCGATATTGATACAAAACCAGCCAATGCACAGTGATCAACAAAATTGGTGTTATTAAAAACCAACCGAATAAGACTGTGCGTGAAAAATAATCGCTGGTTTTGGAAGCAAAGCCCATCAATAACAATAGGCTGATAACGTAAAACCATTGAAATAACAAACTCGTAACCGACCGTTTCCAAAACAATTTGTAGGTAGACTCAATATTTACACTGTCTATTAACTGGCCGGATAACAAAAAGGCAAGTACTAATAACAAAAAGTACCCTTCATCAAAATGACCCAAAAAATAATGACTACATGCAACGAGTGACAATGCCACGATCAAAGGATTTAGCAGATTTTTTATAAATAGTAGCAATGGTTCAGACTGTAACATCTGCAAATAGCCTATTTAAATTAAGCAAAGGGGGTATGAGAATTACTGGTTAAAACCCGATGCCAGCAAGCTTAGAACAAGGCAGGCATCGGGGGTAATTAAAACGCTCTATCATGATTTGAGCGGTGCTAATTTAAGATCTGAACCGCTGTTTTTTACGCCAGCGATTTGCCCTAATACCAGCATAAATCCGACTAAAAACATCGACCAGAATTCGTAATGTTTATTCGTGTTTGTACTGGGTGTATCGACTGTGCGAATCAAGCTAACTGGGCTGAACGTGTTTTGCTTGATGTGATTGGATAAGTTAAAAAATCCGACGGGCTGCATTAACATTCCTCCGAATGCAGCGGCATCAGCAGAAAAATCACTGATCGTAAACTGTTGATTAGCTGATTGATAATCCACATTCGCAGTAGCAACAGCAAATGATTGATTAACTACATCGGTTTGAATAGGCGATAAAAAAACAAAATCGCTTGTGTCAGATGCTTTACTTGAAAGGCTTTGGTTTGATTCAGTGGCCGCTAGCGACATTGAGCTAAACCATAGTAAACATAAAAACAGACTCTCTTTAATGATGCTCATTGATATATTCCTATTAAGTGTTGAATAAGCAAGCGGTGCAGTTTGCTTGGAAGTATCAGTAGAACGTTTATAAACCCCGTCAAAACGCATAGATTGATTTAACAAATTGGCTCAGCGTGCCCAGGGTGTGGTTTATCCCTAAATCATCTGATTTTTGATTGCCAAATTGATTTGCAAAATCTCTATGACTAGCCTCCTAAACCAAGTTAGGTTGAAGATTAAACACGGTTTTACTATAGGCGGTTCAGTTTTAAATACAATGCCTATATTTTGTTATTTAATATTTCTTAAAAGTTAACAATCAAAATGTTAATTTGCCAAAAAAATAGATTATGCTGTTGTCAAATGCTTACGGCATGAAGCTGACTTTTTGAATGATTACAGCTTGAGTTAACTGGTTTTTATACAGAATCAGTTAGAAGATAGTTTTAAATCAGCCAATCTTAAGCGTTAGCTTTTGATGCTTTATCTCTTGGTAAAGCTAAAAGAAGCCTTGGATACAAAGGAATGTCTACATTAGCCTACTGAGGATCACAGCATGTCAGTTGAACGCGTTGAGACCAGATTTATGACTAATCGCTGGTAAGTTATGACTAGCATCGGTAAAGCCAGTGTCAAGGCTGTCAAATGGAGTGCTTTAACTACCCTTGGACGCTTTGCGCTTCAGTTGATCGCACAGTCTGTGCTGGCGCGAATCCTTGGTCCGGAAAACTATGGCTTGTTTGGTATCGGCATGGTGGTTTATACCTTTGGGAATTTTTTCTCCAGCTTTGGCTTTGGGCGAAATCTGCTACAAAAACCGGAGATCAGCCAGCAAGACATTCGATTTGCCTTTACTTGGCAGCTTATTACCGGCGGTCTGGCCACAGTAATAATTTATTTGGCAGCTGGACTGATCGCAGAATATTTTCAAGAACCACGAGCACTACCCGTCATTCAATGGCTGAGTCTGGCTTGTTTGTTAAACGCTGCAACAGCACCTGCAAATAACCTGTTGCAACGTGATCTTAATTTTAGAATCACCGGCTTAATCCAGGTCATCAGTTATGCGATTGGTTATCTCGGTTTTGCCATACCTTTGGCTTTGAATGGTTTTGGTGTGGCAGCTTTGGTAACCGCTTGGTTGGTGCAAGCTGCAGTGACTTTCATCGCTAGCTATTGGGCTCAACCTCATCCAGTCAAGCCTTTGTTTTGGTTTGCAGATGCGAAACATGCATTTGGCTACGGCGGCACGGTATTTTTCACTAACATCATCAATTGGCTGTTGAATAACCTGGATAGAGTGGTAATTGGCCGATTGCTCAACACCCAGGCCTTTGGTTTATATAGCGCCGGCTATAATTTGGCGACCATGCCCAACACCTTATTGTTAGGTACTTTACAAACCACTTTTTTAGCCAGTGGCGCCAAAGTGCAACACGATAAGCAACGCCTAGCCGACAGTTTTTTGCAAGTATTGGCCAGCATTTGGGTTTTGTTATTGCCGGTATTTGTGTTTTTAGCTTTGGTTTCTGAGGATTTAGTAGCCATCTTATATGGCCCGAAGTGGAAAGAAACGGCCAGTGTATTAGCTATTTTATTTTTGGGGATGCCGGCTTTTATTGCTTGGGGTTTATCTACGCCAATTTTGTGGAACACCGGTCGTGGTAAATACGAAAGTTTGCTGCAAATTCCGGTGTTGATACTTGGGGCTGCTGCTTTGGTTATGTATGCAGGTGATGGCATTAATACGGCAGCTTTAGTCACAAGTAGTATTTTAGCGGGTCGGGCACTTGTCATGACCCATGCGGCAATGCGTGCCGTGGGTCTTGCATATCGTCGCCTATTGCCCAGTATTTTGCGCGGCTTACTCCTCAGTATCGTGGTTATCGGCCCAGGGTTGTTGGGTAAGCAGCTACCCGTTGGTTATGCTTATCCCTGGATATCACTGGCAGTTTCCAGTGTTGCAGCGATTGGATTATTAGTGCTAATTATCCGATTTTTGCCGCAATTATTGGGTCAACAGACTATGCAAATGTTAATTCGCTTTATGCCTAGTCTTGGTCACTCAAGTCCGTTTGGCTCTAAATTACCGGTGGCGGCTCATGACTGAGTATTTGCTGTACGCTGGCATGGGAGTATTTGCCATCTTCGCCGCCATCGCCCTGCCTGCGGGCATCATCGGTATTACCCATCTACTGCGTAACCATCGAATCGGCTACTTACATTTGGGTATTTACGGAATTTTGCTGATTTCGGGGATCAAAACCTTGTTTTCAAATCGAGTGTTAGCCAACAACTCGGTAACCCCGGATGCCACGCCATTAGGTGGTCTGCATCCCATCCCAGCCTGGGGGCAGCGGGCAGTGAGTGTATTTTTGATAATGATGGCCTTGGAGCGGATTATTCATTATCTACAACAGCATAAGACGATTCTGGGGCCAGCACCGTTATTAACTCTGGCTTATATAGGCTTTTGGTTCGGTACAGTCGCTTCACCGATGTTTTTTGGGGAGATACCTACGTTTGCCCACGAACGATTTTATACATTACTGATTGGTTGGGGGGCTTTGTGTCTTAATAAGCATGAAAGTGATTTAACCATTATCGCTGCCCGTAATGGTCTGTTTTTGACCATGATAGGTGGTTATATGGTGGCGCCAATCAATCCTTCATTTGTATTCGATCTGACCTACAGCCAGGGTTTGATTCCCGGCTTACCCCGCTTTGCCGGTCTGGCACCGCACCCGGTGTTTTTAGGCATGTTGACCCAAATGGCTCTGTTCAGTTTGTGGGTACAACCATTTGCCCGGTCTTGGCTAAATCGCTGTGCTTGGGGCATAGGTTTGTTAACCTTGTTTTTGGCGCAATCCAAAACCGCGTGGGTATCCTTTGTGCCCTGCGCGTTAACCATGTTTATCTGCATCAATGGTCAGCAAATACTAACCCGCATGGCTGATACACGTCATCCTGAGTTTGGCATCGCCATACTGATAAGCCTCTGCGCAGCGATGATGTTGGTTGGCTGTTTATTGTTGTTTGGAGATTTGGATGCCAAGCTGGACCATTTTTTTAATAGTGACGAAGGCGCACAACTCACCTCATTAACCGGACGCGACAAGATTTGGGCTGTAGCCTTTGCGGAATGGCATCGCAACCCGATTTTTGGTTATGGGTTGAAACTGTTCGACGAAGATTTCAGGGCCATGATAGGCATGTCGGCAGCTACCCATGGTCACAATCAATTCATCGATGTTTTGGCCAGATCAGGCTTGATAGGCGCTATCTCGCTAATACTCTATACCTTTGCGCTACTGGTTTATGCCTTGCGTTATGCCATCAGTAGTCAGGGGTTAAGCATTACCTTGTTTCTGGCCTTAGCCTTAAGATCGGTCAGTGAGGTGCCTATGACTTTGCACGGCTATGGCGTCGAATTTGTCGGTCACATGATGTTGTTAATTGTGATTGCCGGGCAAACCCAGCAGCAAAAAAAATCCGTCAGGTCAATCAAGTCTTTGAATTTTCACCCAGCAAATTGTGCGGCCTAAGATGAAATTTTCTCTGATTATCCCGCTGTATAACAAAGCGCCTTACATAGCGCAGACTTTGCAGTCCGTGTTGGCACAAAGTTGGCAGGATTTCGAAATCATAGTTGTTGATGATGGCTCAACCGATGCCAGTGTCGAAATTGTCAAACGTTTTAAACATCCACAAATACGCCTAGTTCAGCAACTCAATGCTGGGGTTTCGGTGGCTAGAAATCACGGTATCAGTTTAGCTTCTGGGGAATGGATAGGTTTTTTGGATGGGGATGACAGCTTGCATCCAGCCTATTTTGCCAGCATCGTTGAGATGATGAATGCCTATCCGACCATCGATGTACTGGCGTCACGCTTTAGAGTGATCGCCGATTCACCCGCTTGGCCACCCGAAGTCTGGCAGTTACAAGCGCCAACTTATCAATTGATCGATGATTTACCTACGCGATGGATGCAGGGCATCCCGTTCTTTACCGGGTCGATTGTGATTCGAGCCACTTTACTCAAGTCATTCATGCCCTGTTTTCCCGAAGGTGAATCGTTTGGCGAAGATATGGATCTTTGGTTTCGCTTGGCTGAAGTCTCGACTATTGTCCTGTCAGATCAACCATTGGCCGTCTATCGCAATCAAGTGGCAGGTGGCTTGATCAGTCAACAACAGCATTCATTGATTGCACCTTATCTACTGAGGATGCAATTGCGCGCCCTGCAGTTTCCGCCACATCATCCTCAACGCATCTCGATGCTGCGCTATGTCTGTCAACAATACATCACTCAAGCACGGTTGGAGGTGGCTAAGGGCCGGCGAGGCCAAGCTTTTACATTGTTGAGTAAAGTCTGGCAGCAAGGTTTGACGGTGAAACGTTGGTGGTCCACCTTAATCATGCTGCTAACCCTACCTGGCGCGGCCATCCAGCGTTGGCAAACTTGGCGCAAGCTGCGCACGCTCACGCAATGAACACGCTACTATTTGTGGAGGCAAAAATTAATGACGTTTTTTGACGATTTGCGAGTCGCGCGAGAAGGCCTTTTGTCATTAGGATTTTGGGCCTTACAAGTCTATCGATTGGGTCATTTGCGGTATCGCTTTAATTCAAAACTGATTCGATACCCTTTGGCGATCATGCACGTGGTTTTAGATAAATTAGCAGAAATCATTTGCGGAGTAACCATCGGCGTATCAGCCCAGATCGGGCAACGGCTGATTATCGAACATTCGGGGGCAATCGTGATTCATGGTGCGGTGCAAATGGGTGACGACTGCATTATCCGTCAAGGTGTCACGATTGGTAATCGGCGACTGGATGATCCTCTAGGTGCGCCGAAAATCGGCAATCGCGTCAATATTGGTGCGGGTGCCAAAATCCTCGGTAGAGTGCGAATTGGCAATGATGTTGAGATTGGTGCAAATGCGGTGGTACTCAATGATGTGCCCGATAACGCTATCGCCGTGGGCGTGCCTGCTCGGATAATTTTGAGGGATGCCAAACAGGAGTTATCGTCATGAGCGAAAATCCATGCCGAGTGAGTATCATCATCAAAGCATTGAATGAAGAACAACGTATTGCGGCAGCCATAGAAACTTCTTTGGTTGCACTTCAAGCAGTGGGTGGTGAAATCATTCTTGCTGATTCCCATTCAACTGACCAAACCATCAGCATCGCCCAAAAATATCCCATCCGCATCGTGCAATTAGCCAATCCCGATGAACGTTGCTGCGGTATAGGCCCGCAATTGGGTTATCAGTTTGCGCAAGGGGAGTTTATTTACATTCTGGATGGCGATATGGAAATGCATCCAGAGTTTTTGCCAGCGGCAATTGACGTCATGAAGCAACAACCAGAACTAGCGGGAGTGGGTGGCCAAGTGATCGAGATGAACACCGAAAGCCTGGAATACATTTCTCGCATGGAGCGGGCTTCAGCGCATATGCTGGTAGGTGAGGTTGATAGGCTGGATATGGGCGGTTTGTATCGACGTGCAGCGATTGAGCAGGTTGGCTATTTCTCCAATCGAAATTTGCATAGCTATGAAGAGTTTGATTTGGCTGTCCGATTGCGAGCGAAAGGCTGGCAATTGCGACGCCTGGGAATGCCTTCTGTGTGCCATTACGGCCATGATGCCCCGCCTTATCAGTTATTAATCAAACGCTGGCAAAGTGCTTACATCTGTGGATTGGGAGAATTGGTCAAAGCCGCGTTGGGTAAACCGCATTTGGGTTTGATTTTAAC
Source organism: Methylomonas sp. (assembly GCA_002928965.1). Taxonomy (GTDB): domain Bacteria; phylum Pseudomonadota; class Gammaproteobacteria; order Methylococcales; family Methylomonadaceae; genus Methylomonas. The sequence goes on from PERU01000002.1 coordinate 39,810, forward strand.
AGGTGTTAAAGAACTAAAACTCTATATTGCGGTATTGGGTTGGTGGTTGAGTCTATTCGTGATTTGGCTTATGCCGATCGAATATGCCTATAAATTATTTGTCATATTAAGTGTATTAGTTTTCCCTGTAGCCGTGATGGGAATAAAGAAAAAATCTTTTGATAAAGCTGTTTACTCGGTTGTGTCATGGTCATTTAATGCGATAGGTTTATTACGAGGTCTAATAACAAAACAACAGTCACCATTATCTTCAATTTCTGCAAATATTATAAATTAGGTTATCCCATGCACTTAAAACGCAATAATTTATTAGATGGTTGGCGTGGTTTGGCGATTATTGCGGTCCTCATTGGTCATTTCTTGCCGTTACCTGTCATCAATGCAGGGCGATTTGGGGTTGAGTTGTTTTTTGTATTGTCAGGTCGATTAATGGGGGAATTATTGTTTGTTAAAAGAGAAGGGGTTAGAGAGTTTTATTGGCGAAGAGTCACCAGGATTTTGCCGATATTGTTTAGCTATATTATTTTTATTATCATACTACATTTTATTTATCCATTAGTCGTCGATGCAACAAAGAACTCGGTGATTGCAGCCATTAGTTTGTTTTATAATTATTTACATGGTGTAGGTTATTCAGCAACGGTATTTGATCATTTATGGTCATTATGTATTGAGGAGCATACCTATCTGTTACTCGGTTTGATAGCGATTAGTTCTCGTTATATTGATTTGTCGCCTTGGAAGATATGTTTGGCATTAGCTACGTTTTGTATTGCGCATGGCATGTATTTAACTCTTGTTGAAGGTTTAGGATATTACGATGTCTACTGGCGTACCGATACTCGAGCAGCAGGTATCTTGTTGGCTTGTGGTCTACACACATTATATAAGGAACAGCCAAAAATATTTCATCACATAACACCTTCTACGACAGTATTACTGGTGATATTAGGTGGGGCATTGTCATTATATCCTGTTTCAGACACAATTAAATATTCCGCAGGTACTTTCAGTTTAGCTTTGGCAATAACTACCTTGGACAGAATTTCTGTATATCCTAAATATTTATTAAATAATCGCATAATTGGATTGTTTGGTCGGGCTTCTTTTTCTTTATACATCTTTCAACAACTATTTTATTATAATAACGGTAAATACAATATCGTCGCATTATGCATGGCAGTATTTACAGGCTTTATGTTTTATTTTTTTATTGAAACACCTGCGCGCAGATTTTTAAACAAGGCTTATACTCCTGACTTTGTTAATAATAGGAAAGTAGCATGAATATCAGCAAACGCCGGGTTGTTTATATTAAAGGTGGTCGTGCTATAGAAGAAGCTGAAAGATTATTTCCTTTACAAGGGAAGGTACCTAATGGTGGACCTGATCAGTTTTTATTGGCGGTGATAGATTATCTTAATGATGCGGAATTTCGATTAGTCAGTTATGGACCGAAAACCGAATTAAAAAACTTTGGAGACAAACAAGCCATAGAATATGGCTTAAGACCCAACAATAAACAATTAATCCAGCGCAGAATGGCCTTTTTAGTGGGTTGTATGCAGTTTTTTAAACAGACGGTGAAATTTAAACCCAGCCATATTCTTTGTGGTCTGGATGGCCCGTTTGCTCTAATTGCTTGGTTGGCAGCCAAGGTTTGCGGGTCAAAATTTATATTCTCCGTGCATAATGCCTTAAACTTATCCAGTACAGCTTTATATTATAAATTTTCTAATGCCATTTTATGTAAAATGGCCGATGCAGTGATAGTCCACGGTCCATTTCTAAAAGATCAAGCTTTGCAATTAGGCACTAAAGCCGAGCATTTGGTTGAATTTAATAGTTCTATAGATGAAACTAATAAAATATTGATTGAAAAATTAAAAACCAATCTGCAAGAGACTTCAAAACCTTCTGTTTTATTTGTCGGTCGTATCGAAGAAGATAAAGGTGCTATTGATTTGTTTATGGCTTTTTTTCAATTGGGTTTTAACCATGAAGTTAAGCTTAATTTTATTGGGGAAGGTAGTGCCTTACCATTATTACAACAGCTGATAATTAAGCATAATCTGCAGGATCAAGTTTATTTACATGGAAATTTACCACATGCCGAGGTTTTTAATTTTTTATATCAGGCTACTGTTTTGGTTACTCCCTCTCAATCCCGATTTCCAGAAGGTAGGTGTAAATCGGCGATGGAAGCTTTTTATGTTGGAACGCCTGTGATTGCACCAAGTTATGGCCCATTTCCATATTTAGTTGAACATGAATTGAATGGTTTGTTGTATGAAGCTGATAATGTAGATTCATTGTCACGAGCTATACAGAAAGTATTGACAGATTCAAATTTACTTATGTGCTTGCAATCAGGCGCACTAAATAGCGGAAAAAAATTAATTCAACCTGACATCGGTTTCTCTGATGGGATTAAGGCTATTTTTGAGATGATTTAATAAAATCATAATATATAGTTATTTATATTTGTATTGTTTTCCTGAAAATTTTTTATAAATCTGCCGAGTTAGTCCATGAGCCAAAATTCATTTATATATGTTGCCTGTCCCTTGTCGCCTATGGGTGGTGGTATGTTCAAAGTAACAGAATATTTGGTTCAAAGTCAGGCTGATGATTTTTTAGATGGATTTGCTCAATTACGAGCACTAGATACCCGTGGACCTGGAAATGCAATTATATCTTTGTTCTTTGTATCAGTTGCATTAATAAAAATTATTGCTGGAAAAATTTCTGGGAAATTAGTTGGCGTGCATGTCAACATGGCTGAGAGGTTGAGTTTATTTCGCAAAGGTATTATCGTATTTCTATGTAGAATTTTACATATTCCAGTAGTTCTGCATCTACACGCAGCGCAACTTCCTAATTGCTATTATAGTTTACCAAAGTTATTTAAATTATTGACCCGTCATATTTTTAGTTCCTCAGCAACTTGTTTGGTATTGGGCCAAACTTCGATGAAATTTCTAATTGATGAATTAAAGATTGACCCAAAAAAGGTTGTTATTTTAAATAATGGTGTTCCTGACTTAAGTGTATTTAATTCAAGCCGTGAAGATAATAAAGTTTTCAGATTGTTATTTTTAGGCAATTTGTCTGAACGCAAAGGTGTATCTGATTTACTTAGAGCTTTACCGCAAGTCAAATATGAATGTGGGCAAATGTTAGTGACTATTGCCGGTGGCGGGGATGTTATTCATTATCAAGAACTTGCTCAACAGTTGGGTGTGGATGATATTGTTAAATTTACGGGATGGGTTGATCAAAAAAAAGCTGCAGAATTGCTGGCAGATGCAGACACATTGATTTTGCCGTCTTACGATGAAGGTTTACCGTTAGTTATTTTAGAAGCTTTGTCTGCAAGTGTTCCCGTTATTTGTACGCCAGTTGGAGAAATTCCCACAGTATTGACAGATAAATTTAATGCTTGTTTTGTTACTCCCGGTGATAGTACCAGTATTGCGATAGGGATAATTAATCTTATTAGGAATCCAGATTTGCGATTAAAGTTAAGAAATAATGGTCGTGATATCTATTTACGTGAATTCGCTATGGCTCGATTTTTTGAAAATATTGCTGTCATTCATAAAAAACAATTTGGGATTTGTGCTAAGGCTTCTAGTTCTTTAATAAGCCAATGAAATTTCATGGTTAATTTTAGTGTTAGTATTAAATTGATTTTTTCTTAGCCAAAATAACAATAATAGTGCTAAAAGAGCTTGATTAAGTTTTTTAAAAATTTTTAATGATCTATTTTGAATTCTTCAAAAATTTGAATCATTAATTCTTAAAATTAATTATTATTATCTATGATTAAAACACTTCAAGCAGGTAGAGCTCTTGCTGCAATTAGCGTAGCCGCTTTTCATTTATCTATTATGATGGGAAATGAACGATATGGTGGTGAAGCAGTATTTCGTGAATACACTAAACTTGGTAATAAAGGTGTTGACTTCTTTTTTGTGCTATCAGGTTTTATAATACTATTTTCGCACTTAAAAGATGTTGATCGGCCAGAATTTTTCTCTAAATATATCTATCGTCGTTTTATACGACTTTTCCCGATCTATTGGTTGTATACATTTGTCTTTGTTTTAGTTTTGAAATTGGTTGGAGGTACCGATGCCAAAATACCCGACACCTTTGCTGATTGGTTGACTGCGTTAACATTGATCCGATTCACAAATGGCGATTTCCCATTGAGTCAAGCGTGGACACTTTTTCATGAAATTGCATTCTATGCGGTTTTCTCAGTACTTATTATTAATAGACGTATTGGTTTATTTATACTTGGTATTTTTATATTTGTTGCTATTATATTTTATCAATATCCAGACGATGATGCGCGAACTCCACTAAATGTATATACTGCGGCATATAATTTGTATTTTGTATTTGGCATGGGCGCGTTTTGGCTCTATAGCAAAGGCGGCAAAGGTATATTTGAATTAACTCTGGGTCTTTTTGTATCTTTTGCGGCAATTTATACTATGCCGCTACCATTAAATATCTCACCTCTATTTTTAGTATTAGGACTTTCTCTACTACTTTCTGGGGTGACAAAATTAGAGTCAATTGGTTGGGTATATGTGCCGACTTATATTGCTTTTATTGGTGATGCTTCATATTCGATCTATCTAACACATCTGAATTTTGAAGGGACATTGCTTAAAATAGCAACTAAAGCTGATTTTAAAAATGTATTAGGTTCTGGTGCAACATTCTTTGTGGTTTTAATTTCTACAATTATTTTAGGATGTTTTGCGTATTATTTTGTTGAAAAACCGTTATTGTTGTCTATTAAACAACGAATTCGTATTCACTAACAGCCACTTATTAACTACTTGGTCCACGGCGACTTGTCGGGTTTGTTTTTGGTCAAGCAAATATGTTAATCATCTTAATTGATGGGGGCAAAACCAATTTGGTTACTTACCTCGCAAAATATTGACAGTGATCCTATCGATACCTGGGCTTTTGCTTACATTTGGTTGAACAAGCCCTAACTTACTGCGGCCAAATTACCATAGATTATATTGCATAATAAATCCAATCCCTTTTGTTTGGTATGTCATAACGAATAACAGCCATCTCAGCACAATGGCAGTATACGGTCGCTTTGAATGTTTAGCGATGGAACAAACGCTGCTTGATTCAGGCTTTGGTTGGTATGCGGTGGCAAAATGTCAGGCTGAATACTACTTCCAGTGCTATGTTGAACAACGAAGGTGTGCTGTTTTTTTAAGACCAGATTTCGTATCAGGTCCGGGTAGTCAATTGTGGGTAGGCCGAATCGGTCGCTGCTCGCAGGTGGCCAGTTTAGGGGGCTTGAACCAACAAGGCCGTATGGTAATCGACAGTCGTTCACCCTCTTGGCAATATTGCAACAATTCCAAAGTAACAATCGCGACAAAAAAAATGTCTTGATGTAGAAATTTATGTGGCATTAGCGACAAATTCAATCTAAGTCGGCAATAAAAGCCATATAAAACAATAATATAAGATATTTTTCATATTTGGTACGTTCTATGCTTTCACCCTTGGTAACACACTAATGAGGTGACTTTCATGGAACTACCTGTACTTAACGACACACCAGCCAGCGGCGGTGGTTGCTCCTCTCATTCTTGCGGTACTACCGATGATCAACTCGGTCATTTGACCGATGAAATCCGTGCCAAGGTTGAAAACCATCCGTGCTATTCCGAAGATGCTCATCATTATTTTGCCCGTATGCACGTGGCGGTGGCACCGGCTTGTAACATTCAATGTCATTACTGTAATCGCAAGTACGATTGCGCCAACGAATCGCGTCCTGGTGTGGTTTCGGAGCTGCTGACGCCCGACCAAGCAGTGAAAAAAACCATGGCGGTTGCGGCGAATATTCCGCAAATGACGGTACTGGGTATTGCCGGTCCTGGCGACCCGCTAGCCAATCCCGAGCGTACTTTCGAAACATTCCGCCAGCTCAGCCAGGACGCGCCTGACATTAAACTCTGCGTATCCACCAACGGTTTGGCATTGCCGGATTCGGTTGAAGAATTGTCCAAGCACAACATTGACCACGTCACCATCACCATCAATTGCGTCGATCCTGAAATTGGTGCGCAAATCTACCCCTGGATTTTCTGGGAAAACAAGCGCATCAAGGGTGTAGAAGGCGCGAAGATATTGATCGAACAGCAGCAAAAAGGGCTGGAAATGCTGGTTGCCAAGGGTATTTTGGTCAAGGTCAACTCGGTGATGATTCCAGGCGTCAATGACAAACATCTGGCCGAGGTCAGCAAAATCGTCAAGGCCAAAGGTGCGTTTTTGCATAACGTAATGCCGCTGATCGCCGAAGCCGAGCACGGCACGTTCTATGGCGTGATGGGACAACGCAGTCCGACTCAGGAAGAACTGATGGAGTTGCAGGATGCGTGTTCTGGCGACATGAACATGATGCGGCATTGTCGGCAATGTCGTGCTGACGCGGTGGGTTTACTCGGTGAAGATCGTGGTGATGAGTTCACCTTGGACAAAATCGAGGACATGGAAATCGACTATCAGGCGGCTATGGAAAAACGCAAGGTTATCCACGAAGCCATCGCCGAAGAAATGCACAGCAAGCGGGCAGCCAAAGCTGAATCCGTCGCTAAACATGCCGCAGAGGCGAAATTGACTACCCGACCGGTGCTGATGGCAGTGGCTACCAGCGGACAGGGTGTGATTAATCAACATTTTGGTCACGCTAAAGAATTCCTGATTTATGAAGCGTCCCCCGAAGGTGTACGTTTTATGAGTCACCGGAAGACCGATTTGTATTGCAGCGGCGATGACACTTGTGGCGATGGCGAAAGCGTGTTGCAGCGAACCATTCGAGCCTTGGAAGGCTGTGAGGCGGTGTTGTGTTCAAAAATCGGTTACGAACCCTGGGATATGCTGGAACAAGCCGGTATCGCGCCCAACGGCGAACATGCGATGGAGCCAATCGAAGATGCAGTGATGGCCGTTTATAAAGAAATGGCGGCTGCTGGAAAGTTGGATGAGGCTAAAGCCGAATACCGGGCGACCGCGTGATGCAAAACGGAGACTGGGCTGAATCAATGAAGCCCAGCGTTCCGGTTCTGTTGGGCTTTGCTTCGCTCAACCTACAGATGAAATCAAAAACAGGATCAACATCATGGCCCTTAAAATCATCAATACCTGTGTCAACTGTTTCGCCTGTGAGCCATTGTGTCCCAGTCAGGCGATTTACAAAGCCGAGGCGCATTTTTTGATCAACCCTAAAAAATGCACGGAATGTCATGGCGATTTCGACGATCCACAATGCGCCACCATCTGCCCGATTGAAGGCGCAATTCTGGACGCAACCGGTTTGGCGATTAACCCGCCGGGATCGTTGACGGGCATTCCGCCCGAGCGAATGGCCGAAGCAATGGCCGCTTTGCAAGCACACTGATGGCTATGGCGACCGTCCACTTTTACGAAAAGCCGGGCTGTCTGAATAACGCCAAGCAAAAACGTTTGCTGGTTGAGGCTGGGCACTTGCTGATTGTTCACGATTTGCTGCAGCAACCCTGGGAAGAGAATAGCACCATGCTGCGTTCTTTCTTTGGCGATCTACCCATTGCAGACTGGTTCAATCGGGCAGCTCCTGCCGTAAAATCGGGTGAGGTAGTGCCTGAAGAAGTTGATGAACAGCAAGCCATTGCCTTGATGATTGCACAACCGCTTTTGATTCGCCGGCCATTGATGGAAGTAGACGGCAACCGGCAAGTCGGCTTTGACGCAGACACTATTGCAGCCTGGCTTGAGGTAGCGGTGGCAACCGATTTGGAGACTTGTCCCAAGCAACATCAACAACAGGCGTGCGGCTCATGAATGGCGTGACGCTGGAGAATGAAGCAGGTTTACCCATTGCTGTAGCCTTGTCGGAGCGGGTGCATTGGGTTGGGGCTTTCGATCCCAATTTGCGTACCTTCGACATCATTCTGAAGACCGCCAACGGCACCAGTTACAACGCTTACGTAGTGCGGGGCAGTGCAGGTGTAGCTGTGATTGATACAGTTAAGGAGGGCTTTGCGGATGATTTCTTTGCCCGGCTGGAAAGCATTGCCGATTATTCGGAAATAACCGTGATTGTGTTGAATCATCTGGAGCCGGATCACACCGGTGCCTTGCCGGAACTGATGCGGCGGGCACCGCAAGCACAGTTGTTTATCTCCCAAAAAGCCCAGTCCATGCTCAAAGGCCTGCTCAAGCAAGATCAACTGAGTTTTACCCCGGTGTTGACCGGTGATTCCGTATCGCTGGGCGACCGCACCTTACAGTTTTTACATACCCCCTATTTACACTGGCCGGATACCCAATGTGCGTATCTCCCCGAAGAACAGATGCTGTTTTCCGGCGATGTGTTTGGTTGTCATTTTTGCGACAAACGCTTGTTCAATGACCGGGTCGGCGACTTTCGATTTTCCTTTGAATATTACTACGCCCATATCATGCGGCCCTTCAAGGAATATGTGCTACGCGCCCTGGAGTTGATAGAACCCCTACCGTTGAAGCTGATTGCACCTACCCACGGTCCGATTTTGCGGGATCATCCCGATCGCTACATCCAGCGATATCGTCAATTATCCAGCCCAGTGCTGCACAGTGAACTCAGTCTCAATCAAAAAACTCTGCTGATTTTCTATATCAGTTCTTACGGCAATACGCGCCGCATGGCAGAAGCTATTTATCAGGGGGCGATGCAGGTCGAAGATGTGCGGGTGTCTTTGTACGACCTGGAAGGCGGAGAAGTCGCGCCGTTTGTCGATCTGATCGAAGAAGCCGACGGCCTGATTCTGGGGACGCCCACCATTAATGGTGATGCGGTCAAGCCGATCTGGGATTTGCTGTCGTCACTGGCGGTGGTCAGTCTGAAAAGCAAACTGGGTGGCGTGTTTGGTTCGTATGGCTGGACAGGTGAGGGCGTCCGTCTGGTGGAAGACCGGTTGCGCGGCTTGAAACTGCGGGTGCCGATTCCAGGCTTACGGGTCAAATTGATTCCCACCGATGACGAAATTATCGAATGCAGGGCCTTTGGTCTGGAACTGGCTCAGGAATTGATGGGGGTTAGGGAATCAAAAGTCATCAATTTTGCAGACTTGGCCTGATTGGTGCCCATGACCCTAAAAGAGCAGTTGGCGTTTGTTGGGGGCCGATCGTGCTGAGCAATGTCGAAGCATGGACGGCCCACAAAACACTCACCCGCTGGGAGAATGAAAAAACCGTTCGCCCTTCGACCAACTCAGGACGAACGGGATTTTTCATAGCCCAACTGCCCTTTTTAGGATGACGAATTTCACCGTTGCAAGGACGAAACGGAAACATCATTGCCGCAAGGCCATGAAAACTCGAAACGAAAATGCGTCGGATTAGGCGGTTTTCGGATCTATGTTCAACTAAGGAGCAACCACAATGGCTAAAGCCACCATAACATTTGAAGATATCAACGTTACCGTCACGGTACCGGCGGGTACACGCGTTATCGAAGTGTCCGAAAAAGTCGGTTCTGCAATTACCTACGGTTGCCGTGAAGGCGATTGTGGCACCTGCCTGATGAGAGTGACCGAAGGCTGGAACAATCTCAGCGAACCATCGGTGCTGGAAGACAAAATCCTTCGCGAAAACATGGCCGGTAAACACAACCGACTGGCTTGTCAGGCACAAGTACTGGGCGGACAGATTTCCGTCAAACCCGTTTAATCGATAGAGGAATTTTTATGGCATTAGTGACATTCACCAGTCCCGATTACCGCGACAAAACCGTATATGCGGTGGCCGGCAGCCATACGCAAACTGTTTTAAAGCTGGCATTGGAAAACAAAATCCCCATCCAATTCGAATGCGAAGATGGCGAATGCGGTACTTGCTTGGTGCGGGTATCCAGCATCGACAAGAAAAATCAACGCATGGGTGGCCCGTTAACCGAAAAGGAAAAAACCGTACTCAAACAAGTCGGCAAGGTAACCCAAGCGGAACTGGAACAAATGATCGTTGACGATCTGCCGTCTGAATGGCGTCTGGCCTGTCAGATGATCGTCCGCGACGAAGACATCCGCGTCGAATATTGAATTACTTAGATCATGTCACACTGGCCTTGCAGCATGCTCATGCGTAACCGGTGCGACATCTCGGGAGCATTGTCATGTCCGCCTTACCCGCCTTGATGCCGATGAGTCGGCAACAGTATTTCGATGATTTGCTGGTTTGCACCGATAGCTCGGCCAATAGCATCTGGTTGGCGCAAATTGTCGCCAGTTGGCAGGTGGGTGAGGGTGTATTGCCGGACTATCTGGGGTTGAACAACCATCAGTTTCATGCCCTGCTGCATCATGTTTTTCCAGGTTATTGGCACAGTGCCAAAGCCGTCTCGGGTAGTTGCCTGGACTTCAGTCGCATGCTGGAAAAGCACGATTTAGAACAGTTGTTACGTCAGTTCGCTGTAGTTAAAACAGTCGAATCCGAATGGTTGATCAGTATCATAGTGGCAGCCTGTCTGGGTAGCGATCATCTTTGGCAGGATTTGGGGCTATGGAGCCGCAGTGAATTATCGGCCCTGCTCAATCACAACTTCCCGGAACTGGCCGCGCGCAACAGCAAAGACATGAAGTGGAAGAAATTTCTCTATAAACAGCTTTGCGAAGCCGAAGGCTTGTTCGTCTGTCGTGCTCCGTCTTGTGAGGTTTGCAAGGATTATCCGGTGTGTTTTGGGCCGGAAGCGTAACCCTGAACCTTCCAATGCAATTTTGTACTTTGACTTGGGTGTAAATTAAACGCAAAGCCTCTTCCGATTAGGGATATAGCCACATAACGCCTGTTGCGAGACTTCATGCGCAGCCACCAGACGTCTATTTTGAGCCAGACTCAATATCCCTAACTCGTCAATACCCTACTTCAGTAGGGTTCCCTTGCAGTATACCAGCCCAGATAATGCGTTTTAGCAGTTAAACATGACAAAAGTTTAATTAGCGAGAGGGTTTGTCTGAATACGCTTTGCAATTTGAAACATTCAATTAACCTGACTCTTAAATATCTGTACCCGTCATTCCCTGCTTTATGGGAATGACGGAAGTTAAGGGCCGGGGTAATAAACAAGACAGACGTGCCTTGTGGATAAGCATGGCTGGAAAGTAGTCTGAATGAGACTGTTGCAGGCATATTTAACTTCAGGCAGTTAAATTTTGAATTGGAGTTAGCTATGAAAAAATCAGTTTTAGTTTTGGCATTTATGGCTTGTGGCCTATGCTCGGTATCGGCTCAGTCTGCGCAAGTGGTACTTACTTTTGAGGATGTACCAAACTATCAATTATCTGACGGCTACGGTGGTATTTCCGGTTGGGAGTATTCCGGCCAACTGGGTAGTCATTATTTACCGGAATCGCCAGACAATTTAGGGGAGTATTTTTTTCATGGCTGGAATGGCGGCGAACTGAGCTTTGATCAGGGACCGGTGATATTTGAAGGCATGTATTACAACAACTGGGGTGGTGATAATCCAGTGAGTTATGAACTGTATTTTCAGGGGAAACAGGTCTATGCAGCGCCTTTTGATTGGCTGACTCAGCCGCTTGAACCCTATTGGTTAGCTTCTGGCTATACAGGACTGGTCGATAAAATCCACTTTTATACCAGTAGCAGTGATGGCATTTTGATCGACAATTTTACCTACAGTACTGTGGTGCCTCTGCCGGGCGCAATGGGTATTTTCTCGATGGGTTTGGGGTTGTGGACTTTACTGCGGAATCGACGTCAAATTATTGATGCATAGCTAACGGGGAAAGCCTATGAAAAAAATAATTTGGTGCCTGTCGTTAGTGTTACTGGCTGGATGCGCTTCGGTCGCGGTATCTCAAAAAGCACTCGAGCAAAAAACCGAGTTTGCGTTAGGTCTGCCGCCGGGCAGTTATACAATCACCAGTCGTCAAAATGAGGGCGTGCAGACTCGATATACTGTTAAAACCAACACGGGTCAGCAATACAATTGTTACGTCGACGGTTCCATCAGTGTGATTGGGCCGGTGGTGTCGGATGCCATCTGTGCCAAACCTGGACAGCCTGCGTTTAATCCATTGTTAGAGCATTAATAACTAACTGTAAGTCTAAATTAGGCAATTAAGCCACGAATGTTTGATTTTTATTGGTTTTCGCCGGCCTTCGTGGTGAATTGCCTTTTTTGGCTTAACTATGTTTTTCTGAAAAGGCCGATTCAGATCAGCGATCGATTTATAGTTGCAAACGCATACTGGCGATAGCATTAATCCCCGCAGAGTCAACGCCGGAGCCATGTTCACGGTAATTTTTATCCAACAGGTTTTCCAGGTCTAGCTGTAATTTTAGCTGACGGGTCGCTTGCCAGCCTGCACGCACATTCAGTGTTGTCCAGCCCGAAGTACCGTTGGGATTGATGCGTGGATCGTCAAGGTCGCGGTCGCTCAAGCGGGCTTGTTCGCTGGCAAAACGGCTATAGCCCTCCAACCAAAGGCTGGGTAAAACGCTGTAGTAAATACCAAAGCGGCCGTTCAGCGGTGGAATGCGGTCAGCTGGCAACACCTGACTGCCATCGAAAATTTCTTCCCCATAGGTGTAATTCAAGTTGCCATATATTTGCAAACGGTCGGTTGCAAAATAGCGGGCGCCAAATTCTGCACCATGCAGTTTCAGACGGTTAACATTCTGATTTTGTATTACATCACGTCCGTCAATAATATCTCCGGTCAACACGGTAGTGATCTTGTCGCGGTAGTCGGAGCGATAGCCGATGGCTTCCGCCTGCCAGAAGGGGGTTTGAAGTTTGAAACCAAAATCCCAGCTGATGACGGTTTCCGGCTGCAAATTGGTGTTGGCGGCGTTGTAGCGGTTGTTGGGACGAGGGCCTAGGGTGCCGAGATCGAAAATATTCGGTGCCCGGAAACCGCGGCCAAAATTACTGACGAATTTCAGCCCGTCGATGATTTTGTAGGCTAAACCCACATTGCCGGTGACATCTTGATGCTGCAATTCTACGCCGACATCACGATCAGCTTGTGCCAACACCGTGTGATAGTGGCTGTAGCGACTGCCCAATACCCATTGTAAACGCTCGCCGAGTTGCAGGGTTTCGTTGCCATAAAACGCGTAAGAGTCCATGGTCGAGCCATGGGGGAAGCGACTGGTTTTGGTTTCTGTCTCACGACTGAGAATATCGGTGTCTTGACGATTGCTGGTTACTTCGTCGTGATAGAACTCAAAACCATAGACCAAGTGCGAATCAGGCCCATGTGCCAGACTGGCTTGCAGGGTAATGCCAGTCAACAAGCTGGCATTTTCCTCCCTGGATTCCACTGTATCGCCAAAATCCCTTGCCCGCCGATCATCTGTGATGCGTTGATGCGCGGCATGGATTTCCAGAGTGTCAAACAAAGCAGTTGCTTGGGTAAACCGATAGCGGCCATGTAAAAACAGTCGTTCGTTGGGTTCAAAGTTGAAAACCGCCGATGACGGCTGGGTTTGGCCATAACCGGCTACTAGTTCATCGAAACGCGGTGTATTGGGTTGGCTGAGAAACTGCATGTCCCATAAAAATTCATGAGCAGCGCTTGGATGATAGACAACTTTAGCGTTGCCGGACCAAGATTTATAGCCGGTAAACGGTTGATCCTCGTCGTTTCCGGCAATGCGGTTATCAAAATCCTGATAGCCAAAACCGCCCAAGACCGCGATATCATCTTTGCCGGCGCTGAGTTTAAGATGATTCTGGAAGGCGTTGGCAGCACTGGCATAGCTGCTGTTGACGATTGCGCTATGTTGCCAGTGTGCGCCGCTGAAGTGAGGTGTATGTGTTAATACATTTACCACCCCGCCCATGGCATCGCTGCCGTACAAGGTGGAAGATGCACCACGCACGACTTCGATTTGCTCGACGTTGAACGGGTCCAGAAACGCCATGTATTGGTTGGGCGAATTACGGAAGATAGCATTGCTCAAGCGCATGCCGTCGACTAGATACAACACCTCCGAGCCTTTTAAGCCGCGCACGATAGGAATACCCTGGCCGGGGGTGGTTTCCTGCACGAACACCCCGGTTTGGCCGCGCAGTAAATCCGGGACTATCTGCGGTATTTGCCGGTCTATTTCATCACTGCTAATTGTGGTCACTGCAGTGGGTATGTCGAAACTGTTTGAGGTTGTTCGCGTTGCGGTGATTTGTTGGGTTTCTAAATGAGTGCCTTGTTCGGCCAATGTAGTTTGAGAACTTTGGCATATCGAAAGAATACTAGCGGCTACGCATCTCGGAAGCTGTGGGCTTAATATTGGCATAAACTATTTTTTCAGCGTGCCCAATCGCCAGTGGTTTAACTCATTGGTTGCCGACGAAGTTTGTCAAGAATTTAGAAGCCGGCATAGCAAAGCCCAACAAATCAAATTGATGGGCTTTTGTCATTTAATCGCAGAGCGCAAGACAGTCCAACCTAACGCCAACTTTTAACCTGACTCTTAATTATCGTTGCGGAAATGACGAATACAGAGAATTGAAAGGCTGGGTAAAAAATTTCAATCTGGGCTGGATGAATACTTGAGATCAAGCTATTGGTGGTTAAAAGCCATTTGTGTTTTTGCGAGACTGACCTGCAAAACCCAGACACATTAATCCCGATACCATCATAAAAATCGCCGATGGTAATGGCACAGTGGTGACGGATGTGGATAGTGTCGTAACAGGTAGGTCATTCCCTTCGGCATCGCCGAAGGCATTTACGGATAGCGTGAGGTCACTGGTGCCGAAATTCAATACGTCGAAACTGAGGGTAGCCAAGGTAAAACTCTCAGCTTGTAAGTCGTTTAAATCAGTCACAGAATCTAACGACACCTCGTAAAAATTGACGGTGCCTGGATCTGTTAAATCAGCACCGCTCAAATTGCCGCCAACGTTGAATAAATCCAATTGATTGCCTAACAACGCATCGCCAAATACCGCACCGCTAAAGCTCAGATGACTGGGATCAAAGTTTAAATTAAGATCATAAGTGCCCAGTGATGGCGCGCTGCTTTGATTTAAACCGGTAACGCCGATTTGTACAAAGATGCTGTTGCCTGCCTGGGTAATATCGGAAATGCTCACCATGGTGAAAGAAAAGCCTGGATTTACAAAGATGCTGGCTTGTGAGGTGCCGGAAAATAGCAAGAATACTGCGCAACTAAGCATCTTAATTAATTTAAGGTTCATTTCAATCTCTATGTTTGGGTTAATTTTCGAATGGGTTAAACCGCACACCGGGGCCGTGTGCATAACAAGGTTTGTTTACGGGCATCCAACAAATTGATTTTGCCGTTACGATCCAGATCCCTGGGATCGGTCGGACCGTTGGCAGGCTTGTTTTTAGCCGCAGTCACCAGATTTATATCCAGCAGATCCACGTCCTTGTCACCGTCGATGTCGCCGATGATGCTGATGTTTTCGCAGGAATCGGGCAAGTGATTGCTATTGGTATCGCCGCTGCGGCGCTGCTGAATATCCAGTACGTCGGAGACTGCGTTATGGTTGCAATCGGGAAATACGTTCAGATAGTAAACATCCTGTTCGCCGTTAAAAGTAGCGGCGTAGGCAATATGGGCGCCGGTAGCATCGGAGAGCATATGGGTGTAGTCGCCCATCTTATCCGCGGGCACTTCATTACCATTGACGGTGTTATAGGGTATATGGGTATTAAACACGGGTGATACTGCTTGATTGGGACTCCAGGTCACGCCGCCATCCCAAGAATAGCTGTAGTAGAGCTGCGAATAGCGATAGGGCGATGTGCCGGTACCGTTTCGGGTGTCGTACCAGACCGCATCGATTCGTGAGTTGGGGCCAACGCTGAGCATGGGGAAATACTGAAATGAACTGGGACTGGGGCTATCGTCATTTAAACGACGCGGTGCCGACCATGATGCCCCGCCATCGCCGCTCCGCACAAAATAGACATTTTGCGGATCGTCGCCAGCTTGCCAGCCATAAGGCGTGGCATGCGCCATCATGTAAATATTGCCGCGCAGCGGACCCGTCGACTGGTCGGCGGCAATCTGCATGTCCCCATCACCACCCAGCGGATTAGGTAGCGCAAGCGCTGTAGACAATAGCATCATTGGGTAACCGCCCATATCCACTTTCTTCGCGATAAAACTGGGTGAAGCGTCAGGATTTTTGGCATCAACCGATTTCAAGAAATAATGCCCGCGCCGAATCACGCCGAGGTCGTTAAATGAGATCAAGGATTCGTCTACGCCGGATAGATATACCTCACCCGTCGGACCTATTGCGAGTCTACCAAAACCAAGCGTGGCAATTGGTAAGGCTGCATTGGGTTCTTGATACGTTGTGCCGCCGTCAGTGGAACGAATAAAATATGTGGGCAGGTAGTTTGGATCAGGGTTCGGGAAGCTGGTACGCCGCCAAGTGCTGTAAATAGCGCCATCCGAAGCAGTACGGGATTTATCCACCACCAGCCAGTTTTTGTCGCCGTTGAACTGAAATACCGGCTCTGACCAACTCATGCCGCCGTCAGAGGATTTGAAGACCGAGGTACGGTCTTCGCCACCCAAGCCCAAGGATTGATAGTAAAAGTTACCTTGGGAATCGCTATCCAGCACCGGATCGGTGCGCGTCTGTCCAGGCAATGCGGCCAAACGGCCAGTATTCCAACTGACCCCACCGTCAAAGCTATAGGCGTATCCGCCGTGTTTTACCAAGGTCGGCGGCGAGTCGAACATACGCCAGCCAATCACCAGATTGTCCGGATTCAAGGGGTTTATGGCGATGGTCGGCTCATTGCCTTTATCACCGGGGATGTTTTGCCCCAAGCTATCGACGTTGACTTGGTAACTGGTGTAAGCGCCAAAACTGACTGTCGGTGATGGTGCAGCTTCCAAAGCGGTGGACAAAACTATCGAAAACAGCGCCAAGCCGTTGAAGTATGAATGGACATCATGCGGCTTAATGGACGAATTTCTGATCGATTTATTCATACTGATGCTTTCCGTGTTTGGTTGCTGACACCCATCAGCCCAAGCAAGCCACTGGCGAATAACCAGAGCGCCGCAGGAACCGGAACAACAGTGGTTTGAAAGCTGAAGGTCCCGATACGCATATCGTTTTCACGGGCAATGCGTGAACCCAGATGATCGAATCCCCAACCAAAACCCAGATTACCGTTCAGAGTCAGCGCGTTTCCTGATAATTGGGTGGTGACATCGAATAATTCAAAGGCGTCGGCATCGAAGCCGATGTGGTTCACCAACAACCATCCGGAACGGCCAAAACTTGCCCCTTCCAGGTCAGGATGGTATTCCAGCGTCATATCGCCCAGTAAAATGCGGTTATTCGGTCGGTCAACATCCACCCGGAAGCGAATCGCCCCGTTCAGACCAATACCACCAGTAGCCGAAGCGGTTAAATTATTGGGGTCGAAGGAAAAATCCGTCGCTCTGATTTCCCGGCCAACCGGATTGGGCGGGATAGTAAATCCGTTGACCGTATATTGCAGACCGAGTGCGGAAATTTCGTTATTTGCAAAGTCTTTGATGTCAGCCGGCGTATTACCGTCACGTAACTCGACAAATGTTTTATTGGCAGCGCTGACATCCCAGAATTCTTCAACATAAATTGAAGGGGCCGGGGTGTTGTCCAGAAGGGTGCCGGCAATCAAGGCGTTTCGATCCAAATTCAGGATTAACGATCCACCTGAGACCGTGGCCGCCAGCGTTGAAGTTACCTGGAATGCGGCTAACAAGCCGAAGATTGTTATTGATAAAAGTTTACTATTCACGTTGTTTCTCTAATTAAATTTTGGTGTGGATTGTTTTCTACCCGTAACCCCGATTAAGCCCGCTAAGCCGCTACCGAACAGCCAAATTGCTGCCGGTACGGGCACTGCCGAGACTTGATCGCAACCGGCATGGGAACCAACACCCAGGCAAAAATCGCCCACATCATTCAGTGTGGCGCCACGCAACATGCCTCCGTTTTCAGGGGACATTAACAAATCGCCACGCAGTTGCCAGTTGTCAGCATCGGTGAAACTGAGGTTTAAATTGCTCAGGTCATAAACCGCCATGCTGAAATAGATGTTGTTGGCTAAATACCAACCGGTTTGACCCGCACTTTGCCGACTGGCATCGTAAGTGATTGAAAAATCCCCATTGACAACCCCGCCGCCGCTGGGCGGCCAATCGGGCGCATAAAAACCTTGCACACCGGTCATGCCAATTCGACTGTCAGCCACACCGACCAGCGTGTCTGAGTCGATGCGAAAGTTAGCCGAGGTGGCTTTGACAAACCGCTGCCCTGGCTGATTGCCCGGATCGTTGCCAATGGCAGTCAAATCAAATACCCGATTGACTGCGGAAATTTCGCTGGTGGCAATAAGGCTGGAGAAATAGGCACCGGTATGGGCTGGATTGTTAATGTCCGACGCTGCACCATCCCAGAATGAGGAAAAAAAATAGCCAAAATACGGCTGCAGGGCATTGCGGTCCAGAGTCATGGTAAAAGTACCGCTAGCAGGCGCATTCAAGGTGATCGCACAAGCGCCGGATGACGCCAACGAAGCCGTTAAACTCAGTATTGCCGCTAATGCCATTGTGGAGGGCGATTTAAGCTTTTGTGAGGTTTGCATGGGTATCCCTGGAAAATTGTCGAGCAGTAAAGCCGGCTAAAAATTCTGATCGAAAGAATGTCTGTGCGTCTGAGAACTATTCTGTCGACAATCGCTGTTCTGGGTTAAAGCACAAAATGCCGTAAAGCCACCTGCTGCCGGTTTAATCCTGGCTACAGGCAGCTAAGTGCAGGGGAATTACGCAGCAACAACCGCTTTTCTGCGTGAAACGCCGAGCAGACCAATCAGGCCACTACCGAACATCCAAACGGCTGCTGGAACAGGCACAGCTGCTGGAGCCAAGTTAAAAGTGCCAACTACGGCATTTGTATTTGCACCTGCTAAAGATGCCCATAAACCGGTCCATTTCAGGTCGCCGCTTAGTAATAGTTCGCCATTACCGTTTAAAGACTCTGAAACATTAGCCAGTTTCAAAAAGTTTTGATAGCCGAAAGCGGTATCGTAAGTGCTGATATTCCAAGTGCCGGCAGTTTTGACCAATCTAAAGTCGTAAGGAGTCAATACGCCACCAGGGCCGTTAATACGCCAAGCGCCGCTTAAGCCAATCTGTCCTACGGATGTATTTGTGGCATCCATGTCAGTAGCTTGCAGTGTTCTGCCGTAAGGGCCGCAGGCTGGACATGTCGTGGTCACTAAATTGGTGTTGACCGGAAACAGCATGGCAGTGTTACCAACTAGCGACAAAGTGGTGCCTCCGGAAGTAGCACCGGTAATCCCAAGATTGTTGTTGCTGGCATCCCAAAATTTTTCCACATAATTGCTATAAAAATTAGAAGCGATAAACGCGGGGTTGTCGATGGTGATGGTGGCGTTGCCGCTGACCAATGCCGCACTGGCGGTTACCGGTGCCAACAGGCCGGTTAATGCGGTGAATGCGAAAACACCGGCTGTAGCTAATTTCAAATTTTTCATTTTTTTACGTTCCTTAATGCATTACGGTTAAAGTTAATCTCCAAAGCCCAGACCTGAAATCGATAAAGAGGGAGAAACGATTGTCAGGCCTGTTTTTTGTAGGTAACCCGGCTGTCTTGTCCCAAGACCCGTGGCTTTCCGGCTCCGTCTCGCGGCGGATGTGGCTGAGTTATCGCATTCCGGCGACATCGCTCCAATCCGTGAGCGAGGTTGTATTCCTAGCATCCTGCTAAATGTGAAGAGAAAGTCATGCGTGGGAATGGGTTCAGCGCAGAGCTAAGTGCTTCAATAAGTAAGTCGTTTGAGATCAAAAAACGACTACGCTTTAATGAAAAAAACTCTAAATGAATGATTATTCTTGGTGGAGTAAGGTAAGCGCCCAGCACTATACCGCCATCGATTACTGCAGGTGGAATGGGTGCCGCGGTAATCGTTTCGCAATTTCAGCAGGCATACTGCGGACGAATATGGCTATGCACAAAGAATTTGGCCGGCTAAACGTCCAGTTGCTCGGCGATGTCTTCGCCGATTTTGGTCTGGCCGCATTGACCACAGGTGCAGGATTCAAGCTCGTGGCGATATTCGATCTTGCCTAAGGCAGCTCTGTGGTCGAAGCATGATTGACATTTTCTCCTCAATCGCCAAAGAAAATCGACAAAAACAATCCTGCCGCCAGCCATTTCCAGAAACTGTCCTGGCTAGGATCAATGTCAAAAAGCCAGCAAGACAGTCGCCAAATCAGATACATGAAGCCCAAGAACGCCAGTATTAAGGATTTGGTTGAAAATAATTTCCCGCAACTCTGGACACGTCGTTTCGGCAGGGATTGCCGGAACCCAGAAGCCATGGATGGCGAAGGTCTTTCTCATCCCTGTGAACTGGATACCGGCAATCCCCTTGTGCCTCAGAGGGTATGCCGGTATGACGTCCTAACTTAATAGCAGTGACGCAGAGCATGGGTACCATAAACGGAAGTTATTTCTGACGGAAACCTAAACCGATTAACGTGCTCATGGTTTACTCCATTATTCGCGTAGGGAGATTTTTAAGCGGACATCGATAATGGCTGTGCCGGATGAGTTGTCGTGGCGATAGCTTGGCACTGTGTCGTCCCCGAATTGGATACTGGCGACTTCCCCCAGCAGCAATTTTCCGGCATCCATCAGTCGTGCCAGTATTGGGTTACGGTGTCTCGGAACGTAACCGAGTTTGTGATCCGTGCAGGTAAATACTGCAATGGCTAAATCATCGTGACTGTTGTTCGGTTCGCGGCGCAGTTGCAGACGATCGGCAAGCTGTAAAGGGCCGCTCAAAGTTTTCATTTGGTAATAACGCAGTCCGGCGACATGGGTTTCCAGCAGGAAAATGTCTTTGGCAAAAGGCAAGGTAATGGCTGTTTGATTCAAGGTTCTCAACATCAGCTGCTGAGTCAAATCGGTATAGGGCAATAACTGGCTCATAGTCAAACCTCGGCCTGGACGCGAGCGGCAATATCCGCGTGACGGCTAATCAATTGCGACCAGCGCTGTGTTTCCAGGGTGATGGCGGTTTCCAAGGTGATTTGACGCTCAGCTAACCAATGTTCATCCTGAAGTTGCTCTGCCCAGCAAAAAGGCGGCTGCTTTCGCAGCGTGACCAGCCGCTCACTTTGTTGCTCGATCAGCATTTTCAGACGTGCGATGGTTTCCACGGGCATTTCTTTGCTTTGCTGCGATTGAGCGGCAGCAGTTTCGACGATCTGTAATAAGGCCTCGAGTAAATCGGCATCGATTTGGCGATAGGCCTCTTGGACCGAAGACCAGTAGTGCTCGAATAAGGCTTGGTGCTGCGGGTTAACATCGGGATGCAGCAAGCGCGCCAATCGCCGGTAGGCTTGTTTGGCGCGTTGTACGCTACTGCCATCGACCGCAGTTAAACCTTGCATATAGGCAAGTCCGCTAGCCAAGGCTTCCGCCTGTTGCTTGAGTTGAGCCTGCCAAGCCAATAATGTCTGCTGCGTTTGTGCTTCGAACTCGTCAAGGTGTTGTTGAGTCAGCGGCTCTCCGCGATTGAGTTTGATCATGGCCAGTTCGATGCGTTGTTGCAAGGCACGGCACTCGATTTGTAGCGTCAACAAGCGGTATTCCAGTTCACCGAGCTTGGTTTGGTACAAGGCCAACAGATAAGGTTTTTCCTTCTGCTGCATTTGTTCCAGGCTTTCCAGTATGGTCGCTAGCTGTTGAGAGAGACTATCGATTTCAAGACGTGACTGTTCGGCTGGCAAAGCGCCCAATGCTTGGATTAACGATTCCATGGGCTCCACCATAACAATAGCCAAAGGCCAGAGCGCAAGATAATCAAAGCCGGCACCAACACCAACACCAACAGCCAATCTCTATATTGATAGAGGTAGAGGCTAACAGGGATGGCAATCAAAATGGCTAAGAATTCTTGTTTGCTGAGTGAGGTCATGGCTTTACGTCGCACCTGAAAAGAGGTGTCAAGCCTAAGCCCTGGGTGTCTCAAATACTGAGACAGTATTTATTTTTGGTAAATTTGGCCGATCTTCTTGGCTTCGTTGGCAACGGAATCTCGTAAAGAGGCTGGAGTCTCAACTTCGACATGGCTGCCGTGGCGCAGAATATCCATCAGCAGTTCGCGGTCGTCCGCATAAGGGACGGTGAGGCGATAGCTGCCATCGGAAAGCTCCTCGCCCACTTGTTGTGGATGCCAGCTTTCAGAACGAACCCAGCGGGCGCGCTCTGGCGAGAATTTCAAGACCGCCGCGTCGCGAATGGCACCGGCAAAGATGCCGTAGGCACTGGCAAAGTGCTCGTCCAGTTGTGGGTCGGTGATCTCGATGGCTGGCTCATCGACCATGGACACCGCCTGTAGGCTATCGATAGAGAAGTTCCGCAGTGCCTGCCGCCAGTGGCACCAGGCGTCCAGGTACCAGTTGTCCCGGTAATGAATCAGGCGTTGTGGTGAAATCCGGCGTGGGTTGATTTCGTTACGGCCGCGATTCCAGGCCTGTATATCGAGCTGTTGTCGATTGAATACGGCCGTGGCGATTTCCGTAAAAAAGCGTGGTTGCAGGGTGCGTTTTGCCATGCTTAACAGGCGAACACGCTCGGCGATTTCGGCAGAGGGTTGGCCACCCGCCTCCAGCAAACCCGCTAGTCTGGTCTGCAGCGGTGCAATATGACGAGCCAGGATGCCGGGTTCTATGTCGGTCAGCAGTTTTTGAGCTGCCAATAATGCATAGAGCTCGCCGGCGCTGAACCATAGTCCTGGCAATTCATACGTGGTATTGATATTTTCGCTGTCGGTGAAACGATAACCCCCAGCCTCCCGGTCCCAAATGATCGGCGCATGCAAACGATCGCGCAGATACTCCATATCGCGATTGAAGGTGGCGCGGGAGACGCCCAGTTCTTCCAAAAATACGGCAAGAGGTACGACGTGGCGGTGATGCAGAATTTGTTCGATTTTGTAGAAGCGTTCCGTGCGATTCATGTGGGTTGGCAATCTAGTTCATGTCTTCTAATAGTACTCCAATGGCCGGAGTTTGGAATTAAATCAATCTCATTATGGTGACAAATTGACACCATAATGCTAATCTAGCCTCCTTAGCTTAACCGGGAGACTTTTATGTCAACTGCATCTATAGATCGTGGCCGAATCACCGCACGAGTTCCTGTACAGGTTCAAGAAACATTGGAAATGGCGGCCAGCATGGTAGGGGCAACCGTTAACCAATTCATCGTGCAAACAGCCCTGCGGGAAGCCGAGCGCATCATTGAACAAGAAAGACTGATTCACTTGAGTATGCGCGATGCCGAAGCGCTACTCAAAGCCCTTGATAATCCGCCATTACCCAATGAAAAATTATTAGCCACACTGCAGGACTACGCGGCACGACGCAATGATCAAACTGGAACCATTAACTGGACACCACGAGCGAAAGGCGTTTGATTGTAGTGTTGAGCCTCTCAATATCTGGCTGAAACAGACGGCGCTCCAGCATCAAACCAAAGGTATTTCCCGAACATTTGTCGCCATCCCGGCAGACGGACAGATCGTGGATCTGTATCGATCATTGGGCTATGACGATATTAGCGCAGTGAGCATTTTGGGCTTTTATGCACTGGCTTCAGCATTCGTATTAATTGATGACCTTCCATCAGACATTGCAAAACGTTATCCGCGTCAAGTGCCTGTTACTCGTCTCGGTCGATTAGCGATTAGGGCGGACCTGCAAGGCCAAGGCCTGGGCAGGTTGTTACTGGCCGACGCAGTGAATCGTGCCAAATCTGCCGCTCAAGCGGTTGGCAGCGCTGGCCTGTTTGTGGATGCTAAGGACGAAACCAGCTCATCTTTTTATCAAAGCTTCGGGTTCAGGATTTGCGACGATCAACCACTCAAGCTTTACCTGCCGATGTGGTGATTCCCAGTCCAATCTCAATTTGGCTGTCTTCGGACATTTGACACTTTTAGCAATAGTCCAAAAAACGTAGGAAATCAGGAATATTGAAATCTGCGAACTGTGTTGTCTGTAGAGGCTTCCAAAGGATTTTTTACTGCGAACCCTTCGCCAAGTCTGCGAATTGCAGTGTGCCATGAGATGTGGGAAACCTGCGACAAATCACTGCTTTGCCAATTTTCAATATGCTGGCGCTATTTCGATGTAACCACCATCGCCACTCCTGATCAAAAAACACAGGATGCCTCAGTCAACTTGGCTTTTACACGTGGGCGGGATGGAGTCTTACGGAGCAAGCGTTAAATTATTGAAAATAAATCAGTAAATTAATTTTTAGAGGTGCTGGTTTGTAAGGGAAAATCAACAGGCTGGCATGGGCGTGTTTTAAAAGCGTAACGAGCCAGAGACATATAACGTAGCGCCACTGGCCGGTACGACCCGGCCGCCGCCAATGTAGCCACCGCCGAAATACTGAAAAGGTTGGAAATACTCGTTGTCGCTGAGATTTTTTGCGGTTAACGCCAGCCTGAAAATGGACTTTTCATAGGCAATGGTCGCATCGAAACTATGATAGCCGCCCACCTTGAAAGCGTTATCGTGTGCAATATAGCTGCCGGAATTGAGGGTGACGCCGAAGCCGACCGATACGCCCTTGGGGATTGGGTTTGGTAGGTGATAGTTGGCCCAAAGCCGGCCAGCGTCTTCCGGTACCCAGGCAACCCGGTTTTGGTCTGCAATGCCGCCCGCACTACCCTGAAAGCGGGCGTTGGTATGAGCATAGCTACCCAGCAGTTTGAGTGATTCAAAGGGTTGCCAGAGCAGGTCGGTTTCTATGCCTTGCGAGCGTTGACGACCGGCAGAAATGAATAAGGCGCTGTTGGGGTTGGTGCTGTTAGGCACCGCGACTTGTTCTCGGTCGATTTGGTACACAGCGACTTGCCCTGAAAACTGGCTGGAAACATCGAATTTGAGTCCGGCTTCCAATTGTCTTGATAATTCAGGTGTGGGTGTGTCGCCAAATTTGACGAAAGGTTGGCCACGCATGCCTTCACTGTAACCGGCAAACGCCGATACGCTGTCGGTCAGATCGTAAACCACCCCGGCGCGGGGTAAGAATTTTAAGATTTGGGTTTTACTGGCATGACGGCTGACTTTGTCTTCAAAGTCGATGTCCAGGCCGCCGAGGCGTAAGGCCGTCAATGTATGCAGGCGGCCGCCGATTGTGCTTTGCCATTGCAGATAAGCACCATAGAGAGTGTTGGTCATGAACTGGTTTTTGTCTCTGGCACCGGGGTGATGGTAGCCGGTCGAAAATTGGGGGGGCTGGGCCAGATCGACACTGTCAATTAAAGCCCACTCTACAAAGCCATCATCATTTAACACACTGTGATCGCCGCCGATCAAGAGTGTGTTTTTGAATTGGCCGCTCTCGAATTTGCCGATGGCATTGGCGGAAAAACTTAACTCGCGTTGCTGTTGAAATAATTCAGCATTGGCCAGGCCCCAGGTAGACGGCGGCAGCAAGGGTGTGTCAGCTGTAAACGAATCGATGTTATATAGCGTTTGGACTAATTCATTAAATTGCGATGCCGCGTAGCGTGTGCGGATGTCCAAGGCCCAGTGCTGATTGATTTGGTGCTCCAGTTTCGCCCAAACCGCTGTGCTGTCCGATTCGCTATCCGGTATGTTGGTGGGGCCGATGTATGTTCGTGGATCGATTTTGAAGTTGCCTGCAATGGTACCCGTTGCCGGTAAACCTTGATATTCGGGTTGCGCCCAATGCGAGAATTTGCCTTGCAGGGTGAGTGTCGTGGTGTCATTGTTGGTGAGTACTAACGCCGGATTGATGTTGTAACGCTGTGTGTTGATCACGTCGATATGACTAGCCGCGGTGGTGTATTCGGCTGTGACGCGAAACAGCGCATTTTTATTGATGGGGTGGTTGATGTCGATGCGCGGCTGGTAAAAATCGTAGCTGCCGGCCGTGAAGCCGATTTCATGGGCTGCTTTGGCATGCGGCAGTTTGGATACCACGTTTATGACCCCGCCGACTGCCGATCCGGAGCCGCCACTGTAAAAAATCGCATTGGCGCCTTTGAGTACTTCCACGCGTTCGATATTGACAGTGCTTTCCCGGTCACCGGGGTTGTAGTACTGGGTAAAACCATCGGTCAATTGCTCCGCCCGAAATCCCCGAATCAAGGTGCCCTCGATCACCGGGCTGAATAGCACGCTACGCGCGACCACACCGCTGACATTTTGCAAGGCATCGCTTAGCATGATGGTTTGCTGGTCGTCGATCAGTTGCCGATTGATGATCTGAATGGATTGCGGAATGGATTTTACCGGGGTATCGGTGCGGGTGGCGCTGGATGTATGTGTGACTCGATAGTCAGTATTTTCGGTGTCCGCGGACAAGCTCGGATTGTATTGATTTGAATCAGTGCCGGACGGTTGATGGATGCGATTGCCGGTTACTTCCAGGCTATCCATCAGACTGGGATTGTCAGATCCAGGAGCGGCAGAGGAAGGTGTCAGCAGAGCAGCGGTGTGGTTATTGATAAAGCGACAATTTAAACCACTGTCTTTTAAGAGTATTTTCAAGCCTTGTTCGGCTGTCATCCGGCCTTGAAGATTTTGGCTGTTAAGACCGCGCACACTATCTGCGGAAAAGAGTAGTTCGATATTGGCTTGCTGGGCGAAGCTTACCAGCGCATCGTTTAGCGATTGTGGGGCTATATCGAATGTTTTCGTCAATTCGCTGGCGGACATGGAAAACGACTGCATGGAAATTAGCATGCCAAAAGCGAGAGGCCACCAGCGTAAAGACATTACCAACAGCGGATTGCGCACTTCAAGGTTTAATCAGATGGAGCCTTAGTCGGCAAAATGGCTAGGATCAGCGGTGCAACACTGTCCACCATGGGCCGATTTGAGTTTGCTGCAAATTCAAGGCTGCGCAGACAATCCGCAGGGTATCTGCAGGGCTGGTCAGTGAAAATACGCCGCTAACCCGCAGGTCTTTTAGGGTTGTATCACTAATAAACACACGGCCTGTCTGATAGCGTTCCAGTTCATGGATCAATTCGCTGAGTGGGCGATCGTTGATAATCAGCCTATGCTGTTGCCAGGCGGTTGCTTGCGACAAGTTAACTGACTGGGGTTGTTGCAGGTCAAGGCCGCTACGATGATGCAATATCTGTCCTTGCTTGATCGTGATACGGTGGGCGGGGTCATTACTATTTGTCAGACTGGCGGACACGGCGTGTTCTTGCACCAGGATACTGGTTTCGGTCTTGTCAGAATGATTGATATCAAATACTGTGCCCAATGCCTGCGTCCGGAGGCTTTCGGTAATGACTTCAAATGGGCGATGGGTATCTTTAGCGACAGTAAATTGAGCCTGCCCATGCTCCAAGATGATTTTCCGGCTTGTTGCCGTAAAATTCACTGAGATTGCGGTATTGGTATTCATCAAAACACGAGTGCCGTCACTGAGTTCTACTTCACGCAGTTCACCGGTTTGGGTGTGGTAGTCGCTGAAAAAATCCGTAAACAGACTGGCGTGTGAAGGAATTATTAGGTTGACCGCAATCAACCAAACTGCCGCCATACCAAAAGCGCTAAACAACCAAGGGCTTGCATTTGGGGTGTTTGGCTTGTCGGCTACTCGTTGCTGGGAAGAGGTGTCGATTGTTTCAATCTGAGCAGCTGTCACAATATCTTTGAATAGCAATTCTGCCGCCGAAAATGCTTCGGCATGACTAGGATCCTGGGCAAGCCACTCGGAAAATTCAGTGAGTGTCTCATCCTCAAGTGCGTCGTCGCGTAATGTGACCAGCCATTCAATAGCTTGTACGCGGACAGGACTTTGGTTAGGCAATTGCGGTGATACTGACATTGGGCAGGTTTAATAATCAGGGTGTATATCAATTAAAACGTTTGTCAGGCTAAAACGACTAGGGACTTCGTCAAAAATAATGTCTCTCGCCCATATCCTAAATGATTGGTCATTGGCAATATTATCCTTGATTGATGGTCAGAACCAGCGTGGTGATTTGGCAGGTGACCAGGGCAATTGGGCGTGGGCATGACAGGGGGTTTAATCAAGTTTCTCTGCGCAATGGCGCATCGCTTGAGCCAGCAATTTGTTCACCAAGGATTTGGAGATGCCTAATTGCAGAGCAATTTCCGAATAGGTAAGCCCTTCGGAGCCATGCAGCAGAAAAACCGTGCGGGTAATGGCGGGTAATTCATCCAGGGCTGTTTTTAAGGTTTTTAGTCGTTCCTGTCCGATGAGAATTTTGTCCGGTTGCGAGGTGCGACAGGATACTGTTTCGGTGAGGGTGTCGAAATCCTCGTTGGCGGCATGTCGATTTCGGACCGTGGTTTTACGCTGATAATCGATAGCCAGATTAATGGCAATCCGAAACGCCATGGCACGAAGGTTGTCGGGAGGGTTTTGCTCGATAATTTGTTTAAGACCCAGATAGGTGTCGTGGGTTAATTCGGCTGCAGTTTCAGAGCATTTAACCCGAATAGTCAGAAAACTGCGTAGCTCGCCGGCTAGCGATTCGGTCCAGAACAAGGCTGTTTCTGTCAAAGGTTCTGTGCTCATGGGTGAGAATACGGGTAGATAGATCAAGCCAATTAAGTGTTATCCGGCTTAACGAAATGGCTAAAAGTCATTAAAGACTTACAAAGTATGCAATAAGCAAACCAAATTGAAAAATCACTCAGGTAACAATAGCTTCCTGACTGCTATAGAATGATTTTGGCTAATTGGGAGGATGAGTGAGGTGGTATGACCTAATGAACTGAGTTAAATAACACAGTTATATTGGGCTTCAGGCTTGCTCGTAGTGGTTACCACAAGTTCTCTTAATAAAGCTGTAGCGTAACTGCCTGCCGGTAAAGTGAATGACAGCTGTAAATCATGCGCCGCGGTAAACTGCCAGACCAGATCCCTTGGTTTGACACGTAAGGTGCGGCGGTCATGTTCCAAACCTGCTTTCAGTAACCCATCAGCAAGGTTGGAATGTTGAACGACAATTTGCAGTTCCAAAACCTGAGTCTCATGGCGCGCAGGATTTTCGCCTCTTCCCCATAGTGCGCCGGTAGGGTGTATGTCGCCGCTGTGCAGACGCTCCAGCAGGGTTTGATCTATGCTATCCGCCATGAAGTGGCTGTTGGTTTGATCCAGTTTGAATACATCGCCCGGCAAGGCTTGAATCCAACTGTGTTGCGTGACACGCTCCGCCAGTATCAGATTGAACAAATAAGCGCGGACGGCGGATAAATAAATCGAGCGCAGTTCCGGTTTAACCCGGGTGCCGGCAAACATGTCCAGGGCCTTGTCGATATTGCGGCCCTGATGACCGAAGCGTTGTTCGCCAAAGTAGTTGGGAAACCCCTGGATTTTGATGTGCTGCAATTGCTGTTCGGTGAGTTCGCGATCGCCTTGCCAGTTTCGGATGCGTAAGGCAAAGCGATTGCCACTGAGTACACCGCGCTTGAGTTTGCGGGCATGACGGCTGACTTGCAGGATTTTCAGATGATCGCTTTCCAGTATTGACCAGTCGGGATCGACTTTTCCCGGCAGCCAAATGCTAAACCATTGCCGAGTGCGGCCATGGCGATCTTTTAAACCGGCGTAACCAATATCCCGCTGACGAACGCCGGCATGTCTGGCAAGCTGGCGGGCGATATATTCGGTATTTTCGCCGGATTTTTCGATGTACAAAAAAACATGTTCGCCACTGCCGTCTGTTTCAAAAGACAGCATTTCCTCAACCACGAAATCGTCTGGTTCGGTTTTGATGTCGCCCTGCCCGGAAGGACCGCCATAGGCGTAAGGCCAGTCTTGCGCTAAAAGAGCGGTCATTTTCCGATCAATACCACTGCCTGCACCGCAATGCCTTCTTTGCGGCCTTCGAAACCGAGTTTCTCGGTGGTGGTGGCTTTGACGTTGATGTCATCGATATCAACCAGTAAATCTGCGGCGATGTTGGCGCGCATAGCTGGAACATGCGGCAGCATTTTGGGGGCTTGGGCGATGATGGTCACATCGGCATTAATCAGTTTGTAGCCTTTTTCCTGGACGATGTTATAAACATGCCGCAGCAGTACCCGGCTGTCGGCGCCTTTGAATTCGGGATCGGTATCGGGGAAATGCTTGCCAATATCGCCCAGTGCAGCCGCACCCAGAATGGCATCAGCCAACGCATGCAGCACCACGTCGCCGTCGGAATGGGCTTCCAGACCTTTTTCGTAAGGGATTGTTACGCCGCCTAAAATGATATGGTCGCCCTCGCAAAAACGGTGGACATCGTAGCCTTGGCCAATTCTCATGTGTGTACTCAATGTTTAAAGTAAAAGTTCAATTCACTATAGCGCTAACCAATAACTTCCCCCCTATAGAGGTTGTCGTAAAAGTTAAATGTAGGTTGGACTGAGCACGGCGAAGCCCAACGATTTGATTTTGTTGGGTTACGCTACACTTACCCAACCTACATTTTGACCTT
Source organism: Methylomonas sp. (assembly GCA_002928965.1). Taxonomy (GTDB): domain Bacteria; phylum Pseudomonadota; class Gammaproteobacteria; order Methylococcales; family Methylomonadaceae; genus Methylomonas. The sequence goes on from PERU01000002.1 coordinate 70,385, forward strand.
TTACGACAGCCTCTTTATCAAAGAAGGGTAATAATCGAGTGATTCCGTACAAGCCGAATTCAGCGACGTTATTGATGACCCTATTCTTACGCACCTTGTCGAGGGGTTCTATGGTAGATCTCAACCTGTCTATGCTAAGCCGGCTTTTAGGGATATTTTTCTCTGAAACTGAAGGCTGGGGCCGTTTCAGTGACATGGGGATCTATCGCTGAGCCTGTTGCTGAAAGTAAAACGCGGCCAGCGCCAAATCTTCCGGGCGGGTGATTTTGATGTTGTCCGGGCGACCTTCGACGATTTTGGGTTTGTAGCCTAACAGTTCCAGAGCGCTGGCTTCGTCGGTGATGGCCGGGTTACCTTCGGTTTGTTGCAGGGCGTCGCGTAGCATGCCGTATTTGAACATTTGTGGTGTCAGGGCACGCCAGACATGTTTTCTGTCGATGGTGGCGGTAATTGTGTCTCCGTCAACATGCTTTAAAGTATCGTGAGAGGACAGCGCTAAAATCCCTCCGACCTCATCGTTTTTAAGGGTGTCGATTTGCAGATGAATGTCGCTGGAGGTCAGGCAGGGGCGGGCGGCATCGTGTACCAGTACCCAGTCATTTTCATTGGCTTTATCTTGCAGTGACTTCAAGGCGGATAACACTGAATCAGCGCGTTCTTTGCCGCCAGGGGCAGTGATTACTTTGGGGTGTTGAGATATTTCCAGTTCAGGCCAATAGGGATCTTCCTCAGAAATCGCTACGGCTACGGCTTCAAAGGCAGCGGATTCCAGTAAGCGGGACAAGGTGTGTTCGATGACGGTTTTGCCGGCCAGCGGCAGATATTGTTTGGGACGATCGGCTTGCATGCGTTTGCCGACGCCAGCTGCGGGCACCACTGCCCAGCATTTAATTAATTGGTTCATGCGCTATTCCAGCACTTGAAAGAAAGTTTCGTTTTCCTTGATCATGCCCAAGTCATAACGGGCGCGCTCTTCGATGGTTTCCAGGCCGCGGCGCAAATCCAGAACTTCGGCGTACAGCGCATCGTTGCGTTCCTTTTTTTCCTGCGTTTCCTTGTTCAGTTCATCCAGCTGTTCGCGGTAGCTGGATATTTGCGAAACACTGGCGTCGCCAAACCACAACCGGTATTGGAAGTGCAGAATGAGCGCAATGATAAGGACGATGAGCGATTTAATGACGGTATCTCAAGGAGTCAAACGTAGGCTGGGTTAAACAAATCAACCCAGCGTCCGAATTAAAACCGGGTGTTGGCACTTACCATCACCCGGTCAATCTTATTTAGACAACATTTTAAACGCGCTACGACCTGCGTATTTGGCTTTATCGCCCAACTCGTCTTCGATTTTCATCAGACGGTTGTATTTGGCAACCCGGTCGGAACGGCTCAAAGAACCGGTTTTGATCTGGCCGGTGCCGGTCGCCACAACCAAATCCGCAATGGTAGTGTCTTCGGTTTCACCGGAACGGTGAGAAACCACAGCGCTGTAGCCTGCAGCAGCAGCCATATCGATAGCCGCGAGAGTTTCGGTCAAGGTGCCGATTTGGTTGACTTTAATCAAAATGGAGTTGGCGATGCCTTTTTCGATGCCTTCTTTCAGGATCGCTGGGTTGGTGACGAATAAATCATCGCCGACCAATTGGATTTTGCCGCCCAGTTTTTCGGTTTGCAGTTTCCAGCCGTCCCAGTCGTTTTCGTCCAGACCGTCTTCGATGGAGATGATAGGGTATTTGTCTACCCAGACCGACAGGAAGTCGACCATTTCTGCAGAGGTAAAGCTACGGTTTTCGGCAGCCAACACGTATTTACCGTCTTTGAAGTATTCAGATGCAGCAGCATCCATACCCAAGTAGATGTCTTCACCGGCTTTGTATCCGGCTTTTTCAATGGCTTCCAGGATCACTTCAATGGCTTCTTCGTTGGAAGACAGATTAGGCGCAAAACCGCCTTCGTCACCAACAGTTGTTGCCAAGCCGCGGCTTTTCAGAACTTTAGCCAAATTGTGGAAAACTTCAGCGCCGTAACGTATGGCTTCACGGAAGGTTGGGGCACCGACAGGCAGAATCATGAATTCTTGCAAATCCACACTGTTGTCAGCGTGCGAGCCGCCGTTGATGATGTTCATCATCGGGACAGGCATGATGAATTCGCCAGATTTGTTCAGGAATTTGTACAGTGGCACGCCGGCTTCTTGCGCAGCTGCACGGGCTGCAGCCATGGAAACACCCAGGATAGCGTTGGCGCCCAGGCGGCTTTTGCTGTGCGTACCGTCCAGAGCAATCATCTTTTCGTCAAGAGCTGCTTGGTTGTTGGCATCCATACCGATTACCGCTTCGCGGATTTCGGTGTTGACGAATTTAACCGCATTCAGCACGCCTTTGCCCAAATAGCGTGATTTATCGCCGTCTCGCAATTCGATGGCTTCGCGTTCGCCGGTAGAGGCGCCAGATGGCACCATGGCGCTACCGACAATGCCGGAATCCAGATAGACTTCGGCTTCAACGGTCGGGTTGCCACGTGAGTCCAAGACTTCTCTTGCTTTTACATCAACGATTCTACTCATGTTTTCAATTACTCCGTAATAAGGATGTTGGAAATGGGTACTATTTTAATTGTCGGGAAAGAGTTCGCTCAAGTCGATACACAAATCCGGGAATAAATGCGACGTCGCTATATCGTCGCCCGCGAAACTGCAACGCAATTGATATTGGTCTTCGTTGTTTAACACGAATTGCTGGATGATCGTTTCGTAAGGAAACACCAACCAGTATTCCGTCACACCGCTTTCCGCATACAGTGTGTGTTTGATCTGGGCGTCTTTTTTGGAACTGCCTTTGGATACGATTTCGATAATCCAGTCCGGCGCACCGTTGCAGCCTTGCTCGTCCAGTTTGTCTGGGGCGCAAATCAGGCAAATGTCGGGCTGAACGACGGTGAAGATGTCCTTACTGGACAGAATGGATTTTCTGCGGTCGTACAAGCGAACGTCAAATGGGGCGGCAAACACTTGACAGGGCTTGTGGCGGAAATAACTGAACAGTTGTCCGCTCAAACTCATCGATAGCCGTTGATGATTGACATTCGGCGCCGGGGATATCAACGAAATCTTGCCTTTGATCAGCTCGATCGTTTCCTCTAATTGCCAGGTCAAGTAATCCGCATAGCTATAACTGGCCGACATATCGAGCTGTGATAACTGAGTAATTTTGGCCATGGCAAATTTCGCGATTTAGAGCGTGGTTTCGATGAACGGGGCGGATTTTACCGCTTTATCGATAGCCAGCAGCATTTCCAGCAATTCCTGCATGCGATGCAGCGGCCAGGAATTGGGGCCGTCGCTGAGTGCTTCTTCGGGTTTTGGATGCGTTTCCATAAACAGACCGGCAATGCCGACTGCCATCGCCGCTCGTGCCAAAACCGGTACGTGCTCGCGTTGACCGCCGGAGCAACTGCCTTGGCCGCCTGGCAATTGCACCGAATGCGTGGCATCGAATACCACCGGGCATTGAGTGTCACGCATCACGGCTAAAGAACGCATGTCCGAAACCAGATTGTTATAACCAAACGACACGCCGCGTTCGCAGACCATGATTTTATCGTTACCGGTGGCTTGGGCTTTAGTAACCACATTACCCATATCCCAAGGGGCCATGAACTGGCCTTTCTTGATGTTGACCGGGATGCCTTGCGCCGCAACGCTTTGAATAAAATTGGTTTGGCGACACAAAAACGCTGGGGTTTGCATTACATCCACCACGGCAGCGACCTCCGCCAACGGCGTATCTTCATGCACATCGGTCAAAACCGGTACGCCAATTTGTTGTTTAACCTTTTCCAGAATCTGCAAGCCGGTTTCCAGTCCTAAGCCACGAAAGCTGCTCATGGATGAACGGTTGGCCTTGTCGAACGAGGATTTGTAGATAAACGGAATATTCAGTGCGTCGGTGATTTCCTTTAATTTTCCGGCAGTGTCCAGTGCCATTTGTTCGCTTTCGATGACGCAGGTGCCGGCGATCAGGAAAAACGGCTGATCCAAGCCGACTTCAAAATTGCATAATTTCATGATGTACCTTTTTTAAGCCCCGTGAGGCTGGTTTTTATGTTTGGCAGCGGCTTCGACAAAGCCGGAGAACAATGGGTGACCGTTACGCGGGGTCGAGGTGAACTCCGGATGGAACTGGCAAGCCAGAAACCACGGATGATCAGCCAGTTCAATTATTTCTACCAGACGACCATCCAATGATTTACCCGAAAAGCGCATGCCGGACGCTTCCAATTGCTTTAAATATTGATTGTTGAATTCGTAGCGGTGACGGTGACGCTCGGTGATGACGTCCTTTTGATAAACAGCAAACGCCAAGGAGTCAGCTTTTAGACGACATTTTTGTGCGCCTAACCGCATGGTGCCGCCAATGTCGGAATCTTCGTCACGCGTCACCAATTCTCCGGCTTCGTCCATCCATTCGGTAATCAAACCAATGACGGGATGCGGGCTTTTCGGTAAAAATTCAGTGCTATGCGCGCCTTCCAAACCCACAACGTTACGGGCAAATTCGATGACCGCCGATTGCATGCCCAGGCAAATGCCTAGATAAGGAATTTTGTTTTCCCTGGCAAAACGCACTGTGGATATTTTGCCTTCCACGCCGCGTTCGCCAAAACCGCCCGGCACCAGAATCGCATCAAGGTTTTTAAGTTGCGTTGTGCCTTCTTGTTCGATGGTTTCTGAATCAATATAGGTGATTTGGACTTTGTGGCGGGTATGAATGCCGGCGTGAATCAAGGCTTCGTTCAATGACTTATAAGCATCGGTATGGTCGACATATTTGCCGACGATGGCAATATTGACTTCATCGGTCGGGTGGGTCAGACCATCGACGACTTTTTCCCAAGCGCTTAGATCGGCCGGTGGTACATCCAGACGCAATTGATCGACCACAATGTCGTCCAGCCCTTGTTCCCGCAGTAGTAATGGAATGCGGTAGATGGTATCGGCGTCGATGGCGGAAATCACCGCTTTTTCAGCGACATTGGTAAACAGGGCGATTTTCCGACGTTCGCTGGCAGGAATTGGCTGTTCCGAACGGCAGATCAGAATGTCCGGCTGGATACCAATGGTGCGCAATTCTTTGACGGAATGTTGGGTGGGTTTGGTTTTAAGCTCGCCGGCTGATTTGATATACGGCACTAACGTTAAATGGATAAACAAGGCGCGATCGCGGCCCAGTTCCACACCCATCTGCCGGATTGATTCCAGGAAGGGCAACGATTCAATGTCACCGACTGTACCGCCGACTTCAATCAGCGCTATATCCGTGCCTTCGGCGCTGGCAAGCACTCGGCGTTTGATTTCATCGGTGATGTGCGGAATGACTTGTACGGTGGCGCCAAGATAATCGCCTTTGCGCTCGTTACGCAGAACTTGTTCGTAGACTTGGCCGGTGGTGAAGTTGTTTTTCTTGGCCATGGTGGTTTTTAAAAACCGTTCGTAATGGCCTAAGTCCAGGTCGGTTTCAGCGCCGTCTTCAGTGACGAATACTTCGCCATGTTGAAACGGACTCATGGTGCCGGGATCGACGTTGATGTAGGGATCGAGTTTGGTAATGGTGACTTTAAGGCCGCGATCTTCCAGAATCGCCGCCAGAGAAGAGGCTGCGATGCCTTTTCCTAAAGATGACACCACGCCGCCAGTGATAAAAATAAATTTTGTCATGAAGAGTTTGCGCCCTGTTTAGCGACTAGCAAGGGGGTCGGAAAAGACCGAAATTTTATCAGTTTTACACTGGGATTGCCTTTTTAATTGCAGCAAATTGCCACTTAAATGCACGTGATGAATCAATCTGAGCGTAAGTCAGAAGCAAATGCAAAGCGGTTTTTACCTTGCTGCTTGGCTAAATACATCGCGTCGTCGGCATGTTTTATAAGTAATTCGGCTTCTTCATGATCTTTTGGATACAGGGCAATACCAATGCTGGCGCTGATTTTGATACTGTGTTGTTGGATCAAAAATGCCTGATTAACGGCTTTGATGATACTTTGCGCGACCATTTTGGCGGTGGATACGGATTGGAATGAACTGATGATAAACACAAATTCATCACCCCCCAGGCGTGCTACGGTATCGACTTCCCGGCAGCATTGTTTAAAACGTTTTGTTACTGATTTTAAAAGTGCGTCGCCGACGTCGTGTCCCAATTCATCGTTCACCGCTTTAAAACCATCCAGATCCACAAACATGACAGCCAATATTGCCGAGTCTCGCTTGGCACGTAAGACATCTTGTTGCAACCGTTCGACCAACAGGATGCGATTCGGCAGGCCAGTCAATGCGTCATGAAACGCCAAATGAGTTAATTCCTGTTCTTTACGGGTCTGTTCGCTGACATCGGTGATGGTACACACACTGATTTGATCGTTAAATTCAAATAAGGTCTGAGTGCTGATTTTGGCTACAAACGTGCTGCCATCGCTTTTAATGCCAAAGGTTTTATGGTCATCGGATAAAACCAGTTGATGTAAGTGTTTGCCAGTCACTTTCTCTTCATCATATCCAAACAGCTGATCAGCCGCCTTGTTTGACGAGCGGATCAACTCGGCTGCGTCATATAGCAAAATACCGGTTTGAATGGAGTCGATAATGGTGCGCAAGGATTGAAAATTGTTGTCGGACTGATGGATTTGTCGCAACAGGCGTTTACAGACCAGAGCGAAGTTAATTAATGCCAGTATTAGCAATGAGGCTTGCAACACCCTGAGATACGCCACTTCCCGCGTGGCATTTTGTTCCAAAGCCGTGGTCAGATCGTTCATCTGCTTGAGTAAGGGTTGGTTATATTCCAGCAGGGTTTGCAAGGCGGGATGCAGAATCGTATGTTCTATCGACATGTCAGCCGTGACCACGGGCAATAAGTGACTGTTAACGATAGCCCATAACTGGGAGGCTGAGGCGGTAATCAAGGCGGCACTTTGCTCACTAACCGCAGGCAGGTAGAGTGGTTTGCCATCACCGCCTTCCGTCATGCCACCTTCTCTAAAGCCCAACAAGGTTTTGTCGAACAACTTGACGGTGCTTGAAAACTCATCGAAAGCACTTTGTTTATCGGTGTCGTGTTCGGCTACATGCAGCATCAATAATGACTTGGTCATGCGCTGCGATAACATACGTTGGCGGCCTGACAGATTGATGGCTACGGCACTTTGTTCCAGCTTATTTGATATCCAGAAATTAATCCCTAGTGCTACCGTGTCAAAAATGACAAACAATATAATTGGGATCAAAATCGTAGGTAGCTTGATAGGATTTTGCTGGCTCATAGATCTTGTTCATTGCCGGCTTTTTTATAAATCACAATGGTTGGAATTAAAATCATCAGACCGATAATCGCAACTTGCAGGATTGCAGGCGCCATCAGTATGGCGGGCTTCTAAATCTGGCCGGGTAAGTTATCATCACACGCTTTCAGGCAACTGCCAAGTGACTTGATAACATGCATTTGGGGCGTTAGAAAAAACCCATTCGGCTACCCACAATCCCGCTACGGCAGCCAGTTCCCCATCGAGATAAATCAGAGGACGAGTGTCGCGTTCCCAGGGTGGAATGCCGGCTTCCTGAAACAGTTTCTTCAGGCTGTGTTGCCCTTTGCGACCGGCTAGTTTGAGCTTCTCGTGACCACAACGATGTTGCAGGCGGATTGTCGCTTTGTCCCAAACCGACTTGGCTATACCGGAAGATGCCTGAATTCGGGTTAAAACGTAACCATTCGGAAGGTTGATGTGTGTGATATCTGCAGGCCAGATGCGCGATTCTTCCAATAGTGTTAGCTGCTGCTCCGGCAAACAAAAAAGTTGTTGACGATATTTGCTGAACACATAACCCTGTTTACGCAGTATAGGTGCGGCATCAGTCCGCGCATGGATGAATTGAGTTTTGATTGTTTGCAGCAGGGCTTGACTGGGTGGTTTTAAGTCTAGTTCGCAAAACCATTGCCGAATCAACCAGCCGATTTGGAGATCATTCAGTTCATCCAGGTTGCCAATATCCAGAGTGCGATGGATTGGGTCAAATCGACCAGCAATCAGTTGTTTGCTCAAGGTCTCCAATTGCAGCATGGCTTCGCCGCAATGCTGAGCGCTACGGGAGACGGTTTTGTCCAAGGCCGGCCATCGCTGTTTTAACAGAGGCGTGATTTGGTTGCGCAAAAAATTACGGTCGAAATCACTGCTTTGGTTGCTGGGGTCTTCAATCCAGCACAGTTTGTGGTGCTCGGCGTACCCTTGGATATCGGCCTTGCCAATATCCAGAAGTGGCCGCAACAGCTGTCCGTGACCTAAAGCGGATATGACCGGCATGGCAGCCAAGCCTTTGACGCCCGCTCCTCGGAACAACTGCAACAGCATGGTTTCCATTTGGTCTTCCCGATGCTGAGCAAATAACAAATAATCATTGGCGGTGAGTAATTCCCGCAAAGCCGCATAGCGGGCATTCCGTGCTGCGGCTTCAGGGCTTTCGCCACTGGCAGGTTTGGCATCGACTTTTATAGAGCGAAATTCAACGCCCAGCAGATTTGCTTGCTGACGGCAATGATTTCCCCAGTCATTCGCTTGAACTTGTAAGCCATGATTTACATACACTGCGACAAGCTTGGCTTTCAAAGCGGCCTGTGTTGCGCACAGATGCAACAGCACAGTAGAGTCGATGCCACCGCTGAAGCCGATGAAGATTCGGTCAGATGACTCCGGGAACCGTGTGGCAATGGATTGAAAAGTAAGCAGGGGCATAATCAGCCAATAAAAAAGGCCGTAAACCGGCCTTTTGAGTTTAAGTGATGCAGCTTAGGGCTTCGTCAAAAATAACGTCCCGAACAACTGTTCCCGCCAAACCGTTCGTGCGGAGCGAAGTCGAAGCATGAACGGTTTGGCGCGGCGAGAGCCCGTATTTTCGCGGGCATCCTTCGACAGGCCCAGGATGCCCGGGAAAATGCATATCAGCCGAAACAGGGAAATTATTGTCACCTATATGCTTATTTGACCGGTTCTTCGATATACGCACCGAAACGCATGATGCGGGCATAGCGTTTTTCCAGCATTTTGGGCATGTCTTTGGATTCTACATTTAATTCATCCAGGTGCCGCAGCAGTGCTTCCCGCAGATTCAAGGCAACCTTTTCGAAATTACGATGACCTCCACCGATGGGTTCACGCACCACTTCATCCAAAAAGCCTTGTTCGCGCACCCGGTCAGAGGTGATGCCCATGGCTTCTGCGGCCAATTGCGCTTTGTCGGCACTTTTCCACAAAATGGAGGCACAGCCTTCAGGCGAAATCACTGCATAGGTACTGTATTCCAGCATCAACAACCGATCACCGACACCGATAGCCAGTGCGCCACCCGAGCCACCTTCGCCGATGACTGTGCAAATGATGGGGGTTTTGAGTTTGGACATTTCAAACAGATTACGGGCAATAGCCTCGCTTTGGCCGCGTTCTTCAGCACCAATGCCAGGATACGCGCCCGGTGTGTCAATCAGGCAAATAATGGGTAATTTGAAGCGCTCGGCCATTTTCATCACTCGCAAGGCTTTACGATAGCCTTCCGGACGCGGCATGCCGAAATTACGGTAAATCTTTTCTTTGGTGTCGCGGCCTTTTTGATGGCCGATGATGATGATGGGTTGCCCTTCCAGACGCGCCAGACCACAGACAATTGCCGGATCATCTGCATAGGCACGGTCACCGTGCAACTCATGAAAATCAGTGAACATCAGTTCAATGTAGTCCAGCGTGTAAGGTCGACCGGGATGACGCGATAATTGCGAAATCTGCCAATCCGACAAGTCGCTGAAAATGTTTTCAGTCAAACCTTCGCATTTTTGTTCAAGCAATTTCAGTGTTTCGGAAATGTCGAAATGGTTGTCCAGCTCTACCTTACGCAGCTCTTCAATCTTGGCTTGCAGTTCGGCAATAGGCTGTTCGAAATCTAAGAATTTTAAATCCATGTCAATCCGGCGTCAGAATCAATAAAATGGCTGTCAATTCTAATGAAAATTGGCGTCATTGCCTATCTGTTTTAGCCGACCATGACTCAAACTCACACTTTTACAGTTCACCCCGATGCGCCGCTGGCAGCCAGAATGCGTCCTGCCACGCTGGATGAATTTATCGGTCAGCAGCATTTACTGGCTAAGGGTAAATCGCTGCGCGCCGCGATTGATCAGGGTATTCCTCATTCGCTGGTGTTCTGGGGGCCGCCTGGAGTTGGTAAAACCACGCTGGCAAAAATCATCGCTGCCAGTGCGGATTGTCATTTCATCGAACTGTCGGCTGTAATGGCCGGCGTGAAAGAAATTCGTGCGGCAGTGGCTGAAGCTGAAGAGATAAAACTGTCCCGTAACCTCAATACAGTGGTATTCATCGATGAAATTCACCGATTTTCCAAAAGTCAGCAGGATTCGTTATTGGCACCCATCGAAAGTGGCGTAATTATTCTGTTTGGGGCAACTACCGAAAATCCTTCCTTCGAGTTGAATAATGCGTTGCTGTCCCGGTTACGTGTTTACGTGATGCGCAGTATTGAACCTGAAGCCTTGATGAATTTGTTACAACACGCTCTGACGGATAAACAGCGTGGGCTGGGGGAGCGTGATCTGCTGGTCGAGCAGGATGTGCTGCTACTGATAGCCAAGGCCGCCGACGGCGATGCCCGTCGTTGCCTGAACATTCTGCAAATTGCCGCTGATTTGGCAGAAAGTCTGGATGGGCGTGAGGTTGTCAATCGCGAAGTCTTGGAAGAAGTATTACAAGGACACGCTGCCCGGTTCGATAAAGGCGGCGACATTTTCTACGACCAGATTTCCGCTTTGCATAAATCCGTGCGCGGCACTGATCCAGACGCGGCTTTGTACTGGTTTTGCCGGATGATAGAGGGCGGCTGTGATCCTTTGTATATTGCTCGCCGGGTGGTGCGCATGGCGTCTGAAGACATCGGTAACGCCGATCCGCGCGGACTGGAATTGGCCTTGAATGCCGCACATGCCTACGAGCGACTGGGTAGCCCGGAAGGCGAATTGTCGCTGGCGCAAGCTATCGTCTATCTGGCCTGCGCACCCAAAAGCAATGCGGTTTATGTCGCGTATAAAGCGGCGATGGCCGATGCACGCAAAAGCGAATCGCTTGAGGTACCCATACATTTGCGCAATGCGCCGACCAAATTGATGCAGGCGTTGGGGCACGGCGCTGAATATCGGTATGCGCATGACGAAGCCAATGCCTTTGCCGCCGGCGAGAATTATTTTCCCGAAGCGTTGAAGGGTAAGCGTTATTACTTTCCGGTCGAACGCGGCTTGGAAATCAAGATTAAAGACAAGTTGGCCTTTTTAAGAAGTCGCTGATGAAGCCAGCAGCGCTCAGGTGTGATAATAGACGCATCAGTTCGCAGTTAGGACTACCCCACGAACACATGGGCGAGGTTTTTTAGGGTGCGAAAAAGGCTCTGTCGCAAAAACGCTAGCCATAGCGGCTGAATGTCTAAATCTGATAACTGTGGAGGTAAATTTGCTATTATTGATTTTGATCAAAATTGGTTGTTCCAAGGAATTAGTTTTTTACCCAAGCAGGAAATTCATCATGGCGGATTACGCACAACAAATAAAAGACAGGGCCGAAAAGATAATAGATTTTACGCCCGAAGAAATCAGTCAAATTACACCAGATGAAATCCAACGTATTTTCTATGATCTGCAAATTCATCAGATCGAACTTAAAATGCAGAATCAAGAATTGCGGAATGCACAGGAAGAATTAACTCGGTCAAGAAACAACTATCATTACCTGTTTCATCAACTCCCGATCGGAATTGTGATTGTGAATTCAACCGGATTTGTTGAGCAGGTTAATGACACACTACTGGAATGGCTCGGGTTTGACAAAGGGCAATTGGTAAAAAAACACTTATCGTCTGTGATTGTCGAAGCGGATAAAGTTCACTTTAATTCACGCTTCGACAGCTTTTTCAAAATTCCTGACGGCAAATCAATGCTGTTAAGTCTCTCGGGAAGAAAAAATCAAGCACTGAAAGTTAAGATGTTAGCTAAAAAAGCCAACGATAAGGATGCTGGAACCAATGAAAACGCTGCCAATCAAACTTTGATTATCACAATTACTGAGGTCAATGATTTAATCGCAGTGACCGCCTAATTATCTTATTGTTGGTTATGTGCTGAAGATCGAATTGTCGATTATTTATTTAATTCGGGTTTGGTGTGAGCCAGTTCATGATCTGTTGGGTACTCGAATTTTTTAGGGAAGCGCTGATTAAATCATTCGACAGGCTCAGGATGAACGGTAAGTGTTTGATTCCGTTCGTGGTGAGTTTATCGAACCACTTGTGTCCCAGTGGATTTAATCAGCGCTTCCTTAGCAAACCTCATCAAATTTGATGTTTACAAAATACAAACCGCGCGGAATCCACAAACCACATCCTGAATCGAGCAACCAGAGAGATCAAGATGATTAAAATCTCGCTGCGATTACTTACTTAGCTGCACACGATTGCTATGCCTATGAATATCCTGGAAGACAAAAATAATTCCCCAAAGTATGTCGTAGGCATTGGCGCATCTGCTGGCGGATTGGAAGCTATTGAAAGTTTCTTCAGAAAAATGCCCGCCGATACCGGTATGGCATTCGTCGTGGTTCAACATCTCTCACCCGATTACAAAAGCCTGATGGTCGAGTTGTTATCCAAACACACGATCATGCCGGTTGTGAGAATAGAAGAAGGTATGAAAGTGGAGCCGAACCATGTTTACCTGATTCCTCCCCGTAAAAACCTGACGATATTTCACGGTCATTTATTACTGAACAATCAAAACAATACCAACGAACTGAATCTTCCCATCGATATTTTTATGCGTTCGTTGGCGGAAGACGTCGCTGAATTTGCAGTCGGCATCGTGCTGTCCGGCACCGGTAGCGACGGCACTCGCGGCATTCGTGCGATCAAGGAGCACGGCGGGATGGTCATGGTACAGGATGAAGAAAGCGCCAAATTCGATGGTATGCCGCGTAACGCAATTGCAACCGGGTTGGTCGACTTCATTCTGCCGCCTGAAGAGATGCCCAAACAATTACTGGCGTTTGTCAAACATCCCTACGCCGTTCAAGAAGCCAGCATCCATAGCGAGGACAGCGACCTTACCCGCATATTTGCCTTATTGCGCGACAAGCACAAAGTCGATTTCACCTTTTATAAACCCAACACCATCCTCCGTCGCATCGAACGACGAGTGCTGATTAATCAATGCCGTGATCTCAAAGAGTATCGAAACCTATTAGAAGAAAATCCGCAGGAAGTATCCGCGTTGTTTCAGGAGCTTTTGATTGGAGTGACGAGTTTTTTCCGAGACGACAGTGTCTTCGAAGAGATTCGCAGCAAATGGCTGACGCCATTAGTCAAGTCAATCAACAATAACGAAATCCGGGTCTGGATTGCAGGCTGTTCAACAGGAGAGGAAGCCTATTCGCTGGCCATCATGTTGGCGGAATATCGCGAATATTCAGGTGATTTTTTTCGCATGAAACTATTCGCTACCGATGTCGATGCAAAAGCAGTGGAAAAGGCTAGTACAGGTCTGTATCCGGAGAGCATCGCCGCCGATATTCCTTCGCATTTACTGGTCAAATATTTCTCGCGCAAGGAAGACAGCTTTCAGATCTCGCAATCGATCCGGGAAATGGTGGTTTTTGCCCAGCATAATCTGCTCAAGGACCCCCCTTTCACGAACATTCATTTATTGAGCTGCCGGAATTTGTTGATTTATTTACAACCGGTTTTGCAGAAAAAGATACTGGAACTGTTCAATTTTTCGCTGGTAAAAGATGGTCTGTTAATGCTGGGCACCAGCGAATCCATCGGCGAAATGGTCGATTATTTCGACATGATCAGCACCAAAGGCAAAATTTACCGCGCCCGAGGCAAATACCGTACCCTGGGTATTGGTGCAATCGACCCTACACCGACCTTAATCACTGCATTTCGAAACCCAACGCACCAATCCGGACGCACTTACCCCGGCCGGTATCAGGAAGACAAAATATTGGAGCGATTTTTCAATTCGCTGACCCAAGACTTGCTCCCCTTCACCATGATCATTAATGAAAACATGGAGATATCGCATATCTTTGGCGAGGCGCAACGTTATCTGACCTACCCAAGCGGCAAACTGGTAACCGACATCACCAAACTCGTCAGCAAAGACTTATCAATCCCCATTGCAACCGGAGTACGCAAGGCTCTGAAAAGCGGCGAAAACGTCAGTATGTCCAACATCAAGTTGCGTGAAAAGGACAAGGTCAGGACCCTGAATATCCATATCAGACTACTGCCGGGTCGCAAGAGTCAGGAAACGTTAGTGGCGATTCTGCTTTTTGAAGCAGACCATCACAATACTCAAGATATAGGGTTTGTCGCCGACAATTTCGACCTTAACCAAGACGCTGCCCAGCGTATTAACGACCTAGAACAGGAACTTCAACTTACCCGGGAAAATTTGCAGGCTACGGTTGAAGAACTGGAAACATCCAACGAAGAATTGCAGGCCACCAATGAAGAACTGTTGGCCAGCAATGAGGAATTACAAAGCACCAATGAAGAATTGCAATCCGTCAACGAGGAGCTTTATACGGTAAACGCCGAGCACCAGAGCAAAATCACCGAGCTGACGATATTGAATAATGATTTGGATAACCTGTTCAACAGCACCAATATCGGCATTCTGTTTTTGGATGAGAATCTGGACATTCGACGCTTCACCCACAAGTTACAAAGCCTGTTTCATATTGTTGAAAACGACATCGGTCGGCCTTTCTTTCATCTGTCCCACTCTATCCGGGATGTCGACCTTGAAGATTTGATTCATCAGGTTGTCGAAAAGAAAGTCGTCATCGAACTGGAAGTACAAAATCATCACGGCAACTGGTATTTCATGCGCGTGATACCTTACGCGGTTTCCGACCGTATTTATTCCGGGGTCATACTGACATTTGTCAATATCGACTTGTTGAAACAGACTCAAAATACGCTGCGTCAGCAAGCAGAACTGGAAACTCAACGTCTGGCCAGTTTCGTCAATTATTCTTTGGATGCCATAACGCTGGTGGACGGAACCGGTAAATTCATCACCTGGAATCGCGGCGCAGAAAACTTATACGGTTGGACCGAACAGGAAGCCCTGCAAATGCGGTTTGAAAATCTGGTACCGCTGGCGGACCGTCCACTCATGCAACGCGTCTTCGACAAATTGCGACAAGGTGAATTGGTAGCGCAATTCGACAGCAAACGCTTGAATCGCAAAGGCGAGGTGATTGACGTTTCGGTTTCTGCCACATTGCTGGCTTCGCACGATGATTCCGTGGAAATTTTCGCGCTGACCGAGCGCGATCTAAGAAGCCATTACCTTATCGATAAGAGGCATTGCATCAGTTGCATTCAAAAGCTGGCTTTGCTTTTGATGGATGTCAGCGAAGCCATCATCATCATTGATTTCGAGGGTTGCATTGTCGCCTGGAACAAAGGCGCGGAATCACTGTATGGCTGGACTCAAAACGAAGCTATCGGTATGAAATTCGAAACGTTGATTCCTGATAATTTGCTCCCAGATGCACGCGAAATGTTCCTGAACATCACCAGTGGCAAATCCAACTATCAGGTTACACAAAGCCAGCGGGTAACCAAAGAGCAACGTATGGTTGATATCACCATGATTGCGTCGGTCCTCGGTTACCAAAACGGAGACACCATGCTGGTAGTGACAACAGAAAAACCGGTTTAGCCTGTTCGGAGCCGAAATGCCGCCCTTCGATGCCGCTAAATTGCGCCTGCATGCGGAAAAATTACTGGAAAAACTGCCAAACGGGTTCTGCATCGGCCAACTGGACGACATCAAGGCGCTGATCCACGACTCAGCCTTCATCAAATTCAGCTGGAGAGGCAAAATCAGGCCCTAAAAGACACCTATCAATCCTTGTTGGCTGCCAAAAATATCTATAGCCAGTTGTTCGACCAAGCACCAGCGGGGTATCTAAAACTCGATCAACAAGGACGCATCCTCAAAGCCAATTCGACGCTGAGGGATATGTTGAATATCAGTCATTTGAATATCGAAGGCCAACACTTGACCCGTTTCATTCACCCGGATGACTTCGCGATGTTCAACTCCCGATACCCCGCCTTTTTCAATAAACCGGAAAATAAGACCATAGAGTTGTGTTTACTGAAACATGCTTCTGATAAGACGCCTATTCGGGTTCAGCTCAATGGCCGTCTGATTGCTGAACAGAGCGAAAGCGGTCAATTGCATCAATATTTGCTGGTCATTGCCGCCGACATCACGGAACGTCATCGCCTGGAAGAAGAAAAAGAATTGGCGGCCAAAGTCTTTGAAACCAGTGAAGAAGCTATCATCATCACCGATGATTGTCGCTGTATTCTCAGCGTTAATCAGGCGTTTATCGATATTACCGGCTTTCAACGTACAGAAGTCATTGGTAGAACATTATTATCGGTATTGTTTGCCAGTAAGGACGTGAAAATTATCCAGGCGATTGGGTCGAAGTTACTAACTTGCGGCCGCTGGAAAGGTGAAGTCGAGTGCCTGCGCCGTGACGGTTCGCCTATGATTGCTTCCGTCAGCATAAGTTGTAGTAATGACTTATTCGGAAAAATCAAAAATTGCATCGTCATTTTTTCTGATATTACCCAAAAGAAACTTAATGACAGCAGAATAGAGTTTTTGGCGCATTACGACATCCTCACCAAATTACCAAATCGCAGCCATTTCAATGAACTATTGAACAACGCCATATTGCATGCCAGTCGAACACGCGAATTTATGGCTGTCTTGTTTCTGGATCTCGACCGTTTCAAGTTGTTGAACGACACTTTTGGTCATCTGGCGGGTGACGTGCTGCTGCAAAACATGGCCAGCCGTTTGCTTGCCTGTGTCTGACAAACCGACAGCATATCGCGATTCGCCGGCGATGAATTCGTAATATTGTTAACTCACTTCAAAGACGTGGAACGATGCACGGCAACGACCGAACAAATCGTGCAAAAACTATTGCATGAATTATCGCTTCCTCACGATCTTGGTAGCATCCAGTTTAATTCATCCGCCAGCATTGGCATTGCCCAATTTCCGACTCATGGCACCAGCGCACCGGAACTGATAAAAAATGCGGATGCAGCCATGTATGCGGCCAAACTGGCAGGTCGGAATCAATACAGTTTTTACAACGATCAAATGCGTCAACAAGCCATTGCCCGCAGCAACATGGAATTTGATTTACAAGTTGCTGACCGAGATAATCAGTTCAATTTAGCTTATCAACCTATCGTCAGGCTGGCAGATCGACAAATTTACGGTTTTGAAACCTTGCTGCGCTGGCAACACCCTCTGCGCGGTGAGTTAAAACCTGATAGTTTCCTAGCCATCGCCGAAGACAATGGCATGATCAGTTCCATTGACCAGTGGGTTATGCACAGTGCCTGTCAACAAGCATCGCTATGGCGGCAGCAACACGGACAGTTTTCATTCAAAATCAGTGTCAATATGTCCTGCCGCCAATTTTTACAGCCCAATTTGGTACAGGATATTCAGTCCCTGCTTGCTAAGTATCAACTCGAATCCTCACAGTTGATTCTGGAAATTACCGAAGCCATGGCAATGCAAAATATCGGCCAGAGTATCCGAGTCATGTATGAGTTGCGTGAACTCGGCATACTTTTGAGCCTGGATGACTTCGGTACCGGCTATTCATCGCTGACGTATCTTAAAAAATTACCACTAAATATTCTAAAAATCGAACAATCATTTGTCCACGATCTCGGTGTCGAAACAGACAATGCATTGATTAAATCGATTATCGATATTGGCAGAAACATGGATTTGCTGATTCTGGCGGAAGGAATAGAGCAACAACATCAATTTGAGTTAATGACTAAACTAGGCTGCCAACTCGGCCAAGGTTATTTTTTCTCGCCGCCGTTGAATTCAACGGACATCGTGTTGACATGAAAAATCGGTATCTGGAATTTCTTGAAATCTGACTGAATACTGAGGAAAAATAAAGCAGCTACCGATGTCTTGGGTTCCTTATTTATTAATAATGAAAAATACCCCGGTATTCCGGGGTATATTTAAGGTCGACAATTTTGCTAGCTACAACCGCACCAATATTAAAGCTTCGCTGGCAGTAAAAATCTGAGTGTCCTCATGTACTTTAAGACTACCTCGGCGTTTTGGGTAAACTTGGCCGATGCTTGTTTCTTGATGTCCCGAAGAATACATCCGACGTTGCCTTAAATACCCGTTCAATGACTTAGCATTGGATGGCGATGCGCTGATGAAATCGATTCCGCTCATACCCTCTGGGGCACAAGAGGCTCGACAAGCTCACCACGACGGAATCAAACACTTACCGTTCGTCATGAGTCTGTCGAAGGATTTAATCATCGCTTCCCTAGCTTACTTCTCTTTTGGCTCGTCGGCGGTTACTGTGGCTGTATTGGGCGCGTTTGATTCTGCGGCTTTTGAAGCCTCGGCCGCTTTTTTGGCTGCGCGCTCCGCAGCTTTTTTTGCTAGCGCTTCTTTTTGCTCCGCAGCTTGTCTGGCAGCTGTCGATCCGGTTTCCGCTTCGGCTAACAGCATGCTGGTTTCAGCTTGAGTTAATGTCGGTGTTAACAGCATCGAAAGGACGCAAAGACATACTGCTGATCTCATTTCTTTTGGTTTGATATGCAACATAATCACCTCTTTGGCTAAATATAGTTATTCCATATTATCTCGGACCTGGGAAAGTTCGAGGCTCGCTAGGGTTAGGTTCGGTTGCCGAGCTAAACTCTAACCCCCGACCTTATTGTAAATTAACACCATCTTTTCTAATAAACGATTATTAATCGGTCACCGACAAGATTATCTGTTGGTCGGTGCTGTTGTGGTTTTATTCAGAAGCAATGATGTCTACCAATAAGATTCTGTCTGGATCCAGCCGTAAAGACAGGGTTTTGCATAACAATTCGCTGCCAAAGTCACGATAGCGTTCGGATGTGACTATTCGATTTTTGTCACCGCTCGCTTCGAGTGCCAGCAGCTGGAAAAAATAAGGTCGCCAGGACCAGTTGAAACCTATCTTGCGAGGATCGGTAAACCACTTGTCTTCGTCAAAACTGAAATCCGGCGACAGTTGGTAGCCTTGGTTGTCACACATATAAAACCGGATTACATTGCTTTGGCTGAAATTCCAGCTGGCCAGTTCGTTAAGGTTAAAATCGTTTTGCAACGCCTCTGCCAAGCGATAAATCAGTTGTTTGGTGTTGTTTATGTCGCTGACCTTGGTTTGCAGTTTTGCCAAGGTGATTTTTAGAAATTTGTTTCTCAGTGACGTGATGTGTTGTTCGTAAATGGACGGCGGTTTAAATTCGGCTTCAGCGGGTGAAAAAAGATAGCCTTGCATGAACTGTGCGCCGCAGTTCAGCCCAAACAAAAACTCTTCGTCGGTTTCCACGCCTTCGCAAATGATCTGGCAGCCGGTACGCTTGCCCAAGCGGGTTAACAGATTCACGATTTCACTTGCAATGCCGCCTTTGGTGGCTTGTTTGAACAAGCGCATGTCAATTTTGATGATGTCCGGATGTATCGCCATTACGCGTTGTAATTGGGAAGAACCGGCACCAAAATCATCTAAAGCCACTCGCAAACCTTGTTTGCGATAACGTTTGACGATTTCTTTCAATTTATTCAAATCGGCATGGTCTTCGGTAATTTCAACAATAATCCGCTGCCGGTCGATATTCAGTTCGTCCAGCATTTTTAGAGTGGGCAGGGCATTAAGATGCCGGATATTGTCTATCCAGGCCGCTGAGATATTGATGGCCAAATAGGTATTGCTGTCCAGTTCTGCAAACTTTTGCAAGGCCTGCCAGCGCACCTGTCTATCCAGTTCGGTGCGTTGCTTGGCCTCCAAATCCGGTGAAGAAAATAATGCCCCTGCTGAGATGACTTTATGGTTGCTGTCAAGTTGTCGCGCCAAAGCTTCGTAACCAATAATTTTGCCATTGGCCACGCTGACGATGGGTTGGAAATGTGGGAACAGGTTGATTTTGGTGGGCATGAGAAGCTGGAGTGTTTGGCGTCTTGGTTGAGCGAAAAGTTTAATCTCAGTTTATTTTGTGCATTTTAGCGTCATTTCAGGCTATGCGACGAGAAACACCAGGGCGTTTAGGATTTTGCCAAAAAAACGTCCCCCTCTGAAGAAGTACCCGCAAAACACAAAGAGGATTTGAGGAGGATTTATTTGAAGAATTTCCCCGGCCCCTCTCTGTCAAAGAGGGGTGAAAAGGCCGTGCGTCGGTAAGGCTGGAATTTCGGATTCGTGGTCGATTGCAAGGAGACAGGGGGTAGAGCAATGCAGGGGCAGTTGCCGAGCACATTGGAACCGATTGTGCACTTGAACGTTTGAGCGAAAGGGTAGGTCGGCACTTCTAAATGAAGTGGTTGCTATTTTGCAATTCATCGCCGGATTCAGGATGTCACTGTTATTAAACAAAAAAAAGCGACCAGCTGTGTTGGATTAACTCGAACAGCAGGTCGCTACGTCAAAATACTACAATGACAGGCAGGTACAGCGGGAGACTTGTATTTAAACTAGCAATTATGAGGCCAGCTTTAAAAATCCTTATCTCATCAGCCTATTCGAATTTTATGCGTGGGTTGGCAGGGTGAATTTGCACAGAAATGACGCAAAAACTGAGCAAATTGCACCAATTTGGTTCGTCAGCACACAAACGCTGCAGGCTGACTTTTAGAGGATAGTTGCTGAGGCTGGTCATTAACCCAGCTCTATAAGCTTTTTAGGTACGGAGCTGCTAGAGATAGGATTTCCCTCGCGACGATTCCTCTTCTAGGACAGGCTCCTAGGCTTAGCTCGAAACGAATACCGCTATAAATAGGGCTGGTGATAACAGCCAGCGTGGCACATTACCTGCTTAAATCAGCAGCAGATGGGTAATTCGAGAAGCCTCAATGTCTTTTGTATCGTTCAAGCTATGGGCCTGGCATGGCAAAACCAAAGTTTTGCATTTGAGCTGGCTGGCGTTTTTTATTAGTTTCGTGGTTTGGTTCAACCATGCGCCGTTGCTGATGTTGATCAAACAGGATCTGGATATCAGCGACGAACAAATCGATACCATTTTGCTATTAAACGTAGCACTGACTATACCGGCGAGAGTCATCATCGGCATGGTGGTTGATCGATTTGGTGCCAAAATCAGTTATAGCGTTCTATTGGCGGTGTGCAGTCTGCCATGTTTCATGTTTGCGCTGGCCGACGATTTTGCCGATCTGGCTTGGTCAAGATTTTTGTTGGGCTTCATCGGTGCC
This sequence comes from Methylomonas sp., assembly GCA_002928965.1. Classification (GTDB taxonomy): domain Bacteria; phylum Pseudomonadota; class Gammaproteobacteria; order Methylococcales; family Methylomonadaceae; genus Methylomonas. The sequence continues at coordinate 91,819 of PERU01000002.1, forward strand.
GGCTTTGTAGTTGGCGTGCGCATCATCGGCGATTGGTTTCCTTCCAATCAGATTGGTACTGCAGAAGGTATTTATGCCGGCTGGGGCAATTTTGGTTCAGCGTTTGCGGCCATTACGCTGCCGGGTCTGGCTTTTTATTTTGGTGAGGCCGATGGCTGGCGTTACGCAATTGCCTTGACCGGCCTAATTTCGCTGGTATATGCAGTGGTTTATTATCGCAACGTCGAGAATCTGCCACCCGAACTGGCAGGGCTACATGGTAAAAGTGCCTCCACCATGGAAGTCAGCAGTATCAAGGATTTATTTTTATACATACTCAGTTTATTACCCTTGTACGCAACACTGTCTTTGCTGACTTGGAAGTTATCAACGACTCTAAATCCGATTTTAAGCGAGGCTTGGGCTATCTCAATACATGTGCTGATCTGGGGCGTTTTTTTGATTCATGCCTACCAGATGGTGCAAACCAACGCCGAGCGCCTCAGCCAGCCCATACCCAGTATTCATCACTATCGCTATCGGCAGGTGTTTGTGCTGGCCATGGCCTATTTGATCAGCTTTGGTTCCAAACTGGCCGTTTTGTCGATGCTGCCGATGTTTTTCTTCAATACCTTTCATGGTAGTCACGCATTATCCATGTTGGATGCCGGCTTTCTGGCTTCCAGTTTTGTGATCACCAATGTGATTGCTCGCCCGCTTGGTGGCTGGCTCAGCGACCGCATTGGCCGACGATTGTCATTGGCTTTGTTCAGTGCGGGTTTGGCACTGGGTTATTTTTTGATGGCGCTGATTTCAGCTGAGTGGTCATTGGTGTTGACGGTACTGGTGACACTGATCTGCTCAATCTTCATGCAAGCCGCTGAAGGGGCCATCTTTGCCTTTGTGCCGCTGGTTAGGCGAGCAATTACCGGGGAAGTGGCGGGTATCGTGGGTGCCTATGGCAATGCCGGCGCGATTGTGTTTTTGATTGTGCTGACGTTTGTGTCGGCCAGTGGATTTTTTTTGCTGCTGGGTATCTGCAGTTTGATATTGCTGGGCTTGGTGTATTTTTTGGAGGAACCGCGCAATTTCATCACTGAAATTCTGCCGGATGGTTCGTTACTGAAAATTGAATTGGAATAATCATGAACCGCCGCAAAGTGCTGGTTATTGACCAATTCGACAATGAACGCCTGCTGGAACAGGCGCTGCAAAAACATGGCTATGAGGTAGCCACTTTAAAGCTGCGAGCCCTCAATTTGCTGGAGATTATCACTAGTCTGCAGCCGGATGTGGTGGTATTGAATCTGTATTCCCCCGGCGATGAGGTATTGGTCATGATGCGTCAAATCAACCAGCAGTATTCGGTGCCGGTAGTCATGTTTGCAGAGGATCAACAAACCGATACCATCAACAAGGTCATCAAAGCCGGTGTTAGCGCCTATATTGTGGACGGTCTGGAACCCAAACGGCTGAAGGCCATCATCGAAATCGCCATTGTCCGCTTCCAGGAACAGCAGGCGTTGAAAGACGAGTTAAAAAAAACCAAAATCCAGTTGGAAGACCGCAAGCTGGTTGATCGCGCCAAAGCCGTGTTGATCAAATCGCAGGGGTATAGCGAAGAAGCGGCTTATCATGCCTTGCGCAAGCTGGCGATGGATCGGAAGGTGTCCATTGGTGAAATGGCCAAGAATGTGATTGCCATGGCCGAGTTGTTGAAGTAAGGATCTGGTTGCAAATTACCCCCGGAAATTCTGCTCCTACCGACCCACGGTTTACGCCCCCTTTTTCAAAGAGGGGCCGCGTTATTTTGGGCGAATGCCTAACTGCTTATCCCAGTTGCAGACTTTGATTACCACCTTTGATTGCGGCTGCCGCATTTAACCGCTCGATAATCGCCGCTTTGGCAAAAACTAGGTACTTTGACCAATTAAATTGATGTCGCACTGCCACTTATAATTTGAAGGTTAACTGTGTGTTGGTTGATAAGTCCGAATCAGCACTAAGACCCTGAAAATTTTGCAACAGCATCATGAATAACGACACTGACAACCCTCAACCGATAAACGATGAAACAGAGCAGTCACTGATATATCTGATGTTCGCGAGTTCAGCCGTCAAGAAGCTTGATCATCAAGAGCTGTCTGAATTGTCTCAACAGGCCGAACGTAAAAATCAAAAGTTAGGGATCACCGGGCAATTGATCTACGACGACGGTAATTTCTTGTCTGTACTGGAAGGACAGGCAGAGTCTGTCCAGCAACTGTTTCAAGCGATTAGCCATGATTCAAGACATCATGGGTTGATATTGATACACGAAGGCGCTTTGCGCAAAAGAGTGTTTTCAAATTGGTCGATGGACTATCATAAACACAAGCAAAAAGCCGGGCAAAGGCTGTCCATATCCTCTGCTATCGGGGCATTGATAGATCGTTACAATCACAATTGAGTGCATTGGGAAATATGGGTGCATGGGTATCAGGTTGCAATCGATAACCGATACACCTCAACATTCGATCAAGTTAACCGCCAGACCGCCACGCGAGGTTTCCTTGTATTTGCTTTTCATGTCCGCACCTGTTTGGCGCATGGTTTTGATGACTTTATCCAGCGACACGAAATGACTGCCGTCACCGCGCAGGGCAATCCGTGCAGCGTTGATGGCTTTGACCGAACCCATGGCGTTGCGTTCGATGCACGGCACTTGCACCAGACCACCGACCGGATCACAGGTTAATCCGAGATTATGTTCCATACCGATTTCTGCGGCATTTTCGACTTGCGCTGGCGTGCCACCCAATACCTCAGCCAACGCACCGGCAGCCATGGAGCAGGCTACACCAACTTCGCCCTGACAGCCAACTTCTGCACCGGACAACGAAGCGTTCTCTTTGTACAGAATGGCAATGGCGGCGGCGGTTAATAAAAACCGAATCACGCCGTCTTCATTGGCGCCTTCGCAAAAACGCCAGTAGTAATGCAGTACCGCCGGAATGATACCGGCTGCACCATTGGTGGGCGCGGTGACTACCCGGCCACCCGAGGCATTTTCTTCGCTGACGGCTAATGCAAACAAATTCACCCAATCCAAGGTGCCCACCGGCACCCCGGGCGTTTGCCGGGGAATTTCGCCAATCAGTTGCCGGTATAGATTCGCCGCCCGACGTTTGACTTTCATGCCGCCAGGTAGGATGCCTTCTTGCTGAATGCCGCGTGCCACGCAAGCCTGCATTACTTGCCAGATAGTGAGCAGATTCTGGCGAATCTGTTCTTCGCTCAGCCAAGCCTTTTCATTATCCAGCATCAGACTGCTGATCGGTTTGTTATGGGATGCGCAGAGCTTTAACAAGGCATCGCCAGTGGTAAACGGATAAGGTAATCGGGTATCGTCATGTGTCAGTTTATCGATGGCCGCATCGCTTTCGCTGACCACAAAGCCACCGCCTACCGAATAATAATCGCTGTGCTTCAATTCAGCGCCACTGGCATCAAACACGCTAAAGCGCAAACCATTGGCATGATAGGGCAGGGCTTTGCGATGAAACAGCAAGTCGGTTTTGGGATTGAACGGTACCGGGTATCGGCCCAGTACTTTTAAAATCCCGCTGTCTTGAATCGCCGCTAGTCTGACAGGAATGGATTCCGGGTCGATCAAGTCCGGCGCTTCGCCCTCCAGGCCCAGCATGACTGCCTTGTCGGAACCATGGCCCTTACCGGTCGCTCCTAAAGAGCCGAACAATTCGACTTGCAGTTGCGCCGTTTGATCAATCAATCCGTGTTGCACCAGATTGTTGGCAAACGTCATCGCGGCTCGCATCGGGCCGACGGTATGCGAACTGGAAGGACCGATACCGATTTTAAAAATATCAAAAACACTGATGGCCATAGTTACCGCCTGAATGCTAAAGAGTTGGGAGATTATTAAAAACCCAGCAATGATCGTACCTTGGCACGGAATGCCCACTAAATCCCGAAATAGTTCTGATTTCTAAAACCGCAAAGAGTTTCATTGCACCAGTGAAGTGCAAAAAATGCATTGAACCGATTCAAAGCTGTGCATGGTCGTGTGCTTTGTCAGGCTTTCTGTGTCGATATTATTTTTAAAGTTAAATGGATTATTGTTATTAACTGATTGATTGAAAATGTAAATATTATGTTTTTATGGATTTTTAAATAACTTGGCATCATGATTGCTTTAGCTGAATAAAGCTCCAAACTGGAGTTCAAATTTCGCTCGCTGCAGAGCAAACCAGACAAAGGCGTCTGTCGTGCATGGGTTCTACCCGTGACACGGCGACGCCTTTTTTATTTTCTGTTGCTTTTAGGATTTGCTTATGAAAACCACTCCCACTTTCGTCCCTAAACAGTTATTACTGGCTTTGTCGGCCACACTGGTCATGTCATCGCTGGGGTTTACTCCCGCACTGTCCGCAGCCGGCAAATTGGAAAAGGAGGATTTGAAATTTGGTTTTATCAAACTCACTGACATGGCGCCGCTGGCGGTGGCGGCTGAGAAAGGTTTTTTTGAAGAGGAGGGCCTATTCGTGCAACTGGAAGCGCAAGCCAACTGGAAAGTGGTGATGGACCGGGTAGTGAATGGCGAACTGGATGGCTCGCATATGTTGGCACCGGCACCGTTGGCGGCGAGTATTGGTTTCGGTACCAAAGCAGACATCGTGGCCCCATTCAGCATGGGCTTCAACGGCAATGCGATTACGGTATCCAATGATATTTGGAAACAGATGAAAGCCAATGTGTCGATGGACGGCGGCAAACCGGTGCATCCCATCAAAGCGGATGCTTTGAAACCGGTGGTCGAGAAGTACAAAGCTGAAGGCAAGCCTTTCAATATGGCGATGACGTTTCCGGCCGGTTCGCACAATCTGAAGCTGCGTTATTGGCTGGCGGCAGGCGGTATTAATCCCGGCTACTATTCACCACCGCAGGATATTTCCGGTCAGGTCAATGCGGAAGCCATGTTGTCAGTGACGCCACCACCGCAAATGCCGGCCACGCTGGAATCCGGTACCATTTTTGGCTATTGCGTCGGCGAACCCTGGAATCAGCAAGCCGTCTTCAAAAGCATCGGTGTACCGGTGATTACAGATGATGAATTGTGGAAGGATACGCCTGAAAAAGTCTTTGGCGTTACTAAACAATGGGCGGAAAAATACCCGAATACCCACTTAGCCGTTGTTAAAGCCTTGATCAGAGCCTCAATATGGCTGGATGCGGAAAACAACAAAAACCGCAAGGAAGCCGTTGAAATGTTGGCGCAAAAACAGTACGTCGGCGCTGATGCCGAGGTGTTGGCGGCCAGCATGAACGGTACTTTTGAATATGAAAAAGGCGACAAAAGGTCGTTGCCCGATTTCAATACCTTCTTCCGTCATGGCGCCAGCTATCCATCGTATAGCAGTGCGATCTGGTATTTAACTCAGATGCGCCGCTGGGGCCAAATCAACGAATTCAAACCGGATAACTGGTACCTGGATACCGCTAAGCAGGTGTATCGCCCGGACATCTATCTGGCCGCAGCCAAAGAACTGGTTGCCGAGGGTAAAGCCAAAGCTGAGGACTTTCCAGCTGACACCAGCATTAAGCCATCGCAAAATTTCTTCATCGACAACATTGCCTTCGATGCCAATAAACCTAACGACTATCTGGCCAAGTTTCCAATTGGTCTGAAAGCTAAACAGACAGTTGCTGGCGGCAAAGTGGTTGAGTAACAAACATCGTGTGGGTGCTCTGATAGGGATGTGATTTGGTGCAGGGATGCATCTTTTTAACCGAATATGCGTTCTCACGCAGGCGAGCAGGATCGAAGCGGCATTCGGGGTGCTTTCTTTGAATACTTTCTTTTCGACTGCTTCGGCGCAGGAGATAGAGCAATGCAGGGATCATTGCCGCGGACATGAAAAAGAAAGTATCGCCGTCGCCGGTCAGTGAATCGGCATTTGAATTGACGTCGCGTTAGCGACACTACTAACGACAGCTTCGATAAGGTAACCAAGATGACTAACAAACTCATCAAATTTTTAAATATCACCGGCCTCACTTGGTTTGTGCCGCTGGTCAAAATTGCTGCCGGTGACAATCCTGCTCAGCAAATACGCCAGTTATGGCTGATCATGGGCGTGCCGATTGTAGCGTTCATGCTGTTTTTGGGTGTGTGGAGTGTATCTGCTTCTGGCGTTAATACCAGTCTGGGGACTATTCCTGGGCCGGTGGCAGTTTGGCATGAAGTCGGTGGCTTGATTGATGAGCATGTCGCCGAACAAACCAAAAGAGCCGAGTTTTATCAACGTCAGGACCAACGCAATAAAGAGAAACTGGCAGAAGATCCGCATGCCGAGATCAAAGCCCGTCCTTATACTGGCAAACCGACTTATCTGGACAAAATTCTCACCAGCTTGCGCACCGTGTTTGCCGGTTTCATCATTGCGACGGTGATTGCCGTGCCGATCGGTATTCTCTGCGGCATGAGCCCAACCCTGAACATTGCTTTCAATCCGTTGATTCAGCTATTCAAACCGGTATCACCGCTGGCGTGGCTGCCTATCGTCACACTGGTGGTCAGTGCCGCTTATGTCAGCGATGATGATTCCTGGTTTGAAAAGTCGTTCATCACTTCAGCGGTTACCGTCACATTATGCTCTCTGTGGCCTACCTTGATTAACACCGCTGTTGGTGTATCGTCGATTGATCGGGATCTGGTCAATGTCGCTAAAGTATTGCGGCTGGATTTTGCAACTCAGATCAAACGCATCATTCTACCGTCGGCGTTACCTTATATTTTCACCGGCATGCGTCTATCGCTGGGAGTGGGCTGGATGGTGTTGATCGCTGCAGAGATGCTGGCGCAAAACCCGGGGCTTGGCAAATTCGTTTGGGATGAGTTTCAAAACGGCAGTTCCAATTCCTTGAGCCGGATCATGGTGGCGGTATTTACCATAGGTATTATTGGATTCACGCTCGATCGCATCATGCAATCGCTGCAGAACGTCTTCACTTTCAGCAAACTCTGAGGACACCGCCATGAGTGCCGCAGCCGCGAAAATCATCGAGTTATCCATGCACAAGCAAAATTCCCGACCTGCCAACGATGCCAGCAAGCCGTTGGTGGAGTTGAAAAATGTCTGTAAATCCTATGGAGAAGGCAAAAGTCTTACCTCTATCCTGAAAGACATCAATCTGGACATCAAGGAAGGTGAATTCATCGCCATCGTCGGCTTTTCCGGTAGTGGCAAAACCACGCTGGTGTCTATGATTGCCGGCTTGATTCAGGCCGATAGCGGCGAGTTGTTGAAAAACGGCCAGCTGATTAAAGAGCCCGGACCAGATCGGGGCGTGGTGTTTCAAAACTATTCGCTAATGCCATGGCTGACGGTCTATGAAAACGTGGTGCTGGCGGTTGATGCCATTTTCAAGGATTGGACACCTGCACAACGCCGCGCCCATGCCGAAAAGTACATCAACATGGTCAATCTGGGGCGGGCGATGGATAAAATGCCAGCAGAACTGTCTGGCGGCATGCGTCAGCGGGTTAATGTGGCTCGAGCATTGGCCGCCAATCCGGATATTTTGCTACTGGATGAACCGCTCAGCGCTTTGGATGCCTTGACGCGCGGCAACTTGCAGGACGAGATTCTGCAAATCTGGGAACAGGACAAAAAGACGGTGATTTTGATTACCAATGATGTCGACGAAGCCATTTATATGGCCGATCGGGTGATTCCATTGAAGCCGGGTCCGGATGCAACTTTTGGGCCTGATTTTGTGATCGATCTGGACCGGCCTCGCGACCGCACCGCATTGAATCATGATCCTGAATTCAAACGCTTGCGTGCCGAGATTACCCGCTACCTGATGGATATCGGCATGCAAAAGTCTCAGGCCGATACTGGCGATAAAGTCAAACTACCCAGTGTACGGCCCAACACCAGTAATGACTGGAAGCTGGATACCTCGGCCTTGAAACCGGAACAACGCGATTTGGGCCGTCCGCGGTATCTGGAGTTCGCCAATATCTCAAAAAGTTATCCCACGCCGGATGGCAATAGTACGGTCAAGGTGGTGGACGGCTTTGATTTAAAAATGAAAAAAGGCGAGTTCATTTCCATCATCGGCCATTCCGGTTGCGGCAAATCCACGGTGTTATCGATGACTGCCGGATTGAATGATATTTCCGAAGGCGGCATCATTCTGGATAACCGTGAGATTGACGGCGCCGGCCCGGATCGTGGTGTGGTGTTTCAGTCACCCAGTCTGTTTCCGTGGTTGAGTGCTTTTGACAATGTGATGCTAGGGGTCGATAAAGTCTATCCGCATGCCGGCAAGGACGAGCGCGACGATATTGTCGAATACTATCTGACCCGGGTGGGTCTGGCCGATGCCATGTTTAAAAAAGCCGCCGACATGTCGAATGGCATGCGTCAGCGGGTCGGCATTGCCCGCGCTTTCGCTTTATCACCTAAGCTGCTGCTATTGGACGAGCCGTTCGGCATGCTGGATTCCCTGACTCGCTGGGAATTGCAGGAGGTGTTGATGGAAGTGTGGGAACGCACTCACGTTACGGCGATAGTGGTTACTCATGATGTTGACGAAGCCATATTATTGGCCGATAGAGTGGTGATGATGACCAACGGTCCTCACGCCAAAATCGGCAAAATTCAGGACATTCATTTACCCCGGCCACGCAGTCGTAAAGCGCTGCTGGAACATCCGGATTACTACCACTATCGGGAAAGCTTGTTAACGTTTTTAACAGAATGCGACCACACCCATTAAATTCCATTTCTTCAAAAAGGGGGGCGACATGCCAAAGCCATTGCTTAAAAAATCCTGCGCAGGTTTGACGCCTGTCATTTTATTGGGTGTATCAGCCATCAGTGTGCCGGCCCAGGCCAACCTGACCAAAGAAATTGAGGATGCCTTGAATTTCTATCATTACGGCAACAAAGGCGCAGTGAAAATGGATTTGAACTATCGTTGGGAAAATGTTGATCAGGATAGGGGGGCTGGTGGACCACCGGGTGCCGGAGGCCCTAAAACCGCTAATGCCAATACCGCACGGTTACGGCTGGGCTTATTATCGCCGACGTTCTATGGTTTGCAGGCTTTCGCTGAGTACGAAGGCAACTATGCCATGCAGGAGGATTACAACAGTACCCGCAACCGCCTCAGTCAATACTCGGTTGTTGCCGATCCCGAAGCTAGCGAGTTGAATCAGTTCTGGTTCAGCTATAACGGTATACCGGATACCTTGGTCAAGGTTGGTCGACAGCGGATTAAGCTCGACGATGACCGCTTTATCGGTAACGTCGGCTGGCGGCAAATGGAAATGACCTACGACTCGATTCTGTTTACGCATAAAAATCAAACCCTTTTCGGCTTGACTGTCAATGCCGGTTATATCGATAGTGTCCGCAGCATTTTCAGCACCAAGGAGTCGATGAATTCACCCATTCTTAACCTGAATTATAAAGTTGGCGACTGGGGTGATTTGATCGGTTACGGCTATTGGCTGGATTACCGTGAGCAGGAAAACTTCGCCAAATCTACCCAAACTTACGGTTTGCGATTCGACGGCAAGTCGCCGCAATTTTTTGACAGGGTCAATGCTGTGTACACTGCCGAATGGAGCACCCAGGCTGACTACGGCGACAACCCCAACCGTTACCAGGTCGACCGGATCAATTTAATGGCGGGTGCCAGCGCTTACAACCTGACCCTGTCGGGTGCGGTGGAGCAATTGAACGGACTTGGCAGAGGGGTTGGTTCTACAACCAAAGCGTTCCAGACGCCGCTGGGCACTAATCATGCCTTCCAGGGTTGGGCTGATTTGTTCCTGACCACGCCGGGTGACGGTATCCGTGACGTATTCGCTACCGCCAGTTACAAAATGATGAACGACAGTTTGATACTTACCGGTGTTTATCACGATTTCAAGGACGACACCGGCTCGATTCAATACGGTGATGAGTGGGATTTTTCGGTGTTGAAGAAGTTCGGCAAGCATTATTCGTTGTTGGCCAAATACGCCAATTACACGGCAGAGAGCTATGGCACCGATACCCAAAGAATCTGGTTACAGGCCAATGTAAACTTTTAGGGTATCTATTTTTATTAGACCACTAAAGTTATCCCTCTCTAGCGGTTGTCGTAAAAGTCGAAACAGTTCCTTCTCCCACTGGGAGAAGGTTAGGATGAGGGCATATAAATCAGCTGTTTGCATTATATATTCCCCTCACCACAGCCTTCTCCCGCGAGGAGAGGGGGCTTTTACGACAGCCTCCAGCGGGAGAGGGATATTGCGTCAATGCTGAATAGTTAGGATTCCGTCAGAAATAACCTCCCTTTATGGTACCCATGCACTGCGTAACTGCCATTAAGTTAGGTCGTCATACCGGCATACCCTTTGGGGCACAAGGGGATTGCCGGTATCCCGTTCACAGGGATAAGAAAGACCTTCGCCATCCTTGGCTTCTGGGTTCCGGCAATCCCTGCCGGAACGACGTGTCCGTAGGTGCGGATTTATCCGCACACAGTGCGAATGAATTCACAGCTGACGAACTCGTTTGATGCGTATTCCTTAGCTTTTAGGTTACTGACAGTTATCCTGGGAGCGGCGCCAGTCGCGCGTCGCGAACCTAATGTCATGGCTTCGCGACTGGCTTCGTTCCAAACCCCACTTTCATTGGCTGGCGTGATGGCGAGCTTTCATAAACTGGCTTGCCAATCTATCGGCTATGAGGCGATACACTGGTTTAATTATCGATCGCGCAGATTCAAAAAATCCAAGCTGTTTTCGAGGCTGCGTAGATTGTTTGTCTTTAAGTTCGAGCAGCCTCTGGTGTCAATGTCGGTTGATTGACTGCAAAAATCGCCCAGATGCTTGCAATGTCATCAATTATTTCTATATTGACGCCGCGTCTTCGATCTTTAGCGCGCTTTTCTGTTGATGCGGCTAGCGGCGCCAATTGACTTTCCCTGCGGTCGTTATGCCAATCCCGCTGGGTATATTCATGAAAAGTCACCGGCATGCCTTTGATCGTAGTGCCTCTGAGTTTATTTAAAGCTCTGTGTCCTGCCGTCTCGGAGTCCACATGCACCAAGCCATGAAACTCGTACAGGTCAGTGTCTTTGATTTTAATGGCTAAAATATCAACGTGAAGTATTTGGCCGGATTCGGAAAATAATCCGCCATTTAGGGCAGGCGATACAACGTCATGCAATTCGCTTGGTAATGTGCCTTTGGGGATTTTCCTGATAAATAGGATCATAAAAGCCTGCAGTTGTTGTCCTTAAGTTGCCTGACAGTCTATCAGTTCGGCAATAGTTATTACTGACTATCCCCTCGGCTAAAAGATCCGGCACTGTCTAATCTTTTGACAGCCAGGCGTTTCGCATGGCATCCAGACGTTGCATCATTTCATCGAGTGCTTGAACTGACTCTTTGTGCAGTGGATGGGCATGGTTGTGGATAGGATGCTGCGTATCGTTCATAAGTTCATCAATGAAACGCTCAGCTTCCATAATTTCTTTGGGGAGTGGGTCAGGTCTGTCGGCCATGAAAAAAAATCAAACTAGGATTAAGAGAACACGGACATAAAAAAGCCCACAATCAAGTGGGCTTCGTCCGTTGTTATTTTTATGTTATCTGGACGCCTGCAATCAACGACTACAGGTTAATAGCTTATGTTTTTATTATTGTTGTACCGAATTCACGGTCGCTTTGGTTTCTCCTCAAAAATACGATTTCCTGAGAAATCGCACCACCCTTACTCAAGGTGTGCGCATTCTAGTCAAGAAAATCGACTATGTCCAGAAAAACTGTGGCAATTTGTCGCAGAGTTTTTTGTCAATGCAGATTTGGGGTGTCAAATGCAGGTCGCTTAATCGCAAAATGCCCTAATTATTTAGCTAAATACCTGATTATAAATGAAAATAAATTGTCAGCATCCAGGTGATTGACTATGTGCTTTCCTGAGGTAATCTTCAAGCCACGGGGGGCTGGTGATCTAAAACTCAGTCTTTAAGGCGCATCCAAGAAGAAATCATTAGTACCCCCACCTTAATCTGTTGATGATTTTTTACAGAACCCATGGTGGCTAAAATGATACGAGAAATACTTGAAATCGTCATGTTGTTCAGTTTGCTGGGCGGATTGTTTTTCGTTAAAAACGAATTTGCCAAAGACAAACAACAAAGGATAAAAGCAGCCGATGCAGAGCATGGGGATACCAGAAATTTGTGATTCAGCTTTTTTGCTGATTTAGCGCTCTTCCAACCAAAATTGGTTTATAGAGTTTTTTAATGTCACACAACAATAAGAGATATAACCATGCCAACACCCCCAAAACCTCAAACACCTAGACCATCCACTCATAAAGGCTGGAATTACGATAGCTATTTTCAGCAACTTTTGAAAAGCAGAGCTAAAGATCAGGCGGTCAGTTGAATTGACCTCTTGCAAGTTACCACGATGACCGGGTTAATAACGCATCAACTGCTGTAAAATTACATCCATTCAGCGGAAGTACCACCATCACTCCCCGGGAGAGAGCAGGTTAGGGGGATTGATAATGCAAGTATCTGATTTATTTAACCTCATTCTGACCCTCTACCTTTATGCCCTGCGGGTACAGTGCTAGTTGGGATAATTAATCATTGCTGAATAGTTACCAAAATTTTAATTTTCGCTATTAACCCGCACTATTGCTTGCTTAAAACTCTTAGAATGCATCAGCTTTGGAGTTGAAAAATCCAAAGCTAAACTGCATGGCAGTTAAAGAACACGGATTTGCTTCAGGTGTTAAACGGATGGTATGTAACACAATGATTTAGAATGTTTTTTATAAATATTACCCTTAAATACCCAATCCACTTCACGCTTTTGTCGATGTATCCTGAGGCTAATCGGTTAGCGCTTAAAATCTATTTTTTTAAATCACGGACACTTAATGAAAAATACCCTCCTGGCACTGATCACACTACTGCTAGTTTTCAACAGTTCTTACGTCACTGCCGCAAGTGCTGACAAAGCCATTGTCAATGCATTTATAAAAAAACATGTGAAGCAAGCAGGGGGGAAAGAACACAAAAAATCCCGTGTTTCTGCCTCTGGCGACATCAATCATGACGGCTCAGCCGATCTTGTGGTCAATTACGTCATAGAGACTGCTGGCGGCGATGATTTCGATCAGTATATGGCTGTGTTCAGTCGTGTTAAAAAAACCATTAAGCTGATTGGTACTATTCGTATCGGCGGAGAACTTGAGCGGCATGTTAATTCAGTAACAGTTAAAGATAACTTTATAGAACTTGGCACCCTGTCTCATGATGAGAACGACGCCAGATGTTGCCCTACTATTGTGGGTAAAACCTATTATGTGCTTAGCAAAGGTGAACTCCAGGAACACAAAACCCGTCCAGAGCAGGAAAAGAAATAGCCAGAATTACCAAAGACAGAGCAATTAGATAATCAATGCCAAGGGAGTTAGTGATATTAGCGCTCGAAATAGTAAGTCGTTGTTATCAAACAAACCGTAACATTCATAATCCAATGCTGTCGCTGATATTTCACCAAAATCATGCTCAGCTGAACTCTCTGCCGGCTTAATCAGAATATGTAACACATCGTTACTTTTTAATCGTGTCAAAAGATGCCGATCAATGCTTATTTTATGCGAGGTATACACCATCGGATTTTTTTCAAAATCATGGCGCTTTTTTAAGGCCTTTTCCAATAATGCGCTCGATAGTAAGGCGCAGGGGAACATCTCCGGAAAAACCACCTTATCCTGCAACTCATCAAAAAATTCTGTTTGATCACGCAGTGAGCCGCACAAAAAGTTTTTAGCATTGCTAGTGGTCATGAATTTGCGCTTTAGGAAATGTCCACTGGATAGAAAGCTGCGGTCGATCTGTTGACGCAGATTGCCATAACTAGAAAAATCAGCATCCGGCAAATAGAGAGGTTCAGTAGTCTCTTTCTTATAACCTAATAGGGCCAGATTCGTATTACTTTTGACCATGATTCGATTGCTAAGCACTGGCACAGGTAACTGTTTGAATTGAGAAGCCTTGATTTCGACTTCGATTATCTGGCCTGCTTTAATGACATTGGCAAAAGTAAATTGATAATTACTAAAGTGCAAATCATGCTGTTTAATCAACTCCTGTTCATTCGCCAATTGCCGGAATGCGTTGATTTTACCTTCGATCAGGGACTCTAATTGAAAACCCAACGTAATGGGCCCTTCAAATGGATTGCCCTGGATTTTGAACCAGTTTTTACTGTCGTGAAACAAATTAAAATCATCTGTTGAGTTTCTGGCAACATCGATATGCAGTTGCGTAAAAATATCCGCGCTAATCTGATTCATAATTACCCACCCCCCTGATTAGTTAAGTTCCTGATTAGCAAACTGCTGCCGCTAAACCCGAAAAGTCCGCCATGCTAGCATGGCCTGTCACCGGCTTTAGCATAATGCCTAACAGTCCGGTGTGACTTTCATGATGACCAGTTTCTTGGACTTAGCCCCTCGTTGATACGGGGCATTGATTGTCAAATCGGCCCTCATTGAACGTGTCTCTTATCTTTAAAAACCTTTAACAGAATTGGGTTGGATACTTTTAAGACAAGGCTCATGTGATGCTGTTTTATCTGCAAAATCCCAAAACCCTGCAGATTCAAATGGCAAAATTTTCAGTTTTATCCTCAGTAAAATGATTAATCGAATAGCTTAGACTTTCGGCTTTTCTCAATTCGATTGACTAATTGATTGCGGGTAAAGGAGGCGAGCTATTATTGGATCGCAATTTTAACGTTTACTTGCAAGCCAATAGGCGTCATAAATGGCACATCCGGTTCTACAAATACCTGAATAATATCGATATCTTTACGTTCGGTAGCAGTCTTGGCAAACACAGTTTTTTCACCCATGATTTTTTTCACCAAACTTACATGAGCTGTTATCTCCTTATCACCCAGGCCTCGGCCAAAAATAATGGCTTTTTGACCATCTTTTAAGGCTAAAGCAAAATTTTCATCAATTTCCGCTCTAACACGTAATTTTGTCATGTCACCCAGAAGTACAGCAGGCTCTGGACTGCCGACCGAAAAAGTGGATTCGCCAACCCGCAGAATGGTCTCCAACACTGTGCCATCTATTGGCGCCACTAAATAGGTTTCCGCGAGCCGTTGCTTGGCTGATTGTAACTGTGCTTCTGCAACCGCGACTTGGGCCAGTGCCAACTGTTTGTCGACATCCCTCACAAAATGTGTCAAAAAACGAGACTCGGCAGTCAATCGGCGACTGTCAGCCTGTTTCAGCTTGGCATTGGTTTCAGCTAAATCGCGATCATCTTCTGAGGCAAATTTATTGCTGCGTAATTGTTCGATACGATCGAGTTTACGGCGGGCGTATTCTGCATCCAATGTGGCGACGTGTTGGGCATTTTTCTTGGCTTCGATTTCATAAGGGTTAACGCCAGCCAATACTTTTTCCAAATCCGCTTTAGCAGCCAGAACCTTGGATTCCGCCACAGCGACTGCGGTTTGTTCTTCTTTGTTTTGTTGTGTGGCCAGTACCTCGCCAGCGACCACGGTTTGTCCTAATCCAATCTTATACTCGCTCAGAATGCCGGGGTGCTTAAAGGATAATCTGCGTACTTCGCTGACCGGTTCTATATAACCAATACCTTGAATCCAGCGCTGTTCTGCCCATGCGGCTGAATTGATAAATAACGGGGTCATCGTTAAAAATAAAGTGGCAAGATGTCGCATTGGAAAAGTCCGGCGATAAGGTTACGATTGAGTATAGAAGGTATTGTCGGTAGTGGCAGTCTGTTGTTGCTCGCTTAACAGTCCATCGGCAATCGACAAAATACGATCAAATAGCGGTAGCATGCGGGTATCGTGCGTTACAACGACCAAAACAGCTTTTTCCAGACGAGCTTGCTCCAGCAATAACTCAACCACGGTTTTGCCAGTCTGCCAGTCCAGTGCTGCAGTGGGTTCGTCGGCCAGTACGATAGATGGTCGATGCAACAAGGCTCTTGCGATAGCTACCCGCTGTCTTTGGCCGCCGCTAAGTTGATTTGGATGTTTATAACGCATCGCTCGTAATTCTAGCCGCTGTAATAAATTATCCAGGCGTTGTTTGATGTCGGTTTCATCCAAACCCGCATTGCGGCCGACAATAGCAAGGTTTTCTTCAATTGTTAAGAAAGGCAAAAGTTGAGCGTGCTGAAAAATAAACCCCAGCTTCTGTCGCCTGACCTCGGTCAAACTACTTTTGTCGGAAAAGTTTACACCTTGTTCGGCAATCAGAAGCTGACCTTCGCTAGGTGCCAACAAGCAGCCCAAAATGGATAACAAGGTAGTTTTTCCTGAACCCGATGGGCCAATTAAAACCGAGGCTTGGCCTTCAAAAAATTCTAGATCCACTGGTTTTAGTACTTTTTCGATAATGTCGCCGGCGCCGTAATTTTTGGTGATGCCTTGGCAGGTCAATATACTTTTCATCCGTGAAATACCGAAACAGGATCCAGCTTAAAAATCGCCCGAATTGAAAACCAGGAAGACGCTATACAACACAGCAATGAAAAGGCGACTAATCCTGTCGTTACCGTAGTAGTAGTCTCCAGTGGAATGGGGCTTCGGGCCGAAGCGTTACACGCCAGAAAAAATAGGATTAAGCCAACGATAATGCCCAAACCGCCCAATGTTATGCTTTGCGCTAACACTATTTGGCGCAAGGTTTTCTGATGGAAGCCCAATGCTAGTAAGGTAGCGTAATTGCCTATGTGATCCTGGGTAATTGCAAACAAGGTTTGGCTCATTATCACAGCGCCAACCAGTAGACCTAAGACTGCAGTAATAATCACAGTAATCCCAACCCCTGTTTCCAACATCCAGTACTTTACTGAACGAACGGCAAATTCAGCAGTGGTTAAGACTTCTACATTGGAAACTTCATCTGCAACGCGGTCTCGGACGGCTAAAATATCGGTATTCGGTTTGATTCGAGCCAGTACATAAGAGATTTCATCATCACGGTAGTAAGGCACATATTCCAAAGCGTTTTTAATGGATGTGAATATAAAAGGTGCTGCAGTAAAGGTACGGACTTCTTGCGAAAAACCACCTATGGTTGCGCGTTTGCCTTGCATTTCAGCGGAGTCACCAATCTGTGAGACACCGAGGGCGTTTTTGGAAAGTTCGTCAACGATGACTGTTTTGGGTAGATGCATCGATTCTAAATTGCCTTCTATCAGCTTCCAGGGGCCGCCAGCATTGCTGGTGTCCAGCCCAATCACTTCCACAGTAATGTTTTTACCTTCAGGATGTTGCCAGTTGATCCAGCCTACCAACATTCCTTCAGCCCATGACACACCCTCTACACTTCTGACTTGCTGAATACGCTGCCTAGGTATTGCTGTCCCATAGTCAATTGTGCGTGTTTCTTTGGCCATTACCCAGATATCGACTCCGGCATTGTTAATGATTGCGCTGTTAGTATTAACCCAGCCCACCAAAAGACCAATTTGTGCGGCAGCTAGAAAAAAGGCTATGGCGATACCTGTCACTGTCATTACGAACCGCATGCGGTTATGCGAAAGCATCTTGGTTGATACTGCAATGACTACTGACGCCATGGTATTGATAATGAAGGAATCATAAAAAAGTTGGCCCAAGTATATTGTTAGCTTAGTTGCAAGCTAAGACTCATTGCCATTTACTGTTATAAATACGTTGACAGTATAGCAAACAACACAGTACAAACTTGTCTGTGAATAATTATGGTTAAGACGATGACGACCTTTAACTATCAACAAGCATTTTCGCGAAATATTGGCTGGGTCACAGAACAAGAGCAGCTGATGCTCAATGGCAAAAAAATTGCTATCGCTGGCTTGGGCGGCGTAGGCGGTAGTCATTTATTGACGTTGACCCGGTTAGGTATTGGTGTTTTCCATATTGCTGATTTCGACAACTTTGAATTGCCCAATTTTAACCGTCAAGCGGGCGCTACTGTTGCTCACCTTAATAGACCAAAAACCGATGTGTTGGCGGAAATGGCACAAGACATCAATCCTGATCTTCATATAAAAAAGTTTCCTGAGGGCGTTACAGCAACGAACCTGTCGGATTTCTTTACAGGCGTTGATTTGTATGTGGATGCCTTGGATTTTTTTGCATTTGAAGCAAGGGAAATGGTGTTTGCATACTGTGCGGAGCAAGGCATACCAGCGATTACTGCAGCACCTTTGGGTATGGGCACGGCATTGTTGAATTTTTTGCCGGGGCAAATGACGTTCGAAGACTACTTCAAATTGAAGGGTAAATCGGAAACCGACAAAATTTTGCATTTTTTGCTGGGTTTGTCACCGGCAATGTTGCAGCGGGGCTATCTGGTAGATCACAGTAAGGTCGATTTATTGAACCATAAAGGGCCTTCTACACCTATGGCCTGTGAATTATGTGCTGGGATAGCGGCTACACAAGCATTAAAAATATTGTTGAAGCGAGGTAAGGTATTGGCTGCACCGTGGGGCTTACAGTTTGATGCCTATACCAATAGGCTAGTTAAAACTTGGCGGCCGGGAGGTAATGCTAATCTGATACAGAAGACGGGGATTTGGTTTGCAAGGAAACAGTTTCTTGGGATGCTTAATAATAAATAACAAAACATGACAAAGAAGGTTGAAATGGAGAGGCAAATTATAGAAAAAGTATTAGCAGCTGCCGTTCAAGCGCCCTCGGGTGATAACGTACAGCCTTGGCGGTTAGAAGCGTCTGCAGATTGGTCACGAATAAATTTATTTAACTTGCCTGAGCGAGACGATTCCTACTACAACTATCAGCAGGCCGCTGCTTATATTGCTCATGGTGCGGTGATCGAAAATATCGCTATTGCTTCTGGACATTTAGGCTGCGAGGTCCAGCTAAAATTATTCCCAGACCCGCAAAACCCTGATTATGTGGCTTGTTTTGATTTTGAATCGGCTACAGCTGTTGATGACCCGCTTTACCCGGCTATTTTTACCCGAGAAACCAATCGATTCCATTTTCAAGACGAGCAATTATCCACTGAAGCTGTTCAAAAGCTTATTGATTCCATAAAGCAAGTGGAAGGCGTAAAGGGTTATTTTGTACATGATGCTAAAACCATTAAAGCTTTGGCCAAAGTTTTAATGGTGAATGACCGCCTAGTGTTCGAACGTAAGGATATTCACGGTTTTTTATTCGACAAGATCCGCTGGAATCAGAAGCAATTGGAAGAAACTCAGGATGGCATGCCCGTTGGTACCTTGGGTTTAAATCCGATTGAAAAACTGTTTTTCCCTTTGATGCGTTTCTGGTGGTTTGTTGGTCTGGCAAACTATTTAGGCTTATCTCGGGTGATTGGTGCCAAGTGTTGGTACAACTGTCAAAACTCGGCTGTTATGGGGCAAATAACTGTAAAAAATCCTGACAGCGTTGGTTTTATTCAGGCAGGTCGGTCGCTGCAGCGCGTTTGGTTGGAGACTGCACGGCAGGGGTTGGCGTTTCAGCCTATTGTAGGTTTACCTTTGTTGATTTATCGAGCAAAAGCTAATGCTTTGGAAGCCTTTTCTGAAGCGCATCGACAATTGATTGCTCAAACAGAAAAAAGCTTGTTTGACGTGTATGGTATCGATCAATCAGAAACATTGGCTGTGGGATTTCGTATTGGTAAGTGCCAGCCTTTAACAGAAAAGACCCTCAGGAAATCCATATAGACAGCTTTATTGGGATTTTTAGTTCAAGTATTTGGACTTTAATCCACCTAGCTTAAAAAATATCATTAAATCCTTTAAATCGGTTTGATGATATTTTGGCATGTTAAGCTTTAATGATTGTAATTGCTGTTGTAAAGCAACATCGGACTCTCGTCTGGCAGGTGATTTAACTACCATCATATAAGGCATAACAAAAGTTTTATAGAATTTTCCGAAACTGGAGAGATGTTTTTGGTAAAGATTAGAAAAATCATCAGGCCAAAAGGCTGCGCGTAAGGAATAAAGGTAATCCAGTGTAAATAACTCAGCCTGCCGATCGGCGTATTGATAAGCAAAATCTCGAATGGACTTCTCGGATTTTAAATGACCAAAATCAACCAAATAAAGACCGCCGTCTGGCTTTAAAACGCGCTTTATTTCGGCGAAAGTGTTTCCCAGCGATTTCAGGTCAGGTAAATGGTGTAACACTACTGTGCTCATGACCGCATCAATACTGGCATCGGCTATGGTGACCAATTGTGTGATATCGCCTTGCCTAAACTCGATATTCGATAAATTTTGTTGTGCAATATAGTCGCCGGCTTTATCCAGCATTTCGTTCGATAAATCCATACCGATAAAGTGTGTTTCTGGATTGAGACGGGCGATCATAGCTAGTTGTGTTGCGGGGCCGCAACCAAGATCCAGCACAGTGTCGCCTGGCTTGATGATTTCACAAATCTGGGCGCAATGAAAAAGATAGACTGGTGCCATCACGCCATCTTCTCGGCCTGCCCGGGTATAAGCGGCGACCTTATCCGGGTCGTCCATTACCAGGTCCGGTTCCGTTTCTCGAGTTGAGGACCGCTTTACTATCAGTTCGCGACAAAAAGTTTTGGCCACGGCAAAACTAGGCATAGATAACTCCACAAAAAAGGGCTATACCGTAAAGTATAGCCCTTTGGTGTCAAAACTTAATTAAAAGTTTATGCGCTACGTTTACGCATACTTGCCATTCCTAACAAGCCAAGACCCATTAAAGCCAGTACACTTGGCTCTGGGACTGATTGTACGTTTGCACTGGTAAAGATGTTTGCTGTCAAGTTATATGTTCTGCCAGCAATCAAGGCTGCGCTGGTTGTTGCTGTTTGCGCTACGTTAAGAAGCGGAACGCCAACGCCTGTGGCTAAGCCTGCTACACTAGGGAGACCGTTACCTAAAGGCGCATTTCTACCGGTTGTCCATGTGAATGATGTGGCGCCAGTTAACAGGTTGGTTGCAAACGGATCGTTAAGATCAGTCAATAAAAATTGAATAGAACCGCCTGATTGGGCAGACGTAGGGGCAACAGAGTCAATCGTTACAAACGACTCTAGATAGGCCGTAACATCGTAGCTGAATGTCAGGTAGTCACTAAACCCGGCTACAAATTGCCAGTCAGCTACCAAACCATTATTACTTGTAGCGCCACCTACACCTGATCCGTGGATAGACGCTGTAGATTGGTTATATAAATTTGCCGGTGTAGATGCGCCAGTTATGCCAGTAATTGGGCTGCCTGTTTCGTTTTGATCACCAAATGCAAAGCTTGCACCTACCAGTGGGTTTCCGAAAGCAGATGAATACTGGTGGCTGTTGAAAACGTTGTCGGTATGTCCAGGGTTTGAGACACCTATCGATGACAATAAATCAATACCAACAGAGGCATCGGTTTCAACAACAGTACCAGAAGTTACGGTAACGCCATTTAGGGTTGCTGAAGTGCTTGCGCTGCTAACGTATGTAAGATTACCCAATTGGCTACGATCAAGTATGCTGCCGCTTGTATTTTGTCCAACATAAATTTCGAAATTTGAGACTTGAATGCCTGATGTGGCGATCGCGCCAGCTTCGGCTGAATTAACCGAGCTTATTAATGCAAGGCTGATTGCTGCTGTGAGTAATGATTTTGTTTTCATGATTTTTTCCTTATGGTTGAAGAGTGAACTCGTTATAAGCAAAGCATGTTGTGTGCCAGTTTGTTATATTTTTAAAAAAGTCTATTAAAATCAAGCATAAGAAGTTGTGTATTTGATGGTGTTAGGCATGCATATCACTATGCTTAAGTAGAATGTGTAAAAAAAACTGACATGCTCATATGAAAGAACAAACAAGTGATGGGTCAAAGGGGTAAAGGGGGGTGAGCCATTTTGTGATTTTGGCCTTGTTGCGATGCGATACCCTGGCGCTACATTGCATTTAAAGGTAAATCTCGCGTGTAAGATTTTCTGACACTTCGCTATCTTTATTGCATTAATCGAACTAGTGAAAAAATATACGCAATGTCTGAAGGGGGTAAAGTCGCTTGGATTGAGGCTGAGCTTTATCAGTTAACAGAGTTGGCGCACATTGAGGGGTAGATTGCAAGTTGTAAGATTTTCTGACACTTTGCCTGTAGCAGGATGCGTTATTATGAAATCGCTGGAGGCTGGAGAGGGGGCTTGTCATCATTTTGTCAAAGGGGGGCGAGTAGGCTGTGCGTTGGTAAGACCAGAATTTCTGTCAAATTTTAAGTTCACGACAGGTGCTTTGGTAAACCATTGTGGGTCTTAATCAAACTTTAATCTAAATCTTAATGTGTTTTTAATCGTGCATAGTGGGTTGTATATATATAATGATTCCGTGTTTTTGATTTATCCTAACGATCATGAAAGTTCAGCATCACAGCGGCCAATGAAAGTTGGGGTGGGCGCCAGTCTCGGTTCCATGGCCTTCGGTTCGATACAGGTATCGCCCACGATGACTTTCTCAGTAAAGTCGCAAAACTTCAATCCATAATAGGGTTGATTTTTTTGCTTATCATTAGGATAACCGGAGATATTTATGGTTAGATCTTAACTAAATTTCACATGGACTCTATTAGGTAATTGGATAATGACAAATGAACATTCGTTTGATGGAAACTTTGATGTTTTTTTGGCTGATACACCTGAAAGTAAGCAACTTCATTACAATATTAGGTATCAGGTATATTGTGATGAAATGGGATTTGAGGATAAAGAACTGTTCCCCGATCAGCAGGAATATGATAAATGGGATAATCATTCAGTGCATTTTTTGGTTAGAGACAAGCATCGCGGGCATTGGGTGGGTGCTTTACGCCTCGTATTGCCCGAAAACTCCTCATTGCCTTTTGAGAAACATTGTAATTTAGAAAAAAAATTAAGCACTGGCGAGTATCTGCAATCAGTTGAGTTGTCCAGGCTTTGTGTATTGAAAGAAGTGCGGCGTTTTTCTGCTAAAAGGTTTGCACCCTACGGCATTTTGACGGAAGAGAATGTTTTCGAAAATACAAATGTTACAGTGCTACATAATTACAAAAACTTAGGGTTAATCCTGACCTGGGGTTTGATTCGTGCCGTAGCGCTGTATTGTAAACAAAACAATAGAAAGGATTTATATTTGTTGGTTGCACCATCTCTTGCATCTGCCATTCGAAAAGTCGGCTTTTCAGCTGATCAAATCGGCGAACCTTGCAGTCATAGAGGTAAGAGAATTCCATTGAAATGTAATATTGAAAATATTATGGCAAATGCATTGTGGAAGAAGGATTATAAAAATGGCTTTAGAGTGTATTCTGACCTTCTAAAACAGAAAACGGCTTAAACGACTTCCACTCGTTAGGGTTTAGTGGCTTTAATACCGTGAAAGCCACTATACACGTCTTTTGATCGCTACCTTGTAGGGTACAAAGAATCAACAGATTTCTGCTCCGAGCTAGCTGAGGTACTGAATTTGCTTAGCTTTTGTAATACCGAAACGGCAAGAACAGGGGTAAATATTTTCAACCAGGCCCATTCGAATTCAAAAGAACATTATTGCTAAAGCCTGTGGTTTGAGTCTTGAGGTGAAATATTAATCGTTGCAAAAGTTTTTGCTTGTCGGACGCGCTTGATATTAATGATTTTGGCTATTTTTTTGCGCCAAAACTTATGTGACACACCTATACTTAGTAGATATGTCTAGATATGGCACTTCAAATTTCGTTTTTTTGATTCTCACACCCTTGCCACAACCCGGAAGGTCAGCGATAAGATAAGTCGAAATTTGAAGGGCTAAAGAGATGGAAGAGTTTTTAAATTATATTTAAAACTGCCGTCATGCCCGCCTGGAAGCGGGGCATTCAGCGCCCGCGGATGGTTCAATCCATCCATGAGAACTGGATTCCGGCAATCAGCTTTTGTCCCGGAGGGTATGCCGGAATGACGAGTACCTGCATGAATCTGACTAAGAATTAGGTATCCTTAGGATTTGGTTGTAAATATCGTCCAGAATTCTGGTCTTTCCAAAGCACGATTTACTCGCCATCTTTGAAAAAGAAGCGTTGGGGGAGATTCTTAAAAAAAATCTGCCCTAGTCCCCCTTTTTCAAAGGTGGCGTTTATTTTTTCGCGACATCTTTAGTACTGTATCAGTTTATTTAATTGCTCATTCCGAGTGGGGCTTGGAGGGAAAATTGAGTATGAAACATTTGCTTGATGAAATTTTAAGTAGTCCCCGTTTATTGGAAGGTGTTGCTTGGAAGTATGTTAAATACAAAGCGGGCGAAAAAATCTTTCAAAAAGGTGATGTTGGGAGTGCGTTTTTTTTAATAGATGAGGGTAATGTCCGTGTTCTGAGTGGTGATGAACATGATGTAGATATATTACTCACCGAGGGGTTATGTGATTTGAGTAAAGGGGACATATTTGGTGATATTTGTCTTTATGGAACCCATCGCAGATCGGCTTCTGTTGTTGCATTAAGTGAAATTGTTCTAGTTGAAATTCGTAACGACATGTTAAGTGTTTATCTTGATGATCATCCTATCGAGGGTTATCTTTTCTTAAAAGCCCTTTCTGAAATTACGGCTAGCCGTCTGGAAGCGGCAAATGATCGGATTGAATATCTGCTACGATCGAATTGCTTATAAATCTGTATATAAAAAATCATCGACTTCCATGTTGAAAGAAGAATCCAAATCATCTTTAACCGAGGCATTTGAGCAGTTTTTTAAGCTTGAATTGGCTGTATCCGATGTTCAAAAAAAAGAAGTTTTTAGGATTCGACATAGGGTTTATTGTGAAGAATTTAAATACCAATCTGTAGATCCCTCTGGTAATGGTTTGGAAACGGATGAATTTGATTCCGATTCTATGCATTGTTTGATAACGCATATTAGAAGTAATACCCCTGCGGGATGCGTTAGGTTAGTGCCAGCTTTAGAAAAAGTTGAAAATGGGCTTTTACCGCTTGGAAAATACTGTAAATCAAGTCTAAATCAACCGCTGATTGATAGTATGGAATTAGACATGTCGTCTGTTTGTGAAATATCACGTTTAGCGGTAGACAGTAAATTTCGTCGACGTGATGGAGAGTCATTAACGCGTTTTGGTGAAATAAACGGGTTGAATGTCTCTGATGAGGAGCGGCGAAGTTTTTCCTTGATAGCAATTGCCTGTTTTCTCGCTGCAACTGTAATGACAGAAATGAATCACCGTACAAATGTGTTTGCAATGATGGAGCCATTTTTACCAAGATTATTGCACCGTTCGGGGATAGAGTTCCAACGGGTTGGGAAAGACATGAATTATCATGGCATAAGGGCTCCATACTTCATTACGACTCAGTCAGCAATCGATAACATGCATCCGGATTTGCTCAGGCTATATCATTGGATTAAATTAAATATTGGAAAATAGTAGGGATGGTGGAAGCTTCCCTTTCGGCACTTCTTCTATCTCGTTGACCTGTCCCCTAAATTCCCTGATTTCTTAATCCAGCGAATTGACCAATTCCGTGTTATTTTTCTGGTTTAAACTGCAGTTTGCATTTACCGCAACCAATTTAACATTACATTCATGCGATCAGACTAGTCTGAAATTGATCGAATTGTTGCCCTTTTTGATAATATTTGCCCATGCATATGCGGTATGCGAGCTACCTGCTACCGAATTTCGATAAACAGTTCGTGGTAGTGTTTTCTGTGAATTTTTAATCTCTCAACGTTTGGAGCCATCAAACAATGGGGCGATACAGCATTTACTAAGGCCTAATAAAAGGTGTGTAATTATGTTTATATTTTAATTGTCCTTTAGAGCAGTGTACTACTTTGGGTATTTGTTGTTTAATCCTGGTTTAGTGACAAGACTTTTACATCAAGTTACGTATTCTCATCCAAACGAAAATTTTAATGCATCGGGTTTTATGATTAAAAAATACAGTGTGATTGTTTTACTGCTAGTCAAATTGTTCGATGGAGATGCATTGGCAGAGGTGAGTGAGCAGTCGGCAGATGTAATGCGGATTTTGGCAGTTAATTACGAGCATGGTCGTGATGGAATTAAGCAAGATTTTCAGCAAGCCTTTAAGCTCTATTGCCAAGCTGCTTTAAAAGGGGATGTTGAGTCTGCTTATGATTTGGGTTTTATGTATTTTAATGGTCGTGGCAGATCACGGGACTTGTCAGTCGCAATGTATTGGTTTAAACATGCCGCTGAGAAGGGTGATACGCATGCTCAAAAAATGTTGGCGCGTTATGCCGATTTAGCGCCGGTGGAAGATCAGGCCTGTAAAAATCCAACACCCTCAATTCCTGAATTAAAACTAGTCACTGTGACGAATCCCAATAAACAAGTGGTTGCGGGTTGGGTAAATCAGATAGCACCCTATTACGGTATCGATCCAGAATTGGTGATGGCTGTTATTCGAGCTGAATCGGCTTTCAATATTAAGGCGGCGTCCAATAAACATGCTCAAGGTTTGATGCAACTGATTCCAGAAACTGCAGCCCGGTTTGGGGTTGAGGATAGTTGGGATCCAATACAAAACATTAAAGGCGGAACTGCTTATTTGCATTGGTTGTTAC
The DNA here is from genome assembly GCA_002928965.1 of Methylomonas sp. GTDB lineage: Bacteria > Pseudomonadota > Gammaproteobacteria > Methylococcales > Methylomonadaceae > Methylomonas. Next base: position 118,435 of record PERU01000002.1, read on the forward strand.
GTCATTTCGAAGGTAAGGTGGATTTGGTGTTGGCAGCTTATAATGCGGGTGAGGGTGCTGTAGAGCGTTATCATGGTATACCGCCTTACCCTGAAACCCAAAATTATGTCAAACAAATTCTGTCGTGGTATCAAAAGTCCAATCACCCCATACCCGCTAAAGAATCTGGTAATTTGGTCGTGCGACAAAAGACCTGATGTTCATTAGCTTATATCTGATCTATTTGGTGTCGAATCAATTCATGTAATCCGTGTTTATCAACCAAGCTATATAGCGTTGGTCTTGCTATCCCCAATAATTTTGATGTTTCTGAAATGTTGTAATCACTGTAAAGTAATGCCCGTTTTATGGCGGCCACTTCAGCCGCTTCTCGAACCGCTTTCAAATTTAAGGGCATGGCTGTGTCACGGTATTCGACCATTTCCATATCTTCGAGTGTTATCAGACCAGAGTCAGATAAAATCACTGCTCGCTTTAATTTGTTTTCCATTTCCCTGATATTCCCTGGCCATCCATAGGTTTCCAAGGCTTGTGCTGTTTCTGGCGCAAAGCGTTTTTCTTTAGAGTTATTGTTTTTGCAATAACGTTTTAGTAAGGCATTTGCAATCGCCAAGATATCCCCTTCACGTTCTCTCAAGGCAGGAATTTCAATGCTGATTTCACTTAATCGATAATATAAATCGGCTCTGAACAGAGTTTGATCGATTAGGTTTTGTAGGTTGCGATGAGTGGCGCAGATAATACGAACATCAACAGGAATTTCTTTGCGACCACCGATGCGTTCGATAACACGTTCTTGAATAAAGCGTAATAATTTTGCTTGAAGTCCAATGGGTAAATCACCAATTTCATCAAGGAAAAATGTGCCGCCTTCTGCGTATTCAATCTTGCCTTTGGTTTGGGTGACAGCTCCTGTAAAGGCGCCTTTTTCATAGCCGAACAATTCACTTTCTAATAAGTTTTCTGGAATTGCCGCACAATTGACGGCAACAAACGGCATGTTTGCTCGTTGGCTTTGCGTATGAATTGCTTTTGCTAACACTTCTTTACCCGTACCGCTTTCACCTAACAATAAAACTGTTGCATTTGTGGGTGAAATGCGTTCAACCATGCGCATAACTGCCAACATTTGTGGGCTGGTGGCAATGATGTTGCTCGCAAAGGTCTGCTGTTGTTGCAAAGTGCGGAAGTCATGTTCCAGGGCTTGCAAGTGAAATGCTCTAGCAATGATAAGATTTAATACATCAGAATCAATAGGTTTTTGATAAAAATCGTATGCGCCCTGTGCAATGGCAGCGATAGCATTGCTTCTGTCGTCGTTGCCCGTAACAACAATTATTTTAGTGTGCGGCGCTAAATCAAGCATTTCCTTGAGAGTAGCAAGGCCTTCGCTGGCATTTGTGGGGTCAGGTGGCAGTCCGAGATCCAATGTAACAACATCAGGCGTGTATCTTCTAAGTGCGGCAATTGCTTCTGAACGATTTCCGGCTATGACGATGTCATATTGGTCTAGACTCCATTTAAGTTGTTTTTGTAGTCCAGGATCATCTTCAACTATCAATAGCAGGTTGGGTTGGCTCATGGTGTTCAAATTTAATTAATGGTAATTGCAGGATGATGGTGGTTCCATGATCTGGTTGACTTTCAACATCTATTTGACCGGAACTTTTTAAAACGAAATCACGGGCTTCGTATGCGCCAATTCCCATGCCAGCGTTGCCTTTGGTTGTGTCGAAGGGCTTGAATAATCGTTCGGCTATGAATGAAGATGTCATGCCGGTACCATTGTCAATAATTCGGATGACAGCATAGTCGGCAATGGCCGTCAAAACAAGTTTAACGTAACCGTCGGGTCTTTGGGTTGCATCTTGAGCGTTTTGAACTAGATTTGATAGAACATTAGTCAGTTTGGCTTGATCAGTTTTTATAAAGCACTCAGTAAGTGTGGTCTCTACCTGCAAGGGTGGGGTGCCATTATGTTGGTGATGAATGCGTTTGATAACATCAACCAAGTTGACTTGGGAAGTGGCAATAGTCGAAGTTTTACCTTGTTTTAGCTGTTCAATGATATGTTGCATTTTATTGACAGCATGTTTGAGTGTATCGACAGTGTCGTCAATAAACTCGGGATTATGTTTGTGTTTGTCCGAGTTTTTAACAATCAATGCCATTTGTGCTGCGATGTTTTTTAAGTCGTGAACCAGGTAAGCCGATAGACGGTGATAAGTTTCAAATTGACGATTGCTGGCCAGAGCTTCGCTGGCTTTGTTAAGCGCTAGGGCATTGGCGAGTTGCATACCGACAGTTTTTAGCAGATCGTGGTCTTCCCAGTTCAATTTTCTAGGAACTCTGGGTTGAGTCAGTACAACAAATGCTTCCAAATGATTGAGATGAAATAAGGGTACGATTAACCACACTTTGCTATCGTCATAACACCAAGGGGATAAATCAATGTCATCGTATACTTCAGGAGCGTGTGCTAGCTCATAAAAATCGATCACCCATTGCTTGTTGGTTAGGTAATCTGGTAAAACTTGGCTCATTCTAAGGTGATCTAATTCATGAAAGGTTAAGCTTAAATTAAGTTGAGCGGCCAAAAAAAACTGACCTTGGTCATCTTTTAGCCACAAACCACCGCCGCTGCTTTCTACTAGTTTAGTCAGTGTGTTGATGATAAAATTTTTTAGCTCTTCCATTGATTCAAGTTCGGCTAATGCTTTGCTAATCTTTAACCATTCATCACGGTAATCGTAGCTATAATGGAAGAAGTGTTTTACGAAATAAACTTTGGCTAAAGCTCTGATTCTTCCTGAAGAAAAAGATAACAACATTAAAAGAATTGCTAGAAAGATGAAAATAGTTTGAATGGTTTCTCCCCATTCAGCGTTTGCATGTAGCAAATAATAACCAACACCTGACATGAGAATAAGATAAAAGCCGCAACCAAATAAGATGGTTGTGTAAAAAATTGTTTTTCTGGGTGAGGATTGGGAGTTTATGAAATTAGTTGAATCAATTCTGGTTAGAGCAATAGCCAGAAATGGTGTTATTAGGGTATTTACAATACCTCTCGATTGCCATAATGATATATCTATCTGTTTGAATAGAAGAGATTTGCTGTAGATAATGAGATCAAAGACAAATAATGAGCCGGCAGCAAGGCATAAAAACTTCAAGTTCCAACGCTGATTTAATGGGGTATTTCTGTAAACTTGTTCAGTAAGAATAAGACCAAAAACCGAAAATATCACATGACCAAAAAAACGAGGTTCAAAATTAAAATTTTGTTGTAGGAGAGTCAATAGGTTTGGAAAAACCTCTAAGCTAAGGACTGCGATACTGATTAAGAAGACGGGTAAAGTAAGTTTTAATCGCAAAATTGGGCGATAGTCGTTACCAAATTGCTGTGCTGATAAAATATTTACCAGCATTAGAAACCAAGCAGTATTTTTGAGTGTTTCAAAAAGCAATGTGTCTGCCAAGAAATATTGATCATCCATTGTTGTCTTAACAATACTAGCACTCCACGCAATAGATATGATTATTACTATGATAAATGGCCAATATCGAATTTTTCTAAGCAATGCGAAAACAAATAGGGCAAGATACGCGATAAAGCAGGTCAAGTAACTGAAAAAAATAGAATTTTGCATTGATGTACAGTGTCAAAAGACTTAAAAATAGTTGATAGATTATTATACCTTTTAGTTTTGTTATCTTCATGTTAATAAACAATGAAAAGATAGTATGAAACAAATAATTAAAGAGATTTTAAGCGGTGCCGAAATGACGGAAGGAAATTCATGGACGCGTACATGGTATAAGTCTGGTGACAAAATTATCGAAAAAGATGAAATTGGCAGCACACTGTTTTTAGTCGAAGAGGGTAGTGTTCGCGTATACGGAGGAGTCGACTTAGACAGGGATTTGAAAGTAACACCAGGTCTTTGTGATTTAGAAGCAGGTTCGTTATTTGGCGACATTTGTTTATATGGTAAACACCGACGAATAGCCACGGTTAAGGCATTAACTGACGCATGTGTTTTGGAAATACGCAGTGACATGTTGAGTGAATATCTTGATGCTCATCCTGCAACTGGTTATTTTTTCTTAAAAGGTTTGTTTGAAATAATGGCTGCACGTGTGGAGACAGCAAATGAACGGATCGAAAAGTTATTGGCTTGGGGGATAAAAGCTCATGATATTGATAAATATTTATAAAACACTATTTATATAAAATTTATCAACTTCAAAAATTGTTTTTATAGGATATATTCTGTGATATTGAGATTTATAAATAAAATACAGCTAAAAGCATTATTTTATGTGCTTTTGTTCGTTATAACTGCCTGTGATTCACAAATTAATGATGCGGAAAGTCATTTACAAAAGGGTAAGGATTTATACGAGAAAGGAGATTATGATAGTGCTATTCTTGAATTGAAGTCATCCAGTCAAGGTGATGATCAGCGATCTGAAACATATTATTACATGGCTTTATTGGATGAAAAAAACAATAATTTTAAGGCCATGAGAGAGAACCTTCAAAAAACAATTGAAATTGATCCAAATAATCTGGATGCTAGAAAGAAATTGGGCAAGGTTAATTTGCTTTTAGGAGAGCTTGATGCTGTTTTTCAGCAAGCTGATTTCATTCTTAATTCAGAACCGGAAAATGAAGAGGCCAAATTATTAAAAGCATCAGTATATCTAAGGCAGAAAAAAAATGATCAAGCCAAAGAAATTGTAAATGAAGTCTTAGTTAAAAATCCAAATAGCGTTGATGCACTTTCTTTAAAGGCAGCTCAGGCTTATGAGGGTAATGATATTCCAAAAGCAATGGAATCAATTGATCTAGCTTTAAAGATTGATGCTAAAAATTTACCCTTAAGAATTTTTAAAATTAGAATTAATGCTAAATCAAATGATATTGAATCTGTTATAGATGGTTATAAACAGTTAGTTGAAATTTATCCTGATGAGGTGAATTTTAAAATAAGTTTGGCATCAATATACTCAATGTCTGATAAGTTAGACTTGGCAGAAAATATATTAAGGGAAATAGTAGAGAGAAATCCAGAAAGGATTGAAGCAAGAATAATCTACTTGGAATTTTTGAATGCTAAGGCAAAAGACAGAGTTAGTACTGAATTCAATAAAATGTTAGAAGAATTGAATGGCAACCCTTCAGGGATACTTGAGTTATCCAAATGGATGTTAGTTTCAGGTTATGGAGGCGATGCTACTAGAGGACTTAACAAGGTAATAGAAAAAAATAAATCAGATAAAAATGGGTTAAATGCAAGAGCAATACTCATAGAGATTGATTTGAATAATAAGAAATATGACGATGCAGAAAGTTCAATAATCTCTCTTTTAGAAGAGAACTCAGACTTTACTGAGGTGAGTCTGTTAAAAGCAAGATTGTTGATATTCAGAAACAAGGTAGATGAAGCTATTGATTTATTGAATAAAGTGGTGTGGTCAAATAATAACTCTGATAACGCATTTATGTTGCTGGGGCAGAGTTATACCTTTAAGAATGATCAAGTTCAAGCTGTTAAAAATTATAAGCAGGCATTAGATATTAATCCTGCTAATATTCAGGCTTTTATACCTATTTTCAATTCATATTTAAAAGCTAATCAGAAAGAAAATGCGCGAGAAATTTTAATTAAAGCGTTGAATATTAAGCCTAATAATGTCGTTTTATTAAATTACAAAGCAGATCTAGATATTGCTGAGGGGAAATGGGAAGAAGCACAAGAGGTTGTGCAAAAAATTGCATTATTTTCAAAAGATAAGGATGTGCCGACTTACTTTCAAGCAAATATATTTCAAGGCAAAGCACAATATAGTGATGCCATAAAGTTGTATGAAACTTTGCTAAAGAAAATCCCAAATCACCTTGATTCTATGGTTAATTTGGTTCGGTCATATGAGGCTATAAATCAGAGAGATAAAGCAATAGTTTATCTTGAGAAACATTATACTATTCACAAAGAAGAGATGAATATCGTTGGTGTACTAAGTGATTTGTACATGGTTAATAAGGATTATAGTAAAGCTAAACAATTTTTGGAAAATCAAATTAAAATTACTCCTAACAGGTCTGTCGCCTTATATTTAGCATTAGCGAAAGTAGAAGCGAATTTACAAAAGAACCCTGCGGCTGCAATAAAGATTTACCAAAATGCAATAATTGATAATCCAGACAACGAACAACTGTTAAATGCGCTAGCAAGCCTTTATGAGCAGTTAGGTAATAAGCAGGATGCACGTAAAATTTATGAAAGAATTCTCGATAAAAACCCTAATTTAACTTTATCGATCAATAATCTTGCAGCTTTACTGTTAGAATCAGAGGTAATTGAAGATATTCAAAAGGCTTTAGTCCTGGTTGAAGGATTTGAAAAACTAGATAATAGTTTTCTTAAAGATACTTATGCTTGGGCTTTGATTAGAAATGGCAAAACTAAAGAAGGATTGGTAATTTTAGAATCGTTGATCCTCAAAGAACCTAAAATGCCTGACCTTCGTTATCATCTAGGCGTTGCTCATTTGAACACTGGGAATAAAGCTACAGCATTAGTAGAGTTAAAACAGGCAATGTCATTAGCTGAAAAACAGAATCGTACGTTTGCTGGCAAAGAAAAATGTGCTCAATTAATTAAAGAACTTGAGCATTATTGAAATAAATTTAGTTAAAGGAATTAGTAAGAATGGCAATTTTTAAAAATTTCACTAGATACTTAAGAATAGTTTCTGCAGTTTTGCTAGCTGGCTTGATTGGTTGCTCTCAGCCACTTTTAGAGGATGTAAAACAGGCGTCGGATTATACTTACAAAATAGGACCTGGTGATAATGTTAATATTTTTGTATGGGGAAATCCTGAATTGTCTACCTCTGCAGCAGTGAGGCCTGATGGAAAAATTACTGTGCCACTAGTTGAAGAGTTGTTGGCTAGTGGTAAATCACCATTTCATCTAGCCAGAGATATAGAGAAAGTTTTATCCACATATGTTAAAAGTCCCCAGGTCGTCGTGATGGTTTCTGGGTTTAAAGGAGTAAGAGATCAGCAAATTCGTGTTATTGGCCGAATCGGTGGCGGTGGCGGAATGGGCGGCGGCGGAATGGGCGGCGGCGGAATGGGCGGCGGCGGAATGGGCGGTGGTGGAATGGGCGGTGGCGGTATTGGCCGATATCAAGGACAATCATTACCGTATGAGCGTGGCATGACTTTATTGGATGTTGTTATACATATCGGTTTAAATCAATTTGCGGATGGCAACAGAGCAAGTGTAATTCGTGAGGTGGATGGTGATTTAAAATCATATCGTGTCAGAATTGATGATTTAATAGATGACGCTGATTTGTCCGCAAATGTTTTAATGATGCCGGGCGACATATTAATTATTCCTGATGCTTATTTTTAAAATCAGTTTTAACTTTTATCTTTAACACATGAAAAGATGCAGCAAGAACTAAGTGAAGTTTATTTTTACCTGAAAGGGACTTTAAAATATAAACGAGTGGCCATGGTGATAGCCTTTCTGGTTTCTATATGTGGTTGGGTTTATGTATTCACTATGCCTGACAAGTTTGAGTCAAAAGCCAAAGTGCATATTGATTCTTCAACAGTCATTAGGCCATTGATGAGGGGAATGGTTATTGAGCCTGACGTTTCTGCCTTGATTAGAATTATTCAGCAATTGATGTTTACTAGACCGAATTTAGAAAAAATTATTGATCTAGCACATTTGAATGCCGATAAATCAGGTGCTGTTGTCAGTTTAGATTTTATTGAAAAGCTAAAAAAAGATATTACTATTTCTGGGGCAAAAGATAGAGATATATTTGATATTGGTTATTCTTCACCAGACCCTGAAAAAGCTAAAATTGTAGTCCAAGCAGTGCTTACTGTATTTTCAGAACAAGCTCAAGGTAAAGCCATGGCAGACGCCTCTGATGCTCAAAAATTTATTGAGCAACAACTTAGAGATTACGAAATTAGATTACAGGATGCTGAAAAATCCAAAGAAGATTTTAAACGAGCTAATATGGAAGTTTTAGCAAATGAGTCTGGACAGTTTCAATTGTTAAATCAGTTGAATGAACAATTAACTGCTGCAAATGCTGCATTGGATCAGGCGCTAGCCAAAAAAAATGTACTTGGTGAGCAAGTTAAAAATATCAAGGAGTCTGATGAAGATTGGGGTGTAACAAACTTAACAGATGAAGTATCTGAAGAAGATTCACGAATATCCTCTTTAAATGACAAAAAAACTGAATTGTTAATTAAATATACTCCTAATCATCCTGAAATTCTGGCAATCGAAAGGTTAATAGAAACTTTAAATGACCAAAAACAGAAAAGTAAAGATAAGGCTGTTGTCGAAACAGATACAATTGGACCTCAAAAGATGTCTAATCCCTATGTACAGACTCTAAAGTCTGCTTTTGATAATGCAGAAGCTGAAGTTGCTTCGGTAAATGCACTAATAAATTCAATCAAATTGAGAATACATAAAATTGATCAAGGTTTAAACGAAAGACTTGCAGTTGAAACTGAAATGAAAAATCTTAATAGAGATTATGAGACAATTAGTAGTAAATATTCTGAGTTACTTGAGAGACGCGAGCAAGCACACATAACTGAACGTGTGGACGACCAGACATCAAGTTTGAAATTCAAAATTGCTGATCCACCCTCAAAGCCTACAAAACCATCATCTCCAAATCGAATTCTACTGTATTCTGCAATTTTAGCAGGAAGTATAATTTCCGGATTTGCTGTTGCTTTCTTGATTTATTTTATTAGACCAGTTTATATGTCTACTAGGCAAGTAAGAGTCGTAACCGGATTACCCTCACTTGGGAGTGTTTCAATGACCAATCTGGGTATTAGCAATTCAAAACATAACGATTGGTTATTGCTGATTACAATAGCTCTTTTAATTATTGGGTATGTTTGCATTATGTTGTTTGAGATATTCAAATAACATTGGGTATAGTTTATGAGCATTATTGAAAACGCTTTAAAAAAAGCCAATAAGCAGAACTCGGTAGAAAAATCTGATGAGTTGTCAGTCCTATCTGCTCAACCAAAAAATACGTTAGAAATACAAAAAGAGGATAAACAACCAACTTCCGATGATTTGAAAATAGCCAAGGAAAACTATGTTTCTATAGATTGGACCTCGTTGGCAAAAGAAGGTTTCTTGGATCAAAATGATACCAAATCTCAATTAGCAGAAGAGTTTAGAGTAATAAAGCGTCCGCTGGTAAATAACATGCAAGGCGGTGATGTTAATGGTATTAAACGATCAAATCTTATCCTTATTTGTAGTAGCCTTCCAGGGGAAGGAAAAACATTTGTTTCGATAAACTTGGCACTGAGTATAGCTAACGAATTGGATAAAAGTGTTTTATTGATTGATGCTGATGTTGAAAAACCGAGTATTTCCAAACAATTAGGGATAAAACAATACCCTGGATTAATCGAGTATCTGGAAAATGATCAGATTACTTTTTCTGATATTCTTCTTAAAACGGATTTACCCAATTTAAATGTAATACCTGCTGGCAAGCGCCATAAGTATTCAACTGAATTATTATCCAGTCAGCGGATGTATCTGTTTGCTGAGGAAGTTAGTCGGAGATATAAAGACAGGATAGTGGTTTTTGACTCCCCTCCGCTTTTAGTTGCTACACAAGCGCAAATATTGGCTGAATTAGTTGGGCAAGTTGTTTTAGTTATTGCTGCAGAAGAAACGCCTCAAACTGTTGTTAATGAGTCGATAGCAAAATTAACAAAATGCGATGTTGTTATGACTCTTTTAAACAAAACCAAAAAAGATTTTGATCTATACGGATATAACTATGGTTATGGAAAGTATGGACACACATAAACGCTACTTTATTTTACATGGCTTGAAATTCCAGGCTTATATTTTATTTTTATCTGGTTTAGTTATAACTAATGACGTCTTTGCGTTTGATTGGCGTTTGAGGCCTAGTTTGTCTATGAGTGAGGTGTTCACTGATAATTTGCAATTATCTGAAAATGCCAAAAAGAGTGGCTTTATTTCTGAAGTAGCTCCTGGTATTTCAATGCAAGGTATTTCACCATGGAGTAATATGGATCTAAATTATAGATTACAAGGTCTTTATAATGCGGGCGGCAGAGATGCTGTCGATATTAATCACCAATTACAATTCAATTCACTGTACCAAGCATTACGCAATACCCTATTTTTGCAAACTAACAGTTCAATAAGTCAGCAAAATTCAACTAATTCATTTATAGCTACAGACAATTTGACCGGCAATAATAACAGAGTTGAAACCAAAAACTTTAGTGTTTCGCCTTATTGGACTCCCCGTTTTGGTCAATATGCGAGTGGTTTATTTAAAATAGGATATAACAAATCCACATTTGATAATGTAAATTCAAGTCTAGGTGCAAATACTGATTTAGCTATTTCGGATTCGGAATCATTCATAAGACAAGCTAATTTATCTAGCGGTAGTAAGTTTAACACGGTTAGATGGAATCTTGGCTATTCTTCAAATGAACAAAGTAGAACTACTGGTAATGATGTGCTTTTCGAACAATATCAAGGGGATGCTCGTTATTTCATCAATAGAAAATACAATGTCTTTTTTCAAGGCGGTTATGAAAATAATGATTATCAAACTCTAAATAACTCTATTAGCAATGGGTTCTTTTATACGTTTGGTGGTCAGTGGAGTCCCAGTCAATATTATTCTTTAGAAGCTGGGTATGGTAATAATAGACATGTAACTGTTCGTTACAATCCTTCTACAAATCTAACCTCAAATATTACTTATCGAAATAAAAGTGTAGGATTGAACGAGGGGGATTCATGGGATGCAAATTTTAATTACCGAATAAAGCAAGCGATTATAAACTTTACATATTCACAGGAAACCACTACAGTTCAAAATCAATTGCTGCAGCTTTCCGAACAGTTTAGGGTGTTTGATCAAAATAATATTGACCCTTTAAATCCTTTGTTGAATTTAAACTCACCCAATTTTGTTGATTCTGTCATTATCAGTAAGAATGCCAGACTAGGCCTTAATTATGCTACAGGTAAAAGTACCTATAATGCCGCTATTTACAATACTCGGCGAAGTTATGAGCTAAGCGCTAATGATCAACAAGATGATGTCTACGGCGCAAGTGCTGGTTGGCAATGGCAGTTTCAGCCTAGGGTGAATTTCTATTTGCAACCTACTTGGCAAACTATTGATAATTCTACATCAAGTAATCAACGTTATGATATTGCACTGGGATTGTCTCGTGCTATTCCTATTAATTTAGGACGTCCTTTGACAATGAATACACGACTTGAATTTAGACATATTAATCAAAAGTCTGATTTATCTACTAACGATTTTATGGAAAATCGTGCAACAGCAAATTTTGCAGTTCTTTTTTAACTATAATTTTCAAAATGTACGACGGATTTTATAACCTAAGCCAAAAGCCTTTTCAACTCAGTGCAGATCCTGATTTTTTCTTTCAAAGTTCTGTGCATAAGCGTGCTTTAGCTTATATGCAATATGGTTTGACGCAGGGTGAGGGGTTTGTTTTGGTTACTGGGTCACCAGGTACTGGAAAAACCATGTTGGTTAAAAGTCTGGTCAAAAATCTTAATAAAGATAAATTACTAATTGGTGTCATGATGACATCTCAAGTTGGACCGGAGGACACTCTACGTTTGATTGCTTCTACTTTCGGTTTTCAATATTTACATAATGATAAAGCTAGTTTACTCAACAGTTTTGAGAAATTTATTGTTGAGAAAGCCAGGGAAGGCAGAAGATTATTATTGATTATCGATGAAGCTCAAAATCTTCCTAAGCAGTCGCTTGAAGAATTGCGTATGTTGACTAATTTGGATGTCAACGGAACGCCAGTGTTTCAGGTGTTTTTGGTGGGTCAGCCAGAGCTGAAACGAACAATATACTCGACTGACATGGAACAGTTAAAACAAAGAATTGTTTCGACCTATCATCTTGATCCATTAGATGAAGAGGAAACAAAAGAATATATTCTATTTCGACTACAAACAGCTGGTTGGCAAGGTAAGCCAGAGTTTGATCCGCAGGTGTTTGCTGATATTCATGATTTTTCTGCGGGCACCCCTCGTCGAATAAACTCATTGTGTGATCGACTTTTGTTATTTGGTTATCTTGAAGAGCTGACTATCTTAAACAGTCAAGCCGTAGAAAAAGTTATTTCTGAAGTTAATGAAGAAATGCAGCTTGAAATTCGAGAAGAACATAACACCACAATGAATAATTCACCGCTGCGTTATTCCGATGTTGAACAAGGTTCTTTCGAAGAACGATTGTTACGCTTAGAGCAAGAGGTTGCTAATTTGCACAATATTACGAGTAAGGAAAAAACTTTACTAAGAAAAGCCATTTTAATTCAGCTTGATATGGATTCTGCTTATGACCACAAATAATCTGGTTTATCCTAAAACATTGATTTGTGTCGTGGGCGCACGTCCGAATTTTATGAAAATGGCGCCAATTATCCGTGAATTGAAGAAATTTAATAATTTAATCACGCCATACCTGGTTCATACCGGACAACATTACGATCAAGCTATGAAAGATACTTTCTTTCAACAATTAGGCATACCTGAGCCTGATAATGATTTAGGTGTTGGTTCTGGATCTCATGCAGTTCAAGCGGCTAACATTATGCTTAAATTTGAGCCTGTATTAGACGAAATTAAACCTTTTGCCGTTTTAGTGGTAGGTGATGTCAACTCAACCATTGCCTGTGGATTGGTGGCTGTAAAAAAGCAGATACCGTTGATTCATGTTGAGGCGGGTTTACGCAGTTATGATAGGGAAATGCCTGAAGAAATTAATCGGATTTTAACTGATCAATTGTCAGATTTATTGTTAACAACGGAACGTTCTGCGGCGGATAATTTATTGAAAGAAGGTATTGCTGCTGAGCGTATTCAGTTTGCCGGTAACGTTATGATCGACAGTTTGTTAACCAATTGTAAACAAGCGGTTTCTATTAACCAAACTCTGCAGAATTATGGCTGTACACAGACTATCGTTGAATCAAACTATGCTTTGCTAACTTTGCATAGGCCTTCAAATGTGGATGATTCGGAAACATTAGTTAGGTTGATGGAAGTTATTTCGGATGTGAGTTTCAAATTACCCATTATTTTCCCTGTTCATCCGCGTACCCAACAAAAAATATCTGCTGCAGGACTGCTTACAAAATTATCGCCTGAACGGGTAATAATGTTACCACCCGTCAGTTATCTGGAAATGTTAGGCTTGATGCAGTCGGCTAAACTTGTTTTGACTGATTCAGGTGGTTTGCAGGAAGAGACCACAGCTTTAGGTGTACCTTGTATAACATTGCGTGAAAACACCGAACGTCCCATCACTGTTACAGAGGGTACAAATACCATTGTGGGTACAGATCCTGACAAAATAATGGAATGTGTGGACGAAGTATTACTGAACGGCGGTAAAAGTGGCAGGGTGCCGGAATATTGGGATGGTGATGCAGCAAAGCGGATTGTCTCTGAAATCATAAGCCGTTATTTACCAACTGAATAAATTATCATGGCAAATATATCGGTAGTGAATGCTATGACAGTGGATGTTGAGGATTATTTTCAAGTATCAGCATTTGAGAAACATATATCCAAATCTGATTGGGATGTTCTCCAACACCGTGTGAATGAAAATACCAATCGTATTTTAGATTTATTTGCCCAACATGATATTAAAGCTACTTTCTTTACCTTGGGTTGGGTAGCAGAACGTTATCCTCAGTTGATAAAACGTATTGTTACAGAGGGTCACGAATTGGCATCGCATGGGTATGAACATATTCGTGTGACTGAGCAAAGTCCGGATCAATTTCGTGCCGATATTAGAAAAACCAAACACATTCTGGAAGATTTGGGTGGGCAGGCCATTATTGGTTACCGTGCTGCGAGTTATTCTATAGGCGCAACCAATTTATGGGCACTGCAGGTACTGGAAGAAGAAGGGCATTTGTACAGCTCCAGTATTTATCCGGTTAAACACGATTTATATGGTATGCCCTCAGCCCCTAGATTTTGTTTTCATCCGGAAAATACTCAGCATCTATTGGAAATTCCCATTACCACATTACATATACTTAATAAGAATTTGCCCTGTGGAGGGGGCGGTTTTTTTAGGTTATACCCTTATTTATTGTCAAAGACAGCCTATAACTATCTGAATGTGATTGAAAAACAGCCTGGGATATTTTATTTTCATCCTTGGGAAATAGACCCGGATCAGCCACGCCAGCAAAATTTATCCTTTAAAACCCGATTTCGGCATTATTTGAATCTTCAACGGGTTGAAAATCGTTTGACTAACTTACTCAATGATTTTGCCTGGGATACCATGCAGAACGTCTTTTTAAGTAATAACACTGCCAAAATGTCATGATTAAAGTACTCGAGCCGGTCGATTATCAGCGTTGGGATCAATTCGTTCGAGAATCTGATGTGGCTACTTTCTTTCATTTGTCAGCATGGCAACAGGTAATACAGCAAGCTTTTTCGCATAAAACCTATTACGTTTTTACCGAGCATGAAGGGCGCATATCTGGAATTTTGCCGTTGGTGCATATCAATAGTTTGTTATTTGGCAATACATTAATTTCCAATGCTTTTTGCGTATATGGCGGAATCGTTGCAAGTAATGTTGAAGCTTTTGAGGCTTTGAGAAATTACGCTCAATTACTGGCGCGTGAATTAGATGTCGATTGTCTTGAAATGCGCAATCGTCAGCAACAACATTTGGATTGGCCGCACAAGCAGCTCTACGTGATATTTCGTAAAGAACTGGATGCGGACCATGAGAAAAATATGGCTGCCATCCCCCGTAAACAACGGGCCATGGTGCGAGCAGGCATAAAGGCGGGTTTATCCAGTGTGGTCGAAAGTTCTATAGATCGCTTTTATCAGGCTTACTCAGAAAGTGTGCGGAATTTGGGAACGCCGGTTTTTCCTAAACGTTTTTTTCAAGTCTTGAAACAAGTGTTTGCCGATGATTGCGAGATTTTGATAATAGAGCATGAAGGTCGATTGGTGGCTGGTGTAATGAGTTTTTACTATAAGGACGAAGTATTGCCCTATTATGGAGGCGGCAATGATTTAGCCCGTGATTTGAAAGGCAATGATTTTATGTACTGGGAAGTCATGCGCCGCGCTGTTGATAGAGGCTGTAAAGTATTCGATTATGGGCGGAGCAAGGAAGGGACTGGATCATATCGTTTCAAAAAACATTGGGGATTCGAGCCACAGCCTTTGTATTATGAGATTGATTTGGTCAATGCCAAACAGATTCCGGAGATCAATCCGCTAAATCCAAAATATCAGATTTTTATTGCGGCTTGGAAGCGTCTTCCACTGTCAGTCAGCCATATTGTCGGGCCTTGGCTGGCTAAAGATTTGGGCTGATGCGTTATGAAAAAGCTGCTGTATTTAGTCCACCGTATTCCCTTCCCGCCAAACAAAGGCGACAAAATTCGTTCTTTTCATTTTCTTAAAGCCCTATCGGCAGAATATGAGATTTACCTGGGAACGTTTATTGACGATCCCGAAGATAGGCAGTACGTTGATGCTTTGAAACCTTATTGTAAAGACTGCTTCTGTGTGGATTTACAGCCTAAATTGGCTAAATTACTTAGCCTTAGTGGTTTTTTGAGTAACCAAGCCTTAAGTTTGCCTTATTATCGAAGTCAAGCCCTGCAAGCTTGGGTCGATCAGGTAATTGACACTCATCATATCGATCAGGCGATGATTTTTTCTTCTCCCATGGCTCAATATTTAGTCAAGCATCCTCATGTGGATTTAGTGGCTGATTATGTCGATGTGGATTCTGACAAGTGGCAACAGTATTCCAAAAGCAAAAACTGGCCGGCGAGTTGGGTTTACGAGCGAGAGGCGCATAAATTGCTGGATTATGAAACCAATATGGCTGGGCGGGCAAAATCCACGTTATTTGTTTCTGAACAAGAATCTCGGCTTTTCAAGCATTTAGCTCCCTCTGTGGCTGAAAAAATTGATTATGTCAATAACGGCGTCGATACGGTTTTTTTTGATCCCGCGTTGACTTACGAATCGCCATTTTCACCAACGGAAATGGCGATTGTGTTTACAGGTGCCATGGACTATTGGGCCAATGTGGATGCAGTAATCTGGTTTGCCCAGCAGGTATTTCCATTGGTAAAAAAACACTGTGCTGATGCCCGCTTTTACATTGTGGGCTCCAAGCCGACTAAACAAGTACTGCAGTTGGCAGAAGCAGATGATGCGATGATTGTTACCGGACGCGTGGATGATGTCAGGAATTATGTCGCGCATGCCGCTGTGGTGGTCGCACCCTTGCGAATTGCCAGGGGCATCCAAAACAAAGTGCTGGAAGCCATGGCGATGGCTAAACCTGTCGTGGTGACACCTGCTGCAATGGAAGGTATCGATATGACAGAGACAATTCAAGTGGTTGTCGCTGAAGCGCCGAGTGAGTTTGCTGAGCAGGTTTGCAAATTCTTAAATGCATCTGATTCGATTGCGTTAGAGAATCGCCGTTATGTGCAGGCTGAATTTAGCTGGCAACAGAATGGCAAACGCTTATGTGGAATTCTTGAGAGATGAATGTCGTAACCGAGCAGCCGCCTTTAATCGTACATATCATTTATCGTTTGGGTGTAGGCGGGCTAGAAAACGGCTTGGTTAATCTGATTAATCACATTCCTGTTGAACAGTATCGGCATGCGATTATCTGTTTGACTGACAGTACAGACTTTAGCAAACGCATTCAGCGCAATGACGTTAATGTTTACGAAGTTCATAAAAGACCAGGGCATGACGCGCAATCTTTTGTAAAAGTTTTTAAACTGCTAAAACAACTCAAGCCAGATATCGTTCATACCCGTAATCTCGCTGCCATTGAATATCAAGTTTGTGCATTGCTAGCAGGTGTTCGGTTTCGAATTCAGGGTGAGCATGGTTGGGACGTGTTTGATCCCGATGGAAGTGTTGTCAAATATCGTCGGTTAAGATTTATTTTAGGTTTTGTAATTCACAGATTTATTCCATTATCCAAACAATTGCAGGATTATTTACAGTTTAAAGTGGGTATTGCTGAGGATAAAATCACACGTATTTGTAATGGTGTTGACACTAAACTGTTTTATCCTGCAGATACTGCTCGCCAAGCGTCAATGGGTTGCCCGTTGGACTTGAGCGATAAATTAGTCATTGGTACCGTTGGTCGCATGCATGGCGTTAAGGATCAATTGACTTTAGTGAAAGCTTATATATTGGCTTGTCAACAGACTGCAGCGTTTACAGAAAAAGCAAGGTTGATATTGATTGGCGATGGACCTTTAAGGGAAATAGCAATTAAGCTACTTGAAGACTCTGGTTTAGCAGACAACGCTTGGTTACCGGGTGAGCGTAAAGACATTGCGCTCATCATGAGGAGTTTCGATGTGTTTGTGTTGCCATCAAAAGCAGAAGGGATATCCAATACCATTTTAGAGGCTATGGCCACTGGTTTGCCTGTTATAGCCACAAGGGTTGGAGGCAATCCTGAATTAATTGTTGATAAAGTAACCGGCTTATTGGTTGAAAAAGAAAATGACACCGAAATGGCCGCAGCTATGCAGGATTTAGTTGCGGACGATTACAAACGCAAGCAATTTGCAAGGGCGGCTTTGCAAAGGGCACAGCAGGAATTTTCAATCGATAACATGGTAGTGCGCTATTTAGCAGTATATGACAGGCATTAATTTGAACCCTAGGAAATCGATATGTGCGGCATAGTGGGTATTTTTGACATTCACGGTAAATCTGACATTGACCGTGAATTATTGAGTCGAATGAATGAATCACAATTTCATCGCGGCCCCGACGAAGGTGGTCTGCATACCGAACCAGGTTTGGGATTTGGTCATCGTCGATTGTCTATTATTGATTTAACCAGCGGTCAACAACCGATGCATAGCCAGGATGGCAATGTGGTACTGACGTATAACGGCGAGGTTTACAATTTTCCTGAATTGCGTGAAGAATTACAGTCGCTTGGCTACACATTCAAAACCCATTGCGACACTGAAGTCATTCTATATGCTTGGCAAGCATGGGGCGAGGCTTGTGTTGAGAAATTACGCGGTATGTTTGCCTTTGCTATTTGGGATAGACAGCAGCAAGTCTTATTCTTGGCCAGGGATCGTTTAGGCGTAAAGCCATTGTTTTACGCACAATTATCGAATGGACATTTCATTTTTGGTTCCGAACTGAAAGCGCTGAAACAACATCCTTTATTACCTAAAACCATTGATCCGACTGCTATTGAAGATTATTTTGGATTTGGTTACATCCCCGACCCTAAAACCATTTACCAAGGCGTTTACAAATTAGAGCCAGGATATTGTTTAAGTATTCAATCAGGCCAGCAATCTTGGCAGCCACGTCAATATTGGGACGTTAAGTTTGAGGTAACTCAAGCTGGCGACATCAAAGATGTAGGTGAAGAACTCATCGAACGTTTGCGACAAGCCGTGAAAATTCGCATGGTAGCTGACGTACCATTGGGGGCATTTTTGTCCGGTGGCGTGGATTCAAGTGCAGTAGTGGCCATGATGGCGGGTTTGTCGCCGGACCCTGTTAATACGTGTTCCATCTCTTTTGGGGATCCCAAATTCAACGAATCTGCATTTGCAGCCCAAGTCGCAGAGCGTTATCACACGGCTCATCGCGTTGAACAAGTTGACCCTGATGATTTTAGTTTGATTGATCAATTATCTAGCTTATACGATGAGCCTTATGCTGATAGCTCGGCATTGCCTACCTACCGTGTTTGCGAATTGGCCAAAAAACAAGTCACGGTAGTGCTATCCGGTGACGGCGGTGATGAAAACCTAGCGGGTTACCGTCGACATCGCTGGCATACCTACGAAGATCGGATGCGAGCTTTACTGCCGGATGTTGTGCGCGTACCGTTATTTTCGACACTGGGTCGGCTGTATCCCAAACTGGACTGGGCGCCCAAGTTTTTGCGGGCTAAATCAACTTTGGAATCGATTGGTCGTGATTCAATGGCAGGCTATTTCCATAGTGTGTCTATTATGTCGAACGAGATGCGTGATCAACTGTTTAGTGACGGGCTAAAAAGTCAATTGCAAGGTTATCAGGCCATTGAGGTATTTAAGCGCTATAAAGATAAAGCCCCTAAAGATGCATTGTCTATGGTGCAATATCTGGATTTAAAAACCTATCTGCCGGGTGATATCCTCACCAAAGTGGATAGGGCTAGTATGGCGCATGCCCTGGAAGTCAGGGTGCCGTTGTTGGATCATAAACTGGTGGAATGGATGGCGACATTGCCGCCGGATTTAAAGCTTAACGGGCGAGAAGGTAAGTTTGTGTTCAAGAAATCGCTGGAATCTTATTTGCCTAACGACATTCTATACCGGCCGAAAATGGGTTTTGCCGTGCCGCTGAGTAGCTGGTTCAGAGGGCCTTTAAAACAACGTGTGCAGGAAGCTTTGTTAGGGGATACACTGAAAAAAACCGGCTGGTTCAAGCAAGACTTTTTACAGCACATTGTCACTCAGCATCAAGCCGGATTGCGCGACTACAGTGCGCCAATTTGGTCGTTGTTGATGTTTGAGGCTTTTTTGAGAAACAATCTTGATGCGTAAGTTTTTTCTTTGGCTTACCTTGTACAATCGTGCAATGGACATTTAGTCCGAAATTGTTTAGATTGTGAACTAGTTCAAATATATTAGGGAGATTCGTAATGAATGTAAAAGACAGCAAGATAGTTGAGTCGGACGAAAGCCAAAATATTAGACAGCCAATGGATAAATCCCGGCGGTCGTTTGCCAAGAAAAGTGCGGCTATCGCGCCTGTCATTATGACATTGGCTAACCGCTCGGCATGGGGTGGGACAAATATGTGTTCTCAGTCAGGATTTCAGTCGTTCGCTGCCCCCGGGGCAGTGCTTTCTAATGTGGCTCATGTCAAAAATACCAATTGGAAAACACCCGCCGCTTGGGCTAATGAACCTAGCTGGCCACAAGCATCTGGATTAGGACAAGCGACTTTGAAGTCGAACAATTTTGAGTCACCATTATGGAATGGACAGAAATTATTAAGACAAGTTAAAGATTTTGAATCTTTGAATAAGATAATTGTTTTACGTCAAACTTTTAACGGAAATACTAATACTAATACTGTAACCGTGCTAGCTGCATTATCTTTATCTTCGAGCGATCAAGAAAAATTAAAGGCATTTCAAATTGCAACGGTTTTAAACAATGCCGTTTCTCCAGTACCTAGTTATTTTTTAACAAGTACTGTAACTTTGTCAGAGTTTCAAACGTTTTATGCTAACTGTGTTTAAACGTATGTAGATGGTGAATTATAAATTACAAAAATTTATTTCAGTTGCTGTTTGGGATAATGAGATTACTATACTTCATGAACTGTCTGGTGATACTTATTTCTATACCGGTTTAGAGCAAAAAATTTTATCTTTATTATTGCAAAATAAGTCCCTTTCAAAGGCTCAATTAGTGACGATGTCTCATGATACCTCTATGACTAAAGTTGAGTGGATTGACTATATTGACTCAGCCATTGAGTCTTTCGTTAAAAATGACCTGCTGATTTAGAGGTGCCATTATTAATGAACTAGTTCCGGTAATTAGTCAGGTTAAAAATGCATTAGATTCTGGGTTAATTGTACATTCTGGGCCTTTTAATTTTTGTGTTAAAAGTAGTATTTCTTCAGTTGCCGAGAATATAGTTTGCCTATACAGTGAGTCTATAGATTTAGATCAATTAGCCTGCTATCCCTTTGTGGATTTTCACATTACTCTCGATACGCCTAATATTCTGCGGAGATTAATTCATCAGCAGGTTCAGTTTTATCTGGATAATCAGATTGTTTTTAATCCATTTCCTTTGCGCCATGCTACCGCCATGCTCGAATGGGGCATGAATTGGTGTGTCTCCACTCAAATTCACACTTTTCTGATTATTCATGCTGCTGTCGTAGAGAAAAATGGATTTGCTGCTGTGCTTCCTGCACCCCCTGGTTCGGGAAAAAGCACGCTCTGTGCAAGTCTGGTTCAGGAAGGCTGGAGACTGCTGTCGGATGAATTGACTCTGATCAATCTCACGACTGCCGAGGCTGTACCTGTGCCACGGCCAATCGGCTTGAAAAACCAATCTATAGACATTATCCGACAACGTTATCCGCAAGCGGTGTTTGGGGTGTTGTCGTCCGATACTTTGAAAGGCAGTGTTTGCCATTTAAAACCACCGATGCAAAGCATACAAAAACAAATCATTGAATGCCCAATTGGCTGGATTGTTTTTCCAAAGTATGAAGCCGATGCAGCTACTGAATTACTGCCAAAGTCCAAAGGGCAAGCTTTTATGGAAGTCGCCAATAATGCTTTTAATTACAGCGTCTTGGGTGTGGATGGGTTCGAGATACTGAAAAAAGTAGTCGATCGGGCGGATTGTTATAGCTTTAAATATAGCAACCTTGATGAGGCGATTGCGGTATTTAATCAATTGGAAGCGCCGCGTGAAGTCTAGCTGGCCTCTATTGATTACGGTGTTGCGCAAGGAAAAAGGCTTTGACTCATTATCTTTGCCAGAATGGGATTTGTTGCTGCGTCAAGCCCGGCGTTGTCAGTTGGTCGGTCATTTATTTTATCGGCTTGAAGCATTGGATTTACTCGCTACAACCCCAGTTGGGCCTCTCAGACATCTGCAATCGGCTAAAGTCCAGACATCCAAACAACTTCGAGATTTTTTATGGGAAGTGGGAAAGCTTGTACAGGCCTTTTCCAACACAGGCTGCGCATTATTACTATTGAAAGGCGGTGCGTATGCGATAGCAGAGTTGGCTCCGCACAAAGGCCGCTTGTTTTCTGACATAGATTTACTAGTGCCTTTTGAGGTGATCAACGACATTGAACGGTCTTTGTTGATTCATGGTTGGTTGCCTGAAACTACTGCCGATTACGACCAGCAATACTACCGCCACTGGATGCATGAAATTCCGCCGTTACAGCATGTTAAACGTGGCAGTGTGGTCGATTTACACCACAATATCCTGCCCAGAACCGCCAAAGCCTGTCCGGATCCGACATTATTGCTTGAAGCAGCCGTTGAGTTGCAGGGCGAGCATCAGGGGATAAAAGTACTGTCTCCGCTGGATAGAATCATCCACAGCGCTACGCATTTATTCTATGAAGGTGAATTTGATAAGGGGTTACGTGATTTGGTAGATTTGGACGGATTGATTGCAGAATTGGGTGCAGAAGCCCGCTTGCAATTGGTTGACCGAGCACAACAGATCGGGTTGCAGCGTCCTGTCTATTACGCTTTGCGTTATCTAAGTCTGATCCTCAACACAAAAGGGCTTGAAGACGCCATGCATAAAATGCAAGTTTTGGGTTTTGTGCCAAACTATATCAAGCTGATGGATGGTTTATTCCTGAGAGCCTTAATGCCGGATCATTTGAGCTGTGATGACGGATTTACCGCCCTTGCACGTTGGTTGCTGTATGTACGTTCGCATTGGTTAAAAATGCCATTGCACTTACTTATTCCGCATTTAACTAGAAAGCTTTGGATGCGCGTGACAGGCCAGGAACAACATTAATTTATCGGTAGATATTTTAAGACTGAACTTATCAACACATGAAGATTCTGCATATTCTTGACCATTCCATTCCGCTGCATAGTGGCTACACCTTCCGGACTCTAAGTATCCTGGCAGAACAACACAAATTAAGCTGGGAGACTTTTCATGTCACGTCTGCCAAACATTTGGGTACACGAGCAGCGATTGAAACTGTTGATGAATTGACGTTTTATCGTTCGATTCCGCCGGAAGGCATATTTGCCAGTTTACCGGTTCTTAACCAGTGGGCTATCGTACAAAGCCTGGAAAGACGGCTGGATGAAATCATCCCAGAAATCAAACCGGATATTTTGCATGCTCATTCACCGGCATTAAATGGGCTGGCGGCTTTAAATGTATCCAAAAAATATAATATCCCTTTGGTTTATGAATGCAGAGCCTTTTGGGAAGACGCCGCTGTTGATCACGGTACCACCCAAGAAGGCAGTTTGCGTTATCGGCTGACTAAAATGTTGGAAACGTATATTTTCAAGAACGCGAATGCTGTCACCACGATTTGCGAGGGTTTGCGAAAAGATATTATTAGTCGTGGGGTTTCGGCTGACAAAATCACGGTTATTCCAAACGCAGTCGATATTGAAAAGTTTACCTTTGGCGAGCAACCCTCTCCAGCATTGCTGGAAAAATTGAATCTTGTAGATCAAACGGTATTGGGTTTTATCGGTTCATTCTATGCCTACGAAGGCTTGCTTCTATTGTTGGATGCTCTCCCTGAGATTATTCAGCATAATCCAAGTGTTCGATTGCTCTTGGTTGGTGGCGGGCCACAGGATAAACAAATTAGAAGTAAAGTTGCTGCAATGGGATTACAAGATAGTGTCGTTTTGACGGGGCGTGTCCCTCATGACCAAGTCCAGCAATACTACAATTTAGTGGATGTTTTTGTATATCCAAGACTATCCATGCGACTCACTGATCTTGTGACCCCTTTAAAACCACTGGAAGCCATGGCACAGGGTAGAGTGCTGATTGCCTCAGATGTGGGGGGGCATCATGAGCTTATTCAGGACAAGGTTACCGGTTACTTGTTTAAAGCAGGGGATAGAACATCATTGGCGGAAACCGTGAGTTATGCCATTAATGATCGAGCTAATTGGGATAAATTGCGCTTGGCTGGTAGGCAGTATGTAGAAGGAGAGCGTAATTGGTCGGTCAGTGTGAATCTCTATAAGGCTGTTTATGAAAAGTGCAATAACCGAACCCAGAGCAAATAATAGCTTGAGCATTGGCTTAGTGGGGCCTTTACCTCCACCGTTTGGTGGGATGGCTAATCAAACCAATCAATTAGCCAGTTTGCTAAAGTCAGAAGGGATTCAGGTTGTTTTGGTGCAAACCAATCCCCCTTATCCAAATCTATTGTTGTCAAAAATCAAAGGTGTCAGAGCCTTGCTGCGCTTACCTTTGTATGTTCGTGAGCTTTGGAAGGTAACGGCACAAGTTGATTGCTTACATGTCATGGCAAATTCAGGTTGGTCATGGCAATTATTTGCAGCACCTGCAATATGGATTGGCTGGCTAAGAGGTGTACCAGTAGTGGTTAATTATCGTGGAGGAGAAGCAGCGGTCTATCTCAAAAAATCTATAAGGTTCGTTTCGCCGACATTAAATAAATGTTCGGCTTTAATCGTGCCATCTCCTTTTTTAAAAGGAGTCTTTGAGCGATTCGGGTTTTCTGCCGAGGTAATCCCCAATGTTGTTGATTTGAATAGATTTACTTTTAATGCGCGCAGAAATGTCCATGATATTAAATCTCCCATTATTGTAATTACACGTAACTTAGAGGAAATTTACGGTATTGAAGTAGCCATTAATGCAATAGCTATAGTTAGAAATAAATTTCCCGGTATTAAAGTATTTATTGCCGGAAGTGGGCCTCTTGAAAAAAAGCTTATAGCTCTTGCTGAGGATAAAGGTCTGGTGTCAAATATTGTTTTTACTGGCAAGTTAACACCGGATGAGGTATCTGAGTTATATAGAAAAGCAGACATAATGTTAAATCCGACTACAGTAGATAATATGCCAAATTCTGTACTTGAGGCATTGGCCTGTGGCTTAGCTGTTGTTTCCACTAATGTGGGTGGGATTCCATATATTGTGCAAAATGAGTACACGGCGTTATTGGTTGAAATTAATGATTTTGAAATGATGGCCGACAAGATAGAGCAATTGATTAATGATCCAAAACTATATGAAAAATTGGTTTTCAATGGACGGAGCTATGTAGAACAATACGGTTGGAATATTGTTAAAGATCAATGGCTTGATTTATATAACAGGCTTATCGCATGACATTCGGTATTTACACAGTTTTTTGCTCAAATGTGCTGTTTCCATTACACGAAGCATTAAAAAAACATAGTACGGTTCGCGTACGTCGCGAAATGGAACAGAATCAATGGCTGACTCCAGAGCAAATTAAACAGTTGCAATTAGACAAGTTGAAAACGTTCCTGGTTGATGTAAATCAGCATGTGCCTTTTTATCAGCAACTATTTGCCAATATTGATTTTGATCCCAACAAATTGCAGGATTTAGCTGAATTAGCCCGATTACCTTTATTGGATAAGGCTACCATCAGAGCCAATACTGAGGCGTTCAAAGCCCATGATGCTCAGGGCTTGGCTCGGTTCAATACGGGAGGCTCCAGTGGGGAACCGTTAATTTTTTATATTGGCCGAAAGCGTGTCAGTCATGATGTGGCGGCCAAGTGGCGGGCCACCCGCTGGTGGAATGTTGATATTGGTGATCCTGAAGCTGTCATTTGGGGATCGCCGATTGAACTGGGTTCTCAAGATAAAATTCGTTTGTTACGCGACAAGTTTTTAAGAACGCATCTGATACCCGCTTTCGAAATGTCGTCTGAAAAGCTTGATGGTTTTATTCAGCAGATTCAGCGTATCAAACCAAAGATGCTGTTTGGCTATCCTTCTGCGTTAGCGCATATAGCTGCACACGCTGAGAAAAACAATATTGTTTTGAATAATTTGGGTATCAAAGTCGCTTTTGTTACCTCCGAGCGACTTTACGATCACCAGCGCGAAAAAATCCAAAGCATTTTTGGGTGTCCTGTTGCCAATGGTTATGGCGGTCGAGATGCGGGCTTTATTGCTCATCAATGTCCTCAAGGTGGTATGCACATTACCGCTGACGATATTATCGTGGAAATTGTTGACTCAAATGGGCAAGCTTTGCCGGTTGGAGAGCTAGGTGAAATTGTCGTTACTCATTTGGCTACCCGGGATTTCCCCTTCATTCGTTATCGTACCGGTGATATGGGTGTATTGTCCGCTAAGGTTTGTGGCTGTGGCCGGGGGCTGCCGCTTTTGGCAGAAGTCCAGGGACGCACAACCGACTTTGTGGTGGCTCAGGATGGCACAGTTTTGCATGGTTTATCCCTTATCTACGTATTGCGTGATTTGGAAGGGGTGGATGCATTCAAGATTACCCAGGAAAGTTTGGAATTGACCAAAGTGCAAATCGTTAAAGCAATGGGTTACCAGCAAGAGCTTGCAGAAGCCAGAATTACTAACGAGTTTAAAAAACGCTTGGGATCAACCGTTAACATTGTGATCGAATACCCTGATCAGATTAGTAAAGAGAAATCAGGAAAATTCAGATACGTTATCAGTCACGTCAAACCCTAAACAAAACCATGACTCTATTTGCCGGCTGGATGAGTGGCGACACGCGCCATGACAATCAAAATGTATTAAATAAAATGAATTCAGCAGCTGGACTAGCTGTGTTTAAAGGCTCTGGATACGCATTGAATGTGTCAGAAAGCCTCACTCAGCAAGCGGGCGAGTGCGTTTTAACGGCTTTAAATACCACGGTTAAAACAGCACAGATTTTGGCTGGTTTGAATACTTATCAGCAGCGAGGCATTGAGTTTCTGGCGTTGCCAGACTCAATGTTTGGCTTGGTCTTGATTGATCCTCAGCGAAAATCAACAGTTTTGGCTACTGATCCGCTGGGGGTATGCCATATCTACTATGCGCAGACCAATAATGGAATTGTATTCGGCTCCAGTGCCGATTTTGTAATTCGCCATCCCGATGTCAGTGACGAAATATCCGCACAATCGGTTTATGATTACTTTTACTTCCACCATTGTCCCAGCCCCAATACCATCTATCAGCAGGTCAAAAAACTGGAGGGTGGGCAATATCTGCTCTATCAAAATGGCCAGATAACCTTGAAGCGTTATTGGCAACCGCGTTTTCAGGAGCAAATGTCGGGCAATCTTCAGCAGGCAGGCCAGGAATTACAGCAATTGTTGGTTGATGCCGTCAAAGGTATGGTTGACACTGAGGATAATACCGGCGCATTTTTAAGTGGTGGTTTGGATAGTTCGAGCGTGGCTGGGGCATTGTCTAAAGTTTTTCCGGGCAAAGCCAAAACCTTTTCGATGGGCTTTCCGGTAGAAGGCTATAACGAAATCGAATACGCCAACATTGCCGTCAAACATTTCAATACTCGGCAACATGAATATTACGTGACGCCGGAAGATACGGTTAGCGCGGTGCCGTTAATAGCTAACTATTATGATGAGCCTTTTGGCAATTCGTCTGCGTTGGCCGCCTATTACTGCGCTAAATTGGCCAAAGAAAATGGCGTGAGTCGTTTAATGGCGGGTGATGGTGGCGATGAGATTTTTGCGGGTAACGAGCGTTACGCCAAGCAAATGTTGTTTGAACATTACCATCGCTTGCCAGGATTTGCGAAATCCGCTCTGGAAGCAGGTTTAAATTACTTACCAGACTCACTAACCAAAACCAAATTGCCCTTTAAAGCCAAGCGCTATATCGATCAAGCCAATGCAGCCATGCCTGATCGTTTGCAGGACTATAATTTTCTGCATCGGCATGATGTTAAGGATATTTTTTTGGCCGATTTTCTGGGAAAAATTGATACGGGCGAACCTTTGAAACTGTTACGAGAGTGTTATCAAAGACCGGAACACGCCAGCACCTTAAATCGCATGCTCTACATGGACTGGAAAACCACTTTGCATGACAATGATCTGGTCAAGGTCAATCGTATGTGCGAACTGGCTGGGGTCGAAGTTTGTTATCCCTTGCTCGACCAGCGGATTGTGGATTTATCTTGCCGGATTCCTTCCAGCAGCAAACTGAATGGTCAAAAATTACGTTGGTTTTATAAACAGGCAATGGCTGATTACCTGCCGGAGCAAATTATCAATAAATCCAAACATGGCTTCGGTTTGCCGTTCGGAATCTGGCTGAAGGATCACCAGCCTTTAAAAGAGTTGGCTTATGATGCCATCCATAACTTAAAAAAACGCGACTTCTTCCAGCCCAAATTTCTCGATCATGCGATTGAGATGCATCAAAGCATCCATGCAGCCTATTACGGTGAATTGATCTGGGTTCTGATGATGCTGGAATTATGGTTTGCCGGTAAAGGCCGTTGATTAAAACGGTTTCATGACTGCCAGCCAGATGATGGCAATCAGAAAGATCACCGGCACCTCATTCATCCATCGATAGTAAACATGACTGCGTTGATTGCGGTCATGTTTAAAATCCAGCAGCCATTTGCCACACCAGATGTGGTAAATCACCATCACAACCAATAACGAAAGTTTTACATGCAACCAGCCTGCGGTTGAATACATGGCCCAGGCGTAATCGGCCAGCATCCAGATGCCAAATGCCAACGTACAAATCATCCCAGGGGTCATAATCCCGTAATACAGCTTGCGTTCCATGACTTTAAAACGTTCGTTGCTAATATCATCGTCGCTCATGGCATGGTAAACATACAGCCTTGGCAGATAAAACAAGCCTGCAAACCAGGTCACCATAAATATCAAATGTATTGCTTTCAGCCACAGCACGGATGATCTCCTTAGATTATTGATTAGTTCTTTGTCAGCTTCGATAAGCTACCCGTCATTCCGGCAGACCTTTGTGGTCACAAGGGAATTGCCGGAATCCAGGTCTCAGGTATACCCACTTCCCGGCGGGCATCACGGCCGTGTCAATAGGACAAAGTAGATTTAGGTCATTTGTTTTTAAAGCGTTAGCTTTGCACAAAGCCAACCTGCCATTAAGCAGCCTGCATCCTGTCTAACGCTTTTTAAAGTAGCTGCTATTCTTGCATAAATAGTTTGATGATGGAGATCTTGATGCGTCGATGTTCTACAAATCTGTTCGTGATGACTGCTGCGGAATCAGAGGCTTCCGGGCCTTTTATGGATCATGAAGCAATTTTTTTCGAATCTTCAAACCTCAGCACCCTGGTTTTGAAAGTGCGCAGAAAGCCCGATGATTTAATGGCGCATGTGCGTCGCATTTATTTTTGTTATCTACATGCCTTATCCGATCCACTCTATGCGGCTTTATTGGACTTGTTGATCGTATTGGATGACAAAGGTCACGATCTGAGCCGGCGATTGATAACCGGATGTCGTTCACAGCTGGGTTCTGAGCAGTTACTGGCCCTCAATACCACAAGCCATGACGTGCAACAGGTGCAGGGGAACAAATATTCTTTATTTACCAAGGGACTGATCGGCACATTGCACTTACTACAATCCAGGGATCAACAGCAAATTCATCATGATGCCTTGGCTTTGGCGCAAGACTTTATTGAGTACAGCCAACTTGAAGAGGCTATGCTCACGCTTGAGCAAGCGCTGATGCGTGAATCGGCCAGACCGGACATTCAGATGTTGCTATTAGAGCTTTATCAATCCACTTCAAGCAGTGAACGGTTTCGGCAGCAATATGGCAGCATGACTGAAAAGGGTGTGCCTTTAATCGATGCCTGGGGTGCGCTCGCAGAGGTTTTTGCAGGCAAAACCCTATGAAAAAATCCGGGCCGGTTGCCATCAAAGTGGCACTCTACGGTATGGATACGCGCAGCTATAAAACCTTGGAATTATTCCTGAAAGGACCCTGTCGCGCTATTGCCGAGGTGGTGTCAGATACCGACGCTGAAATTGATATTATCGATGCGGATTTTGCAACGGCTGGCGATATTCTTGAAAATTGCCGGCAGCAACATCCCGAGCGACCAATTGTGTTGCTGTCTTTACAGACTTTGAGAATAGCCAATACTCACTTTGTCCAAAAACCGGTTACGGTTGAACAGCTGACGGCTGTTTTAACCCAGACGGGCACTAAAAAGCAGTTGCCTGAAGCAAGGGCTGAGGTTATCGATAAACCGCTTACCGAACCCAATCAATCTGCTCAGCCAAGCGTTCAGTCCGTAAACACAGCGCCACTGCCAAAACCAGTCGACAAAAAACGCAGTGCATTCGAAGCGAATGAAGGTGGTTACACCACGTTTCTAGGTCATTTATCGGATATTGACTTTTCCGATCCCAGCCAACTGCTAAACGCCAGCTTCGAGCCCAAAAATTATTTACTCAGTTACGTGTTGTCCGCTTACAAAGTGGCTGGACATCAAGGTACTGCCCAACAACTCAATTCCATGTGGAAACCGTTACTGATATTTCCCCAAATACGGAAAATCTGGCTGGATGCCGACGATAAGCAACTCAGAGTATTTGCCGGTATGGAGCAGAACAAACTGTTTGCCGGAAATATCAGTTTGTCACCTGTCAGCACTGACATGAGCCAACTTGAGCGAGCTGCAGATAAATTTCAGGAGATGGAGGCATTCATCTGGAAATTAAGCATTTGGACGTCTAAAGGCCGATTTCCTGTACATATTGATCCCAATGCCCCGGTTTTTTTAAAGCATTGGCCAAACTTCACCCGTCTGATGCTGATTCCTGATGCCCTGCGCATGGCGGCATTGCTAGCCAATGGTCCCAGGACACCTTTGGACATGGTTAAGCTTTTACACATCCGGCCTCAGTATGTGTTCGCCTTTGTTTCAGCCTGCCATAGTCTGGGGCTTTTGGGGCAATGTCAGCGTCAAGCGGACATTATTGTGCAGCCTGAACCGCCCAAGCCCAATAAAAAGCAGAATCTGTTCAGTAAGATTTTGCATAAATTACGCGGCGATTAATCGTTAAGGAGTGACATGAGTCAATACAAGATTATTTTTACCGGCCCGGTAGGTGCCGGTAAAACCACCGCCATCAGCAGTATCAGCGATACGCCGCCGGTGAAAACGGATGCAACAGCCAGTGACATGACCAAGAGTCGCAAAGCGTCCACGACTGTGGCGATGGACTACGGCGTGATGAATTTACCGGGCGGTGAAAAAGTACATTTGTACGGAACGCCTGGACAGGAACGCTTTGATTTTATGTGGGACATTTTAACCGCCGGCGGGATCGGCTTGATCTTGCTGCTGGATAACAGTCGAGCAGATCCTTTTCAAGACATGCGTTTTTTTCTGGAAGCCTTCGGCAGGTTTATTAAAGATACGGCGGTCGCGATTGGTGTCACACAGATGGATGTTAGTCATCAGCCCACCATTAATGACTATCATAAACAATTACAGGCTTTGGGCTTGAAACCGCCGGTATTTGCAGTGGATGCGCGTGAGCATAACGATGTGTCATTACTGGTGCAGGCTTTGTTGTACTCTCTGGACCCCGGTTTGGTAGGTGAATGATGAGCGAATTAACATTAATTGAAGGGCTATGCCTTTATCCTACACCGGCTGGTGCATATCAGGCCATAGCGGCACCGGAAGCGGATAAACCCAGACGCTTTTTGCAGCGTTTACTGCAACAACCGCAAACGCCGGCATTGACCTTGCCCCAGCTTGCTAGGTTGACAGACAGTGACGATGATACTAAAGCCCTGGAGTTACTGCTGCATTGCCAAAAACTGGGTTGGGTACAAGGCGTTGAACAACCCTTAACTGCACCGCAGGGTGCGTTGGAAACTTTGTTACCTGAACTGTTAAGCCAGATTTCCGAAACCGGTAAAGTATTGCTGGCTGACGATCAGGGGTTTTATCTGGCCTGTAGTGGTTTTGCCCATGAAGCCGCTGAAGAACTGTCTGCCTTGAGCGCCGATTTGGCTACAGTACATAAGCGTCGAAGTGGTCTATTGATCAGGAATCTGGGTATTGCCAGTCATGCTTGGGCCATCGTCGATGCTTTTGGTTGCAGCCAAATCGGTTTTTGGCCGTTATTCGTCGGCAGTCAGCAATTTGTATTGGTGATTGCCGGTGTGCCGCACTTCAATCAACCGGAGTTCGTGACATTGGTGTGGGCTTTAAGTTTACGTTACACAAAAATGGACCCGTCTTGAGTAAGACGCAGCAATTTGGATTAATTTGGTAAGAGGTACCTATTATGAAAGCAGAACTGCTTACCTCGGTTTTAACCGAGCTTAACGGAACGTCGGCGGATATTGAAGCATCCGGGGTGATTTCCACCGATGGACTAATGATGGCTTCAGTATTGCCGGCCGGAATGGATGAAGACAGGGTAGGGGCGATGAGTGCTGCCATGCTGTCATTAGGCGATAGGACTGCGCAGGAGCTCAATCGCGGGCATCTGGAACAAGTATTGATCAAAGGTAGACACGGTTATGTGTTGATGACTTATGCCGGGGAAGAAGCGGTGTTGACCGTGCTGGCAAAGCCCAACGCCAAACTGGGATTGATATTTCTGGATGTGCGCCGCGCTGCGGAAAGTATCGCCGAGATGTTGTAACACTAAACGCTGCCGGAGTAAGTCATGATTGCCGATATGAAAGTGGAAGATATTGTGGGCGACTATCAGGAAGTCAGCCTGCAATTATACGGCTCCATTACACGTAAAATTCTTTATACCCAGATTGAAACCTCTTATCCGGATGGCAAACTGATTGTGTCAACAACAGATCCCGCTGGCATCATTACTCATGTCAATCGATCGTTTGTGGAAATGTCGGGTTATCGTGAGGATGAATTGCTTGGCGCGCCGCATTCGATTCTCAGGCACCCGGACATGCCGCCAGTTGCCTTCAAGGATTTGTGGGATACCGTGCAGCGTGGTGAAAAGTGGCAGGGCTTCGTCAAAAATCTGCGCAAGGACGGTGGCTTTTATTGGGTAAAAGCCACGGTGATTCCGAATGTCCGAGCTGGCAAAGTGGTGGGATTTACCTCGGTGCGGCGAAAGCCCTCCCGCACCAAGGTTGACGAGTGCAGCAAACTTTATCCGACACTTTTTTAACAGGGGACGCTCATGTCGTTTCAATTTACTGTCAGTCCCGATTTCACCCCCGATCATCTTTCCGGTTGGTATATCTTCAATACCTGGTTGCAAAAACAAACCGGTTTGGCGATTCATCTGGAAATGTACAACGATTTTCACAGTCAGCGATCAGCCATTCAGGCCAATCACGTTGATCTGATTTACGCCAATCCCTTTGATGCAGCAATGCTGGTCAGAGAAAGAGGGTTCCTGCCCCTGGTTAAAGCCGAAGGGGCCTCTGACGAAGCTTTGATTGTGGTGAATGCGGCCAACCCTGTAATCGATGTCGCCGAATTACAATCTGGTACGCGAGTGGCGTTCACCGAAGATCCCGATGTGCGGCTGATGGGGATGATCATGCTGGAACCTGCCGATTTGGATAACGGCAATATCGTTCCGATCAGTGCGGACAATTATGTGTTGGTAGCGAAACAGCTGTTAAAAAATCAGGCGGATGTGGGGATTTTCCTGGCTGAAGCCTATGATGATTTATCGGCGATGATCAAGAGCCAGCTGAAGGTTTTGGTCAGAAGTCAGATCAGTGTGATTCATCATGCGCTGATGATAGGACCCAAATTGCAGGACCAGCGCGAAGATATTCAAAATTTACTGATGAGTATGTCTGCAGATGAAAAGGGGCAGGGTGTTCTGAAAAATCTGGGTTTCAGCAGTTGGCAAATAGTAGATGATGAAGAAATGGAATTTATGATTGATTTGATGGACACCCTGAATACTTGATTAAATCATCCCCCATGCAACAAACGGTTGTGGATTTTTTGCGTCACGGCGAAGTCAAGGGTGCGGCATGCTTTCGCGGCATCACTGATGATCCCTTGAGTGAACTCGGTTGGCAGCAAATGATGCAACAATGTCAAGGCGGACAGTGGCAGGTTATCGTCAGTTCGCCTCTGCGGCGCTGTCTGGATTTTGCAAGTCATTTGGCCCTTACAACCCATGTTGAATTGGTCACTGAAATGGGCTGGGTTGAAATGAATTTTGGTGACTGGGAGGGGCTTACCGCTGCACAAATTGGTCAACAAGATCCTGATGCCTTACATCGGTTTTACTCAGATCCCGTCAGCTTTACGCCCCCCAGAGCGGAAAGTTATCCGCGGTTTATCAACCGGATAGCGACCGCCTGGGAACAACTCATTGAAATGTATTCAGGAAAAAACCTGCTGGTTGTGACTCATGCCGGCGTCATACGCACAATCTACACGCAACTGTTGCATTTATCAGCGCGACACAGTTTTCAAATCGAGGTGCCGCATGCTTGTTTGACACGATTTAGCTGTTTTGATGATGCAAACGGCAGATTTGTGCAGCTTAACTTCCATAAGCCGCTCTGATTACCTATACTGGAAAACCGTTTGTTTTTTGCAGGATAAGGTTTGAGCTCCCGCTTTCCTCCCATACATTTAGGCGCACCCGGCGAAGATATCGGTAAAAAGGATTTATACGATATAGGCTTGCGCTTTAAACATTTTAATCAAAGCCGCCTGCAACGCATGAAAGAGTTTTTGCAGCCGCGCCAATATGATTTTTTATACCTTTTACCGCTGCTGTTTCACCAGAATCATCCCTTGATGCCGGGGTTTGTGTCGTCTGAAACACCCGCCGGCATTCAGGATTATTCCCCGACCAAACAGACGGTTGATACTGCCAGACAGTTTTCCAAAGGCTATACCTATAAACGGCAAATCTTGAGGACCTATCCCATTCAGGCACTGTTTTTAATGGGTAGCGTTGGCAGCATGGCTTATTCCAAAGAAAGTGATATTGATATTTGGGTGTGTCATGAACCCAGTTTGTCAACCGCAGAACTCAAGGAATTACAGCAAAAAAATCTATTGATAGAAAAGTGGGCGGCATCCTTAAAACTGGAAGTGCATTTCTTTTTGGTCAACAGTGAGCAATTCCGGCAGGGCGTGAATACTCCCATTTCCAAAGAAAGTAGCGGTGAAACCCAACATTATTTGCTATTGGAAGAGTTTTATCGCACGTCGATTTACATTGCCGGTCGCATGCCATTATGGTGGATGGTGCCGGCACATCAGGAGAAAAATTACAGCCAATATGTAGCGCATTTGCTGGAAAATCGTTTTGTGTTTGAAAACGAAGTGCTGGATTTTGGTGGCCTGGAAACCATGCCTCAGTCGGAATTTGTCAGTGCCACACTCTGGCATTTATACAAATCCTTAAGTTCGCCGCACAAAGCGCTGCTAAAGCTGTTTTTGATGGAAAGCTACGCGGCGGAGTTTCCCGATCCGCAATGGCTTTGCGTAGCCATGAAGCGGCAGATTTATGAAGGCGACTTCGCAGTTGACAGTCTGGACCCCTATTTGCTGATTTATGACAAGGTTGATAGCTATTTGCATCAAGCGGGTTCCTCCCAGCGGCTTGATTTGGCCAGAGAATGTTTTCACATCAAAATCATGGGCTCATCCGTCGCTTCTCTGGACAGCAAAACCCGCCAATTGCACGATGCATTTATGGGCATGATTGCCAAACGTTGGCATTGGCCCCATGATTTACTGACCAATCTGGGTAGCCAGAAATTCTGGGACATCAAAAAAGCCAGTATTGAGCATACGGTGATCCGTGATCAATTGCAGCAGTGTTTGCGGATTATTTTAAAAATCACCGGAAATCCGTTGGATCATCCCGATCAAAATGCCGATTTAAAACTGTTGAGTCGTAAACTCAGAGCCGCTCTGGATCTACGTCCAGGTAAGATCGAAGTATTGACCACACGGAGCATGGTGCAGACCAAACCCGACTTGTGGTCGATCGTAGACCTGCCATTGACCGATATGGACAGTATCTGGTGTTTATTCGATGGCCGATTGCCTGCAAAACCGATACGGCCTGAACAAGCGATCAAATCTTGTGAAAGCTTGCTGGAGTTATTGGTATGGGCGGTGGTTAATGAGTTGTATAAGCGCAATGTCAAAGTGCAGATAAACTCAAACACTTACAAAATTCCCGAAACGGATATTTATCAGCTTTTGGCTGAACTGAATACATTTCTGTCCATGTTTCTGAATGGCAAAAACGCCAATCTGAATGTTTATAAACAGCCTAATCGGTTAATGGCTTCCATGCTGCTGATTAACCTGGGTGAGGCGTTATCAATTGATGATAACCAACAGCAATTCATGATGAGCGAACGTTCAGACCCATTGAGTTATGGTGAGAGCCGCCACTGCTTTGTGCAAGGTTTGCAAAAATTGTCAGTTTCCAGCTGGAGTGAAGTGACTCTGCAACAATTCAATGGTTTGGAAGGAATTTTTTCCTGCCTGATCGATATTTTTAACGATTCTCCGGGGCATTTATCAGCCGACAACCTGCGGGTGCTTTGTTATAACCGAGTGCGTGGGCGGAGTATTGCCTTAAGAATCGAGACAATTTTTAACCGTTTACTGGCAAATTTTGCCGATCCCGCCCAAAAAGCCAATCGTTATATCGTGCCTGCCGCGACCGGATTTTGTTGTTTCAAGTTTCACAATGACGCCTTGGGCTTTTATTTTCTGGAGCAGCAAGTTCAATTGTTCCAGGAGTTATCCAGCCCCCAGAATCAGTTTTCACCGATAATGTTCGACGATTTTGTGTTTGAACATAGTTACCTTCCATTTTTGTATCAACATAATTTGCCGGATGCATTACAAATTTTTTACCATGCTACCCGTAAATCGGTGACGGTCTATATTCTCGATGAGAAAGGTTCTCTGTTCGTCAGGCAGCATGATAATGCGAATCCACGGCATATTCTGGATCACTACTATGTGTTTATTAAAACCCTGCAATTGCAGACCAAACTGCCGGAAAGCATAGTTATCAAAGGCTATGAAATACAAAAGAATTCGACCGGTGTGGTGTCCTGTCATCCAGCCACTATCAAACAAGGTAATACGGCACTGGATTTGCGGATACGCATTGTGCTGGATCGCGTAAAAGGTCTGGTGATTTACTGCAACGAACGCAAATTTGATATGGTGGATGCCGATGCGATTCGTGCCTTGAAAAGTCATATTTTGGGGTTTAGAAAAAGTCATGAAGACTACCCGTTTCATATCACCGAAATCGACGCACCCTTTGAATTATTAGGCATGCAACGCTGCGATCAGGCCCAAAGTTTGTATTATTTAAACTACAAACAAAAAATTGAGGAAAAATTAAATATTTAGTTCTTTGTCAAATTTAAAAACTGCCGTCATGCTCGCCGAGAAGC
Organism: Methylomonas sp.; assembly: GCA_002928965.1. Lineage (GTDB taxonomy): Bacteria > Pseudomonadota > Gammaproteobacteria > Methylococcales > Methylomonadaceae > Methylomonas. Next base: position 155,598 of record PERU01000002.1, read on the forward strand.
AGGCATCCAGTGCCAAGGAGGGTAAGCTTTAATCCATCCCAGAGTACCTGGATTGATTCGCTTCGCGGTCTTCGGCTCCGGTAATCCCCTCGGACCCCATAGGGTATGTCTGAATGACGAGCGCCTGCCGAAGCTGTCAAATAAGAATTAGGAAAAGGACATAATGACTTCCCAGAATTCGGCTTTTCCGTAGCAGGTTCTCTATTCTCGGACAGGCTCCTAGGGGTGATACATTTGAATGAATGTCCCTTTTTCAAAGAAGGATGTTATTTTTGACTATCCCAAGTGAACCACGCTGGGTGCCAGCATGGTGAGGGGCATTCAGACGGTGAAGTCCATCTCAATCTGCTTGCGCGGCCATTTGCTGGAAGCCGATCTGATCCTGGGCTATGGGTCAATTCTGGTGATGCAATGGGTCGTCTTTCCGGTTGCCGGTTTCCTTTTAACAGCAATGCCCTGGATAAATTAACCGTTCGGAGGGGTGTTCCTCTGTTAAAATCCAGCGCGAACTGAGGTTTATCCCTCAACCTATACTTCAATCTTCATTGCCGGAAATAGTCCGTTATCTAAACAAATAGTGTTGCTTTACTTCTTATCAATAACACTCGTGGCTTTTTTGTTGACGGGTTTAATCCGTTATTACGCCTTAAAACGTAAGGTTCTGGATATCCCCAATCAGCGCAGTTCGCATACCATCCCCACGCCACGTGGTGGTGGCTTGGCGATTGTGTTAACCATGATGTTTGCAGTGTTGTCGTTAACATTAACCCAACAAATTGATCAGCGGATATTAGCGCTGTGTATGGCCTCAATATTGGTGGCAGGGATAGGTTTTTGTGATGACCATAAACCTGTACCCGCAAAATGGCGATTTTTAACGCATTTAGTGACGGCGTTTTTGATTGTCCGGTTATTGGGCGGATTTCCTTTGTTGTTAGTGCCCAGCCCTATGGATGGTTTTTTAAAACGTTTCTTTATCGATCTGAGCTGGATAGGCTATCCCCTGGCTATTGTTTGGTTAGTCTGGTTTTTAAACTTGTTTAATTTCATGGATGGTACTGATGGCATTGCCGCATCAGAATCTTTGTTTATGTCTTTAGCCTTGGCGGGCTACAGTTATTATCTGGATCAAACTTTGTTTAATTTGTGTATCTGTTTGGCAGCCGCTACTTTGGGTTTTTTAGTCTGGAACTGGCCCAAAGCCGGGATATTTATGGGCGATGTCGGCAGTGGTTTTTTGGGATTGTTGCTTGGCGTTTTGATTTTGCTGGCAGCTCAACAAGCCGCAGTGATGTTGTTTTGTGGTTTGATTTTATTCGGTATTTTTTTTGTCGATGCAAGCTATACCTTGCTGGTGAGAATGTTGAGCAGGCAAAAGTGGTACGACGCCCATTGTTCCCATACTTATCAGCGTGCGGCTAAGCAATATGGGCATTTGCCGGTGTTGTTGGCGTGTTGGCTGATTAATCTGCTTTGGTTATTGCCATTGTCTTATTGGGTATTTTTACATCCCAGTCATGGGTTGGTTGGTTTGTTTATAGCCTACGCGCCTTTACTATTCATGGCTTTTCGCTTTAAAGCCGGTCAGAGGGATTCTGTTAACGTATGAGGATTAAATTTCGCTCCCGCACTTCGATATTTTTGCATGATTTACTGATGGTGCCATTAGCCTGGATGGGGGCTTATTGGTTGCGGTTTAATCTGGATGTAATTCCGGATGAGTATTTTTTCTCAGCTATGTTGTTTTTGCCATTGGTCATCGCCATCCAGGTATCGGCATTCTGGACTTTTGGTTTGTATCGGGGGGTGTGGCGGTTTTCTTCGATGCCGGATTTGGTGCGCATTGCCAAAGCCGTATCAGCCGGGATGTTTTTTATTGCCGGGTTATTGTTTCTGTATAACCGCCTGGAAGGTTTTCCGCGTTCGGTGATGCCTTTATACATGTTAATGCTGCTGGCGTTGCTGTGCATTCCGCGGTTTGTTTATCGGTTTTGGAAAGAGCGGGCCATCCATGAACGGATTGGGCAACGGGCATTGATTATTGGCGCCGGTTCAGCCGGTGAAATGCTGGTCAGGGATTTGTTAGGCAATCTCAATAGTGGCTATATTCCAGTGGTGTTTGCCGATGATCAGCCGAACAAGTACAAACGCGAAATTCGTGGCATTCGTATCGGCGGCAAAGTCGATCAATTACCTGATTTAATTCAACAATGGGACGTTGAAGTGGTGCTGATTGCGGTGCCTTCGGCCACGGATAGTCAGATGCGGCGAATTGTGGAAATCTGTGAATCGTGTGCCGTGCCATTTCAGACTTTACCATCCGTAAAAGAACTGCTCAGCGGTGCGGTAACCAAAGCTAACCTCAGAGAAGTATCCATCATGGATATTTTAGGGCGTGCACCGGTGCCGCTGGATTGGAAGCGCATACAAGCCAGTTTGCATGATAAAACCATTCTTGTGACCGGCGGCGGCGGTTCTATTGGTTCCGAACTTTGCAAGCAATTAGCCAAAGCGCAGCCGCGTAAATTGATTATTCTCGATCAGTGTGAATTTAATCTTTACAAAATCGATGCCGAGTTAACCAGACTGTATCAACAGATAGATCACTTAGCTGTTTTAGGCGATGTAACAGATACGTTGGCGGTACAGCAGCTGATTAATGCCGAGCAACCGCAGATGATTTTTCATGCGGCGGCGTATAAGCATGTGCCTTTGCTGGAAGGGCAAGTCCGCGAGGCGGTGCATAACAATCTGATGGGCACTAAAATCGTTGCCGAGGCGGCTATCGCAGCGGGTGTCGGTCGTTTCGTGCTGATTTCTACCGATAAGGCTGTTAATCCTACCAATGTCATGGGTGCAACCAAACGAGCTGCGGAGATTTTGTGTCAAAATCTGGATAGAACCAGTGCCACTCGTTTTACTACCGTGCGTTTTGGCAATGTGCTGGATTCTGCAGGCAGTGTGGTGCCGTTGTTTCGGGAGCAAATCAAAGCCGGTGGGCCCATTACCGTCACTCACCCTGATATTACCCGTTATTTCATGACCATCCCGGAAGCGTGTCAATTGATCATGCAGGCCGAGGCAGTGGGTGAGGGCGGTGAAGTGTTTGTGCTGGATATGGGTGAACCGGTGAAAATTGTGTATCTGGCCGAACAGATGATTCGTTTGAGCGGCAAAAGACCGGGCAAAGACATTGCTATTGAGTTTGTCGGTTTGCGCCCCGGTGAAAAATTATACGAAGAGCTGTTTCACGACGAAGAGCAATTAATGGAAACCGGCTTTAAAAAATTACGTTTGGCCAAAGCCAGAGTTTACGATAATGATGTTTGGGCAGGTAAAATTGACGCGTTGACTTCGGCCTGTCAAAGCCAGGATTCACCTGCTGTATTGTCGTTATTGAAAGAATTGGTGCCCGAATTTAACCAATCTTCATGAATCCAAAAGCCATTCAGCACGATCTGATATTTATCTTCATTTGGCGAGGGAGTAAACACTTGTTTCTGGCGGGTGCTCAATAGTTACGCCATTTACACTTAAGTTTCGGCGCATCTGTTCCCTCGCCCTCCGGGAGGGAGATGGAATCAAAAAACCGAAATTTGAAGTGCTATAGCTTTATGTTACGTTCTTCAATCAAACACATCGCCCCAATCGGGTTCCGGTGGCGTATCGGGATTATCTGGTTGAGATGCTTCCGTTGGTGCTGTTTCCACTGTCTTTTCTTCATTAGCTGGTTTGTTGGCATCAACCTGTGAGTTTTTAAGGCCAATAAGCTGATTAAAATAAGTATCCAGTAATTCGCAAAGTTGTTCGTATAATCGTTCATTGGGTGTTTGCTGTAACAGCTGTTCCATCATCTGTTGCAAAAACAGCTTTTCAGCGGCGATTAGCTGTTCGGCGATAGGTTGAGCATCGCTTTGCTGAAGATTCAACTTGTCGGTAAAGCGGCGCAGCAATCTGGTTTTACGTTTACTTTGTTGGTCGGTAATGTCATCCAATATCTCGACCAGTTGTAAATGAATACGCTGTTTTTTACGCCAGTGAAAGTACAAAATAATGCCTATGCCCAACAAAACCAAAGTCGTGAGAATGATGCTCAGTAACAAAATGGGAGACATTGAGCGGCCTATTCTTGTGGATGCAAGATTTTGTGTTCAGTTTCTTGAAAGATCTGCATCATTTTTTTGCGGCTGTTTTCCAATTCCAGCGCGGTCTGATTGCCGCTGAACACACGGGTATATTCAGCGGTGATGTCGTCTATGGTTTGCATGGCGGTATTCAGTTGCCTGACTAATTGTTGATTAATAAACTCAAGGCCCTGATCGCTGGAAATTGAAGTGGATGTGCCGGAAGAGGCATGATGCATTTTGCTGAGTAACTGGCAATAAGGCTCTGATAAATTATTGATTTTTTCATCGATCTCGCCTAATAAACCAATTTCGCGCTGTAAAAAAAGTTTGATGATGATTTGTAACAGGGCTTTTTCAGAGTCGGTAATTTCCTGTAATGCCGTATCGACTGTCGCGCGGTCCAGACCACATTTGTCTGATAACAAATGATCCAGAGGCTGATTTTTGGATAAGGTGTTTTCATTTAGTTGAGTAATATAGTCATCAATAGCCTGGATTTCGGTATTACGTTTGTTTCTGGCTATCAAAAAAAATCCCACGCAGGCCAATGTCAACACGCCAAGCGCTTCCAAACTCAATATTGCCAAAGCGGTGTCTATTCCCATCATGCCAAACGCTCCAGTAATTGTTGCTGTCTTTTTAGGTTGGCTTTTTTAAGGGCTTTGTAGCCAAAAAAACCGATAACGCATAGTAAAAAGTTTATACCCAATACCGCGCCAATTATCATAGCCCAGTTTTTTTCTGCTTCTACTGCTGGTTCTGTGTCTTTTTGATGTGTGGCAGCGGTGGTATCTGCCGAGGATTCATGCGATTCAGAATGTGCGGAAGCCGAGGATATTGGCTCTTCAGTAGCTTTAGCTGTTGCCGGGCTTGTAAACAGGCTGTCATCAAGTTTGACTGGGGCTAAAGCAGGATTGATAGTTTTACCATCCAGCGTATTGGCCGTTACTTCAAAATGAACAGATACTGTCTCACCCACAGCTAACGGTTCCAGTTTTAATAACCATTCGCCATGGGCGTCTTCAACCGACTTGGATATCGCAGGATTGTTGGCGTGCTGGATTTGGGCGGTAATGTGCAGATGAGCGGTATCAATGATGGCAATATCGGGTTCAAATTTTAAGGTAATAGCCCGATGTTCAATATCGACTACAGGTTTTACAGTGATTGGCGAAGCAATCACTTCCAACTCTTTGCTGACTTCACGCTTAAAAGTCTTTCCATCAGCAACGATACTGAGCACGTGTTTACCTGGGGGAAGCTCGTTTAAGGTATGGCCGAAATAGCCGGACTCGTTAGTCAGAGCAGGCAATTGAATTGCCGCTTTCTTATCGATGCTGAAACTGACTGTGACTAAGTTTAGAAAATCGGTGCGGCTGATTAAGTCGTTTTTCTCAGTAAAATACAGCTTTAACGGCAGTTGTTGTTTTTCGCCGATAAAATTGGGCAGGTCATTTAAATGCATTTTCAAATCGGTCAGAATCATTACCTGATTATCAGGATCGATAGCCGCTTCTATCTGCCAGTTTCCGGGCATGGGTTGTTTAACCGTGATCAAATCATAGCCTGTGGTTTCCAGCCATGAAACGTTATTAGCTGCATTGTTTTTGCTGATTTTTTGCTGATCGGGCGCCCTTAATTGGGTAGCGGCAGCGTCAGGTTTTTTAAACACCAGCAAGGAAAACTCCTGAATGCTGCTGTCGACATTAAATTGATTGTTGACTAATGGCAGGGTGTCTTTCGGAGCCACTTTTTGAGCGGTTTTTAGAAACATTCGTTGTAATTGGTCTGCAGATTCGGCAGTCTCATGCCAGCCACTGCTTTCAATGGCCAGTCTTTCCAGCAATTCTTTATCAACCTGATTTGATAAGCCTATGGTTTGGACTTTGATGTTTCGTTCACGTAGTCTGGGTAACCATTCGCTGAGAATGCGTTCACGTGAGTCGGCGCTGACCATAATGTCTTTGGAAATGTCCACCATGCCATCGGTCAGAATAATCAAATTTTTGTTGCCATTGCCGTTGAATCCTTTTTCCAAAGTGGTTTTAATCGCCTCTTCGATGTTGGTGAAAACCCCGTGAGAATGGATGTTTTTACTTGCTTTAATGGCAGACATCCGCCAATTGTTATCGACAGCGTCCGAATGGGATAAAAGTGTGGTTTGTTCCGCAAATAACCACAACGACGCATTAGCCTTGTCAGGTAGCAGATTGATCAATAATTGCGTGGCATCCACCCGTAAATTTTGCCGGTCGTTTTGTTTCATGCTGCCTGACACGTCGATCAACACTTGAATTTCTTCATTAGAGGGTTGGCTGGAATTGGAATTCCCAGCAAAACTGGCAGAATGGGCAAAACAAAGTATTATCAGTGCGGCAAACGTTTTCATGGCTTACACAAAAAATAGGTTGTGATGAACTATAGACCAATGGACATTCAAAACGAAATCCTGAATGCTCAAATCAGAAATTTAACCCAAGGCAGTAAGATTTCGACTAAACTCAAATCTTCTTCTCATGCTCAATTTTCGATAGAGTAAATAGCAACTGCAGGCGTTGTTTTGGCTTGCAAGTAAAGTACGCTGAGCAATCACAAAACAACTCACACTGGTAAAGGAATAAATGATAGAAACATTTTTGCTCAGTCTGTTACAGCCATTTGCTACCCTTGCCAGTGGTATCGGCAATCAAAAAAAATTGCTGATCATGATTTACCACCGCGTATTGGATGAGCCGGATTTCATGCGTCCTGGTGAAGTTGATAAAGCCGCCTTTACTTGGCAGATGCAACTTTTAGCCAAACATTTTAATGTTTTGCCATTAGCGGAAGCATTAGAACGAATGCAAAATAACACTCTCCCGCCGCGAGCCGTGTGCATTACTTTCGACGATGGATACGCGGACAATTACACTAATGCCTTGCCGATCCTTCAACGGTTTGACTTGAAAGCCACATTCTTTATTGCCAGCGGTTTTTTGGATGGTGGCAGAATGTGGAATGACACTGTGATCGAAGCCGTGCGTAATATTACCACTGCATCGTTGGACTTGAATAAAGCAGGTTTGGGCGTATTCGAAACCAGCACACACAGCCAAAAGTGCCAATCTGCCCAAGAAATCATAAAAAAAATTAAACATCTGGATCTTAGCGAACGCACCCGATATGTGGAAGTCATCGCCGCCAAATCCCAGGATTTACCCAACGACTTGATGCTGACCAGCGAACAGCTAAAAGAGCTCCACCAAAGTGGCATGGAAATCGGCGGTCACACGGTCAATCATCCTATATTGGCAAAATTAGATGAAACCACTTCCAAAAGAGAAATTAAAGAAAATAAGATATTTCTAGAGGAGTTGCTTGGCGTGACGCTCCAGTTCTTTGCCTATCCCAATGGAAAACCTGAAATAGATTATCTTCGACAACATGCTGAATGGGTTAAACAAGCTGGCTTTTCAGCAGCTGTTTCTACGCAATGGGGTGTTGCAACGAAAGACAGTAGTTTAATGGAGTTGCCTCGTTTTACCCCTTGGGATGGTGAACCTCTGAAATTTATGCTACGCATAATAATGCTATCTGCCAAATTTTAATTATACTAAACTAAATATCCAGCGATGCGCGATATAGCCATTACCCTTATAGTGATGATAGGGTGTTTTTATACTTTCAAGAAACCATACATTGGCGTTCTTTTATGGTCTTGGCTTAGCTATATGAATCCGCATAGAATGGCTTACGGGTTTGCATACTCTATGCCTTATGCTCAAGTAACAGCTATTGTATTATTGCTCGCTACATTTTTTACTAAACAAAAACAAGCTTTGCCTTTAAATAGCATTACCCTGCCATGGATATTATTCATCAGCTTCATGGGTGTAACGACATTATTTGCATTTTATCCAGATTATGCGTTAATTCAATGCATCAAAGTTGTGAAAATACAATTAATTGTATTTTTAACAATGTTATTGATAACGGATTTTGAGAAGTTGAAGCAGTTGATTTGGGTAATTGTATTTTCTATTGGATATTTTAGCGTAAAAGGTGGAGTTTTTACGTTATTGACAGGAGGTGGATATAGAGTTTGGGGGCCTCCTGAAAGTTTCATCGAAGATAATAATGGATTGGCTATTGCGGTGTTAATGATTATCCCGCTTATGATTTTTCTAAGGCAAACTTCTGACAAGCGATGGGTAAAACATGGTTTAACATTCGCAATAATCACTAGCTTATTTACTGTTGTAGGCTCTCAATCTAGAGGTGCATTATTAGCCATCATTGCTGTTGGTGGGTTTTATTGGTTAAAGACAGAAGGTAAGATAGTTTCTGGTTTTTTCATTGCTATATTAGCAATAGTGATAATGGCGTTTATGCCGGAATCCTGGTATACGCGTATGGATACTATTAACACTTATGAAGAAGATGCATCAGCAATGGGTAGGCTGAATGCATGGGAATACGCATACAATGCGGCAAACCATAATATTCTAGGTATGGGTTTCGAGTCTTGGTCGGAAATTACCTTTGCAATGTATGCGCCTGACCCTTTAGATGTCCATGCAGCACACAGTATATATTTTACTGTCCTAGCTGATCATGGGTGGCTTGGATTGAGTATGTTTTTGTCTATATTTTTTATGACTTGGCGAACACTTTCAGAGGTTGTAAAAAATACAAAAGAGTTAGGAGATCTTAGAGACATTAATTTATTGGCTAGAATGTTACAGGTCGGGTTAATTGCCTATATGGTAGGTGGGGCTTTTTTAAGTTTATCTTATTTTGATTTGCCGTGGCATTTGATTAGTTTTGTTGTGCTTATTGAAAAATACCTTAATCAGTCACTAGCAAATAATGCTGACTCTCAAAAGACTGCAAAATACTATTAATTATGGAAAATATCTCTAATAAAATGGCAAAAGGCGCAGCCTGGATGGTCGGCTTTAAAATGGTAGAGCGAGGCATCGGTCTTGTCAGTACCATAGTATTGGCGCGTTTACTTGAGCCGGGAGATTTTGGCTTGGTTGCCATGGCCACAGCTTTCTTAGGCCTGCTGGCATTATTAACCAGTTTCAGTTTTGATGTCGCCTTAATTCAAAAACAGGATGCCGACAGGCATTTATACGACACCGCCTGGACTTTCAACGTCATTTTTGGATTGTTGTTGTCATTGACACTGGCGATTTCCGCGATACCACTTGCTGAGTTTTACAATGAAGCGCGGCTAGAAAAAATACTCTATGTCTTAGCGTTTAGTACCTTTGTGGGAGGGTTCGGAAATATAGGCCCGGTAGCATTTAGAAAAGACCTGCAATTCCACAAGGAGTTTTATTTTTTACTGGCCAAGAAACTGATGGGGTTTACCGTGTGCATGGTATTGGCATTTACCTTGCGCAATTATTGGGCTTTGGTGTGGGGAACTTTCGCAGGCAATATGTTGGCGTTATTGCTTAGTTATAAAGTGCATCCATATCGCCCCCGTTTTTGTCTCAGCGGCCGTAAGGAATTATTTGGTTTTTCTATGTGGCTGTTTATTAATAACACTATATTTTTTAGTTATCACCGCACGGCCGACTTTATAATCAGCAAGGTTCTGGGCAGTCACGCACTCGGGGTTTATACCATCGCCTATGAACTATCCAATTTGCCAACTACCGAATTGGTCGCCCCGATCAATCGCGCGGTGCTCCCTGGTTATTCTAAAATGGCTAATGATCCTGCCGCCATGCGCCAAGGTTTTTTGAATGTCTTGTCGATGATTGCCTTATGCGCAATACCGGCTGGAGTGGGAATTGCCTTGGTTGCAGATTTAATGGTTACTGTGGTATTAGGCGATAAATGGCGCGAGGCAATACCTTTAATCCAGATGCTCGCTGTATCCGGTGTGGTTGTAGCACTACAAACCAATACAGGTTCGCTGTATATGGCGTTAGGAAAGCCGCGTTATTTAACGATGTTATCGTTATTTCATGTTTTTATACTATTTATTCCGCTTTTAATCATTTTGTTAAATCAGAACGGCTTAATAGGTATAGCCGAAGCTTATTTGCTGAGTAACCTTACTATTTGGCCAATAAATTATTTTATCGTTTCACGTCTGATAAAATTAAAATGGTCAGCTATGCTTTCCGTATTATGGAGACCTTTTTTAGCTTGCGGCCTTATGGTTCTAAGTTTTCTTTATGCTAGGGAGATTATACCAGCAAATATGATTCACCTAGATTCAATCCGTTTACTGTTTGACGTGGGTTTCGGTGCGTTTACTTACATAAGCAGTATTTTAATTTTTTGGTCGTTAAGTCGGTTTCCAGACGGAGCAGAAAGATTTGTAATTCGAAAGTTAAAATTGATTTAGATTTTTTAAATAGTTTTAATCAGTTTCTAAATCGGAAAAACATTGATCATCTAATAATATAATTAATTTGGATTTTTGAAAAATGAAAAAAGCACGTGTCATTGCTCTTTATTTGCCACAGTTTCATCCTATTCCTGAAAACGATGAATGGTGGGGAGTTGGCTTTACTGAATGGACAAATACAGCAAAAGCTAAACCGTTATTCAAGGACCATTATCAGCCTCATGTACCTAGTGATTTAGGATTTTATGATTTAAGAGTATCAGAAACAAGACATGATCAAGCTGAGTTAGCAAAGGCATATGGTATAGAAGGATTTTGTTATTATCACTATTGGTTTGCAGGTGAGCGTTTGTTGGAAAGGCCATTTAATGAAGTCCTTGCAAGTGGATCACCTGATTTTCCATTTTGTTTATGTTGGGCGAATCAGACTTGGTCTGGAATTTGGCATGGTGCACCTAATAGAATTTTGAAAGAACAGACATATCCTGGTAAAGAAGATCACATAAAGCATTTTCAGTATTTATTAAATGCATTTAAGGACGATAGATATATAAAGGTGGATGGCAAACCTTTTTTTGCTATATTTAAACCTGAAGAAATTCCTAATATAAAAGATGTTCTTGCATTATGGAGAAGTCTTGCAGTCGAATCTGGATTAGAAGGCATTCATTTTGTTGGCGTAGGTAGTGCAGCTTTGGGCGATAATTGGAAACCAGAATCACTTGGTTTTGATGCTTCTTTTACGCCTAGACTTCCTGCAAAAGAAGACTGGGTATCAAGAAGAAATATTATAAATTGGCTTTATTTTCAATGGAAGAAACTTAAAGGTTATCCATCAGTCCATGATCATAATAAAGTAATTCATGAAATACTACCAAAGAGTGTTGATGGGGTTGTTGATTACCCATGTATTATTCCAAATTGGGATAATACTCCAAGAAGCGGAAAGAATGGTTTGGTGTTGACTAATTCAACTCCAGAATTATTAAAACTTCAAATTAAAAAATCGTTAGAGATTCTTGACGATTATTCAGTGTCAAACAAAATTATCATATTGAAGTCATGGAATGAGTGGGCGGAAGGAAATTATGTTGAACCTGATTTGAAGTACGGAAGGTCTTATTTAGAAGCAATCAAGGAAGAGATTTCTTGATATTTTATTAATTAAAATAAATTTATTTATGAATTCTGATTTGTATGATAGCAAAACAGCCGAAAATTATTTCTCTAATCCTAGAAAAGAAATGCTCGTTTTTTTACCCGAAAAGTGCACTCGATTGTTAGATGTGGGTTGTGGAGGCGGAGATTTCGGTGCGTTGGTAAAGGCAGAAAAAAAAGCTGAGGTATGGGGTGTCGATTTGAGCTCTCGAGCCATTGAATCAGCTATAGGCAAACTGGATCATGCGATTTTGGGGGAGTTCTCGCCGGCCACAGCTTTGCCTGATAATTATTTTGATGTAATTACCTTTAATGACAGTCTTGAACATTTTCCCGACCCGATGCCTGCACTGCAATTATGCAAAGCTAAATTAGCGCCAGGTGGCTGTATTATTTGTTCGCTACCGAATGTGCGGTATATCGACAACGTTATGCATTTTCTTATTGATATGGATTGGAAATATCAAGATGCAGGGATTTTGGATTATACACATTTAAGATTTTTTACCAAAAAGAGCATGGAACGTTGGTTTGTTGATGCTGGATACAAGATTGAATCTATTACCGGTATTAAGCCGCATTATTGGTCAGGAAAAAAAATATTTTTGCTTCGTTTGTTTTTTGGAAAATATGTAGAAGATATGAAATATCTTAATTATGTAGTTATTGCAAAACTTTAATGCTTAATATGAATGATGTTTCACGAACATGGCTATTTATCTTGCCATGGGATATAGGTTATCCAGGGGGTGTTAATCAGGTTGTTGTTAATTTAATTAATACCTTTCAAAAAACACGAACTATTCAGCCAAAACTGCTTATTGATCAAGCCGAAGGCGGTATAAATAATGTAGCCAATATATCTATTGATTATTTCCCATTAACAAATCCTTGTTGGTCATCAGGTTGTTTTGGTATTTTAAAATATTTAGTCAAGCTACCTTTTTTATTTTTTCGCTTGCACCGATATATTGGCAAAGGTGTCAAATGTATTAATGCTCATTACCCTTCACTCAATATCATTAATTTTGTTCTGTATAAAAAAATTGGTTTTTATACAGGGAGAATCATTTTATCCTTCCATGGTACCGACATTGTCTCAATAAAAAAAACTACTGGACTTGAAAAATTCTTGTGGGATTTTATTTTTAGAAATGTCGACTTCATGGTCTGCTGCTCGCATAAGTTGGCTGACGAATTGATTGAGTATATCGATAGTTCAACGATCACTCATAAAATAAAGGTTATACATAATGGTATTGACGAACAGATTATGAATAATAGTCTCGTCAATACCGATCGATTACCAAGTGAGATTGGAAAGTCACGTTTTATTTTAAATGTTGCCACGTTCGAACATAAAAAAGGCCAGGATATACTTATTCGCGCATTTGATAAAATAAAATCATCAAGCCCAGTAAAGCTTGTTTTGATAGGTCGCAGTAGCTATGAGTTAGTTAAATATCATCAATTAGTTCAGCAATTGGATTGTGAGACCGATGTTATTTTTATTGAAAACTTGAATCATCAAGCTGTTTTAAGTTTTTTTCAACGAGCCGATATTTTTTGCTTGCCCTCACGTTACGAACCATTTGGTATTGTATTATTGGAAGCAGGTTTTTTTTCTTGCCCGGTAATTGCGTCCAATGTAGGCGGCATACCTGAAATTATAGAGGACGGATACGATGGCTATCTTGTCGAGCCAGAAAATGTCGATGAATTAGCCAATCAGCTTGAAAATTTACTGAATGATAATGACATGGCAAAGCTGATGGGGGAACGATTAAAAAATAAGGTAACCAGTATTTATACATGGGATGTTGCTTCATCCAAATATTCCAACTTATTACACGAGAATTAGGTGTATCCGAAATGACATATTACATTATTAATCGTTCCAAACACCTAATTTCTCTAGCTTTTGTTTCAACCCTTTAGGTGTATCTCTTCGCTTGTATGCAATTTTTGCGTATTTTACAGCATCTTCATAACGCTTCATATCAATGAGCAAAAGACTATAAGAATAGGAGAACTTAGCATTTTCCGGGTCTAGTTTTAAGGCTTTTTCGTAGTATTCAATAGCTTTTTCAATAAAACCTATTTTATGAAGATAGTGACCATATAAGGAATTATTTACGGCGTCTTGAGGGCTAAAATGAAGTGCGCGTTGAATATAGCATTCCGCAGGTGACTGCAGTTTGCCAGATCTGAGTTTGTTTTTTACTTCCAGTTGAAACCGGATTACGGATAACAGTGCTCGGTGATGATTTGGCCATGCCCTGAGAGTGTAGTCCAGATCTTGGAGAAGGTTTCCTGCATTACCTTTGATTAAATTTTCAACCTCGTATGTAAAGTGAGCTGTTTCTACCAGTTCGAGTTCTTTCTTAAAGTGGCTTTTTTGTAAATAATCGAAAGGCCCGTACCCTTGTGCCCCACCTGAACAGGCATTATTATTTAAATCATTTCCAACCCATGGTGCTGAAGCAGATTGAGCGCTCTGAGTATAAAAAATTATGAATATTTGTAAAAGTGAATAAAGTAATGTCAACTTCATAATAAAATTTTACGTTTTAAGTAGTTCAGTAGATTTAATGGAATATTTAATAAAAACTGCGGATGTAGCGAGAAGTACTTAAGTAAGATTGTTAGATTTAATTTTCCACTGCTCTTGATTATATGGAATAGCGATGATAAGAATGTTTCTTCTATAGTTTTAATTTTGTTTGTTAGGTACTTCTTAGAGTATTCTGAAGTATTGAATTCTTGAAGAATTATTTTTCTATATTTGGTTTCGTAGAACATTAACTCTAAGCTTTCCGGTGTGCCATATTGTGTTCCGCTGTATATATTTACTCCTTTTCCGCAAATAACTTCTGGTTTTGATGAAAATGCTATTTTATTATTTTCTTGACAGAATGATAGCCAAAATAAATAGTCTTCACCGGCTTTTATCAAGTCTTCTCTAAAACGCAGGGTTGGATTGGCTTGGTATCGATAAACCACCGAAGGTGTTCCAATTATATTCCCTACGATTATTTGCTCAGCCATATCACCTGTATAGTGGTGCAGAAATGAACAGCCAAGCAATATATGTGGATGCTCATCTATATTAATTCTTTTTGCTCGATTAAAAGCTGAAATGTCCTGCCCAAGTTGATAAATGTCTGAGAAATAAAAATCATAGCCAGCTTCTAATGCGGCTACTGCATTTTCTATATGATCTGGAGTCCATTCATCGTCAGAGTCTAAAAATGCTACATAGCAAGTATCATGGGTTATTGAATCCAGCCCTTTGTTGCGCGCACCTGCTGGTCCAGCGTTTTTTTGTCTTATAATTTTTAATGGAATCTTAGCGTCGTTCTGGCTTTGGCAAACTTCTTCATTTGCGTCAATTGGTGACTCGTCATCCACAATAATAATTTCTAAGGAATATTTATATGTCTGATTGTAAACAGAGTTTAGGCATCTACCCAAAATGCCTTCTTCTTTTTGATAATAAGGAATTATGACGGAGATTTTTGGCGGTGTTTGTTTAAGGGAAATGATGTTAGTCATTAAGGTTACCTTTTAATGTCAAGGACGCATCTGACAAAATACGTTTTAAGGTAGTTCAGGTTTGTGGGGTCTAATTTAATTGCTTGTCTAAAAAAAGGCTCAGCGGCTTTGTTATCATTATCATGCGTGATTCTTTGATAGCCACGCCCAAATAATTCCGAGGCAAGTTTCTGTTTGATTCCTGGTAGATTTCTCCATTTTTCCTTACTTAAATGATGTTTCTGGATTGAGAGAATTTCAGTGTTTAATTCGCGAATATTATCTGATCCTGAAATTGTATCAGGCGACTCGTATACTGATCCTAAAGGGCCTGGTATGTGGAAAAAATCGAATTGTTCGGCAATTCGTAGCCACATGTCGTAATCTGCTGCAATTTTATAATTGGTCTCAAAAAAACCTAACGTATCGTGAATTGACTTTCTCCACATTGGTTGACCACCAGTCATGCACCTAAGAATGAGTTCTTCAGGCGCATAATTAGGTAAGTGTCGAATATTTGCCGCTCGCTTTTGACATTGTTCAAATGTTTCATTTTCAATTGTGCTGATATATTGCTCGGAATAGACTAACCCTATTTCTGACCTGTTTTCCAATGTATTCGCCATAATTTCCATGAAATTGGGACTATGTCTATCATCCGTGTTGGCATTGGTTAGATATTTGCCTTTGGCAATATGTATAGCGCGATTCCAAGCAGTGTAAAGAGGTTCTCTTTCTGTTCTAATTAAAGTGATTTGTTTATGTTTTTTAGCAAAACTTTCGCAAATCGCGCTTTCATTTTGAGTAGAACCGCTATCTATTATTAATATTTCTAACTCATCAAATATCGTTTGTGCAATTAAATCTTCAATACAACCCTTTATGAATATTTCAGCATTATAGGTTGATACAATTGCTGTGATTAATGGTTGTGACAAGATGTGGCTCCGAGTAAGTTAAATTTTATTTTGTGGCTTCCAGATTTAAACTTATTGGCATTTTTTTATCTGCAACTGTTATATATCGTCCTGACCAATCTGGTAGCGAGTGCAAGTGATCTTTGCCAAAGGTCCATTCTTCTACAGTTTTGAATCCAGCTTCTAATAATATATTAGTTAAAGACACATTATTGAAAGTTGTAAAATGAAAATTGAATGGGTAATCCTGTCCTCCAAACAAAGGTGGTAATATGAAGTTTACATTATTATTCTGTTCTCGATAAATATTTATAATTAAATCGAAATCAGGCACTGATAGGCATAGTTTCCCTTGTGGTTGTAGCGCTCTTAACCATTCTCGTAAAATTGCAAGTGTTTGAGAACGTGGGAAATGCTCCAGCGTGTGCGAGGAGTAAATAAACTTAATGCTATTGTCTTTAAATTGTTTAAGATTGGTGATGGATTGCACAAAATGCACATGAGGATAGTCTATTCCATCAATATTAATGAAACCGGGGTGATCTATATGCCCGCAGCCTAGGTGAATATAATATTCGCCTTCTGGAATAGGTTTGGGATTGACGATGCGCAGTATTCGACCTATAAATTGCCGGACATAAAACTTGGCTTTCAAATAAGTATTGTCAATCATGGTGTGCTTTTATATAGATGAGTTTTTTAGGTTACTCGTTTATTTATATGAAAAAGCATTCTGATTTCTTCACTCCATTTCGTATGCCAATCCATTACCTTCCCATAAAACTCAATTTTCTCGACTAATTGATTGTCAAAAATATATTGAAATGCATCCTGCCGCATTAGCATGGCCGGTGAGGATGTGGTTATGCTTTCGTCATATGTTGTTTTCAAAATAATTAGGGTTCGATTATCCTTGATGCATAGGTCTGTGGCGACTAATTTGTCGTCATAGCAATATTGAAATATCAGTGTATTATTCGTTTGGCTGAAATTCTTCAGCATGTCGCGATAAAACTTCCCCTGATTATTTTCTATGTGAATTGCGGTCCCGCCTGTGCTTTTCCATCCAGCGGATTCGAGTTGACCGTAAGCGACTATCGCGGCTTCTATATCCTCTGATGCCTGGATTATCCTCAATGTGGTTTTAACCCCTTCTCGTTCCAATCGATTTCTTTGTCGATTGAGATTCTGCCGTAGATTTTTACCACGTTGCGACCAGTAGTCGGTAAAACTGCCGTCAAGGGTTACTCGCGCCGTCTGAATGTAGTCGAGTGTGCTTAAGCCTTTTTCGTGATGCGGGCGAGGTAATAGGTCGGGGTCTTGCTGGGTAACGCCGACTAATAAGCAAGGAAACGGCAACGATTTTCGTAAGTTTGCCAGTAATATGGCTGTGGAGATTTCGGTATTTTGTAGCCATAAACCGACCGGGGCTTGCGAAGGTTGAAGGGTTTCCCAAACGGCAAATTTTGGTTTGGTCAGGATGGTCAAGGCTTCGGGGTGCTCAAGCCGACTACCATAGACGGCGAGTTTTTCTTTTCCCGAACTAAAGTACTCAAGCAGTGGGGATACGAAGTCGCTGCTTAACAAGGGTGAGTCGGCCCCTTGACAGTTTAAGTCATCCCAGCTTTGGCGGAATTCTTTAAAACGGGTTATTGGGTAGAAATGCCAGGTCATGATTATTTAGTAAATATGTGCTTGATTTCATTGAGCATCCAGTCGAGTTCGTCCGGTTGCAGTGATTGGTGGCATGGGAATTGGAATATATGTTTGGAGTATTCAATACTAACTGCACAAACTTCCGGTGTTATTGCAGGGTCTAGGAACTCCGCAAACCGCCAAACCGGTATACCTTGCATTTTCAGCAACGGGAAATATTTTTCGGGATGTTTAACATAAACCGGAAATACCCACGGTACGGTATGTTCTGGTAAATTCTCGAACAAGACCCTGCAATTAGGTAGATCTGCCAAAGCAGTTTGTATGGCTTGATAATTATTGCGGCGTTTTTCGGCTATCTCGTCCATTGGTGCGTGTCTTAAAATCCAATATGAGAAGTAAGACATGCTTTTATATATCCAGGCTTCGTCCAGGCCAAAGCCGCCATCGGATGAAGAGGGGCCAAGGCTCTCGTTGCTGCTGATTCCGGTCCGTTTAATCGTTTGCCACAACGTATCTTTGATCTTCAATAAGAAATTTATGAGGCGACCAAAGCTGCCAAGGCGATGAAATTTTAATGATGTTTCTAATGCGTTGACTGTTGATTTGGCTTGGAACCTTAGTGATGGTTTTGTTAACTCGATGGATTTTAGGTTTCTATTAGACGAGCAAAGCATCCCTCCCTCGTAAATAGGTAAAAACTTCATGCAACTGCCGATGGCATAGTCGCCGGTAGTACCGATTGGTTGGCCTGACGACAAGCCGAACATTGCGTGGGCACAATCTTCAATTAAAATGATATTGTGCTCAATACAAAGCTTTTTAATCGGTTGTAAATCTTGTTCGAAGCCGAAATAGTGTGTAACGATAATAACTCGGGTATTTGAAGTAATTTTTGTTTCGACGTCTTTTAGGTCGACTTTGGTGTCGGATTTAATGCGGTAGAAGACAATTTTACTCTGACGCCATTTGGCGGGTGCTACCATGGCTTCACAGTGGTAAGCCGGTATCAGGATCTCATCCTGGGGTGTGATTTGGGCGTCTGCAAGGGCTAAAGCAATTGATGCTCGACCGCTGGTAGTGAAGATACTGTTTTTTACGTCTAGAATGCTTGGTATTGCGGTTTTTTCTACAGTCCCAAAGAAACTTGAATCCAGTAGCGCGGACGGTGGAATTTTTGCTGGTGGGAAATGCTGGGCGGTCATAAATTGCGCTTTATCTAGTATTAGTTGGGTAGATGTTGAGATAATTGTAAGCAAAGTTTAGCTTAAAATTTAAACGTGACTTTATGAGCATCTTGCGGCTGCTGTCAATGTCGGGTTAAACATCACAAACCGATAGTAATTATTTTTTGTAACTATTAAGTATTGATGAATTATCCCTTCTCCCAAAGGAGAAGGCTAGGGTGAAGGGAGACTTTGCGATTTTTGAGTCACCTCAACCTACCTGCGCCCCTTGGAGGGGGATAGTATTGCTTCGTGCTGAATAGATACCTGTTTTTTTTGTTTTTTTGAGAATTTATGATGAATTTACCGCAACAAGTTTCAGAGATCATTTCTAACACATTGCAAATTGACCAGTCTGCACGGACTTTGGATCAAGAAACGGCTTTAATAGGTGCGATTCCCGAGTTTGATTCTATGGCAGTGGTGTCTATTATCACAGCTTTGGAAGAGCGATTTGGCTTTACCGTCGACGATGACGAGATTGATGCATCGATTTTTGAAACAGTGGGAACGCTAGTAACCTTCGTTGAAGGCAAATTGCAGGCCGGTTGAGTCGATTTTACTGTTTGTGGCTTTAACGAAGGATGCAAGTTTATGAATCTGAAATATCAATTCGATTATTTGTCGGCTCAGGATTATCTGGAAGGAGAACTGCATAGTGCGATCAAGCATGAATACATCGATGGTCAGGCTTATGCGATGGCGGGGGCTAGTAGCAGTCATAACCGGATTGTTGCCAATCTAAACCGGGAGTTTGGCAATTACTTAAGAAATACACCCTGCGAACCCTTTGCATCGGACATGAAAGTACAGGTGGATGACAATTTTTTTTATCCCGATGTTTTGGTGGCCTGTCATCATCAAGGTAACGACTATGGGGTGACTGATTCACCGTTGATTATCGTGGAAGTGTTGTCCAAACCAACCCGTAAAATTGACCATACGTTTAAGCGACTTGCCTACCAACGTTTAGCCAGTTTGCAGGAATATGTGATTATCGAACAGGATATTGCGGATATTGAAGTGTGTCGGCGGAATAACCATTGGCAGTCTGAGCACTATTTTCTAGGGGATGATGTGTGGTTTGAATCGATCGATGTTCGTTTGCCGGTAAGCACAATTTACGAGCGGGTTGAAAATGAAGATGTGCTAGTCTATTTGAGACTGCAGCAAGAAACAAACACAGCCTGACTTAGAGATTCTAAATTCATGATTCCTTTTTTTCTCGAAAGTTGCGCAGGACCTTTGTTTGCTGTTTATTGGCCACCGGCGAATCAATCCATAAAGCATGCGGTTCTGCATGTTCCTGCATTTGCTGAAGAAATGAACAAGTCCAGGCGCATGGTGGCCTTGCAGGCTAGGGCGATGGCCGACCAAGGTTGCGCGGTATTGGTGCTGGATTTGTTCGGTACTGGAGACAGTAGCGGTGATTTTGGTGAGGCAAATTGGGCAATTTGGTTGCAAAATATCGCTGATGCCGTTGCTTGGCTTAAGCAGCAAGGCGCCCGGACGGCTACACTGTGGGGTTTACGGCTAGGTGCTTTGTTGGCGATGGATTTTGTCAACCGGCATGAGCATTCGATTGATCGGCTCATGCTCTGGCAGCCGGTTTTGAACGGTGATACGTCTGTGACACAATTTCTGCGTTTACGGGTTGCGGCAGCCATGATGAACAATAACATGCCGAAAGAAACGACCTCCGATCTTAAGCGGCAATTGTTGGATGGGATAGGAGTTGAGGTTGCTGGTTATCGGTTGCATCCCGAGTTGATTAAGCCTTTAATTGCATTGCGTGCCGATCGCTTGTCTTTGTGTACTGTTAAAGAGATAGCCTTGTTCGAGGTGCTTGCCAATGCAGACACACCGGTATCGATGCCTGTTACACAATTTTTCAGCGCATTGCAGGAAACCCCTGTAAAGGTGTCGTTGACCAAGAGTGTTGGCGATTCTTTTTGGGCGAACCAGGAAATAACCGAAGCACAGGATTTAATTGAACTGAGTTGTGAATGGGTTAAGCAATGGCAGTGAATGTTGCAATAAAACACGACATTAGCGAGGAAGACTATCTGCGAGGGGAGTTGCATTCCG
Source organism: Methylomonas sp. (assembly GCA_002928965.1). Lineage (GTDB taxonomy): Bacteria > Pseudomonadota > Gammaproteobacteria > Methylococcales > Methylomonadaceae > Methylomonas. Next base: position 176,656 of record PERU01000002.1, read on the forward strand.
ATGTGAAGCATGAACTGATCGACGGCGAAGTTTATGCAATGGCGGGTGTCAGTAAGAATCATGAGCGTATCGCTGGCAACTTTTTTGTCAGACTGCATACACATTTACAAAACTCGCCCTGCGAACCTTTCTCCACAGATATGAAAGTCAAAGTTGGGCGCAACTTTTTCTATCCCGATGCGATGGTGGTTTGTAACGATCAAACCGATAACGAGTACTACACTGAGTCACCTTCGATTTTAGTCGAAGTGCTGTCAAAATCGACCCGACGTACTGACGAGACTATCAAACGCATGGCTTACCAGTCCATTCCGACCTTGCAGGAGTTTATCTTGATAGAGCAGGACTTCGTTGATGTTGAGGTATGCCGTAGAATCGAGGGTTGGCTTTCTAAGCATTACTTTCTCGGTGATCAATTCTCCCTTGAATCCATTGGCATAAACCTATCAGTGGAAGAGATTTATTATCGCGTCAAAAACGATGATGTGATGGCTTATCTGCACGAACAACAGGCTAGCGTTAACGCCGAACAACCCTAATGCAACATCAACAAAGCACACTCGAAACCCCAGTTGTTTTTGATTGTCAGGATAATCAACTGCTTGGCATCATTCATCGAACCGATTCTGAGGCGAGCCTCGGTGTGTTATTGGTGGTTGGTGGCCCGCAATACCGGGCAGGCAGTCATCGGCAATTCGTATTACTGGCTCGGTATTTGGCGGGGCGTGGAATTCCAGCAATGCGCTTTGATGTTCGAGGTATGGGTGACTCCAATGGGGATGGAAAGCATTTTGATGAACTGGATGCTGATATACAAAGTGCTGTCGACTGTTTTATAACATCGGCTAATCTGAAGCGTGTGATTATTTGGGGGTTATGTGATGCGGCCTCGGCTGCCTTGTTTTATGCCTATCAAGATCACCGGGTCGCGGGTTTGGTGTTGCTAAACCCTTGGGTGTTTACCGAGCAAGGATCGGCCGAAACCTATCTTAAACATTACTACATTAAACGTATCGCAAGTCCGGATTTCTGGAGAAAGGTATTTTCTTTTAAATTCGATGTTGTGACTTCGTTTAATTCTTTATTCGTTATGTTGAAGAAATCCCGTTCGATTGCAGCGCCTCCAGGCGTTGTGGAGGGTGCGTCAATAGTTGATAAGGACTTGCCATTACCCGTCAAAATGCGGGAATGCTTTAAGCAATTTGGTAAACCGGTGTTGCTTATTTTAAGCGGAAGAGATTTGACGGCTGATGAGTTCAAGCATGCCGTTGCTAATGATCCAGATTGGCAAAAATTACTGAGTAATCCGCTGGTAACAAAGCATGATTTTTTAGAAGCGGATCATACCTTTTCATCAGCGGTCTGGCGTGATCAAGTTGCCGAGTGGACCGCAAGTTGGGTTACTACATTATGAAAAATATTTTGATGATCGCCTATCATTTTCCGCCGGTGCGCGTCAGTAGCGGTATTCAACGCACACTCAAATTTGCTACCTATTTGCTCGATCATGGCTGGTGTGCCCAGGTGTTAACGGTTAGCCCCAATGCTTACGAGAAAATCAGTCCTGACCAGATGGGCGAAATTCCACAGCAAATATACGTTAAGCGCGCCTTTACATTGGATACCGCTAGGCATTTGTCATTTAAAGGCCGCTACTTGGGCTGGATGGCACTGCCTGACAGGTGGGTAAGTTGGTGTATAGGTGGTTTTTTGGCTGGTTTGGTAATGATTCGAAGTTATAAACCAAAAGTGATTTGGTCGACTTATCCCATTGCGTCAGCACATCTATTGGGGCTTATGTTGCATCGTATTAGTGGTATTCCTTGGGTAGCCGATTTTCGGGATTCCATGACGGAAGATGAATATCCGGTCAATCCGACGCAGCGCAGGATTTACCGATGGATAGAGAAGCAGGCAGTAACACATTGTTTTCGAGCCGTGTTTACCACCCCCGGTGCGATTCGTATGTATGCGCAACGCTATCCAGATATTCCATCTGAGCGTTGGGCTTTGATCCCCAATGGATTTGATGAAGAGAATTTTGTCAATGCGGAACGTTCTCAAGCTTTTTCAGTGGCTCTGAAAAACAAACCTCAAAAAATTGTATTACTACATAGCGGTGTTTTGTACCCATCAGAGCGCGATCCAACGCAATTCTTCATGGCGCTGGCAGAACTGCTGCAAGAAAAAGTAATTGATTCGCAAGGTTTTAAAGTAATTTTGCGGGCGACTGGTCATGACGAGTTGCATCGTCAAGCGATTGATGAGTTCGGTCTGGGTGAAATTGTATTTTTAGAGCCCAGTGTCGACTATGAGTCTGCCTTGGCAGAAATGCTGGTTGTCGATGGTTTGTTGGTTTTCCAGGCGACCAATTGTAATCACCAAATTCCTGCCAAGATTTACGAATATTTACGTGCCAAAAGGCCTATTCTGGCATTGACTGATCTTCAAGGGGATACAGCCGTTATTTTGAAAGATGCTGGAATTTCTTCTATAGCGTCATTGGATGATAAAAACGCAATCAGTTTGCTAATTGCAGATTTTGTTAAAAGAGAAAATAAATCAATTGGCGCTATCGCCGACGAAGAGGTTGTCGCCGTGCATTCTAGACAATTTCAAGCTCAGCTGTTGGCCGAACTGTTGGCGGATATGACTTTAAACAAAACATTTTAGATAGCAGATGTCGTTATGCCAAATAATGGTTATCAATCTATTTTTGTTTTTGATGCATAGTAAGATTTAGCGAGGTTGGTAACTGAATTTTCAATAACACTGTAGCAATTTAAAAAGTAGGCGTCATTTAATGTCATTGGGTCGTGAATATGTGGTCTGGAGGGCTTCGACCATAAACCTAGCAGCGAAATTTGAGCATTCGAGTCGCCTATGCGTGATCTTAGCTGTTTGATCTGGCGAACTTCCATAACTAATAATAAATCAGAGTCACGTAAGTGAAAATCGGAGAAGTTAGTAGTAATATGATTTGTAAGATCTCGTAGATTGATTCTCGCAGCATTTATCGCGTCGTTGTAGGCAGGTAAGCCGCTGGTTGTTGATAAGCCAACTGAAACTGCTGGCAAGCCTTTTTCATGAGCAATCAACTCGGCATACGGACTTCTACAAATATTTCCTAAGCAAACAAATACAAAGCGCTCTACTTTTTGCATATCGATCTTTTGTAAATCGTCAAGTCCGCCGTAGAATTGATATGCTTGTGCAAGCAGTAATCTGATTAAGCCACGGTAGGTGCCATATTTTGAATTTATGTGATTTAATATAGAGCTTAATGATTTCATTGAAAATTTGATATTATTATCGAATAAACTTTCTTGCGGCCAGATATAAATCCATTAGAAATGGTTTTGGATCTGTTGGCGCAAAGACGTAATAACTATTTTTTATTGAAAAAAAATCAGATATGAATTTAGCAAGCTCGAAAAAAGGATTGAATTTAATTGATTTATTCTGTATTTTTTCGGCTGAAAAAAGTATTCTCCCTAATCGTTTGATTTCTGGAAAAATAAAACGGCATTTTATCCCGGCTGAATAAGAGGATGCTGGCATAGTTTTATTTTCTGCGATTAACATGTAATAAGCTAAAGCGAAGTGAGCTCTTGCGTGGTGAGCAAGTGGTAAGCTACCCCAAAAGCGACCATTGATCTCCATTAATACTGCCTTTTTCTTTTCAGAATCGTAGCGATATTCAACCATTGCTGGACCGCTCCAGTTAATTTCTTTAAGTAAAGCAACAGATTTTTCCATTAAGGCTTCGTGAGTCCCTAGTGGTAGTGATTCACATACCGTAGAGAATCCCCCCTCTGGCGGCCATTCAGCTAAACGCTGATGCTGGAATTTTAAATGCACCTCACCTTCATGCATCAATATCATCTGACCAAGTCCTATCCCGCTGCAATATTCCTGAATAAGAGGAAATTCACTGATTTCATCAAAGTATTTTAGATAATTAACTAATTCGGTTTCGGTGTGTATGTATTTATACTTATCTAAAATTAAATTTCTTTTTGCTAACTCAATCATCACTCGATGAGGATTATCCCATTTTAGTACTAGGGGATAATTTAATTGGTTCAATATTTCATCTAGCTGATCTATGTTAGAAATATTCCAAGTTTTTGGAATATTAATGCCAATTTTCGCGGCGATAGAAAGAGTGTGTCTCTTGTCCAGAACTGCTTTTAACTGTTCAGTACCGGGAATGATTGGCTTAGGACGTAAAAAAGGGCGGTTACGATCAAGAAGCATAATATCCGATTCGCTTACCGTCATAATCCAATCGCAATCATAATCAGTTGAAAGCTGATTGATTTGTTCGATCAACTCGCTATCAACTTTACACCGAAAGTGACCGCTAGCTAGATATTTTGAATAAAGTCCTATGCTGTTTTTACTCCACCCTATACCGTGAACAGCTATTCCGAATCTACCAAGTTCGCGAATTATTGTTAAGCCTATTGGTGAATCTACACCCAGTAATATTACACTTCTGTTTCTCATAATGAGATTTTCTCGCTATTTAAAGCTTAAACTTAACATAAAATAATCCATACTATCTGTGGTTTTTAATTTTTTGTTCTAACATTCTATCAAATGTCCGAAATATGTTTGATCTAGGAATTGATTTTTGTTCTGTCATGGTTTTTGATTGAAGTTTACTCATATGACTTGATTGAAATTTATCTCTATTTTCACTCAAAAAATGGCAGAGTTTTATAAAACGATCGACTAATAATTTATTGGGTCTGGATTTGTCGGGGGTAAGCAATTCAAAGCTATGTGATACTATAACTACTGAGTCCAATTGGTTTTCAAAAGCATGATTCAATATAAATTCAATCTCTTTTGTAGAGCAGGCTGTTAATTGCAGAGGTCTATATTTATTGGGGCTTTTGTCTTCAAAGAAAGATACTGGATAAACGGTTACGGCTCCGAAGGTGAAGGGTTGTATTAAAGTCAAACCTGGCGCCATATCTTCGACGCCGACATCAGATGCATAATTATAGCTGCTATCTATAAAAATATTATTTTCTGCAAGAGCCTTAAGTGTATTATTATTTGCCGCGTAACTGCCTGCCCTGAAGCAACTAATCGGAGTCGATCCAGCTTGTTGTAATAATTCCTTTCCAATTGTTATTACTTTTTTTTGTTGCTCAAATGATAATAAGCTTAAACGCGGTATTTTATTGAATATGGCATTCAATATTGGTTTTTTTGCTTCATCTATCCACTCAGGGTGAGGATGTAAGCCAATTTCTTGCTTATGGGTTTGAATCATCCCGACTATATCTGATAAAGGTTGTTTGCCAAATCGTAGGCTAAATAAGGGCTCAACAAAAAATATACCTTCAATGTCATAGTCGTCAAGAACTTTGAGTTGGAAAGGTAGTCCGTATTCTCCTTGAGGAGTTGAACCATAAATATATTTTTTAAATGACGCTGGAAATTTATTATCAATGTCAATCCAGCCATCGCACCAAATTTCAGTGTCAATTGTTATGAAAACCTTAACCATTTCGTAAATATTTTTTATGAATAAAATATAATGCAATTTTCTTATAAAGATGTTTCTTGTTTTCGCTGATCTTAGCTAGCAAATAAATTGATATACCGACACAGAACATTGTTTCAAGATAAAATTGACTGCTTCTTGGGTTTCCGCTTATGGCGGCAGCAAATACAAGAATTAAAGGTTGATGGAACAAGTAAAGGGCAAATGTATGATTTGCCATTATCCGAATGGTTGATGTAAAAAAATTAAACACAACGCCAAATCTATGGCTGATTGCCCGGAATCCTATGAAATTTATAAAAATTATTGATGAAAATATATAGTCTGATAAAAAAAATTTTGAAAAAGTAAGCTGCTTGTACCATTCTGGACCAATTATGGATTCAGTGAAACTATTAAAATTATCGGCTATCTTGAAATAATCAAATATAAAAAAAAGAAAAAAACTAGCTGCAAATGCTATCCAGCCACAAATTTCAGGTAACGATTTAAGGAGTTTGTTTTTGTAAATAAAAACTCCTAAACACCATATGGGGAAAAGTAATAATATTTTGGGACCTACAAAAAGCAATAAGCATGTAAGAATTAAAATTCTCTTTCTCCCTCGAGTGAAGACAAAAGCACCATAAATTACATAATACCAAACTTCATAGCAAAGGGACCAATATGGTACATTTGAAAATTCCATTATGGAAATAAACCATATTTCATTCAAAAAAAATAGCCCTGCTAATATTCTTAAATACCAATAGTCATGAGTTGTTTTGCCAATATAAAAAGTATTATTCAAGCTTTCACCGAGAATATCCAAAAATGGCGTAATAATTAATGCTGGTAGAGCAACAGAATATATTCTTGCAAATCGGCTGGTAGAATAAAGTAGAAGCGAGTCTTCTTTTTTGTTCGTAATATAGGAAATAACATAGCCGGATAACACAAAAAAAACAATGACCGCAGAGTGGCCATAATTCGAAAGAGCAATAGGCTCAATAATTATATTTCGCATGTTAGAGTGGTATATCAAAACTGCTAAACATGCTATGAACCTGATTAAATCAAAGTAGACTGATAGTTCTTTGTTCATATGGTGTTTTTATTAGGTCAATATCTCAACTGTATCCGGCTGACTCAGAAACTTGTTTGGGCTTGCTGTATAGCCGTAAGCCCCCGACTGAAAAATTACTACCAAATCCCCTATCTCTGCTTTAGGTAAGGCCATTTTGTCTGCCAAGATGTCGAGTGGTGTACACAATGGGCCAACGATATTAACTGTTTCCAGGTCTTGATGCCCCATTTTATTGCCGATACCCACCGGGTAGTTTTTGCGGATAACCTGACCAAAGTTGCCTGATGCAGCCAAGTGATGATGTAAACCGCCGTCAACCACTAAAAAAATCTGCCCACGGGAAACTTTCTTGTCTATAACTCTGGTTACGTAAATGCCCGCTTCTCCGACCAGATAACGACCCAATTCTATGATGACTTCTGCTTCCGGTAGCGCAGATCTAGCTATAGTCATTTCCTTTCCCAGGGCATCACCGACTTGCTCGATTGCCAACGGGGTGTCGCCAGGGAAATAGGGAATTCCAAAGCCGCCGCCAATATTTAGTTTGCGAATGGCGGATGGGCAATGATCTGATAGGTTGATCGCGAGTTGCAGACTTTTTTGTTGCGCGTCAATGATGGATTCCGCTTTCAGATTTTGCGAGCCACTATAAATATGAAAGCCCTGAAACTGTAAGCCAAGTGCTTTGATGCGCTGTAATACAACAGGCACTTGTTCTTCATCAATTCCAAATTGCTTGGCGCCGCCGCCCATTTTCATGCCAGAAGCTTTTAATTCAAAAGCTGGATTGATACGGACGGCTACTTTGGCATTGAGCCCCAAGCGTTCGCATTGTTTGGCAATCGTTTCCAATTCGAACTGCGATTCGATGTTAATGGTAACGCCCGCTGCAATGGCTTGGGATAATTCGGTTGGGCGCTTACCAGGACCCGCAAAACTGATGTGTTCAGCTGGCATGGGTGTATCCAGAGCCACTTTCATTTCACCTGCCGAAGCCAAATCAAAACCATCTACCAGACTTGCCATGTGTTGCACTACGGCAGGCATGGGGTTGGCTTTCATGGCGTAATGGATTTTCAATTCTGCCGGCATCGCTTGCCGTAATGTCTGGACTCGTTGCGTCAGCACCTGCCGGTCATACGCATAAAAAGGAGTTTGGCCGATTTGTTCCGCCAGTCGGGTTAAAGGAATATCGCCTAGACTTAATTGACCGTTGGTGACAGCAAAGCCATGTTCGTTGGCGTGTTTGGGAGGGGGGGCTGGACTGGATAGGGTCATGATTGAAACAGATTTGCGAATTGATGGCTGAGCACTTTGCGGTCAATTTTACCGTTTGGATTACGTGGCAAGTCGGCCAATACTTCAATTTTTGCAGGTATCATGAAGTTAGGTAGATTGGCTTTGCAAATATCTATCAAGGCTTGTGGATTGAACTGGCTGTCGGGTTGCGGGCTTACAATTGCCACCACAGCTTGTCCTAATGTGGCGTGTTCTATGCCGACAGCAGCGGCTTCTTTTACTAGCCCTGAGGCGTATATCACTTCTTCGATTTCACTGGGACTGACACGATAACCGGATGTTTTGATCATGTCATCTCGACGTCCGACAAAATACAGATAGCCCTCTTCATCCATGGTAACCGTATCGCCTGACCAAACGGCAATTTCGGTTAGCGGCAAGCCGGATAACTGTCCTGGCGCAGGTTTGAAGCGTTCGGCTGTTTTGGCGATATCGTTCCAATATCCCAGACTGACCAATGAGCCGCGATGAACCAGTTCCCCAGGCTCATGGGCTGCACACGGGCTGCCATCTTCGCGAACCACCATGATTTCGGCATTGGGGATGGCCTTACCCATGGAGTCCGGGCGAATATCGATTTGTTCAGGTGGTAAATAAGTTGAACGGAAAGCTTCTGTTAAACCGTACATCAGGAAAAATTGTGCATTTGGGGCTTTATTTCGCAATTTTTGCAGGACTGCCTTAGGCATTTTGCCGCCGGAATTGGTCATATAACGTAAATGCTGATCTATCGATTCAGGCCAGTTTAGGTCGGCCAACTGAGCCCACAAAGGCGGGACAGCGGCCAGTCCGGTAATTTGAAATTTTTCCAATGCATTGATAACGTCTTTGGGCAGTAAGTAATCCATTAATACGCAGGTTGCACCTTTTAACAAACAGGTTGTGAGTTGGTTCAAGCCATAGTCGAAACTGAAGGGTAGAGCGGCTAATAATCGATCGCTATCCTGAATATTCAAGTATTCGGCTACACTTTCGGCACCTGCAATAATGTTACGGTGCGATAAAACTACCCCTTTGGGTTTGCCGGTGCTGCCCGAGGTATACAATATCGCAGCAATGTCAGTATCTATTTGTGTAATAGGCTGCGGTTCAGGCGGGTTGGCGGCGCGTTCGAGATAGGTTTTCCAGGCTATGATGTCATAGGCTTGTCCAGTCATATCGGCGGGTATGTCGTCGACAAGTATCACTGTGCGTAAATCGGTACAGTCATGCAATGCTGCTTGCAAGCCTATTAAGCGACTTTTGGATGTGATCAGAATTTTAACGTTACAATCCATCAGAATGTGGGCAACCTGAGGGGCTTTCAAGACGGGATTGACAGGAACAAAAACTCCGCCCGACTTTGAAACGGCTAAAAAGCTGCTGACTGTTTCAATTTGTTTGGGTAGAAAGATCGCCACCCGCTGTTGACGTTTTAAATCCAGGCTTTGCAGTGCAGCAGCTTGTTGCCGGACTTGAATCGCTAATTCTTGAAATGAAACACGGCTATCCTTGAGCACGATGGCAGCGGATTCCGAGGGTTGGTTGGGATTTTTGAACAATAAATGATGTAAACAGGTTGCCATAATTAATTATCAAGTTTCACAAATGATTCGCTATATTAATAATCCTAGCAGAATATATTTGTATTACCGAATCTAAAACAGAGTTCATCACACTAAATTTGGGAGTCCCCTTCATGCAGACAATCGACATAATACCGCTGTATTGGCGTAAGCCATTGGTGTTACTGCTGACTGTATTGGTCGTTTTTGTACTGATGTTTCAAGATAGTTGGAATTCGATTGTCAGTATTTGGTCTCGATCAGAGACTTTTGCCCATGGTTATCTGGTGGCTCCTGCCAGCCTATGGCTGCTATGGACCCGAAAAGACTTTTATAAACAGCTTTGTCCTCAGCCAAGTTATTTAGGCTGTCTAGGTGTGTTAGCGTGCGGTTTTATTTGGTTGGTAGCTGATTTGGCCCAGGTTTTGGTCGTTAACCAATTTGCTTTAGTGGGAATGCTGCTCTGTTTGATCTGGAGTTTGTTAGGCAATAAAGTTACAGGGAGCATGTTGTTTCCATTGTTTTTTCTGTTTTTGATGGTGCCATTTGGCGAAGACTTCGTGCCATTTTTGATGGAATACACCGCGAGTTTTGTGGTGGGTATGTTGCATTTAACTGGCGTCACTGTCTATCGGGAGGGTCTGCATTTCACACTGACTTCTGGAAATTGGTCAGTTGTTGAGGCTTGTAGTGGCATTCGTTATCTGATTGCCTCTATCACTTTGGGTTTGGTTTATGCCTATTTCAATTATTCAAGTTACCGAAAGCGTGTAGTATTTATTTTGGCTTCTGTTTTAGTGCCTATCGTTGCTAATGGTTTACGAGCCTATATGATTGTCATGATTGGCCATTTAAGCAGTATGAAATTGGCCACAGGGGTTGATCATATTGTCTACGGTTGGGTGTTTTTTGGCTTGGTAATGTTGTTGTTGTTTTATATTGGCTCTTTTTGGCATGATGAAGCTGTAAGCTCAATGACTAAAATAGATCAGACTATTCCCGTCGAGTTTCCTCGATATTTTTCCGTAACCTTGGGTGTGGTGGTTTTTGCATGTTTTTCGGTCTGGCCTTGGGTGGCATCTGAATTGCACGCCAAACAAGCAGTTAAGGCCATTATTCCTGAGACATTGCTGCAAAAAATACCTGATGAACCGGCTTTATTGCCAGATTGGCAATGGCAACCGCATTTTAAAGGCACTGTTGCTGACAAGGCACGATTCGTAGAACAGGATGGAGCGGTTTTGGGTATCTATATCGCCAATTTTGGGGACGAAACACAGGGGGGGGAGTTGGTCAATTCTCAAAACACTCTGTTATCACATGAGGATAAGGATTGGAGATTGATTTTGAACCCTAGCTTGGCTATTAACTGGCCTGCTAAAGTTGTAAAAGTTGAGGAGGTAGCTTTAAAAAATGATGCCAATGACCTGTTGGTGCTGCGTTGGTATCGTATTGGTAGTGTCAATACCTCAAATGCTTATTATGCAAAGTGGTTGCAACTGCGTAAGCGTTTGACTGGGGATACTACACCTGAACTTATGATCGTGCTTTACACACAAGCTTCTCGTGGTGATTATTTACTTGCCCGAGAACGCTTGCAAAAAATTGCCTTAGCCTGTTGCTCAGCCAATTAAGTGACTGAATTTTAATTTAGAAAAGGACACACTAAAATGATACCTGTAATACTGTCAGGCGGCTCCGGTACGCGTTTGTGGCCATTGTCTCGCGGCCAATATCCCAAGCAATTTTTACCTTTGGTGTCCGGGCAGACCATGATCCAGGAGACGCTTCTGAGATTAAATGGTCTATCCGGTTTGCAGGCACCAATTGCGGTCTGCAATGAAGATCATCGTTTCATGATGGCCGAGCAATTGTGGGAAATTGGCAGTAAGCCGGCGTCGATCATTCTGGAGCCGATGGGTAAAAATACGGCGCCGGCTGTGGCAATGGCGGCACTGAGCGCTAAGTCTGAAGACGATATTTTGCTGATTTTGCCGGCTGATCACGTCATTGCAGATACTATTGCTTTTCATGAAGCCATTGCCAAAGCCGAATTATTAGCCCAACAGGATTTACTGGTTACCTTCGGTATTGTCGCCACCGCGCCGGAAACCGGTTATGGCTATATCAAAGCCAGCAGTAGTCAAGTTGGCGAAGGTTTTAAAGTCGAGGCATTTGTCGAAAAACCCGATGCAGTAACCGCGCAACGTTATCTGGAAAGTGGGGATTATTTCTGGAACAGCGGCATGTTTGCTTTCAAAGCCGGCGTGTTTTTGCGCGAACTGGAAACATTCAATCCGCAGATGCTGAAAGTCTGCCGGGAAGCCTTGGCTGCTGCCAAAATCGATTTGGATTTTACCCGTTTGGACAAAGAAATTTTTGCTGCCTGTCCGGCTGATTCCATCGACTATGCCGTCATGGAAAAATCCGACAAAGTTGCCGTGATTCCGCTGGATGCCGGCTGGAACGATGTGGGTTCCTGGTCTGCCTTGTGGGATGTAACCGGCAAAGATCAGGCCGGTAATGCTATCAAAGGTGATGTGCTGACCATCGATACTACCAATTCCTATGTGCATTCCAGTAACAAATTGGTGGCTGTGATTGGCGTAAAGGATTTGGTGGTGGTGGAAACTGATGACGCAGTGATGGTGGCCTCCAAAGAGCGGGTGCAGGATGTCAAAGGCATTGTCGATCAGCTCAAAGCCTTGAAGCGCGACGAAGCGCATGTGCATCGTAAGGTCTATCGGCCTTGGGGGCATTATGATGTGGTTGATATAGGCGATAGACATCACACCAAGCGAATCGTGGTTAAACCCGGCGCCAAACTCTCTGTGCAAAAACACCATCATCGTGCCGAGCACTGGGTAGTGGTTAAAGGTACGGCCTGGGTGAACAAGAATGGTGAAGAGATCTTGGTGACCGAGAATGAATCTATATACATCCCCGTGGGCGTTGTACACAGCCTGCAAAACCCTGGCGTGATTCCGCTGGAAATGGTGGAAGTACAGTCCGGCAGTTATTTGGGTGAAGATGACATTGTGCGTTATCAGGATAATTACGGACGGGTTTAACTAAGGAAGCGTTGATTAAATATCCCCCGCCGCTCCCGCGAAGGCGGGAACCCAGATAAATCAAAGACATGGATTCCTACCTTCGCGGGATTGGTGATTTAATCAGTGTTTCCCTAATCGAACTAAGTCAAACGGGTTAAGTTTAGCCTCGAGTAGTGTGGGTTCCGGGTAAGGTCGGTTATCATATTAATTGTGTCAACCTTATCCCGGAGCTGCTGTTGTCCCTACACACCGTCAATGAACTCTTGCAAAAGCACCGTCTGGTCGAAGCCATGGTGCAAAATCAGCAGGCTCCAAGACGTAATTTGGTGGTGACGCTGGTGCAAAAACAGCATATGGCCGAGCTTAGCAGTTTATTGGCCCGCTCAACGCCTGGCGACATCGGGCAGATTCTCTCCTCGTTAAGCGAAGACGATGCCAGATTGGTCTGGCAACAGGTCGCCGAAGCGCGTCAGGATGATGTGTTATGGGAGCTCAGCGACAGCCTGCGCGAGCAATTGGTGGGTGATCGTGAGCCGCATTGCGGCGTCGGTCAAATGAGCGCCTTTGAATTGGTCGATGGTCGATTATCCAAAGTCGCCATCACCTGTCGGCATGATCTGGATGGTATTCAACCTATCTGGATTGATTTGCTGGCACCTACCAAAGCTCAACGGGTTTTGATCGGTCAATATTTTGGACTTGAATTACCGAACCCGTCTGATCTGCGCGACCTGGAAGCCAGTGCGCGCTTTTACGTCGAGCAAAACGAAATCCACATTCACTCGGATTTTTTACTGGACAGAGAGGGCAACTCACGCAGCGTGCCGGTGGCCTTTGTGTTGCGCGGGGATATTTTATTTTCGATACGCGGCGAAGAACTGCCGGTATTTCGTCTGCAACGGTTGCGGGCCAGAAGTCAGCCTGGCTTTGTGACGGACAGCAAAGACATGTTGCTGGATTTGTATGGTGCCGAGGCCGAGTACTCGGCGGATGCGTTGGAAAATATCTACACCGAGCTGGAAACCGTCAGCAAAAAAGTGTTGAGCCAAAACGTCAGTGACGATGATGCCGAACAAATTCTGGCTGACATCGCCGAAGAAGAAGATTTGAACGGTCGGATTCGCCGCAACATGCTGGATACCCAGCGCGCGGTGTCTTTTTTGGTGCGTCGCAAATTGCTGTCTCCTGAACAGCTGGAAGATGCCCAGCAAATTTTGCGCGACATCGAATCCCTGAACAGTCACACCGCGTTTTTGTTCGACAAAATCAACTTTTTGATGGATGCCACGGTGGGTTTCATCAATATCAACCAAAACAAAGTCATCAAAATTTTTTCGGTGGCGTCGGTAGCCATGCTGCCACCAACTTTAATTGCCAGCATTTATGGCATGAACTTCGAGCACATGCCGGAATTGCAGTGGATGCTGGGCTATCCCTTCGCATTGACGTTGATGGCATTGTCTATTCTGGTGCCCTACCTGTTTTTCCGACGTAAAGGCTGGCTAAGATAAGCCCATTAGAAATTTAATAACCAAGTGCTTTACTCAGGTATTAAATAAGACTAAAATGGTCCTCATTGTGAGAGGATCATGTTAAAGCTGAGCAAATTAACCGACTACGCAACAGTAATACTGAGTGTAATTGCCAAAGACTCGCATCGTTTGCACGGTGCGTTGGAATTGGCAGAGGTTACAGGTATTGCATTGCCGACCGTCAGCAAGATTTTAAAAATCCTTACCAAAGCCGGGGTGTTGTCGTCCATGCGCGGCGCCAAAGGCGGATACGCCTTGGCCAAAGAGCCGGAAAAAATCACCGTCGCCAAAGTGATTACTGCTTTGGAAGGGCCGATTGCACTGACTGAATGCTCGGTCTCGCATAAAGGTTGCGATCAAGCCAGCGGCTGCCGGATACAAGGCAACTGGCATTTGATCAACCAGAAAATTGCTCAGGCGTTGGAGTCGGTCACTTTGGCCGACATGATCATGCCTTTCAAACAGCCGGAAGAAATCAGCATTCCGGTCAGTCGTTTATACCGTTAATTTACCGAGAGCGCCCATGTCCGCGACCGCACAAGAAATCGAACAACTGATTAGTCAGGAATACAAGCAGGGTTTCATCACCGAGGTGGAAGTTGATACCTTCCCGCCAGGATTGGATGAAGAGGTGATTCGCAAATTGTCTCTGGTAAAAAACGAACCCGAATTCATGCTGGAATACCGCCTGAAAGCTTTTAGGCACTGGCAAACCATGCCATCACCAGACTGGGCGCAGTTAAAAATAGAACCCATCGATTATCAATCTATCAGCTATTACTCGGCGCCAAAATCCAAAAAAGACGGCCCGAAAAGTTTGGATGAAGTCGACCCGGAATTGCTGGAAACCTATAAAAAACTGGGTATTCCGTTGGATGAACAGGAACGACTGGCGGGTATCGCGGTTGACGCCGTTTTTGATAGCGTTTCGGTAGCCACCACCTTTAAGGGCAAGCTTAAAGAAGCCGGGGTGATTTTTTGCCCGATTTCAGAAGCCATGCGCGACTACCCGGAGCTGGTCAAACAGTATTTAGGCTCAGTGGTGCCAGTTGGCGATAACTTTTTCGCCGCGCTTAATTCCGCAGTATTTACCGATGGCTCGTTTGTGTACATACCTAAAGGTGTACGTTGCCCGATGGAGCTTTCAACTTACTTTAGAATCAATGCCGCCAACACCGGCCAGTTCGAGCGCACATTGATCATTGCCGATGCAGACTCGCATGTGTCCTATCTGGAAGGCTGCACCGCGCCGATGCGCGATGAAAACCAGTTACACGCCGCTGTAGTTGAGTTGGTGGCACTGGACAACGCCCAAATCAAATACTCCACCGTGCAAAACTGGTATCCGGGTGATAAAGACGGTAAAGGCGGCATATACAATTTTGTCACCAAGCGCGCCGAATGCCGTGGCCACAATTCCAAAGTGTCCTGGACCCAAGTCGAAACCGGCTCCGCGATTACCTGGAAATATCCAAGCTGTGTATTGCTGGGTGACGATTCGGTCGGCGAGTTTTATTCAGTGGCCTTGACCAACAACCTGCAACAGGCAGACACGGGCACCAAGATGATCCACATCGGCAAAAATACCCGTAGCACGATTGTGTCGAAAGGCATTTCCGCCGGTCGTGCGCAGAATACCTATCGTGGTTTGGTAAAAGTCGCTAAATCAGCCGAAAACGCCCGCAATCACACCCAGTGCGATTCGTTGTTGGTCGGCGATAAATGCGGCGCACATACCTTTCCGTATGTGGAAGTAAAACAGCCTTCTGCGCAAATCGAACATGAAGCCACCACCTCCAAAATCAGCGAAGATCAATTGTTCTTCTGTCAGCAACGCGGCTTGTCTGCCGAGGATGCAGTGTCGATGATTGTGAATGGGTTTTGTAAGGAAGTGTTTAAGGAATTGCCGATGGAGTTTGCGGTTGAGGCGCAGGCGTTGTTGGGGATTAGTCTTGAGGGGGCTGTTGGTTAAATTGGGTTTTGTGGGTTGGAGGCGTTAACGAGTTGATTCCGTTCGTGGTGAGCTTGTCGAACTATGAATGGAATCAACTGGGGTAATGTGTCGCTGTCGCGACGGGTTGTTTTGAAGTCGGGTCTCGGCCCGACGGCCGAGTAACTTTTCTTTGTTTGGCCAAAGAAAAGTCACCAAAAGAAAGGCCACCCGGATTCCGCCAATTTCCTGTGCTTCTCGCTTTTGGCGAGGGTTTTCGAAGGGCCGTCCATGGCCCTACGAAAACGAGCGGCTTCCTGCCGCTCCCCATTCGGGCCCCTTTCGCCAAAAGCTGCGATGCTCGGGGTGGAATAACGGGGAAGAGTACTTTTGCTAGATTGAAAGTGTCTTTAGATTGGATTTGGAAAAGACTTGTAGGATGCTGCCGACGATAGGAGGCGCATCGTTCGCGACAGTTGCGCTTCATTCCGTTCAGCCCACGTAGGTCCGATTAGCGGAGTGTAATCGGACGAATGAATTGAATAAATAGAATTTATATTGACTGAGATTCCGAGAAAAATATTTTTGGATAGTATTTTATCCAATAGGTCGAATAATTAAATATACGTCCGATTACGCTTCGCAAATCGGACCTACATTTTTTAGAATATTTTTGAAGTTGCGACGGTTTTATTCCCGTTATACCGCGCCGAGCACCGGAGGGTTTGAGCGGATCAGCCCGCAGGGGCGATGCATGGATGCATCGCGCTTTCCGTAGGGGCTGGGATGCCCCTTCGGAAAACCCCGCTCAAACCTGACAAATTTGCTTGGAGCAAATTTGAGCAGCCGATAGGCTGACCCGTGAGGGCGAAAACCAAGGATGGTTTTCGTATTAGCACAGGGAATACGCGGCATCCAGGTTGCCTTTTCTTTGGATACTTTCTTTTGGCAAAGCAAAAGAAAGTATCTCGGCTGTCGGGCCGAGACCCGACATTAAAAAAACCGTCGCGTTAGCGACACAAAAAAAAGATTTAATGCTGGGTTTCACTAAAGTTCTACCCAGCCTACATTTTGAGAAAACTTAGGTAACTATATGCTCAGCATAAAAAATCTCCACGTATCCATAAACGACAAACCCATCCTCAAAGGCCTGACCCTGGACATCAACCCCGGTGAAGTCCATGCCATCATGGGCCCCAACGGTGCGGGCAAGAGTACCTTGTCGCATGTGCTGTCCGGTAAACCCGGTTATGAAGTCACCGCTGGCAGCGTCAGCTATAACGGCAAGGATTTGCTGGAGATGGCGCCGGAAATTCGCGCCCGCGAAGGGGTGTTTTTGGCGTTTCAATACCCGGTGGAAATTCCCGGTGTCAGCAATATCTATCTGTTAAAAGCTGCATTAAACGCCATGCGCAAGCATCAGGGGCTGCCGGAAGTGGATGCGATGGATTTTCTGACCATCGTCAAAAGCAAGGTCAAGTTGTTGCAGATGGATGAGAAGTTTTTGTATCGCGCGGTCAACGAAGGTTTTTCCGGTGGTGAGAAAAAACGTAACGAGATTTTGCAAGCTGCGGTGTTGGAGCCGAATTTGTGCATCCTGGATGAAACCGACTCCGGCCTGGACATTGATGCATTGCGCATCGTTTCCGATGGCGTCAATTCGCTGCGCTCCGCCGAGCGTTCTTTCCTGATGATTACGCATTACCAACGCCTGCTGGATTACATCAAGCCCGATGTGGTGCATGTGCTGGCTGATGGCAAAATCGTGAAATCCGGTGGGCCGGAGCTGGCGCTGGAGTTGGAAGAAAAAGGTTACAGCTGGCTGGAAGGGCAAGCAGCATGATGGCCGCGGATCAATCGGCGTATGCCTATCTGGCAGCTTATCCTGAAATAGCCGCCAATTTACCGGGAAGCGAATCGGCGTGGTTGCAACAGTTTCGCACTGAGGGATTAAGTGTGTTTGAAGCGCACGGTTTCCCGAATTTGCGTGACGAAGAGTGGCGTTACACCAATTTGTCGTTGTTGAACAAAACCCTGTTTACGCCAACGGCTAGCCAAGAGGTTGCGGCGGAATGGCTGAATGCGTTTCGCTTGGAAAATGCCTACAGCGTGGTGCTGATTAATGGGCACTTCTCGGCAGGCTTATCGCAGTTGTCTGAATTACCTGCCGAGGTTGCCGTTCACAGTGTGGCCGAAATCTTGCGAGATAATCCGCAACGTTTGCAAAACCATCTGGGACAAGCCGTTGGCAATGCCGAGCATAGTCTGCTGGCGTTCAATAGTGCCTGGTTTGCGGATGGGGTGATGATTGACGTTGCCGCCAACTATCAATTGAGCAAGCCGCTGCAAATTCTGCATGTGGTGACCAGCGCAGAGGCTTTGGCCGCGACCCGCAATATTTGGGTGTTACAAGCCGGTGCGGAAGCGGAGATTATCGAAACCTATATCGGTAGTGAAAGCAGTTATTTTTCGGCGGCGGTGAACGAATGTTTTCTGGCGGCCAATGCCGGTTTGACCGTCTATAAATTGCAGGCCGATGCCGACAAGTCCTGCCATTTCGGCGGTACCTATGTCAAACAAGCCCGTGACAGCCGGTTTGCTCATCATAATTTTGCCTTCGGTGCGCTGTTGGCGCGCAGTGATATTCACAGCGATCTGGATGTGGCCTCGGAGTGCCAGCTAAACGGTTTATACCTGGGTAGCAACCGTCAGCATATCGACAATCACACCCGCATCAATCATTTGAAACCGCATGCCATCAGTCGCGAGTTTTACAAAGGTGTGCTGGATAATCGGGCCCGAGGGGTGTTTCAGGGCCGGGTGGTGGTGGTTGAAGATGCGCAGCATACTGATTCGGAAATGAACAACCGCAATCTGCTGTTATCCACCGATGCGGAAGTGGATACCAAGCCGCAACTGGAAATTTATGCCGATGATGTGAAATGTTCGCACGGCGTTACTGTAGGGCAGTTGGAAGAAAAGTCAGTGTTTTATCTGCAATCACGCGGGGTAGATGCTGAAGCTGCCCGTAATATTCTGACTTTTGCTTTTGCCAATGAAATGGTCGATAAAGTCGATAACGCGGAATTAAAAGCTATGTTGCTGGAGCAATTATTGGCACGTTTTCCGGCGATCAGTTTATAGGATGTCTGCGACGGCGATGTGAATGTTGGGTAAGGCTTGCAAAGTCAAACTGTCAGATTTCGACAGTACGGTTTTATCCAGATAATCGCCGTCTTGCGGGTGCCGATACACTTCCAGACTATCGTCTATCAGGTTGATGATCCAGTATTCCGGAATATGGTAGGTGGCATATAAGCGCAGCTTTTGAGTGCGGTCGAAACGCAGCGTGCTGTCGGATACTTCAATCAACAACAACACATCGTCGGCTTTGGGATGACGGGTGCTGTAAAAACTGGGTTCCGGACAAAGCAACGCAAAATCGGGTTCCGGCTCGGAAAGGTCTCCAAGCTGGATTGGACTTTGAATGCTGACAATCGCTTGATCGGTGAGCATAAGTGAAAATAAGGCGTTTAAACGCCTTGTGTGTCCGGCATGATTAAAGCCTATGGGGGCCATGTGTAATATCTCTCCATTGATGAGTTCCATGCGGCTTTCAGGCTGAAAAATCCCGGCCTCGCCCATGCGATGCCATTCGGCCAGATCGGTCAGATGTTTTTGCGGAAAGACGGCAGACATAGCTTTATCCAGTTAACGAATCGACTCGGGCGATTCTAGTTTTTAGCGATTTTAAAATCAACGAATTCAGTACAAGACATGAGTATATTTCCAATAGAACAAATTCGCGCCGATTTTCCTATCCTCGGTGAAACCATCCGCAACAAGCCGCTGGTGTATCTGGACAATGCCGCCAGTTGCCAAAAGCCACAGGCGGTAATCGACAGCATCGTGCATACCTATAGCCACGAATACGCCAATATTCATCGCGGTGTGCATACCTTGAGTGTGCGCGCCACCGATAAATTTGAAGCTGCCCGGGAAAAGGTCAGGGCGTTTATCAATGCCGCCAGCCACAAAGAAATTATTTTTGTGCGCGGGGCGACCGAGGCTGTCAATCTGGTCGCGCAAAGTTACGGCAAATCGCAGCTGAAAGCCGGTGATGAAATCGTCATCAGTGCGATGGAGCATCACGCCAATATCGTGCCTTGGCAAATGCTGTGCCAGCAGATCGGCGCAGTATTGAAAGTGGCGCCGATGAACCAAAACGGCGAGCTGTTGTTTGATGAGTTTGCGCTGTTATTGAATGACAAAACCAAGTTGGTGGCGATCACCCACATGTCCAATGCTTTGGGAACGATCAATCCAGTGGAAAAAATCATTGCTGCCGCCCATGCCAAACACATTCCGGTATTGCTGGACGGCGCGCAGGCAATTCCGCATATGCCGGTCGATGTGCAAGCGCTGGATTGTGATTTTTATGTGTTTTCCGGTCACAAATTGTACGGACCTTCCGGCACTGGCGTGCTGTATGGCAAGCAAGCTTTACTGGAAGCCATGCCGCCGTATCAGGGCGGCGGCGACATGATACGCACGGTGACTTTCGCAGAATCGACTTATGCCGGCCTGCCGCATAAATTTGAAGCCGGCACCCCGGCGATTGCGGAAATCATCGGTTTAGGTGCTGCTATTGATTACATCACCAGCATTGGTATGGAAAACGTTGCGGCGTATGAAGCTGAACTATTGGCTTACGCCACCGAGCAAGCGCAGCAAATCAAGGGCCTGAATATCATCGGCCAAGCGGCGGAGAAGGGCGGTATCCTGTCGTTTACACTGGATCATATCCACCCGCATGACATCGGCACCATGCTGGACAGTTTGGGCATCGCCATTCGTGCCGGTCACCATTGCGCGATGCCGGTGATGGATTTTTACGGCGTACCTGCCACGGCGCGGGCTTCATTTGCCATGTACAATACCCGCCAGGAAATCGATATTTTGATGCAAGGCGTCCAGTCCTTAATAGAGGTGTTTGGCTAATGTTTGACGATTTACGCGACCTATACCAAGAGGTCATATTCGACCACAACCGCAATCCGCGCAATTTTCGTATTATGGATGATGCCAATCGGCGGGTGGATGGTTTTAATCCGCTGTGCGGCGACAAACTGACACTGTTTTTGAAAATTGACGATAGCCATGTGATTCAAGATGCCAGTTTCCAAGGCTCCGGTTGCGCGATTTCCACTGCGTCTGTGTCGCTGATGACCGAAATCATCAAAGGCAAAACCGAAGACGAAGCGGAAGCCTTGTTCACCCAGTTCCACGAAATGACCACCGGCAAAACCGAAGACATCAATCTGGAAGCGATTGGTAAATTGGCGGTATTGGCCGGCGTGCGCGAATATCCGGCACGGGTCAAATGCGCCACTTTGGCTTGGCACACCTTGGATGCGGCGATCAAGAATCAGCAGGAAGCAGTGTCTACCGAGTAGTTCGGTTTTTATCGTTCATCGTGAATAACACTGTGTCCGTTGTTTATCTGGATCAGCCGGAGAGACAATCGAAAGCTTTGGCTGAGCGGATGAATATGCCTATGTGTGATCTGTCAACGACAGACGTTGAGGCCTATGCATTTTTCCTGAGTTATCGCGATGGCTGCTTAAAATTGCTGGACAGACAAACCCTGAAAAAGGGCGGGCTGACAGTTGACATCGAGCCGCGTCCCGGCGAACAGCATTCGTATCCGGCCCCCAAAAAGGATTTACTGGCGCAAGCTGTTGGCAAAAAGACCATCAGTATCGTCGATGCCACCACCGGTTGGGCGCAAGACAGTCTGGCCTTGTTTCGGATGGGCTATCAAATGACCTGTATCGAACGTTCAGCAATTATGGCGGCTTTGATTGAGGATGGTTTTCAGCGATTGGCGCAAAAAGAATGGGTGCGAAATCGTCAATTGACGCCGCCGAGCTTACTGGTCGGCAATGCGATTGAATTGCTGGGTAATTTGCCTGAACAGCCTGATTGTATTTATCTTGACCCGATGTTTCCGCAAAAGCGTAAACAATCGGCAGCTACCCGTAAATCCATGGCGATATTGCGGGATATTCTTGGCGACGATCTGGATAGACAGGCGTTGTTCGATGCGGCCATGCAGGCTGCTGGACGGCGGGTGGTGGTAAAAAGTCCGGATTATGCCGAACCTTTAGGTGGTAAACCCCATGAGAGCTATCAAGGCAAATTGTTGCGATATGACGTTTATCTGACATGAGAAGAAAGCAATGAGCGAATGGATCGATGTAGTCGCCGAATCAGCAATGGCTGATGGTGAACATGTGGTGGTGGATGTGGACGGCTATGATGTGGCGGTGTTTAAAATCAACGGCCAGTTTTATGCCATCGAAGATGTTTGTACCCACGACGGTGCTGAAATTGCCAGTGGTGAACTGGAGGGTGATGAAATCGTCTGTCCACGTCATGGCGCAAGGTTTTGCGTAAAAACCGGCCAGGTCAAATGTGCACCGGCCTATGAGGATGTGGCGACTTTCCCGGTGCGTATCGAAGCCGGGCGAGTGCAGGTGGGCGTAAAAAACTGATTTGTTTACAGTAAAATGCTTTTACTGTTGTTGCAGAGTTTTTAAGAGATATTCCCGGCGTTGATTTAAGGCTTGTACGCTGTGCTGGAGACTGTCGATTTGTTGCTGTAATTTGCTTTCTTCCTCGGCCATGTCGGTCATATGTTGCAAAATCGAATTCAATAATGTGGCTTCGGGGTTTTGATAGGGGCGATTGAAGCGTTGCTCAAACGCATTGTTCAAGCTATCCAACAGGGTCTGAAAATCGTCCTCCTGGAAGTTTTCCTTGAGTATGTTTCCGGTCAGTTCCTCAGCGGCATTGATCACATCGGCCTGAAAGGCTTGATGGTAGGCGCTACGAAATTGTTCTATCAAGGTTCGCAGTTGCGGTTCCGACTCTTTACATTGAGCAATCAAACGCGCTGCACAGCTTTCCAGGCTATGCATAGGCTGTTGGTGTTTGGCCATATATAGCATTTCCAGGGTGCTGGCCAGATCTTGCAGTTGTGGTGCTGCATAGTCCTCTGCTTCCAGCCAACGAAACAATGCCTGTTTAAAACACTGTGGATAATGACCAAACTGGGTTTGAAAAACGGCTAAATACTCAGCCGTAAAGTTTTCATAATAGGGTTTATCGTCAGTACTGGATTGCATGGCGGCCAAGAAATTTCTGCCGATAGCTGCAATACTCGGTTGTTGCTTCTGTATTGTTTGTGGTTTGGCTTTTTCTTGAGGGGGAGATACCGTCAGTGAGACAGGGATTTGGCCTGTAATGCTGTTAATCGGTGTTTGCAACGCCACCTGCCAGTAATCGGCAAGTCCTATTTCACTGGAGGTATTGCCAATGTATTTCAACAAGTTGTCGGCTAGCGCAATCAGGCAGCGGCTGGCAGGACTATTGCCGATTAAATCCACCAGCGGCGTTTGTTTAGCCACCGCTTGCGGCATATTTTCATCGTTGGCGACAAAACCGCCGTAGTCCAAAGCCAGTTGCAGGTATTGATCGACAGCCGCAGCAAAACGCCTATAGGTATCGGTCGCTTGCGGATAGTCTTCTGCCATATTCACAACCACCCGGATTCTACCCGGGTAATTGCGACTATTGAGTGCCTTCAATAGGCTAAACCCATCAGTCAAAGTAGCGGGGTCCGGGGTCACCAATAAAAAGGTGTAAGGAGCCGATTCGATAAATTGCAACACGCTATCGGTTACACCCGTAGCGGTGTCGATCAAAAAATAGTCGTGTTGCTGTTCCAGTGTGGCTAATGCCTGACAAAGCCGTTTGATGGCATCATCATTTAGATTGGCTGATTCGGTCATCGCAGACGCATCGCTAATAATTGTCACGCCTTGTCGGGTTTTTATCGCGACGTCCTGAATGGATTTTTCGCCATTCAATACCTGTTCCAAGCCAAATTCAGGCCTGTAGCCCAATATGGCAGCGAGAGTGCTCAGCTCTCCGCCAGCGTCAAAAATGCATACCCTGCTGCCGCGTTGTGCCAGCGCTGCTGCGACATTGCAGGTTATTGTGGATTTGCCGATGCCGCTCTTGCCGCTGGTAAACACCACCACATGAGAGCGTGTTTTGCTGGTGGGCTGAGGTGCGTCAAAACTCTGATGTTCCATGTTTAAAGGGCTTAAATAATGCTGGGTGTCTACAGCTTACAGGATTTGATTTGAATATTAATCTGTACGGGAGTACAGCTTTTTGCGGGTCAGCCATTGTGTAAGTGGCTCGGTTATAATGACCAGTCTTAAATTCAATCGGTAACCTCATGCAAGCACCACGGCTTGCCTGGGCCATCACTGGCTCCGGGCATTATATCGAAGAATGTCTGGAATTCATGCTGACGCTGGATAATGTGGATTTATATTTGAGTCAGGCCGGCGAAGAGGTGCTGAAAATGTATGGCGTCAATCTCAATGACATCAAAGCTAAATTACCGGTTTATCGTGACCGTGCCGCTTCGGCACCGCCGGTGGGCTTGTTTTACAAAGGCTACTATCACACCTTTGTGATGGCGCCGACCACCTCCAATACCATTGCCAAATGCGTGCTGGGTATTGCGGATTCATTGGTGACCAACCTATATTCGCAAGCCGGTAAATGCCGGGTGGAAAGCATCGTTTATCCCTGCGACATCGCCCCGGAAATGGAAACCACTGCGCCGGGCAATAAAAAAGTCATGGTGTATCCGCGGCCGATTGATCTGGACGCCACCGATAAAATCCGCAGTTTTCCGTTTACCCAAGTCGTTGACAGTGTCGATCAATTAAAAGACGCGGTATCGCGTCGGCTGGCGTCATTAGTATGAGCGAAGAACGCATTTTGTTTTTAACCGGCAAACTGGCGGAGAAGCAATTACGGCAGATTCTGGAAGCCATGCAGCCGGACTTTTTGTACAAGGTCAAAGAAATGGGCGTCAAAGTCGCAGCCTTGATGACCACCGAAATGATAGGCAGGCGCCTGAAAGAACTGGATGGCGCGACGCGGATTGTGATTCCTGGACG
The DNA here is from genome assembly GCA_002928965.1 of Methylomonas sp. Classification (GTDB taxonomy): domain Bacteria; phylum Pseudomonadota; class Gammaproteobacteria; order Methylococcales; family Methylomonadaceae; genus Methylomonas. The sequence goes on from PERU01000002.1 coordinate 201,651, forward strand.
TTGCCGAGGCGACATTGATGCCTTGTCGCAGCAATTGGGCGTGCCGGTAGAACGTGGTCCTGAAGAGGTAAAGGATTTGCCGCAATATTTTGGCAAAGGTGCGCATCAATACGATCTCAGTCAGTATCAAACCAAAATCTTCGCCGAAATCGTCGATGCGCCAAATATTTCCGTCGAAGCGGTGTTGCAACGGGCTAATTACTACAAAGCCCAAGGCGCAGACGTGATCGACATCGGTTGCCTGCCCGGTACACCGTTTCCGCATTTGCAGGACTGCATTCGTACCCTCAAACAGGAAGGCTTTACGGTCAGCATCGATTCTCTGGAAGACAGCGATTTATTGGCAGGTGGCAATGCTGGCGCCGATTACATGCTGAGTCTGACCAGCAAAAGCCTGTGGATAGCCGACGAAGTCGCAACCACGCCGATTTTGATTCCGGAAGTGCATGGCGATTTGAGCAGTCTGGACGCAGCCATAGAGAGTTTGCAGCGTAAAAACCGCTCGTTCATCGTCGACCCGATTCTGGACCCGATTCACTTTGGTTTTACCGAGTCCATCGTGCGCAATTATCAGTTCCGCCAACGTTATCCTGAGGTGGAAATGATGCTGGGCGTTGGCAATCTGACCGAACTGACCCATGCTGATACCTCCGGCATGAATGCGCTGCTAATGGGTATTTGCTCTGAATTGAACATCAATCACATACTGGCGACCGAAGTCAGCAAACACGCCTGTCGAGCAGTCAAGGAAGCGGACCGGGCCCGGCGTATCATGTATGCTGCCAAACAAGCCAACAGCCTGCCCAAGCATATTTCTGCCGATTTATTAACCGTGCATGATAGCGCGCCGTTCCCGTATCGACAGGATGAAATCGAAGCCATCGCTGCCGAGATTCGCGACCCCAGTTACCGCATTCAAACCAGTAGTGCAGGTTTGCATGTGTTCAATCGGGATGGTTTTCATACCGCGCAGGATCCGTTTGATTTGTATCCCAAGCTGGGTGTGGAAACCGATGGCGGCCATGCTTTTTATCTGGGTGTGGAATTGGGAAGGGCACAGATTGCCTGGCAATTGGGCAAGCGCTTTACCCAGGATCAGCAATTGACTTGGGGTGTGGCGGCGCAAGGTGTGGAAACCGAAGCGGATTTACATACCTTCAAACCCGCCGGTAATACACTCAAGAAGCAGCATCAAGAAGAGCCCGGCAGTTATTAGATGAGTTCGGGCTTTGCGTAAAATATTTAGGATATGGTCATAAATAACTTCCCGGAATTCTGCTTATTCCGAATCACACGATTCTTTCTCCCCTCTTTGATAAAGAGGGGTTGGGGGAGATTTTTTAATAAATCCCCCTCGATCCCCCTTTTTCAAAGGGGGAAGTTATTTGTAGCGAAATCCTTAGCTATACCTTTCGCACTCCAAATTTCGGTAGATCCGCTCCCTCGCCCTCTGGGAGAGGGTCGGGGAGAGGGAATCAAAAAACCGAATTTGAAGTGTGATGACTGATTTACGCCAGCGTACTGGATGCCACATGAAACGCGTCGGCGTATATATCCTGCAGATTGGCGCCTTGCAGATACGCTTGGCGTTTGCTTTGGTTGACCATATCCGGATGACCGCACAGATACACGCGCCAGCCTTTTAAATTTTGCAGCGTGCGCATGGCCAAATCATTGGCGCGACCTGATGCAAATCCTTCCGGCGCGTCGCCTTGGGATAGGCAGGCGGTATAGTGAAAGTTGGAGTATTGCTGGGTTAACTGCTGCATTTCCTCTATCCAGTAAAGGCCATCAAGTTCTCGGCTACCGTGAAATAAATGGATTTCCCCGCCATGACTATGATGCAGCGCTTCACTAATGATACCCGCCAGAGGCGCCAAGCCGCTGCCTGTGCCAATCAACAACAGGTTCTGTTCCGGGTGATTGGGCAGGTAGTAGCAAAACCCCTGTGGGTCAGAGACGTGAAGCTTATCGCCAATGTTCAATTCCCGGTGTGCCCATTCGCTGAAACGACCGCCCGACAGTCGACGGATATGAAAGATCAGTGTCTGGCTGTGAATGCGGTTATTGGCAATCGAATAGCTGCGGGTCAGGCCATCATCGCGCTTAAGATTGACGAACTGGCCAGCGTAAAAGTCTAGCGGCTGCTGGCAATGCAGTGTCAACAGCAACGTTTCCGGATTCAGCAGTTTTTTGCCGATGACGCTGGCTTCAGTATAAAAATCTTCGGGGCTATCCAGACTGACCTTCAGGTCGGTTTCCGGGTAACACAAACAAGCCAGAAAATGGTTTTGATGTTTAAGTACATCTTTCAAACCTTTTTGAGCGGCGGCAGGCGGCGCGCCATCCAGACTGCGCATCATACAGCTTTGACAGACGCCTTCCCGGCAGGCGTGGGGGATGTCGATGTCTTCACGCAGCAGGGCGTCCAGCACGGATTCGCCGTGTTGGCAATCGACTTTGTGTTCGTCCAATTGAATGGTAGACATCGACACCCCCGGTTTTGCTTAGCGATTCAAAACATCATTGCGGGTGCTTTCGGCAATGGCCGCCACTTGGTCAATCAGATTTTGCGGCACATTCAATTCTAATAGCGTGTCAGTTAGATCTTCCATCACTGCGTCAAAGTGAGAATCGTCCAAACCCAGTTTTTTCACCAGATGCTCATGCGCCTGACGCATGTCGGTACCGGTGTAGTTGTTGGGGCCGCCGAATGCCATGGTCAGAAATGACTTTTGTTTGGCGGCTTGTTTTTCGATGTCGGTATTATCGAAAAACCGGTTGATGCGGTGATCGCTTAACACTTTGCGGTAAAAAATATCGACTGCTGCATTAACCGCCGCTTCGCCACCCAATTGGTCGTACAAAGATGCTGTGTTTTCACTCATGATTGGTTTCCTCAGGTTTATTATGGTTATGGATTAGCGCTTAAGCTGATTGCAATGTAAGTTAAATTACCTGCTTTTGCAATTAATTTATTGTAAAAGTTGTTTTTGTTGGTTGATTGCCAATTCTTGGTATTGCATGTGCTAACCTTTAAGCGCAGTTTATTTTTCTTAATTTGGCAACCGCCACTATGATCACACAAACCGGCTCAAGACAAGATCAGATTTTGACATTACTACTGAACTCATCTGCGGGCATGAGTATTGATGAAATAGCAGCACAACTGGAGATTTCCAGAAATGCTGTCAAACAGCATCTGGTTGGCTTGGAAAAGCAAATGTTGGTAAAGGAAGCGGCCTTGAACAGTACCGGTGGCAGGCCGGCGCGCAGCTATTCTTTGACTGAAAAAGGCATCAATCACTTTCCCAAGCAATATGCCTGGTTTTGCAACTTGTTATTGAGCGAACTGGCTGGCGAGTTAACCACGGAACAATTAGAAAATAAAATGTGGGAGATGGGAGTTAAGTTGGCTCACTCGCTAATGGGTCAATTTGGTCATCTATCGGCACCGCAAAAATTAACCGCGCTGGTCGAGTTGATGCAATCACTGGGCTATCATGCGGCACTTGAGCAAGAGAATGGTCAGTTCAGTATTAAGGCGCTCAACTGTGTTTATCATGATCTAGCCCAACAGTATCCGGCGCTTTGTCAGTTTGATCGAGCATTAATTGCTACTCTGCTTGAGCAACCTATCCAACAAACACAATGCATGGCCCAAAAGGACTGCGTTTGTCGCTTTAAATTGTGTTGACCCATCTTTAACAGAATCTAACCTCTCATGGTCAGGGGCAAAAGAAAACTAATATTTTCTGATGAAATGTTTTCTGCTCTTAGGATTTGGTTGAAAATAATTTCCCGCAACTCCGGACACGTCGTTCCGGCATGGCATGGATTGCCGGAACCCAGAAGTAAAGGATGGCGAAGGTCTTTCTCATACCTGTGAACTGGATACCGGCAATCCCCTTTTGCCCCAGAGGGTATGCCAGTATGCCGGTATGACGGCCTAACTTAGGATTTCGCTACAAATAACCTCCCCCTTTGCAGGCTGTCGTAAAAGCCCCCTCTCTTCGAGGGAGAGGGCTGCGGTGAGGGGAATATATACCAGTAATCTGACGCCGTCGTGCTTGATCCAGTTTGTGACATTTTCGGCGTCAACGAATACCGCATTCGATTGGCTTTTTGATACGTCATGGGGAGTTAGTTTCTCGCATGTTCCCTATAATTTAACTCTTCTGAATTTAAACAGCTTGGCTTTTAAACCGTTTCGGCAAACACACGAAACCAGTCTAAATGCGTGTTATTCGATCAACTGCAACAGTTTGGCCTTTCACCGAAATGTATCATGCATGTTACAAATACTGGGCATGCGCTCTGGTCAGCATGCCTTGAATATCCTGGCGAAGTTCGATCGGTAACAACACCTCAACCCGATCAGCTTCCCCCATAATCCACCAGCGGAATTGCCACGTATCCAGAACATCGGCAGCTAACAGCCTGAATCCTGATTCGTCGGCATCAGAAAGGGTTTGGCTTGCACTGAGCGGCGACTCTTGCAGTATTAAGGCCAAATGGTCACAGATCTTCGCTTCGAAATGAATGGGTGATGCTGAACCAAAATGGCCCTGACTCGCTGCGAATTGTTTTAAATCAAACGCTGGCTTCTGTCGACTATCCTCCGCCAAAAGTTCTAAAGCCTGCATGCGATGTAACGCATATAGGTACACATCCACATAGTCATTGGCCATGGCTGCCAAGTAGGTAATGGGGCCGCGTTGAATCAATCCTAAAGGGTGTAATCGGTATATTTTAGGTTCAGCATCAACTTTCTGTGTTGCTCGGTATGTCACGCGAAGTTGCTTTTCATTTAATAAGGCTTCATGCACGGCCACTAAAACATCAGGGTCAATGTCAGGTGAAATGAAGGGTTGTGCCGGTTGAATCACGCAAATTTTTTCCGGCCAGTGGGTAATCTGGCTTTTCTTATGCAGTTCCAGGGTTTGCTGTGCTTTAAGGAAAATGTCTTGCAACGGACGATTCAGTAACACCGGCAACGATTGGCTCAGATAGCGCTCAACCATCACCAGCGACAAGGCTTCCGGCAAGGTAATCCCGCCCTGCATGTGCTCATCCTTGCCTACCCAGCGATACCCGTGAGCCAAGCCTGATTTCGCCTCGACGTTGCCATGACTGTTGTCGTTACATTCCAACTGCGGATACGTTTCCAGCAAGGATTTCATGTCGCGGCGGATGCTGTGGGTTTCCACGGCGTAACCTTGTTGTTGCAAATCATGGACGATGTCTCCAACGGTCACCCATCGCTCGGCACGCCCGCTCAAACGACGGATGCATTCCAAAACGAATAGCCGTCGCTGTAGAACCGCTTGAGATTTTTGATCAGGCACATTGCACTCCTTACACACCTAAAATTTCTAATGGATGACCCTGACACACTTTGTAAGGGTCATCCGTAAGCTATACCTTCGGCCAGCGCCACTAGCAAGTTCTTCAACCAATATGAGGGGATTAGCCATGACCAGTTTAGCCTTTGAAATCGGTTTTGATCATTACCGTTTCGGTTTGCCTTTGGAAATTGGTTGCATCTAAGACTATCAGCGTGACCAGATTTTTTATGGCTATAAAGCGGTTAGGCATTTTTTAGTGGGGGATTAGGTTTGTGGGTAGAGAAATGATTAAAATGGACAAAATATCCATTTTTCTAAAAAGGCATCTTATGAAAATCATCAATGCGACCCTAGCCAAACAAACCTTTGGGGAACTGTTGAATAACGCCCAACAAGAACCCGTAGCGATTCAAAAACACCAAAAAGACTTCGCTGTTCTGTTGTCCTCAGCGCGTTACCAAGAACTGTTGGCTTTTGAAGACCAATGTCTACATGGATTGGCTGTATTGGCAGAACAAGAAGGCTTTATTGGTATAGAGGCCAGCAAGAATTTATTGGATAGCATTTGATGCGCCAATTGGACTTCACCAAATCCGCCGAGCGCAGTTTACGCAAACTGGCCGAATCCGACCAGCGCATCGCCAAACAAATCAAATTCAAGTTGCTGGGTTTGCTGCAAGAACCGCAGCCCAATGAGTCGCTGAAAATGGTGGGTAACCCCGAGTACTTGCGGGTTCGCGTCGGAAAATACCGGATTATTTACCGCTTTGACGATGCCAAGCTTTACATAGTGCTGATTGCCAAGCGCGAAATTGTTTACGAAGAGTTTGCCCGGCTGATAAACCCATAATCCCTGTAAAAATCGGACGATGATTTTAAAAATCACTCACATTGAACATGTTCAAACCTATCTGCTAAAGCTGACCTTTAATAACGGTACGACAGGCATAGTGGATGTAATTCAATCGCTTTGGGGTGAAGTTTTTGAGCCATTACGAAATCTGGAATTATTCAATCAATTCCGCCTTGATCCTGAATTAGGCACTATTGCATGGCCGAATGGGGCGGATTTAGCCCCGGAATATCTTTACCAGCTGATGATTTCCGGTCATTCCGCAGATTGCAATACTTACTCCGACGAAACTTAACATTGTTGAAACTGACACAAGGAACCGTATGCAGACTTATTTTAAATACTGGGGAAAAGCCAAAGCCAGCGATGAAACCGGGCCAAGCTATCACTTGTTGCCTTATCACTGTTTGGATGTGGCGGCGGTAGGTCGCTGTCTCTTAATCGCAGACAAACCATTGATTCATCAATTAGCTAAACAATTGAACGTTGAATCCGTATGGTTACAGACTTGGTTGGTGTTTTGCTTGGCGATTCATGACTTGGGTAAATTTGCGCGAGTGTTTCAAGGATTAAAAACCGATTTGTCAGACGATCTGGTCAAGGCCAATCCTCGGATGCGCTACGAAGAGCGCCACGACAGCTTGGGGTTTTGCATATGGGACGAGCTACAAAATCAAATCTCAGAAGGCTTAAGTCAAAAAACCAATCAGTCAATCAGCTGCAAACACTGGCAACCTTGGTTGGAAATCGTGACCGGTCATCACGGTATGCCGCCTAAAAAATCTTTGTCGATCAACAACTTTTTTCAATCCGAAGATAAAGTCGCGGCACTGACGTTTATTCAGGACGTTGCCGATTTACTGTTGGATGATTTTGATTTTCAGCCTCTACAAGACAAAGCCCTCAAGAATCAACTCAAAGCAGTTTCATGGCAAATAGCTGGGGTTGCTGTGTTAGCCGATTGGCTAGGCTCTAACCAAGAGCATTTCGCTTATTGCATTCAGGAGAAAAACCTAAACGATTATTGGCAAAGTGATGCTTTGCTCAGTGCGCAAAAAGCCATTCAAGCTTTACCTGAGCCTGCCAAAGTTAAGGCTTTTCAGGGAATTGCTACTCTATTCGATTTCATTAAAACAGCGACTCCGTTACAGCAATATGCGAACATCGAACCGCTCACTGATGAGCCGCAACTGTTTATTTTGGAAGATGTGACCGGAGCAGGCAAAACCGAAGCAGCACTGATTCTGACTCATCGATTGATGAGCGCAGGCTTGACTGATGGCCTCTATATTGGTTTACCAACCATGGCAACCACCAATGCTATGTACCATCGATTAAGTAGCGTCTATCGGCGGTTTTTCCAACCGAACAGCAATCCGTCGCTAATACTGGCGCATGGCGCAAGGCAACTGTCGGAAGCGTTTCAACAATCCATTGCCTTGAGCGAACACCACAGCATCGATCAGGATTATCAAAACGGTCAGCATGAATCCGACCAGGAGCTCAGCGCCACAGCTTACTGTAATGCGTGGCTGGCCGACAGTCGTAAAACCGCGCTGTTGGCCGACGTGGGTGTCGGCACTCTGGATCAGGCGCTGTTAGCGGTTCTACCCGCCCGTCATCAATCATTGCGCCTATTGGGACTGGGTCGTAAAGTGTTGCTGGTCGACGAAGTGCACGCTTACGACAGTTACATGCAAAAGCTGCTGGATGCTTTGCTGGAAGTTCATGCCCGCCAAGGGGGTAGCGTCATTTTGCTATCAGCCACCTTACCGCAAACTATGCGGAAAAACTTGGTGGATGCGTTTCATCGCGGATTGAATCAGGACAGTCCAATATTAAGTAGCAACCCTGGCTATCCCTTGGTGACGCATACCCCAGCCTGTGCAATCGATAAAACCGAACAAGCAATAGATACCCGTGAAGAAGTCAAACGTACTGTGCATGTGCAGCGTCTGGACAGCGAAAAAGTGGTTATCGATCTGATTCAAACCCATATAGCCAATCAATCATGTGTCTGCTGGATACGCAACACCGTTAAATCTGCTCGACAAGCCTACCAATCACTGTTGAACGCCGGTGTGTCTGCTGGGCAGATCAGTCTGTTTCACAGCCGCTTTGCCATGATTGACCGGCAAGCTATTGAATCCGATGTGCTTGGAAAATTTGGTAAGCACTCGACTGCGCCACAGCGCCAAGGCCAGATTTTGATTGCCACCCAAGTGGTTGAGCAATCCTTGGATTTAGACTTCGATGTCATGGTCACCGACTTAGCGCCCATCGATTTAATCATTCAACGTGCAGGTCGTTTGCGTCGGCATATACGAGACCAACACGGCAACCCCATCACCACAGAAAACGCCCAAGATCAGCGCGGCTTACCCGTCTTGTATTTACATGCGCCACAGCCTGGCGAAGATGCTGATGGAAAATGGTTGAAGCCCGATCATGCAGGTACACAGGCGGTTTATCCTCACATAGGCCAACTGTGGCTTACCGCCAAAACCTTGCTGGATAAAGGTCAGTGGACGATGCCGGAAGATGCCAGATACCTGATTGAGCGTGTTTATTCGGAATGGGCAATTTACCCGGAGGCATTAGAACGGCAATCAATTGATGCCGAAGGTGCCGATAAAAGCCGCGAAAGCATGGCGGACTTAAATGCGCTCGCCCTCAGCAAAGGTTATACCCGCAATAGTGGCGACTGGGACGAGGAAACCCGAATCCCAACCCGACTTACCGAACAGGAAACCATTTCCGTAGCGTTGGCTATTGTCGATAACGGGCAATTGAAGCCATATGCCAGTGGGCAGCAGTATGCGTGGGCGTTGAGTACGGTCAAATTACCGGAAGCGGATTGGAAGAAAGCGCAAAAGCTAATTCCAACTGAACTTACTATAAAAATCGAAGAATTAAAACAAGAGCAAAAGCATTTGCGGTGGTTAGAGATATTTCCCCTTATCGAATCGACACGCACTTTCTATAACGCCAAAGACGGTTGGCAAACAGATACAGGAGGTAACGCATGAACTTAATAACTGATCCCTGGATACCGGTTATCCGCCAAAACCAGCAACCCGATGTCATTGCGCCGTGGCAAATTGCCGAAACCGATAACCCGGTGATTGAGATTGCCGCACCGCGCCCAGACTTTCAGGGTGCTTTGTATCAGTTGCTCATCGGTCTATTGCAAACCGCATTTGCACCAGAAGATGAAGATCAATGGGATGAATACTGGCAAGAACCGCCCGCAACTACTGAATTAGAAGCTCAGTTACAACAACTGGCGTCTGTTTTTGAGCTGGAAAATTCTGAAGGTGTGGCTTTTTTGCAAGATGCCGATTTGTCGGATGCGGAAAACAAGCCAATTTCAACACTGTTGATCGATGCACCCGGTGAAAACACAATCAAAAAGAACTCAGACCATTTTGTTAAGCGAAACCATGTTGAAAAGCTTTGTTCTAGTTGTACGGCTATAGCGTTATTCACGCTTCAAACCAATGCTCCCGCTGGTGGGAAAGGTATTCGTGTCGGCTTACGGGGTGGCGGTCCCTTAACCACACTGATTATCCCCAAAGCGGCTAACAGCACCTTGTGGCAAAAAATCTGGCTCAACGTGCATAACCAAGAACAGCTTGAAGCCGCAAAAACACTGGACGCGCGTGTATTGCCTTGGCTTGGCAAAACTCGGTTGTCAGAAAAAGGCCAGATCACCACTCCAGTCGATGTCCACCCCTTACACGCCTATTGGGGCATGCCGCGTCGAATCCGCTTAACCGACAAAATCCAAGATGGCACGTGTGATGTCTGCGGTAAACCCGCTGCCGAGCTTTATCAAGGTTTTAAAACCAAAAACTACGGTACTAACTACGACGGTGCTTGGGTGCATCCTTTAACGCCGTATCGTTTCGACCCGAAAAAAGTCAATTTTCCGTTGTCGCTGAAAGGTCAACAGGGTGGCTTGGGCTATCGGCATTGGCTGGGATTGGCAATGCAGGATGAAGATACCGGCGATAAAGCTGCTAGCGTGGTGCAGTTTTATAACCAAGAACGTGGCCGACAGTTATCGGATCGTGGACATGCGGCGTTGTGGTGCTTTGGTTACGACATGGACAACATGAAAGCCCGTTGCTGGTATGAGTCGCGGTTTCCCGTGTATTTCCTGAGTGATGTGCAGCGAACTAATCTCACCCGTTGGGCAAAAGAGTTGATTGATGCAGCCAAAGAAGCTATCAAGCTATTGCGCAGTGAAGTCAAAGCGGCTTGGTTTCGACGCCCCGAAGATGCCAAAGGCGATATGAGCCAAATCGACGCGCAATTTTGGCAAGCCACAGAAGCCGATTTTTACCAACTCTTGGAACAGCTCGCAGTGCTACCCGCAGAAACAGGCTTAGCGCCCAGTGGTATTTATGCCAGCTGGTTTGCCAAGCTGCAAAAACAGCTATTCGCGGTGTTTGAAAACGCCACTCTGGCGGCAACGCCTGAAGATTTGGATTTAAAACGCATCATCCTTGCCAAAAACAATTTAGGCAAAAAGTTTCACAGCAACAAAACCATCAAAAACCTTAAAGCAAAAGCTCAGCCAGAGCAGGAGGCATCATGAGCGAAATAACCTTTGGTCAACTATTACAACAATGGCATACCTGGTTAGACGATAACCGAGGTGACCGCGCGCGGTTACGGCGAGCAGAAAGCCCAGAAGATATTCTGCTTACCGATGCGTTTTTTCATTTCTTGGAATGGATGAAGCCCTTAACCGAATGGTCGGAAAAAACCCCCATACTGACCAAAGCCACCATCGCCGGTGCAGTCGCACATGTTAAAGCCAACAAACAAACGGCGAGCCGGATTAACACCAGCAAGAATACGACTGAGGCTGCGGTGAGATATGCCAGCTTTGCCGAACAACTGGCAACACCTGTTGACGGTAAAAGCAAAGCGCCCATGAGTGAATTGCGTTTTCAACAACTGCAAAAAAGTGCCTCGCCCGATGATTTTTATCGCCGCATTCTTCGCGCGATACGCTTGCTGGACGGTAACGTCAATGTGGTTTCTTTGGCCTACGATATTGCCCACTGGCATCGTGAGTTCAACCAAATTACTGATTACCGCAGCCCCAAAGATCGCTTGGCTGTGCGCTGGGCAACCGATTATTTCACTGCATTACCCAAAAACACTGACTAAGGAGAGATCACATGAGCCGTTTTATCCAATTGCATTTATTAACTGCGTATCCACCCGCCAACTTAAATCGCGACGACCAAGGTAGCCCTAAAACCGCGAAGATGGGCGGATACGACCGTTTACGGGTTTCTTCTCAGTGTTTAAAGCGCACTTGGCGCACCTCCGACTTATTTCAAAACGCCATGGCAAATCACCTTGGTGCGCGAACAAAATTGTTGGGTATTGGTATTTATAACCAGCTGTTGGCTGGCGGCATTAAAGATAAAGACGCCAAAGAATGGACAAAATTGATTGCAGGCGTATTTGGCGCACTAAAAAAAGCCGAGAAAGACAATCCTCTGGCTGAGCTGGAAATTGAGCAATTGGTGCATGTCAGCCCTGCTGAACAATCAGCGATTCAAGCATTAACCAGCAAATTGATTGCCGAGCAACGTGCCCCTGAAAAAGACGACCTCAATTTACTGCGAGCCAATCAGCAAGCGGTTGATATTGCGTTATTTGGCCGTATGCTGGCCTCCAGCCCAGCGTTTAACATCGAAGCCGCCTGCCAAGTCGCCCACGCTATTACGGTTCATCCAGTGGTAATTGAAGATGACTACTTTACTGCCGTGGATGACCTTAACAATGGTTTGGAAGATATGGGTGCCGCCCACATCGGCGAAACCCGCTTCGCCGCCGGTTTGTTTTATGCCTACATCTGCATCAATAAAGAATTGCTCATTAAGAACCTCGACGGTAACGAAGCACTGGCTAACCAAGCGATTCGGGCTTTAACCGAAGCCGCCGTTAAAGTGGCACCCGAAGGCAAACAAAACAGCTTTGCCTCCAGAGCCTATGCCTCTTATGTGCTGGCTGAAAAAGGCGATCAACAACCGCGTTCGTTATCGGTGGCATTTCTGAAACCCGTGGATAAACAACACGACGATTACGCCGCGCAAGCCATTACCGCATTAGCCGCCCAACGCACCAGCTTCGACGCAGTCTATGGTGATTGTGCCGATACCCATTACGAATTAAACGCACTGCCCGGCCAACACCAAGGCAAATTGTCCGAACTGCTGGATTTTCTCAGCGCCTAACCCGGAGCCGTTATGGACTTACTACTGTTCCGTTTGTATGGCAATTTGGCGAGCTGGGGCGAAATTGCTGTCGGCGAAAGTCGGCACAGCGCCAACTACCCCAGCAAGTCCGCGATCTTGGGCTTGTTGGCTGCAGCATTGGGCATACCGCGTGACGATGAAGCCGGGCAACTGGCCTTGCAAAGCTGTTATCACATCGCGGTGGAAGTGTTTAGCGGTGGCCAGTTGTTGCGCGACTATCACACCACCCAAGTACCCGATTCGGTGGGTAAATTTACCTACCGTACCCGACGCGATGAATTAGTTTTGGGTAAAGAGCGGTTGGGCACGATTTTATCCAGCCGCGAATACCGTAGCGATGCTTTGGCCGTGACAGCGGTTCGTGCGTTAGCGTCAGCACCGTTTAGCTTATTGCAGATACAAGAAAAACTGTTAAAACCAGTCTTTCATCTTTACTTAGGACGTAAATCCTGTCCTTTAGCCGCCCCGTTGAGTCCGCAGTTGTTGGCGAATCAAAGCCATTACTTGGCAGCATTCAAAGCCTATCAACACAAACCTTTGTTACCCACGCACCAAGCGGCAAGTGATGGCGTATTTGAACGCGATAGCAACTGGTTAAAACTCAACAGCCAGCGTCATTATTACTGGGAAGGCGATACACAGGATTTTGCCGATAGTGTCAATCTAAGCCAGATACAAACACGGGTTCGCCACGACCAGCCACTGTCACGTAAACGCTGGCAGTTTGCGCCACGCCAAGAACATTATTTTTATCAGGGAGGTGAATGATGTATTTTTCAAGGGTACGGATACGCACCGACATTCTCAAATCTTCACAATTGGGTTTGGTGTTGCAAGGCAATAGCTACGGCAGCCATCGTTTGTTGTGGGATTTATTTCCAGATCAAGACCAGCGCACCTTTCTTTACCGCGAAGAAATTGCCTGCGAGCAACTAGCAGCATCAGCAACCGTTAGAGGGGAACCGATTTATTACGTGGTTTCCCAGGTTAAGCCCGTAGCTAACGATGATTCATTATTTCGTTTGGAAACCAAATCGTACCAACCCCAATTGGCCGTTGGACAATGCTTGGCCTTTGAATGCCGCGTCAATCCTGTGGTCGAGCGGCAAGGCAAAAAGCATGATGTAGTTATGGATGCCCAACTACAGTTCTTAAGTCATTTAGTACAAACTCTAAACCTGCAAAATCAGCTGGTCGGCAAACCTGAAAAAAGTGACTACAAAACATTGTTGTTATCCAGCGGTGGTGAGGCACTCAACGCCCATTTAAACCAAATAATAGCTAACGACTTACGCTATGCCGAACGCCTCAGTAAAGTAGCGGGTTTAAGCGATAAATTGGAATGGGCAATCAAAGCCCTCGTGGATAAAGCCTTAGAAACTTGGTTGCAGCGCCAGGGCGAACGCTGTGGTTTTGAATTAGTCCAGGACCAAAATGGTTTAAGCAAACTGCAAAATAGCGGCTATCAATGGCACGGTTTGCCACAGAAAACCAAACAAAAAGGTGATAAATCGGGTTTTAGCGCGGTGGATTTAACTGGTGAACTACAAATCACCGATATAGAAAAATTTCAGCAAGCATTGTTCAACGGTCTGGGCCGCTCCAAAGCATTTGGTTGCGGATTGCTGATGATAAAGCGGGTGTAATGTATTTCATTGATTGCAGATTATTAATGTGCATACAATAATGCCATGCAAATTACCTTTGATTTGCAAAAAGATCACATAAACACTGAAAAACATGGCGTTAGCTTGGCTTTAGCCGAACAGCTAGAGTGGGATAGTCTGATTGCTGTTGAAGACAACCGGCAAGACTACGGTGAAACCCGCATGATCGGTTTCGCACCGATTGTTGATCTGTTGTTTATGTTGATCGAAACTATCAACGCCGAATCATCAGTTTACGCAAAGCCAACCAACGCGAGGTAACCCGCTATGCCATCTACATCAACGCGTCAATTCCACCTGCCCGATGATGCCGAAGAGCAGGCCATTAACGCCGGCATCGCCCTAGATGCCGACACCCTGGAAATCAGCGATGCGCAATTTGCGCAAATGCGGCCCGTTAAATTAGGTCGGCCCTTTGCGCAACAAACCAAAGAACGCATCACAATTCGTTTGTCGGCGGATGTGCTGGCTGCGTTTCGTGCAACCGGCACAGGCTGGCAAACGCGGGTGGATGCGGCATTGAAAGACTGGCTGGCAACTCACCATTAACCTAATCACTTTGGCTGTAGCTTATAGATGATTAACAGGATCTAACAGCACCTGTTAACAGGTGCTAAAATCAGTCAGCTAAAATTAGAAACCGCAAACACTATGAATATCAAATTCTCAAAAGATGTCATTCCACTCAGCGACCTGAAAGTCAATCCCGGCAAAGTAGTCAATCAAGTCAGGGAAACCCATCGGCCTGTGCTATTGACCAGTCGAGGCCGCGGTGTAGCCGTGATGCAGGATTTGGAAGATTACGAAAAGCATCAGGAAGAGCGTGCCTTTATGAAGGCCGTGGCTCAAGGCTTGATGGATGTCAAAAATGGTCAGGTCATGGAATTGGCGGAAGTAAAAGCTAAGTTGGGCATTGACTAAATGAAGTTGTTGATCGCCGATTCCGCATTCAATGATCTTATGGATATCAAAATCTATTATCAAGAACAAGGCGTCGGGCATAGTGGCGATAATTTGGTGGCTGAGATTATTGCTCATCTCGACATTTTGATAGATCACCCGGAGATCGGACGGATAGTCCCGGAATTTGCCGAATCGAATATCCGCGAACTCATTCATCCGCCATTTCGTGTCGTTTATTGGCTGGATAACCCAATTATCCATATCATTAGAGTTTGGCGTAGCGAACGCTTATTAAAACTGCCCGATTTAAATTAAGGCTTGCAGCATGCTCCCACCCCTTAAACCCATCGCCATGAAAGAACGTGTCTCGCTGGTATTTATCGAACGCGGTCAGATTGATGTCAAAGACGGTGCTTTTGTCGTCATCGACGAAACCGGCATTCGCACGCACATCCCCGTGGGCTCCGTGGCCTGCATCATGCTGGAGCCCGGTACCCGCGTCTCGCATCATGCCGCCGCTTTGGCCGCCAGAGCAGGCACCTTGTTGGTCTGGGTGGGGGAGGCCGGTGTTAGGCTTTACGCCGCCGGACAACCGGGCGGTGCGCGTTCCGACCGCTTGCTCTATCAAGCCAAACTGGCGTTGGATGACAGCGCCCGCCTCAAAGTCGTTCGCAAAATGTACGAAATCCGCTTTGGCGAAGCCCCGCCGGAACGCCGTAGCGTCGAACAACTGCGTGGGATCGAAGGCGCACGGGTGCGCAAGCTCTATCAATTACTGGCTAAGCAGGCCGGGGTAGAATGGAAAGGGCGCAACTACGACCACACCCAATGGGACAACAGCGACACCGCCAACCGGTGCATCAGCTCCGCCACCGCCTGTTTATACGGCATCAGTGAAGCCGCCATACTCGCCGCCGGTTACGCCCCGGCCATCGGCTTTATTCACACCGGCAAGCCGCTATCGTTTGTCTACGACATTGCCGACTTATTCAAGTTTGATGACATCATCCCGCAAGCCTTCAAAATCGCAGCCAAGAACTATTCCAACCCCGAGCGGGAAGTGCGCCTGATGTGTCGCGACGTATTCCGACAAAGCAAAATCCTCAAAAAAATCATCCCTACCATTGAAGACGTGTTGGCTGCCGGTGATCTGGATGTACCGAAAGCCAGCGAAGAATCCATAGCCCCTGCCATCCCCAACCCAGAGAGCATAGGCGATGTTGGTCATCGTAGTTGAAAACGTTCCACCCCGCCTGCGTGGCCGCTTGGCCGTGTGGCTAATTGAGATTCGTGCCGGTGTTTACGTCGGAGACCTGTCCATTAAGGTGCGCGACATGATTTGGTCGCAAATTGAAGAAGGTATAGAGGAGGGTAATGCCGTGATGGCCTGGAGCACCAATACTGAATCCGGCTTTGACTTTGTCACCCTGGGCAAAAACCGCCGCTTGCCTGTGGAGTTAGACGGCCTGAAATTGGTGTCGTTTTATCCACCTGCAGACGAAGAAAAAGACGTTCTTTAACAATCCGGAAAATCACCCAAAAAGTTGGTAGAAAAATGCAGTGGCATTTTTCTATTAACAAACAATGGGTTAAACTTAGTGCGTTCCCCGTACCCACGGGGCTGAACCG
>PERU01000003.1 GCA_002928965.1 Methylomonas sp.
CGATCAAATTGATGCCGTTTTTTCCGAAGGCTTGCAAGGTCAAGAGTTAGCGCAGCATATTGCATCGATGTTGCAGGGCATACGCTTTGGCTCCATCGAGATCGTGATTCATGACGGTCGTATCGTGCAAATCGATAAACATGAAAAATTCAGAGTAAAAAACCCCACAGCTTCACATTAAACCGCCTCATTTAGGGCGTGTTTAACTGACCGGACCGCCGGAAGTTACCGTGATTAACCTGTATTTGATTACCTTAATTTCCACTCAACTAAGGTCCTTGTTATGACATCCTTGCTATTTGATTGGCCCGCCTCGTCACGCTTGGCGGCTCTATTATTACTATGGCCGGCACTCGCCGGCGCCGAAGATTATTACCGCCCCACCAAAGGCTATCGGGTCGAACCCGCACCCGATTTACCGGTGTATGTGCGTAACCTCAGCAAAACCCAGTTCGAGCAATTCCGCGATGTGGAATGGCTGGACGTGGGGCTGGATTTTCGCAGCCGCTACGAATACCGCGAGAACGATTTACGCCCGTGGACAGATACCTCATCCGGTACCCCCGTCAGCCGTTATCGGGCAGAGCCGGACAATTTATGGCTGCTCAGAACCCGCGCCTATATTGGCGTGAAAGACATTCTCGATCCGCTGCGTTTTGCCGTGGAAATGGAAGATGCCCGCAGCTACAACGGCCATTACGAACGTAGCGATGCCGACGTCAACGAATTCGAACTGATCCAGGCCTACGGCGAACTCTATTTCGACAACGCCTTGGGCCACAACCGGCCGATCAGTATCCGCGCTGGCCGCCAACATCTGGAACTACTCGACCGGCGTCTGGTGGGTAACAACGAATTCCGCAACACCACCAACAACTTTGAAGGCTACCGGGTGCGCTTCGGAAAAAAACAGAACAACTGGGACCTGGATACCTTCGTGTTTCAACCGGTTGAGCGTTACAAATACCGCTTTGATCAGCCGGACGAAGACACTTGGTTTTATGGTGCCGTGTTCAGCTGGCGGCAATGGTCGGATTTAGTGACCATTCAGCCGTACTTTCTGGGTAAGCATACCGACGGTGATCCCAACAACCTAGTCCCGGCCAACCAGAAAAACGACCGCAGCATTTATGCCCCCGGTTTACGTGTCTACGGTCTGTTTGGCGAAAGCGGTTTCGACTTTGACAGTGACATCAACAAGCAATTTGGCCGGTTTGGGGAAACCGTCAACGGTGTCCAGCGATTACGTCAGCATGATGCCTTAGCCTACTCATTAGAGTTGGGTTACACCTTTGATCATGCCTGGAAGCCACGCACCAGCGTGTATTACGGCTACGGCACCGGCGACAAGCGCGCAGGCGATGGCACTAACCAGCGCTTCGATGCCTTTTACGGCTTTAATCAACCCTGGTCGCGTAACGATTATTTCTCCTGGGACAACCTGCATGCCCCTAAAGCCCGGCTGGAATTCACCCCATACAACACTGTTCGGGTCGATATAGGCTTCAACGCCTATTGGCTGGAAAGCGAAACCGGTGGCTGGAATCGGGCCAATTTACGGGATCGCACGGGGCAAAGTGGCAGCTACTTAGGCCACGAATTCGATATTCGAGTTAGGCATAAACTGAATGCGTATATCGACTGGAATGTCAGTTATGCCCGGTTCACCCCAGGCGACTACACCGAATCGTTTGATCGCGGCAGCACCGCAGCGGGGCCTTTTACCAGCGAAGCCGGCAACTTCTTTTATTTCGAAGTCTCGGCCAATGCCTTTGGTGACGGCAAACCCCAATATAAATAACACCCGATAACGAATTATCAGAGCGTTTGACGCCGCTATGGATCAGTCGCTCAGGATAGCTGCGAATTTCTATATCCACTTATTCGATATTTAATTCTAAAACTATCGTTTTAACTGTGAGCTTGCATAGCCTAAGCTGTGGCCCCACAGGCTTAATCACATTTCACCTAAATGACTTAAGGAGGCGATATGCCTAAAAAAATAATACTCAAATCAATCCTGCTAGGCTTGGCCTTGTTTGCCAGCGGCAGTGCTTTCGCGGAGAGAACCCTACTCAATGTGTCCTATGACCCGACCCGCGAGTTCTATCAGGCCTTCAATAAAGAATTCATCCAATACTGGAAAGACAAAACCGGTGAAGAGGTCAATGTCCAGCAATCCCATGGGGGTGGTGGCAAACAAACCCGGGCCGTCATCGATGGCCTGGAAGCCGATGTAGTGACGCTGGCGTTATCCGGTGACATCGATCAAATCGCCGAAAGAGCGGGTTTGTTCCCCAAAGACTGGCAAAAACGTCTGCCGAATAACAGCTTGCCGTATACCTCCACCATCGTTTTCCTGGTACGTAAAGGTAACCCCAAAGCCATTAAAAACTGGGATGACCTAGCCAAGGACGGGGTGGCAGTAATCACTCCCAACCCCAAAACCTCGGGTGGCGCCCGTTACAACTATCTGGCGGCCTGGGCGTTCGGTGTAAAAACCTACGGCAGTCAGGATGCCGCCAAGGAATTTGTCAAAAAAATCTTTAAAAACGTCCCGGTACTGGATTCCGGCGCGCGCGGCTCCACCACTACTTTTATCCAGCGTGGCATGGGCGATGTGTTGATTACCTGGGAAAACGAAGCCTTCCTGGCCTTAAAAGAATACGGTGCCGGCGACTTTGAAATCGTGGTGCCGCCCACCAGTATCAAAGCCGAAACCCCAGTCACCGTAGTGGACAAGATCGCCAAGAAAAATGGCAACCTGGATTTGGCTGAAGCCTATCTGCAATACCTGTATACCCCCGTCGGGCAAAAACTGGCAGCCAAGCATTTTTACCGTCCGGCACACCCTGAATTCGCCGATCCTGAAGACCTGAAACGCTTCCCCAAACTGGATTTTTACACGATAGACGGCGATTTTGGCGGCTGGGCCACCATTCAGAAAGTGCATTTTGATGATGACGCCCATTTCGACCAAATCTACACGCCGTAATAAATAACAGACTGTCGTCAGCTAAACACAGTCAAAAAATTGCACACCGCTGTATTTGTAACCTCATCACACTAAACACTCAATAACATGCCACAAAGTCACATCATGCCCGGATTTCGGCCGGCACTCGGCTTTACCTTGTTGTATCTGGCGTTGATCGTGCTGATCCCGCTCAGCGCCATGTTACTGAAAAGTCTGCAACTGACCGCAGACCAATTCTGGAACATATTGACCAGCAAACGGGTATTGGCCTCGTTTGAAATCAGCTTTGGCGCCGCATTGCTGGCAGCAGGCATCGCTGCCGTGCTGGGATTCATCATTGCCTGGACGTTGGTGCGCTATCCCTTTCCCGGCAAAAAACTGTTCGACGCCTTGATCGACTTACCGTTTGCCCTGCCCACAGCCGTCGCCGGCATTGTGTTGGCCACGCTATACGAACCCCGCGGCTGGATCGGCCAATGGCTAGGGGAGGTGTTTGGCCTCAAGGTGGCTTACCAGCCGCTGGGTATCGTCGTGGCCTTGATCTTTATCGGACTGCCATTCGTGGTGCGGACTATCGAGCCGGTGTTACAGGAGTTTGACAGCGCCATGGAAGAAGCCGCCGCCAGTTTGGGCGCCAACCGCTGGCAAGCCTTTAGCAAGGTGATTGTGCCGAATATTTTGCCGGCAGCCATCACCGGCTTTGCGCTGGCCTTTGCCCGTGGGGTCGGCGAATACGGCTCGGTGATTTTCATTGCCGGGAACATGCCGTATGTCTCGGAAGTGGTGCCGCTATTAATCATTACCAAACTGGAGCAATACGACTATGCCGGCGCCACCGCCATTGGCATGACCATGCTGGTGTTGTCGTTTGTATTGCTGTTAATCATCAATAGTCTGCAGTGGTGGGTACGCCGCCGCAGCGGCCAACTCTGAGGCGTCTGTTATGCATGTCACATCCTCTAAGCCCTTATCCGGTAATCCGGGTGTTGCCTTGACGGATCCAGCCTGGGTGCGCTGGAGTCTGGTGGGCGTATCCATCGCGGTTATCAGCTTATTCTTGATACTGCCGTTGGCCACGGTACTGATCGAAGCCTTGTCCAAAGGTTGGCAGGCGTATGCCAGCAGTCTGACGCTACCCGACACCTTGGCAGCCATGCGGCTGACCTTGTTGACCGCCGCCATTACCGTCCCGCTGACCACCGTGTTTGGCGTCTCCGCTGCCTGGGCCATCGCCCGCTTTGATTTTCGCGGTAAAAGTCTGCTCACCACCCTGATCGATCTACCGTTTTCGGTCTCGCCGGTCATCGCCGGCTTGATCTATGTGTTGATTTTCGGCGCCAAAGGCTGGTTTGGGCCTTGGTTATCCGAGCACGACATCAAAGTCATTTTTGCGGTACCCGGCATCGTGCTGGCCACTTTATTCGTGACCTTTCCCTTCGTGGCGCGGGAACTGATTCCCTTGATGCAGGAAATCGGCCATGAGGAAGAAGAAGCTGCATTGTCACTGGGTGCCAGTGGCTGGCAGACCTTTTTTAAAGTGACCTTGCCCAACATCAAATGGGGCCTGCTGTACGGTGTATTGCTGTGTAACGCCCGTGCCATGGGCGAGTTTGGCGCCGTGTCGGTGGTGTCTGGCCATATCCGCGGCCTGACTAACACCTTGCCGTTGCATGTGGAAGTCAGCTACAACGAATACGATTTCGTCGGCGCCTTTGCCAGTGCCTCGGTGCTGGCCAGTCTGGCGGTGTTGACCCTGATCTTCAAGACCTTGCTGGAATGGAAACAAAGCCAGGACCGCAAGGCGTAATTAACCGATAGTGAGACACAGACTATGAGCATTCAGTTATCCAACATCACCAAACAATTCGGTGCCTTCAAAGCGCTGGATAACATCCATCTGGACATTCCCGAAGGCGAACTGGTGGCCTTATTGGGACCCTCCGGCTGCGGTAAAACCACCTTGCTGCGCATCATTGCCGGTTTGGAACAGGCCGATCAAGGCCAAGTGTTTTTAAAAGGCGACAACGTCACCGAACAGCCGGTCAAAAATCGGCAAATCGGCTTTGTGTTTCAGCATTACGCCTTGTTCCGGCACATGACCGTGTTTGACAACATCGCCTTCGGGCTGAGAGTCAAACCGCGCAAACAAAGGCCGGCCGAAACCGTCATCAAACAAAAAGTCCATGATTTGTTGCAACTGGTACAACTGGACTGGTTACATGACCGCTTTCCGGATCAACTGTCCGGCGGGCAACGGCAAAGGATAGCCTTAGCGCGTGCTTTAGCGGTGGAACCCTCGGTATTGTTACTCGACGAACCCTTCGGCGCGCTGGATGCCAGCGTGCGCAAAGACTTGCGCTTGTGGCTGAGACATTTGCATCACGAACTGAATGTCACCAGTATCTTTGTCACACATGATCAGGAAGAGGCCATGGAAGTAGCCAGTCAGATCGTGGTGTTGAATCACGGCAAGATTGAGCAGAAGGGCACGCCCAGCGAGATTTACGATCAGCCGCACAGTGATTTTGTGTCACGGTTCATCGGCCAAACCAACGTGTTCAAGATAGAAGACCACGCCCACGAGTGGCTGAAACACACCGGCATCATCATCGATGAACCCCAAGGCATCGTCGCCCATGTCAGACCCCACAACATCAGCGTGGAGAAACCCAGCGACCCGGCCAAGGCACCGGTCACCCTGCGCGATTGGCAACATCTGGGGAGCTTGATTCGACTGGAACTGCAGCGGGACGATCAGACGGCATCACCCACGACTATTTACGCCGAAATGCCCAACGAACAATTCAAGGCACTGGCCTTAAACAAAGGCGATCGGGTCGCTATGCGGATCAAACATGCGCATTGGTTTAATTGATGGCGCAGTTTTTAAAAATGACAAAGTAGAATAACCGCATAGGTCCAAGCCTGTTCAGGCTCTGTGAGGAGCCGGATTGTGTCGGCTTTAAGCACGATGTTATTTGCATGGAGGTTGATTGAATAACTTGTCCATGTTTTAGACAGTGTCACATCTGTCAAACCAGCCTCCAACTTTGCCTTCTGATGATTGTGAATGAAAGTGTTAATTGGCTCAAGAAATAGAAAAATTGATTCCTAAAAATCCTCAGCCTATACTACGCGCCAATATATTTACCCCAAGGCTGTTTTGTTTTAATACCCTGCCATGCAACTGACCCCTTCAAGCAAAAAATCTGATTTCAGACAAAGGCTGTCCAAGCAACTGCTATCTGCTGGGCTGCCTTTGTTGCTGGTATTGGCTTTTTTGTGTCAGCAGTTCATGAATTTTGACGGTATGGGTTTAAGCGATGGTTTTAGCCATCCTTTAACTGGCTGGGATCATTTGATCACTATGCTGGCTGTGGGTATATGGGCGGCGCAATTAAGAGGACAGGCCATCTGGATGTTGCCGTTGGCTTTTGTCGGCGTGATGAGTCTGGGAGGTCTTGCCGGTGCGTCGGGTATAACGATTCCCAGTACGGAAGGCATCATACTGCTTTCCGCTGCGGTTTTTGGTGTATTGATCACTCGTAAAATGCGCTTCTCCGCCAAAATCAATGTGCTGATTGTGGCATTTTTTGCTTTTTTCCATGGCTTTGCACATGGCAACGAAATCTCGACTTCGGCTAGTCTAGTTTCCTACACGCTGGGATTCATGCTGGCAACGTTAATGCTTCATGGCGCCGGTATTTTAGTCGCAAAGTTGATAGTGTTGTGTGTGACCTGCTTACTGACGGTCATTTTTGCCAACATGGCAATAGCTAAAGACGCCGGATTTAATATTGATGATAACGGCAAAACCTT
This sequence comes from Methylomonas sp., assembly GCA_002928965.1. Lineage (GTDB taxonomy): Bacteria > Pseudomonadota > Gammaproteobacteria > Methylococcales > Methylomonadaceae > Methylomonas. Next base: position 6,797 of record PERU01000003.1, read on the forward strand.
TGCGTTATCTGAACAAGTAAACACTCTGCATGCCAATTCTTCTGGGCATCCGGGTCTCAGCGATGACAAACATCATCAATTCTCCCCGCTTCAACAGACATTGGATGTTGCTTACCTATCGAAACCGGCTGAAGCGGGATTGTCTCCCAATTTCTTAGAAAGTGGGCGAAATCCGTATTTTGATTGCGCTGATACCATTAAGACCGCCTCAAAATGCGGCCTTAAACTGCTCAAGACATACGTATATGACCATGGGTTGACCCTAAAACAATCCGGTGTTCAAGCCCTGGATGATCTCCAACGCTTATCCTACATCAACCTTGTTTACATAAGCGTCTGTAATTTGGATTTCAAACGCTGTTTCCCTGAAATCAATCACACACCAGGAAGACATTTTCTAAGCAATGGTGTCGGTGTTACCTCGCCACCGAATACTTCAATTCCGCACAATGTTCCCACCCTCCGCAAGTCCCGTATTCCATCCATTGAAGAAACCTGTCTTCAATTGATCTTTGCCCAATCCAAAATCGGCAACGCCTCAAAAAATACCCTAAAACGTTATAGCGATGATTACGCCATCGGTAATTCAGGCTATATCGTGCAATGTCCAATGGCCGTCAGCCGGCAACACAATTGCAATTCCATTCTAGCGCCTAGCTATGATTCTGAGGCTCAACACGCAGTTCATGTGTTGTTAGCTACTCATTCCAGCCTTCATGTTATGCGAGCAAGTCGAAATCGTGCCTTGCTCTCTGCCATGTTTGCTACAAGCCCATTTCAGGCCTTCCACTTAACCACAACAAAAATAACAATCAACAGAGCATCATGACTATGAGAACACCTATCGACTATAGTAACCTTCAGGCAGCCACCATGACCGAACATACGTCTAACGCCGACGCTGATTTAGCCTTGGACAGACTCAGCTCGAAAGGATTGCCTGCGACACATCGGGCCGGGTTAATGACACCCCAGTTCCCCCAAAAAATCCTGGTCATAGCCTTAAGCTGTCTATTGGGCATGGATGTTTATGCCAAGCCTAACGAAAAGCCGGATAGCAAAGAACATCCAAAAGCCACCAGTAAAGGTCATGACAAGGAAAAAACTGAACAATTAGCTGAAGTCGAAGTGGTGGAATCCACCAATAAAAGCTTTTTCCCTGACACTACAAAGGCCACCCCTCAATTTAGAGTGACACGAGAGGATATTGAAACCAAGGTGAATGCCACCACGGTGGAAGATGCATTACGCTATATTCCTGGCGTCAATGTGCGCAGGCGCTATGCGGGGGATTCCAATGCGCCGATAGCCATGCGCGGTTCAAATATTACACAATCGGCTCATACCATGGTATTTGCCGATGGCATGCCGATCTACAACATGGTCAATGCCGGACATACCGCCGCGCCGCGTTGGTCCATGGTAGCGCCCAGCGAAATCGAATCGGTCGATGTGTTATTCGGACCGTTCTCTGCCCAATATGACGGCCATTCCTTTGGTGGTGTGGTTAATCTGAATACCAAAATGCCGGATAAATTCGAAGCGCAAATGGATGCGACCGGTATTTTCCAGGATATGAATCGAGGTGGCCGCAACCAACTGTTGCAAGGTTTCAGGACCTTTTTGTCGGGCGGTAATCGTTACGACAAATTCAGTATCTATGGTTCCTACAATCACATGCAAAACGAAGGTCAGCCGATGGACCCTATCGGTACGACGGCAGCTTTAACTGCTTTGCCTGGAGGCACAACAGCTATTCCTGTAACCGGTGCGCAATTAATTCCCAGCCCCACTGGGGGCAGAAACTTTATTTTCGGCGATAACGGAGTTGATCAAAGCCAAACCGATCTGTTCAAGGTGAAAATGGCTTATGACATTACTCAAGACTTGCAAACCCGCTTTACCATTGCCTATGAAGAACGGCTCAGAAGTAATGGCGACCCACTGGTTCTGTCCCAAAACGCGTTGACCGGTCAGACTTTATACAGTACTGCCAATAACAGAGTTTATTCCCAAGATGGATACTTCTTTAGGGTGCCGACCAACGGTTTCCGGATGCAAGAGCAAACCCGCCAAGCCTTGAATTATGGCTGGAATTTAAAAGGTAAAATTTCTGATACCTGGAATATCGATACCACTGCCAGTTATTACGATGCCTTTCAGGATAAAACCATACAATCCGCTGGCTTGGCACAGGACAGCCGTGCTTTAGTCAATGGTGTATTACCGGGACAAGTCACCGACGTAGACACATGGTGGGCAACCTACGATCTTAAACTGGCTACGGATCAGTTTTTGGGACGCAAGGATTTATCGTTCATGAGCGGTTATCAACTCGTCCATGGCAATAATAATAACAAGGTCTATAACAGCGTCAACTATTCCACTTCCAACCGTGATGCGGCTGTCAGCGAATCCGGCGGCCAAACTCAAACCAACAGTCTGTTTTCGCAATTGGAGTGGCGCTTCATGACTGACTGGAATGTGATGGCCGGTCTACGATTTGATCATTTTCAAGCGATAGACGGTCATTTTTATAATTATAACCGGGCGGTAAATGATCCCCGCCGCATTCAAAATTATGAAGATCGGGATCAATCACGGATTTCGCCGAAAGCCTCTATCGAATATTCACCGGATGCCTGGACTTTCCGTTATTCGTTTTCCAAAGCCTATCGATTTCCGGTGGCCGAAGAATTGTTTGCCAGCAAAAACACTGTGGCCGGCACTACATTTTCAGATCCGAATCTTGGCCCCGAAAACGGCTATTTCCATAATTTTATGACGCAGTACGATTTGGCTCAGGGGTATGTGCGGGCTAATTTCTTTTATGATCAGATTAAAGATGAGATATTTTCCTACAACCCACTACTCGCCGGCGGTAATGGCCCCAATACCTATCTGGCGATTGGCGAAACCGAAACCATCGGCGTGGATCTGACCTATCAACAGTACGGATTATTTGGCCTACCGTTGGACTTTATGGCGAACACCATCTTCATGAACAAGCAGATTGTCAATAACCCGCAAGCCAGAGGTCTGGAAGGCAATGAGTGGCCCAGGATACCCAGACTGCAAGCGAATGTCAGCGCCACCTATCGGGTTTTGCCGGAATGGGATGTCACTGGCAATGTGCGCTATCGCAGTGATATGTTTCACCAGATTACCAATGTCGATACCGAAGCCAATGTATTCAATGGTTCTGATGAATTTACCTTTGTCGATTTCAAAACCAATTACCGCTTACCGGAATACCATCATTTGAAAAGTACGATTTCCGCGGGCATCGACAATATTTTGAATCAAGATGTTTACGAAAATAATCCACTGGCACAGCGCACGTACTATGCCAGTCTGTCATTGAAATACTGATGTTTCATCCACACAAGGATGTGTAGACTTACTTTTCGCTTATTATCATTCTTAAAACCATATCAGCATGAATACTTCACCGCTTGTACTCGAAGCCCAAAACTTGGTCGTCAACTATAAACAGCACCGTGCGATTGATACCTTGAATCTTAGCGTACCCAAGGGCTGTGTCTACGCCTTATTGGGCGGCAACGGAGCCGGCAAGTCCACCACCATCAGCACCTTCTTAACCTTTAACCGGCCAAGTGCAGGCCAGGTATTGATCGAAGGACAGTCGCCTCATGAGCAGCCCGATTTAGTGCGCAGCAAAATCGCTTATTTGCCGGAGAACGTCGCCCTCTACGAACTGATGAGCGGCTTGGAAAATTTGAATTTTTTCTGCACCCTGGCAGACATACACATCAGCCGCGAACAAGCAGGCCAACTATTATCGGATAGTGGCCTGCAAGCAGATGCGCATGGTAAACGGGTAGCCACGTATTCGAAGGGAATGCGCCAAAAGGTCGGTTTAGCGATTGCTTCAGCCAAACACGCCTCGGCGATGTTACTGGACGAACCCACATCCGGCCTTGACCCAAGTGCCGCCAACGATTTTGCACAGCGCATCCGTGCCGCTGCCGATTCCGGGATGGCTGTTTTGATGGCCACACACGACTTATTCAACGCCAAACAAGTGGCTGATCGTATCGGCATCATGAAGCAAGGACGACTGGTAGAAGAGTTCGATGCGCACACTGTGCAGCACGATGAACTTGAACAAAAGTATTTGGCACATGCCAGGGGGCTGGAATGATAGCGACCATCATTCACAAGGAATTCGTTTCTACCCTCCGCGATGGACGGCTGTGGATACTGGGGGTTTTTCTATTGGCGATTTTTATAGGATTTTTTCTGGCGTCTACCCATGAACTGAGACAATTGCGTGAGGAAAAACACAGTGTCGGCCTGACCGCCAAAGAACAATGGAATACTCAAAGCGTCAAAAATCCACATTCGGCGGCCCATTACGGCATTTATGTGTTCAAGCCCGATTTGCCGGTAGCAGCCTTGGACCCTGGCTTGCGGCCTTTTGTCGGCCAATCGCTGTGGTTGGAGCCGCACAAACGTAACCTGACCCGATTCAGTCCCAGTACCGATCAAATACTGGCCAACCGTTTCGGACAAGCCACCACCAGTTTTGTTCTGTATGCCTTGTTGCCTTTAATGATAGTGGCGCTCACGTTTAACTCGGTCAGTCAGGAAAGGGAGCGTGGCACCTTGCGTATGTTGCATAGTTTGGGTATCGCCGCCAAGCCATTATTATTCGGCAAACTTTTGGGTTTGCTGTCGGCTTTTATGCTGGTGTTATCGCCAGCATTGCTGATTGCCTTGCTGCTGTTAGGTCAAAATTTCAGTCTGGGACTGGATGACGGCTTGAGATTGCTGGCTTCATTGGTGATGTTTTTAATGTATTACACCATCTTTGCGGCCGTCTCGATTGCGGCTTCGGCTTTTTTTCAGACCAGTCGCGTTTCCCTGTTTTGTTTATTGGCATTCTGGTTGGCCAGTGTGTTTGTCGCACCGCGTCTCGGCGCGGTAACCGCTGAAACTTTTTCGCCCAATCCTACAGCCAGCGAGTTTTGGGAGTCCATAAAAACCGACATTGCCCAAGGTTTGGACGGTGATGGCAATCATGAGCAACGTGCTCAGGCTTTTGAAGCAAAAGTTCTACAGGAATATGGCGTCAGTCGTAAAGAAGATTTGCCGGTTGGCTTTGTATCGCTCAACCGACAGCATAATGATGGTTACTCGGTTCGGGTGCATGAATTGCATTTTGATGGTTTACGCGACAACTTTGCCCTTCAACAACATTTAACGCACTTTGCGTCTTGGCTGGGGCCCAGTATTGCCATCCGATCGTTGTCAATGGCAATGGCCGGGATGGATTTAGCCCATCAACGGGATTTTGAAGATGCCGCTGAAGAATACCGGCATTATTTTATTGATTTAACGGAAGACTGGGACCGTGAGCGCAGCCATGGCACGGAACGCAGCGCTAAAGGGCAGGAATCCGATTGGCGTAGTGTTAAGGCATTCGACTACTCGGCACCCAAGATTGATTTTGCCTTGAGAGCCGCGTTACTCGATGTGATGGTGCTGATCTGCTGGCTGGCTGTCGCAATTGCGTTGTTAACCTTTTCTGCCAAGAGACTGACCCCATGATTAAACTACTATGCGTTGAATGGATCCGTTTTCGGCGTAATCCGCTGAATATCTGGATCATCAGTTTGTTTTTTTTATTGTTGACGATAAGTGCCATTTGGTCGGGACTTGCTGCACGGGAATTCAGGGCCAAGGCCAGCGCGCCCGCAATCCAACAGTCAGCCACTAATCAGGCGGAAATGCATGATGCACCGAAGATGTCGGAAGCTGCATCAAAGTCCACGACAAAATCATCGGCTTATTCCGTCAGTTCAGCAAAAGAGCCCTTACGATTGCCCGCACTGGGCGGTTTGGTTCTGAATGTCAGCCAGATGGACTTGTTGAGTCCCACCATCAAAATTTCGACCCGAAGCCGTCACACCGATGGCAGGACCAGTGATCAGTTGTTCAATCCGTTGATGCATGAATTCGGATTACTGGATTTTGCCACGGTGTTTGCTCTATTGACACCATTGGTGATCATTGCTTTGACTTACGGCTTGGTCCAGGAAGACCGGGAGAGTGGTGTCTGGCGACTGGTCTGCACGCAAACCTCCCAGCCCTGGCGATTGGTATTTACAGCATTGATCCTGCGTTATGGGTTATTGCTGTTGATTGGGGTGACGGCATCTGTGCTTGCATTTTTGCTGGACCCGGCGTCAACCGGCATTGCAGCCGGACAATGGGTGTTTATGTTGGCCGTCTACAATGTAGTCTGGTTCAGTATGGCCGGTTTATTCATGCTGCTGCAAATTAGCTCAGGTGCTGTGGCTATCGCCATGTTGGGAACCTGGCTGGTGCTGACTTTTGGGGTACCTGCAGGTATCAGCTGGGCCGCTGACCGCTCATCACCCATGCCATCGCGCATGAAAGCCATTATTGATATTCGCCAGTTTCAGGAACAAACCAATCAACAGCGAGAATCGTTGCTAACGGATTGGTATCAAGCACATCCGGAAATAAAACCAAACGGGCCGTTAAAAAGCTTGCCCCGAGAAATCAACGGTCTACCGGCAACCTTGGAACTTGATAGCCGAATCCGGCCTTTGATGGTGCAGTTTGACGAGGCCCGTCAGCATCAGTTTGTATTTATGGAGCGTTGGTCAGGCTTATCGCCAGCCTTGGGATTGATTCTAATGTCTGATAGGTTGGCTGGGATTGATGCGCCGCGTTACGCTGAGTTTGTTCAAGCGGTGAATCAATTTGAAGACCAATGGCGCGGTTTTTTTGTGCCGCTGATCATGGCTAACGCTCCCTGGTCAGACGATCAGCAACAATCGCTTCCTCAATTTGTTGTTGCCAAAGACGGAGATTTGTCAGCGAGTTTAAGCTTGCCACTATCACAATTGAAAATTGCAGTGATTTTGCTGGGTTTACTGATTGGATTGCGAAGTCGGTTTGCTAAAACCTAAGGATTTCGCTACAAATAACTTCCCCCTTTGAAAAAGGGGGATCGAGGGGGATTTAATAAAAAATCTCCCCCCAACCCCTCTTTATCAAAGTGTTGTGTTAAGGGGTTATCCCGCCAAAGCCTGTCTTGTCTGCGCGAACCCTATTCATAGTAACGCTGTCAGCCACGGTTGAAAAAAAGCCAATAAAAACCCCGTTGCTCCAGAGGCCGCGATCACAGGAATGGCGCCTACTTTGAAGCGTAACAGCGCCAGTAACGCGCAAAGTCCTATCAATGCCGCAATCGGATCGAAATCACCGCTGAAGCCTTGCGGCCAAAACACGTGATACGCAAAAAATGCCGCCAGATTCAGGATGACACCGACTACGGCAGCCGTGATGCCGGTTAATGGCGCAGTGAATTTCAGGTTGCCATGGGTGGATTCCACCAAAGGTCCGCCAGCTAAAATGAACAGAAAACTGGGCAAAAAAGTAAAGTAGGTCACCACACATGCAGCCGCAGCACCCGCCATAAAAAGCCGGTCACCGCCCAATAATTGTTCTGTCCAACCGGCCACGAAGCCTACGTAGGCCACAATCATGATCAGTGGCCCTGGCGTGGTTTCGCCTAATGCCAAGCCGTCAATCATTTGGTGGGCGCTCAGCCAATGATAATGTTCTACCGCGCCTTGATAGACGTATGGCAACACCGCATAAGCACCACCAAACGTCAATAGTGCTGCCTTGGTGAAAAACCAGCCCATCTGGGTCAGCGCGCCGTCCCAACCATAGCGACTGCACAAGAATCCGATTGCGCCGCCCCATAAGATCAAACCCGCTAAAACCAATTTAGCCAAGCGTTTGCCGCTGAATTTGGCATGGTCCGGAATGGGTGTGTCATCATCAATCCATGCGGAACCGGCACTTGATTTTGCCGTACCGTGGCTACCGCCGCCGGTAAATTTCTGTGGTGCATAGTTACCCCCGATAGCACCCAGCATCCCGGCAACCACTATGATAAAAGGGAATGGGCAATCGAATACAAAGATGGCGACAAACGCCAAACCGGCGATTGACCGCAGCAGCCCATTTTTCAATGTACGTGAACCGATCCGGTAAGCTGCGAACAGGACAATGGCTGTCACTGCCGGTTTGATGCCGTAAAGCACTCCGGCGACACTGGGTAAGTCTCCGAATGCCAGATAAATCCAGCTCAACACCATCAAGATACACAACGAAGGCAATACGAACAGGCTACCGGCCATCACTCCACCCCAGGTGCGGTGCATCAGCCAGCCAATGTAAATTGCCAGTTGTTGCGCCTCCGGACCGGGCAGCAGCATACAGTAGTTGAGCGCATGCAGATAACGCCGCTCGGAAATCCAGCGTTTATTCTCGACCAAATCCTGGTGCATGAGGGCGATTTGCCCGGCAGGGCCGCCAAAACTGATGAAACCGAGTTTTAACCAATACCAAAAAGCCTGTTTTATGCTGACTGGTTGCATGGATATGGCGGGTGTATCGGCTTGTTTCATGCAGTGTTTCCTGAACAGACTTAAATATAGGACATCAAAGACTTCTTTGAAAAAGAGGCGATGGGGAAGAATCATTCAAATGAATCCCCCTCAATCCCCTTTATGCCCTATGGGTACTTTATCAAAGGGGGACGTTATGTTTGGCGAATCGCTGAGGCCGTTTTCCAATCAGCAACGGCCATGCTGAGACAAGCATTAATCAATGGCTTTTATCCATCGACACCGATCTTTCACAATTTGGGCGGTTTTTTCATTGGCGATACCCTTGGCAATCAACGCTACCACGCGATCATCTGTGTCATAGCCTATATGCGCATCCATCGGATTGGCCAGTTTGCCCAAACCGAACGCATCATAAATTTTGGCGACGTTAATATTGATATTGGTCACATCAATACATAATCTTGAATCCAGATATTTGCTGACGAAGTCGTGTTGCAGGTTATAACTGAGTAAATCATTTGGATCGTTAAACGCAATTATGCTGGTTTTGGACACCATGCGTTCAGCATATTTTGGGCCGTTAGCTTGGCAATACGCGGCTGCCTGATTGGCGACGTTTGGCATGGTGCGGCCTAATTGCAACATCGGCAATTGATTGGACATCATGTAAATCGGGATTTCCTTGTTTTTTAAGACGTTGCTGATTGCAGTGTAATACGTGGCACTTTCGCCATCCGAATACAGCGAGGCCAGACTTTGCAGGCCGTCGATGGTGATACGGCTTCCCAAGCTGTGCGATACAAACGCATAACTGTCGTTATAAAAAGGGGTGATATTTTTGGACGAACATGCTTGATGCACGTCATCCGGTAATGAACTCCAATCCCCGCTGACCATCCAGCAAAACGATTGCCTGAAAGCCGTCAGAATATCTTCACGCTTTTCGCCCAGATAAATGATGGGGTCGGGACCGGTATCATTGGAAAATTTTTTCAGCAGATCATTCACTTCCGCGCGGCGAAATGAATGTTCGCCGGAATTGTCATAAGACAGTATTTCCTTGTCTTTATGACTGATTTCCGACCAAGTCAATTCATAAAACAGTAGTTCCTGGGTTTGTTCCTGATTCAAGTAGCGATTGATGCGTAGATTACCTAAATTTTTGGTTGGATCTTTGGGGTCTAACAGTGAGATATTTTTGTAAGCTTTGACGGTAACCGGTAAATCCAGTTCGTGGGCCAATTTTTCCAGAAATTCAGTCGAATAACCTGCGAGGTGATTACCTACCCCATGCACCATCAAAATCTTCATTTTCCGGCCTGGAGCTTCCAACTGTGGTTTTATGCCACTGAAATTGTCGCCGGTCACTTCGCAGAGTCGGGTGTCTTCATTATCCTGTTTTTCCAGAATGGCTTCGGTAATGCCTTTGCCAAAACTGGCGCAGCCAGACAGCAAAACGCTGATAGATAACGTAAGCAAACAACGGGTAATTTTTTTCATGATGTAAGTCGTTAATAAATTGGATTGGAAGGTGTTGGATAGTCTTGTTGAATGATAAGGGAACTTCAACAAAATCTAAACCTATCGCAAGTTGAAATGATAAAGCCATACCCCATTGCAATGGCTTTTTAAGCCGGACATGCCATCAGGCTGGAGTTGTCGCCATGCCCGCAGGGAAGTGGGGGTCCAGCGCCTTCAACCATCCATTAGACCCGGATTCTGTCCCGAGGGTATGCCGGAATGACGAGTGCTTGCAACTCTGACAAATAGACGAATTAACGGCAAAGGTTAACCCGGTCAGTTAGCGTATCCTGCGGAACCGGATACGTGAGATAAATAATCCAGATCGATTTTTTCCAGAGGTAAACCGGACTCGGCAGGCGAATATCGCCCCAATTCAATCAGCTGATTAGGCGGCAATGAGCCGACTATTTTGGTCAGATCGGCTAATTTGATGCCTTGTCGAATTAAAAACAGCATATATGTGAAGCGCAACGTGTCTCCGCTGATTTGCTCGGGTTGTGCCAAGCCGCTGTCTATGGCGGCACAGCAGAGCAAAGTGTTAATGTCGTCCGGATTAGGCAATTTATCAAAGACATGCCCATTGTTTAAACACTCGGCTACTGTTGCCGTCATCAGCACGTTTCGCTTTCCAGGTATCAAAATCATCAAGGTATCGAGGTTCAGACAATCGGGGGTTAGTGACAGAATCTCAGCCAAAGACAGACCATTCATAATCAAGCTGATGATGGCCTGCATGGGTGGTTCGGCCACTTCAAATAACGCCAGTACTTCTGCAGGGTTTAATTCGCGCGGTATGTCCTGCAGCGGCAGGGATTTTAATGGCTGGTAACCGACTTGCGGTTGTTGCTGCGCCACATCGAGCATAGCCTGGGGTTGATGGTGTAAATGAATGCCCCCCAAATTCATGGGGGCAGCGAATGTTTCCGGTTCGCGATTTAGATAGTCGATAATCAGTACGGCCAGCAAAGCCAGAAATAAACTAAGCCCTAGTGCCAATAAAGCCTGTTGTAAATAGTTTGGTCTGATCGGTTTGTCGGGCAGTGAGGCCCAGTCCACCACATCCACCTGCGGATACTTTTCGCGTTGCTTTACATCAATATCCACCAGTCGCTGCTTGGTATCCTGTTGTAAGGTTTCCAGCTTGAGCAATTCCTGTTGTAAGGCCTGATGAACTGCAAATTGTGAGGTATAGTCGGCAGCCAGTTGCTTGTGATCCTGCATTTGCTTTTTGATGGTTTGCACGGCTTGCCGGGCCGCGGCGTAATTGTTTTCGGCTTCCTGACGGGCAAAGTCTTTGCCTGTGCTGGATTTTTCGGTGATTTTGGTTTCCAGTTCGATTAACTGCTCGCGGACCTTACGCAGCCTGGGATTCAGTTGAATGTATTCTTTGGTGTATTGCGCTTCCAGACCGGCTAACTGATCGCGCAGTTTTTCAGCTTGCTGTACCAATACCGCCATGGTGTTGCCGTCAGCTTCCGGAACCACAACCTGGTTACGGGAAATTGCGTCTAAAACAGAGTCCAGCCGGGCTTTGGTTTTTACTTCATCTGTCAGCGCATCATTCAAGGATTTGTTCAAACCTTGCAAACGGGCATGGGCCTGATTGTCTGCGCTTTCGGTGGATAAAATGTCATGCTGCAACCTGAACTGATCAACTTCGCGGCGTTTGTCCGTCAGTTGTTGTTCGATGCGTTTTAATTGGTCTTGAAGTTCTAGTGTGACTTTATCGGTGCTATCGGCAATAGCGCTTGTCCGCAATGTCAGGTAACTGTCGATCCAGGCATTGACAGCCCGCTGTAACAATTTCGGGTCTACACCTTCAGCCTGTAAACGCACTAAATTAGTATTCGGTTCCGGGATCACTTCGAACATGCTTTTCAATTCGTCCTGACTCCAGTTGCGATTGTTGGTCAGCATGTTCTGCAGATGCTCAACGGTTTTATCCAGTACGGCAGGCCCTAATAGAATTTGTTTTTGAATACGGACATGTTGAATATCAGCAGATGGACTGGCCTGATCAATGTCGGTTTTTGCCATGGTCAACACGGTCGCCATACTTTGATAGATAGCCGGTTGCAGGAAGATATAAGTCTGCGAGGCCAGTATGCAAGGCAGGAACACCAATAAAAACACCCACCAACGCCTGACGTGACGCGAGCGGATAGGGTAGGGATTGTCAAAACCATTCGATGGCATTTGGTACTCGGGTTGCTGGAAAGTCATACAAATTGCCTGGGAATGAATGGGAAACGGACAATACAGGGGTTATTGGCGGGTTTGGGTGCGCCAATTATTAACGATGCCTTCCACATCCAGATCATCCGGTCCTTCCCGCCAGCCGGTAAAATAATCCACGTCGTTACTTTTGGGTTCTGGATTGGGCCGGTAAATTTGTACGCGGGTTGGTAAAGGGGCAGCTTCGCCCAATACCAAAGCCTCGCCACGACCTAACGACGTAAGAATATCGGTTAAATCGCCTTCCGCTTCCGGCACCAAGCCGCGGACATAAGCTTGGTCATCCGGGTTGGTGGTGCGCAAACAGATAAAAGTACTGCATTGCGCCAACATGGTTTCGGATAATTCGGTGGGTCTTTGGCTGACCACACCAATAGACACACCGTATTTTCGGCCTTCTTTGGCAATCCGTTCCATCATTTTCTTGGTGCCTTCAAATTGACCGCCTTTTTCGCGCGGAATGTAGGCATGGGCTTCTTCACAGATCAGTGTAATCGGAAACTCGCGTCGTTTCGGGTTCCAGTAATTGAATTCATAAGCCAACCGTCCGACTTGTGCCGATACTGCCGGTCGCACGTCAGTCGGCACGGAACTTAAATCTACCACGGTAATATTGGATTTTCTGGCGCCAAGACCGATGAACTGCCGCAATAAGTCCGCCATACTGGCTGAACTGGTGCGTTTTTTGGGTTTCAGCAGGAAATCGTAACGTACATCGTTAAAGCGGCTTTGCATACGGATCAAAAACTCATCGAATTGCCCAAATAAGGCGCCGAAGGTTTTACCAAAATCCTTGCGCTCTTCGTTGGCGGCTTTGAATTGCATGTATAGCTCGGCCAGGGAAAAATAAATCGGCGTGTCGATGGATACTGTACCCAAACCGATTTGTTTGGCTTCCTTGCGTTTCAATTGTTGCAACACTTCGCGCATGAAAGCCATTTGCGTGGAAGCGCCTTTGTCGTTGCGGTCGATGAATAAATCCACCAGTTCGGCGTAGGTCATCATCCAATAGGGCATTTCCAAATCCATGGCATCCACATAATTGACCATCTCTTTGGGAAACGCTGATTCAATCTGACCTTCCTGGTTTTTCCAGCAATATTCACCGTGTAAATCCAGCATGATCAAATGGGTTTTTGGCATGGCCCGAATAGTGTGTTGAATCAGGCTGGTGACAGTCCAGGATTTACCCGAACCGGATTGGCCGATGATGGCAAAATGCCGACCGAACAGCGCACGCGGGTCCAGGCTCAGGTGATAGTCTTTATGCGAAGCCAACTGGCCGATGAAAAACTCATACTGACGAAACTTCACAAAAATGGCGTTGATTTCACTCAAGCCCACGGCGAAGACTTGCGCGCCCGGTGTGGGGTAATGCCGAACACCCCGCACAAAACTATTATCCTCATTCATTTCGCCCACCGGAATAAGCGAAATAAAACGATCACTTGCGCGATTGCCCAGCGTGTCAAAACGATCCCGTTCCCACATTTTGAATACCAGCGCCAGCACCCGGATATTAGCCTGCCTGATCACCACGTATGAACCAATGTTGCCGGCCAGAATTTCCTCGTTATCCACCTTGATGATGGGGGCAGCCGTTGAATGTTCTTCAATGATGCGGGCGTCCATGCCGTTGCCGCGCACCTCTACCAAGTTTCCAATCAGAATTTGTTCGTTTTCAGCCATGGTTGTCCTGCCTGCGTTAAAATCGTTTGGATTAGCTTAGTGCATTTTCTTGCCGAAGAGTAAATTTGTCAGTCTGTTTCAGCCAACTTAACACGGTCATTCAAGGAGTTTCATGTTTAATCAATCCGCTTCGCCCTTGATCATGGGCATACTCAATGTCACCCCGGATAGCTTTTCGGATGGCGGACGGTATTGCAATATCGACGCCGCCTTGCAGCAAGTGGAGTTAATGATTCAGGAAGGGGTGGATATTGTTGATGTTGGCGGTGAATCGACCCGGCCTGGCTCTGAATCTGTCACCGCCTTTGAACAGATTCAACGGGTAGTGCCGGTCATTCAAGCAATTCATACTGCATATCCGCAATTGACCTTGAGTATTGATACCATGCTGGCTGAGGTAGCCAAGGCCTCGATACAAGCTGGCGCCTGCCTTATCAACGATGTATCGGCCGGCTTAACGGATACGAAAATGTTGTCAGTTGCCGCAGCAAATGCCTGCCCGATTATTTTGATGCACATGCAGGGCTCGCCAAAAATCATGCAGGATAATCCGCATTATGTGGATGTCCTGGCCGAGATCAAGTTGGCATTGCAGCAGCGTATCGATGCCGCTTTGGCGGCTGGCGTCGAGCCAAAGCATATTGCCATCGATTCGGGTATTGGGTTTGGCAAACGCAAACAGGATAATCTGGCTTTGCTGGCGCATTTGGATCAATTTGTGGCCATGGGTTATCCGGTGTTGTTGGGCACCAGCCGCAAGCGCTTTATGGGTAATATTTGCAACGTATCGGAACCCAGTGAGTTGGTAACGGCTACTGCGGTCACGACAGCACTTGGCGTGATGGCGGGAGTGCAGATATTTAGGGTACATGACGTCAAAGCCAACCGACAAGCGGCCGATGTGGCCTGGGCTATCAAGCAGGCTAAGTGAAATCGATACTTCATCCCAAGCTACAGATATTAGAAAATCAGTTTTCTCGATCAATCCTCACGCCAATAAACGATCCTGTTTTATCTGAGCGGCAACTGCAATTATCTGTCAAACGGGATGACTTGCTGCATCCCGTCATCTCCGGCAACAAATGGCGCAAACTTAAATACAATCTCAATCATGCTTTGTACAGCGGATCAAATACATTGATCAGCATGGGCGGTGCGTATTCAAATCATCTGCATGCGCTGGCGTTTGTCGGCAAAGCACTTGGTTTAAAAACCCGAGCCTTTGTGCGCGGTGAGCAGCCAGCCTGCTTGAATCCAACCTTACAGGATTTGCAAACATGGGGCATGCAATTGCAGTTTGTGTCCCGTAGCGAATATCGACAACTGCGTCAATTCAAGCACTACCATAGTCTGCCCGATTTGAAACCCGGTGAATATTGGCTACCGGAAGGCGGTGCTACTGATTTGGCTTTGCAGGGCGTGGCGGAAATCATCCCGGAAATCGACGCCGCTTATGATGTATTGATGGTGGCCTGCGGCACTGGAGCCACATTGGCTGGATTGATTGCCGCCTCACCAAATTCCTCGCAAGTGTTAGGCGTCGCCGCGTTAAAGGCCGGCGGTTTTTTATATCAGGATGTGCAGCAGCTTTTGCCAGCACAGCAAACAATGGCCGGTTGGGACATATTGCTGGATTATCATTTTGGGGGTTTTGGCAAAACGAGTTCAGTTTTAACAGCCTTCATGCAGCAATTTCAAACGCTGCATGGCGTGCCGCTGGAACCGATTTACACCGCCAAAACCTTGTTTGCATTTTATGATCTGGTGCAGCTGGGTTATTTTAAAACCGGTACTCACATCATCCTGTTGCACACCGGCGGCTTGCAAGGCTGGCGGGAAAGCCCTTGGCTGTGATTGTGCTTTATTTGCTTGGATAGAGTTATCGACGGTCATTATGTTCATGCATGGCATAGACTACACTCTGGATTTTTAACTGAGGTAGCAGCCGAATGCCGAAAATTCGAACTCCGCGTGGAATGTGGATTTCGGAATTGGCAGTGTCGGTTCGCTCAGTAAGACCCGCGTTCACGCCGACCGCGTTAGTGACCACCACGTCCGTTTAGTGCGCGGCGGACAGTGATTTTTGTTTTTTGGCTTTGTGGGCTTGGCGGGTTGAATAATTCATTCCATATGGGTTAAGTGTTATGTAGTTACAAAATGCTTGCCTAAGTTGTTATTTGTTACTACGATCTACCTGTGGAAATTGAATACGACCCCGTCAAAAATGCCAAAAACCTAGCGGAACGCGGTTTGAGCTTTCAACGCGCAGTCGATTTCGATTTTGAAACCGCGAAAGTTTGGCAAGATACGCGCACGACTTACCCAGAATCGCGCTTTGTCGCTTTGGGCTATCTGGATAAACGGCTGCATGTGCTGGTGTTTTGTGAAACCGAGTGCGGGATTCGTGTCATCAGCTTTCGCAAAGCCAATTATCGAGAAGGAGCCGCTCATGGATTCACGCTTGCCCGACATTGATGCCGATGGCGAAGTCGGCGATTTATCTGAAGTTGACCCGGCTTTGTTCGGGGCATTTTCATCCTTGCCTGCCGCGTTGCAGGACACGTTGCGTGGGCGCGGCAAACAAAAAAAACCGATCAAGGTTTCCACCACGGTGCGATTCGATGCCGATGTACTTGACGCGTTTAAGTCATCAGGCCGAGGCTGGCAAACCCGCATGAATGATGCACTTAAAGAGTGGTTGAGAGAACATTCGCACACTTAACTTACATTATCCCCAGCCCGCTTCGTTTAGCGATAGCGTAATTGGAGGAATGTTTTCATCAAAATGTGCGATTACGCTTCGCTAATCTACGTTTTGAATGACAGAGCTCTTAGATGAGTAGAGGCGCTAGCCGAAACCCATCAAAAACACCCTCGATTACACCAAATCCAATTCAGGATATATGCCGCCCGCCCAATTCGCAGGGAGAATGCCGCGTTTGACGAAATCATGAAATGAAGAATATCGCCAATCAGCAACACAACGGACATAGCCGTGTTTTGCTGGATTGTAATGAATATAGTCGACATGCTTGACGAAGTCGTCCTCGTTTCTAATTCTATGCTCCCAAAACCGTCTTTGCCACTTGTGCCCGTTGGGTAAATACCGCGCTCCTATTTGCGTTCACGGCTTTTGGAAATTCGTTCGCCTGTTTCGACCTGTTTAGTAAAGTGGGTCTTAATGAGCCGCCAGCGGCAACTAAAATCATCGTCACCTTCGCGTCGATATTAAACGGGTGTTAATCTTTCACATTATGAAAACACTCGCGAAGCAGTTCAATTTTATCGGTCAGCAAAGTCCGATTTTGTTCCGCCAAATTGACTGTGAAAAAATAACAACCGCCTTTGAGGTGATGTCGGCGATATTCTGTCATATCTCATTTATTGGCGTTTCGGTTGATGGGTTTCGCTTCGCTCTACCCATCCTGTCGGCAATAGGCTCACTGGGTACTCTGTCGGTTGTTTTCCATGGGTCGAAATTTACCTGCCAACGCCTGAAAAATACAAATCTGTTTTTAATGCCGCCAGATGAATTCAGACCGTTACAGGTTAATCCCTGACCCAATTTTCAACCAAGCGGCTGGGTATATGGGCCGATTCACTGGATTGAGGGTAATTTCTGCCGGTGATGACCGAGTAAATAATGCGTAGCGTATCGGCTAGCAATAGCCAGCTAATTAGCAGGAAAAAACCGGTCAGGCTGGCATTTAGATAGTCGTTGAAGATCAGATGGGGTGCTTTGACTGGCATGTCTCCAGTTAGCGTGCCATTGGCTAACTTATCCGATAAATCATGAGCGTGGGATAAAAAACCCACTCGCAGGTCATCAGAAAATAATTTTTCCCACGCGGCGCTGCTGGTAACGATCATCAGCCAGGACAAGGGCAGGGCAGTGACCCAGACGTAGCGGGTTTTGCCGGATTTCACCAGAATGGTGGTGCCGACGCACAAGGCAATCGCTGCCAGCATTTGGTTGGCGATGCCGAATAGCGGCCATAAACTGTTGATGCCACCCAAGGGATCGATAGTACCCATATATAAAAAATAGCCCCAGGCACCTACCACCAAGCCGCTGCTCAACAAAATACTGGGGTAACTGGCAGCCTTGCCGACGCCGATATTCAGGTTGCCGAGCATGTCTTGCAGCATAAAACGCGCGACCCTGGTGCCGGCATCTAACGTAGTCAGAATAAACAAAGCCTCAAACATGATGGCAAAGTGATACCAAGCTGCCAGCAGGTGCTGGCCAAACACCTGTGCGAACAAACTGGCCATGCCCACCGCTAGCGACGGCGCGCCTCCGGTGCGGGCAAACAACGTGGATTCGCCCATGGTTTCCGCCAAGGTTTGCATGTGTTCGACTGTAACAGGAAAGCCCCAACTACTGATTTTAGTCACCGCATCGATGGCCTCTTTGCCAACAATACCGGCAGGGCTGTTGATGGCGAAATACACGCCGGGTTCAAGCACAGAAGCAGCAATCATGGCCATGATGGCCACAAAGGATTCCATCATCATGGCGCCATAACCAATAAAACGGGCATCCTGTTCGTTGGCTAACAGCTTGGGCGTCGTACCGGAGGAAATCAGGGCATGAAAGCCGGATATGGCGCCGCAGGCGATGGTGATAAATACAAAAGGGAACAATTTGCCGCCAAATATTGGCCCGCTCCCATCAATGAACTGGGTAAGAGCCGGCATTTTCAATTCGGGGCGCAACACCACAATGGCGATGGCCAGTGCAGCAATAGTGCCCAGTTTCATGAAGGTGGACAGATAATCGCGTGGGGCCAGCAATAACCAGACTGGTAATACTGCCGCAGCAAAACCGTAGACAATGACCATCAGCGCCAGTTGCGGCGCATCGTAATCAAACCAGCCGCGCAGGGTTGGATTTTCATCGATCCAGCCACCGCCGATGACAGCAAAAATCAACAGCGATACCCCCAGCAAAGTACCCTCCAGCACGCGGCCAGGACGTAAATGATGCAGATAACAGCCCATCAACACGGCTATCGGAATGGTCGCCGCCACGGTAGAGGTGGCCCACGGGCTGTGTTTCATGGCATTGACCACCACCAGCCCCAGCACAGCGATCAGGATGATCATGATCATCATCACCCCAAGCATTGCAGCCGTACCGCCAATCGCCCCCAGTTCATCCTTGGCCATTTGCCCCAAAGAACGGCCATCGCGACGTACCGAGAAAAACAAGGTTACAAAATCCTGTACACAGCCGCCCAATACTGCACCGATAAGAATCCACAAAGTGCCCGGCAAATATCCGAATTGCGCAGCCAGGGTTGGGCCGATCAGCGGACCGGGGCCGGCGATGGCGGCAAAATGGTGGCCGAATACCACCCATTTGTGGGTGGGCATAAAGTCGCGGCCATCATCAAAACGTTCGGCCGGGGTAGCGCGGCTGGCATCCAAAACCAATACTTTTGCGGCAATAAAGGCGCTGTAAAATCGATAGCCCAAGGCGTAAACGCAAATGGCGGCCACGATCAACCACATGCTGTTGATGCTTTCGCCACGTTGCAGGGCAATGCCACCCACGGCAAATGCGCCGGTCAAGGCAATGCAAAGCCAGAAAAAAAAGTGTGGTAATCGTTTGCTGTTGCCGGACATGGCGGATTCCTTTACGTGATGCGGATTGTTACGCAAAAATGTAACGGGATTTTAACACGAGGAGACTGGGGAGGGTTCTTACCATCCGGGTTGCAAGCCTGCAATCCAGACGGTAAGGCGGGTCAGTTGTCGGGATTAGGCGGCAATCTAACCGGTGAAGAATTGAATCAGATGGATTTGTACAGTTTCAAAGCCTGATTCAATTGTTCTGTAGCGCCAGCAACATCGCCTTTTTGAGATTTGATTTGGCCTTGGATCACAAAAGCATTGGCTTTGCTGACGATGTCTTCGTGGCCGGAGATATTTTCTGCGGCAGCGCGGGCGGATTTGAAATGGCCTCTGGCTGTGCTGAAATCACTTTTGGTGACTTCCGCTAAAGCGCTTTCAAGATGCGAGATGGTGGCTGCGATGTTTGCATCCGCACTGGCAGTTGCTTCTGCATATGCCAAGCTGCTGGTTGCGCCGAAAGTTAGAGCCATTGATAAAGCCAGCAGCGAAATTTTAACGATTTTCATAATAGTGGTGTTTTTAAAGTCAAAGAAGTTAGCTAAAGAGTAAAACTCCGAAGCCGGGAACATCATATAGGTTTATGCAGCATTACACCGACATATTTGTAAAATCCGTTGTTTTATCTGATTACCTCAACAAATTAGGTGTTTTTGGGAGTCGATTTAATGCTGCGGCATGTTCGCCAAATGGTTAAAATCCCGGTCGCATGAACCCAAACCCTGATGCCGATTCTGGAGGAATCATTATGACTAAAAAATTATCTGCAGCCTTATTACTTGCCGCAGCAACCCTGACTGTCTCTTCCGCACTTTATGCTGAAGCACCCACCCAAAAGCCTGCCAAGCCAGTGCATGGCGAATACAAAGACTGGCCTGTACTGGGTGTGTCCCACCGTCAGGAAAAGACCAGCGTCCGCGCCATAGTAGGTAACGCTGTAGCCATTAAAGCGGCCCGCAGCGGCCAAATTACACCCTGGCCGGATGGTACGGTAATCGCCAAACTGAAATGACAGGCAAAAGCGCACCCAAACTGGCCGCAGGCCATTGTGCCGGGTGACTTTACAGGTGCAGAGGCCATGATTAAAGACAGTAAAAAATTTCCTGAAACCGGCGGCTGGGGATTTGCACACTGGGAAGGCGAAAAATTGGTGATGAACGACAAAGAGGCCTCCGCTGCCTGTTTTGCCTGCCATTTGCCGATGAAACACGCCGATTATGTTTACACAGAACCCGCTTTACAGTAAGGCTCCTAGGCATCGCCCCGGCAAATGAAAATTTTCTGTGGGAGCGACGCCCTCGTCGCGACGAAAGCGTCGCTCTCACTATGACTTTCAGAGTAAAAACCTCGGGGGCGTCATTCGCCCCCGTTCAACTCTGCCAGCACCGTAACATGTGCAGCCACACTGGCAGCCAGCGCTTTCAGGTTGTAACCACCTTCCAGACAGGAAATCACCCTGCCATTGCAGCAAGCATTGGCAATTGACACCAACTCTTCGGTGACCCAGCGAAAATCACCTTCAAGCAGATTCAGCGACGCTAACGGGTCGTCACGATGCGCGTCAAAACCCGCTGAAATAAACAGTAGTTCCGGTTTGAAAGCTTTGACCGCCGGCAGAAGGATGTCACGGTATTGGGCTCTGAATGTCGCACCCGTTGTGCCGGCAGCTAAAGGTACATTGATAATATTTCCCACCCCTTGTTCTGTGGTATCACCGCTGCCCGGGTAATGCGGCCATTGATGACTGGAGGCATACATGATTTGAGGTTGCTGGTTAAATGCGGCCTGGGTGCCGTTGCCATGATGTACATCAAAATCAACAATCGCAATACGCGCTAAGCCGTAGTGTTGACGGGCATATTCTGCGGCAATGGCGATGTTGTTGAACAGGCAAAATCCCATCGGATAACCGGGCATCGCATGATGTCCTGGAGGTCGTACTGCACAAAATGCCCGTTTGGCCGGACCATTCAATATCCGGTCCACTGCATCGCAAGCAGCGCCCACTGCCCGTAATGCTGCAATCCTGGAACCTGGGGATGCCACGGTGTCCGGGTCAAAATGAGTCAAACCTTGAGCAGGCATGCCTTGCAACACCTTGGAAATCATGGCTGGCGTATGTATCAAGGCCAGTTTTTCTTCAATGTCATCCGGTAAGGGGGCTGGCACAGGCTGTAAAGACTTGAAGTGCGGATCACTTAGCCGTTGTTGAATGGCTTGCAGACGAGCAGCATTTTCCGGATGGTTAAGGCCGGTATCATGTAACAGGCAGTCTTCATGGCTGTAATATAAACATGTCATCAACCACCTCGAGTATTGGATTTCTAACAAAAACCTGCCTGACTTTATCTGGTTAAAAATACCACTTGCAACTAGAATTGAAATTTTATCTATTCAGCGCGAAGCACTAATATCCCTTCAGCAAGGAAAGGGTAGGGTGAGGAGCGTCAAAAATGGCAAATTACATAGTCTTCATCCTCTATGCCCTGCGGGTACAGAGGGATAAGGGATAATTCACCAATGCTGAATAGTTACTTCAAATTTTGATTAAGGATTGCCATGGCTAAACCAGTTACCCCCTTACTCGCAGCAGATATTCTGATCGAATTAATCGACTATCCGCAGCGTCCCTTTGTGTTGATTGAACGTAAATATCCACCTTACGGTTGGGCTGTACCGGGTGGTTTTGTGGATGTTGGCGAAACCGTCGAGCATGCGGCGATCCGCGAAGCCAAAGAAGAAACCGGTTTGGATGTGACCTTGACTGCTTTGTTGGGCATATACTCCAACCCGGCCCGCGATCCGCGCAATCATACGGTTACTGCCGTCTATGTCTGTGAGGCGCATGGTTCGCCAGTAGCTGCCGATGACGCCAAAAATTCCGCAATCTATACCTTTGATGATGTGCCGCTAGCTCAGCTGGCATTTGATCATGCCCTGGTCATTGCCGATTATCGGGAGTTTGTTCGCAGCGGTCGAGTGACACCTTTACGAGTGGCTTGAACTTGGGAAAATCACTAGCGGCTTGTTTGGCTTCGATGCATAGATGTTTGCGACCGAATGTAAATCATTCTGAGAATTACCGCGAAGCTTTGGGTAATGCTTTGGTCATCGCGTTGGTATTGAGCGCCCTGATTAGTCAGGCAGCAGCTGCCGATGACAGCCTGCCCGGCTTAAAACTGCATGCCTTCGGCACCGGAGCATTGAATTATGTGGCTTCCGGGAATGCCGATTTTGTCAGAGATTTGTCTCAACCAGATGGCGCCAGAGGCGGTCAGTGGACTGGAAAGATAGATTCACTGGTGGGGGGGCAAGTCAATATCCAGTTGAGCGAACACTTTGAGATAGTCGGTCAAGCGGTCAGTCGGCATCGATTTGATGACAGTTTTACGCCGGAATTAACCTGGGCCTTTCTTAAATATTCGCCGCTGACCAACTTGGATATTCGCGGCGGGCGCATCGGTACGGATTTTTACATGCGTTCCGATTCGCGACTGGTAGGGTATTCGAATTTGACCATACGGCCTTCTGTAGACTACTACGGCGGTTTACCCCATCAGTACATTGATGGCATGGATGGCGCCATGACTTTTGAGCTAGGTGAGGGTTTGCTGCGCAGCAAAGTGTTTGCCGGAATTAGTCCGGAAAAATTTCCACTGGAAAACTCCGAACCATGGAATATTTCAGGATCCAGGGTTTTTGGTGGCAGTCTGGATTATCAATGGCGCAGTTGGCAATTTCGTTTCGGCTACGCGGAAATTCATCATGAACGGGACTTGCCGGGCAGTTTTGCCCAATTGATGACTGTCTTGAGCACTGTGCCGGGGACTGCCAGCCAAGCCGCTTTGAACGCGCTAAGGGTCGGTGAAACCGCCAGTCAGCACTATTCGATGGGTGTAATTTACGACGAAGGCCCCTTACAGGTTCAACTGATGGTCAGCGGTGTCACCAGCGATAGCGCATTTTTCCAGGATGCGGTGTGTGGATATTTCTTGACGGGTTACCGCATCGGCGAGTTCACGCCTTTTGCCGGATTGTCCTGGTCTAAAAGTACACCCGACACCCTGCAGTCGACGCGGGTTCCCGCCTTGGATGCCGCTATTGTCAACACTATCGGGCGAACCGAAACCAATCAACATACCTTCACATTGGGAGTGCGTTGGGATTTTCATCCGGGCATGGATCTGAAGCTGCAGTGGGATGCTATCCAGGGCGATACAAACTCGCTCTACAACTATCGATGGGAACAAGCGGATTGGGATGGGCGGATGCAGGTGTTGAACATGGCTTTTGACTTTGCTTTCTAAGCGTCGGAAAGTAAGAATGAAGATCGCTTTGCTGCTGGTTAGCTTGTTTTTGCCCATCTCGGCTTTGGCAGATCTGGTATTGATTGCCCATATACACGCGCCAGTGGACCGAATTAGCCGTGATGAAGCCATCAATATTTACATGGGCCGTTTGCGTCGATTTCCTTCGGGTGAGTCGGTGCAGCCTGTTGATGGACCCGCAAAAGCTCAGTTTTACCGTTTGCTGGTCAATAAGGAACTGGCCGACATCAACGCCTATTGGGCAAGACTGGTGTTTTCAGGGCGGACATCGCCGCCGCGATCGTTCGAGCAAAATCAGGCTGTGCTGGATTATGTGTCTGCAAATCCCGATGCGATTGGTTATGTCGAACGGACAGAGCTTAATGCAAAGGTCAAAGTGATTCTGGACATGGAGCACTGATTGAGAATCCAACATGCGGATTAGTTTTTGGTCCCGCAGCATCCTGAATCGGACACTGATCATTTTGCTGTTTTCTTCGATAGTGACGGGCGGGGTATTTATTGCCTCATCTTCCGTTCTTATTCAGCAGCGACTGGAACAACAAGCAGAAGATCGGTTAGGTCAATTGCTGGATACTGTTGACAGAACCACCAGTATCGCTTGCTATCTGGCTGATCAGGCTTTGGCCGAAGAAGTTGCGCGTGGTTTGTTAAAAAATGCTGAAGTCTCTTCCGTGGTTATTTTTGATGACGGAGGCAAGGAGTTGACCCGCCAACCGGCGGCTGTATTGGCCGAGACCGTTCAACAGCACATTGTGATGCGGCGATCGGTGGTGTCGCCCTTCGATAGCAGCAAAATAGTGGGCGAGATCGTTCTGCAGCCCAATCAGGCCGAGATTGCCCGTGAAGTCGATCAATCCGTTGGTTTGATCCGTTATTTGCTGATAATCGAATTAAGTTTGTTAAGTCTGGTGGTTTGCGGGGTTGTGGTGTTGTTTGTGATTAGGCCAATCAAGCGGGTTTGCGATGGATTGCATCTAATGGATGCTGCCGTTGGCGATAAGTTGATTCCGCCTCCTGGTCATGCCCATGATGAAGTAGGCCGCTTGGTAGAGGATTTTAATGCCTTGGCATTCAAGCTGGTGACAGCGCTGGAAGAGGAACACCATATCAGGCTGCAGCGTGAAGTCGGGGAAAAAAAATATCGGGCACTGTTTGATAATGCCGAAGCTGGTATTTTTATGCTGGACAAGGAGGCCAATGTCATTTCGTATAACCCGGCATTTCTACAATTGACTGGGTTATCCACTGTCGATATTCAGCCAAGTTTCCTTGAATTGCTATGGTGCGATAAAGCCAAAGTTCAATCGATCATCGAGGCCTGTTTTGAAACCGGTTTCGCCATTGCCATAGATATTGAGTTATACATTCCCTTGGTTGATAACCGATGGTTGCATATGATCCTGACGCCGATTGAGGCCGGTTTGGTGCAGGGTGTGATCAGCAATATCACCGAATTGGTATTGGCCAAAGAATCCGCAGAAACAGCCAATCGCGCCAAATCAGTATTTTTAACCAGCATGAGCCATGAACTGCGCACGCCTTTGAATTCGATCATTGGTTTTGCACAGCTATTGGAAATGGATGACGCGGAACCCTTGACCCCAGGTCAACAGGAAAGTGTCGCTTACATTCTAAATAGCGGACGGCACTTGTTGGCGTTGATAAATCAAGTGCTGGATTTGGCCCGAATCGAGTCCGGGCGGATGGATTTACAGGTGGATATTGTTGATGTCACGGATACCTTGCGTAATGTGATTGCCTTGACCAAACCCTTGGCTGCGGCAAAAAACATCGAAATTCAATGGCAACTGACCGAAATGCCCTTGATTTTGGTAGACAAGAACCGTTTACGGCAGATATTGCTCAATCTTCTGACCAATGCCATTAAATATAATCATCAGGATGGCCGGGTAGAAATTTTCTGCCAGCAACATGGGCGCTATTTGGTTATCTCAGTCAAGGATAACGGTCAGGGTATTGCTGAAGATCAACTTCACAAGGTCTTTCAACCATTTCAACGACTGGGAATGGAAAAAATGACCATAGAAGGGACTGGGATCGGCCTTAATATTTGCAAACAGCTGGTCGAAAGCATGCAAGTACATATTGGCTTTGAGACTGAGGAAAATCTTGGCAGTCGGTTCTGGATTGAACTGCCCATTCACTCGGATATGGACGCTTTGGAGTAAACCGGAACGGTCATAACAGTGAACACTGGAAGTGTGGTGCCCAGGGACAGAATCGAACTGTCGACACGAGGATTTTCAGTCCTCTGCTCTACCGACTGAGCTACCTGGGCTCAACAACAGCCGCGCATTAAACAGGGTTATCGACATTAAGTCAACCCTAATTATCGAGTGACCGCCGTTTGGCTGGACAGTATCCAGGCTTTGTGCAATTCTCTAGGGCTTTAAAATCGTATTGTTAAGAAAATTTATGCAGGTATTTACAAATATTGGCGGCTTTATCATCGATATGGATGGTGTGCTGTGGCATGGCGATCAGGCTCAACCGGGTTTGTCAGAGTTTTTCCAGATTTTGCGGGATTTAAATTTACCGTTTGTTTTGGCAACCAATAATGCCAGCATCACTGCAGAACAGTATGTCAACAAATTGGCTTATATGGGTGTTGAAATAGCCTTGAAGGATATTTTGACATCCGGTATGGCAACAGCCTTGTATTTGTCGGAACGTTATCAACCCGCAACAACCCGCGTCTTTGTAATCGGCAGTCAAGGCGCCAGCCAGCCATTACTGGACAAAGGCTTTATTTTGGCGGATCAGCAGGATACCGAAGCAGCTCAGTTAGTGGTGTGCGGTTTGGATAAAGCCTTGACTTGGGACAAGCTTTGTATGGCAGCATTGCATATTCAGGCAGGTGCTGGATTTTATGGTACCAACAGTGATGTGACCTTACCGACTGAACGGGGTTTTTTACCAGGGAATGGCGCTACGCTGGCAGCGCTGACGGCGGCAACCGGGGTAAAACCGACCACCATTGGCAAACCAGCCCCTATCATCTATCAGCAAGCTTTGGCGCTTTTAGGTGTGGCAGCAGAGCAGGTAGTCGCAATTGGTGACAGGCTGGATACCGACATTTTGGGCGCCGTGCAGACGGGAATACGCAGTGTACTTGTGCTGTCGGGCATTTCTCAAGCAAGCGATATAGAAGCACTCGATTACAGTCCAACCTGGGTCATGCAGGATATTCAGGAAATTACCCAAGCCTTAGCAATACATCATAGGAAACAGGTATGAAAAAATTTATAGACAGTCCAGCCACTTTGTTGGACAACAGTTTGCAGGGGTTTGCCAAGGCCCATGCTGACATCGTTGAATACCATACGCAGCCCAATTTTATTTGCCGCAAATCGCTGAAAGCGGGCAAGGTGGCGTTGATTTCCGGCGGAGGCTCCGGGCATGAGCCGCTGCACAGTGGTTTTGTGGGATTGGGTATGCTGGATGCCGCCTGTCCAGGTCAAATTTTCACTTCGCCCACGCCCGATCAGATGCTGGCCGCAGCCCAAACTGTTGATGGCGGGGCTGGGGTGTTATTCATCGTTAAAAACTATGCTGGCGACGTGATGAATTTTGAAATGGCGTCTGAAATGCTTGAAACTCCAACCGCCACGGTACTGGTCAATGATGACGTGTCGTTGCCCAAAAATCATAGCATAGGGCGGCGCGGGGTGGCGGGCACAACTGTAGTAGAAAAAATAGTGGGTGCAGCTGCAGAACAAGGTTACGACCTGTCGGCTTGTAAAGCCTTGGGCGAGCGTGTGGTGCAGGCGACTGCATCGATGGGGGTAGCGTTGACCAGTTGTACAGTACCGGCATTGGGACATCCCACCTTTGAACTGGCCGAAAATGAAATCGAAATCGGTGTGGGTATCCACGGTGAGCGCGGGCGGGAAACCGGGCAACTGGTTTCGGCCAGTGAAATCGTGGCGCAGGTGGCCGGACACATCCAAGAGGCGTTGCAACCTCAGCCTGGTCAAAGGGTGTTGTTACATGTCAACGGTTTTGGTGGGACGCCGTTGGTGGAATTGCATTTTATCTATGAATTGGCTTGGCAATTCTGGCATCAAAAAGGCTTGGATATTCAACGCTCCCTGGTCGGGAATTTCACAACTTCACTGGATATGGCAGGTTGTTCATTAACACTGACATTGCTGGACGAAGAACTGTTGCGTTTGTGGGATGCACCGGTTAATACCGCTGCGTTGCGCTGGGGGTGTTAAGTTTGATAGGCTAAAGCCGCGGGCGCGAGCCTGTGCCTATTTTGGGAAAAATCAACTGGCTGCCGCTTGCTGCAACTGATCAGCAATTGCCGCAATCATCAACTGGGCTGTTTTTGCTCCGGCATCGATATGCCCTTTGCTGCGTTCCCCTAAAAATGAAGCACGCCCTTTGGTGGCGAGCATTTCGCGGGTATTTTCCACCCCATTTTCAGCTACGCTGCAAACCGTGTCCAAAATCTCAGCCAGGGTTTTGCTTGAGGCTACCGATTGTTTTAAAGCCTGAGCAACAGGTACCCAGACGTCTAACATGGTTTTTTCGCCGACATCTGCTTTTCCACGTTGTTTGACGGCTTCCACGGCTAACGCAAAGGCTTCGGTAAACGTATCTATGTTGACCGGCTTGTCTTTGCTATTTTTAGCCAGACTCAGGAACAACGTTGCATACAGCGAACCGGATGCTCCGCCAATCGCCGCCATGACTGTCATGCCAATTTTTTGCCAAGCCGCGGGCCAGTCTAAATTGACGATGTCATTGCTATGCGTTTGTAAGGCCTCAATACCACGCTGCAAGTTATAGACATGATCTCCGTCGCCTATGGCTTGATCCAATTCGGTTACTGCATCGGCATGTTGGTTAATACTGGCGGAAATCCGATTAATAATCTCAGGAAACTGTGCGGGCGTGATCGGCATACGGGCTCCAATGAGGCAAAATTCATTTTCAGCATAGCCTTTGCTACGGTGGCTGTCCAGCATCAAAGGCTGGGTTTATGTGTACAATCTTGGCTGACTGCGTCAACATGCCGCATGTATGAGAGGGCTATTTCGGGCATGAGCGGAAGGCAAATCAGTTAAAATTAAACAGTTAAATACATAATCCCGGATTAAATCCAGTCACACAAAGCAAATGGAATCGAGATGTACACGACAAGAAAAAAAACTATTCTGAAAAATCTAGGCATTGCGGTATTGAGTACAGGATTGGTAGCCTGCGATGGTGCTGATGAGCGAAAAGCCAAATACATGGAAGAGGGTAGTCAGCTATTAAAAGCCGGTGATTATGAAAAGGCTCAATTGGCATATAAAAACGTGTTGCAAATTGACCCCAAAAACTGGGAAAGCCGCTATCAAATGGCGGAAACCCTGAGTAAACAGGGCAAAATCGAAAATGCTTTTAAAGAGTACAATACCATTGTCGCAAATGACGAAAGTCATGTTATGGCCCGCGTGCGGGTAGGGCAATTGTTGTTGTTGAATCGCGCCGTCGACGAAGCCGAAAAAATGGCCAATGAAGCCTTGGCCAAAGAACCAGATAATACTGAAGCCCTAGTGCTGCATGCCGGCATTTCAATGGCAAAAAACAATACCGATGCTGCCGCAAAAGCTGTTGAAAAAGCCCTCCAAAAAAACCCCGACGATGTTTCGGCTACGTTGATGTCGGCTTCGATCAAGATTAAGAACAACCAAACTGACGATGCGATTGCCCTGTTAAAACAAGCCATCGATAAAAAATCAGACAGCATTCCCTTGCGCACCATGCTGGTGGGCATCTATGCACGCAACAAGCAAATACCAGAGGCTGAGGCATTGCTTGAGGCCATCATTACCCAACAGCCAACAGAAGTGCAGCATTATAAAAATCTGGCTTTATTTCAGGTTGGCACCAGTCAACTGGATAAAGCGGAAGCCACTTTGCGTGGCGCTGTGCAGACGTTACCGGAGAGTGACGCAGCAAAATCCAATCTGATCGACTTTCTGGTAGAAAAACGCAGCCTGGAGGTGGCAATCAAAGAATTATTGCCGATTATCGAACAGCAACCGGATGCTTATGCATTGAAGTTTAAATTGGTTTCTTTGTACGCAGCCAACAAACAGGCGGATAAGGCAGAAGAAACCCTCAAACAAGTCGTTGAGCAAGACAAATTAGGTCCAAACGGCATTTCAGCGCGCAATAAACTGGCTACCTACTACGCAGCCAACAAACGCGGCGATGAAGCCAAAACTCTGATCAAGGACGTATTGGATGCCAATCCACGGGATGGCGAAGCATTGACCTTACGCGGCCAATTTGCCTTGGCTGAAAACAAAATACCTGATGCGATCGGCGATTTCCGTTCCGTCCTGGTTGATCAGCCCAACAACACCAATGTCCTGAAGCTGCTGGCCGCCACACATCTGCGTAATAAAGAGCCGGAATTAGCCAAAGAGAACATGGAAAAAGTGGTGGCAATCACGCCTGCGGATGAAACCGCCAGACTCGATTTGGCCAGTCTGCACATGCAAGCGGGCAAAGAGGAATTGGCCAGACAACAAATTAACGAGTTGATAAAGGCAAACCCGAAAAGTCAAAAAGGCCTGGAAAGTCTGTTCAAGTTGGAAGTCAGCAAAAAACAATGGCTCAAGGCGCAAGAAGTGGCCAAGCAAGTGCAGGATACCTTTCCGGATGATGCAGCAGGTTTCTATATGTCTGCCTTAGGTTATCAGGCAGAAGGTAATCTCGATGCCGCCATTGAAGCCTTTAAACAGGCATTGGCTAAAAAACCGGATGCCATTGAGCCTCTGACTGAGTTGGTCAAAACTTACATGGCGCAAAAACAGCCTGAAAAAGCCAAAGCCGAATTGCAGACAGTGATCAAACGTCATGCCGACCACTTCATTGCCTACAATTTGTTGGGCAGCATTTATCTCAGTGAACAAAAGTTCGCAGACGCTAAAACTGCTCTGAACAAAGCAGCGCAAATCAAACCGGATTGGTTTAGCCCTTATAGGAATCTGGCTCTTGCTGAATTGGTACAGAAAAACAAAGCCGAAGCCATCAAAATTTATACCAATGGCATTGAAAAAACCAAAGGTGCCATGGAGTTGGTAGAAGATTTAGCCAGGCTGTATCACAGCGAGGGTCAGCATGAAAAGGTTTTGGCGTTATATGAAGATTCTTATAAACGCTATCCGCAATCCGCGTTAACTGTCAACAATCTGGCCAGCTATTTATCCGATTATGCCGATACCCCGGCCAACCTGGATCGAGCAGCACAGATAGCCGAGCCTTTGTCCAAATCCAATAATGCCAGCTTTCTGGATACCGTAGGCTGGATTGCCTACAAACAGGACAAACTGGAGTTGGCTGCCAGTATGCTGAACAAGGCATTGGAAGTTGATCCGGCTTCACCGATGACCAATTACCATATTGGTATGTTGTATTTCAAACAAAACGACAAAGTCAAAGCCGAGCAGCATTTGCAAAAAGCCCTGGATTCAAAAGCCAATTTTGATGGCATCGAGCAGGTGAAACAAACTTTGGAAAAAATCAAACAAGGTGGTTGATAGTTGAACTTTACCGGTTATCGCCGCAAAAGCGGTAACCGGTACTCACTATCTAAAGCGAGACAGCGGCGCGATTAACCTAACCGCCGGCAATTGGCAAGAAACATCTTAAAACGGGATTTTGTGGTCGGTGGATTTATTAAATACCGTACCCAGCACATTAATATCTTTTAACAGTGATGCAGCGTGTTTTAGTTCGTCACTTTTGGTTTTACCTTCCTCCACCACCAATAACAAACAATCCACATAGGGTGAAAAACCTAATGTGTCGTCTTGCGAAAGAATAGGCGGCATATCGAAAATAATGATTCGGGATGGATAGCGGCTTTTCAATTCATTGACCAGCCTGACCATTTTGGGTGATCGCAACATTTCAGTTGAATTGAACATCGGTTTACCGGCGGGTAATACCACCAATCGTTCCACACCAGGATTGATAAACATTGAGCTGATTTCCTTGTCATGCAACAAATAATCACTTAAACCGGTATCCGTCTGAATGCCGAAAAAGTTGCTGATGGCCGGATTCTGAAAATTGGCGTCGACTAATAACGCGGTTCTATCCAGTTCCATGGCAATGCTAATCGCTAAATTGGTGGCAGTCAGACTGGTGCCGGTTTTAGCGCTGGTGCTGGAAATGGCAAGGGTGTTCCATTCCATGGCATCCATGCTTTGCAGGCAGCGAGTCCTCAGCATCCTGTAGGCTTCCAGCCATGGACCGGGCGTAAAAGCCGAAATGATGCGGTTTTCCCTGAGTAACTGGTTATTCGGGGTGTGCACACGGGTTTGACTGTAAGCGATGTTGATACCATCCTGGTTGGTATGGTCGCCAATTGAAGGTTTGGTGTTTTCTGCGAGGGTTTGAATAGAATTCATGGCTAATCTCGATTAATTATAATCCGCCTGCTACACGCAGCAGTTTGTACCAAAATACGTCCAGCGGCATGAACAGGAAATGGAAAATCAGTGTCGCTATCAAGCCGATCGCCAATGCGGTTATTAGCAAAATTTGCCGCTGGGCGCGATGTTTTTGCTTTTCTGCTTGGCTTTCCAAATAAGGAATGGTAGCTAACGGGGTAACACCAAGAATATTGGCAATGCCTTTCTCACTGTGAATGCTGGAATCCATCACCTCAGCCAGCGCCACCGTACCAAATCCGCCGGCTATCGCCAGCACAAAGCCTAAAAATAGTATGGCGATCCGGTTTGGACTGACGGGTTCCAATGGCTCTTGGGGGGGATCGATTAACGTAAAGCGTTCGCCTTTCTTTTCAATTTCCAGTTGCTGGGAAATTTGTGCTTCCATTTCGCGCGCGCTGACTTCCTGGTAACGCTGGTTGGTATTATTCAGTTCTTGCACTAGATCCATGTAGTCTTTTTCTACCAACGGCGACTGCATCAGGTCATTACGCAGTTCTTCAATTTTGGCTTTGATTTTTTCGCGGGTAAAGTCAATTGATTTGATGTCAGAGGTGGCCGCCTCAAGTTGCGATTTAAGCGTAATGTAGGCTGGATTATCAGGTTCGATGTTTACGTTGGAATAGCTGGTTTGACCGGCTTCTGTCAAAGCCTGTTGCAATGAAGACATTTGTTTTTGCAGCTTGATCACATCCGGGTGTTTATCGGAATACTGTTTCAGCAACACAGCCAGTTCGGCTTTGGTTTCGGTCAGTTCGGCATTCAGCTTGTTCAAATCGGTATTGGAACCGATTTCTTTTTGTAACGAATCGATTTCCCGCTTAGTCTTGATCACGTCCGGGTGATTATCGGAATAACGCGCCACTAAAGAAGGATATTGCGATTGCAACTCTTTCAGACGGTCCTTCATATCAAACACCCGGTTGCCGACAGCATTGGTCGCCATGGCGTTTGGATCGATTTGCGCCAATTGGCCTTCAAGATAGAAACGACGCTCAATGGCAGAACGCTCCTGGCTATCCAAACTCATCAACTGATTGTTCAAGGACGATAATTCCTGTTGATTCAATTGATTGGCTTCGGGTAATTGGTGCAGGTTGTGTTCTTTAAAACTGGCCAGTTTGCCTTGTAATTGTTGAATTTTATCTTTTAAACGACGGGCTTCTTCACTCAAAAACAAGGCCGCATTTTCAGCGGACTCGGTTCTGGATTTAATGTTCTCTTTCAAAAACAACGAAGTGAGCTCATTGGCGACACGTTGCGCCAATACCGCAGAATGATCATCGAATGTCAGAGCAAAAGCGATAGTTGCCTTAGTGGGAGCACCGCTGCGCGGGTCGATCACGTCGGCGCTGATGGTTTCCACTTTAATACTTTTGCGCATTTTTTCTAAAATCACTTCTTCTGTTTTGGATTTGCGATCATCTGCGTAAAGATCGTATTTTTTGATGATTTCCACCAGATTGGAACGCGACATGATGCGCTGGCTGATAATCTGAATACGTTGGTCTGCAAAAGTGGTAACGGTTGATTTGACCAGTTCGGAAGGGATTTCCTGCTCTTCAATCAGGATGGTCGCTGCCGAGCGAAAAGTGGACGGCAAAACCACAGCCAGAATCACACTGAGCAGGGCAATGACGATCAGCGGGATGATTAAAAATTTGCGACGTTTTTTGACAATCTTCAGATAATCTTTGATGTCGAGCGTTTGATTTTCCACGTTATTTCACCTGGCGATTAATTTGTGGTTGGTAAGAAAATTGCAACTGTAAATTGTTGCCAATGGCAGAATCATTTAAAAACGAGAAATCCTGCTGTCGATAGGTATAAGACAAATCCAAATTGATCTCCGGTGTCCATCGCCAACGAAGGCTGGGAGTCAGCGTAGACAAAGTCCGGTTGTTATCGATAATATTATTAACGAAGGTTCGGGTATCCTCGGAAATCAAATAACTGGCTGTTAACGCGGTAGACCAACGTTCGTTCAAGTTATAAAGCAAATTACCGGAAAAATTGGTGGTTTGTTGCTGATTACCACTGCTGGACGGATTCAGTTGCTGGGCTGCACTTACTGAAAAATTACCCCATTCGGTTTTACGGTTTAAATTGGCTGAGAACACATGACCGCTGGCTTTAGTAGCTGGCGGGTTAACCAAATTAAAGACGTTATTCAAACCCAAAGGAAGTGGGTCAAATGTAACTGTTTCTAGGAAAGAGGTATGGTTTTCGGTTTGCCGCATACCTGCCGATAATGCAAGTTGGGTTTGCTCGTCGTATTGATATTGCAGGCCACCGCGATACAGAAAATTAGTGGATTGTTGTTCGAATTTAGAGCCTGTAGAACGGTTTGTTATAGAATTATCAGGTAGTAATAAATTTTGACTGGTATTCGAATTATTAGAAGAATTGAACACCGAATATTCACCCGAAAAATTGAAAGTCAGTTGCTGTGAATAGGTATGGAAAAATGTCGCTGTCAATTGCTGATTATCGTAGTCAGAATAACCTAAATTATTCGCCAAAGCTTCTGTACGATCAAAAGCAACATCCACATAGTTATAACTTAACTGCAGCGCATTCCTTTCGGTGAAATTGTAAGTGAAACTGGGTGCCAGTGATCGCGTGGTGCGAGGCACCTGAACCTGCAAATTACCTGAACCATCTAAATCTAACTGGGTGTTAATTGATGATTGCACCGCATATTGCGCAGCTATATCGGTTTTAAAGCGTTCACCGGTAAACTGATGATTCATGTTGGCAATTTTCTCGGATAAATCCAGTTCGGATTCGCCGTGATAAATCAGTTCATTCCAATTCAGATTGGCATTCAAGGCATGATTTTCAGCCATGTAACCCAACAGCACGCCCGGCGACAAGGTGGTGATCAAATTATCCCGAGTCGGATTGATTTGCATGCGCAGGTTATCCGTATAACGCTCAGTTGCAGAGAATCTGGGGTCAAATAACCAGTCGAATGCCTGACAATTGCCGCTGAAAACAGCTAGGGCCGGAAGCAACAGCTTGGAATTGAACTTCATTGAAAAATGACTCGACCTTGTTTAAGGCACGGTGATGGTGTCTCCGGGTTCGAGCAGAATATTTTGCTCCAGGTCGTCTCCATCAATGACGTTGCTGTAATCAAAAGGAAAGACCTTGATTTCATTACCCACACGGCGTTGGATGTTGATATTGCCTTCACTGGCAAAAACGGTCAGTCCCCCAGCCATACTCAAGGCTTGCAAAACATCGATGCGTCGTCCGGAAAAGACTTGACCCGGCTTGTTGACCTTGCCGATTACAAAAACTGCGTTACCCTGATTATTTAACAATTTCACACTAACCGAAGGATCGGCTATGTAATCGGCAAGCTTAACCGACAACAGTTCCTTCAGGTCATGAATGGTGCGTCCGGCGGCGGTAATGGTCCCAATCAGCGGATACACGATATGTCCATCGGGACCGATCAAAAATTGCTGCTGTTGCAAGCCTTCCTCTTTCCAGACGGTAATTTCAAGAGCATCGCCCGGTGCCAAAAGGTAGCCGGCTAATTCATCCGGATCTTTCAAAATCACTACATCGGCTTTGGTTTCGGAGGCAGGACTTGTTTGCGCGGGCTCAGTTTGCGAAATTTCGGCAGCTGTTGAAGGTATTTCAGTGGGTGTCAGCGGAAATTCTGTCTCGGCAAAGGTTTTGCATGCAACCAGAGTGAATATATAAAACAAGATAAGCTGCTGTTTCAAAACGTATTCCTTTATTAGCTATTTAATTTGCTATCCGTACAGTCTGACATTATGACTGCACAAAAGTCATAGTGTATCGGCTATTTTTTAGTCAGATTGTTAATAAATTGACTCTAGTCGATTAAAATTGAAGTACTTTTTCAATTCATTATATGCCAGCAAACCCAATATACAAATATTTTAGGAGTAAATACTTAATGCTTACTAGTTTTATGGATCGTATCAAGGCCGGTCAATTTGTTGATTTTAAAGAGACCATGTCAGTCATTGCTGCGTATTATGACTACACCGCTACCTGCTTCAGTAATGGAATAGAACAGCCGTTAGTCAATCAAGCGGGGCAAAATGAAGGTTCATGCAAAATCTTTGCATTTGCAAAACTGCAGGGGTTAGATAAAAACCAAACACTGGCTTTGTTCGGTGATTTTTATAGCAAGGATGTGTTGGAACACCCTGATGGTTGCGATCACCAAAATATTCGGACATTCATGCGCGATGGTTGGGAAGGTATCGTGTTCAGTTCCGAGGCGTTAACACCTAAAAATGCCGATTGATGTGTTGATCGTCGGCCAAGGTTTGGCTGGTAGCTTGCTGGCTTGGGAATGCATTAACCAAGGCTATAACGTGTTGGTAGTGGATAGCGGTGAAATCAACGCTTCCCAGGTGGCCGCCGGGTTGATTAATCCGGTGACCGGCCAACGACTCGTCAAACAGTCTGGTGTCGACTATTTACTGCCAACTGCACTGACCTGTTATGCCCAACTTTCTGCCAAGTTTAATCAGTTGTTATTTAAGCCGCTGCCTATGCTGCGCATTCTAAAAACGCCGCTGGAGCAACAATCTGCCCAAAAACGCTTGAATCAGCGGGATTACCACGGTTTTTTGTCTATTGGCAAGGATGTGTCAACATCGCTGGTGGCCCATCATGGGATTCTGCAGCAAACACAAACAGGCTATTTAAATACCAGCGCCTTGTTGGGGTTAATGCGAAAGTTTTTGATTGAAAATGCCAGCTATCAGCAATCCGTGCTCAATTATGCTGAGATTACATTACAGCCCCGACTAAGTTGGCAATCTATTTGCCCAAAACATATTGTGTTTTGCGAAGGGCATCATGGCATGCAAAATCCGTGGTTTGGCAATTTGCCTTTTCAACCTGCCAAGGGCGAAATCCTGCATTGTCAAACCACGGACTTATTGCAACAGCATATTTTTAATTTTGGTCAGTGGTTGATTCCAACTGGTGATAATCAGTTTAAGTTGGGGGCCAGTTTTGAGTCCGGTAAGACCGATACAGATACCACTCAGCGGGCTAAACAGACTTTATTGCAGGCATTGTCCGCTGTCGTGCCCGGCTTAAAACCGATTGAGGTCTTAAACCAGCAGGCCGGCGTCAGACCCACTACACTGGATAAGCAGGCTTTGATTGGGTCACATCCGCAATTTGGCAATCTACACATGTTCAATGGTTTTGGTGCCAAAGGCAGTTTACTGATCCCCTGGTATGCGCGTCAGTTTGTGAAGTATCTGTTTCAGCAAACGCCACTTCCCGCCCAAGTCAATATTCAACGTTACTATGAAACGCATTACATTAGCTGAAACCACCCATTTCATAATCAAAGAGCACCTTCAGGCCGGCGATATTGCCATCGATGCGACTCTGGGGAATGGACATGATTGTTTGTTTCTAGCGGAATGTGTCGGCAGTACCGGGCACGTTTATGGCTTTGATATACAGACCCAAGCGCTAGAATCCACACGGCAACGCTTACATGATCTCAATGCTGCACCTGTGACGTTGATACGAGCCAATCATGCCGATATGCGGCACTACATTCCGGAAGCAGAACAAGGACACATCTCGGCCATTATGTTTAATTTGGGTTATCTGCCCGGTACAGATAAATCCATCATGACGCAAACGCAAACGACTTTGCAGGCTATCGAAGTGGCTTGTGATTTATTGGCGAGCCAAGGCCTAGTGACGGTGATGGCCTATCCTGGGCATGCTGGCGGCGACGAAGAAACCCGATCTTTGCAGGCATGGGTGCAGAATGTTGAATTTAAACGGTTTTCAGTGGAAACTCATTTTAGTCAACATCATCAGGAAAGCGCTCCGCGACTATTTGTAATTCGAAAATTAACCTGATCTGCTATGATGCACTCCCAATTTTTTACCTTTTGTAACAGCGAATAGGCATCATGACAGAATTTAAAAACGTCACTATCATCAAACAAGCCAATGTTTATTTCGACGGCAATGTAAATAGCCGCACTCTCTTATTTGCTGACGGCAGCAAGAAAACCCTGGGCTTCATGCAACCGGGCGAATACACCTTCAATACGGCTGAACCTGAATTAATGGAAATACTGGCTGGGGAATTGGACGTGCAATTACCGGATAGCGATTGGCAAACCATCAAGGGCGGCGAATCGTTCAATGTTCCGGGCAATGCTGCATTCACCATGAAAGTAAAAGTCGCCAGCGATTATTGCTGCTCGTTTTTACAATAGACAATATGCAAAAGGTAGCGATTTTTGCCGATGTGCAAAACATCTATTACACCTGTCGGCATCGCTACCAAAAACACTTTAGTTACGGAGCTTTTTGGCAGCAGGCTACAGCCAATAGACACGTGGTGGCGGCCTTCGCCTATGCCATTGAACGAGGTGACGCCAAACAACGCGGATTTCAACACATTCTCAAGGACATCGGTTTCCAAATCAAACTCAAACCCTTCATTCAACGCAGCGATGGTTCAGCCAAAGGCGATTGGGATGTGGGGATCACTTTGGATATGCTGGAGATGGCAGAACAAGTCGATGTGGTGATTTTATTATCGGGGGATGGTGATTTTCAGTTGTTGCTGCAAAAGGTCAGAGAGCGTTATCAGGTTGAATCAGAAGTCTATGGCGTTGCCACCCTGACTGCACAGACCTTGATTAACGCTGCCGACCGGTTTGTGGCAATAGAGGAAGGTTTGCTGTTGTAGTCAATCACTATTTGGATTCTGTTTTGGAATTGTCGTTATGCCTTTCAGCAGACCATAACGGAAAGGCTAGACAATATCCCCGCCTGCGCTAGGAGGTCGTCGTAAAAGTTAAATGTAGGTTGGACTTAGCACGGCGAAGCCCAACAAAATCATACTGTTGGGCTTCATTAAATTCAGCCCAACCTACCTTTTACGACAGCCTCCTAGGCGGGGAGTATGGGCAATCGATTAAACAGCTTGTTTAATTCGCGCTAAAGCATTTTCCAGATTAGTCATGCTGGTAGCAATTGAAATACGAATATGGCCCGGCGCGCCAAAGGCAGAGCCTGGAACCAAGGCCACGCCAGCTTTTTCGATCAGAAATTCTGCAAATTGCAAATCATCATTAATGCCATCTAGCCTGTGTATCAATTTTTCAACATTTGGAAACACATAAAACGTCCCATCGGTAGGCAGGCATTCGATACCCTCGATGGTATTCAATTCAGCAACCACATAATCATGGCGTTTTTTGAATTCGGTCATCATGGTGTCAATGCAGCTTTGATCACCATTCAAGGCTGTTTCGGCGGCGACCTGCGAAATTGAAGTGGGGTTGGAGGTACTTTGCGATTGTATGATGCACATGGCATCGATCAAATCAGCAGGGCCTGCACAGTAACCAATCCGCCAGCCGGTCATCGAATAGGCTTTTGATACGCCATTCAGTACGATAGTGCGATCATAAAAATCCGGACGCGCATTCAGGATATTCACAAATTCGCCTTTATCCCACAGGATATGTTCGTACATATCGTCGGTGGCAATCAAAATCTCTGGATAGTCTTGTAATACTTCACCCAGAGCGGTTAAGTCATCCATGCTGTAGGCTACGCCAGTCGGATTGGATGGACTGTTAATGACAAATAAGCGGGTTTTATCCGTGATAGCAGCGCGTAGTTGTTCAGGGGTGATTTTAAAGTGTTGTGATTGTCCGGCTTCCACAATCACCGGCACACCATCGGCCAGCAACACCATGTCGGGGTAAGACACCCAGTAAGGCGCAGGAATAATGACTTCATCGCCCTCGTTTAATAAAGCTTGCGCCAGATTGTAAAAACTCTGTTTACCGCCAGAAGACACCAGAATTTGTTTCAACTCGTAATCCAGGCCATTATCTTTTTTGAATTTCTGGACGATGGCTTTTTTCAGGCTGGGAATGCCGTCAACCGCGGTGTATTTGGTAAACCCGTCATCAATGGCTTTGACTGCGGCGGCTTTGATATGGTCCGGCGTATCAAAATCAGGTTCGCCGACCCCCAATCCAATAATGTCCTTGCCGGCTGCGCGCATGGCGGCGGCACGGGCACTGATCGCCAGAGTCGGAGATGGCTTGACGGCTTTGACGCGATTAGACAATGTGATACTCATATTTCCTCGATCGATTAGGCATGAAAACTGCGGAATATTATACGGTAAAAGCTGAAAAAGGCTTCATTCAAGTGGATAAACCACTCACCATTCAAACTTTGTTATCTGGATGGAATTCGGTTTTTTGCAGCATGTAAAACACCATCATCAGATTTATAAGTCTGTCATTTCAAAAACATGATGGGGCCTGAGTGTGGCTGCGTTTATTTGTCAAGCCGAGCCATTGCCCAAACCACATGTTCTCGGACCAATTCTGAATCGTGAGTAAGTCTGGTCTGCAATGCTGATGCACTGGTTTCACTGGGTTTGCCATTGCCCAATGCAACCGCAATATTTCGCAGCCAACGCTGATGGCCGATGCGGCGGATGGCAGAGCCTTCGGTTTTTTGTAGAAATTCCGATTCACTCCAGCCAAATAATTCAATGAGACTACTCTGATCAAGTTTATGACGCGGTTGAAAATCAGCTTCTGCAGATAATTTAGCGAAACGGTTCCACGGGCAAATCAATTGACAATCGTCACAACCATAAATCCGATTACCTAACAACGGACGCAGATGTTCCGGGATGCTGCCGTGCAGTTCAATGGTCAAATAGGATACACAAAGGCGGGCATCGACTTGGTAAGGGGCGACAATGGCTTGTGTTGGGCAAATATCCAGACAGGCCTTGCATTGACCGCAATGCTGACTGGCAGGTGCATCGACCGGCAAAGGCAGGTCGGTATAGATTTCACCAAGAAAAAACCAGGAGCCAGCTTTGCGATTAATCAGATTGCTATGCTTGCCGATCCAGCCAAGTCCGGATTTTTCGGCGATAGCCTTTTCCAGCACCGGCGCGCTATCGACAAACGCCCGGTATCCAAACGGACCAACACTATCGGTAATTTTATCGGCCAATGTCTGTAAGCGGTTCCGCATGAGTTTGTGATAATCCCGTCCTAACGCATAACGCGATACAAAGGCTGCGGCAGGTTGTTTCAGTAGCGCATGACTTTTATCCGGCTGCTCAGGCAGATAATCCATACGGGCACTGATGATGCTAAGGGTGCCGGGTTGTAATAACGCCGGTCGACTGCGCTTCAATCCATGTGCTGCCATATACTGCATCTCACCCTGCCGGCCTTGCGCTAGCCATTGCTGCAAATGTTGTTCGGCCTGACTCAGATCGGTATCGCTGATACCGATTTGTTGAAAGCCCAATTCGACTCCCCAGCGTTTAATCTGTTCGGCAACGTGTTGAAAATCCTCTGTTTCAGTTGGGCGCATGACTGGGCTGCAATATAATGAAAGTTCATGATCATTTTACACAACAACACCATGTCAGACTCACCACGCACACTGTATCGGGTTGCGGAAATCCGTGAAGCCGAACGCATAGCCATTCAAGACTTGGGAATGCCAGGGCTGCAATTGATGCAGGAGGCCGGGCATGCTGCTTTTAAAGCCTTGCAGCAACGCTGGCCGGATCAGCGAACATTAACAATCTTCTGTGGCTCGGGTAATAACGCCGGTGATGGCTATGTGGTTGCCAGATTGGCTTTGGTAGCAGGTTATCAGTTGAGCACCTATTCTCTGGTTGATCCACAGATGCTTAGAGGTGATGCGCTGACTGCTTTTAATGATTTTATTGAAGCTGGTGGACACCTGGAAGCGTTTAACTCACAACAAATACCGGCAGGCGTTATTGTTGATGCTTTATTCGGCACAGGTTTAGTTAGGCCTGTCAATGAAGCCTATGCTATGGCAATCAGCTGTATTAATCAATCTGACTGCCCGGTTTTGTCTATTGACGTGCCATCTGGTTTGCATGCCGACAGTGGTTGTGTCATGGGTTGTGCGGTAAAAGCTGATCTGACCGTAACCTTTATTGCCCTAAAATGCGGTTTATTTACCGGTGAGGCCAGAGACTATTGCGGCGAGATAGTCTGTTGTAGCTTAAATCTGCCCGATCAGGCCATGCTTGGATTGCCCAGCTTAGCCAGCCTGTTAGTCAAATCACCGCTTTTACCCCGGTCACGATGTGCACATAAGGGCCATTTTGGCCATGTATTAATGATAGGTGGCAATCATGGTTACATGGGAGCCATTCGGTTGGCTGGAGAAGCAGCTTTGCGCAGTGGTGCCGGTTTGGTCAGTATTGCCACCCGCACGGCACATGCCAGTTTGGTGACTATCGGCAGACCTGAATTGATGTGTCATGCCGTTGAAACGCCCAACGATTTATCAACCTTACTGGAAAAGGCCACTGTGGTGGTGATTGGTCCAGGCTTAGGTCAGGATGAATGGGCGGTCAGCTTGTTAAACAAGGTGTTGGCGGCTGACACAATCTGCGTGGTCGATGCAGACGCTTTGAATCTGTTAGCAAAAAAACCACTAAAACGCCAAAACTGGATACTAACCCCGCATCCTGGAGAGGCTGCACGTTTACTGGGGTGCACTAATGCG
The DNA here is from genome assembly GCA_002928965.1 of Methylomonas sp. GTDB lineage: Bacteria > Pseudomonadota > Gammaproteobacteria > Methylococcales > Methylomonadaceae > Methylomonas. The sequence goes on from PERU01000003.1 coordinate 49,706, forward strand.
GATATTGCTTCGGACCGATTTGCTGCAGTGACAAAAATCCAGGCCCATTACGGCGGCATTTGTGTATTAAAAGGCGCAGGCAGTTTAATTGCCGATCATCAATCAATCTTCGTATCCACCACAGGCAATCCTGGTATGGCAAGTGGCGGTATGGGTGATGTGCTGGCTGGATTGACAGGGGCTTTGGTCGCGCAAGGTTTGCCGCTCCTGCAGGCTGCCAAATTGGCAGTCTATGTGCATGGTGCAGCTGCCGATAGTTTAGCCAGCGAAAAGGGTGAACGCGGTATGTTGGCCGGCGACTTATTACTTAAAATCAAAGAACAGCTGAATTAATGAAAACTGAATTACATGATAGCGAGGAGACCGAGCAATTCGGTGCCGCCCTGCAGCAAGCCTTACCTGAAAAATGTGTGTTGTTTTTATATGGCGATCTGGGTGCCGGCAAAACCACACTGATGCGGGGTCTGTTGCGGGCGGCAGGGCATGCCGGTACAGTTAAAAGTCCTACCTATAGCTTGGTGGAGGAATATCGATTGGCAGAGCGAGCTATATTTCATTTTGATTTATATCGTTTGAAAGATCCGGACGAACTGGAGTGGATTGGTATGCAGGATTTCTTGCAGCAAGCGGCTTTATGCTGCATCGAATGGCCGCAGATGGGGGCAGGGTATTTGCCTGATGCCGATGTGGAAGTGCACCTGACTCATCAAAATCAAGGAAGAACGATAGAAATCAATGTGCTAGCAAATTCACTAAAAAATACCTTGGTATTTAACTGGAAAAACAAAGACCTGCTGCTATAATCTCTAAACATTATTACTACTTCTGGTTGACTGGCTTATGCGACAGATAGCTATTATTTTCTGGGTATTGGGTTTATCTTTTAAGATCAGTTTGGTCCACGCCACGCCAGCCCAGATCCAGCAACTGACTTTTTCCAGTCAACATCCAGGTCGCGTTTCATTTCAACTGGAAGGCACGCCACATTACAAATATTTCACCCTGAAAAACCCCAGCCGGTTGGTGGTGGATTTTGAGAATACTGGCTTGGCAAAAGCTATTGATCAACCGCCAGCCAGTCATGGTTTGGCTGTCGGCGCCAGAACTGCCATGCGCAATAAAGCCGATTTGCGGGTTGTGCTTGAATTGAATGCGGATGCCGACACCAAAGTGACGGCAGCCAATAGCGGTCAGGGATTGCAATTGCAATTTGATATGACCGCAAAACCAACCGTGGCAAGCATATCTGCTGTTGAGGTGCCGGTGAAAAAGACACCGGTGCCAGCGGAAAATCATATTAACACTGCCGTTATTCTGCCATCAAAACCCGAAAAAAAACCCGCAGTCACCAATTCCAGCAAGCTCAAAGGCCGCAGCATTGTGATTGCAATTGATGCCGGCCATGGTGGTAAGGATGTGGGCGCACAAGGCGCTAACGGCACACAGGAAAAAGATGTGGTGCTGGCCATTGCCAAACGCTTGCAAAGTGCTGTCAACAGACAACCCGGCATGAAAGCGGTGATGATCCGCAATGACGATAATTTTGTGAAATTGCGTGAACGGGTCAATATCGCCCAAAGAGCCAAAGCGGATTTGTTTGTTTCAATTCATGCCGATGCCTTTGATGACACCAGCGCTCATGGCGCTTCTGTTTATACGCTGGCTAACAACGGTGCATCCAGTCAAGGTGCGCAGTTCTTGGCGGATAGTGAAAATGCCGCCGATGGCGGCCATGAAATTCATGACGAAATGCTGGCCTCGGTGCTAATGGATTTGTCGCACAAAGCTTCAAAAGAAGCCAGTCAACATATTGGTAACAAAGTGCTTAGAAGTGTTAAATCGGTTGGTCACCTGCATCGCGCCAGTGTGCAGAAAGCCGGTTTTGTGGTGTTGAAATCCCCCATACCGTCCATTCTGGTTGAGACGGCGTTTATTTCCAACCCGGAAGAAGAGCGTCGCTTAAACACCCGCGCCTACCAGGATAAAATGGCATCAGCCGTATTTAGCGGAATTGTGGCTCACTTTAAACAATATGCGCCAGCCGATACCTTGTTTGCACAATTGCAAAAATCCGGTAAAACCGGCATTCAATTGGCAGCGCGTGACACTGAATCTGAACAGCAAGTTGTTATCAGCAAATCCGAAAAACCCGGCGCCAGCAGATCAGAGGCTGTTGTAGTGGCAACCAATGCCCAAACAAAACATGTGATCAGCAATGGTGAAACCTTGTCCGGCATTGCCCATCAATATGGCGTATCCATGCGCGAATTGCGTCACGCCAACGGCATGGAAGACGGTAAGGTGAAAATAGGTCAAGTCCTGCAAATCCCCCGCAGCAGTTAATTGGCAAGTATTTTTCGTGGGCGAATCAATTCGCCTTAAATCGGCTTGATCCGCTAAAATATGCGCTTTTTCCTGAGCGTACAGCATGCGGATTCACGCGTTACCCACCCAATTGATCAATCAAATCGCCGCCGGCGAAGTGGTGGAGCGACCGGCTTCTGTGGTCAAAGAGCTGGTGGAAAACAGCTTTGATGCCGGCGCCACGCAAATCCATATCGACATCGAGCAGGGCGGCATCAAACAAATCAAAATTCGTGATAATGGCTGCGGCATAGTCAAAGAAGATTTGCCGCTGGCCTTGTCCCGGCACGCCACCAGCAAGATCGCCTCGCTGGATGATCTGGAACACGTCGGCAGCATGGGTTTTCGCGGCGAAGCGTTACCCAGCATCAGTTCGGTGGCGCGGCTGACCTTGATTTCGCGTACCGTTGATGCCGATTGCGCCTGGCAGGTCAGTGCCGACGGCACGGAACGAAATTTCGATCCCCAGCCCGATCCGCATCCACCCGGCACTACCATCGATGTGCGGGATTTGTTTTACAACACCCCTGCGCGGCGCAAGTTTTTAAAGGCTGAGAAAACCGAGTTTGCGCATATCGAAAGTCTAATTCAAAAACTGGCGTTGAGCCGCTTTGATATTGGCTTTTTATTGCAACACAATCAGCGCGAGGTGCTGAATTTAAAACCCGCTGCTACGCTACCCGAACAGGAAAAACGTATATCCGCTATTTGCGGATCAGCGTTTGTCGAAAATGCGGTAAAGATTGACTATGCTGCTTCCGGCCTGCATTTACACGGCTGGGTGGGTTTGCCGACCTTTTCGCGTAGCCAGCAGGATATGCAGTTTTTTTACGTCAATGGCCGCTTGATCAAGGACAGGCTGGTGGCACATGCCGTCAAACAGGCCTATCAGGATGTGCTGTACCACGGTCGGCACCCAGTGTTTGTGTTGTATCTGCAACTGGATCCGGCACTGGTGGATGTCAACGCCCATCCCACTAAATTGGAAGTGCGGTTTAGGGAAGGCCGGATGGTGCATGATTTTTTATATCAGGCTCTGCATCGTAGTCTGGCGGCACAGCGTCCAGGCCAAACGCCGGCAAATGCCATCGATATGCAAATGCCACCGATCAACAACCAGCCTGCCGCCATCATTGAGTCAAAACCCCGCTTGAATCTACAAACTTCATTACCGTTGAGTTTGAGTCAGGACACACCCGCCACTCCCCTGGAGACCCGGCATCCCCCGGCACAGCCACCGAGCAGCCCAGCGCCGCGTGGTTTTTCGTATCCAGGCTCAGCCCATCTGCAAGGGCAGGTGGCCGACCAGATTAATGCTTACGCCAAACTGTACCCGCAACCTGAAACCCATACTGTCGACACGGCCATTCCGCCACTCGGGTTTGCATTGGCACATATTCATAACATTTATATTTTGGCGGAAACCGCCAACGGTATTGTTTTGGTGGATGCGCACGCGGCTCATGAACGGGTTACTTACGAACGACTGAAACGGGATTATCATCAACGTGCGATGGTCTCTCAGCCTTTGCTGTTACCCATCAAGATACAAGTCAGCATGGCCGAAGCCGATCTGGCCGAACAGCATCATGAATTTTTTCAGGGACTGGGCTTTGAAATAACTCGCTCCGGCCCGGAAACCGTGGTTTTGCGCGCTACACCGGCCTTGCTGAGCAAAACCGATGTTGATCAGTTGGTTCGCGACATACTGGCCGATCTACTCACCCATGGCATCAGTCAGAAAGCTGAAGAAACCAGCAATGCCATTTTGGCCAGCATGGCTTGCCACAGTTCGGTGCGAGCCAAACGCAAACTCAGCATCGAGGAAATGAATGCGTTGTTGCGCGACATGGAGCAAACCGAGCGCATTGGTCAATGCAATCATGGCCGTCCCACCTGGGTAGCCTTGAGTCATCAGGATTTGGATCGATTTTTCATGCGCGGCCAATAAATGACCGACACCAAACCTACCGCCATTGTATTGATGGGGCCGACTGCTTCCGGTAAAACCGCGCTGTCGGTGGCGATGGCGCAAACCCTGAATGCGGAAATTATCAGCGTCGATTCGGCTCTGGTGTATCAAGGCATGGACATTGGCACCGCCAAACCGACTCTGGCTGAACGCGGCGGCATTCCACATCATTTGATCGACATCCTTGATCCTGCGGAAAGCTTTTCCACCGGCCAATTTCGTGCCCGAGCGCTGGACTTGATGGCGGATATAACAAATCGTGGCAAGTTGCCGTTATTAGTGGGTGGCACCATGCTGTATTTCAGCGCCTTGACCCAGGGATTGGCCAAACTGCCGGAAGCCGATGCCGGCATCCGTCAAATACTGGATCAGGCTTTATTGGAACAGGGCAAGGAAGCGCTGCACGCGCGTTTGGCGCAAGTCGATCCGACGGCTGCTGCGCGGATACACGTCAACGACCCGCAGCGCATTCAACGAGCCTTGGAAGTCTATGAAATCAGCGGCAGGCCGCTATCCAGTTTTTTTGAAACCGACCAGCAAACCGAGCAACCATTTCAATTTATCAAACTGATGATCGCCCCGCAGCAGCGGCAAACCCTGCACCTGAAGATTGCCGAACGCTTTAAACAGATGCTGGCACAGGGCTTTCTGGATGAAGTCAAAGTCTTGCAGGCCCGCGGAGATCTGGATGACAGCATGCCGTCGATTCGCTGTGTCGGCTATCGGCAGGCTTGGTCGTATTTGAATGGCGAATACGATTATGACAGCATGCAGGATAAAGCCATTATCGCCACCCGCCAACTGGCCAAGCGGCAATTTACTTGGTTGCGCAAGGAAACCGATGCAGTGCAATTGATCAGTGAAAGCCAGGACTTACTGCAAACCGCCGTGCGGCATTGCCATTCATGAATAAAGCGCAACAGCGTCAAACGGCTTACGCGCGCCGGAATGCCCAAGTTGATAAGGATGTGATCAGCCGCGAAATTTGCCGGCGTTTTATTGAATTGCCGGCATATGAACAAGCTCAGACCGTACTTTGGTATGTGCATTGCCGCTCGGAAGTGCGAACCCTGCCAACCTTGCTGCAGCAGCTACATACAGATAAACGCATGGCGGTGCCATATTGTACGGTTGATGCTAAAGGTAATACATGTCTGGGGTTATGGCTGCTCAAAGCGCTGGATGAACTGCAGCCGGGAATGTGGAATATTCTGGAACCACCCAAGTCCCGATGGGGTGACAGCGATAGACAAATCCGACCTGCTGAGTTAGACATAGTCATGGTACCGGGTGTCGGCTTTGACAAGCGCGGTGGACGTCTGGGTAATGGGGCCGGTTACTACGATCGTTTGCTGTCTGAAGTCAGAAAGGATGCCGTGCGGGTGGGGATTGGTTATGAATCGCAATTGTTTCCGGAGATTATCACCGAACCGCATGATGTGTTGATGGATAAAGTCATTACCGAACGGGCGGTTTACTGCGGTCAGCGACAATGAATCCGGCACTTTTAAAACAAATTCCACACAGCCCGGCATTTGTGCTGGACATCGATCAGGTGCTGACCAATCTACAATCCCTGCACAGTATCAGGTACGCCACGGCCTGCAAGGTGTTGTATTCCATCAAAGCCCTGCCTTTAACCAGTTTGTTGCACGAACTAACTGGCCATGTCGATGGGTTTTCCGTCAGTTCGTTGTTCGAGGCTAAACTGGCGAGGTCTGTGCTGGGCATATCCGGCAGCGTGCATTTGACCACGCCGGGATTGCGGCCAGATGAGTTCGCAGAGCTTGCCGGTTTATGCAGTCACATCAGTTTTAATAGTTTGTCGCAACTGCAGCACTTGGCCGATAGGGCAACAGGTTATTCCAAAGGTGTGCGGGTCAATCCCAAGTTATCTTGTGCCGCGGATGCGCGCTACGATCCTTGTCGCAGGCACTCCAAACTGGGCGTGGCAGTGGAATTACTGAATCGAGCTTTGACAGAGGATGTTGCCGGTCTGCATATACACACAGTGTTCGGCCAAACCGACAGCCAGCCTCTGCAAGCCATTGTGCAGACCCTCAAGCCGATTTTGCAGCAGAGGCGATTGCAATGGCTGAATCTGGGCGGCGGCTATCTCTATCATCGCTTTGCCGATTTGCAACCCATCATCGAGTTGATTACCGATTTAAAAACCGGTTATGTCGATGACGTGTATCTGGAACCGGGCAAGGGATTGGTTGGCAATGCCGGCTATCTGCTGACCACTGTGCTGGACAGGTTTGTCAGCGACGGCAAAACCGTATTGATCATGGATACATCCATCAATCACCACCCTGAAGTATTTGAATATCAACAACAGCCGGTGTTACTGGACGCTCAGGCAGACGGTCAGCATCTGGCCGTTTTGGCTGGCTCGACGTGTCTGGCTGGCGATTTATTCGGGGAATACCGGTTTGACACACTACCCGCTATTGGCGACAAATTGCTATTGGCCGAGGTGGGCGCCTATAGCCTGATCAAAGCCAATCGCTTTAACGGTTACCCCTTGCCGACGGTATATCAACTGCAAGATCAAACACTAAAACTGTTAAAACGGGATGACTATGCCGACTATTGCCGGCAATGGTTGATTTAGTCTGTCAGTTGTTTGATCATTTTGAAATCGTCCATCACGAATCCGCCACCAATATCCTGTACCAGCGCCTCGGTATTGACAAAACCATTGCCCAAATAAAAGTCAATGGCCGTCTGATTATGACGATTGACTGTAAGCCACAACAGCGCCAAGTCATGTTTAAGACCATAGTCAGCCGCCAGCTGAATGATATGGCGGCCCAAGCCATGGCGTCGATGGTTTCTATCCACATACAGCTTGCTGAGTTGCAATGACTGATCTTCGGCAGTCGTGATCCAGGCGAAGTAAGCGAGTGGCAGATCATGCTCCAGTATCCAAAAATACTGATAGCCTGCGGCACACTGCCGGGCAATCCCCGATGGACTTTGAAAATTCGCCAGCATATATTCCACCTGTGCGTTGCCGATGATAGGCCTATAATGGTCTCGCCAGATTCTGCCGGCGAACTGACTGAGCCTTTCAATGTCTACAGTCGTTGTCACTTCCCGGACATTCCAACCACTGACCTCGGCATGCCGTTCGCTTATGTCATTGCTATTGCGCATTTTAGTATTCGCCTCCCAAAACCGATTCAGGTTGGGTTTGTTAATCAGTATTGCCATGGTTAACAGCGGTTGTACTCCGGTGATGTTAACACCGGGCCCGACAGTTGCCGCTGCACGTTTGACGGAAGACAGTTTTATTGCTAATGACGGTGTAGCACTAAAAATCAGCCAATGGCCCGCTGAACATCCTAAAGCCATTATCATCGGGCTACACGGATTTAACGATTATCGGCGATTTTTCAACGCTGCTGCCAGTTATCTGCAAACACAACAGATTTATTGCTATGCCTATGACCAACGCGGTTTCGGAGAAACCCAAACCCCCGGCCTGTGGGCCGGTAGCGATGCCTATACTCAGGATTTAACGCAGATTACCCAACTGATTCAGAACAAACATCCTGGCGTGCCGCTATATCTATTGGGCGAAAGCATGGGGGGGGCGGTGATCATCGATGCCATGAGCCGCGCACAACAACCGCAGGCCGCCGGCATCATTTTATCGGCTCCGGCGGTGTGGGGCAGGGCGACCATGCCCTGGTACCAGACATCCTTGCTGTGGATGCTATCGCATACCCTGCCATGGCTGTCGCTAACCGGCAAAGGACTGGATATTATGCCGTCCGATAATATCGATATGCTGCGGGCTTTGGGGCGTGATCCTCTGGTAATCAAGGAAACCCGTGTGGACGCCATCTACGGACTGACTAATTTGATGGACACTGCCTTGAGGGACGCCGACAAGTTACATACTCAAACTCTGGTGTTGTATGGTGAAAAAGATCAAATCGTGCCTCGCGAACCTACCCAACAATTTGTCAGTGGTCTACTGGCCCAGCAATCCGACAATAGCACTATCGCGTATTATCAAAATGGTTATCACATGTTGTTACGGGATTTGCAGGCCCCCATCATCTGGCGGGATATTGCTCACTGGGTTTTGAACGGCGGTGCAGGATTACCCTCAGGGGCGGATCGCAACCTCAGCAAATTGATCAAAAATGCCACTACTGAAACGGACGAATTACAGGAAACACATACTACCAATTGATGGTGTGAATGGAGTCATTATTTCCAGACTCGGCTGTCTTATTGGGTTACATTTCGCGCTGTCAGATTTGCCCAGGGTCTTCTAAGGATTTGGTTGCACATAACGTCCAGAAATGTGGGTCTTGCTAACGCACGCCACTCTCTGAAAGGGGCTGGGAAGATTCTTCAAATCAATCCCCCTTTTGCAAAGGGGGACGTTATTTTGGGCGAAATCCTAACTGATCGACCATTGCCATGGGATGTCAGCCGGTATGACGATGAGGGTGTTAATGTGACAAAGTAGATGTCACTTATTCAACATCCTGAAAACCGAAATGATATTGGTAGTCGGCAATAGAGCGTCTAATCACTTCATGTGCTTCATCTCGACCATAGACATGGGTGATTTCGCAGGCGTTTTTTTCATGCGGCAAATGTTTATACGTCAGAAAATAGTGTTTCAAACGATTGATATACGAATCCGGACAATCCGATACGTCGTTCCACTGCCGATAAAACTCGTCCCCCTTCATGACGGCAATAATTTTGTCATCGGCCTCGCCACCGTCCAGCAGGCGAAACCCGCCAATGGGTATGGCCTGTAACAGAATATCGCCATGGGTCACACTGCGCTCGCTGAGTACGCAAATATCCAGAGGATCGCCATCGCCTTTTTCAACCGGTTTGCCGGACATCATGGCCGCATATTCGGCAGTTTTTTCCGCGCAATAGGTTTGGGGTATAAAACCGTAGAGGGTGGGGATCATGTTGGAGAATTTTTGTGGTCTATCGATTTTCAGATAGCCACTGGCTTTATCGATTTCGTATTTGACGGTGTCGGAGGGCACAATTTCGATGAAAGCGGTGACGATGTCCGGCATGTTGTCGCCGGGTGAGATGCCGTGCCAGGGGTGTGCTTTGTTTTTGATGGTCATTTTAAAACGCGGTTAGTGGAGATAAAAATAATCTACCACGGTTTGCGGGCTTTGAGTCTGGATTTCAATGCCTAACGGGTTAATCAATTCAATTCCTGCCAATAAAGATTCTCTTGATATAAAGATCAATCCTAACTCAAGAAAATGTCATATCGGGATTGCCGAGATTCAGAAGCCATGGATGACGAGCGTCGAACATTCTTGTGGTCTGAATCTGGGTATCTGCCGAGTTGAAAATTTTTGACTATCATGACAATAAACCAGCCCTGCCAAAAACAGCACATTTCATAAGTCTGTTCCTGATTATTGATGGCTTCGATATTTTGTTTTGCTGCAAACCTTTTCTGGCGGCTGCAGGCGTGTAAAATTTAACACATGACCCATTCACACCCGAGTTCCAATCAAATGCCATCAATGCCTCGTCATAGATTTGTAGTTCGACTGGTTCTGGCTCTACTTTTTCCAGTGGTAGCGACGTTCTTACAACGCTGGATGTTGCAGTTTATTCCTCATACCACATGGTTGTTACTGTATCCGGCGATATTTTTCAGCGCCTGGATGAGTGGATTGGCGGGCGGTATCATCAGCACCCTTTTGGCAGCATCATTGGGGGTCTATTACTTTTTGCCGGATTACCAATCTTTTACGCTGTCAGAAGTCAGCCATATCTATTCGGTTTCGATATTTGTATTGATGGGCGTGTTGTTCAGTGTCGTGTTTGAGCGACTTAAGCAAAGCCAACTGGCATTGCAGGACGCCATTGCCGATTTGAAACTCACTGAAAATGAGCGATTGACTCAGGCCCTGGCATTATCTAATGCCGGTCTGTGGGAATGGGATTTGATCAATGATCAAATTCATTGGTCAGACACCTTGCGTGACCTCTATGGTTTGGATGAACAGACCCCTCCCTCTTACGATAACTGGCTGGCGGGAGTTCATGAAGAAGATCGGGTGTCGCTCATGGTGCGTTTGCATGATTGTCTCAGTCAGCAGCAGAACATCAATCTGGAATGGCGGGTAGCCAATCTGCCGGAGAATGAGGAACGCTGGTTGTATACCAATGGCCAGCCATTGCGCAATGCCGATGGCAAAATTATTTTCTACCGCGGGATCGTACTGGATATTACCGAGCGAAAAAAACAGGAAACACACCTGCAAGAGAAGCAGCAACGGCTTGATTTTGCACTGAATACCTTACAGGCAGGCGCTTGGGAATTGAATTTACGGACTCACCAGATTCACCGCACAGAACTGCATGATCAAATCTTTGGATATCAACAACCATTACCCGAATGGAGTTTCGAGCAATTTGTTGAGCATGTACTGCCGAATGAAAGAGCGGCAGTCATCGACTGTTTTAATAAAGCCTTACAAACCCGCAGCGATTGGCAATTTGAATGTCAAATCCGCAGAACCGATGGGGAAATCATCTGGATTTACGCCAAAGGTAACCTCAAATTTGATCAATATGGTCAAGCCTTATCGATGGCCGGCATAGTCCAGGATATTACCCAACGTAAAAAATCCGAACTGGAAAAACATTATATCGAGACACTGTATCGCACCTTGGTCGATCAAGCTGCACCGGACGCGGTGTATATCCATGATCATCAAGGGCGTTTTCTTGAAGTCAATCAACGAGCTTGTGAACATGACGGTTATTCCAAAGCAGAATTGCTGTGCATGAATGTCGTGGATCTGGAAGTGGATTTTGATTTGTCCCGTGTTCAGGAGGCATGGTTGCAGATTCAGCCGGGCGTTGTGACCACCTTGCGGGGGCATCATCGCCGGAAAGATGGCAGCATCTATCCCGTTGAAGTCAGATTCGGCTTGTTGGAGAACAATGAGCAACGGATTTACATTGTGTTTGTCCGTGATATTAGCGAACAGATTCAAGCTGAAGAGGCTTTACGCAACAGTGAACGCGAGTTTCGTATGCTGGCCGACGTGATCCCGCAAATTGTCTGGATTACCCGTCCCGATGGCTGGAATGTTTTTGTCAATCAGCAATGGACAGATTACACCGGTTTATCGTTCGCAGACACCAATGGCCCAGGCTGGAGTAAGCCGTTCCATCCTGATGACAAACAATCTGTTTTGGATGCCTGGTATCGATCCAGCAATTATCAGCTTAGCTACTCAATTGAATGTCGAATGCGCCGCCGTGACGGCGTTTATCGCTGGTGGTTGATTCGAGGTAATCCCATATACGACGAAAATGGGGTCGTCATGAAGTGGTTTGGTACTTGTACCGACATTCATGATATGAAACTGACTGAAGAGGCTTTGAAGCAGTCTGAGCGCCGTTATCGGGATTTATTTGCGGCCAACCCCATGCCGCTGTGGATTTATGACATGCAGACGCTGGCGTTTCTGGATGTCAATGATGCAGCCATTGCCAAATATGGCTATAGCCGCGACGAATTCCTGGCCATGCGCATCACCGATATTCTTCCCAGCGAGGACATTCCAAAGTTGTTGCAGCACGTGCAAGCCACTCTCGATAAGCCGGATTGTTATACGCATGCCGGTGTCTGGCGACATCTTCGCAAAGACGGCAGCGAATTTTGGGTGGATATTATCGCTCATACTTTAAGCGTTCATGGCCACCCGGCAGAACTGGTTTCAGCCAAGGATATTACTCAACAGCGTGAAGCTGAAATCAAGCTTCAGCAAAGCGAAGCCCGCTGGCAATATGCATTGGAAGGCAGTAATCAGGGGGTTTGGGACTGGGATATTGCCAATGGCAAAGTGTTCTATTCCAGTCGTTTGAAATCCATGCTGGGCTTTAAAGATGACGACTTTTCCGATGGTGTCGAGGAATGGTCGAGTCGTATTCATCCGGATGAATTACAGGCTGTATTGGCGGAAGTGGATAAACATCTGCGCCAGGAAACGCTTTTTTACCAAACGGAGCATCGCCTAAAAAACAGTGCCGGTGAATACCAGTGGATTCTGGATAGTGGCAAGGTGGTGGCACGTGACGAAGACGGCAAGCCATTACGCATGATTGGCACCCATCAGGATATTTCGGTGCGCAAGGCAATTGAACAGGCACTGATCGAGAGCGAAAACAAATTAAGCTTATTTATCAAACATGCGCCCGTGGCTCTGGCCATGTTTGATACGCAGATGCGTTATCTTGCAGTCAGTTTGCGCTGGATTGAAGCCTATGAGCTGTACGATCAAGTTGTGATCGGTCAGTCGCATTACGAGATTTTTCCGGAGATCAATGACGCCTGGAAAGCCTATCATCGTAAAGGACTGGCCGGTGAAGTGATCCGCATCGAACACGATCGGTTTATCCGCGCGAATGGTGATGAAGTGTGGATACGCTGGGAAATCAGACCCTGGTTCACCAGTAATCAGTTCGTGGGCGGTATTGTTATTTTTACTGAAGATATTACCGAAAGAGTCAAGACTGAGCAGGCGTTGGCCAACAGCGAACGGCGTTTCCAGGATATTGTCAGTGTGTCTGCAGACTGGATTTGGGAAGTGGATGCTCAGGCCCGTTATACCTATGTCTCTGAATCGGTCAGGGATGCTTTGGGTTATCCGCCGGAACATCTCATTGGCAAGACACCTTTTGATTTAATGCCGCCTGATGAGGCGAAAAAGCAGATTGAAGTATTCGGTCAGATTGTGGCGAACAGGCAGCCGTTCCGGGATCTGGAAAATGTCAATCTTCACCAGGATGGTTCGCTGCATGTCATGCAAACCAGCGCCATGCCTGTCCTGGATGCCGAAGGAAATTTGTTCGGCTATCGCGGTCTCGATAGAGACATTACTCTGAGAAAAACGCAGGAACAGCAATTGATTCTGTATCGTGATCAGCTGGAAAAACGGGTGTTGGAACGGACGCATGCGCTGAATGCGGCTTTGGAGCAAGCCGAGCATTTAGCTAAAGTAAAATCGGATTTTCTGGCCAATATGAGTCATGAGATCCGGACACCGATGAATGCGGTATTGGGGTTTTGTTACATGCTGGAACAGCAGGCTTTGGATCAGGATTCACGGGCACTGGTCAGAAAAATCCATACTGCCGGTCGCTCTTTGTTGGTCATCATAAATGACATTCTGGATTTTTCCAAAATCGAAGCTGGCCGTCTGGAAATTGAGAATGAACCGTTTTTATTATCGGATTTGTTGGATGATTTAGCGGCTTTAATGTCCAGTTCAGCGGGCAAAAAACAGCTGGAATTAATTGTAACGCCCGCGCCGGAAATTGATGCCCTGATTGGCGACGGCATGCGCCTGCAGCAGGTTTTAGTCAATTTACTCAGCAATGCCATTAAATTTACAGATTCAGGCGAAATCGAGCTACGCATCAGCATTGAGAATGACAACGGTAAACACGTGAACGTTAAATTCTTGGTACGCGATACAGGCATCGGTATTTCCCCCGACAAACAACAGGAAATATTTTTGGCATTTACCCAGGCCGATAACACCATCAGTCGTCGTTTCGGTGGCTCTGGCCTGGGATTGGCAATCAGCCGAGAATTAGTACAATTGATGGGTAGTGAATTACATGTACACAGTGTTGAAGGGCAGGGCAGCGAGTTTTGGTTTGTTTTGCCGCTACAGCGGGATCTGCGGGCTGTAAGTCGCAACCAACTCACCCACCTGTCTGTATTGGTTGCCGCCGAAAACCCTGCTACCCGCAGCTCGCTTTCAGCCAGTGTCAATAGCTTGGGCTGGAGCGCCGTTGTGGTTGATTCAGGCGAAACAGCCTTTGCCGAATTCTTGGCCAGCTGGGAAACGCATAACCCGTATGATGTGATTATTTTAGACTGGCAAATGCAGGCGCAAGATGGGCTGTACACAGCGCAGTTGATTCGTGATATTTCATCAACCAGCCACAATAGCTTGCCCATACTATTGATGGTCAGCGCCAATGCCCGTGAACATGTGTTAACTCAACCCGGTATAGATTGCGTGGATCAGGTGTTGACCAAACCCACCACGCCTTCAACTTTATTCAATAGTGTCACCGCTATATGCAGTAACCGCAAACAATTACAGGCTTTACACCCAACCACCAGCCCCGAAGCCTCTAATAATCGTCTGGCAGGCCTGCGAATATTGTTGGTTGACGATAGCGAAATCAACCGGGAAGTTGCTCAAAGCATTTTAGAAGGAGAAGGGGCTTTGATCAATGTGGCTACTGATGGCCTGCATGCGCTGAAGTGGTTACAACAGCATCCGACCGATGTGGATATCGTGTTGATGGATGTACAGATGCCGGTTATGGACGGTTACACCGCCACCCAAAATATCAGGCAGGATCAGCGTTGGGTACACCTGCCAATTATTGCTTTGACAGCCGGCGCATTTCAATCATTGCGTGATGCCGCATTTAACGCCGGCATGAACGATTTTGTTGCCAAACCGTTTGATGTCGAACAGCTGATTACCGTGATACGGCGTCACGCTGGCTCTACCCAGTTGGCTGAAGTGGATACAGCAAAACAACCAGTTGCCTCGCCGATGCCATTTGAAACAGACAATTTGCCGGGTATTGATCTAAAAGCCGGGCTGAAGCAATGGGGGAAAATCGCTGTTTATCTTACTTACCTGAAAAAGTTTGTAGCGCATTATGCGGATGCGGGTAACAGCATAGCGAATTACTTACAATTAAATGATCGGGAAGCTGCCGCTGCTTTGGCGCATAAATTAAAAGGTGTATCCGGCAACCTGGCGTTGACTGACGTCATGCGCCAAGTGCAAGCCCTTGAAGCGGCAGTATTGAATAACTCCGCCACCCCAGTTGATACAGCAACTCTGCAGCAAGCCCTTGACCAAGTATGCGCATCGATTCAAATCATAGAAAACCAGAGTATTCAATCTGATACAACAAAGGATTCAACTAAATTTTTTCAAAATTCGGCTGAAATTGTGAGACTATTGGACGCATTGGTTACAGCACTTGATCAGGATAATCCAGACTTGGCTGAACCAGTGCTTGACCAGCTTAAGGCTAACTTGCCTGTAACTGAGATTGAACCGATTCAGTTACAACTGGCTGACTTTGATTTTCGCGGTGCCAAAACAACAACTCAACATTTAATAGCCAGAATCCAGCAACGGTCACTTTAAATGCCTATATCCTGTCGCCCAATACTGATAGTCGATGATGAGCCCGTAAACTTGGCTGCTTTGCGGCAAATTCTTAAGGATCAGCATCAACTGGTATTTGCTCGTAATGGTGAGGAGGCCCTGGAGGCCGTCCAAAAGCATTCTCCCTGTCTGATTTTGTTGGATATTCAGATGCCGGGTATGGACGGTTATGAGGTTTGCCGTCGTCTGAAGTCTGATCCACAAACCGAATTGATACCGGTAATTTTTGTCACTTCACTTTCTGAGCTCGGCAATGAGGAAGCGGGATTCGCAGCGGGTTGCGTGGATTATCTGACGAAACCTTTATCGGCGGGCATCGTCAGGGCCCGAGTTGACACCCATCTAAGCTTGGTACGCGCCAGCCTGTTGGAAAAAAGCCATCGCGACGCCATATTCATGCTGGGCGAAGCAGGGCACTACAACGATACTGATACCGGCGTACACATTTGGCGAATGGCAGCCTATTCCAAAGCCTTGGCTAAGGATCTGGGCTGGAATGACGCACAATGTGAATTGCTGGAAATGGCTGCAGCCATGCATGACACTGGCAAAATAGGCTTACCTGACGCGGTATTGCGTAAACCGGGTAAATTGGATGCCGAGGAGTGGCGCATCATGCAGACCCATACCCTCATTGGTTATGAGATCTTGTCCAAAAGTGAAGCGCCTTTATTCAAAATGGCTGCTGAAATCGCCTTACATCATCACGAAAAATGGGATGGCAGTGGCTATCCGGATGGACTCAGTCAATTTGAGATTCCTGAATCGGCTCGTATTGTGGCCATCGCTGATGTGTTTGATGCGTTATCCATGCAGCGCAGCTATAAGGATGCTTGGCCTACGGATAAAATCATAGAATTTATGAAGCAGTCTGCCGATCAGCATTTCGATCCTGAATTATTGCATCGCTTTATAGTTATCATGCCAAGCATTTTGAAAATCAAACAGGCATGGGATTCTAGTGATTCCTTGTTAACCAAACCACAGGAACCAGCATGACAAGTGCAAAGGTGCTGGTTGTTGAGGATGAATTAATCTGTGCCGGATTAATTGAAACTGTTTTATCGTCCGAGGCCTATGAAGTCACTATTGCCGAGGATTGCGAAACGGGCTGGCAAATTCTTCAGGCTGACAATCAACAATTTGAAGCGATTCTGTTGGACCGTCATCTGCCGGACATGGATGGGTTGGAGTTTTTACAAAAGATCAAAGCAGTTGAAAGTTTAAAAAATATTCCCGTCATTATGGAAACGGCTGATGCCGATGCTGCCAGTATCCGTCAAGGCTTGCTGGCAGGTGCTTATTATTACCTGATAAAGCCATTACAACGCGACTTACTCCTGAGCATTGTGAGTGCGGCTATCAGTCAATGTCGTAATGACAAACAGTTACAGGATTCTGTGCATCTGCATGGACAAACCTTTTGTAAGCATCTGCAACACGGTGTGTTTCATTATCGTACGCTGCAAGAAGCCAAACAATTGGCCCAAACCCTGTCACAAACCTGCATGGTTCCCGAACGGGTAATCGTGGGTTTGCAAGAGTTACTGATTAACGCCGTTGAACATGGCAATCTAGGCGTGACCTACGCAGATAAAACGCGTTTGATGCTGGATAATAGCTGGCTGCAAGAAGTGGAACGACGCTTGGCTTTACCCGAGTTGCAGCAAAAGTTTGTTGAAATTCAGTTTGAAAGACAGCACGATAAAATTGTTTTCACCATCAAAGACCACGGTCAGGGGTTTGATTGGCGGAAATATTTGGAGTTTGATCCGGAACGGGTATTCGATCCGCATGGTCGTGGTATTGCCTTGGCAAAAATGATGAGCTTTGACACCCTGACTTATCTCGGAAATGGGAACACTGTACAGGTGAGCATTTTTAACACTTGACCACAATGCGCTCATCGTGAAAAAAATCAGCCTCTCCACTCTTGTCTACCGATTTAGGTGTGAATAATGCTACACTCGACTATCGATTTTACAGGCCGAGTATTATGCAGTTAGCAATCACCGTTTTGGGGAACAAAACCGATGGTTTAATCGCTGAAATCCTGTCAGCGGTCAGCGCATGTCAATGCACTGTTTTAGAACTTACCACCTCCCGTCTTACTGAAATCACAGCCATTTACAGTCTTATCGACGGCAATTGGAACCACATTGCCAAGCTGGAAGGCATGCTGGAAAGTTTGCGACAACGATTTCAGGTTCAAATCAGTCTATTACGCCCTCAAGATGAACATATAAGCTCACCGGTCATGCCGGAAGGCGTGCCGTACACCATGGAAACCATCAGCATGGAAAAAAAGGATTTATTACACGAATTAACAACATTTTTGATCGAGCGTGGTATTTTCATTGATGAAATCAGCGCTAGTCTGCATCCTTCCATGCTGTTCAGTAATTCGGTTTTTTCCAGTCGGTTCACTTTGCTGGTACCACCGGAAGTTAGAATCTTGTCGTTACGGGAAGAGTTTATGGATTTTTGCGATAGCCTGAATATTGACGCTATCCTTGAACCCATTAAACGATAATTCCATGACAACATTAACAATCGGTCAACCTGTACCCCCTTTTGAACTGCCTGCCACCGGCGACAAAACTGTATCTCTTGCCGACTTCCACGGCAAAAAGTTGGTGATTTACTTTTACCCTAAAGACAACACCCCGGGCTGTACTCAGGAAGGGCAGGCGTTTCGGGATCACATACAACAGTTTGAAGCGCTAAATGCGGCTGTCGTTGGGGTTTCCAGGGATAGTGTCAAAATGCACGAAGGCTTTAAATGCAAACAAGCATTTCCGTTTGATTTATTATCCGATGCGGATGAAACTGTTTGTCAGCTGTTTGACGTGATTAAAATGAAAAACATGTATGGCAAGCAGGTGCGAGGCATAGAACGCAGCACCTTTCTGATCGACGAAAACGGCGTCTTAATCCACGAATGGCGTAAAGTCAGTGTTAAAAATCATATACAAGACGTGCTGCAACGTTTGCAGCAGGACTAATTCGTTATTTATCGCAGCAGTACTGAAATTTTGCTGATTACCAAAGATTAATCAGCTAACGATTTCGCCAAAAAAAACGCCCCACTTCTCAAAGAGGTGGGAGTAAATCATGCTCAGGTAGGACCAGACATTCTGGACGTTATTCGCAAGCAAATCCCAAGTCAAAAACGGTCATCTCGGCAGGGATAGACGAGAATCCGAAACGATGATGGCGGGAGCCGAACCCGTCTATCTGCCTGGATTCTTTTCACAGTCTTTGCTCCGGCATCCACTTCTGACATAGAGGGTATGCCGGAGTCTTGTTATTTGTGAAGCAAGTTTGATCAGGTAAATTTTTTGCCGGGAATGCGTTGGCCTTCAACTTTGCCGGCCGCTTTGATGACCCCATCCAGATACCGCCAATGTCCTCCGATTTTAACGAAGCGACTGATTTCGTGCATAAAGCAATCCTCCCCGTCCTGACAGTAAAACGCTTTAAATTCCACCCTGCCTTTGCTGTCCTTTGCACTGCCTTTTTTTGAACTGATAATCTGCAATCTTTGCCATTCAGCCGTCTCTTCTGAAAAATTAATAGCGTCGGGGCGTTTGCTTTCATCCCAGCTTAATAACAGATAATCGGCATTACGCAGGGCATAGGCTGTAAAGCGTGAGCGCATCAGCAATTCAGCTGTGGCAGGGATTTGCAGGCCGTCATGGTAAAGCTCACAGCACTCGCTGTAAACTTTACCGGAACCGCATGGACAGGTTTTGGAACTTGGTGTTGAGGTCATCATACGCATGGTTATCTGATTATAACGATCATCTGGCTAAGTCAAAACACCGAGTCACACCAACTTGAACGGGTTGTTGCGGGCCTATAGCGGCCATACAGAGGTATGCCGAAATCAGGGTTTAAGGATCCAGCCTTTGGATTAACTGTAACAGCTTACTGGTCAGGAATGCTTCATGCAACGGCCTTTGATGTCATTCGGTGGGGTACCCTCAGCGCAATAACAGTAAAGGCTTGGGGCTATGTGTCAACATTTTTAACGTAAAACTTCCTAATAACCAGTCACGGACGCGGGTATGACCAAATGCACCCATCACGGTCACGTCAATGGCTTTTTGTTCTTGATGTTCAGATAGGGCTTGTTCGGGTTTGCCAAGCATTTTTTGTGCGATGACTTCGATACCGCCAGCCAGTTGCAGTTTGCGGGCAGCGACTTCGAGTAACTGTCCTTTGCCTTCGTCCTTGCTGACGCAGACCAGATGGCATACCAGCCCTTTATACAGTGGACTGGTGGCGACCATGTCCAGAGCTTTCTCGGCAGCAGGGCTGCCATCATAGGCCAGCATGATCCGTTCCGGTTGTTTAAATTCGGCATTCACCACCAAAATCGGCTTATGCAGCGAGCGGATGATCGATTCCAGCTTGGCGCCGATTTTGTCCGGCTGGTTGTCGTGGACTTTGCCGCGCACGCCTATCACCAGCACCCGCAAGTCGTTTTCCAGCTCAATCAGGGACTCGACCAAACTGCCGTGGCGCTGATGGGTGATGGGGTCTAGAATGCCCGCTTGCATCACTCTTTCCTTAGTGTTTTGTAATAGCTGTTTGCCCTGTTGCAAGCGCAATTTGCTACGCTGCTATTCCAGTTGCGTCAACTCATCCATTAATTGATCACGGCTATCGATGCCGATATTACCGGTTAAATCGGTATGATCGGTTGCTTCCGGATGATGGTCGATGGTATGTAATAGTTTTAATGGGGCATCCATTTTTTGCGCGATCCAGGCAGCATAATCGCAGACGGCATTGGTTAGGGAGGAGCCATCAATGCCGGCTAATACCCAGTTTTGTGTTGTATTCATCAGTGACCTCCCATGACTTTTTCTATTTCTTCGGGGTTATCGTGGACCGCAAAGCGGTCGACGATCGTGGTGGTGGCTTCATTCATGCCAAGCAATTCCACATCGGCCCCTTCGCGGCGTAACTTGATGACAACCTTATCCAGTGCACTGACCGAGGTAATGTCCCAAAAATGTGCGCGTTGCAGATCAATAATCACGTTGTCCACGGCTTCTTTGAAATCGAAGCTATTCACAAACTTGTCCGCCGAATTGAAAAACACTTGGCCAATCACTTTATAAGTCCGCGTGTTGCCGGTTTCATCCAGTTTCGAGTCTACGTACATGAAATGACTGATCTTGTTGGCAAAGAACAATGAAGCCAGCAAAACGCCGACAAATACACCCATTGCCAGATTGTGCGTCCACACCACCACGACTACGGTGGCTATCATGACGATATTGGTCGATATCGGATGCTGTTTTAAATTGATTATGGAACGCCAGCTAAAGGTGCCGATGGATACCATGATCATCACCGCCACTAAGGCTGCCATTGGGATCTTTGAAATCCATTCATCCAGAAATACCACCATGAGCAACAGAAAGGTGCCCGCCACCAAGGTTGATAGACGACCGCGGCCACCGGATTTGATGTTGATGATGGACTGGCCTATCATCGCGCAGCCGGCCATGCCGCCTAACAGGCCGGCACCGATGTTGGCCAAGCCTTGGCCCTTACATTCGCGGTTTTTATCGCTGCTGGTGTCGGTTAAATCATCAACGATAGTGGCCGTCATCATCGATTCCAGCAAACCCACAACAGCCAGGGGCAGTGAATACGGCAGGATGATTGTCAGGGTTTCCAGCGTTAAGGGTACTTCGGGCCACAAAAAAACCGGCAAGGTGTCGGGCAGTTGGCCCATGTCGCCGACGGTGCGGATATCGATATGCCAGTAAACGGCAACCGCGGTCATACTGACGATGCAAACCAAGGGCGATGGCAACGATTTGCCGATGACTGGCAAATAGGGAAATAAGTAAATAATCGCCAAGCCGCCAGCAGTCATGGCATACACGTGCCAGCTTACGTTAATCAATTCAGGCAATTGCGCCATGAAGATCAAAATAGCCAAGGCATTGACAAAGCCCGTCACTACCGAGCGCGACACGAAACGCATCAGACTACCGAGTTTGAGGTCGCCGGCAATGATCTGGAACAACCCGGTCAACAGGGTGGCTGCCAGCAAAAACTGCAAACCGTGATCCTTGACCAGTGTCACCATCAACAAAGCCATGGCACCGGTCGCCGCCGAGATCATGCCGGGCCTGCCGCCGACAAAAGCAGTAATCACCGCGATGCAAAACGAGGCATATAAACCCACTTTGGGATCGACCCCGGCGATGATGGAGAAAGCAATGGCTTCTGGAATCAAGGCTAACGCGACGACGGTACCTGCCAGTACATCACCACGGATATTGCCGAACCAGTCTGGTTTTTTTGATAAAAAGAGCATGTGTATCCTGTAAAAAGGCCATGCAAGATATGGCCCAGCAGTCATTGCAGTCGGTTTTCCGGAAAATTCAGAGGGTATTCCGGCCCTTTCTGAATAAAAGGCGAGCGCGCAGGCAAGGGGATGACAAACGCACTCTGGTTATATGTTTCAAATTAATATTATAAGTAAAAGGTATTAATTTCGCAAACCCAAGCCAACGGATATGGTATTGCGGCGTTTACTATTTCAGCCTCGCGCTGATGGCCGGCAACACCAATAAGCAGCAGATTAAGGTCAGGATTATGCCGATGGATAATAACAAGCCCATACTGGCTGTCCCTTGATGACTATTGAAGGCAAGACTCGTAAAACTACACAAGGTGGTCAAGGCACTGAAAAACACACCGCGCGCCGAACTCGATTGCAGCAACTCGTCGGCTTGATCCGGTTGGTGCCGCAAACGCTGGACAATGTGAATGCCGCTGTCGACCCCCATACCCAGTAACAACGGCAGCACAATGATGTTGGCAAAATTGAATGGATTGTTCAGCCAAACATTGACGGCGGCCGTCAGTAGTGCTGCCAACAACAAGGGTGTCATTACCAATACTGTCGCTTTCAGGCTGCGGGTCATCAGCAGCAGTAATAGTACAATCAAGATCAGCGCGCTGGAAAAGGCTTGAATAAAGGCATCGACCACCGCTTTCCCGGAGGTGACGTCGCCAATTGGCAAACCAAATACCGAGGCATGCGTATCCGTCACTTCATTGACGAATTGTTGCAGTGGTTCGCGTTGATTCAAGTTTTGTGCAGGTGTAACCAATACCCGGTATTGCCCTGCATCACTGACCCAGTGTCGGCGCAGACTGGCGGGTATGTCGTCTATATTCATCGGAGTGGCCGCCAAACTTTCGCGAAGCACTGACAAGGTATGCGGTAACAAGCTCAGCAATCGATCTTCCAGATTTTTATAGATGGCATCGGGCTGCTGTGCGCCATCCGCGCTTTTCATAAATGTAACCACATGACTTAGCATTGCCTCAATCCGTTCATTCGGCATGCTGGTTAAAGGTTGAGCGGAGGCTTTTTGCAACGCGTCTTGCAGAGCAAATAATGCGTTACGCACGTCTGAAGCTTGATGAACATCGGCAAATTGTTGCAGTTGCATCGGCATCATCAGATTTAAATTATCGATGATTTCCAATTTCTGCTCTTGATCTGTCGGTACCAAATCACTGAGAGTGATGGCTTGATGCACACTGGGTAGCGCCGCAAAGCGTTCAGACAGACGCTTGGCTTCGTCCAAACTATTAACCAGTGCCGAAATCGCAAAAGGCGAATCGGATTGGCTTTCCAGCAAGCGTTTAAAGGCTATCACCGAGGGTGAATGTGGGTCACGCAGGTTGATCGGTGAGGAATCAAAACTGACGCCCTCAAGACTGAACAGGGCTATAAAGGCTAAGCATAGGGAGGTGATACGGATGGCACGGGCGTGCCGAAACGGGAAGTTGTAGAAACGTGCAGATAAGCCTGTCGAGCGCGGATGTGCTGGCGCTTGTGGCGACAGCATTTTTAACAAGGCTGGCAGCAAACTTAGCGAAACGGCTAAGCCGATAAACATGCCGCCCCCGGAAATAATGCCCAGTTCCGCCACACCTTTGAAATCGGTTGGAATGAAAGCAAAAAAGCCGATAGCGGTGGTTAATGCACACAAAAACAACGACGGCCCAACCGCTTTCATACTGTCGATGATGGCTTGATCGGTATCCTGGCTTTGACCCCAGCATTCCTGGTAATGCAGGCATAGGTGAGTGGCAAAGTCCACGCCCAAACCAATATACAACACCGCAAACGCCACCGAAATCAGATTGAGATGGCCGATGGCCACTGTGGCAAAACCGGCAGTCAAAGCTAATCCAACAATCAATGCAATTAGCGTCGCCAACAACAAGCGAACAGAGCGCAATCCCAGCCATAAAGCGGCACACACCAATACAAACGAAATGATGCTGGAGAGCAGCATATCGTGATTCACGGTTTCCATTTCCTCGTGCTCCAATGCCACTTCACCGGTTATAGCCACTGTTACGCCGGGATGGTGCGCCGATATATCTAATGTCAATGCCCGCAGATAAGCCATGGCATGATCCGCCGGCATTAATTGATCAAAATCCAGATAGGGCTTGGCGATTATCAAACGCCGCAGGCGATTGCGGGTTTGCTCGGTGTCCGTGAGTAGTTGTTGCCAGGATAAGAATTTAGCTTGTCCTTGGTTGGCTGCGATCACGGTTTGATCGATGGCGGACAACAGTACATCCAGTGATGCAACTGAATCAGCGTCCCGGTTTTCCAGTGCTTTAACGACGATATCGACCAAGCCGGCAAAATGAAAATGTTGGGATAAATAGCCGATGAAGGGTTGGGCGTCGATCAGTTTGGTGGACAAGGTTTCAAGCTCTGTTGTGTCGAGGTACAAAAAACCTTGTCGACGGAAAAACGGATCGTCGTCGGGAATATAAACCGATTCGAATAGTGCGGTTTCCGTCTGTAGGCGCCGCTTAATGGTGTCAGCTGCCAGTGCTGTTTGTTCCGGCGTTTCCGACTCCACCACCAGGATTAGAGTCGAGGCGTCTTGAGGGAAAGCCTGGTCCAAGGCCAATCGCACCTTTTGAAACGGCAAATCCTGATCCAATAATTGAGCCGTATTGTTTTGTATGCCCAGATGGCGACTGGTATACGTCAAGCTCAAGGCACAGAGTCCCAAGAACAGCAGCAATACTTGCCAAGGGAACCGCAGGATTAAGCGGCTTAAACGGTTTAGTGCATGATCAATCATCAGTTTATTTAAAAATTGCGATCGCGAGAGTCGGCTTAGGTCGCCAGCCACGGAGGGTTGTATTTTGGCAGGCTATTTTCAGCCCAGTCAGGAAGTTGTTTGGCATGAGCAAGATGATATGGATGGCATGTCAAGCTTTAATCGTTAGCTTAAAGACTGACTTTTACCCGCTCCAGCAATGCCACCATTACACGGCGCTCTTCTGAACTTAAAGTCGCCAGTACTTCGGCTTCTACCGCATCGGCAATCGTCCAGAGTTTCTGCATGACAAGGCGGGCTTTATCGGTGATTTCCAATCGGTAGGCACGGCGGTCATCGACATCTTTATTACGCCTAACCAAACCCGATTCTTCCAGTAAATCGATTTGTCTGGCGAGGGTGATGGGCTTGATTTCCAAAATTTCAGCCAGATCGATCTGACGGCAATTTTCGTTTTCGGATAAATGGACCAGTGCCCGCCATTGCGAGTGAGTAAAGCCAACATGTTCAGCCTCTTTGTTAAACCGTTGGCGAATGATGTGGCTGATTTCGTAACTGAGAAAACCGAATTTGGAGTGCATAAATGATGACAGCGAATCAAGAAAGGATATGACAAAATCTATAGGTAATTAATATTATAAGTTACAGCCATTATATTTAAAACTTAGTGTGCTGCGTTGAACGCCCCAATCAAAAAGTCAGGCTGACTGACTGTGGCTGCTTAAACAAGCGATAAATGATTCATACTCTTCAAACGTTCCCCTGGATTGGTTGAGATTACCCAAGCAAAATCCACAGAGCGATTTGCTGATCTTTACGTACACGTATTGGTCTGGACTTAATCCGGCCCATGTTGATCATTGCAACCCTGGGGTTTGTCAGCTGTTATCGCTGATACTTCAGAGACATTTTTGCTGACTATTCAGCATTGATGAATTATCCCTACTCCCGACGGATGTTGTAAAAACATGGATGTAGGCTTGGCATGGCGAAGCCCAATACCATCAGAAGTTGGGATTGATTGCATTCAGCCCTACTTTTTGCTCATGAGAACTGGGTAAGGCTATGCTTTTTGCCATTTTTGATAACTCTACCGCTGATGAGGGCAGGGTGCTTCGCGCTGAATAGATACACACTCATAAGGTTTAAAAATGGATACTATGTCGTCTTAAATCTCGGACAGGTTCCATAGGTTATGGTTTTATGTGGGGATATAAGCCATTAACGGGATCATGACAAAGTTCGACTAAACAAATAATGCAGATCACAGGTGAGTATTTTATTAGTGTTTCGATACTAACCGCCTGTCGATCTAATCAAGCCATTTATTTAACTTCTACAGGTAATTCAATGTCATTAAATACCCAAATATTTCTGGGATGCATTCTCGGTATTGGCTTGGGCTTTTTATTTGCCCGATTGGGTCCGGAAGCCGTCATAGTCAAAAATGGCATGTTTGTATGTGGCATTCTGGGTACTTTGTTTATCGACTTATTAAAAATGGTGCTGGTGCCCTTGGTGTTTACATCCATTGCTGTTGGGGTTGCCAATTTAAGCAAGCATAGTCAGTTGCATAGGGTATGGATTTCTACCTTAGGTTTTTTTATGGTATCGATGACGCTGGCGATAATCCTGGCGCTATTGGCTACCAATTGGTTGAAACCCGGTCAGGGACTGACTCTGGATTTATTTCAAACCGCCAATCAAAACATTGCTGCCAAACAGATGAGTTTTGGTGAATTTTTCGCGACATTTCTACATGGCTTATTTATTAATCCGTTTGCCGCATTGGCCCAGGGCAATATATTGGCAATAGTTATTTTTGCGTTGTTTTTAGGGATTGCTCTGGTGGTGGGTGGCGAGCGGTATCGCAATATTCTGTTGCTGATGCAGGAAGGCCAGGAGTTGATACTGCGGATGGTGGGTTGGATTATGCGGTTGGCGCCGATTGGTATTTTTGCTTTGCTGGCGCAATTGCTGGTCAGTCAGGATAAAGCTGTATTGGTCAGCTTGCTTGAATTTGTCGGTTTAGTCATCGGCACAACCCTGCTTCATGGTTTTGTGGTGTTACCCCTACTATTATTTGTGTTCACTAAAATCCCCCCGCGGAAGTTTTTTTGGGGGGCACGGGAAGCGCTGTTGACCGCGTTTGCAACCAGTTCCAGTTCAGCGACCTTGCCGGTTACCTTACGCTGTGTCGAACAACATCTGCATGTTAAACCCAATATCGCCGGTTTCGTAATTCCATTGGGAGCGACCATCAACATGGATGGTACAGCTTTATACGAAGCATCTGCTGCATTGTTCATTGCCAATCTGGTGGGCGTGGAACTTGATCTGGCGCAACAATTGATTGTGTTCTTTACCAGCATGCTGGCAGCAGTCGGCGCACCCGGCATGCCCAGTGCCGGCATGATTACGATGGTGATGGTGTTGCAATCGGTTGGATTACCCGCCGAAGCCATTGCCATTTTGCTGCCGATTGATCGTCTGCTAGATACTTTTCGGACTATGGTTAATGTTGAGGGCGATATGGTGGGCAGTTTGATAGTTCAACATTTAGTAAATCAGAATGCGGATTTTGACTAGTTCATACTGTCAATTGCACGCCTTAAAGTTTTCTAGTCTCACAGACGCCTGTTTAGCAAGTTATGCACAACTTCCCCTATCTCGTGATTCGGAAGGGATTGTCAACAGCCAGTCTGCATGAAGTGGTATCGCCTCCCACTCCACCGCTCAAGACGGAGTAGGCTTTATGAGAATGACGAACTTTTTGGGGTGGCTTAATTCACTTGCCAACCAATGGGTTTTACAGTTTGTGCAAAAACATCTGAACATAATCGTGTCTGTAAAGAACATATTTAATCTTTAAACGCCCTGAATCGCTTACTCGACAATCAGAAAAATTCAGGTAAGTTGATGTTTGACGGTTGGAGTAATGCTGATGCTGTGTGATAATCCAACTGCGGTCCATTCGATAATCACTTGGGATGTATAAATTGCGCTATGGCTAATGATACATTGCTCATAAAGCATACCGGTAACGGTAAACAGGTGGAATATCCACTTCTGCAAAGTACGTTAGGTGCTGATGCAGTTGAAATTCGCAACCTTTATAAAGACATGGGTTGCTTTACCCACGACCCCGGTTTTGTATCTACAGCCAGTTGTAGCAGCAAAATCACCTATATTGACGGCGATAATGGCGTTTTGCTTTATCGCGGTTACCCCATCGAACAATTGGCCGATCAGTGCGAATTTACTGAAGTGGCTTACCTGTTGATGCATGGCGAATTGCCCAACCAACAGCAACTTCTGAATTTCAATCAGGAAATCAACGATCGAGCCGTGATTCATGAATCATTGCGCAAATTCTTTGACGGTTTTCATTATGACGCGCACCCGATGGCGATGTTAGTCGGGGTAGTAGGGTCTTTATCTGCGTTTTACCATAGCGAGATGAATATCAAAGACCCGGTTCAGCGCTTACGTGCTGCAACACGTTTGATAGGCAAAATGCCTACAATTGCTGCGGCGTCTTTCCGGCACTCGGTTGGTCGGCCCTTCGTATATCCGCGGATTGATTTGAGTTATTGCGAAAACTTTTTGAACATGATGTTCTCGCGTTCATCTCAGAATTATATCGATCAAAACCATTATATCGATCCAGGCTATGTCAAAGCATTGAATTTGTTATTTATTCTCCATGCAGACCATGAACAAAATGCCAGTACCTCAACCGTGCGACTGGCCGCAAGCACCGGGGCCAATCCTTATGCCTGCATAGCAGCCGGTATCGCTGCTTTGTGGGGGCCGGCTCATGGTGGGGCCAATGAAGCAGTATTAAACATGTTGGCTGAAATTGGCACATTGGAAAATGT
Source organism: Methylomonas sp. (assembly GCA_002928965.1). Lineage (GTDB taxonomy): Bacteria > Pseudomonadota > Gammaproteobacteria > Methylococcales > Methylomonadaceae > Methylomonas. Next base: position 78,309 of record PERU01000003.1, read on the forward strand.
ACCCAAATATATCGCCAAAGCCAAAGATCATAATGATCCATTCCGGTTGATGGGGTTTGGTCATCGGGTTTATAAAAACTTTGATCCACGTGCTACCATTATTCGCAAGACCTGTTATCAGGTTTTGGAAAAAACCCAATCGAACGATCCTTTGTTTGAATTGGCGTTAGCGGTCGAAGAACAAGCCTTAAAAGATGACTATTTCATCGAGAAAAAACTCTACCCCAACGTCGATTTTTATTCAGGTATCATCTACAAAGCCTTGAACATCCCAGTTGAAATGTTCACAGTAATGTTCGCTATTGCCCGTACCGCCGGTTGGGTGGCGCACTGGCTGGAAATGATGGAAGATTCATCCATGCCTATCAGCAGGCCAAGGCAGTTATATGTTGGCCCACCACGGCGTGATTTTTTGAACATTCATAATCGATAAGTTTAATGAAAAACAAAGACTTAACGTCAGAAGAAATCCCCGTTGCATCGCCTGTTGAACCTAAAGAGGCGCAACCCAATTCAGTAACGCCATTCGATTTAACTGAAATCAATGGTCCCAAAGGACCTGAACCCACTCGATATGGAGATTGGGAACGCAAAGGCCGCTGCGTCGATTTTTAGCAAACTTTTCAAAATCACATTAGGGTAAACCATGTCAGCCAACAGACCATTATCTCCCCACCTGCAAGTCTATCGTTTGCCCTTAACCGGAATCGTCTCCATCACCCACCGCATGACTGGAGTCATGTTATCAATGGGCTTGGTGTTATTTGTGTATGTAATGATCGCCATTGCCAGCGGCGAAGGCATGTTTCTGGCCATGCAAAGTTTCATGTCCTTCTGGCTGTTCAAGCTGGTGTATTGGGGATTTATCTACGCCATGTTTTTTCATTTGTGTCATGGTACTCGCCATTTAATTTGGGATTTAGGCAAAACCTTCGACCGAGATACTTTGGATAAATATGCCTTATACGAGTTGATCGCTTCTGCGTCATTGACTCTGTTGACTTTTTTGTTGGCGTAGCCGGAGAGTGTTATGGACTATAAAAAACAACTCGAGATTGCCGCAGATTTATTTTCTGTTAAAAACCCTACAGCCCATTTTTGGTATCAACGGGTTACAGCGGTGGCATTGATACCGCTATCCGTGTGGCTGATCGTATTGCTCAACAAAGCCTTGAGCGAGTCCTATGCTGAAACTTTGGCTTGGTTAGTGTCGCCCATTAACGCATTTGCGATTATCGGTTGGACCATCGCGGTGTTTTATCACGCCGCCTTGGGCGTTCAAGTGGTCATTGAAGACTATGTTTCCACAATTTCTGTCAGACATTTGGCCATTCGGGCCACTAACCTGACTTTTTTGTTTTTAGGTGTTGCGGCTTTAGCGGCAATGATATTCATTCTATTCGCAAGGTAACTCATGGCCTCAGCTTATAACATCATCGAACATCAGCATGACGTGGTCGTAGTTGGCGCCGGCGGCGCTGGTCTGCGTGCCACATTCGGCATGGTCGAAAAAGGCCTCACAACTGCTTGTATCAGCAAAGTGTTCCCCACGCGCAGTCACACCGTTGCAGCGCAAGGCGGTATTAGTGCTGCACTGGGTAACATGGGTGAAGACGACTGGCGTTTTCACATGTACGACACCGTCAAAGGCTCAGATTGGTTGGGTGACCAAGACGCAATCGAGTACATGTGTAAAGAAGCAATTCCCGCCATTTTGGAATTGGAACACTACGGCGTACCTTTTTCCAGAACCTCTGAAGGCAAGATATATCAACGTGCTTTTGGCGGTATGTCGACCCATTACGGTAAAGGTCAAGCTCAACGAACCTGTGCGGCAGCGGACGTAACCGGTCACGCTATTCTGCACACCTTGTATCAACAGGCTTTGAAACACAAGGCCGAGTTCTTTGTAGAATACATTGCACTGGATTTGATCATGGAAGGCGATGTTTGCCGTGGCGTATTGGCTTGGTGTCTCGATGATGGTTCGATTCATCTTTTTCGCGGTCATCAAACCGTACTTGCTACCGGTGGCTATGGACGCACCTATTTATCCTGCACGTCAGCCCATACGGTCACTGGTGATGGTAACGGGATGGTATTGAGAGCAGGATTGCCTCTACAGGATATGGAATTTGTGCAGTTTCACCCCACCGGTATTTATGGTTCCGGCTGTCTGATGTCCGAAGGCGCGCGAGGTGAGGGTGGTTATCTGACCAATTCTGAAGGCGAACGCTTCATGGAACGCTATGCGCCACAAGCCAAAGACTTGGCATCTCGCGATGTCGTCAGTCGTGCAATTACAGTCGAAGTCAATGAAGGCCGTGGCGTCGGGCCTAAAAAGGATCACGTACATTTGCATCTGGAACATCTTGATCCGGCCATTATTCACGAACGCCTGCCCGGCATTACCGAAACCGCCAGAATTTTCGCTGGTGTCGACGCCACAAAGCAACCGATACCGGTCTTACCGACAGTGCATTACAACATGGGCGGCATACCCACCAATTACAAAGCCGAAGTGGTGACTTTGAAAGATGGCAACCCTGATTACGTGGTGCCTGGTTTAATGGCCATTGGTGAAACAGCCTGTGTTTCGGTGCATGGTGCCAATCGTTTGGGTTCCAACTCCTTGCTGGATTTGGTGGTGTTTGGTCGTGCCGCAGCAATACGCTGCACGGAATTGATCAAGCCCGGCAAAGCGCATAAAAAACTCGGCAAAACCGCATGTGATCAAGCTTTGCAGCGGTTTGACAGAATTCGTCACGCCAAAGGTAGCCGGACTACTGCTGAAATTCGTCTGGACATGCAAACTACCATGCAAACCAAGGCTGCGGTGTTCAGAACCGAATCGACCTTACAGGAAGGCATACAGCGCATGGGTGAAATTGCTGATTCGTTCAACGATGTCAAAGTTGGCGATCAATCGCTGATCTGGAATACCGATCTGGTCGAGACCCTGGAGCTTGATAATCTGCTCGGTCAGGCTCAAGTCACAATTGCTGCTGCTGGTAATCGTCAGGAAAGCCGTGGTGGTCACGCACGCGAGGATTTCCCCAAACGCGACGACGATAACTGGATGAAACACACGCTGACTTGGCGGGAAGATAACAAAGTCAAGATCGATTATCGCCCGGTGCATCTGTATACGTTGACCGATGAAGTCGAAGTCGTTGCGCCCAAAGAGAGGGTTTACTAATGGTTGAATTTACACTGCCCAAAAATTCGGTTGTTAAAAAAGGTAAGTTATTCAAAGCTGCCGAAGCCGCCAGCAATGTGCGTAATTTTGAAGTCTATCGCTGGGATCCTGATTCCGGCGAGAATCCGCGCATAGACACCTATGAAATCGACATGGATCAATGCGGCCCCATGGTGCTGGACGCCATATTAAAGATCAAGAACGAGATCGACAGCAGCCTGACTTTTAGGCGTTCTTGCCGTGAAGGGGTATGCGGCTCTTGCGCCATGAATATCAATGGCAAAAATACCTTGGCTTGCACAAAAGCCATCAGCGACTACACCGGTACCGTCAAAATATTTCCGCTGCCGCATATGTCGGTGGTGAAAGATTTGGTGGCTGATATGAGTCATTTTTTTGATCAATATGCGTCGATTAAACCTTGGTTGACTAACGAAACGGATGCACCAGCCGATAGCGAACGTTTACAAAGCAAAGATGAACGCGCCAAGCTGGATGGTTTATATGAGTGCGTGTTATGTGCTTGTTGTTCGACCAGTTGTCCAAGTTACTGGTGGAACAGCGATAAATATTTGGGTCCCGCAATTTTACTGCAGGCCTATCGCTGGCTAGCGGACAGCCGCGACAGCAACGATGAGGAACGGCTGAATGAGTTAAACGAGTCGTTCAAGTTATATCGTTGCCACACCATCATGAACTGCACCGATACCTGTCCAAAAGGATTGAACCCAGCCAAAGCGATTGCTGAAATCAAAAAAATGCTGGTTGAACGCGACATTTTGTGAGTGATTCGGCAAGTTTGAATAAACTGCGCTGGCGTTGCCGGCGCGGTGCCTTAGAGTTGGATGTAATGCTATTGAGGTATCTTGAGGGTTGTTATATGTCTGCTGATGAGTTTGATCAACAGTCCTTTATAAAGTTATTAGAAAGGGAAGATACCGAATTGCTCCGGTATTTAATTGGGGAAAATGCCGAATACCCGTCTGAGCTGACCAAAATCATCTTAAAAATCAGAGCATTGTCAGCGTAAGACATTATTTGCTATGTTTTTAGCTTCAAGACTCCCAGTCCACCGCTAAGTTCACTTGATTAACTTGTTTGCTTAAGGGTTAAAATTTTATCCAGTAGCTGTTTGTACTCGGTAGACTGCCAAATCGAATAATTCAGGTTTCTAAATAAGCCCGTCAGCCGTGTATAGAAATTTCGTGCTTGATTTTGGTCGCTAAAATCATTTTCGGCCATCAAAATATCTTTGATCAGCATAAACATCTGTTTTTGCCTTTCCATCGGCACAGACACATCGACCTCATCAAAAGCGTCTTGTTGCAGATACACCATATCCACAAAGATGGCTTGCTGATAAATAACAAAATCTTGCAGTGTTACGCCTTCTTCACCAGCCACCTGAATCATTTCGTGAACGCTATTACCACGTTCCAATAAACTGAGAACCTGTTGAACATGCCGGGTCCAATCGACATCCAACTCTTTGGCATACCAAGGATTTAATTGTTCCAAATAGCGTGACCAAGACAACAGAGGATCAACAGCCGGATAAAAGCGTTTGTAAGCCCGATCAGCACTTAAACCCAAAAAGGTTTTGACTGTACTCAAGGTGGACTGGGTAACGGGTTCTTCGAAGTTGCCGCCCGCAGGCGACACAGTGCCTATCATGGTCAAACTACCGGTGGCACCGTCGGCATTGGCAATGACGCCAGCGCGCTCGTAGATGTTTTTGATTGAGGAATCCAGGTAAGCCGGGAAGGCTTCTTCTCCGGGAATTTCTTCCAGTCGACCGGACGTCTCACGCATCGCCTGTGCCCAGCGCGAGGTTGAATCAGCCAGTAACAATACATGCAAGCCCATTTGCCGATAGTATTCGCCCAAGGTTATCCCAGTATAAATGGAGGCTTCCCGAGCGGCCACCGGCATGGATGAGGTATTGCAGATGATGATGGTTCTGTCCATCAAGGAACCGCCGGTCTTGGGGTCGATCATTTGCGGGAATTCGCTGATGGTTTCCACCACTTCACCGGCACGTTCTCCACACGCCACCACGATGACAATGTCCACTTCTGAATTGCGGGCAATCAGGCTTTGTAATACGGTTTTGCCTGCGCCAAACGGGCCGGGAATACAACCGGTGCCGCCACGGGCAATCGGGAAAAAGGTATCAATCAGTCTGAGATGGGTCTGCAACGGTTCCTGTGGGTAGTGCCGCTGCACCAGATTATGGCGCAATAATGACTGCGTCATGGGTTTGCGAACAGGCCAGCGTTGTTTCAGGGTCAGTACCTGTTCTTTGCCGTTGCTCAAGCGGATTTTGGCAATCGGTTCGGTTACGGTGACATTGCCTTCCTGAATCCAGGTGACTTCAACCAAGCCTTTAATGTCAAAAGGAATCATGATTTTGTGATCGAAACGATGCTCTTTAACCGAGCCGATGCTTTGTCCGGCACTCAGCCGTGAACCCGTCTGCACGCAAGGCGCAAATGCCCACTTGGTATTGGGATTGAGTGCGGGCAGATCAACACCTCGCGGCAGAAAGTAGCCAAACTCAACCGCCAGCAAATCCAGTGGATTTTGCAAGCCATCGTAGACTTGCCCTAATAAACCCGGGCCTAAATCCACGGATAACAGGTCGCCGGTTTGTATGACCGGATCGCCTATGCCAACGCCAACGGTGCTTTCATACACCTGGGCGTCGGCGCGATTGCCGTGAATTCGCAGAATTTCCGCTTTCAAGCGTTCTTGATGCTTGGCTTCGCTGCGAGTAGGTAAAATGTAAACCAACTCGTTTTTGGTCAAGGGTTTGTCATCAATGGATTCAATAGATACTATATCGTCTTGAACGGCCACGACTCGCGCGCTGATACAGGAATTTTCGTCTGACATGGAATTGAAAGGAGATACTGTATTCATAAAGACTCAAAATCAATGCCGCTTAAACCGGCGCTAACAAGTTCGTCGAAATGCGTAACCGCTTGTTCAGCTTGGTAAACGCTCCAACGACTGATAATGTCCCAACGCATGACATAAATGACCACGGCAGGAAAATCAAAGTAATGACCATTAGCCAGACGCAGATGGTGTTGCCAGGTGACGCTTAAAATTAATTTTTCCAGTGCAAAGCTTTCACCTGCTTCCATTAGTTGTTGGGCCTGAACAATCCAGGGGATGCGGCTGGCCAAACCGAAATGCTTATCTCGCCAATGACGGCGTATCTGCAACACTCTATCCCCGAAACCCTGAAATTGATTGCCATCAAAATCAGGTGAGGTCATGCGTAATCTAAATGCTGCCAGCAGGGTGCGCAATTCCAGGCGCCAAGTTAGAACGTCGCGCAGAAAAGGATGGCAAAACTGCTGAGCCTCGGCTTTAAAATGAGAGAACACAGCCGACTCTTCGAGTCCGGGAATTTTTTGCCAAAGCAGCAAGCGCTCTATGCGCTGTAAATCCTTTGCATCCTGCTCTTCCAGTAAGGCCAATCGGTTATCCAGCTGTATGCGCGATACAGGCGGCCTGTCCACGCTAAACAGGTTTTCGGGATGCTGCGGCAAACTGCTAATCAGTAATGTGTATTTGAACGCATCGCTCACTTGATGATGCCTTGCAATAGTGCTCTGAAGCGAGGCTGCAGATGACTCAACAGCAACTCGGACAAGGCTTCGTCTGTAAATTCAATTTGCATGGCATTGTCAACCAGGCGTATTACCAGACCTGATTTCAATTGATCGCTGACAGTCACTGTGACACCCTCCCGCAATAGATCAGCAGCGATGGCCGCTGTGAGGCCGGATAATGCACCTTGCGTTAATTCTTGCGGGTTCGCGCGGAGTTCATCGATACCAATCACATCTTCAGGCAAATGAAACTCCAATCGGGATGATTGATCAAGTCCGGCTTTATCACGCATACGCCCCGCCAAGCTTAGTATCAATGCTTCGATAAATTGCTGTTTATCCATGGATTGACCCACAACTCGCATGACCTCCTGGCTAAAGCTACCCAGCAAGGTATCTCTAAGTTTTAATAAGGCATCACGGCCTGCCAGTCGCAATCCATCCATCCCGGCTGCATGTAGGGCATCAGCTTCCTCGCGGGCCTTGTTGACAAGGTGCTGGGCTTCCTGTTCCGCTTCGCTGATCAGCCAAGCGGCGCGTTTTTGTGCATCGACAACAATATCTTTCGCTTTACTTTGACCGGCCTGAATAGCCTCTTCGCGTAAACGTTCGATGAGTTGTTCGACACCAAACGATATCACCTCAGTGTTTTTTGCAGTCATGGCTGAATTCTCTCAGGTACTCGGAATGCTGCCGGCAATCACCAGCGCAAAGATGAAGGCAAATACAGCAAAGCCTTCCACAATGGCAGCTGGCGCCACGGAGAGTCCGAAAATTTCGGGTTTAGCCTTGGATGCATGAATGGCCGAAGCACAACATTGACCCTGATAGATAGCGCTAAACATCAGGGCTAAGCCACATAACAAGCCGACCGCAAAAATACCTGAACCATTATCGGGTTGAATTGGCCTGTTTAAAGTAAACATCACCACAACCCCATAAATAACCTGAGATGACGGCATGGCGGAAACGCCTATATAACGTCCATGACCGGATTCAGTATCCAGCATGGCGCCGATAGCAGCCTGTCCCGCAACAGCACAGCCCACAATACTGCCAATGGCTCCCAGCGCCATGGGGGCGTAGATACCCACCCAGCCCAGAAAGTCAAAATAATGGGTAATGGTCAGTTCGCTCATGAATGCACTCCTCGTTTATAAAATGCTTTAAATGGATAACCTTCATCGGACACACTCCAATTGTAAAATTCGATGAAATTGAGTCGTAAACCGTGCACCACACCACTCATTAGACACAAGACCAGATTGAGTGCGTGGCCGATTAACAAGATCAGAATGCAAAACAACAGACCGGGGCCGGGCAGCGCATGTAATACTTGCAGGGCCAGTTGATTGAATGTCAAGGCCATGGACGCGCTGGCCAGTCCTAAGGCAAACAGTCGCATATAGCTCAACACATCGCCAAACAATTGCGTTATGCCGATCAATTGTTTCAGACCATCAAATAAGCGGAAAAAGGCGGTGGCTGGACTTTGTACTGGACGATCGCTACCGAAAAACAGCAGCAAAACGATTCCAAATCCCAGTAAGCTGAGTCCAATGCTTTCCAAAATGGTCTGAAAGGTCGTTACAATCGATAACCAATAACAAAAACCACCAATCACCATGGCAATCCAGGCAATCGGAACTAACCGCGTAGTCCAGGACACTTGATAATAGGCCTTGATCAGGTTGGCAAGCATGATGTGGAACACACCTACGGCGACCGATATGCGCATCATGCTGTCAAAATCGTTCAGGTCCAAAAGTTTTAACCGGTACAACCCGCTTTCGGCCGAAGGGGTGTAGCCAAAATAACTGCCCAGCAGCACCCCCCAGATAATAGACAATGCCAGTGTATCCAGCGCCAAAATGCGTAAGCGCTGACCGCGTAAACTGTCTCCCAAACTGCGCCATTTTAAGGCTAGCAATATCGCCAATACTGCAGCATAGCCGGCATCGGATAAGATCATCGCGAAAAAACTGGCGAAGGAAAAAAACACGGCAGCGGAGGGGTCCCAGCCACGATAGCCGGGTGTTTGGTAAAAGTTGACTAAATCCTGCCCTCCCGCCACTTGAAGCGGGTTATTCAGCAAGGTGGGCGGTTGGTCGTTCGGGCCTGGATTGTCTACCAACATCGCCAACCCCAGGGATTCCGCAAACTGCTGATAAGCTGTAATTTGATCGACGGGTACCCAGCCTTGTACTGCAAAAATATGATCCTTGTCATAAGTAAGCAACTGAGCTTGCTGCAATTCTTCCCGGTTTTGTACGTCACAAAGATGCAACGACAACAAGCCAATCCAGCGGGTCAATGATTCACGCTCAGCCTGCTGGTCTTCCAAATGCAATAGCGTATCAGCATATTCCCTGCGTAATTGTGACAATGGAATTGATCCGACATGGGTGCGCGGGACCGGCATGAGTTGTTCTTCCGGTTCGGTAGCTGAAATAACTACGACATAAGCATTTAGGTTGTTCTCATGCACGACTTGCCAAATCAAGCCACTTTGTTTGACGTGATGCAGCATGCCCAAAGGCACGATGTAAAACCATAAATGCAGACCGCCTAAATCGGCTTGGTTCGGCAGACGGAAATCACCCCAAGGTTCGATTTCCTTGATGCGTTTATCCAAAGCGTCCGCAAGATCGGTTAGTTCGCGGATACGTCGCTTGATTGTCAGAGCCTGATTGATGATGCTATCAAGATCAAACGGCTGTCCCCGGGTGATTTGCTGGCGTTTGCGCGGGCAATCCGCAAGGAACTTCAAAGCTTCGGCAGCGGCTTCTGAATATCCGGGGTTATGCGAAGACAGGTTTTGATCCGCATTTTGCAGTGCAATCAGGTGCATGCTGCCAAGAGCCTGCAATTCTGCCAATACGCCGGACTTATCCGACAAAAAACCACACAGCGTCAGTTTGTTGAGTTTGACGATCGCCATCTTAAATAGCCTGCTGCGAGCGGAGTTGTTTGGTGGTTTTGGCGCGAACCACGTCTGCACGTTCTGCATCTGATAAAGACAGCCGAATCTTGCGTATGTTATGCAATGATTTTGGTATCAACACCTTGTCAAATAAATTGACTTTCTGGGTGACTTTTTTGACGGCCATATTCAAAATGGTTAGCCTCTGTTGTTGAACTCGCAGTTGTATCTGCAGTAACAGCATTCGCTCCAACTCGACCACCAGTCGATCAACCCAATGCGGTTTGACGAAAAAAGAATACTGTTCGCGGGATATTTTCAGTGTGCTCAATTTAGGCAAATTAACACCCACTACATTTTCTCTTTTGACTTCTATTTGCTCCACTTTTACCAGATTCTGCACGGCAATGTGGCGATTGGCCAGCATGGGCAGGCTTGCAGCGACCCAGTCCTGGCAGGCTTGCACGTCTTGTTGCAACTGCACTAATGCAGATTGGGCCTTGGCTCGCTCGGTCATCAATTGTTGGCGTTTTAAATCCAACGAGGGTAGGTATTGCTTATAACGCTTGAGTTTGGCAGATTCTTTATGCAGAGTCGCCTTATTCAGGGATAACTTTGCCATGACCCACCGTCTTGAAATATTTGTCTATCAGTGCCTGTTTCATCAGTAATTCACTTTCGTCAAAACATTCGGCCAGCGTTTGCCAGCTTAAATCAAGTGCCTGTTCCAGGGGCATTGAGACATTGATATCCATGAATCTTTGCCTGAATAACGAGCCGAATTTCAGCAGTTTTTGGTCATAGTCAGATAAATCAAACGCCATCGCCTGTTTTTGCTCGGCGTCGTTGGCTGCGGCATAAAAGCGGATCATGGTATTCATGATCTGGGAATGATCCTCACGGGTAACCTTGCCTATCACGTGTTGCTTTAGCCGCGATAGCGATCCGAATGGGTCGAGCACACCGTTATGCAGATAAAACTGACCTTCGGTAATATAACCCGTGTTATCGGGAACCGGGTGGGTAACATCGTTTCCCGGCATGGTGGTCACGGTCAGAATCGTGACAGATCCTGCACCTTTGTAATCGCAGGCTTTTTCATAACGGCGGGCTAATTGCGAATATAAATCACCCATATAGCCGCGATTGGATGGCACGTGTTCCATCGAGATACTGATTTCCTTCATGGCGTCGGCATAGGCTGTCATATCGGTCATTAATACCAACACCCGTTTGCCTTCTTCTACGGCGAAACGTTCCGCTACCGCCAAGGCCATATCAGGCACCAACAGACGCTCTACGATTGGATCGGAAGCCAGGTTGCAGTACATCACGGTGCGGGCAAATACACCGGCCAGTTCGAACTGCGACCGAAAATAATAGAAATCGTCGAAAATAAGCCCCAAACCAGCGAATACCACAATATCTGCATCGGCCTGGATGCCGACACGGGCTAAAAAGGCATTAAAAGGTTCGCCGGAAATCGAGAAAATCGGAATTTTCTGACTCTCCACCAGACAATTGAACAAGTCGATCATGGGCACATCAGTGCGTATCATTTTTGAAGCCAGTACCCGTTTCATCGGATTGACTGATGCGCCGGAAATAGTCACTTTAGGATCGGGTTGTAAATCCGACCCACCGTCCATGGGTTGACCGATACCGTTGAATATTCGCCCCAGGATATTTTCTGAATATGTTACTTGCAGGGCGTGGCCCAGAAACCGAACAGAGGCTGCAGTGGAGATACCCCGTGTACCCGAAAAGACCTGTAAGGAGACTTTGCTGCCATCAATTTTGATTACTTGCGCCAAAGACTGGCTGCCATTGATATCTTCGATCTGGGCTAAGTCGCCAAAACGGGTAGTAATATCAGAGCTAGTTATGCTGCTGCCGATATTGACCGTAATGATGTTACCAACAATGGATACAATATTCTGATGCCTAACCATCTGTTCAATCATTTTGAACTCCGTTCAAAGCCGGGCGAATCTGCCAAGCGTGTTTCAAAGCCGCATTACCTGCTATTTTGGGAGCTATCCAAGTTTAGGAGTTATCCACTCGATTTGCCAGGGAAGCCAGTTTTTCGAGACATTCATTAAACTGTTTCAAATTATCGCTTCTGACGCTCGCATGCGCAACCTTACGTCCTTTACGAGGTAGTTTGTCATATAGATGCAGATGCGCATGATCCAAACTCAGAAGCTCTTGCGACTCGGGTAAACCACCAATGAAATTGACCATGGCAGCGTAACCAAGAGTTTGAGTTGATCCGAGGGGTAAATCCAGGATGGCCCGCAAGTGGTTTTCAAACTGGCTGGTTTCCGAACCTTCTATGCTCCAATGGCCAGAGTTGTGAACGCGGGGGGCAAATTCGTTAGCCAGTAACTGGCCGTTTAAGTCGAATAATTCCAATGCAATCACGCCGACATAATTCAGCTTTTCCAATAAACGCCTGACATAATCTTCTGCCATGTCCTGTTCTGCATCGTTGCTACAAGCTGCCGCTACCCGCAAAATACCACCTTTATGTTGGTTTTCCGATAGCGGATAAAATACGATGTCACCCGACGGGCGCCGGGCGGCAATAATCGAAACTTCTCGTTGAAAGGGCACAAACCCTTCGACGATAGACGGATTTCCCTGCATGGCTTGCCAGGCATCCGCCAGTTCATTTTCAGCTCGCAAGACGATCTGGCCTTTGCCGTCGTAGCCCATACGCCGACTTTTCAAAATAGCTGGATAACCAATCAAAGCCATGGCCTGCTGTAGGTCATTTAGGCTATCTATAGCCGCATAGGGTGCGGTGCCGATACCCAACTCGTTGAAAAAGTTTTTTTCCAGCAGCCTGTCTTGAGCTACCGCCAATGCATTGGCAGGTGGATAAACTGTCGTGTGGCTGGACAAAAATTCTGCGACATGGGCCGGTACGTTTTCAAACTCATAGGTTACCACATCGGCTTTTTCGGCCAGCTCCGCCAGTAAGTCCGGGTCATCGTAGGGGCCTTGCAAATGTTCACTTAAGCCTGCAGCACCTGCATTGGCATCGGGATCAAGCACGATAAATTGCAATCCTAAAGGATAACCCGCTAAAGCTATCATCCTGGCGAGTTGGCCGCCACCCAGGATGCCAACTTTCATGCTTGAACCTGCCTGGGATCTGGATTGGCAGTGACGTTGTCAGTTTGCTGTTGACGATACGCATCCAGAGCAGGCCGGTATTTTGGATGTTTGTTGCTGATTATGGCTGCAGCCAACAAAGCAGCATTGATGGCACCGGCTTTGCCGATGGCCAGTGTGCCCACCGGAATACCTGCTGGCATTTGTACAATTGACAATAAAGAGTCCATGCCGTTGAGAGCTTTAGACTGTACCGGTACGCCCAAAACCGGCAACGCGGTTTTTGCTGCGGTCATTCCGGGTAAATGCGCTGCGCCACCGGCACCCGCGATGATGACTTCCAGGCCCTTGGCTTCAGCAGTTTCGGCATATTGAAACAATTTATCAGGCGTGCGATGCGCCGATACAACTTCCACATCATGGGGGATATCCAAATGCTCTAGGGTTTGCGCAGCATATTGCATGGTATCCCAGTCGGACGTGGAACCCATGATGATGCCTATCAATGCGGTCATGCAAATTCTCCGTGTTAAGCCTTATTCTAAATATAAAGATTATCGCATAAAGGGGATTTTTTCTGTGTCTGCAAATTTTTAAGAATGCTGCTTTTGTTGATAAGATAGATGGCTTTGAAAATGGGTTAGATGTGTATTGATGGAAGAAGCTATCCAATCTGGACTGGAAATTACTGATTTAAGCTGTAGTCGCGACGATCGCACGTTGTTTTCGGGCTTAAGTTTTACCGTGCATCCTGGACAAGTATTATTGCTGGAAGGCAGTAATGGCAGTGGCAAAACCACTGTGTTGCGGACTTTGTGTGGATTCAGGGAAGCTGATGCCGGTGAGATTCGGTGGGCTGGCCAGTCTATAAAAGAAAGTTCCTTTTTTGCCGATATGGCCTATGTCGGTCATGCTGACGGCATCAAGAAAGAATTGACAGTACTGGAAAATTTACGCTTTGGCTTGGCTTTAAGTCGCCCAGGTCATTACAGTATTGAACAAGCCCTAAAAAAAGTGCAATTGGCAGGGTATGACGATAATTTGGTGCAAACCCTGTCCGCCGGTCAGAAACGTCGCCTGTCACTGGCCCGCTTGTTAATCATCCATAGCATTCTATGGATATTAGACGAACCCTTTACCTCACTGGACAAGCAGGGTATTGAATTGATTGAAACATTGATCGATGCCCATGTTAATCAGGGCGGCATGGTAATTTTAACTTCGCATCACGATCTGAGCCTGCCTTATACCCGCTTGCAACGCATTCATCTGAATTCATGTCATTAACACAGGCTGTTTGGGCGATTATTCGCCGCGATTTATTATTGGCATTTCGGCGGCGGGCGGAAATGGCCAATCCTTTGTTGTTTTTCGTCATGGTGGTAACGTTATTTCCACTGGCGGTGGGTGCGCAAGCTAATTTACTGCAAGCGATGGCGCCGGGAGTGATTTGGGTGTCTGCATTGTTGGCGGCATTGTTGTCACTGGATGGTTTGTTCCGTTCCGATTTTGAAGACGGCTCATTGGAACAGCTGTTGCTCAGTCCACATCCATTATCAGTGCTAATTTTGGGCAAAATCTTTAGCCATTGGTTAGTTACCGGGTTGCCCTTATTACTGGTTGCGCCGTTATTGGCGTTATTTTTGGGTTTACCTGAAAAAGCCATGCCAACTTTATGGCTGACACTGATTCTGGCTACACCCATGCTTAGTTTGATTGGCGCTATCGGTGTAGCGTTAACGGTCGGCTTGCGGCGTGGAGGTATGATTTTGTCATTATTGGTATTACCGTTGTATATCCCGGTTTTGATTTTCGCCAGCAGTGCCGTTGACAGAGCCACCAGCGGCTTGCCGGTGACCGCACAAATCAATATTTTAATGGCCATGCTGTTGTTGGCCCTGGTTCTGACTCCGCTGCCTACTGCCGCGGCTCTGAAAATGAGTGTTAATTAAGGTCCATGTCGATTATTCCCGCTCCCATAAGTCGCTTCTTCCATAAAACAGCATCACCGCCACATTTTTATGCTTTGGCCGATAAGTTGATCCCTTGGCTGACCGTGCTGTTTTTGCTGCTATTGATCCCTGGCCTATACGGTGGTTTGGTAATGGCGCCTGCCGATTATCAACAGGGCGACAGTTACCGGATTATTTACATCCATGTACCGGCAGCCTGGATGTCGCTGTTTATTTACGTGCTAATGGCCATCATGGGCGGTATCGCTCTGGTCTGGCGCATCAAACTTGCAGAAGTGATGTTGATCAGCAGCGCACCCATTGGTGCAGGTTTTACGTTTATTGCACTAGTGACCGGTTCATTGTGGGGTAAACCCATGTGGGGCACTTGGTGGGTGTGGGATGCCCGATTGACCTCGGAACTTATCTTGCTGTTTTTGTATCTGGGTGTGACGAGTCTTTATGGCGCTATTGAAGACAAACGTGACGCGGCTAGAGCTGTGTCGATTCTGGCTTTAGTAGGCGTCGTTAATATTCCTATTATTCATTATTCCGTGGAATGGTGGAACACGCTGCATCAAGGACCGACCGTCAGCAAAATGGATAAACCCTCCATTCATATCAGTATGCTGATTCCATTATTGCTGATGGCCGTGGCATTCAAGGTGTATTACGCCATTGCAGTGTTACAAGCCGCCAAACTGCAATTATTGAAGCGGGAAGCGTCTGCGCAATGGGTAAAAAGTTTATTGGAGAAACCGCAATGAGTTTAGAAAATTTCTTTGCCATGGGTGGCTACGCGTTTTACGTCTGGACTTCTTACGGGCTGACGCTGGTCGTTTTGGTTTTCAATTTACTGTCGCCTGTAGTGCAGCGCAAGCAGTTACTCAGACAGTTAGCCCTCAAACAGAAGCGCGAACAACCATGAAACCACATCGAAAACAACGCCTCATGCTGATCGGTTTAATGCTGATCGGTATTGGATTGGCGGCAACCTTTGCCTTAAAAGCCTTCAATGAAAACCTGATGTACTTTTTTTCCACTACCGACGTAGTTGAAGGCAAAGCACCCAAAGAGACTTTATTTCGCTTGGGTGGCATGGTTGTAAAAGGCAGTGTCCAGAGGCCCGGCGCAGATTTATTGGTACGTTTCACACTCAGTGATTTTAGTAAAGAAGTTAGCGTGGAATACAGCGGGATTTTGCCGGATTTATTCAGAGAAGGGCAGGGTATCGTTGCTAAAGGTCGACTGGATAATCGTGGCGTGTTTGTGGCTGAGGAAGTATTGGCCAAGCACGATGAGAACTATATGCCGCCGGAAGTGGCGGATAGCCTGAAAAAAAACCAGGAGCCGAAATGATTCCGGAAATTGGTCATTTCGCGCTGATTTTGGCTTTGTGTATGGCCTTAGTACAGGGCACATTGCCGCTTGCGGGTGCCAGTAAAAGCATCGTTGGCTGGATAAGAGTGGCGCAAGCCTCAGCCTATGGACAATTGCTGTTTATGGGATTGGCTTATGGATGTTTGACGTATAGCTTTATAGTCCACGACTTCTCGGTAGCGTATGTCGCACAAAACTCGAATACCGCACTGCCGTTTTTGTATCTAATTTCAGGTGTGTGGGGTGCGCATGAGGGCTCATTGTTGTTATGGGCGTTGACGCTGTCGATCTGGACCGGTTTGGTGGCAACGTTTAGCAAACATATCCCCGATGCCACTCGCGCCAGGGTATTGGGTGTGATGGGCTTGGTCAGCGTGGGTTTTATCCTGTTTTTACTGTTTACGTCCAATCCTTTTGCGCGCTTATTTCCGTCTCCTGCAGAAGGTCGCGATTTGAATCCTTTATTGCAAGATCCTGGTTTGGCGATTCATCCCCCCATGTTGTACATGGGCTACGTGGGTTTTTCGGTAGCCTTTGCTTTTTCGATTGCAGCTTTGATCGAGGGTAAACTGGATGCAGCTTGGGCGCGCTGGTCGCGGCCTTGGACGAGCGTGGCCTGGATGTTTTTGACCATCGGCATCACTTTGGGCAGTTGGTGGGCGTATTACGAATTGGGTTGGGGAGGCTGGTGGTTCTGGGATCCGGTCGAGAACGCTTCTTTCATGCCCTGGTTGGTCGGTACGGCATTGATTCATTCGTTGGCTGCCACAGAAAAGCGTGGTGTGTTTAAAACCTGGACAGTGTTATTGGCGATTT
The DNA here is from genome assembly GCA_002928965.1 of Methylomonas sp. Lineage (GTDB taxonomy): Bacteria > Pseudomonadota > Gammaproteobacteria > Methylococcales > Methylomonadaceae > Methylomonas. The sequence goes on from PERU01000003.1 coordinate 95,322, forward strand.
TTGCGTTTTCGTTAAGCTTGCTGGGGACATTTTTGGTGCGTTCCGGGGTATTGACCTCAGTACATGCCTTTGCCAGCGATCCTACCCGCGGGGTATTCATCTTAGTATTTTTGGCTGTCGTAGTGGGCGGCTCGCTGTTGCTGTATGCCATTCGGGCACCGCAAGTCAAAAGCATTGCCAGCTTTGAACTGGTGTCACGCGAATCAATTTTACTGATCAATAACGTGCTATTGGTAGTCACAGCCGCCAGTATTTTGTTGGGTACATTATATCCCTTGGTCATTGATGCCTTGGGATTGGGCAAATTGTCGGTCGGCCCACCTTACTTCAATGCAGTGTTTATCCCTTTAATGGCTCCGTTGGCGATTGTAGTGGGCTTTGGTGTTTTAGTGCATTGGAAGCGAGATAACCTAAAAGCTGTCGGTAAGCGGGTATGGCTATTGGCATTGAGTTGCTTCGGCATTGCCGCGCTATTGCCGCTTTTAATGCCGTTTTATTCCTGGGCAGCAGTACTGGGCTTAAGTTTGGCACTATGGACGCTGGCTATTTCAGGATTGGCTTTTAAACAACGTCTGCAAGTTTTTTCTTTACAGCGCATCAAACAAATACCAGCTGGATTTTATGGTATGACCATCGCTCATATCGGGATCGCTGTGTTTGTAGTGGGTATTACTTTAACGTCTGTGTATAGCATAGAGCGCGATGTACGGATGGCACCCGGGGACACCTTGGATATGTTTGGTTACATTTTTAGTTTTCAGGGGGTTACTGAGGCTGAAGGGCCCAATTACATGGCGCAACAAGGCCATTTAACGGTCAGTCATCACGGTGAAATTGTTGCCATTTTAGCGCCACAAAAGCGCGTCTATCGTGTACAGACCATGCCCATGACAGAAGCGGCTATTGATGCCGGCGTATTCCGAGATTTGTTTGTGGCCATTGGTGAACCATTGGGAGAGCAGGGCGCTTGGAGTTTGCGCGTATATTACAAAGCCTTTATCCGTTGGATTTGGATGGGGGGCGTGTTCATGGGCTTGGGTGGATTGTTAGGCGCATTGGATCGTCGTTATCTGATGATGCATAAAAAAGTCGGGATCAGTCATGCTTAAACTGAAATATCTGTTGCCGTTAGTGTTCTTCATGGTGATGGCAATATTTTTGGCTATTGGTTTGCGTTTGAATCCTAAGGATATTCCTTCGCCTTTAATCGATAAACCCGCACCTGCTTTTTCATTGCCGATATTGGCAACACCTGAAAAAAATTTAACTGCTGAGGATTTAAAAGGCAGGGTATGGTTACTGAATGTCTGGGCTTCGTGGTGTGTATCCTGTCGACAGGAGCATCCTCTGTTGTTGGAGTTAGCTAAGCTCAACGTTGTGACTATTGTTGGTTTGAATTACAAAGACGAAGCCTCCGCAGCCAATCAATGGCTAGCGCAATTAGGCAACCCCTATAACGTCAGTATTATGGATAAAGATGGCCGAGTAGGCATCGACTATGGGGTATATGGTGTGCCGGAAACGTTTGTGGTCGATAAACGAGGCATTATCCGCTACAAACATACCGGTCCGGTTGAGCCGGGCGATATAGAACAGCTATTTTTGCCATTACTAAAAAAACTTGTTGAGGAGCCGGCATGATTAAAATAATGGCGCTGGTTTTAAGTTTGCTGGCTTTACCTTTACCAGCAGTCGTGGAATATCATCCCTTTGAAGACCCTGAAAAGGAACAAACCTATCAAACGCTGATCTCCGAATTGCGTTGTCTCGTTTGTCAGAATCAAACCATTGCAGACTCGAATGCGGATCTGGCCAAGGATTTACGGCAGCAGGTTTATGAAATGTTGCAGCACGGTAAATCGCAACAGGAGGTGGTTGATTTTATGACTCAGCGTTATGGCGATTTTGTCATGTACCGACCGGCTTTTAGTATTAAAACCGGTTTGTTATGGTTGGGTCCGATAGTTTTTTTGTTGATTGGGATATTTATCGTGGTCATGTTGGCACGTCAGAAGAAAGCAACCCGCCAAATCGAGCTTGCTCCTAAACAACAAATCCGACTCAATGAAATTTTGCAACAAGGTGATGAAGAGTGAGTACGCTGTTCTGGATTATCGTCCTCGGTCTGGTTTTGCTGGCCTTGGTCATGCTGATGCCGGCATTACTGAATAAGCAACCAATAGTTGATGATGCCCATCAACAACGCAATATCAAGATCGCCCGCCAAAGACTCGCTGAACTTAAACAACAACTGCAAGAAAGCGTGTTAACTCAACAACAGTTTGACGAGCAGTACACTGAATTACAGCTAATGCTCGATGACGATTTACAAGCAGCTGTAGAAGTTCAAGCCACTATGAAGCAGGGGAGATGGGTTATCCCTATGCTGGCAATTTTGCTACCAACAGCCAGCCTATTGCTTTATGGGATGCTTGGAGAAACGCACGCATTACAGAAGGCCGAACTGCAGACCAATGAAGTAAAGGCGGCTGAAAATGTCAGTCAGATGATCAGTAAACTGGAACAGCGACTGGCAGAAAACCCTGGAGATGCGGACGGTTTGAAAATGCTGGGGCGATCTTATAGTTTTTTACAGCAATTTCAAAAGGCAGCCGACGTCTATGCGCAACTGTATAAACTACAACCGGAAGATACGGAAATCATCTTGCAATATGCCAATAATCTGGCGATGGCTCGCAATGGCAGAATGGTTGGCGAGCCTGCAACATTGATAACCAAGGTGCTGCAACGCCAACCCGAAAACCCCAATGCCTTGTGGTTGATGGGTATGGCCAAAGTAGAGGAGGGGAATTATGGTGAAGCCAAGCAAAACTGGCAAAAACTACTGAGCATACTGCCTGATGATTCAGAGTCGTTACTTCAAGTGCAACAAATGCTGGCAGCACTTGATGTTGAACAAGCTAAACAGCAGTCTGCCGGGCCTTCCGTTGAGATTAATGTGCAGGTAGACATCGATCCTGTCCTTAAAGCCAACCTGTCGCCAACCTCTACAGTTTTTATTTATGCTCAGGCCGTAAATGGCCCCAAAATGCCGTTGGCAATTGTTCGTAAACAAGCCGCTGACTTGCCGGTAAAAACTGTTCTTAATGACGGGGTGGCGATGCAAGGCTCATCAAAACTAGGTGAACATCAACAGCTTAGAATCGTTGCCAGAGTCTCCCCATCGGGCCAAGCGATGTCTCAACCGGGTGATTTGATCGGAAGTGTGGAAATAATGCAGCCGTTCGCAGATCAATTGGTCACTGTATTAATTAACCAAGAAATCAAATAATGGATCAATCTATAAAATTCGATCTGGAACTGATCAATCGTTACGACAAATCTGGTCCACGCTATACATCATACCCAACTGCTTTAGAATTGCATGAAGGCTTTGGAGATTCGGATTACCGACAACATATTCAAAAATCGAATGCAGCGGGCGGACCGTTATCTTTGTATTTTCATCTGCCATTTTGCGATACAGTGTGTTTTTATTGCGCCTGTAACAAAGTTGTTACTAATAATCGAGCACATGCCGCACCATACCTAGATACTCTTTGCAAAGAAGTTGCCATGTTGGGGGCATTATTCGATAAAAATCGGAAGGTAACTCAACTACATTGGGGGGGCGGTACCCCGACTTTTTTAAGCTATGAGCAAATGAAGCGGTTGATGGAGACCACGCGTCAACACTTCAATTTTTATGAAGATGATAGTGGTGAATATTCTATTGAAGTTGATCCGCGCGAAACCAATGACCGTACCATAGCCGAATTACGTGAACTGGGTTTTAACCGCATTAGTTTGGGCTTGCAGGATTTTGATCCTGATGTGCAAAAGGCTGTCAATCGTCTGCAAAGTAAAGAACAAACATTTGCGGTATTGGAATCAGCGCGCAAAGAAGGTTTTCGCTCAACCAATATTGATTTGATTTACGGTTTGCCCCTGCAAACTGAACATACTTTTGCGACTACCTTGGATCAAGTGCTGGACTATGCGCCTGATCGTTTTTCGATATTTAACTATGCACACATGCCCAGCCGCTTTAAAACGCAACGGCAAATTAATGAAGCCGACCTCCCAACAGCTTCAGTTAAGTTGGAAATTTTGCAAATGGTCGGCAAAAAACTCACAGACGCCGGTTACGTTTACATTGGCATGGATCACTTTGCCAAACCGGATGACGAATTAGCAATTGCGCAACGGGAAGGCAAGTTGTACCGCAACTTTCAAGGCTACTCGACACATTCTGATTGTGATTTGATAGGTTTTGGTGTTACGTCAATCGGCCGGGTCGGCGATGCGTATATGCAAAACCACAAGGAATTGGATCAATATGAAGAAGCTGTTTCAGCGGGTCGATTACCAATTTTTAAAGGGATGGATCTGGATGATGACGATAAATTACGTCGCGCAGTGATAACGCAGTTAATTTGTCATTTTGATTTAGACTTCAGCAAAATAGAACAGCAATTCAAAATCGTATTTGCTGAGTACTTCGCTGCTGAACTATTCAAACTGCAGGCTATGGAAAATGATAGTTTGTTAAGCCTGACCCCACGAGGTATCAAAGTCCAATCTGCAGGACGTTTGTTGATCCGTAACATCTGCATGGTGTTTGATAAATACCTCGTACAAAAACAAAATCAGTTTTCAAAAGTTATTTGATGAGACTTTAGTGATTTAAGATTAAACCACTTGCTTCGCATAATGTATATTATGTTAAATAATAAAACTCATTACAGCGCGCTTGTTATATGCTATATTGGAAATGAATGAGAACTATTCTTAATAGCCTTTAGCGGTAACACCCTCATGATGACATCTATAAAGATGCTTGCAACTGGTGACTCAGGTCGTATCGTAGGTTTTGATCAAGCTGGCGGGTCTTACCGCAAAAAATTGCTCGCTATGGGCCTAACACCTGGCACCGAATTCACAGTTACCCGATTTGCACCTATGGGAGACCCTGTAGAAATCAAGTTACGGGGGTTTTCGTTATCTTTACGTAAAAACGAAGCATCGATCCTTTTAATCGAGAAATTATGACCATCGATTTTACAGTGGGCGTAGTTGGTAATCCCAATTGTGGCAAAACCACTTTGTTTAATGCGCTTACGGGCTCCAGACAGCATGTTGGTAATTGGCCCGGTGTCACTGTTGAAAAAAAAACCGGTGAATATCTGTTTAAAGGTAACCGCTTTGCTCTAGTGGACTTGCCCGGCACCTATTCGCTTGAATCTGATGATGATAGTGTTTCATTGGATGAGAAAGTTGCCCGTGATTACGTTGCTTCTCGTCAGGCCGATTTAATCATCAACATTGTAGATGCATCTAATATAGAGCGGAATTTATACTTGACATCCCAATTGCTTGAAATGCGAGTGCCGATGATCCTGGTATTGAACATGATGGATGCGGTTAAAAAACGCGGCATCAAAATCGATGTTGTAGAGCTGTCCAAACAATTAACCTGTCCGGTAGTTTCGGTAGTTGCAGCCACTGGTCAGGGTTTAAATGAGCTGTGTGATTCAATCAACGATGCTTGTAACAAGCCATCAATCCCAACGCTTGAAGTTGACTATCATGCTGCAATTGAAACCGCTGTCTCTGAGTTAACACCCTTACTTAACAATCGCAATAAGCATCAATGCGATTTGCGTTGGCTTGCGTTACGCTTACTGGAAAACGACACTCTTGCCAAGCAATTAGCAGATCCGAACTTACTCCACATCGTAGAAAATTTACGCGAAAACATAGAATCTGATGCTCAGGATGAAATTGATATTTTAGCTGCAGATGCCCGTTACGGCTTAGTGAATCAATTGGTTCAAGCCACAGTATGTAAGTTAAATGAAGTGTCACGGCATACAACTGACAAAATTGATGCGGTGGTATTGAATCGGTTTCTGGGTATTCCAGTTTTCTTGTTAGTGATGTACATGATGTTTATGTTCACCATCAACATCGGTAGCGCATTTGTAGACTTTTTTGATCAAGTTGTGGGGGCGTTATTGGTAGACGGCATGAATGCATTACTCACAACCTTAGATTGGCCGCAGTGGTTAGTTGTTTTAATCAGTAACGGTGTCGGTGGCGGCATACAGGTAGTGGCTACTTTTATTCCTATTGTAGGATTTTTGTTCATTTTTTTATCCATGCTCGAGGACTCCGGCTATATGTCCAGAGCTGCATTTGTTATGGACAGATTTATGTGCATGATCGGTTTGCCGGGTAAATCGTTCGTACCCATGATTGTTGGATTCGGATGCAATGTGCCAGCTATCATTGCAACACGCACTTTAGATAACCAGCGTGATCGGATCTTGACGAATCTGATGAACCCTTTCATGTCTTGCGGCGCACGTTTGCCTGTTTACGCACTGTTTGCTGCTGCTTTTTTTCCAGTAGGTGGGCAAAATCTGGTGTTCGGTTTGTATTTGTTTGGCATTCTGGTTGCCGTGTTTACCGGTTTGATCATGCGCCACACCTTATTACGGGGTGAGCCGACGCCTTTTTTGATGGAGTTACCCACTTATCATCTCCCTACCCTGCGCGGCATTTACATAAAAACCTGGGATCGATTGAAAACATTTATTTTTAATGCCGGCAAGCTGATTGTGCCGATGGTATTGATATTGAATATCTTAAATTCCCTAGGGACAGATGGTAGTTTCGGCAAAGAAAACAGCGAACAATCTGTATTGAGCCAGATTGGTCGAGAACTCACCCCACTATTTCAACCCATGGGAATTCGTGAAGACAACTGGCCCGCAACAGTCGGCATCTTTACTGGTGTATTGGCCAAAGAAGCTGTGGTCGGCACACTGGATGCCCTTTACAGTCAGATGGCTGTCGATGCTGAGGAAACATCAGAGAATGAGTTTGATGTTTCCGGCGCCCTGTTGCTAGCCTGCCAAACTATTCCTGATAATTTAAAGTCCATTGCAGACAAGCTGTTAGACCCTCTTGGAATCAGCTTGGTTAATGCCGACGATGTGGCGGCTGCGGCTGAACAGCAGGAAGTCAAGATTGCCACATTCGGTGTTATGCAGAATCAATTTGACGGACAAATCGGGGCCTTCGCCTATTTGCTGTTTATTTTGCTGTATGCGCCATGCGTCGCCGCAACAGCAGCCATCTATAAGGAAACTAGTGCAGTTTGGGCATTATTTGTCGGATGTTGGACCACTTTTATAGCTTATATGACAGCTACACTTTTTTATCAAGGAATGACGTTTAACCAGCACCCTACTTCAGCCAGCTTTTGGTTTGTGTTTTTCATCGCTGTATTTATAGCAATTTTATTCACATTACGATTTTACGGCTCTCGCCAGCATGAAGAGGTACTGTTGTGATACTGTCAGATTTGCGTAATTACTTGCAACAAAACCGCAGAGTGACATTGAATGATCTTGTTCTGCATTTTCAGATTGATGCAAATGCTCTGCGTGGGATGTTGGCAAAATGGATCAACAAAGGTAAGGTGCGTTTGTCACCGACAGGAAGCAACTGTGGGACTACTTGTTGCAAATGTGACCCGCTTTTGACTGAAATCTATGAATGGGTTGATTGAAACGGAACAAGCTAACGGCACTTGTTCCGTCGTGAACAATATTAATCTTTAGCCAGCCAGCCTTGCAAGGCTTCGATCAGTTCCAACGCCTGTTTTTCACTGGAAATATTAAACTTGGATTTTTGTTGATATTCGCCATTACGCTTTTGATAGCGGCGAATACTGAATCTGTCTTGGCTATATTGTTCCTTGCTAGGTTCCCAATCCTGGTAACGATAAATTACCGTTGCCCATGCTCCTTTACTTAATACCTTTTTATCCAATTCCTTGACGGTTTCAATGCCGCCATCTTCGTAGCGAATAGACAATTCTTCAACAGTTTCAGCCATGATAATCTCAAAGTGGTTAAATCGTTAGGCAGTTTATCACATGCTTTTAGGGACTTATAAAGTCACCAAATGCACGGCTGCCCTCACCTGTTTCAATAGTATTGACAACCTGCAATGTTCCAGTGTCAATAACGGAAACATTGTTATCAAACCAGTTTGCCACATACACAAAACGTCCATTGGGATGTGAACTAATGCCTTCCGGTTTATCACCAACGTCAATGATAGCCAAACTTTTTAAGGTATTTGTATCGATCACTGATACTGTGCCGTCATCCTGATTAGTAACCAACAATAGGCTATCGTTCTTTGCTAGCGTCACAGCATATGGTCTTGCGCCAACCTTAATGGTAGCCAAACGTTTCATGCTACGGCCATCCAGCACGCTAACATCATTACTTTCTACATTTGCTGTGTATAAACGCTTGCCACGACTGTCGATCGCTATTCCAAATGGATGCGCACCTACTTTAGTGGTGTTTCTAATATTCAGTTTTTTCAAATCGATTTGAGAAATTGAATCATCAACTCTATTTGCCACATAAAGCCACTTATTATCTGGACTTGTAATCATACCGGACGGCGATTTGCCAACTTTAATAACAGATGTTTGCAAAAAATTATCGGCGTCGAAAACGGTTACCGAATGTTCATACCAATCGGCTACAAAAATTTGTTTACCCTCTTTGTCTACTGCTATTCCCAGTGACGCCCCGCCTACTTTAACGATTCTGTTGACGGTAAGTTTTTCGCTGTCTATAACGGCATAACCGCCGCCCTCCGGAGTACTTATATAAATTTGTTTTTTGACTTGGTTAACCGCAACACCAGCTGGCTTGCCCGTTACACGGACGGTTTCTATAACCTTCTGAATCTCGGTGTCAATAACTGAAACAGTATTGTCCAACTGGTTGGTGATAAAGGCATATGGCCTTGCATTAGCACTGTTCATAAGCGCAAGAACAAGTCCGATAACAATCAATACAGGTTTAAACATAGTCACTACAAAGTGTATTGGGGGGCGGTTTCCATCAAATGATGGAAACCGTTTGTAGAACATTTAACGTTTCATTTCGGTATTTGCTGTTGCTTTGCTACCTGGAGCAACTTTTTGAGCCAAAGCTTCAAGGCCTTTTGTCAAAACCTCTGTAACAGCTTTATCAGCCGCTTCTTCATTCAATTCTGCAGGAGGATTATTGTTTACATAGGCACGGTAATAAGTAGCGACCCATTCAACTTCAGCCTTACCTGCTTTATCTTCAACAGCAATTTCCGCTGCATAATTGCCTACTGGTAAAACCGGAATTTCTTCATCTTGGCCTGCATGTTTGATGGTGCCAGTATTACTCATCTCGGTAATCTTATATTTGTACGCCATTTTGCTATCATCATGTGATTTCAGCTCTTCGGTAATGGTACCGCCATTGGCTAATGTCAAAGTGCGAACTGAGCCTTTTTCGTTACCACCTGTACCTTTGACGCTTTTTATTGCCGGATGCCAGGACATGTCATCATAATTTTTAATGACTTCCCAAACCTTAGCTGCTGGGGCATCGATAGTAATGGTGGCTGTCATTTTTCCTCTAACCGGACCATGCGCATTTACCATGCCGGTAAACATCAACAAAGCAGCCGAAACAAGTAACGAAGTTTTTTTCATAACACTTTCCTATGGTGGTCACATAATATAGAGCCGACAATTATAAAATAAATTTCCCTATCAAGTAGACGCAATAACCTGATTGCGGAAAATTTCCCTTGACCTGAAAATCTAACGACATAAACCATGACGATCGCAACTTACTATTGGCACGATTACGAAACCTTCGGTACCGATCCACAACGTGATCGCGCCTGCCAATTTGCAGGAATTCGAACAGATATGGATTTTAATGTGATTGGTGAACCATTGATGGTGTATTGCAAAACGCCAGATGATTATTTACCTAACCCGGATGCATGCCTTATTACCGGCATTACACCACAACGGGCTATTGAAAACGGTGTTTGTGAAGCTGAGTTTATAAAAATTATTCATCACGAACTATCGCAACCCAATACTTGTAGTTTGGGCTATAACTCAATTCGATTTGATGATGAGTTCACCCGCAATCTGCTGTATCGAAACTTTTATGATCCCTATGGGCGCGAATGGCAAAATGGTAATTCTCGATGGGACTTAATTGATATAGCCCGTGCCGCACGCGCTTTACGTCCTGAAGGGATCAATTGGCCAGTCAATGATGACGGCATAGCCAGCTTTCGTTTGGAAGAACTTACTCAGGCAAATAATATTTCTCATGAGGCAGCCCATGATGCTTTATCGGATGTCTATGCAACGATCGCCCTCGCCCGTCTTATTAAACAGCAACAACCTAAACTTTATAATTATCTCTATCAAAACCGACTAAAAACAGCTGTGTTAGAGTTATTACAAATAGGCAGCTTTAAACCGCTAGTACATGTTTCAGGACGATTTTCTGCCAAACAAAATTGTCTGGCTATTATTGTTCCACTTTATATTCATCCTCAAAACACTAATGAGGTAATTGTTTACGATTTATCCGCCGATCCCTCGGAGTTGTTGGCGCTAGAAGCCTCTGAAATTCAACAACGCGTGTTTGTAGCAACGAGTGAATTGCCCGAAGGTATAAATAGAATTCCGCTTAAAACAGTTCATATCAATAAATGCCCGGTTTTGGCACCATTATCGGTAATAACATCACAGGATGCCGAACGGCTTGAATTGAATTTGGACCAATGTATTGCGCATTTAAATATACTGCGATCTGCTGAAGATTGTGAATTGAAACAGAAATTAGCCAAAGTGTTTACAAGAGAGTTTGCAGAATCTGTCGGCGATCCGGATTTGATGATCTACAGTGGGGGATTCTTTAACCACAAAGACAAAGCCATAATGCAAAGGATATCAGCGCTGTCAGTTACTCAGTTAACCAAATTTAATGCGGATTTTAGCGATTCACGATTGCAAGATATGTTGTTTCGGTACAAGGCGAGAAATTATCCAGAGACCTTGTCACCGACAGCTTTGAATGACTGGAAACGCTTTTGTCGTAGCCGTTTACTCGGCGAACAAGGCACTGGTAATCTCTCGAGCTTTAATAAGCGAATTGCTGAATTACAACTTGAATTGGGGGCAGATTATGCGTTATTAAAACAACTTGTGAATTTTGCAGCTGATAAGAGCCGTTTTTTAGTAGATTAACAACCAGAACCAAATGAGGTTTTAAGCATTTAGCTCTTTGATAGCGGCGTTAGCTTGATCGGCTTCCAATTTTTTTCGTTTGTCACATTTTTCTGTACAAACACAATTGCCTGTGCCGCCACAAGAACCTTTGATGGCATTGCGTCCAAAAAGCACGCCTACGGCCATGATTGCAATCACAATCAACATAAATATGAAAGTAGCTAAAAAATATCCCATTATCGTAATCCTATCTCTGTTATCTAATCAATTACAGCCAGATATAACAAAAAACGAGGAGCAATTCTAAGATTGACTCCTCGTTCCTTGTCAGCGTACCAGTTAATTAACCGCCAAAATCATCCAGCATAATGTTTTCTGGATCGACACCATTAGCCAACAACATGTTAATCACCGACGAATTCATGATTGGAGGTCCGCACATGTAGTATTCACAGTCTTCAGGATTTGGATGGTTTTTGAGAAACTCTTCAAACAAAACGTTATGAATGAATCCCGTGTAACCTTTCCAGTTGTCTTCAGGTAATGCATCAGACAACGCAACATGCCATTCGAAATTGTCATTTTCTTTGGCGAGCATATCAAAATCTTCTACATAGAACATTTCACGTTTGCTACGTGCACCATACCAGAAGGTCATTTTGCGTTTTGACTTCAGTCTACGCAATTGGTCAAAGATATGAGAACGCATAGGCGCCATACCAGCACCACCACCGACAAATACCATTTCTGCGTCAGTCTCTTTGGCGAAGAACTCACCGTAAGGACCAGAAACAAACACTTTATCACCGGGCTTCAGGTTAAAAATGAATGATGACATGATGCCAGGAGCGACACCATCAGTCCCAGGCGGCGGGGTTGCAATCCTGACATTCAGCATGATTTCTTTTTCTTCAGGATAAGAAGCCATTGAGTAAGCACGTAATGTAGGCTCTTTTACATCTGACACATAACGCCAAAGGTTGAACTTATCCCAATCCGGACGATATTCATCTGCAACATCCATATCCGAATATTTTGATACATGTGGAGGACATTCGATCTGGATATAACCCCCAGCACGGTAATTGATTGCTTCGCCTTCAGGCAGTTCAAGTACCAGTTCTTTGATGAATGTAGCCACATTGTCGTTTGACTTAACAGTACATTCCCATTTTTTTACCCCAAATACACTGTCTTCAACTTCAATATCCATATTCTGCTTGACAGACACTTGGCAAGCCAATCGTTCGCCGTGAGCAGCTTCACGCTTGGTAATGTGTGACAGTTCAGTTGGCAAAATATCGCCGCCGCCGCTATGGACTTTGACCTTACATTGACCGCATGTACCACCGCCGCCACATGCTGACGAAACAAACAGTTGGTTATCCGCTAAAACCGAAAGTAACTTTGAGCCAACAGGCACATGGAGCTTCTTTTCATGATTGATCAGAATTTCCACATCCCCAGAAGCCACAAGTTTGTTCTTGGCGCCTATGATTAGAAACACCAACGCAATCACGATGACCGTGAAGAAAATAACACCTAATGCAATTTCCAGCATTACGATACCCTTATAATTGAATTCCAGAGAAAGCCATGAAGCCCAGAGACATCAAGCCAGCGGTGATAAAAGTGATGCCCAAACCTTGTAGAGCAGCAGGAATATCACTGTATTTTAGTTTCTCGCGCACACCGGCCATGACAGTAATAGCCAAAGCCCACCCGAAACCACTACCAATACCGTAAACAACGCTCTCGCTGAAGTTATAGTCACGTTCAATCATGAATAAACTGCCAGCAAGAATTGCACAGTTAACGGTAATCAATGGTAAAAAGATACCCAAAGCCTGATAGAGAGCAGGGAAAAATTTATCCAAAATCATCTCAAGGATTTGTACGATAGCAGCAATCATGCCGATACAACTCAATAAGCTTAAAAAGCTTAAATCGACACCGGTGATGCCTAACCATGACAATGCATCTTCCTTCAACAAGGTCTGATAGATAAAATTATTGGCAGGAACCGTCAAGGTTTGGACCACCATGACCGCAATACCTAAGCCCATAGCAGTAGAAATCTTTTTGGAAACAGCCAGGAATGTACACATCCCCAAGAAGAAGGACAATGCCAGGTTTTCAATAAAAACCGCTTTAACAAATAAACTGATATAGGCTTCCATTAGTGGTGCCCTCCTTCACCGTGAGCAATCGCCATGATTTTGAACTCGTTATGTTCAACCTGCTTGGGTTTCCAGGTACGGAAAGCCCAAATGATCAAGCCGATAATAAAAAACGCACTTGGAGGTAATAACATCATGCCGTTGGGTACGTACCATCCACCGTCTTTTACCAATGGCAAAACATCAAAACCCAATAGCTTACCTGAGCCTAAAGTTTCTCTGAACAATGCAACAATAATCAGTATCAGGCTGTAACCCATACCATTACCAATGCCATCAATGAAGCTTTGCAAAGGTGGGTTTTTCATTGCGTAGGCTTCGGCACGACCCATAACGATACAGTTGGTTATGATCAATCCAACAAATACCGATAATTTTTTACTGACCTCAAATGCAAAAGCTTTCAGCAATTGATCAACCACGATAACCAGGGAAGCAATAATGATCATCTGCACGATGATCCTTATGCTGCTAGGCGCGTGATTACGAACTGCACTGATAGCTGCACTGGAACAGGCGGTAACTGAGGTTAGCGCCATTGCCATGATCAGCGATGTAGACATTTGTGAGGTTACCGCCAGCGCAGAACAGACCCCGAGTACCTGTAAGGTAATCGGGTTGTTATCGACCAACGGTTCGAATAATACTTTTTTAGTTTCTTTATCCATTATTTTGCCCTAGCCGTTTTTTCTAATTTTGTTCAGATAGGAAGCGAAGCCTTCAGAACCCATCCAATATTGAATCAGATTGCTGACGCCGCGACTGGTTAAAGTAGCTCCAGCCAAACCGTCAACCTTACTAACTGAATCCGGGCGACTGGTGTCGACAGTGCCTTTAACCAAGGTTAACGCAACGTCACCGTTTTCGGCATAGACTTTTTTGCCTTTCCACAGTGCGCGCCAGTTTGGATTAACAACTTCGCCCCCCAAGCCCGGTGTTTCACCTTGGTCGTAGAGATTGATACTTTGCACAGTTTGACCATCAGCTTCTAACGCCAGAAAACCATACATTGTTGACCACAAACCATAACCGTTGATAGGTAAAATAATGGATTGCAGTTTATCGCCATCTTTGACCAAAAACACTTTAGTGTATTTGGCTTTGGTACGAATACTGGCAATGTCTTTTTCAACAGGAATGATTTCATTTTGAGCCGGGTCCTTGGCTGCTTTACGTTGATCAAATTCATCAGCATTCATGCCTTCAACATAGTCACCGGTTTTTAAATCAACCAATTTGGCTTCAATACTTTCTTTGAACGCTTGATCAATATCGGTTCCATCCTGCAGTAACCCTGCCACATCAAGAATATTCTTCTTCATGTCCAGGGCTTTGTTATAGCTTTGCAGAGGTCTTAGAGCAACAGTCGCCAAGGATACCAATACAGCACAAACCAGACATAATGCTAGTGCGACATTAATGGTTTTTTCCAGGCTATCGTTACTTAAAGCCAGGATTCTGTCGGCATAAACTCTGAACTGTTCGTAATATTTAGAGAGTTGCTCGTTAAAATTAAAAGTTTTTTTCTCGGCATTAAGCATGGCGTTTAATCCTTCTTCTGATATTTGCTTGGACAACAAAGTAATCAATCAATGGTGCAAACATGTTTGAGAAAAGAATTGCAAGCATCACACCTTCGGGAAACGCAGGATTGATAACCCGGATGATGATGATCATGACGCCAATCAAGGCACCATAAACCCAGCGTCCTGTGTCAGTTACCGTAGCGGAAACTGGATCGGTTGCCATAAACACTGTACCAAAAGCAAAGCCTCCCAAAACCATATGCCAATACCAAGGTATCGCAAACATTGGATTAGTTGAGCTACCAATTAAATTGAGCAATGATGACATCGCAATCATGCCGAGCAATACACCGGCCATGATTCGGTAAGAAGCAACACGGGTATAAAGCAAAAATGCAGCCCCTAGCAAACATGCGAGAGTGGAAGTCTCGCCAATCGAACCGGGAATAAAACCTAAGAAAGCCTGTATCCAGCTAAAACTTGCGGTGATAGATTCCAAGCCTCCGGCAGATGCCAAAGACAGTGCAGTTGCACCGCTGTAACCATCCACTGCAACCCATACGGCGTCACCTGAAATCGACGCAGGGTAAGCAAAGAATAAGAATGCACGACCAGTCAATGCAGGATTCAGGAAATTTTTGCCAGTACCACCAAATACTTCTTTGCCCATGACAATGCCAAATGAAATACCCAGAGCAACTTGCCATAATGGCATGTCTGGCGGCATGATCAGCGTATAGAGCATGGAAGACACCAGGAAGCCTTCGTTAACCTCGTGTTTACGTACGGTAGCAAATAATACTTCCCAAACACCACCTACAGCCAACGTTGTGATGTAAATTGGAAAAAAATACAACATACCGTGAATCAAGCATGACAACGGATTGTAAGGGTTATAGCCGAACAAACCCATAATCAGACTACGCCAACCATTGGTTTCTTCCAGTCCCATGCCTTTCATAGCCAAGTTGGCTTGATAACCTGTGTTAAACCAAGCCATCAGAATACAAAACGCCGTAGCTATCACCACGAAAGTCATAGTACGTTTCAGGTCATTGCCATCTCGAACATGGGTTTTTCCGCGTGTTACATCGGACGGCGTGTAAATGAAAGTATCCACCATCTCATAAAGACCGTAATACTTCTCAAACTTGCCGCCCTTTGTAAAATGCGGCTCTATGCTATCTAATAAGTCTCTAGCCGACATTTATCCTTCCTTCTCGATTTTAGTTAAATTAGCTCTGAGTACAGGTGCAAAATCATGCTTGCCTGGATCGACGAAAGTAAATAAAGACACGTCTTCCTCATCCAATTCCAAACAACCCAACAATTGCGCTGTATCGCTATCACCGACAACAATGGCTTTTAACAGCGGTGTTGACAGAATATCCAGCGGCATCACCGATTCGTAAATACCAACTGGCACTATTGCACGATTGCTACCGTTTTTATCGGTAGTCAGAGGGAATTCACGGCCCAATTGGCGGTCTTTGCTGGAGATATACACGTTTAAGGCAGAATATTTGTTTTTGCCAGGCACGATCCAACCAAACAATTCACGATCACGCCCTTCTTTTAAAGCCGATACCTGAAGAGTGTTAGCACCTAAATAAGCAATCGGGCCAATAGCCTCGTGGCCATAAAGAACCGATCCGGAGATAACCCGGTTATCAACATCTTGCAGTTCGCCCGCCACTAATTCATCCAAACTAGCTCCTACACGGGTTTTAACCAGTCTTGGATTTGTAACTGTAGGTCCAGCCAGAGATACGATCCGTTCTACATCAAGCTTACCTGTTGTGAATAAGGCGCCAATCGCAATTACAGATTGATAGTCAATATGCCAAACAAACTTGTTGATATTTACTGGATCGATCAAATGAATGTGTGTGCTAGCCAATCCAGCAGGATGGGGGCCATCGAACTCGGCCACCTGAGCTGCGGCAGTGGATATAACCTCAGCACCTTTAGCTTTACAAACATAGGTTTTACCTGCGCTTAGCTTGGAAATAACCTGCAAACCATTGGCAAAATCCTTTTCACGAGCTTTGATTATAACAACAGGGTCAGCAGCCAATGGCCGGGTATCGATTGCAGTGACAAAAATCGAACTTGGGGCACTCTCTACCGTAGGTACTTTTCCGTATGGTCGGGTTAAAAATGACGTCCATAGGCCTGAAGCAAGCAAGTTTTCTTTGACTTGTTCTACCGACAAATTCGCTAGATCAGATTCTCCATAGCTGGCAAAGGATTCCTGATCCTTGCCTTTAAGTTCAATGACTACGGATAACAGGGCACGCTTGTCGCCACGATGGATTGCTTTGACAACGCCTGCACCGGGGGAGGTAAAGTTGACGCCGGGGTTTTTTTTATCAGAAAACAGAGCTTGGCCCAGTTTAACTTTATCCCCCTCCGCAACCAGCATTTTTGGTTTCAGCCCAACATAATCAACACCTAAAAGCGCGACTGTTTTGACACTGTTGCCATCGGTTATTTTTTGTTCAGGCTTTCCCGTGATGGGTAAGTCCAAACCTTTTTTAATTGTAAATTGCATAATTATTACGCCTGCTCTCCAGACAAATTGCAGCCAAAAGCCCTGATGATAACCACAAAACTCTCAGGACAGTTCAAGACATCAAACTTGGACATTACACCATAACTTACAGGCTTACTCAACGACAAATCGCCTAACAAAAGCAGGAGCAATACTTGAAAATTTTGAATTTATCAGATGTCGATTATCTTATTTATATCGAATTCGGGCACAACCCGTCGCCCAACATAACCACGGGTATTACTCAAAATACGTGCATCGGCAATCCGGTAATCCCCCATATTATGGACATGCCCATGAAACCAGGCCGCTATTTCATATTCATGAAACAATCCTTTCAAATCGTTGCAATATGCCATCTTTTTCAAGGCATTTGGTGTTTCAATCCAGCTCCATTGAGTAGGTGCATGATGAGTTACAACCACAGTCTTTCCTTGAAACGGCTTAGACAGCTGAATTTCCAACCATGCTTTTGCCTCTTGGTGTAACGCTGAAAAATGGGCTTGGTTGAAAGTGTCGTCTCTAAATCGAATTTTGCGAAAATCGTTCAGTGTCTTGCCAATAGCTTCGGCTTTTTCGATACCATCAATAAAAAGATCGGTCCATAATGTGCACCCCAAAAAACGTGTGCCTTGAAATAGAAATTCATCCTTTTCAAGAAAATGTATGTTTGATCCTGCGCACTCTTGGCGTAAAACACTTAAAACAGTATTGTACTCGCCATTATAGAATTCATGGTTTCCGGCGATGTAAACAACTGGTTTGCCAATGGTTTTCAGCCAGGCAACCCCTTGGATAAAAACCCCAATATCCCCTGCCGCAACTATTACATCGGCATCGGTCTCCGGCAAAGATTGCTCGCCAAACTCTAAATGCACATCTGAAAAGTAATTAATCCTCACAATTTGCTCTTTCGTCTTCCATCGTAGAGAGTATAATTCTATAAACTAAGTAATTTAGTTGGTATTTTTAGATAACTTTGACTTTTCGCAAATAAAATTCTATGTCGATTAGCCCCAGAAAAAACACACAACAAGTTTTAATCGGTAACATCAAGGTAGGTGGTGGTGCCCCTATTGTAGTCCAATCCATGACTAACACCGATACCGCTGATGTGGCAGCCAGTGTTCAACAAATCATGGAATTATCAATTGCCGGTTCAGAAATGGTCAGGATCACGGTTGACCGTGAAGAGTCAGCTCAAGCCGTTCCGGAAATTGTAAATCGTCTGGTACAAAAAGGTTTTTCAGTTCCGATTATCGGCGACTTTCATTTTAACGGCCACAAGTTATTAGAGAAATACCCGGATTGCGCTCAGGCACTCTCCAAATATCGCATCAATCCGGGCAACGTCGGCAAAGGAAAAGCGCGTGACCCCCAGTTTCAACAAATGATTGAGTTTGCCTGCAAATATAACAAGCCAGTTAGAATTGGTGTCAATGGCGGCAGTCTGGATCAAGCAGTGTTAACTCGTTTACTTGACGAAAATAGACTCCTCGCTCAGCCTAAGGGATTGCCGGCCATCACACGTGAAGCTATCGTACTGTCAGCGCTGGAAAGCGCTGCTAAAGCCGAGGAAATAGGCTTGGGCAAGGACAAAATCATCCTTTCTTGCAAAATCAGTAATGTGCAGGAATTAATCAGCATCTACGAAGATTTATCAAACCGCTGTGATTACGCCTTGCATCTTGGTCTAACTGAGGCTGGCATGGGCTCAAAAGGTATCGTTGCATCGTCTGCTGCGCTAGGAGTACTGATGCAGCAAGGTATTGGGGACACCATTCGCATTTCATTAACGCCTGAACCCGGTGCAGCCAGAACCAAAGAAGTTGTAGTTGGACAGGAAATTCTGCAAACCATGGGCTTCCGTTCATTTACACCCATGGTAATCGCCTGCCCTGGGTGCGGTCGAACAACCAGCGATTATTTTCAAAAACTGGCACAGGAAATTCAGGCGTTTTTGCGTGATCAAATGCCTACCTGGAAAGATAAGTACAAAGGCGTTGAAAATATGGAAGTCGCGGTGATGGGTTGCGTCGTGAATGGTCCTGGCGAAAGTAAAAACGCCAATATTGGCATCAGTCTGCCAGGGACTGGCGAAACACCTGTCGCTCCTGTATTTGAAGATGGGGTAAAAACGGTTACGTTGAAAGGTGACAATATTGCCGGTGAATTCCAGGCACTAGTTGAACGTTACATCGAATCGCATTACAGCGCGCATTAACTAATGCGGAAACACATTAAGAGCGGTCAAAAGACCGCTTTTTTGTAACCATTGAATTGCGCTATCCAGGCTGCCCATCAACACGTGGCCCAGTCAAAATAGGCGAGTAGTAATAAGCAAACAACGAAAACGCTGCCAGCCAGCAATAACTTGATACCAACACGAAACTCCCATACCACGCCGGCACCAAACTTGGCAAGAGGACTCGTAGCAAAGCAGCCAGATTGATGAAAATAAAGGCAATTGCCATAACATTGGACGCTTTGAGTGCACGACCGGTATGCCCTAAAGCTACCCTTGCCATCATACCCAGGGTCAAAACACCAATACCACCAATCGTAAAAGCATGTAAAGCCAGCGACGGCAAGACCACGTTATAAGCAGTTAACGCCACCATGGCAAACCCCGCAATCAACCAGCCATAACCGATATATAACACCCACAGCAAAGGCACAAACCATACCCGACCATCATACCAACCTGAAACACGCATAGTGTTTAGCGCAACAGCCAACACTGCAAAAATCATCAAAAATAAACCAGATACATTCAACATCAATAAACAAAACACCACCAAACTGACAATGATGGTGGCAATATCGAGACCTTGATTACGAATACAGACAACGCCGGATAAACCACGCTCAGTGAAAAATGGAAATACCCTGCCGGAAATTACTAAAATCATTATGACGATAATCGACACAATTAGATTCAACCCCAACTTGGCAGTAGCATCAGTGACATCTAAAATTTCGGCATGAATCAATGCATTTCCAAGCATCATCAGGATCAACAATGCGGTAAAAATAAGATTTTTATTAACATCCGTTTTGAATAGTGGCTTAGACACGAAATATGCCAAAACTGGCAAGAATGCAAAATCAACAGCGGCAATCAATACGTCCGATAAAAGTTCCGAGTAAAAAGGTAACACTCTTCCATAAATCCACAGAAAAAATAAACACGCCAATTGGTCAGGTGTAACGGTTTCCGTGTTTGTCCAATTTTTCACTGCGGTTAATAAAAAACCAGCAATAACCGCAGTAGAATAGCCCAACAGCATCTCATGTGCATGCCAATAAGTAGACGGATAATAATTATCGATATGCAACGAACCATTTGAGAGTGAATTCCAAACTGCAATCAATGCTAACGCCGATAGCCCTGCCAAGGCAAAAAAAGCCCTGAAACCCATAGCAAATAGTGGGTAATCAAAAACCGGTTTGTTCTTCATCTAACCTTCCCTCCAGCCAGTCTATTTCATTATGCGAGAACCCGGCGATTATACGCACTTCTCTATTGAACGGCCCTTTGGGTTTGCCCTGGTAACAAGCCATGATTTTTTCTTTAAAGGTTTGCTCAGAATCAAGGCCAAGTTGGTTGGAAAAATACTGAAACCAGTATGAACCTCGCTCGACGTGACCTATCTCATCCTGATAAATTCGGGTCAGAATGGCTACTCCAGCAGCATCGCCCATGGCGGTCAATTTATCAATCATGGCTGGTGTCACATCCAGGCCGCGTGCTTCCATACAACGTGGCACAACGGCCAGCCTTGCCAGAACATCATCAGCTGTTTCCACCGCATGCAACCATAAGCCCTGGTGTGCAGGCAGTTCGCCATAATCAGTATTTAATATCTGCAAATGCTTGCGAAGTAACTCGAAATGCTGCGCCTCTTCATCAGCAATTCTTAGCCAGTCACGATAGAACGCTTCTGGTAAGCCGGGAAATCGGTAGAGAATATCCCAAGCCAGATAAATCGCCATAAATTCAATATGGGCGAGAGCGTGAAAAAATGCGACCTTGCCGTCTGGAGTATCCAGTCTACGCCGCGGCATGTCGCGAGGCATCAGTAAAAGCGGTTTACTCGGAAACTGAGTATCGATGATAGGCTTGGGCTGGTCATTTGAATAAAATGATAGTTGACCAGCTTGTGCAAGGTATTGGGCTTGATGGGTTAAATGGGTTTTTTGAGCTAGGTCCGCATCAAATAAACAGGCCTCAGCGAATTCGAATAAGGTATTCAAAAACACGCCTCAATCAAAAACCCAATCAACATAGCCGATTATTTTTTAGTCATGAAGAAATAAACCGTTTGGCATTTCAAAACCATTTGATTACCGTTTTTCTCGACGGCTTCGCAGGTTTCCATTTTTGAGCGGCCTGGGGCTGCCTGTTTGACTAATTTGCCGTCTTCAATCGAATAGTTTAGGACTGCACGGGTACTTTCAACCCGAGCATGTGAGTCGGAGTCTTGAGTGACACCCTCGATGGTGCCATTGTTTTTAATATTCCAAGTGGTGTTAGTACTTCTGGCTTTACTACCGTCGCTATTCGATGATTCTTTATCAATTTGCCAATTCCCCAGCAAATCAGCTTGAGTTAACGGCACGCCTGCTACCGCAGAAAAAGATGCAAAAATCAAGATGGAAAACCAAAGCTGTTGGATACGCATATTAAAACCTTATGAATTATATTGAAAAGATCGATTGTAGCACAGGGCTTGACGGTTACGGGATTGTCAAAGACACGGCAGCCAAGTAACTAATTTGTGTATTTAACTGCGACAGCATCGGCAGATAAAAATCGCCGTAATCGAATCAATAGTTCATCGCAGGGTCTTACGCGCCAATTCTCGCCTAATTGGGTTAGAACTTTTGCAACATCGGATTGATATTCAATACTTACCGGGCATTGGCCTCCGCAAAACGGCCTGAGTATTTGCATCAGTTCTTCGACGAAGTTTTTGTGTGTCGAAGACCGAGTAACATTCCAGTTCAGATGAATACCTCGTGCAAACATTTCCCGAGCTTCGTCCATGCTATAGAGCTTTTCTGCGGTCATGCGCAGGCTGTTAGAAAAGTCATCTATGTTCAATGAGCCTTCCGCCACCAACAAGGTATCCTTGGATAATAAATCCCGATATTTATCAAATATGCCGCTGAACGCAGCCACTTCCAAGCGACCGGTACGATCATCTAATGTCGCAAACCCCATCATCTTGCCTTGCTTGGTTTGACGCGTTCGTATTTCAACGATTAATCCCGCTACCCGAGCTTCCATTTTACCTTTGATGCGCCCTGCATCCGCTTCCAGACTACCCAACGTGCCATGAGTAAAATGCTTTAATTCTGGTAAGTATTCTGCTATTGGGTGGCCGGTCAGAAACAAACCTAAGGTTTGTTTTTCCGCTTCCAGCTTTTCCTTTTCTGTCCATGGCTCAACAACATTGGCATACGCTGGGGAGTCGCCATTATCAGAATGGGCTTCGCTCAATCCAAATAAATCATTTTGCCCTGCCAAGGCCATTTTGCCGTGCTGCTCTGCCACCTTTAAAGCTGTGGTGAGCTCAGCTAAATGCGCGGCACGATTGGGGTCAATCGAATCCAAAGCCCCGGCCCTGATCAGGGCTTCCAATACACGTCGATTAACTTTGCGTAAATCCACACGCTGACATAAATCATATAAACCTGCATAAGCACCATTGCTGTTGCGCTCTGTCAGCAAATCTTCAATGGCATTTTCACCAACGCCCTTGATTGCGCCTATCCCATATACGATATGACCGTTATCATTAACCGTAAAACGACAGTCGGATATATTGATATCCGGCGGACACAGCTGAAGCTTCATTTCTCGACATTCATCGATAAGCACCACTACCTTGTCGGTGTTATCCATATCCGAAGACATGACCGCTGCCATGAAAGCAGCGGGATAGTGTGCTTTCAACCATGCTGTTTGATAAGCGACCAGCGCATAGGCCGCCGAGTGCGATTTGTTGAAACCGTAACCGGCAAATTTTTCCATCAAATCGAACACATACGTGGCGATTTTTTCATCTACTTGATTAGCAATTGCACCGGTGACGAATTTATCCCGTTCTTTGGCCATTTCCTCCGGCTTTTTCTTACCCATCGCCCGCCGCAACATATCAGCGCCGCCCAAGGTGTACATTGCCAGTTCCCGGGCGATTTGCATAACCTGTTCCTGATACAAAATTACGCCGTTGGTTGGCTTAAGTATCGGTTCCAATAAAGGATGAGCATATTCGGCTTTGGCGCCATGCTTGACGTTGATGTAATCATCCACCATCCCCGATTCCAAGGGACCTGGGCGGAACAATGCGACCAACGCAATGATGTCGTCGAAACAGTCAGGCTTCAACTTTTTGATCAAAGCTTTCATACCACTGGACTCTAGCTGGAAGACTGCTGTAGTCTGCGCATTTTTCAGCAACTCGTAGCTGGGTAGGTCATCGCGAGGGATTTGCGCAATATCGACCGGTGCCTCACCGCGTTGTGCTCGCTGACGATTGATGGTTTGCAAAGCCCAATCGATAATGGTTAGTGTTCTTAACCCCAAAAAGTCGAACTTAACCAAACCGACGGCTTCGACATCATCCTTGTCAAACTGCGTAACCAGATTGCCACCGCCCTGCTCACAATACAGCGGCGAAAAATCGGTAAGTTTGGTGGGAGAGATGACTACACCACCTGCATGCTTGCCGGCGTTTCTGGAGATACCTTCCAATGAACGCGCCATGTCGATTAAGGACTTGACTTCCTCTTCTGCATCGTACAAATCTTTGAGCTCAGGACTTTCCTTCAAGGCCTTTTCCAACGTCATGCCGATTTCAAACGGAATCAACTTGGCCAATCGATCGACAAATCCATAAGCATGTCCCATGACTCGGCCAACGTCGCGTATCACCGCTTTGGCCGCCATGGAGCCATACGTAATGATTTGCGATACGTGATCGCGACCATAATGGCGCGCCACATAGTCAATGACCTCGTCGCGGCGCTCCATGCAAAAGTCGATATCAAAGTCAGGCATGGACACGCGTTCCGGGTTCAAGAACCGCTCAAACAGCAAATCAAATTCGATCGGGTCCAGATCGGTGATTTTTAAAGCATAGGCAACCAATGAGCCTGCGCCGGAACCCCGCCCCGGGCCGACAGGTATGGCATTATTTTTGGCCCATTGAATGAAGTCGGCCACGATCATGAAATAACCCGGAAAGCCCATTTGGGTAATCACGTTTAATTCGATTTCCAGCCGCTCATCATAGATTTTACGGTTTTCTGCAAAATTGCCTTTACCGATAGGTGAGTGTTGTTGCAACCGTTCTTCCAAACCTTGCCTTGAAGCCTGTTTGAAATAATCATCAAGCGTCATACCTTCAGGTACTGGAAAATCAGGCAGATAGTTTTCGCCCAAGGTCAATTCGACGTTACATCGACGGGCGATTTCGACAGAGTTTTCCAATGCTTCCGGAATATCGGCGAATAACGCCAACATTTCTTCTGCCGTGCGGAGGTATTGTTGATTGGTATAATTCTTTGGTCTGCGGCTGTCGTCCAGCACCCGACCTTGATTAATACAAACCCTGACTTCATGCGCGTCAAAATCCACTTTGCTGATAAAACGCACATCATTGGTAGCTACTACGGGTATGTCCAGTTCAGCGGCCAACTCAACTGCTAATTTGATGTATCGTTCTTCGTCAAACTTGCCAACCCGTTGTAATTCAATATAAAAACAATTCGGCAATAAATCTCGCCAATATTCTGCGCAGCGCTTGGCATGTTCGAGGTTTTCGGCTAACAATGCTTGGGCAATGTCACCTTCCATAGCACCTGACAAAGCAATCAGACCCGTATGGTTCTGTTGTATCCAGTCTTTTTGCAGCATAGGCACACCTTGATGCTGACCATGCTGATAGCCTTGAGAAATCAGTTCTGTCAGTGTGACATAACCTTGCTTGGATCGAGCCAACAAGGTTAGCCGATAAGGCGTGGCCGGTTCTTCCGGATTGAATAACCATACATCGGCACCAACTATCGGCTTTATGCCTGCACCTTGAGCGGCTTTATAAAACTTGACCAACGAAAACAGGTTGCTTTGTTCGGTAATCGCTGCTGCCGGCATGTTGTATTCGGTTAGCTTTTTTACCAGTGGCTTGATTCTGACTATGCCGTCTACCAGAGAAAACTCGGTGTGTATTCTTAGGTGTACAAACGCTGGATTCATGACAAACCCATTAGGATTTTTTTGATCGGAGCAAATGATTGGCGGTGCTGAGGAGTTGCGCCTAATTGCTGTAAAGCCTGCAAATGCAGGCGGGTGGGATAGCCTTTATGAACAGCAAACTGATAGCCTGGATAAAGCCTGTCCAACACCTGCATTTCCAGATCTCGGGAAACTTTAGCCAAGATAGATGCTGCGGAAATCTCCGCTACTAATAAATCGCCTTGCACAATGGCTTCTGCAGGGCAATCCAGTATGGGCAAACGATTGCCATCCACTCTAACAAAGTCTGGGCGGGTGGTTAACTGCGAGTATGCTCGTTGCATGGCAACCAGTGTCGCTTGCAAGATGTTGATGCGATCGATTTCACTGGCTTCTGCACGACCTACTGCCCAGCAAATGGCCGTGGCTTTAATCTGTTCAGCTAATAAAAGACGTTTTTTTTCGGATAATTTTTTGGAATCCGTCAAACCCTCAATTGGCTTGGCCGGGTCCAGAATAACTGCAGCAGCCATGACCGGGCCAACAATGCAGCCACGCCCTACCTCGTCAATGCCTGCAATCAAGTGAGATTTATCGAAGGATGCCGCGGGTAACATTGCGCAGAAAACTGACCATATTGGAAAGTTCGTTGCTCTCGCCGGCCATGCCTTCCATTTCTTCTATTGCATCTTCGAGACGCAAATTGTTTTTGTAGAGGATTTTGTATGCCTGACGAATCTGTCTGATCACCTCAGGTGATTTGCCGTTACGTTCCATACCTACCGAGTTAATACCGTGCGGACGGGTCGGTCTACCACCCACCATCACAAATGGCGGAATATCCTGAGTAATGGCACTGCCCATAGCCGAAAAGCTGAATTCGCCGATTTGAGTAAACTGATGCACCAAGGTAAAACCACCCAGAATGGCATGATCACCCACATGCACATGGCCAGCTATCGATGCACCATTCGCCATAATCACATGGTCGCCAATTTCACAATCGTGAGCCACATGGGTGTAGGCCATAAATAAGTTATCGTCGCCAATTTTGGTGACTCCTTGATCTTGCAAGGTGCCACGATGCATCGTGCAAAATTCACGGATTACATTGCGAGAGCCAATCTCCAAGCGAGTGATTTCGTCCGCGTATTTTTTATCCTGAGGATCTTCACCAATGGATGTAAATTGGTAGATGACATTATCCTTACCAATCGAAGTAGGTCCTTTGATCACCACATGCGGACCAATTTCCGTTCCAGCTTCAATGTGAACATCGGGCCCTATAATGGAAAACGGACCTACTTTGACGTCTTCGGCCAATTCAGCTTTGGTGTTGATTACCGCCCGAGGATCAATCATTTACTTCACCGCTACAGCGCACATGATTTGCGCACCAGCCGCCAAGTCGCCATTCACTTCAGCCCGGCACTCGAAAGACCACAAATTACGTTTATGTTTTAAGTAACGAACATCAAGATGCAACTGATCACCGGGACCGACCTGACGTTTAAAGCGTGCGTTATCTATGCCAGCCAGAAAATAAGTATTG
The DNA here is from genome assembly GCA_002928965.1 of Methylomonas sp. Classification (GTDB taxonomy): domain Bacteria; phylum Pseudomonadota; class Gammaproteobacteria; order Methylococcales; family Methylomonadaceae; genus Methylomonas. The sequence goes on from PERU01000003.1 coordinate 122,495, forward strand.
CTGCCATTTCCCAGCGATTCATCGGATTGTGAGGTTAGCAAAGCCGTTGCTTGCGCCAATGCCTCCATGATTAACACGCCTGGCATAATCGGCATATGCGGAAAATGTCCTTGAAAGAAAGGCTCGTTAAATGTGACGTTTTTTACACCCAATAATCGTATTCCAGGTTCACACTCGATAACCTTGTCAACCAACAAAAAAGGATAGCGATGCGGAAGTAGCTGTTGAATTTGTAGTATATCGAGTTGATAGGTCATGTTGCAGTACAGAAAATTGAGTCAGGATGCCAACAATAATATTGGCATCCATTTGGTATGGAGCCGAATCAATTTCGGACTAAAGATTACTGCGACAATGTTTCCAGTTTTTGCTGTACACGGCTGGTAACGTCGATAGCGTCGTTGGCGTAGATTACGCCGTCAGTCAGCAATAAATCGAAGGATTCTTCTTTTGCGAGCGCTCTAACAGCCTCAACAATTCGCTTTTGCAGGTTGCCAAGTTCCTCATTTCTGCGCATATTGAAGTCTTCACTAAACTCTTGTTGAGCACGCACGGCATCGCGTTTTTTGTCGAGCAGGTCTTTTTCCATTCTGCTACGTTCCTCTTCGCCCATCACTGCAGAATCTTTAGTCAAGCGATCCTCCATGCTTTTGATTTCTTTTTGCTGAGAAACCAGCGCTTTGTCACGAGGAGAAAATTCTGTTTCCAAGCGGGTTTTGGCTTTTGCTGCCTGAGGCGCTTTTTCCAATACCTTGGCTACATTTACAAAACCGATTTTCAGTTCTGCATGGCTTGCGCCGGCAACCAACATCAGCATTAAAAACAATGAAATTTTATTTTTCATGAGTAGAACCATCTCCGGGTTAGATTTTGAAGGATTTAAAACGATCTGTAAGCTGAATTATAAGGCATAAACAACATAGCCCAAACTAAAATCCTGAGCCAAAGGTAAATTGAAAATTCTGGATGTTATCTACATCACTCGCATTGAAGGGTTGAGCGACACTCACCGCGATAGCCCCGAAAGGGGAAAGCCATTGCCCCGATAATCCAGCCGAATAACGCATGTAGTCGAGGTTGAGCCCATTACTAATGCTGCCTGCGTCAACAAATGAACCAATCCGAACCGACTTTACTTCACTTAAAAAAGGCACAGGGAAAAATAATTCCGCTTTCCCCAAGACTTTGCTGGAACCACCAAACGGTCGGGCAATCTGAGAAACATCTCGCGGCGTATCTCTGGGACCTACGGTATTATCTCTAAAGCCACGGATAGATGCCGAACCACCGCCGTAGTAATTTTCAAAGAACGGCAAACCATCGGTGCCGGCGTAGCCATCGCCATAAGCCAGTTCACCCAATAACCTGAAGGTAAAATCAGAGGATAAGTGGAAATAATGCTCTTGTTTATAACCAATTTTGTAATATTCAAGATCGCTGCCCGGTACAGTTGCTAAAGCGGAAATCCGTTGTTGACCACCGCGGGTCGCGAATACCGCTCTGTCCAGAGTATCATGAGACCACCCAAGCCCACCTGATAATGTCAGGAAGCTATCCCCATTGCCTCTTATAAAATCAACAACCTCTTGCGGGGAAAAGCTTGTGTCTCTGATTGTGGTGTTCTTCAGATCAAAGTCAAAACCCAGATTATCAAATTCATTCAGAGGAATACCAAAATTGACGCCGGCATTGGCCACATCCGTGTTGTATCGGGAAATATTGGCTTGGAAACCATCGCGCGAGGTAAAGCCCAAATCATAGCCGAGACTGACACCGTCCAAAGTGAAATAAGGGTCGCGGTAACCTAAGTTATACCTGGTCAGTACACGGCTGTTATTAAAAGCGAAGTTAACGCGCTTGCCTGTTCCGAAGATGTTGTCTTGCGATACGTTGGTATTAAAAATAACCCCTTGAACCTGCGAATAACCTACGCCAGCCTGTAAATTCCCTGAGGCTCTTTCCTTGATCGAATAATTCACATCAATTTGGTCGGCAGCGCCTACCACGGGAGGCGTTTCGACACCCACCTCTTCGAAATACCCCAAACGATCCAAGCGGGTTTTTGAACGTTCGATTTTGCTGCTAGCGGCCCAACTGGATTCCATTTGGCGCATTTCTCGACGAATCACTTCATCACGGGTTTTGGTGTTGCCTTTGAAATTCACCCGGTGAACATAGACACGTTTGCCAGGGTCGACGAAAAAGGTCATGGCCACGCTTTTACTCTGTTCGTTAATTTCCGGCACCATATTAACGTTCGCAAAAGTATAACCTTCGTCACCCAGTCGATCGGAAATGGCTTTAGAGGTTTCTGTGGCATTTTTTCGGGAAAAAATCTCGCCCGGACCCACTTTGACCAACTTAATTAATTCTTCAGGATCAACGACTAACTCACCGGAAAGCTTAACTTTTTCCAAAGTATAAACATCACCTTCCTTCACGTTGATAGTAATGTAAATCTCTTTTTTATCGGCAGTAATGTCTACCTGAGTCGATTCGATGGAAAAATTAATGTAGCCGCGATCTAAATAATAGGATCTGAGTTTTTCAAGGTCGGCAGACAGTTTTTGTTTTGAATATTGGTCGTCTTTGGAATAAAACGATAGAAAGTTGGTGGTGCTGAGCTCAAAGTCTTTTTTTAAATCTTCGTTGCCGAAAGCTCTACTGCCAACAATATTGATTTGCTTGATTTTGGCGACACGACCTTCCGTAATGTCGATGTGAATGCCAACCCGATTTCGGGTCAATTCAGACACTTCAGTTTTGATTTTTAGCCCATATTTACCGTGACTGAAATATTGGCGGCGTAATTCCTGCTCAACCTTATCCAGAATTTGTTTGTTGTAAACCTTGCCTTCGGATAAACCTATTTTTTTCAGCGCATCAGCTAAATCTTCTTTTTTGATGTCTTTGTTACCTTCAATGACAATCTTGGCAACAGATGGCCTCTCGACTACATTTACGACCAAAACGCCACCTTGACGCTCCAGGGTTATATCCTTGAAGAATCCGGTATTAAACAGCGCCCTGATTGCCGCGCCCTGCTTGTCGTCAGAAAAGGTTTCACCAACGCTGACCGGCAAATAGTTAAAAACCGTTCCTGCCGAAATCCGTTGCAAACCCCTAACCTGAATATCTTCAACTACAAAACTGCTTGCATAAGCAGTGTTGCTTGCCATCATACTCAGTATCAGTATTTGAAGTAGCGGATTTTTCTTCACTCAATCAACCGTAATATTTAAACAGTTACGATTGTATCATGGGGTTTAATCATTCCAGCTCCTTGAAATAGCAATTGAACGGAAAATTTGCATGAAAATTGCATTTCCTTTTTAGTTTCAAATGCAAATAACCACAATCCAAATTAAATAAAAGGAAAGTTTAATAAGTAATTGATATTTAAATAATTCATTTGAATTAATAAATCAGCCAAAGCTGTTTTTGATTAAATTCTGGTAGACCGATCGAGCATAACCGGCTTCAGACCTTGAGATTTGCTCTTCAAAGGCATGACTCACGCCACCCGCGCCCTCTACAGCGATGATTCGACGTTTTTCATCATCCAGTCTATAAACCCCCACCACCGAGATCCCCTGTTCCGGAGCAATCAAACTGTAACAGGTATTTATCCAATGTGGCTCAGACATGGGTTGCTGATGAATCAGATTGAATACAGCCATGGCGCAAGCTTTGGCTTGCGAATTGGCAGCAAAGGCGGATTTAGGCATCGGTGTAAACTGCGCAGCATCACCAATGACATGAATACAATCATCCTCAACCGACTGACTGGTAAGAGGATTTATATCACACCAGCCATGCGGGTTGGTCAAGCCAGCGTGCATAGCCAAATTGGCGGCCATTTGTGCAGGAATAATATTCAAAACATCTCCGGTAAAACGATCACCGAATTCACTGATTACAGTTTTACTGGCTTTGTGCAATTCGTTAATCGAGTTATCCGCAAGCGAATGCCATTCAATCAAGCTGTTTGCCGTTCCGTAGCCATAATTTGCCCGCCAACCTGCTTCAAATAAGCGTTGTTTCGAGAAACTGCGTTTAGAATCGAGAATAAGGATTTTGGCTCGCGGGTTATGTTGTTTTATCCAACAAGCCATCATGCTGGCTCGTTCATAAGGCCCGGGCGGACAACGATAAGGATCGGGCGGAGCGACGATTAACACCACACCACCTTGCGGCATGGCTTGTAATTGTTGCGCCAATATGCGTGTTTGAAGACCGGCTTGCCACGCATGAGGAAAAATAGCCGCTATTTCAGCCGAATAGCCGGCGATGGCATCCCACTTGAAAGTAATGCCGGGAGACAAAATCAGTCGGTCATAGCCAATAGAATCTCCATTTGTCAATCTGATTTGACGGATATTTCGTTCTATAGTCGCTACTGATTGAGTGACCAGATCGATATCATATTGGACTTGCAGTGTGCGGTAATCGACGCTCAACTGCGTTAAATTCGTAATGCCTGCAAACAGCCAATTACTCCCTGGACAAGTAACGTACTGTGTTTTGGGTTCTATCAAGGTTATTTTGAGATTGGCATCCAGCAAGCGTAAGGTTTTAGCTGCAGTTGCGCCGCCAAAACCACCGCCAATCACAACCACATGTGCTTTGGTATCTTTAACTTGAAAAGGTGCACAGCCGGTCAATAGAGCGCCGCCAGCTGCTGAAAATTTTAGAAAATGGCGTCTATCCATAACGACCAACTTTATTGAGACAACCAATCTGCAACTGCTTGTATTTCAGCATCGCTATAGCCTTTGGCAATCCGCGGCATCAAGGTTGCAAATCGTCTGTCATATTTAAAATCCAGCAAAGCCTGATGCAACTCCGCTGACGTCAAACCCGCCAAATCAGGAACCTCGCCTGATGATGAGTTTTTCTCAGAATCGTGGCAAATAAGACAATTCATCACCACGCTTTGCGGATTGAATTCTGCATGAACGGGTTGAGCTGTCATCAATAACCACATCAACAGCCAACGCATAAGGATCAGGCATGCTGCTGCCGAAAGACTTCATACATCATCACCCCAGCGGCTACCGAGACATTCAGACTTTCCACCTGACCGGCCATGGGGATTTTGACTAAAAAATCGCAATGCTGTCTGGTCAAGTGACGCATGCCTGTACCTTCGGTACCCATGACTATCGCCAACGGCATATCCAGCTTCAAATCATAAAGGGTTTGCTCTGCGTCACCGGCCGTGCCCATGATCCAGATACCCTGCTCCTTAAGCCAACGCAATGTCCTGGCAAGATTGGTAATCTGATAGACGGGTACGGTTTCTGCCGCGCCGCTGGCCACTTTGCAAACCGTAGGCGTAATACCGACCGCATTGTCCTTGGTGACTATAATGCCATGTGCACCAACCGCATCGGCAGTCCGTAAACAGGCACCTAAATTATGTGGGTCCTGCACCTGATCCAGCACCAAATAAAATGCAGTTTCAGTTAAAGCCAACACATCGTCCTTCAAACGATCTTCACCCAGCATGGCAGGCAATTCCACAGCAACGATAATGCCTTGATGATTTTTGCCGTCGGCCATGCGTTCCAGTTTTTTGCGTTCGGTTTTTTCCGGTGAAATTCCCAAAGCAAGCAACTCATCCACCAGTTGTTTCAGTCGGGCATCCTGGCGCTGACTATCCACCCAGGCTCGGTTAATTTTTTGCGGTGAATAATCCAAGGCCGCTTGCACGGCATGAATGCCGAATAATTGGGTTGTATTCATGATTTGCGGCGTCTTTTGGATTTAGCTGTGGGTTTGCGATCATTTTCACCCGAGGTCGCTTTTTTTCCACGCGATTTATTTGCCGGATTTTTAGTGGCCTTTTTGCCGCTTTTACCCGGTTGAATCAATTCAAAGTCGATTTTTTTGTCGTCCAGTGTCACCCTTACCACCCGCACCTTGACCAAATCGCCCAAACGGTAACGCACGCCGGTCCGCTCGCCATGAAGTTGATGCCTGCTGGCATCAAATGCAAAATAATCATTCTGTAACGAGGCGATATGCACCAAGCCTTCTACATAGATGGATTGCAATTCAACGAAAAATCCAAAACCGGTGACAGCAGATATGATGCCGTCAAACTCTTCACCGATTTTATCCATCATGTATTCGCATTTCAGCCAACTGACCACGTCGCGAGTAGCGTCGTCGGCTCGGCGTTCATTGGCCGAACAATGCTCACCCAGGATCACCATATCAGGGTGTGAATACTGAAATTCAGCTGGTTTTTTATCTTTTAAACAATGCCGAATCGCTCTATGCACCAGCAAATCCGGGTATCGACGAATCGGTGAGGTGAAATGCGCATAGGCTTCCAATGCCAAACCGAAATGCCCTTTGGTTTCCGGGCTATAAACGGCTTGAGACATTGAGCGTAATAATAAGGTTTGTATCAGATGCGCATCTTTGCGTTCTCTAACCGATTCCAGCAAATGCATGTAATCCAAAGGTGTGGGCTGCGCACCTCCGCCCAGATGCAGGCCCAATTCACCCAGAAAAGTTTTTAATGCCAATAGTTTTTCTGGGCCAGGGCCATCATGAATTCGCAGCAGCCGTGGCATTTTTTTACGATTCAAAAACTTGGCTGCCGCCGAGTTGGCGGTGATCATGAATTCTTCGATCAGTTTGTGGGCATCATTGCGCACCAGTGGCACGATCTCGGCAATCTTACGTTCCGGGCCGAACACGATACGGGTTTCCTGGGTATCAAAATCCATGGCACCGCGCAATTCGCGTTGGTAACGCATGACTTTGTACAAACTATACAAACTTTCCAAATGCGGCATCAATGTAGCGTATTTCTTCGCCAGCTTTTGATTGCCCTCCACTAGCATTTGCGCGACCTGGGTATAGGTCAACCGGGCATGAGAGCGCATCACCGCTTCAAAAAAACGTGAGCGCAATACGTTGCCATCCTGATTGATCAGCAATTCGCAGACCATACAGAATCGGTCGACATTCGGATTCAGGGAACATAGGCCGTTAGATAAAATCTCCGGCAGCATCGGAATGACTTTTTCGGGGAAATACACCGAGGTACTGCGATTTTGCGCTTCGGCATCTAAAGCCGTATTGACATGAACATAATGAGACACGTCAGCAATAGCCACCAGCAACTTCCAGCCTTTGGTGGTTTTTTGCGCGTACACGGCATCATCGAAATCCCTTGCATCTTCACCGTCGATGGTTACTAGCGGCAGATGCCGAATATCTTCCCTGCCCGCTTTGGCTTGTTCCGGTACTTCCGGCGTCAGGGATTTGATTTCCTCCAGCAAAGCATCCGGCCACTGATTTGGTAAATCGTGCGATCGAATCGCCATCTCGATTTCCATGCCGGGTGCCATATGCATGCCCAACACTTCAGTGACGCGACCAATCGGCTGACAATGCGCAGTCGGCTGTTGAATGATCTCAGCCACTACGATCTGGCCTTTTTTTGCGTGGCCTATATCTTCTTTGGGAATCAATACTTCATGGATGATTTTTTTATTATCCGGCACTACATAAGCCACCCGACCTTCAACATAAAATCGGCCTACGACCTGATGTGTGTTGCGTTCGGTAATATCAATGATGCCGCCTTCGCGACGACCTTTGCGATCCAAACCTGTCACTCGTGCAGTAACCCGGTCGTTATGCAGCAACGGCTTCATTTCCCGCGGGGATAAAAACAAATCATCACTGCCGTCATCCGGTTTTAAAAAACCAAAGCCATCAGGGTGGCCCAACACCCGTCCGGCAATGATATTGTGTCCATCACCCAGGCTGTATTTTTGTCGGCTGTTGAATACCAGTTGCCCATCGCGCTCCATGGCACGCAGACGCCGTCGCAGGGCTTCCAGCGCATCCGGCGTTTCCAATCCAAACTGTTGAGCAATTTGTTGGCGACGTAAAGGTTTACCGGCTTGAGTAATCAGTTGCAGGATTAACTCACGGCTGGGAATGGGGTTTTCGTATTTCTCGGCCTCACGCAAGGCGTGAGGATCTTCGAGGCTTTTAAAATCAGTTGCCTGATCGTGGTCTACTGTCATTAATAATTAGTGAAAAAAACGTGTGCCTTAACGGCGGTTTGCTGCCAAAAGCAGCTGCGAATGTCAGATAAAATCATACCCTTTTTTGCCTGTCTGTTGCTGACCTGGTTTTTCCATGATGCGTCTGCATTCAAATTGCCAATAACCCAGACCCACATTTTTACGGCCATTCAGAATGATAGGAAAATGTTCTTGTCCCATAAACATTCTTAATATATCGCCATCTTTTATCATGAAGGATTCAATGATGATATAACTTCTTTCGGTATCGTCAGACGTAACCCCGTACAACAAAGCATGTCGCCGCTCAGATTCAGGCGAAACATCAGGCTCCTGATAGGTGACTGAATAAGATTGAGCTGCAATCACGGTGATTTCAAAAATGAGCTTACTGTCTTGTTTTGGCAGCAGGATTTTACAAACCACACCCAGGCAACGTTGATGAGGCAAAGCATTGGTTCGTCTAAAACTGACCATACTGCCTATCGATAGCACCCCTTCTTTTTCGAAACTGCAATACAGCGATCGATCCGAATCTGTTTCAGTTAATACTTCAAGTTCACCAGGCAAGGCTCGACTGGGTAACTGCAATTCGTAGGTGGCATCCAGTCCAATTGCCAGATAACGACTCAACCGGTCGCTAAAATAGGCTGTGCCTTGCGGCTCTTTGCCTTGCCATCGCTGAAGCAGATACTCAAACAATTCCGCCGAAAGTTTCTGGTTGTCGGATTTATGCTCATCCAGCGAACTAAACCGAGCTTCATCCTTGCTGCAATATTTATCTGCCAGCTTGGTGATTTTCAGCAATTTACTTAAATTGAGATATATTTTCGCCGAATCGCTTCGCTTATCCTGACTGGTATTCCGTTGGGTAAAACCAGGTGGCAAATCCTCATCCATCAAGATAACGCATTGCTCAATCTGATCTGCAACCGGCTTTTTCTCAATCAGCACCAAATCGCTTATTTTCTCGATAAAGTCATAAACGACTTGAAACTCTTTTTGCATCAGTCCGGATGGGTAAGCCAGACTTAACAGCAAAATTTGTTTATAACTATCTTCAACACTGCTGGATTTGCTGAATAGCCCGGCCTGATCACCGACTTTGGTAGATTCTTTGCCCAGCTTTACAGCCAATTTATATAGCGAATGCAAGTCATACCAGATCCAGTCAGGCACCGGGTATTTCATGATGTAGTGGCTGATGACAATACTGCTCAGCCCCTTGATGGAACGCTGAATGGCCAGTGCAGTATTTTTGCCTTGCAACCAGCCTACTTCCCGACGGGTTAAATCGCGCGCCACACTCCAATAGCCGATAGTAAATTGCTTTTCGATCAACACCACCAGCGTAAAGATTTTTTTCTCGATTTCGCCTTTTGGAAAGCCGAATTTGATCAAGCGAGAGCGTAAATAATCTTCGATCATTAAAAACTGCGATCTGAGCAACTCCAAAGCGCCTAGACGACTGGCGGTGGTCATTTCCAATGAAATCAAATCATTGATCAGATCCTGGAATAAACGAGTTGCCAAACCGGGATTGGCATTGGGCAGTTCTGAAATCCATTGTCTTAATGCCGGTTCCGCAAAAGTAGCCACTAATTGCGGATCATTTTTTTGCTCAGGAATGACCAGGAAAAAAGAGTTTTTCACAGATGGTCCAAATTTTGGTTGCAAGCATCACAGCTTGGTTTTCGAATCGGCTCTCCAAACACAGGTTCTTTATAGAAAAAAAACGCCCCTAACTGATACTCAAAATAATTGAGTATTGATGATGCACGAATCTGAACATCAAAAATAATCGGGTTGGATAAGTCTGTTTCCATTGTTTCATTTAAATAGCCCGGATGAAATAAAATGCAATCATCGGCTTTATATTAAGCAAAAATACTGGCAGCGCTATTTATCGTGGAGACACCGTCAATGCACCGAGTGTGACGCCAATATCAACGCCGCGACCCTTGCCTGTAATTGCCAACGAGATTTCACCAGAAGTCAGAACTTGTGCATCAACTGATTTAGTCACACCGGCATGACCGCCTAAAGCGGCATAATGACCGTAAATTTCATTGATATTTCTGACTGAAGAGAACACACCGGTTCCTTCGATTTCTGATTTGCCGATAGTAAATCCAATGCTTTTAGAAGAAAGCCCCACCTGAGCTCTCTGCCCGTTGCTGCAACTGATATGTCCTATGCCGTCATACTGTTTATACACGAAAGACCAGCCGCTTAATTTGTAAGTCATTGTGCAAGACGTCATGCCTTCTGCTGCAATAGCCGTTGAATTGATCCCTAGTAATAGAAAAGTTGCAAAAACTAACAGAAAGATTTCGGAAATACGGGTTTTCATTTTTGTCTCCTCGACTTCCCGCTTCAAATAACGGGATTTTTTATAAGAGCATGATTATAGTACAAACCCATACGTCAGGTCAGGATGCCACATTCAGCGACAACACAGCATGTATTCCCTGCGCTGAGTCTTTAGCATTTACTTCGGACGCCAAAATATAAATACGACTTCTATCGATACCACTCTGTTCAACCAAATATTTGGCAATATGATTGGCACGATTGACTGCCAGATCATTTAACCGCTGGGTTTCAGGCTGCAAAATATTTTCCAGTTCTTGACGAGCGACTTGGTAAAAAACCGCATCAGGATTAGCTTTGATACGCGGTGCACCCAATAGTGATCGATCAATTTTTTGTGGGAATACCTCTGCGTAAAATTTGGTTAATAATCGCTGGTATTCCGGTTCTGATAATTCCAGGTATTCAGAGCGGATAACTTCACCTTTGTCGCGCAATTCACCGGATTTCATTTTTTTAAGAATTTCTGTCAAAGCATCAAATCGCAACACAGGCCAGTCCTGATCTTCGTAAGCAATGCCTTTGATTTCAAGTGCCAACTCCGGCTTGGATGCCAATGCCTTGGATACTTGCTCCAGTTTTGCAGTTTCCTCAGCATTGAGCTCACTTTGGCCCGCTGCAAAACTAACCACACTCAAATCGGCATCGGTGTCGAATAATGATCCTAATGCTTTAAATGGCGAAGTGACCACTTTCGTAATTAGATTAACCAACACATCGGCAACTAAAGACCTTACGCTGAATTGTGGATCTTCCAGGCTCCCTGAGACGGGGAAATCCAGATTAATTTTGCCATTAGAATCTTTTAAGAGCGCTATACCCAATTCCAGAGGCAAGGAGACGGCTTTAGGATTCTCAACTTTTTCGCCCAACACCAATTGATCAATAAATACTTTGTTTTGAGCGGATAGTTGGCCTTTTTGAATGTTATAGGCCAAATCAAGCGCCATCTGGCCTTTTTCAATTTTATAGCCGGCAAACTCGGCCATATAGGGCGTCACCAAGGGTAATGGCATGTGACTGAAATTCAAGGTTATATCAGAATCGCCACTTTGCAATTGATAGTTGCCTTTTATTTTAACCGTGGCCAAATCATGTACCCTGCCCTGCAATAGTAAATTGGCTGCACTGTTGCTATTGGTGCCAAACCCGTCTACTGAGCCATTTAAAGCATTCATTTTGACCACAAAAGGCAAAATTAACGAGTAGTCGGCAAAATCCGATTGACCTTGCTTCATTTCAATCTTGCCGATGGTTACAACAGGCTCATCCGTTTGCTTTACAGGCTTAATTGTTGTGCTGGCTGGCTGGGAGGGAGCCGGTGCTTGAACCACGATCAGATCGTCAACGTTAGTGGTGCCATCTTTTTTTATCATGAACCGTACATAAGGCTGATCAAAAATGACCTTACCCAATCGGTAGTCTTGCTTAGCCACATCCAACACTATCTGCTGCACATCCAGATTGGCCCATTTGACGAAATCCTTGTTCTTGGCTTTGTCGCGGGTAATCACATTATCGATGTTGGCATTGCCCTGGTAGGTTAATTGCAACGGCTCGGCCATTAGCATATTTAGTTGACCATGGGTATTAAATGCACCATCCACCAGTTCCAGATTTAAGACAGGATCCAGATAACTTTGAAAAGTCTTGAGCTTGATGGCCTGCATATCCAGGGACCATTTTGCCGAAAACGGCGATAAAACGGTGTTACCTGCAATCTTCATACTACCGACTTTGTTAAAACGGGTGCTTACTTCTAAAGGCAAACTGAGGCCATCCTGATTTCGGTAATCTTTCAAACTGGCGTTGAACTCACTCAACTGTATATTGACGGGTTTGCTGTGTGTGTGATCGGTAAAGTCAATTTGATAGTTGCTTAATGCCAATTCGCCCAAATGGATCTGCCATGACTGTTCGGGTTTTGTATCGACTTCCTCAGTTTTGGCTGCGGCTTGATCGGCTTGATCATGGGCAAACAGGCTTTGGTAGTTGATCTGCCCATCGGCCTGCAACCAAGCTTTTATTGACGCATGCTCGCTGGTGATTTTGGCGATATCAATGTGTTGTTTTTGCAGATCCAACTTGAGTCCGCTGACATCAAAATTAGGCACGACTATCAAACTGTCGGTGTTATTTTTCTCATTTAAAGCTAATTGTTTGATACCAACAGTTGCATTCGGCAAAATCAGTTGCGTGCCGGCAGCATCATGACTCTTAAGGTCGTAATCCGCGAGCAAAGACAACTGACCTTCGGTGATTTCCAGCGGTAGCAGATCCTGTAAAAACAGCTGCCAGACCTTATTTAAGTTTAAATCATCCAGTTTGATTTGGCCTTTGGAACTCAGTGCTGCCAAATTAACATCGCCTTGCCAATCAAAGTTCCCGCCGGATTCCAAATGTAAATTCACCGCCAACCGGGCTTGAGTGTCGGGTTTGGTACTGAAGTCTGTCAGGACAATATTGACAGGTATCAGGGTTTCCTTAGCTTGTTGACCGGCGGCTTGATCAAGCCAGCTAATCTGACCTGCTTTTAAATCTATTTTATGAATCAATATGTTAATCGGTGGACTGGGTTCTGAAGCTCGCTCTGCCGAGTCACCTCCAGCAGTAACTGTCTTGATTAAATCCGAAAAATTAAGCTGTCCATCAGCCTGTCGTTCCAGATTGATAATCGGCTTGTTTAATGCCAACGACGCTAGTACCAACTCGCTTTGTCTAAGTGATTCTAAAAGACTGACATCAACAGTCAGTTGTTCAAAACTGAGTAATGCAGCGCCGCCCGGTTTTGAAATACTCAACCCGTGTAATGCTGCCGTCACATCAAAAGGATTAAATTCAACTGCCTGCAACGTTACAGTTTGCCCCGTTTGCTCTGACAATAATGCAGGCAATTTATCTGTTGCCACCTTAGGCAGCAGATAAAACCCCGTAGCGGCAAAGCCCGCAAAAACAAACGCCAACGCCAAGCAAGCAATCAGTATTTTTTTTAGCATTAACGACCCGGCCTAATGCAATTTATTTAAAAAATCGGCCTCAATCCGGCAACCGCCCAAATCGGGGTAGTCTGCGATATTTTGTTCAAAATCCCGGAATGATGGATGTTGGAAGGCTATGCGAATAATTTTGCCTTGGGAAATTTCAAATTCCAGTGCGCCCCCTTTTTCGCGAGGACTACCGGGTTTGGTAGCAAATAAGTTGATGCCAATGTTAGCCAACGGCTGGCCTTGTTCTTGGGCCGGTCTGACACAACTGAAACTATCAATCGCCATGCCTGCCATTACCGTTGCCAATTGACCTGCATTGATGACGACACCTTCATCAGCGATAGTTTGCAGTTGCAATAAATTTTCAAGACCAAACTTGCCAAGATGATTCTGCAACAGCACCGTACCATTACCGCTTTTTTCTGTGTTGAGCAAGGGATATAGTTGGCGAGTAACTTCATCCTTATCTGGATTACTCAAAGCAGTTGCCAATTGTCTGCCCGAAGACTGTACCGAACTAATCACGCCTTCTTTCTTTTGGCGATTGCTGGTTAAATTATCCCAATCCTGTTCGGTATTGATGGGCAGACGCATGCTTTTCATCACCCCGAAGTCGTCATTCGCCAGACATCCGGCAAAGTTTTTACTGCGATATTGTTCCAGAACACGGGGACGAATGGCATCTGCCATGGCTTTCTGCTGAGTAATGTTGAAGTTTTTCCAGTCCGGTGATTTGGCAAGAAAATAATAAAGCACCGCATTCCGGTCAAATTTGTTGAATCCCAGGTCCTTCATGATCAATTTCAAACGCCGACATTGATTTTCGGTGTCATCATAATTTTGCCAGTCAGGCTTCAGATTCAGTTTTTCGGGCTGATCGACTTTATCAATCAGCTGCTGTAACGGCATTTCACCCTGGGCTGTTTGAATGGGTAACCGTAGCAACTCTTCCAACGATAAATCATGCGCATCCGGCACGCCTTCCAGCATGGACTTGAGAAGTAAGGATGGAGTCAACTCAGGATATATGCGCATTTCGCCTAATAATTTGGTTTCATTGGCCCATAGCTTGATGCCGGCATCGACGACCTCAAAAACTGCCAGACGACTTTGATTCAGGGTGGCAGTTTCGTTTTTAAACACAACGCTGGCCGGTAAATTATGCGTTTCCGAACTGATTTTTGCAGAAGGTGCAGGTTTGGTCACTGCAGGCTGTGCTGCGCTAGCCTCTACCCAGTTACTGGCTAGTTTGCCCATCACGGCAATGCCTGTCCCAACGCCAGTGATGGCCATCAAGCCACTGGCAGCATTAATGTCGCCGACTAATTCGGACAGATTGGTTTCGTGGCTATTACTTGTCAGAAAACTGTATTCAAATTGGGTATCTTTGGCAGAATCCAGTCTTAACCAGGGGGTTAGATAGGCTTTTTTGGTTTCCAGCTTGAAATTGCACTTGCCGGTACTGGCTTGATATAAAAATCCACTGGTTTCGCGTTTGAGTTTGAGTGGTTCGTTGCGCACATTAAACAACAAGGCGGCTGATATATCCCCACTTTCATAACCACCACCGACATCGCTGCATCCGCCTTTCAAGGCAGTATCGCCCTTGAACTCGAATTCAGACACCATTTGCACATAGTAATCATCAGCGGTTACTGACGATTGACCTTTCAGGGGCGGTAACGGGATCGTTTCTGTTTTGGGGTAATCGACAGCCAGTTGTCGGCTGGTGGCACAACCGGCTAACAGGCCACTGGCGAGTATAACGGTATGCAGAACTAATACGGGGCGTATCGACATCGAATATCCTGATTAAATGACTCAAGTTTTGCTGCATTTTCTGATCGAATACCGGCAAAACATTAGAAATGATAAGGGGAAGTACATTGTCAGGCTATATTTTTATAGCTTGGTTTCATATTTGTATTAAGCGAGCTAGATCTTATGTGTCCGCTACAAGCTATCCTGCTTAAATCGATGAATTTGTCGGCGCTGTTTTTTATTCGGCCTTCGTTCGCGCTCTGAGGGGGCTAATAGTGCCTGTTGCTGTTTTTGGACTTCGATTTGTTGCTGCCGCTTAACTACGCTGACGTCTTCTTCCTGATACAGCAATGAGGCTTCCTTGGCAGGACGTCGCTGTTTATTAAGGTCGGTGACTTCAATTTGCCAGGTGAATTGCTCTTTAGTCACGCTAACCAAGTCGCCTACCTTGATATCTTTGCCGGGCTTGCAACGTTGTCCGTTGACATGGACTTTGCCGCCGTTCACAGCAGCGGCTGCCAAGCTGCGGGTTTTGAAAAAACGCGCAGCCCACAACCACTTATCGATACGAACTTCGTTGATTTCAGCCAAGTGGCAAACCACTCTCCACCCAAGCTTTAAAGCCACCCGCCATGCTGACGGCCTGGGTATAACCCAGCTGATTTAATACATGGGTAGCCAATGCAGATCGACCGCCGGTTTGGCAATACACTAAAATATCTGCAGCTTGCTGGCCTTGAAAATTGGGGTGATTGGCGATTTGAAACTCCAGAACCCCGCGAGGGATATTGATAGCGTCAGGCAAATGGCCTGCCGCAAACTCAGCGGGCTCCCTTACATCCAGCACCAAATTGTCTTGCAACTGATTTTCAGCTGCATGGGTATCGATCTCTTTAATGTGCTGTTTGGCATTTGCCACCAGATCCATTGCAGTTAAAGCCATATAATGCCCCCTTCAAATCACTTGTTAACCTTAGGCTTGAATGTGTTTTTTCAATTCTTTTGGAATGGAAAATACCACTTTTTCCTCAATGCCTTTGTTTTCTTTAACCGTCGTTGTTTCACCCCCCCAAACCTTGAGTTGATTGATCACTTCTTGGACCAATACTTCCGGAGCAGAGGCACCGGCAGTAACGCCTACAACATTGATACCTTCCAGCCATTCCGGCTTGAGATCTTTTGATGTGTCGATTAAATAAGCTGCTTTTCCCAATTGCTCGGCGATTTCGCGCAACCGGTTGGAGTTGGAACTGTTCGGTGAACCCACTACCAATATCAAGTCGGATATTTTCGCCAAATCATGTACCGCATCCTGACGATTCTGCGTGGCATAACAAATATCGTCCTTCTTTTGTTCCTTGATGGAAGAGAAACGTTCCCGTAATGCATCCACCATCACTTTGGTATCGGTCATCGACAAGGTAGTTTGGGTCACATAGGCCAGATTATCTGGATTGTTGACCTTTAAATTCTTGACATCTTCTGGGGTTTCAACCAGATAAATGTCACCATGTTCCGTGCATTTATCGTATTGTCCCATGGTGCCTTCCACTTCCGGGTGGCCGGCATGACCAATCAAGATCACTTCTCTGTCTTGCTTGGCGTGCTTGGCAACTTGCATGTGCACTTTAGTCACTAAAGGACAGGTAGCGTCAAACACTGTCAGCTGACGTTCTTCGGCTTCCTTTTGCACTTGTTTTGAAACACCATGTGCACTGAAGATCAAATACGAACCAACCGGAACGTCACTGATGTCTTCTATAAAGATGGCGCCCTTTTCCTTTAAGCCATCAACCACTGTACGGTTATGCACCACCTCATGTCTAACATAGATCGGCGCCCCAAAAGTATCAATGGCTTGATCAACAATTTCAATAGCCCGGTCAACGCCGGCACAGAATCCACGTGGGTTTGCGAGTACGATTTGCATAATTCCTGAGTATTTTACTTGGTTAAGACAAGTGGATTTTAATCCAATTTTTCATCGAAGACGACAATTCCATCATGATCGGCATATAAAAAATGATCTTTTTTAAAATTAACCCCGACAAAGTTGATCATGACATCGCGATTACCCTGCCCATGTTTTCGACTACGCAATGGGTGTGTATTCAGCGCCATTACACCGATCGGCATTTGACTGATCATCACAGAACTCCGCACACAACCATAAACGATGATGCCTTCCCAGGCATTGCTGACAGCCAGATCAGCCAACGTATCGCCAAATAAAGCACAGCGCTTGGAGCCTCCGCCATCGATGACCAGTACTCTACCCTGACCCGCTTCTTCCAATGCATTACGCACCAGTGAATTATCTTCAAAAACCTTTAAGGTGGTTATTTGTCCGGAGAATTGCTGTTTACCGCCAAAGTGTCTGAGTAACGATTCAGCAACCTGAAAATTTTCCTGGTTAGCAAAGCGATCACAAAGATCAGCTGTAACAAAACCCATGCTGCCTCCTCCTCAAGAAAATCAGAAATAGCGTGCTAACAAACCATATTGACAATCTGCACCCGGTAACGGAATTTTAACTTCATAACCCCCGCCAGAAGCCTCCTGCATCGGATTACCCCACTTATCAAACATGGTTTCTACAGATATATCACGATTTCCCTCCGGTAAAATCAACTCCAGGCGATCACCCACAGTAAATTTGTTTTTAACGCTTACATCCGCCAAACCTGTTTCAGGATCGAATGAAGTTATTTCACCGCAGAACTGTTGTTGATGACTTTTGGAATAGCCTGAGATGTAGTTTTGATGTTCATGGGTATGGTGGCGTTGATAAAAGCCATCCGTATAACCGCGATTGGCCAGATTATCCAGGATGCCGATCAATTCGGGTTGAAATGGTCGACCAGCCAAAGCATCATCTATAGCTTGTCTATAGGTTTGCGCGGTCCGAGCCACATAAAAATGCGATTTGGTGCGACCTTCAATTTTCAAACTATCAATACCGATTTCCACCAAACGCTGCACGTGCTCAATCGCCCGCAAGTCTTTGGAATTCATGATGTAAGTGCCGTTTTCATCTTCCATAACCGGCAATAATTCACCCTTCCGGCCTTCTTCTTCCAAAAAGTAAATGTTATCCGCCAACGGATGACGTTCGGCCCCACCGCAACTGGCCGTATTCAATCCGGCATTCAGGTCGCCCATGGAGATGACTTCGCTATCCCCCAGCACGTAATCACCCTCGGCAGTTTCAACGGCAGGTTTGGTATCGTATTTCCACCGACACGAATTGGTACAGGTGCCTTGATTCGGATCGCGATGATTAAAGTAGCCCGATAACAAACAACGTCCTGAGTAAGCGATGCATAAAGCGCCATGCACAAATACTTCCAGTTCCATATCCGGGCATTCCTGACGAATCTCGGCAATTTCATCCAAAGATAATTCACGAGATAAAATCACCCGCTCCACACCCATACTTTTCCAGAAACGCACACTGGCATAATTGACTGTGTTGGCTTGAACGGACAAATGAATCGGCATATCCGGCCATTGTTCGCGGGTCATCATGATCAAGCCCGGATCGGCCATAATCAAAGCATCCGGTTGCATGGCAATGATCGGTGCTATGTCTTTAAGAAAGGTTTTGATTTTGGCGTTATGTGGAATGACGTTTGCCGCCAAAAAAAACTTTTTGCCCAGTTGATGAGCTTCGGCAATACCTTTGGCGAGATTATCTGCCATAAAATCGTTATTACGCACCCGCAAACTGTAACGAGGTTGGCCTGCGTAAACGGCATCCGCACCAAATGCAAAGGCATAGCGCATGTTACGGATGGTACCAGCGGGGGAAAGAAGTTCGATATGTTTCATGGCAAATCTTAAAAATAAACGTGTTGCATTCTAACAAGTTAAATCCCCCCGGGCAAAGCCAGAGCTTGTTATTGTCAGCACTCTCACACTGCTAAACCGGGATCGATTGCAGATTTCCGGGGTTCCGCGTGATTTAAGCACGCTAAAAGTCAACAAAACTCCCAGTCAAGCATTATGGCAACGATGCCTGCTCCGATATGGACTCGAGCGGTCGTGTTGAAGAGAACACGTGTCAGAAGGCTTGGTGAAATGCCTTACCATCAATCATGAATTTGATGAATTCCTGGTAAAATAGCGAATCACCACCAACAATTCAGCTACTTTTAAGTATTATTTTAATGAGTTGTTGTTTTTTATGCTCAATTCGCTGTGATTTGTTGTATAAAGGCAAAAGTGAACATTTTAAAATTATTTGATGCTGTGTGTATCTGCACTAGGTATTGCGCTGCGTCTATCCTATCGACTTATATGAAAACGACTGGCTTTAAAAAACTGGCAATAAATCTTGGCCTGATGTTTCCTGTGGTGATTTTGTTATTTATTTCTGCTCAACCGAGTTCGACAGCGGATGAAAACAACCGATCCACTGACGCCAGCGCTGCCATTGCCTCACTTATAACCAGTCAGCAAAATGCCTTATTGAACAAGCCCGATTTCTCAGGAATTTCCGATCAAATCGTCAAGTTATATCAGTTCAACCACAATCAGTTGCTATGGCTGGGTCCGCAGCAGTCTGACACACGTATTCAACAGGCATTGACAATACTCGAACACGCAGCTGCCGATGGTCTTTTAGCCCAGGATTACGACACCGAAGCCTTAAAAAACAATCTGCATGTGGCTAGCAGCATGCCCGCTAGTGCGGTCAATGAACTGGCCCAACTCGATACAGCTCTATCCATCGCCTTGGTCCGGTTTTTAAATGACTTGCATGCCGGGCGTGTCAATCCGCAACAACTTAATTATCCCGCGCCTTTCGGCTACAAAACCAAACTGGATATAGTCGGTTTGATCATGGACGCTCTCGACAAAAATTCGCTAACCGCATTACCCGAGCGCATTCAACCCAAAGTTAAGCAGTATCAGCAATTAAAACAGGTTTTAGCCAGTTATCGACAAACCCCACAAGAGGCCAATTTTCAACCCTTGATTATTGATGGCGCCTTACGCCCTGGCCAGCACCACCCGCAACTGGCCGATTTGCAACAACGACTGATTGCCTTGGGTGCTTTACCGGAAGATGTCAAAGCCAAGCCGGTATCAGACAATTACGATATTGAATTGCAGGCAGGCGTCAAAAAATTCCAGCAGGAAATTGGCTTGAAAGCCGATGGCGTGATTGGCAAGGAAACTGCCACCAAACTTAACGAGTCACTCGATCAGAAAATCCTGCGAATTGAACTGGCCATGGAACGATTACGCTGGCTTCCTGACGACATCGAAGGCCCGCTGATTATCGTCAATATCCCGGCTTTTCAGTTGTGGGCTTTTAATTCCATGGATGACACCGAGACCTTAAATATGCGGGTCATCGTCGGCAAAGCCCTGCAAAATCAGACCCCGGTTTTGTTTGAGCAGATGGAATACCTGGAATTCATGCCCTACTGGAACATCCCCAGAAGCATCATGGACAAGGAAATTTTACCCAAGCTTTATAATGATTTTTCTTATCTGCAAAGCCAGAATATGGAACTGGTCAACCGAAGTGCACCGGATAATCTGGAGGCATTGGAGGGTTTTCTGGATGATATTCGCCGAGGTCGTGTCCGCGCCAGACAGCGCCCAGGCAGTGGAAACCCTTTGGGCAAGGTTAAGTTCATTTTTCCCAACAAGGAAGATGTGTATTTGCACGACACATCCAACCATAACTTGTTTAATCGTAGCCGTCGCGATTTCAGCCATGGTTGCGTCAGGGTTGCCGAGGCTGAAAAACTGGCTGAATTTGTATTAAACAACCAACCTGAATCAGCCTGGGATCTGCAGGCTATTCAGGAAGCCATGTCCGGCTCCAAAACCCGCCGGGTCACCTTGAAAAAACCCATTCCGGTTCTGTTTCTCTACGCCACTTCTTTTGTAGATCACACAAATAAAGTTCACTTTTACAATGATATTTATCAGCAGGATGCTGCTTTAGAAAAAGCCCTAGGCAAAATAACCGCGACAAATGACCAGACTCTGCTGAGCGCTAAAACCAGCAAACCCGGATGAACCCAAAGCCAACGCTGCCATTAATTTGCAGTGTTGGATAACAATGTATTGCCTACTGGATTTCAAAAAAATATAATCGCGGCTTTTTTTTGAACAAGTCCATTCTCACTACTCACTAAAAGTCCAGCAAAAATGACAACCCATATCATGCCAACATATGCCCGGCAGGCAGTTACTTTTGAGCGAGGCGAAGGCGCTTGGTTATGGGATACCGACGGCAATCGCTATCTGGACGCATTAGCAGGTATTGCAGTCTGCAATCTGGGGCACGCGCATCCCGCCGTGAGTACCGCATTGTGCCAGCAAAGCCAGACGCTGATCCACACGTCCAATTTATATGGGGTGAAATTACAGGCTGATTTGGCTGATGCGCTGTGCAAACTCAGCGGCATGGACAATGTGTTTTTTTGTAATTCTGGTACAGAAGCCAACGAAGCGGCCATCAAACTGGCCCGCAAATATGGTCATGAACAAGGCATCAACGAGCCTCTTATCCTGACCATGGACAAAAGTTTTCATGGCCGCACCATGGGAGCTTTAAGCGCAACTGGCAATAGCAAAGTAAAACAAGGTTTTGCGCCGCTATTACCCGGCTTTGTGCACGTCCCTTATAACGACATAGCCGCTATTCACTCAGCCATTCAGACACACCCCACAATCGTGGCGATTCTGGTTGAACCTATTCAAGGCGAAGGCGGTGTAAATATTCCGGCTGGGGATTATCTAAATCAAATCAGAGCAATTTGCGACCAACACAATTTATTGATGATGCTGGATGAAATTCAAACCGGTATCGGTCGTACCGGTCGGTTTTTGGCTTATCAGCACAATGATATTCTGCCGGATGTTTGCACGCTCGCCAAAGCATTGGGCAATGGGGTGCCGATTGGTGCCTGCATGGCTCAAGGCAAGGCAGCAAGCATTTTGACTGCCGGCAACCATGGCTCGACTTTCGGTGGCAATCCGCTGGCATGTAGCGCCGCTATGGCAGTGATCGACACATTAAACAATACTGAATTGGTTGCCAATGCAGCACATAAAGGCAGGCGCATTTGTGACGCTATCAGTCATTTGAACCGCCATAATCCGCATATCGTTTCAATTCGTCATAAAGGTCTGATGATAGGTATTGAATTAGATGCACCCTGCGGTGAACTGGTTGGCAAAGCCCTGCAACAAGGCCTGCTGATCAACGTAACAGCCGATAGCACCATACGCCTATTACCGCCACTGGTGATTAACGACACTCAAATCGATCAGTTAACCAGTACCTTGTCGGCGCTTATTCAAGAACATACTCATCAGTAAACCTATGCAACCCAGACACTTCACCAGCCTGCTGGACCTGAGCCAACACGAATTGCGCACCCTGATTCAACGGGCCATTCAGCTTAAAAATCACCGTGACCCGGACTTTCAACCCCTGAAAGGCAAAGTGTTGGCCATGGTGTTTGAGAAATCCTCTACCCGCACCCGCATTTCTTTTGAAGCCGGTATGGCGCAATTCGGTGGCAGTGCAATTTTCCTGTCTCCACGTGATACCCAGCTCGGTCGTGGCGAACCGTTGGAAGACAGTGCACGAGTAATTTCCAGCATGGTCGATTGCATCATGCTGCGCACCCACTCGCATGAAACCGTCAACACTTTTGCCAGACATTCACGCGTACCGGTTATCAACGGCTTAAGCGATTTGTTGCACCCTTGCCAATTACTTGCAGACATGCAAACCTATTTTGAATGCCGCGGCGACATTGCCGGCAAGACCGTAACATGGATAGGCGATGGCAATAACATGTGCCATTCCTATATCAATGCCGCGCGCCAATTTGACTTTAAACTGCATATTGCCTGCCCGATTGATTATCGCCCTGTACAAAGCATCGTCGATGCGGCGGGCGACCGGGTGGCATTTTTCAATTCACCGGAACTGGCAGCCAAACAGGCGAATTTAGTAGTTACCGACGTCTGGGCCAGCATGGGTCAGGAAGACGAACAGAAAAAGCGCGAAATGGCTTTTCAGGATTATCAGGTTAATGCGCAAGTGATGCAGGCAGCCAATCCCGATGCACTATTCATGCATTGTTTGCCGGCTCACCGCGGTGAAGAAGTGTCTGCTGATGTAATTGACGGTGCACAGAGTGTTATTTTCCAGGAAGCTGAAAATAGGCTACATGCGCAAAAAGCCTTGCTGGAATTTCTCATCTGTAGATAATTTCGCTAGAATCCTGACTTTAGTTTGACGATCAAGAGTGTCACTGTGAAAAAATCCTTAACCAGTTTGCTTGTTCTCATCGCCATCAGCAGCTTAGCTCAAGCCAAGACTGGTTACGTGACGGACAGTGTAGAAATCCCCCTGCGCAGCAGCGAAAGTGAACGTAGCAAAATCATCAAAATGCTGCCTGCCGGCACCGCATTGAATGTATTGGGAGATAACACCGAAAATGGTTACACCTATGTGCAAACCAGTAATGGCTCAGAAGGGTTTATTCTGACCCGCTATATAAGTCCTGAACCAATCAGTCGAGTACAACTGGAAAATGCCACCAAAAAACTGGAAACACTGTTGGAAGAAAATAAAACGCTCAAAACTGCCCAGACCAGTGGACTTGAATTAGGTAAAGAACGCGATAGACTGAGCGCTGAATTGTCCGAATTACAACAAACCGCCGCCAATGCAATCCAGATCAAACAACAACGTGATCAATTGCAGGAACGGGTAGTCAGTGTCGAACGTGAATTACAACAACTTAAACGCGAAAACCAAGCACTAACCGACAGCAGCAATCAAGACTGGTTTTTATACGGCGGCGGCTTGGCTCTGTTTGGGGTTTTACTGGGCTTTATCTTGCCCAAAATCAGCTGGCGTCGCCGTTCTGGCGGCTGGGATACCTTTTAATTTTTTACAGATTTAACCCCAGATTGAACAGTGGTTATTAACGGCCTTTCCCGCGGCATTTAAATGCCGCTTTTTGCTTTCAGTAGGAATTACCATGCCTGCATATCGTTCTCATACCACCACTCAAGGCCGCAATATGGCGGGTGCACGCGCATTGTGGCGCGCCACCGGCATGAAAGACGGCGACTTCGATAAGCCGATTATTGCGATTGCCAACTCCTTTACCCAGTTCGTGCCCGGTCATGTGCATTTGAAAGATCTGGGACAACTCGTTGCCCGTCAAATAGAACAAGCGGGCGGCGTGGCCAAAGAATTCAACACCATCGCCGTGGACGACGGCATTGCCATGGGTCACGACGGTATGCTTTACAGCTTGCCCAGCCGCGACTTGATCGCCGATAGCGTGGAATATATGGTCAATGCCCACTGCGCCGATGCGCTGGTGTGTATTTCCAACTGCGACAAAATCACCCCCGGTATGTTGATGGCGGCGATGCGGCTGAATATTCCGGTGATCTTTGTTTCAGGTGGTCCGATGGAAGCCGGCAAAGTGCGTTTGGCCGAAAGTCCCAACGTCAAAAAACTGGATTTGGTCGATGCGATGGTGATGGCGGCTGACAGCAAAGTGTCCGATGCCGATTTAGCAGCTGTCGAGCGCTCCGCCTGTCCCACCTGCGGCTCCTGCTCAGGCATGTTCACCGCCAATTCCATGAACTGCCTGACAGAGGCTTTGGGCTTATCCTTGCCCGGTAACGGGACGGTGCTCGCCACCCACGCCGACCGAGAACAGTTATTCAAACAAGCCGGGTGGCGTATCGTCGAACTGGCCAAACAATATTACGAACAAAACGACGAATCGGTACTACCGCGTTCGGTCGGCTTTAAAGCGTTCGAAAATGCTATCGCGCTCGATATAGCCATGGGCGGCTCGACCAATACCATTTTGCATTTGCTGGCCATCGCCCTAGAAGCCGGTATTGATTTCACACTGGCCGACATCGATCGTATGTCCAAAGTGATACCGCAATTATGTAAAGTGGCACCCAACACCGAGAAATACCATATTGAAGACGTGCACCGCGCGGGCGGCATCATGGCAATTCTGGCGGAATTGAATCGGGCCGGCAAGCTGCATACCGACGTACCCACCGTGCATGCCAAAACCCTGGGTGAGGCCATCGCGCAATGGGACATTGCCGCGAACCCAAGCGAGGCAGTCGAAACGTTTTACAAGGCCGGGCCGGGGGGGATTCCGACTCAGGTTGCTTTCAGCCAGAACACCCGCTGGCCCAGTCTGGACAAGGATCGTGCCGAAGGCTGCATCCGTTCCATCGAACACGCTTTCAGTTTGGAAGGCGGTTTGGCAGTACTACATGGCAATATCGCCCTGGACGGCTGCGTGATCAAAACAGCTGGCGTGGACGACAGCCTGCTGGTGTTTGAAGGCAGCGCCCATGTGGTCGAATCGCAAGACGAAGCCGTCGAGAATATCTTGAACAACAAAGTCAAAGCCGGTGACGTGGTGGTCGTTCGTTACGAAGGCCCGAAAGGCGGACCCGGCATGCAGGAAATGCTCTATCCCACCAGCTATATCAAGTCCAAAGGCTTAGGCAAAGCCTGTGCTTTATTAACCGATGGCCGGTTTTCCGGTGGCACCTCCGGATTATCCATCGGTCATTGCTCGCCGGAGGCGGCTGCGGGTGGAGCAATTGGCTTGGTGCGCAATGGCGATCGTATTCATATCGATATTCCGAACCGTACTATCAATGTATTGATCAGTGATGAGGAATTGGCCCAGCGTCGCGCCGAACAGGACTTGTTGGGCTGGAAACCGGTCAAGCCACGCCCTCGCAAAGTCTCGGTGGCGCTGAAGGTCTATGCCAAGTTTGCCACCTCTGCAGACAAGGGTGCGGTGCGTGATTTATCGCAGCTTGAAGATCGCTAAGGATATGGGTGTCAATCTCGACTGATAAGGATTTTCCCATTCGTCCTGAGCCTGTCGAAGGATGAAGGCGGAAATACGAGGTCTCGCATTGACAAACCGTTCATGCTGAGCAACGTCGAAGCATGAACGGTTTGTCAATGCGAGACCAGTTGTTCGGGACGGTATTTTTGACGAATTCCAAACGAACAACACTGGATACATTATTG
This sequence comes from Methylomonas sp., assembly GCA_002928965.1. Classification (GTDB taxonomy): domain Bacteria; phylum Pseudomonadota; class Gammaproteobacteria; order Methylococcales; family Methylomonadaceae; genus Methylomonas. Next base: position 148,759 of record PERU01000003.1, read on the forward strand.
GTAAACCCACTGCCAATGAATCCATGGATTGATCATCAGAACCTTAACCGGGCTTTCTGAAATGGCATTAGCTGTCGTCAGGCTATAAGTTTGAGGCAATGTACCATCCACAGGGGGCAGCAACCATTAATTTAGCTTGATCAAAAAACTCAGACCTGGGTTGAGCGATTGCGAACCCAGCTTTTATTGGCAATCAAAAACTAGAGTTACCAATATCCTTGTGAAACGCTTCCTGCTGCTCCTCCTCTCCATCTGGAAACAACAACTCAAGTTATACGTGCTGGCCGCTTGGGTCGGTGCTGGCATCGGCATTTTTCTGCTGGCACCCAGTTACGATTACATCAGTTCTCGTGAACGCAATGCCGATCCGTTGTCTTCTCTTGAATTTGTGTTTACCCAATTCAACGAGGTGATGACCGGACAAATCAATCAGAACAACATCATCCTTTTTTATGCCGAAATGGGTGCAGTCCTGGGTGTTTTATCGCTGCTACTTTATAAAATGCTGCACCGGCGTCTGATGGATCTGGATGCTTTAAAAGTCGAGTTAAAAAAAGAACTGCCCGCCATTATTCGCCAAGGTGAAGGTCCGTTAATTGAGTTCAAATCTTCTTTGCGTTGGGATATGCAGGAGGATAGGGTTAATCGCGCACTGGAAGGCGTCGTGATGAAAACCCTGGCCGGCTTTTTTAACAGTCACATCGGTGGCACATTATTGATTGGTGTGCGAGATGACGGCGAGGTCATCGGTCTGGAAAAAGATTATCAAACCTTGAAAAAACCGGATCAAGATGGTTTTGAACAAACCCTGATTTCCGCCATTTCCAACAATCTGGGTGCCGATCTTTGCACCTATGTACATATATTGTTTCATGTTATCGACAACAAAGACGTTTGCCGGGTTATTATTACCCCTGCCAATAGGCCTGTATTTTTAACTCAAGCCAATACACCCAAATTTTTTGTCCGCACCGGTGGCGGCACCCGAGATTTGAATATTCAGGAAGCACTGGAATATGTCGCCGGGCGCTGGAAAAATTCCTGAGTGAATTGATGCCGGCACAGCTGTAAAACATCACAATAACAATGAACATATCGTCTAACACCCAGCTCAAGCCATTCATTTCACCAGTCTTTTTGTTTGCAGGCACTTTATTCATCAGTGCGCTGCTGATGTTCGTTCTGCAGCCGATGTTCGGCAAGCTATTACTGCCGCTACTGGGCGGCACGCCAGCGGTATGGAATACCTGTATGGTGTTTTATCAAGCTGTGCTGTTTGGCGGCTATTGGTATGCACACTGGTTGACGACACGTGCCGCTGGACAACGACAGATTCAAATCCATACCGCATTATTGATATTCAGTGTATTTGCCTTACCTGTTGCCCTACCCCCCGATGCTCATCCCCCCACAGAAGGCAACCCTACTATCTGGTTGATCTGGACTTTGTTTTTAGCTATTGGATTGCCGTTTTTTGTGGTGTCCACCACTGCACCTTTATTACAGAAATGGTTTTCGCAAATCGGTCATCGCAGTAGTGCCGACCCTTATTATTTATACGCAGCTAGCAATGCCGGCAGTTTGCTGTCATTGCTCAGTTATCCCTTTTTCATAGAACCGAATATCGGACTGGCCCATCAACGGCTGTTTTGGAGCCTGGGTTACGGCGTGTTGTGCATACTCATCCTGGTGTGTGCGATAGCGCTTTGGCGTAGCCAAACCGATTGCAACCAAAGCGCAGAGCCTGTTGACGACGAAGCTATGCCAGCACCCACACCCTTGCAACAATTACACTGGTTGGCACTGGCTTTTGTACCCTCAAGCCTTTTACTGGGGTTGACACAATACATCAGCACCGACATTGCGGCAGTTCCCTTGTTATGGATACTGCCACTGACATTGTATTTACTGACGTTTATTGTGGTGTTTTCCAAATGGGCTGATCAGGCTCATCCCGTAATGGTTGGCGCACAGCCAGCCGTTTTATTGATTTTTCTGGCTTACTCATTTATTAATCCTGCGGTATTACCCTATTGGCTGGATTTAATATTGCATTGTCTGGCGTTCTTTTTGGCTGTCATGGTTTGCCATGGCGAATTAGCCAAACACCGACCACATCCGCACTATTTAACCCGTTTTTATTTGGTCATGTCGTTTGCCGGCATGCTCGGCGGTTTGTTCAATACCTTCGTGGCACCGTTTATCTTTAATGCAGTCTACGAATATCCCATCATGATCGTAGCAGCTTTGTTGCTGCGTCCCGGTTTTTTCGCGGGTAAATGGTTTTTGCAGCCAATTTTCCCCTTGTTGATTTTGGTATTGGGCTTGGTGATTTATGTCAGCAGCGAAGCCCTGTTCGATTATCTGGACATCATTGGCGGCGCTTTGATTTTATTGGCCGGCCTGACCTATTCCGTCCGCCATAGCCCGTTAGGCTTGGGCTTGTTGACCGCAGTCATTCTGATCTTCACGTTGGGCTTGCATAGTCTGGCATCCAGCACGCTGTATCAGGAGCGAACATTTTTTGGGGTGTTATCCGTGCGTGAAACGGTGATTGCCGATGAAAATCAACGCCCTGAAAAAGTCCATGAGTTGTACCACGGCACCACCAAACACGGTGCAGAGCGTCTGACGCCGGCCAATATCACCACTCCGCTCACCTACTATAGTCGCCCCGGTCCTATCGGTCAGTTGTTCAACGAATATGATGCGGAAAATACTGACTGGCGTATCGGTGCAGTCGGGCTCGGTGCCGGTGCCTTGGCCTGCTACCACAAAGAGGGTCAACACTGGCGCTTTTACGAAATAGACCCGCTGGTGGTACAGGTAGCAAAAGACTCAAATTGGTTTCATTATCTGGACCGTTGTAATCCCAAAGCCGAAATGGTGATCGGAGACGCACGCTTGTCACTGATGCAGGAAGCCGATAAAAGCTTTGATTTGTTGATTATGGATGCCTTCAGCTCAGATGCCGTGCCCACGCATTTATTAACCCGTGAAGCCATGCAGTTATACTTCAGCAAACTGAAAGATGACGGCATGCTGGCGTTTCATATCACCAACCGTCATCTGGCCTTGAAGAAGGTATTGGCAGATCATTTGGAAACTTTACAATTATCGGGTCTGTTGCAGGAATTTAAACCTGAAAATGAAGTCCCACTGGTGGTTGCCACCGACTGGGTGGTAATCAGCAAACAGCCACAACGCCTGGAGCGGTTGCGGCAAAGTCGGATTGGTCACTGGCAAAAACTGCCCATTACCTTTGGTTTAAAGCCTTGGACTGATGACTTTACTCATATCACAGGAATCTGGAAATAGGAAACAGCATGCTAATTAAGGAACTTGCCAAACTCTGCAATGCCCAGCCTCAGGGCGGTGATTTGTCCGTTACTATTCAATCAGCAGCAGACATCATGACTGCACACGCTCATCAAGTCACCGTACTGAGCGATGGCAAATATAAAAAATACCTGAAACACTGCAAAGCCTCGGCTTGCTTTATTGCCGAAGCATTGATTGATGAAGAAGTTCCCAGCGAATTAACCTTGCTAATTTGTAACGACCCTGAAATCAGCTTTTTGCATGCAGTAAAAGCCCTGCACCCAGAGCCGCACCTGAAAAGACAAGTATCTGAGCATGCCGTATTGGCGGACACGTCTACGCTGGGATTCGACACTCACGTTGGTCCGTTTGCCACCATCGGACAATATAGCAGCGTCGGCGATAGCAGCACCATTGAGTCCAGCGTGCATATTGGCAACCATGTCGCAATTGGCAAAAACTGCCGGATTCATCCTAACGTGGTGATTTACGATAACAGCGTGATTGGAAACAACGTCATCATTCATTCCGGTGCGATTATAGGTGCCGATGGTTTCGGTTATAAATATCGTGATAATCAGCATATTAAAGTGCCGCATGTGGGCAATGTCGTCATTGAAGATCACGTCGAAATTGGTGCCAACACCTGCATCGACCGCGGCGCGTTAGGCTCTACCCGGATTGGTTTGGGCAGCAAAATCGACAACTTGGTGCAACTGGGCCATAACAACGTGGTAGGCAAAAATGTGATCATTTGCGGACAATGCGGCATTTCCGGCTCTTGCACCATTGAAGATGGCGCAGTGTTAGCTGGTAGTGTCGGTGTGGCAGACCATGTCAAAATCGGCACTCGTGCAGTGGTAATGGCGCGAAGTGGTGTATCACAAGATGTGGAACCCGGTAGCCAGGTATGGGGCAGCCCGGCCAAAGATCGAAAACTGGCTTGGCGTGAACTGGCGGCTTTGGCCAAATTGCCTGAGCTGCTCCAAAAAATCAAAATCATTGAAAGTCGCCTGCTGAAATTAGAAAAATAATCTTTCACCTCAAGACTGGGAGCTAACCATGAACGACAAACAACGCGTCGCCGAACATGCCGCTGAAAAAATCCAAAACGGCATGCTGGTTGGCCTTGGCACTGGTTCAACAGCGAATTACTTCATCGAAGCTTTAGCCCGTCGCCACCTGCATGAAAGTTTACAAATCCAGGTGGTTGCCAGTTCGGTTGTCAGCACTATCAAAGCCAAACAATTAGGCTTGCCATTACGCAGTATGGAACATGTTGCCGAGTTGGATGTGTATGTGGACGGTGCCGATGAAGTTGCACCCGACTTGACTTTATTGAAAGGCCGTGGCGCTGATCTGGTGCGGGAAAAATTGCTTGCCAAGGCTAGTGCTGCGTTTTGGGTGTTAATAGACAACAGCAAAACTGTCGAGCATATCGGCCAGAACTTTCCCATACCTATTGAAGTGATGCCGTTCGCTTGGCAACTGGTACAAAACAGCTTGTCTGCAATGGGTGGCCAAGGCCAACTGCGAAAAAATGGCGACGGTTTATTTGTGACCTCTTACGGTAGTCTGGTGTTGGACACTGCTTTCGATAAACAGATTGACGGCAAGCGTTTGAACGCCGAACTCAATGACATACCCGGCATCGTGGAGCATGGCATTTTTGCCCAGCTAGCTACAGCGGTATTTTGCAGTCATGAAGGTGTGCTTGCAGAAAAAACGGTTTGATAGGCTTTAGGCCACTCATTCCGGCATACCTTCTGAGACGGCAGCGGGCGATCGGGGCCGAAAACCGAATAACGGACAAGGCTCTGTTCGCCGCCCGCTCGCCTTGGCTCCTGGATCCAGGCAATCTCTGCCAAGAAGACGATTTTTGACATAGCTCAACCAGCATTATAATCAGCTGCTACGTTATAGCTGGGCGATGTTCTCACGCATGTATTTATTCCCTATCTGCTAATTCTGCAACTGACTTGGATTACTTCCAACCGCCGCCCAAGGCCTTGTAAATAGTGATGGTAGCCATGCGCTGCCGTTTGGTGACATTGATCAATTCCAAACTGGATTGCAATGCACTTTGTTGGGCAATGAGCACTTCTAAATAGCTGGCCCTGGTGGCTTTATAAAGCTCGTTGGCTGAATCCACCGATTGTTTCAAGGCTTCGCTTTGTTGCTTCTTCAGTGCACTGACTTGCTGCAAACGCTTAATGCTGGACAGCTGATTGGCCACCTCGACGTAGGCATTCAGAATGGTTTTTTGGTAACGATACATGGCCGCCAACTGACTGGCTTGCGCAGAATTGAAAGCTGCTTCCAACGATTTCATGTTGATAATCGGTGCAACCAGGGTACCGGCCAACGAATACGCCAAGGAGGCAGGTGAGGTAAATAAAAATTCCGGATTGAACGCCTGAAAACCCAGACTGGCAGTAATATTGAAGTTGGGGTAAAACGCTGCCTTGGCTGCCTTCAAGTCGAATTTGCTGGCCTCGACCTGAAACTCCGCTTCACGAATATCCGGTCGATTGCTTAATAACTGTGATGGAATCCCCGATAAAATCACTTGCGGACCCGCATCGTAGAACACGTTTTTCGCCCGTTCTATTGGTTGAGGATAGCGGCCCAACAAAAAGTTGATCTGATTTTCGGCTTCGCTGATCTGTTGCAGCACTTGGTTTTCCAGTACCTGCGTTTCCAGCAATTGGGCGCGGAATTGTTGAACCGCCAGTTCATTGGCTCTGCCGGCTTCTTTCTGCAGCTTGATGATCTCCAAGGCTTCCTGTTGTTTCTGGATGGTCTGCCGGACAATATCCAGTTCATGATCCAAAGCCAACAGTTCGTTGTAATAAATGGCCACATCGGCCACCAGATTCGAGATGACGAAATTGGTAGCTTCAATGCTGGCAAGATAGTTTGAAACCGCCGATTTGCGCTGATTTTCCAGTTTGCCCCAAACATCGATCTCCCAAGACGACTGCAAGCCCAAATAAATATCCGTTAAATTTTCGGGCACGATTTGACCGGGTCTGATTTCGGTTGACGCATTACCAGCACCATCCATGGTGTACAGCCCAAATTTACGCACACCCCCACCCACATTCAAACTGACTTGCGGCAGCATCGCTGCATTAGCCAATTTTATGCTGGAGCGTGACGACTCAATGCGCTGCAAAGCGATTTGCAGGTCGGGATTATTGTTGATGGCGGTATCGATCAGTTTTAACAACAGCAGGTCGCTAAAGTATTGCCGCCAGTCGATGTTGGCTATGCTAGTACTGTCAGACTTATCTGGAAAACTGGCCGGCATGGGTAGTTGTGGAATTGACAGATCGGTATTGAGAGAGCAACCGTTTAAAACAGATGACAATACAGAAACGGCAACGCCGCAATAAATTTTACGCTTCATTAAGGATCAAATCGTTTCAGTAAAGGGGGCTTTTTCTTTTTCACCATTGCTGCGATGCTTGTCTGCAATGCTGGCAAAAGTCACATATAACCCCGGAATGACAATGACGCCGAAGATAGTGCCGAATATCATGCCGCCAGCCGCCGCCGAGCCCAGGGTGTTATTACCGATCTCGCCGGCACCGGACGCAAACATCAACGGAATCAGTCCGGCGACAAAGGCAAACGAAGTCATTAAAATGGGGCGTAGTCGCAAGACAGCACCTTCGATGGCCGCCTCGAACGGCGAATTGCCTTGCTTGTGTTTCATAGCGGCAAATTCGATGATCAGGATCGCGTTTTTGCCCAAGATGCCAATCAGCATGATCATGGCGATTTGCGCGTAGATATTGTTTTCCAGACCCATCACCCAAAGCATGAACAATGCCCCAAAGATGCCGATCGGCAAGGACAGAATCACCGGCATGGGCAACAGAAAGCTTTCATATTGCGCAGCCAATAGCAGATACACAAACAGTAGGCAAATCAGAAAGATATAAATGGCCTGATGACCGGCATTGGCCTCGTCGCGTGAAGAACCCGCCCAGTCGTAACCAAAGCCTTTCGGCAATTTTTGCGCCGCCACCTGTTTAATCGCTTCAATGGCCTGTCCGCTACTATAGCCATCGGCTGGCTGGCCATTGACCATCGCCGAAGTGTACATGTTGTAGCGAGTTACCTGTTCAGGCCCATAGACCTTTTCGATGTATAGGAAAGCAGAAAACGGCACCATCTTGCCGGCATCGTTTTTGATATACAGCTTCAGCAAATCGTCCGGATGGGCGCGGTATTCCGGCAAGGCTTGCACCATGACCCGGTACATCTGTCCAAAGCGGATGAAATTGGTGGCGTACTCACTCCCGATCAAGGTTTGCAAGGTGTTCATGGCGTTCTCGGTAGTAACCCCCTTTTGCGCGGCCTTATCGATATCGACATGCAAAAGAAATTGCGGAAATTTGGTGTTGAACGTGGTGAAGGCATTGCTGATTTCCGGTCGCTTATTCAACTCTTCCACAAACGCGTCAGCCACTTTCTGCAAGTTTTCCAGGCTGCCGCCGGTTTTATCCAATAAACGCATTTCAAAACCACTGGAGTTTCCGAAGCCCGGCACGGGCGGCGGAGTAAAAAACTCGATGCCACCGTCTTTGATATGTTGGGTCTTTTCCTCTAGTTGCTTGATCACCTGCTTATCGGAAAGACTTCGATCCTGCCAGTCCTTCAAACTGATCAGGTTCATGCCGTATACCGCCCCGGTACCGTCCGAAAGTACGCTGAAACCGGCCAAACTGGAGACCGAGTCCACCGATACCATCTGCGAAGCGATACGCTGTACTTCGTCCACCACCTTTTCAGTCCGCTCCAGTGTGGCGCCGGACGGCGTGGTGATATTGGCATAAATCGTCCCTTGATCCTCTTGCGGAATAAACCCGGACGGCACTAGGTTGCCGACCAAGCCTGCTCCGAAGGAAAACCCTATTAATATCCCGAAGGTGATCAGTCGGCGATTGGCTATCAGCCTGATCAGGCGCTTGTAACGCTCGGCCAGTCCGTTGTACCAGCGATTGAATCCAGCGAAGAATTTTTCAAGCCCTGTTGCTTGATGTGGTTCATGGTGGTGAATGGGTTTCAGAAAAAATGCGCAAAGTGCCGGGGTGAGCGTCAACGCAGTGATACCTGACAGCACAATTGCAAACGCCATGGTCAACGAAAATTGCCGGAAGAAAATACCGGTAGAGCCTTCCATAAACGATACCGGCAAAAATACTGCCGACATCACCAGGGTGATTGCGATAATGGCCCCGCTGATGTCCCGCATGGCTTGTTCGGTTGCCCGTTTTGGGCCGATATTTCCTTGTTCCAGCTTGGCATGTACGGCTTCGATGACCACGATGGAGTCATCGATGACGATACCGATCGCCAGTACCAATGCAAACAAGGTGATCAAATTTAACGAAAAACCCATCAGATGCAGGAAGAAAAACGTGCCAATCAGCGAAACCGGCACGGTGACGACCGGAATCAGAGTGGAACGGACATCCTGTAGAAAGATGAATACCACCAGGGCCACCAATACGAAGGCTTCCAGTAAGGTTTTGATGACTTCGTGAATCGAAGCATCCAAAAATTTGGACACGTCATAGCTGAGGGTGTAGTCCATGCCGGGCGGAAACGAATCGGCCTTGATCCGCTCCATGGTTTCCTTGATATTGGCGATTACTGCCTTGGCATTGCTACCGGGCCGCTGTTTGAGCATGATGGCCGCCGACGGCTGGCCGTTTTCTTTGGAGAGTACATCGTAGTCCTGCGAATCGAAAGCAACTTCAGCCACATCTTTGAGTCTTAAAATTTCGCCATCGCTTTTACCGCTCAACACAACGTTTTCATATTCTTCCACGGTGTTGTATTTACCGGTGTATTTCAAAATGTATTGCATGGCTTGCGCGTCGCGCCCAGAGCTTTCACCGATCTTGCCCGGTGCCGCTTCGACATTGTAAGCCCGCAATTGGGCGATGACTTCGGTCGGGGAAATGTTGTACATCAGCAATTTCTCGGGCTTCAACCACACCCGCATCGCATATTCCCGCGCCCCCATGATGTCGGCAAAACCCACGCCTTCTATACGTTTCAGTTCCCTCAGTACATTGATATCGGCAAAATTGTAAAGAAACTTTTCATCCAGGGTTGGATCCTTGCTGAGAATATTGATATACAACAGCATGCTGTTTTGGACTTTCTCGACGATAACCCCGGCCTTTATCGCTTCTTCGGGCAACTCATCCAACACCGAAGCCACCCGGTTCTGCACGTTGACCGAGGCCACTTCCGGGTCAGTGCCGGCATTAAAAATAGTCTGTATCACGCTGACGCCGTCGTTGCCTGACACCGAAGACATATAGGCCATACCCGGCACACCATTGATGGCACGCTCAAGCGGCGTGACCACCGCTTTGACGCAGGCTTCGGCGTTGGCGCCGATAAATTTGGTGGTAACGGTAACTTCAGGCGGGGCGATTTCCGGAAACTGCGTGACTGAAAGCCGGGTGACCGACAGCAGACCAATCAAAATAGTCAAAATAGCCATCACGATGGATAGCACCGGACGATGTATGAATCTAGTGGTTATCATCTGATATAGCTCGGTTATTCTGGCGACATGGCGGTAGCCAAATCAATCGGAACAGGGGTAATTTTGCTACCGTCTTTGGCGTTTTCGACACCTTCGTAGACAATTTTCTCGTTCGGCGACAAACCGGATTCCACAACAAAATAATCCGTCAGTTGCATTCGGGCAATAATATTACGTTGCCTTAAAATGTTGTCCTTGTCGACCACAAACACGTAAAGCTTGTCTTGAATTTCAAACGTGGATTTTTGCGGAATGAACAAGGCATTCTTGAGTTGCTTCTTTACCACGACCTTGCCATTCGAACCGTGTTTTAACAGCGCATCCGGATTGGGGAATCGGGCTCTGAAGGCGATATTGCCGGTGGACTGATCGAACTCGGTTTCGATCATTTCAATTTTTCCGCTGTGCGGATAAAGCGTTTGATTCGCCAGCTTCAGACCAACACTATCGGCCTGTTTATCGTTAGCCGTTACATAATTGAGGTAGTCGATTTCGGAGAGATTGAAATAAGCAAACACTTCCCGATTGTCGGAAATCGAGGTCAACATGTCGCCGTCCGCAATCAAGCTACCCACTTTATTGGGGATCCGATTCACGAAACCATTGAACGGGGCCTTGATGTGCGCAAAGGAGAGATTCAAGGCAACCTGTTCCTGGTTGGCGGCGGCTTCTTCCCGGTCGGCTTTTAACGCCTCAACTTTCGCTTTGGCTACTTCAAGCTCACCTTCTGCCACGATGTTTTTTTCCAGTAGCCGTTTAACATTATTCAACTCGACTTCTGCCGCCTTTAAATCAGCTTGAGCGCTTTTATGCGCGGCATTGGCTTTTTGCAGCTCTTTTTCGTATTCCATGAAGCTCAGGGTAAACAACAGCTGGCCTTCCTTGACCGCCTGCCCTTCATCGACATGAATTTTCTCGACGTGGCCTTTGATTCTGCTCCTGACTTCGACATATTTCACCGACTGAATTTCGGCGACATATTCACTATCGTAGCTGGTGTCTTTGACGACGGGATTAATAACCTCAAGGGTATCTACTGCGGTTGGCTGTATATCCGAGTTGCAGCCGACCGCAACTAAACAGAGGCATAGCAACAGAACTTTTCTGATTTTCATTGGACTGGTTTTACTGATGGGCTTGGAGTATGGCGCTTAAATAAGCTTTAAACCGTCGTTGAAGAACGATCAACCGGTTCTTCCGGTTGATGCTGTTGCGCACAACCGGATACCAGCAAGAAGCTAAGGACTAGAAACACTAAATAAATATGCGGCTTTAGACGATGATACGAAAACATGACTCTCGATATTCAACACATAGACCCAAAGATTGTATAGAGCCAACCTTACAACAACCTTTCAGTTTTTTGATTATGGAAGTCATCCAAGTAAGCGCGGTTAATGTGAATATTTCAAGCCAAACAGCCATCGGTCAGAGAAATGCTTTTGTGTTGGGTTCGACCACAAGCCTTCGATAAACAACAGTGCCAATGCCAACTGTCCCGCCAAAAGCAGGCGAAGGTAAGGATTTCGCCAAAAATAACGCACCCCTTTTGAAAAAGTACCCGCAAGGCATAATGGAGAAGACTAAGACGAGAGGAACGTGCATTTTGTTATTTTGCCGCACCTCACCTACCCTCTTCCGCCGGAGAGAGCTATTACTGCTTCAAGCTGAAAAGATAAAGTTGCCACCAAAAATGATATGTTATATTGTAACAATGCGGATTTAAGATGTACCTTCCGTATTGGCACGCTCTTTAACCAATGGCATAGCAGGAATACGTAGCAACAAATGACGTATGTTTTTAATTGTCTAACCAAAATGAAAGCCGTCATATGTAGTACACATTTTTGTTCAGCTTCCCCGTTCTTCTATAAGCTGAGCTCCTTAATCAACTACTGTCGCAGGCTAAATTAGGCTTTAAAATTTGTAACTTACCCTGCTAACCAAAGATGTAGTCTTCGCCCGACTGTATCTTTGATACATTTAACTAAAGTTATAATATAACATTGCAATGAAATTCGATTGGCATCTTACCCACTTGGACAAACTCCATGTTTCCGGATTTTCCGACATTCATCTCGCCGGAAAAACCAGATTACTCAAGCATATGCTTGATACGCGGGACCATCATCGAGTGGCTGTCAGAGTTAACTGCAAGAGCGAAGTCAATATCGGCATGACGCAACTCAGAAATAGATATTCCGTTGCTTGCTGACCATTTTCCGGTTTGGTTTACGGAATCAACACCCAAAGCCAATCCACTCAATCGGTTCTGAAACCTTGTTCAAAACCATGGTTTTACAGATCCATTATCCATCTGATCTATAGGAGATCACATTAATGAAATTTACAAACTCTCTCTCATTAACCCTGGCGGCACTCGCGCTAACTGTATCGGCTAACTCACAAGCCAATACGACCAGTCTGGCCGGGTATTACATTGGCATTGACGCAAGAACGACAATACCTTCCGGCGCATACAATGGGCTATCAGAACCCAACTCCGGTAATTTGACGCTGCTACTCAATCACGGCAACCATTATCACGGCATTGGTGCTTACAGTTATTCCGGTCCGGCGGCCTCGCCCACCGTTAACGATACCAATACTAACAACCGCATTCCAGAAACTTACACGCTGGAAGCGCCGTTGGCGCTGAATTGGGGGTCGGGTAGCTTGTATAGCGGTAAGCTGACTTCCCAAAACAATCCTTCAGAGGACTATGGCAATTTGACGTTCGCTCGCGTGGATACCTTATCTGGCCATGCAATCGGCAGCGAAGAACAGGTCCTCTTTAATAGCAGCAGCAATCGCTGGTCGACCTTGCTGGGTACAACCTCTATCGGCTTGCAATTGATCTCTGCCACGCCCGGCCTGTTCGTCGGCGACGCACAAACGGCCAATCTATTCGCCAGCGACGACACCATCAACCTGGATAGTTATTTGGGTTCTGTATTTGCACCAGTTTTCTGGACAGCGTCCAACGTGCCAACCGGTACTTACACCGCCGAATTCCGTCTGGTGGGCCTGAATAATGCCAATATCAATTCAGGACGTTTTTACTTTGACTTTGCCCCTGTTGCTGTTCCGGTACCTGCTGCGGCTTGGCTATTCGGTTCAGGCCTTCTGGGGTTGATAGGTTTAAAACGCAAGCAATCGGGTACATCAGCTTAATACGCGGGGCATTTGGCTAATACCCTCGACCACCGTTACTAGGAGCCTGTCCGAGAATAGAGAACCTGCTACGGAAAAGCCCTTTTGGCCAGATTTCCCGCTCATTTTCGTTAAATAGCACCACTATTCGCCTCAAATGATCAACAAATCTGACTCAAA
>PERU01000004.1 GCA_002928965.1 Methylomonas sp.
ACAGATTGCTTCTGTTATTACTTTAACCGGCAACAATGCCCGGCAACTGGCTTATCATTTAGAGCGTAAATTGTTTGATACCGGGCATGCTGCGACTATTTTGGAAGACGGCAGTGAGCAATTGGTAGCCGCCATCAAGCAAGCAGGGCTGCTGTGTTTAAGTTTGGATGGTCAGGCAGGCCACTCGGATGTTACGTTTAATTGTGACGAGTGTTCTGTGGACGAAATATACGCGGCTCTGAAAAATCGCGGATTGATTCATTAGAAGGCAATAAAAAAGGCTTGGCCGAATCAGCCAAGCCTGAAGGCATTGATTAAGCCAATAGTTCTGGCTGTATCATTCCATTTAAGCGAATCGCTTGTATGTGCGGGCGCCAAACCATGCCAAGGCGCTGGTAAATAACCATATTGATCCAGGCAGGGGTACCGGGGCAATACCGCCACTGGTCACTGCGCCTGCTACATCGAAATTAGGGCCGTTGAGCGAAGCGTAGGCTGCACCAAATAGGAAATAGGTGGGCAGCGGTAAATTGAATATGTCATTGGGATTGATCGGCCCAGCCAGTTCGATACTGTCAAATGCATCTGAGGCAAACAGTGCAAACAAGTAAAAGTTGCTGCCATTCAATAAGCTTCCATCGTCATCGCTGTATAGGTTATTTAATCCTTCCGTCCAGATAGCCACCAGATCATACGTTCCAGGGACTAGGGGTTCATCCGAATCCGGACTGGCAAAAAAATCATCAATAATCTCGATGTCATTGATTGCATCTATATTAATCTGTTGGGATTGGAAGTTGAATGCCTCACCATTGATCGCCAAGGATTGGGCGATATTATTCGTGAATGATAAATAGCGTGCGGCATTACTGCCATCTTCGGCAGGGTAAAAGTCATCATTGTCCGGGTTTGTTATGTCGAAAATGAGCTGACCGCTAAAGTTGCCTGCTTCACTCGGGCTGAGTTGGCCGCTGAAATTCAATTGAATGGTCGCGTGACTGTTTAACGAAAACAGTAATAACGTTGCTAGGCTTAATAGATTTTTCATGTGTGTATCCTTTCGGGGCTAATGCTTTTCAGGCCGTATTAAAAGATGAGTTTTAGTGCAGGCGGTCTTTATAGCCCATATTGGCTCGTCCAGCAAATGACCGTCATTTATGCGTTGATGGTTTTCTGAAACCGGCGCGGCTATTAGTTTGTAACATCAGGCCGGCAAAATGGTTAAAATAGCGGCTTTCGTTTATCTATCAGAAGCTGATTGTCTAGCGCCATGCAAACTAACTATAACACCGATGATTTAAGAATTTGTGAAACCAAGGACGTACTGGCGCCGATTCAGGTTCATGAAGAAATCCCTATGACCGAGGTTGCAGCGTCAACCATTCTGCAAGCCAGAGCAGCAATCCACCATATTTTAACCGGTGAAGATGATCGATTATTAGTGATCATTGGGCCTTGTTCGATTCACGATCCGCAAGCGGCAGTGGAATATGCCGCTAAGTTGAAAGATGTGATGGCGCAATTGCAAGACGATTTGGTAATCGTCATGCGGGTTTATTTTGAAAAACCGCGCACGACTGTGGGTTGGAAAGGCTTGATCAACGACCCCGACTTAAATGCCAGCTTCAATATCAACAAAGGCTTGCGCTTGGCGCGGCAGGTATTAGCTGACGTTAATAATCGGGGTGTGCCGGCAGCGACAGAGTATCTGGATTTGATCACGCCACAATACGTATCCGACCTGATTTCCTGGGGCGCGATTGGTGCCCGCACCACAGAAAGCCAAGTGCATAGAGAATTGGCGTCCGGTTTGTCCTGTCCTGTCGGTTTTAAAAATGCCACCGATGGCGGTGTCAAAATCGCCATTGATGCCATCAATGCGGCCATGACACCGCATCACTTTTTATCGGTCACCAAAGAAGGACGAACTGCCATTTTCTCCTCGCGCGGCAACGAAGACGCCCACATCATTTTGCGCGGTGGTAATAATCGACCCAATTATGACGAAGTTAGCGTCGAACAGGTGGCAGAAGGCTTACAAGAAGGTGGATTGCGGCCCAACATCATGATCGACTTCAGCCATGCCAATTGCCAAAAGAAATTCGAACGACAAATGCACGTTGCTCAGGACGTGGCCGGACAAATCGCCAATGGCGACAACCGCATCATTGGCGCGATGGTGGAAAGCCACTTGGTAGCGGGGCGGCAGGATGTTGACAGTTGTGATTCACTGGTTTACGGACAAAGTATCACCGATGCCTGTCTGGGTTGGGAAGATAGTGTCAAATTACTTCATGATCTGGCTGGTGCTGTGCAACGTCGTCGTGCCGTCAATACCCAAAAGAAAACACAAGGTTTAATAGCATGAAAATACAGGTTAATGGCGACAATCGTGAATACGGTGAAAACTGCACTGTTGCAGATGTGATTGCCGATTTAGGCTTGACAGGCAAACGCATTGCCGTTGAGTTGAATAAAGAAATTTTACCGTTTACGCAGCATGCCACCCAACCGATACACGATGGCGACCGGCTGGAAATCGTCCAGGCCATTGGTGGCGGTCAGGATGACTATTTCACCTTGGCCGGCAAACAGTATCGTTCTCGCTTGCTGGTTGGCAGCGGCAAATACAAAGATCTGGAAGAAACCCGTCTGGCGACTGAAGCCAGCGGCGCGGAAATCATCACCGTAGCCATTCGTCGCACCAACATCGGTCAAAATCCTGGCGAACCGAGCTTGCTGGATGTGATTTCACCTGACAAATACACCATCCTGCCCAATACCGCCGGTTGCTACACCGCCGAAGACGCCGTGCGCACCTGCCGTTTGGCGCGTGAATTATTGGGCGGTCATAAACTGGTCAAGCTGGAAGTATTGGCTGATCAACTGACTTTGTTCCCTGACGTGGCAGAAACTTATGTGGCTGCCGAATTGCTGGTCAAAGACGGTTTTGATGTGATGGTGTACACCAACGACGACCCGATTGCCGCCAAACGTCTGGAAGACATTGGCTGTGTGGCGGTCATGCCACTGGCCGCGCCGATTGGTTCCGGCTTGGGTATTCGCAATCCGTACAATATTTTGACTATCGTCGAAAATGCCAAAGTACCGATCCTGGTGGATGCCGGGGTGGGTACTGCCTCCGATGCCGCGATGGCGATGGAGCTGGGTTGCGACGGTGTGTTGATGAATACCGCGATTGCCGCTGCAAAAAATCCTGTACTGATGGCTTCTGCGATGAAAAAAGGTATAGAAGCGGGTCGGGAAGCGTTTTTGGCAGGTCGCATGCCGCGTAAACGTTTTGCCTCAGCGTCTTCGCCGATTGACGGGTTGTTTTTGTAGTCGGGTATTTTTGTAAGGCTTTATTTTCCCGGAAGGTCACGATGAGATGGTCAGATGTATTAAACGATCCCAGCTTGCGAAACTTGCCTTACAAAATAGAGCTAGATGAACACGGCAGAATCCTGATGAGTCCCGCCTCAAATCGACATGGTATACAGCAAGCCAAATTAGTTCGTCTGCTGGCGCAAATGCTACTAGACGGCGAAATTGCCACCGAATGTTCGATTGCTACTCACTTGGGCGTCAGAGTGGCCGATGTGGTGTGGATGTCTTCCGGATTTCAGGTTAAATATGGCGAGCAAACACCTTATCCGCAAGCGCCTGAATTGTGTGTGGAAATTTTGTCGCCCTCTAACAGCGAGCGAGAAATGGAAGAGAAAATTCGCTTGTATTTGGGCTATGGCGCGGTTGAGGTATGGATTGTTAATGCTGAAGGTACAATTAGCCTGTTCGGAGCGGAGGGAAAACGGGAGCAGTCGATTATTAGCGGCGTTATCATGCCCGCCCACTTGTAAGTTATAGGTTTGATATGAATGACGAACCAAAAGATGAAGTCATTTGTGGCTGCAGCGGAACAACGGTTGGGCAAATCCTGGCTTTGATTGAGCAAGGTACAACCGACATGGACAGAATATCCCGTATTACCGGCGTGTTGTCAGGCTGTGGCGGTTGTGAGTTTGATGTTCAGGAATTGGTCAACAATCACAAAGACTCTGCGTAATGGAAAACTGACATGGCCTGCTGTGACGATCCTACCGAACCCAAGAAGTTGGATCGACGAGAATTTATTCGTCTGCAGGAGCAATACGGCGAGTTAGTCAGAGACTTGCTCACTGAGGATCCCGAAAAAGTCATTCTCAAACTATTAAACAGCACCAATCCTTATCTAACTGAACTGGCCGCCTTGCGGGCGCATCATGCTTCGGTGCGATTAAAAGCCATCGAATTACTGGACAAGTCCAGCCAAACCATATTGCAGCAGATAGTGCAGAAAGAAGCGGGCTCGGTGTTTGGATTGGCGGCGACGGCTAAATTGGGAAAAAAATAGAAATTAAATTTTTTTATTAAATTAGGTCGGAATATCCTAGCTATAATTTTTTTTGTCCGGCTTTCTTGCCGTTAATTCTAAATAGGATTTTTCATGGCGATTCTTCGTTGTAATAGTTGCGCATATTTACGAGAAGTTCCGAATGAGCATGTTGGTAAAACGGTGAAATGCCCCGTTTGTGAACAGGCTTCACCCATTCACGACACGGTTTCGTTTGTTAAGAAGGTCTTGGAAAAATATGGGCTATTGTCAGCTAAATATCGTGAGTTGGAGCAATCGTTAACTCCTGAACCAGATGCTGTGACTAATCAATATCGACTTAATCACAGCGGAGAAATCGATTTGCATAATACAGATGTAATGGGCAATAGCATGCAGTATCAGCCCATTATATCTTGGTTCGAACGCAATAATATTAAAGTGACTGTCAACACTCAGGCTTTAGATACCCAAGGTTTTTATGATGAAGTGGCCATAGAGATAGGAGATAACTTCGAAGTATTACAAGATGTGTTGGATAAAATAAGAAAAACACATCGAAATAACTATACCTCGCTGGTTTTGAATTTAAGTAATTACAGCCAAGCTCAAATCAAAACGATTACGGGGTTTTGTAAAAATTTGTACGAATTTTCGTTTGTGGCCAAATATTTTTACAATAAAAATGAAAAAAGAATCCATCTTAACTTGCAGTCCGTGCGAAATATCGTGCGTTTTTTCAATGGTGAATGGCTTGAATGGTTTGTGTTTATGAAGGTGTTAAAACATTTTTATGAGAGTAAAGGTTTGTTTTCCTGTCTTAGAAGTTTTGACATTCAATTCGCCAATGAAGACAAATACGAGGTTGATATTTTCTTTTTGATAAATAGCAAAATACCTATTTTCATCGAATGCAAATCCGGTGAGTTTCGTTCTTTCATAGAAAAATACTCAAAAATGCGGCGAAGGCTGGATATTGGTAAGGAGAATTTTCTTTTATTGGTACTGGGCGTTAGTGATGAGCAAATAGCTGGTTTAACCAAAATGTATGATGTTACTTTTGTTAACGAAAAGAATTTCATTCCTCATATAGTCGGATTAATTGCGAAATAATCTATCTATTATCCTGTTTTTTCAAAATTAGTTTTCCTCGATGACCTCACCCCAAAAAATCGACCCCGCCCGCATCAAAAGCTTCATTCGCCGCCAAGGTCGCGCTACAGCAGGCCAAAAGCAGGCGCTGGAAAGTCATTGGGATACATACTGTTTATCGCCAGAACAAGGCTTTGATGCCTGTCAGGTATTCGGCAGGCAGGCGCCGTTGATTGTGGAAATAGGTTTCGGCAACGGCGACAGTCTGGCGGCGATGGCGGAAGCCAATCCGGATATGAATTATCTCGGTATCGAAGTCCATCGACCGGGCGTGGGGCATTTGATTATGCTACTGGAGCAACGTGGCATCAATAATGTGCGAATTTATCACCACGATGCCATCGAGATTCTGGAACAGAAAATCTCCGACCATACTGTGGCAGGCGTTCATCTGTTTTTCCCCGATCCATGGCATAAGCGTCGCCATCACAAGCGCCGTATCGTGCGGCCCAGTTTTCTTGAGTTATTGAATAAAAAATTGGTGGTCGATGGTTATTTTCATGCGGCGACCGACTGGCATGATTATGCCAAGGATATGTTAAGTACTTTATCGGTTGATGCCGGCTTGAAAAACACCAGCTCTAGCGGTGATTATTGCCCAAGGCCGGATTATCGGCCTTTGACCAAATTTGAAAACCGCGGCCTTCGTTTAGGTCACGGCGTTTGGGATTTGATTTTTACCAAGCAATAAACTGCGTTCGGCAATTAACCACAAAGAGCACGAAGCACAAGAAGTTTTCAAGGTGTTAACACAAGACTCTAATCACCCCTCGAGCGAGATGAAATAGATGGAAGTAACAATTCAATTGCTTGATTTTACTTCGTGTTCTCAGTGTTCTTCGTGGTGAAAAATTAATTTATGGGAATCGTAGTGTTGCCGTCCTATCCGATCACCGTCCGGAATTCTCGCCTTTGACTTCGTTACGCCAACTCATCTCCCAAACTGCGATTTACGGCCTCAGCAGCATACTTGGCCGCTTTTTGAATTATCTGCTGGTGCCGCTGTACACCTACATCTTCAGCGCCGCCGAATATGGGGTGGTGTCCGAGTTTTATGCTTATGCCGGTTTTTTTGCCGTGCTGTTGGTGTTTGGCCTGGAAACCGGTTATTTCCGCTTCCGGCAAAAACCGGAATATGCGGGCGAGGCAGTGTATGCCAGCGGCTTGAGCTTTTTAACGCTGATTAATCTGGGCGTAGTCGGAACGGTGTTTTACTGGCAGCAGGCCTTAGCGGATGCCTTACGCTACCCCGCGCACCCGGAATACATCGTCTGGTTTGCCTGCATTTTAGGTTTGGATGCCATCACTGCGCTGCCTTTTGCCCGGCTGCGTGCTGAAAATAAAGCGCTGCGGTTTGCCGGGATTCGTATGACGGAGATTTTTATCACCATCGCGCTGAATCTGTTTTTTCTAGTATTGTGCCCCAAACTGCTTGCGCAATGGCCTGATTCGGTGATTGCGGGTTGGTATGATCCAAACCTGGGGGTTGGCTATATCTTTTTATCCAATCTGATTGCCAGTGTTTGCAAGCTGTTTTTACTGCTGCCGCAATTTCAGGCGGTGCCTGTTCGATTGGATTTGAGCGTTTTGGGGCCAATGGGGCGTTATTCATTGCCCATGGTAATCATTGGCTTTGCCGGCATGATCAACGAAATGCTGGATCGCGCTATTTTAAAAATCATGCTGCCTTACGATTTAACCACCAATTTGAAAATGCTGGGCATTTACGGTGCTTGCTACAAATTATCGATTTTGATGAGTTTGTTCGTGCAGGCGTTTCGCTATGCCGGTGAGCCGTTTTTCTTTTCGTATGCCGGTCGGGCTGATGCCAAACGCGCCTATGCACTGGTGATGCACTATTTTGTTATTGCCGGGATGTTCATCTTTTTGCTGGTGATGCTGTATATCGATGTATTTAAGTATTTCATCGGCGAAGAATTCCGGGCAGGTTTGTCGGTGGTGCCGATTTTGCTGCTGGCCAATCTGTGTTTGGGGATTTATGTGAATTTATCCGTTTGGTACAAGCTCAGTGATCGAACGGGGCTGGGAGCCTGGGTTTCGCTGGCTGGCGCAGTATTGACAGTGGTGCTGAACATTTGGTGGATTCCGCTCTGGGGCTATACAGGCTCGGCTTGGGCGACGTTGGCCTGTTACTTTTTTATGGTTTGCCTGTCGTGGCTGCTTGGGCGATTTTATTATCCCGTGGCCTATCCTATTGGAAAAATCAGTGTTTACCTGACATTGGGCCTGAGTTTGTACTTTGCAAACAGCTATTTAATAACCGAGCAGCATTGGAATGTCTGGTTGAGTGGAACACTGGGCATGTGTGTTTATGTAGCTGTCGTAGGGATTTTTGATCTGCGGCCTTTGTTGCGAAAGCCAAAACCTACAGTCGTAGCCGGGGGGTGAGTCTCCCGGCATAAGCGAGGGGTGTTGCTGTAAAACGCAATTGGTTTAAGTCACAATTTGAAGGCGTCGAAGCGAAATGTGTCAATATGCCTTTGCAGTTTGAAGGTTTTAGCCTTCTTCAATGTTTTGATCGTCTACCTTGACAGTTACTTTAGTGCGCCTCTTGGGGGTTGCCTGCTCAGGCTTGTGCAGAAGATTAAGGCGTTCGAGCTGCGATAGAAAATAAGAGTCGTAGTGCCAGTTTGGCTTTGCTGTAATAGGTTCTGGTTTGGTGTTAGTGATGTCTGCCATTAGATTTTTGTGATTAATAGTGTATTGAATGCCGTGAGATTAAAGTAGGTGTATGAGTAAATCGAGCGGTTTTGTCCAGATTGCTGCCATTGAGGCCCTGCAAAATTTAAAGGGTAGACAACTTTTGAAGCCATCCACATCCGCGATTTGTAATAATTTTTGTATAAATCAACGCTGGAGATAGGATCAAACCTATGTATTCGGAACGCTTGCTAGACGAATTGAAACAACCTAGAGCTGTAGTTTATGCCTTAAATGCCCATGGTTTCAAGCTGTTTATTTGTCAATGCAATCAGGCTGTTTAATGCGCTGCCGGTTTACGCTCAAATTATGACCGAATGGGTGCTCGACAGGGGAAACCGGTCAGAGATTCAGACATGGTGGAAACGGAAAATCGAGATAAAAAGTCATTCCATTAGTTTTCGGTTATACACAAAAACGGCTTGGCAGCATCAATAGCCTGTATTGTGGTTCATTGGGTTTTTTAGAGCGAGGCAAAAACACATTAACCAATTGATTTATGATTAAAAAACTGTGTGCAGCCGTTTAATCCAGATAAGGCACATAAAAACCAAGCATTTAAAGCAAATTAAAGAAATGTTAGGCACAGCCTTTGTCCACAGCACTTGTGGATACTATCGTTTTGCTTTTGGTACTCAGGTAGTTAGAAACATAACCTGCAATTTTTGTTAGGATTTTATTTCAAGTCAGACTACCTGAAGTGCCAATACCCATTTTTAAACTAACGAACATGAAAGCTCGATGACCCCGGCCAATGAAAGTTGGGGTAGGAACGACTCCAGTCGCGATTTCATGAACCTGCGCTTGGTGAGCGCTCTCTTCGGTGTGAATAAAGTGTTCCCACAACCTTATCAGTCTTCAGCAACAACTACGGGTGGGTCTGTATTCGTCATCGTGCCCAATATCACAGCATTACTCTTGAATACAGCCAATACGGAATCGCCAGGATTTAAAATCAGCGACTCTGCACTGTCCCGTGTAATCACCGCCACAATACTTTCCCCACCCAGCAGACGGATAAACACTTCTGCATCAACGTCGTCGTGCTGGACACGAATTACTGTGCCTTTTAGCGAATTCCGTGCGGATAAGCGATACGGGTGAGCATCCGTGACGATATTAATTTCAGATGTGCCAATCAGTAATAAAACGTCATCCTGATGTTTGAGGCCCAGCGAGTCAAATTCATCATTTGTCATGGAAGCGACTATATGCTCGCCTCCCTTCAGTCTGACGTTGACCTCTTTATGAATGGCGCCGGTCGTAAAATCGGAGACCTGACCAAATAGCTGGTTGGATGCGCTGGACTTTACCGCCATGTTTTTCAGCAAAATCATCGTTTCCGGGTCGTCCAGTAAATCCCGATTGAGTTTGGCTAAGAATTGTTGATGCCGGTATTCCAAGCGAGCGTACAGCCTCAGCAATGCCTGACCTGCAGGCGTTAAAAGGGTTCCTCCGCCTTTACTTCCCCCGGTTGCGGTTGCTATCAACACTTTGGGGGCCAGATTATTAGCCCTTTCTATCATCTGCCAAGCACCTTTATAACTCAAGCCAACATGCTTAGCAGCTTGGTTGATTGACCCGGTTTTATCGATTGCACTAAGCAATTCAATCATCCGCTTATCCAGCATACCAGCCAAACGTAATTCGGCTTCGACCCAAGCCATTGGAAGGGCAGGGTGGTTTGAATTTTTGCTCATAAAAAACCTTCAGCTGCAAATTTATCGATCAATTGGAAATAGATAATTTACCAACTCGTTATTTACAAAAGTAAATAACGAGTTAAACTAAATCACGTTGATCCTGACCTTTGATACAGGGCGTAGATCATCGACATGGATGGCTTGCTGGCGATTATAGGTTATTCATGCTCAACCACGCTTGTGGCAAAGCGGCGAGCAAACAACGCTTTGTTGATTTGCCTGTTATGCAACGCTAAAAACTTATTCGCTTTTTGAAGCCGTTATAAACTCTTGTCGCTAATGCGACAAAAAGTAACAATTTGTTGGAAAAATATCTAATACTATACTTTTAGTGTGGAAATGGTAGGTCAGTGGAATCAAAGCCGACGAGGTAATCGTAAAATAGGCACAGTATCTGCTTTTGTATTTTTATCGATATAAACTATCATACATAACGAAATGCCTATGCACTATCGACTGTCTGAGTAACCCGGAATAAGGGGCCGAATTATCAGAACGTTATGAAACTACTGCACGCGCAGCGTATTCAATTTTAATTTTAGGTGCTAGATGAACATACAAAAAATCCTCGGGCTCATCCTGGTCTGTAATTTTTGTGTAACTATGGGAAATCAGCTTATGGCAGCAGAAAAGAAAAGCTATTCCAAACCGCCATTTGCCGCTTTCGAAAGCCAGATGTCGGATGCCTTGCTTGGTAATGACAAATTTGAAAAACCTGTCTGGAACCTGCATGACGCACTTAACTTACCAAAATGGTTGTCGATGTCGCTTGAGCAGCGTACCCGTTACGAAACCCAGGACGGGCAATTCGAGGCCAATACCCAGGGTGGGGATCAGCAAATTGCCATGCAAACCGATGTCTGGTTGGAAGCTCATTGGCGCAAGTTTCGCTTGGGTGGCGAGTTTATGGATGCCCGCCAGTTTGGCGCTGATGAGGGTTCGGCATTGAACAACACGCATGTCAACGAAGCCGACTTTATTCAGGGCTATCTGGCCTGGGCTGATCAAAATGTTTTTTACAGTGGTATTGGTGCGGAAATCATCGCAGGCCGGCAAACGCTCAATTTCGGTAGTCGCCGACTTGTGGCACGCAACGTTATGCGCAATACCATTAACAGTTTTGATGGGATTCGGTTGCGTTTAGTGAATTACAACAACTGGCAATTGAACGCTTTCGTCACCATGCCGGTCGGGCGTTACCCCAATAATTCTCAGCAATTGCTGGATCATTTCCACAGTTTTGATGAACCCGAATACCAAACCTGGTTTTCAGGCGGATTTTTGGAAATTTTCGATCTGGCCTGGAAAATCAATGCCGAACTGTATTTATACCATCTGGATGAAGGTGACAGGCAGCGCAACCCAACGGCCAACCGCCGCTATTTCACACCCGGCATGCGCTTGTATATGAGGCCGGCCAAGGGAGCCTTTGATTTCGTCACTGAGACCATAGGCCAGTTTGGTACGGTGCGATCGTCCAGAGCCGCCAATAATGGCGAGGATTTGGCGCATGAAGCGTGGTATCAGCATCTGGATGTTGGCTATACCTTCGATAGCCCATGGAAGCCGCGCGTGGCACTGGAATACGACTATGCCAGCGGTGACCGCGACCCCAACGATAAAAAAGATCAGCGTTTCGATACCCTGTTCGGCGCCCGTCGCTTTGAGTTCGGACCTACTGGCATGTACGGCGCTTTCGCCCGCAGCAACATTAACAGCCCCGGTTTACGTATTGCTGCCGCCCCCATCAACGATGTGGTGTTGGGCTTGAGTCATCGCTGGTATTGGTTGGCGGAGGACAAGGATACCTGGACCACCGCCGGGCTGCGCGACCGTAGCGGCAACACCGATAGCTATATCGGCCAGCAACTGGAGTTGAACGCGCGATGGGACATCAACAGTAGTCTAAGTTTAGAAACCGCTTGGGCGCATCTGTTTAAGGGTGCGTTTGCCAAGACGACCCAAAACGCACCGGACGCGCAAGATGTCGATTATTTTTACGTACAAAGCATGTTGAGATTTTGATATCCCTTTCGCACTTCACATTTTGGCGCATCTGTTTATACACCCTACGTGAGGGGGCAGGGTGGGGGGAATCAAAAGACTGAAATTTGAAGTGTAATGACTAAAGCTTGAAAACCCGGTAACTGATTATGTTTCTCAACGGTATGCGGTCACAAGCATACGCAATATACAAGATCCTTCAGGTGTCCCTAATTTTTTGTAATTATTTGGAGTGACTTATGCGTAACCAGTGTTCTGTCTGTGCCTTTATACCAAGCAGGGTATTCGTTCTGACGGCGTTGATGCTGATCGTGTCTCCTGTCTGGTCGGCAACCACGCTGGTTGCCGTGGCTGCCAATTTCACAAAACCTATGACGGAAATTGCTGCCGAATTTGAAAAGGCAACCGGTCATACCGCCAAGCTGTCGTTTGGTTCTTCAGGCAAATTCGTCGCCCAAATCGAGAACGGTGCGCCCTTCGAAGTATTCATGGCTGCCGATCAGGAAAACGCGGTCAAATTGCAAACCGCCGGGCTGGCGGTGGCCGACACCCGCTTTACCTATGCTCTCGGCAAGTTGGTGTTGTGGTCGGCGACACCTGGATATGTTGATGAACAGGGCGAAGTACTTGGCAAAGCCATTTTTAAGCACTTGGCCCTAGCCGATCCCAAGCTTGCGCCTTACGGCGCTGCGGCTGTCGAGGTATTAAAAAATCTGGGACTACAGGAAAAATTACAACTTTTGCTTGTTCAGGGTGAAAATATCTCGCAAACCCATCAATTCGTCAGCACCGGCAATGCGGAGCTGGGTTTCGTGGCTTTGTCCCAAGTCATCGAAAACGGCAAGATAGCCAGCGGTTCAGGCTGGATCGTGCCGGAGAGATATTACGCCCCGATCAGGCAGGATGCGATTTTGCTGACTATAGGTGAGGATAACCCTGCCGCGCTGGCGCTGCTGAAATTTTTAAAAGGCTCTGAAGCGTCTGCCATCATTCTCAAATACGGTTACAGTCTGCCGGGACAACCTTGAGCATGCTAAGTGCTGCCGATATTGCCACGTTATGGTTGACCTTCAAGGTTGCCAGTTTGGCTACCCTGATCATGCTGCTACTGGGCACGCCGCTGGCCTGGTGGCTGGCACGCACCCGCTCACGCTTCAAAGGCATCTGTAATGCACTGGTGGCCTTGCCGCTGGTGTTGCCGCCGACCGTTCTGGGATTTTATTTATTGGTGATGCTGGGACCGAAAGGCCCCATCGGCCAGCTGACCAATGAATTGGGCCTGGGCACCTTACCGTTTACCTTTCCGGGTTTAGTAGTGGCCTCGGTGTTTTATTCCCTGCCATTCGTGGTGCAACCTTTGCAAACCTCATTCGCGGCAATTGGCCGCCAACCGCTGGAAGCCGCTGCCACCTTGCGGGCCGGGCCTTTGGATACGTTTTTCAACGTGGTGCTGCCTTTGACCAAGCCCGGCTTTATGACTGCGGCCATCTTGGGTTTTGCGCATACCGTCGGCGAATTCGGCGTGGTGCTGATGGTGGGTGGCAATATTCCGGACAGAACCCGGGTAGTGTCGGTACAAATCTATAACCACGTCGAGGCTTTGGAATACGATCAGGCGCATTGGCTGGCCGGTTGCCTGTTGCTGTTTTCGTTTACAGTGCTGCTGGTGTTGTATAGCGCACTGAAAACTCATCCCGTTGCCCATCAACTCAAATGACCACGCCAATTCACGCACGATTCGATCTCGACTATAGCGAATTTCGGCTGGCTGTAGACTTGGTTTTGCCGGGTAGCGGTGTCACGGTGTTGTTCGGCCATTCCGGTTCCGGCAAGACCACGTTACTGCGCTGCATTGCCGGTTTGCAGCAGGCGGCCAAGGGATTTTTAAAAATCAACGGCGAAGTCTGGCACGACAGTGAGCGCGGTGTATTTTTGCCTACCCATAAGCGTTCATTGGGCTACGTGTTTCAGGAAGCCAATCTGTTTCCGCATCTGTCGGTCAAGGGCAATTTGCAATTCGGCCTGAAGCGCACAGGCCAAACTGGCGCTGATCTGACACACATCCTGGAGCTGTTGGGTATCGTGCATTTGTTAGAGCGCATGCCGGACAGATTGTCCGGTGGCGAGCGCCAGCGGGTGGCCATTGCCCGCGCCCTGGCGTTGAACCCCAAAGTGCTGCTGATGGACGAGCCGCTGGCGGCGCTGGATTTCAAACGCAAGCAGGAAATTTTGCCATTTTTGGAGCGCTTGCATCGGGAACTGCACATTCCGCTGCTTTACGTAACACATTCTCAGCAGGAAGTGGCGCAACTGGCCGATCATCTGGTGATTCTGGACGAAGGCCGCGTACTGGCCTCTGGGCCGTTGTCGGAAACTTTAAGCCGGCTGGACGTGCCATTGGCAAAAGACCGGGACGCCGCTTCGGTTTGGCCTGTCATTGTCACAGAACATGAAGCGGAATATCACTTAACCCAAGTGGCTTTCGACGGCGGTAGGTTGAGCCTGCCAAGCCTGGCGGTAAACATTGGCACGCCAATGCGAGTACAGATTTATGCCCGCGATGTCAGTATTACGCTGCAAGCGCCTGTTGCCACCAGCATTCTGAATGTGTTGCCAGCCTGTATCACCGGTATCGTTGACGATCACAGCGGCCATTGCGTAGTGCGGTTACAGGTGGGCAATCTCTCATTGTTAGCGCATATAACCCGTAAATCTGCAGTATTGCTGGGTTTAAACAGTGGCATGCCGGTCTATGTACAGATCAAAGGCACCTCAATCTTGAATTAATCAACCCGACAGGAGATGTACCATGAAAGCAAGTGCACGTAATCAATTTACCGGTATCGTCAACAATGTGTTTATTGGCGCGGTCAATGCCGAAGTTCATCTCAGTTTGAAAGGTGGCGAAACCATCGTCGCGACGATCACCAAGGAGTCGGTCGATAATTTGGGAATAACACCCGGATTGGACGTCATTGCTTTGGTCAAGGCCCCACAAATCATCGTAGTCACTAATTTCGCTGGTTATAAACTTTCTGCGCGTAATCAATTACAAGGCACTGTTACTCAAGTCAAACCCGGTGGGGTTAATTCCGAAGTTGATATTGAATTAAAAGCCGGCGAAAAAATTACTGCCACGGTCACTAACGATAGCGTCGAAAGCTTGGGTTTACGCAAAGGTCAAACGGCAACGGCGGTATTTAAAGCGGGTGCAGTGATTTTGGCTGTCGCGGCCAAATGAACCGAATGACTCGTTCAACACCGGCCTATAGTCATTCATTGACTTATAGTGCAATCAGGGGTTTTTCAGAGTTAATCAGGGTTTGCTGATTTACCTGGGGGTATAGCGAATACCGTCAGGAAAAATTGAGTATGTCGCACGCGAGATGCGATGTAGAACGGTTGAACTTGGTGTTAATCCACCATATCAATGTAGTGTCCGGCTTTTTCGTAAAGCGTCTTTGGCCATTTCTTGGGTGGTAGGCGACATAGCATTTTCTTTTCATCGTCGCTGAGTAGTTTGACTAATTCTTTGGATATTTTTGACTCTTGAAGTAACTCTTCATCAGTCAAAGGCGCGTCCAAACTAGCAAGTTCTGCGGGGGATAAGTTTTCAAGTGTCATTTCTTTGCCCATTATGATCGCTGATATTTCGCTGGTAAGCGTTGTATCCCGGCATAACCAAGACCATCAGCTCTTATCGCGAAATCGGCACATGAAGCTCAAGTAAAGCTTCCGCTACAGATAAGGAACAACTTGTTTGAACCGAGTTGTTCGCCATCAAACCAACTGCATGCACAACAGAAAAACACGTCTGCTGCGCAAGCAGTCAGCAAATTTGCATAATTACAACGGTGTGACGTTCTCAGCTTGAGGGCCTTTCGCGCCGCTGGTTACTTCCATAGTCACACTTTGACCTTCTCTTAAGGTTTTGCGGCCACTGCCTTGAATGACACTGAAATGTACGAATACATCTTTACCGCCATCTTGTTCAATGAAGCCGAAGCCTTTTTCATCGTTAAACCATTTAACTTTGCCTTGTACTAGTGCTGCCATAAATCTCTCTTAAATATTAAAAACCATTGCTGGTACATGCGATCACCTGACCGAATGTCAATTATCCTTTATTACTGCTAATAAAACGACAATAAAAAACAGATTTTGCTGTGTCTTTTAGACTAATCACCGACACCATTGGCACTTGGATAGCGACAATTAAGTCAGCCAAGCCTTTCCCGCGATAAGTCAATCAGGAAAATTCGGGTTTAGCCGGGCTGCGCAGGAGGGTACTTTTTGTATGAAACACTTGAGCCACAATGACTTAACGTGACGAAGACACAGGCTAATTTTGTGTGTTGAACTGTCTTAATTTGGGTCAAGCTATGCTTAGTTGTTTTATCATGGCTGATAGTATTAACAAAACGCGTCACTTCACTCGATTTAAAAAAGGATAAAAAAATGTGGTTGCGAACCAATTGTGACATTTGTTTTGAAATAGTCATTCCAACGCCATTTACTTTAATGTTGCGGCCTCGCAGCGGTGCGAATCAATGGATTGCCCGAGAAGTCTATACTTTGAACCCAATTGTCCCTGCGCTGGAATATACCGACAATTACGGAAATTTATGCCAGCGGTTGATTGCACCGCCGGGCGTATTTTCCATCCACACCGAAGCCGATATTCATACTTCTGAACAAATCGACATCGCACCCGGTGCGCCGTTTGACGGGGTACAGATGCTTCCGGATTCGGTTCTGACTTATCTTTTACCTTCTCGGTACTGTGAAGCTGACCGTTTTATCGAACTCGCTCAAGAAATTGTGGCAGGCTTGATGCCCGGTTATGATCAGGTTGATGCCGTGAATCGATGGCTGCGTGAGAACATCCGCTTCAATCCGGATGCAGCAGAGTTTCAACTTTCGGCGGTGGAGGTCAATCAAGTTGGGCAGGGCGTTTGTCGTGATTTAGCCCATTTAGGTATCGCCTTATGCCGCGCATTATGCATTCCCACCCGAATGGTGGTTGGCTATCTGCATGGTTTGAGTCCTATGGATTTTCATGCTTGGTTTGAAGCCTATGTTGGCGGACGTTGGTACACCTTCGACCCCACTCAGCAAGAACCTCGGGGTGGCAGAGTGATTGTGGCTTACGGCCATGATGCTGCCGATGTAGCCATCTTCACTCAGTTCGGACCGCCACTCTATCCGACCCATATGTCGGTCAGCGTCGAACGCCTGCCAGATAGTCAGGAATGATATCGTGCAAAGGTTACGCATAAAACACGTCACAGAATATGTGTTTTCAGCCCCGGTAATCCTTAATTGTCACCGCTTGTTGATTCGGCCGCGTGAAGGTCACGATGTACGTATTGAATCGTCCAAACTGGACATAAGCCCTGCTTACGCGATCCGGTGGTATCGAGACGTGTTCGATAACTCCCTGGCCTTGGTTCACTTTAAAAAGCAGGCCAATCGGCTCAGAATCGCGAGTGAAGTGGTTATCCAGCATTACGAAGCCGACGCGCACAATACCACCGCCTATGGTTGCCCACTCAGCAGTCCTTTTAGCTACGAACAGGGGGAGTTAATGGATCTAGCTGTCTATCAGCAACCAAGTTTTATGCAGGATCAACCAGCATTGCAATGCTGGCTACGAGAAATTGGTCTGGGCGTAGACGATTCAAATACACTCTGTTTGCACGCTACGCTCAATCAGGCCATTCATAGTCAATTTGAATACCGAATCCGCGAAGAGGCAGGCGTGCAGTCTCCGTTGCGCACGCTGAATCTTGGCAGCGGTTCTTGCCGCGATTACGCGACATTATTTATCGAAGCCTGTCGTTCGTTAGGCTTGGCAAGTCGTTTCGTCAGTGGTTACCTGCACGCACCTGCAACTGAAGCAGGCAATGCCTCAACGCATGCCTGGGCGGAAGTGTATATACCCGGCAGCGGTTGGCAAGGCTTCGACCCGACCATCGGCAAAATGACAGGTAATAGTCATATCGCCGTGGCAGTGGCGCGTAACCCGGAAGCGGTGCCGCCGGTATCGGGCAGCTATATCGGTCCCAAGCACATCGCGCCTATCATGCGCGTCAATGTGCAGGTCAATTTATTAGAATAAAACTCAGCAGCCTATCTGGTCTGAATGCAGCCACTACCACGAATCAAAAGAAGCATCAGGGCTGATTACTCTCCCAGCATGCCTCTTTCGATGATGAAATCGGCTACTGAGTCCAGGCCGTGACCAACCTTGATATTGGTAAACACAAACGGCCGCTCGCCGCGCATTTTCTTGGCATCCCGATCCATCACTTCCAGTGAGGCACCGACATAAGGCGCCAAATCGATTTTATTGATGACTAATAAATCCGACCGGGTAATGCCGGGGCCGCCCTTGCGCGGAATCTTGTCACCAGCCGATACATCGATCACATAAATCGTTAAATCGGCCAGTTCCGGGCTGAAAGTAGCGCTGAGATTGTCGCCGCCACTTTCTACCATCACAAAATCCAGTTCCGGCCAACGTTCGCACAATTCATCAACCGCCGCCAAATTCATCGACGCATCCTCGCGAATTGCGGTATGCGGACAGCCGCCGGTTTCCACGCCCAGGATTCTCTCTTCCGGCAAGGCCTGACTGCGGATCAGAAATTGCTGGTCCTCGCGGGTATAAATGTCGTTGGTGACCACGCCGATCTGAAATTGATCGCGCATTTTCTTGCACAGCGCGTCCACCAACGCTGTTTTACCGGAACCGACCGGCCCGCCTATGCCTACACGTAAGACTTGTTTAGGGTTCATGTCTGCCTCTGTAAAAAGTAGTCCGGAGATAAATCCGGAGTTAAGGTATGCCAAGCCTTGATTGCGCTACGCTGCATTGAGGCTGCCTGATTTAAATTCACGAGCGGAATAATCGCGAGTATTGCATTTCGTGCCGGCTGCTGGTTAAGGCCAGCCCGAAGCAACTGCCCCCAATTTCGCTGTCGGCCAAGTCGACGGCCTGCTCCACCAAAGCTGGCAAGTCGCCAGCCAAGTCTTTCAGTAATCTCTGCCCGGCAACTTGGCCTAATGGCACCAGTTTGACCGCGCATAATACTTGGTTCTCCAGCCAGCCCCACAAATAGCCTGTGAGGGTATCGACCTTGCTGATTTGCCAACGTGCTGCTGCCAAGGCAAACAAGTTTGCCAAGGTGGCATCGGGGCGTTTTAACCAATCACTAGCCTCGGGAACTTCCAAATTTACCAGTAAGCGGGCCAGTGCCTGACCGGTGTGTCTATCTTCAGAGCGCAACTCGGCTGTTTCACGGCAGGCGGTTAATACACCGCTCCAATACGCCACTGCGGCTATATCGTTGCTATTCCAGGCATCGTATAGCCGAGCCAGAATCGGTGCATCGACCCGGCTCAAGCCGTTTTGCAATAAGCCATGCAGCCATGCTGCGGCTTGTTCGGCATTTGTAATCCAGCCATCCGCAACGGCTCTTTCCAGTCCTTGCGAATAGCTGTACATACCGATAGGCAGACCTGGGCTGACCAGTTGTAACAGTCTTAACAGAGACAAATCAGTGACCATGATTGTGATATGCGCCGGATTCAGGTTCAAAGGGTAGGGTGTGCTGTTCGACCGTTAAGCCTAAGCCAACCAACATTTGATCAAGTACGTGATCGGCCAGATAACGCAGTTCGTCGGGTAGAATTTGCAACGCAATATGGCGGTTGCCAAGGTGGTAGCAGGCGCGGGCAAACAGTAACGGATCGTCGCATTTGACGACTGATAATTGTTCCGGAGCCGCGTCGACGCGTACTTTAAAACCTTGGTTGTTGGTCAATATTGCTCCATGGCGCAGGGTTTGGCCGCGCGGCAGGAATACACCGACCTGGAGGCCGCTTTTTGTTGTGGCCGGTTGCCTTGATTTTTGGCGGGCTTCAAAAGGCAGGATTAGGGTATCGTCAGGCTGTTCTTCGGTTTGAGTTGTTTCGGTGAGTTTCAGCATCTTCGTTAATAAAAGGGTTATGACTGTTTGGTTAAATACAACATTCATCCGATTCCGCTTCGTTAAGGTGAGCGTACCTGCCGATTTCAGGGACGTAATTATTAAATTATCCCAGCAAGTTATTCTGCGTGAAGAACTTAGTCTATACGCTCATCGATTGCTGCCCCTCCATTTACCAATGCGGGCCGGTTATTTACGATTAAAAGCGCCAAGTCAGCGAACGGATAAAATCATCAAGTTGCTGAGCATCGAATGGCCAGCCTATTTCCATGCCGGTAGCCAAATGTAATAGCACGGGGATACGAATGGCGTAAGATTGCTGAGCCTGTTCGTCGTCCATGATGTCGCGCGTCTCAAAGCTCACGCCGGCTTGCAACAGCAATATCTCGGCTTCATCACATAAATGGCAGCCTGCGGTGCCGAATAAAATCAACTCAGCCATTAGTGTGTTGCGATCTCGCCTGAAAACAAGTGATGAAAAACATTCGTAATATCAGGCGCATACCCATAAAAACCGCCACTGCCCCAGTGATTGGAAGGCAGCAGGTGTTCCAAAACATTTTCAACACGTAATGACATGATTCAGTTACGGCTTAATGATGTAAATGTGCTGCCAGCCAGCGTTCGGCCACTTCCAGATTCAAGCCTTTACGTTTGGCATAGTCTTGTAATTGATCCTGTTCGATTTTGCCGACGTTAAAATACTGCGAGTCAGGATGCGAGAAGTACCAGCCACTCACTGCTGCAGTCGGGTACATCGCGAAGTTTTCAGTTAATTCGATGGTGGTGTGTTCGGTGACATTCAACAGCGCAAATAATTTGGCCTTTTCGGTGTGATCCGGGCAGGCTGGATAACCGGGCGCCGGACGGATACCTTGGTAAGCTTCCTCAATTAGGGCGTTGTTATCGTGGGTTTCATCGGCGGCATAGCCCCAATATTCCCGACGCACAGTTTGATGCATGTACTCTGCAAACGCTTCCGCCAATCGGTCGGCCAGGGCTTTCAGCATGATGCTGCTGTAATCGTCGTGGTCTTTTTCAAATTCAGCCAGTTTGGTTTCAATACCAATGCCGGCGGTTACAGCAAAGCCGCCGACATAATCGGCTATGCCGCTACCGGCTGGGGCGATGAAATCTGCCAGGCAGTAATTGGGACGGCCCGGTGCTTTGATGTTTTGCTGACGTAAATGATGTAGTGTTTCCAGTTGTTGGGAGCGGCTATCGTCCTTATACAACAGAATGTCATCGTCGTGGCTATTAGCCGGAAAGAAGCCAATCACGGCTTTAGCGCCTAACCAGTGTTCACTGATGATTTTTTGCAGCATTGCTTGTGCGTCGGCGAACAGCTTGGTGGCTTCTGTGCCGACCACTTCGTCTTTTAATATGGCAGGATAGCGACCAGACAACTCCCAGGTCTGGAAAAACGGTGTCCAGTCGATGTAGCGCGCCAGGGTGTCCAGAGACATGTTATCGATTACCTGAGTGCCCAGAAATTTGGGTTTTACAGGTTGATAACCGGCAAAGTCAAATTTATTGCGACGGGCTTTTTGCAGATCCAGTTGCGGATTTTTGGCGTGACGGCCTTTGTGTCGTTCGCGCACCTGTTCGTATTCGGCACGGGTTTTTTCGACAAATTCGGTTTTCAGATCGTCACTTAACAAGGCGCTGACCACGCCAACACTGCGAGACGCATCGGTCACATAAATGGTGGGGTGCTGATAATTGGGTTCGATTTTTACCGCCGTGTGGGCGCGTGAGGTGGTGGCGCCACCAATCATCAACGGAATTTTGAATCCTTGACGTTGCATTTCTTTGGCGACATGCACCATTTCATCCAGTGACGGGGTAATCAGGCCGCTCAGGCCAATCACGTCGACATTTTCATCGCGGGCGGTTTTTAAAATGGTATCGGCTGGTACCATCACGCCCAAGTCGATCACTTCATAATTGTTGCATTGCAATACCACGCCAACGATATTTTTACCGATGTCGTGGACGTCGCCTTTGACGGTAGCCATCAATACTTTGCCGTTAGTCTGCCTAACCGAGCCATCGATTTCGGCATCCATGAACGGCATCAGATAAGCGACAGCTTTTTTCATCACCCGAGCGGATTTGACGACTTGCGGCAAAAACATCTTGCCTTCGCCGAACAAATCGCCCACCACGTTCATGCCGTCCATCAACGGACCTTCGATGACATGCAGCGGTTTTTCGGCTTCTAATCGTGCGGCTTCGGTATCTTCTTCAATGTAATCGGCGATGCCCTTCACCAAGGCATGTTCCAGGCGTTTGCTGACCGGCCACTCGCGCCATTCCAGGGTTTCCTGTTTGGCGATTTGTCCGGACCCACGATATTTTTCGGCAATGTCCAGTAACTTTTCAGTGCCTTCCGGGGTGCGGTTCAGAATCACGTCTTCGACGGCATTACGCAATTCATCGGGAATATCCGCATAAATAGCCAGCTGTCCGGCATTGACGATACCCATATCCATGCCAGCCCTCACCGCGTGGTATAGGAATACCGCATGGATGGCTTCCCTCACCGGATTGTTGCCACGGAAGGAAAACGATACGTTGGAGACGCCGCCGGAAATCAGGGCGTGTGGCAGGGTTTGCTTGATTATACGGGTGGCTTCGATGAAGTCGACGCCGTAATTGTTATGTTCTTCGATGCCGGTGGCGACCGCAAAAATATTGGGGTCAAAGATAATGTCTTCGGGTGGAAAGCCAACCTGTTCGGTCAGTATTTTATAGGCGCGGGTACAGATCTCAACCTTGCGCTCCATAGTGTCGGCTTGGCCTTGTTCGTCAAACGCCATCACAATGACTGCAGCGCCATAGCGGCGCACTAATTGTGCATGTTTGATAAAAGCCTCTTCGCCTTCTTTAATGGAAATCGAATTGACGACCCCCTTACCTTGAATG
Source organism: Methylomonas sp. (assembly GCA_002928965.1). Taxonomy (GTDB): domain Bacteria; phylum Pseudomonadota; class Gammaproteobacteria; order Methylococcales; family Methylomonadaceae; genus Methylomonas. Next base: position 22,872 of record PERU01000004.1, read on the forward strand.
CATTTCAGGCCGGCTTCCAGAATGTCCCATTTGGAAGAGTCCAGCATGATGGGCACTTTGGCGATGTCGGGTTCGGCAGCCAGCAGGTTCAAAAAGCGCACCATCGCTGCTTTGGATTCCAGCATGCCTTCATCCATATTGATGTCGATGATCTGTGCGCCGTTTTCGACTTGCTGTTTAGCGACTTCCAGCGCTTCTTCGTAGCGTTCTTCAATGATCATTTTCTTGAACACCGCCGAGCCGGTGACGTTGGTACGCTCGCCGACGTTAACAAACAAGGTTTCCGGGCCGATGCTCATGGCTTCCAAACCGGCTAGGTGGCAGCGTTTTTCCAGTTCAGGAATTTTGCGGGGCGGATATTTGCTAACGGCGTTGACGATGGCGCGGATGGTATCCGGTGAAGTACCGCAGCAACCGCCGATAATATTTAAGTAGCCATTCTCGGCCCAATCGGCCAGTTCTGCAGCCATTTGTTCCGGCGTTTCGTCGTATTCGCCAAATTCGTTGGGTAAGCCGGCGTTGGGGTGCGCGGAAACAAAGGTATCGGCAATATTGGAAAGTTCTTCGATATATTGGCGTAATTCCTGGGCACCCAAGGCACAGTTGAAGCCAATCGATATGGGTTTGACGTGTTTGAGTGAAGTCCAAAATGCGGCGGCGGTTTGGCCCGATAAGGTCCGGCCGGAAGCGTCGGTAATGGTGCCGGAAATCATCACCGGTAGTTTGTAGCCGAGTTTGTCGAAAGTAGCTTCTACGGCAAAAATGGCGGCTTTGGCGTTCAGGGTATCGAAGACGGTTTCGATCAGAATAATGTCGGCACCCCCGTCGATCAAGCCTTGAGTCGCTTCGCTGTATGCGATGACTAGGTCGTCGAAGGTGATATTGCGGAAACCGGGATCGTTGACATCCGGTGACATCGACGAGGTGCGGTTGGTTGGTCCTAGCACACCCGCGACGAAACGGGGCTTATCCGGTGTCAGCGCCGAAAACTCATCGGCAGCCTGTTTAGCTACGCGTGCCGAGGCGAGGTTAATTTCATAGGCCAGATCTTCCATCTGGTAATCGGCCATGGCCACTTTGGTGGCATTAAAGGTATTGGTTTCGATGATGTCCGATCCGGCGTCCAGATAAGCCTTGTGAATGGCTTTGATGATCTCGGGTTGCGTCAGTGACAGCAGGTCATTATTGCCTTTAAGATCGGTTGGCCAGTTGGCAAACCGTTCGCCTCGATAATCCTTTTCCCCTAACTTGTAGCTCTGTATCATGGTGCCCATGGCGCCATCCAGATATAAAATCCTTTGTGTTAATTGCTGATCTAATCGTTGTATGCTGTTCATTGGCAGGAAAATTCGGAAGTTAAATCTCAACAGGCTTTAAATTAAGGCGTATTTTGAACCTTTGATATTGAGGAAATTATGTCTAAACCCAGTATATTACATGTGGTTAAAAGTGTGTTTGCCGCTGCGATTGGCGTACAAAGCAATAAAAACCGGGAGCTAGATTTCAAGCATGGCTCACTGCCCGCTTATATCATTGTAGGACTAATTGGCACAGTGTTATTTATCATTGCGATAGTGGCTGTCGTATCGCTGGTCATCGGTTGATTTGTTTTACTTTTGCGCATTAAAAAGCCCAAGTAATGACTTGGGCTTTTTAAGCAGATAGCAAGCTTTAGTTGCTGGATGTTTTGAAGCTGTTTTTGATGCTTTCGAACATTTCTTTAACGCCGGAAAACAGGTTGGCAGGTGTCAATGCTTCTTTCATAATAAACAAAGAACGAATCACTGAAACACTCAAGAAGCCAGCCATTGGTGGCAAAAATTCAAACAGAACCGGCATAAACCAGCCACCGGCACCTTCTTGGGTTTTACGATCGCCAACGCTGGTCAGGTCACGGTCGTATTCGCCGCCAACGTCTTTGCCGTCCAGGCCATCAATAATCATAATATTGATGTTGTAGAACAGCACTTGAACGACCAAAAACACAACCGCACAAATGCTTACCCACAACAGAACTCTATCTTTTTTTGCTTTCATCAATGACTGGTAAACCCAGATCACTGTTAATATCATCACGATACCGCCAATCATAACTTTCCCCTATAAGTACTGTTTTTATTTTTGTAAATTCAGTTTGAAAACTCATACTACCATAAACCATCAAGATGGCAATTTGTGTAGGTATGTTTATACGATAATTATCATTTACTTGACTTTAAAGTCATCTAAAGTAACATATCAACCTCAAAGCCGATTCAGTTGGCTGGCAATTTTTTATAACAACATAACAAAGGTAGGAGGCACCCATGGGAGCGATCTTAGACTTAACAGAAATGTTAAAAGAACCATCAGGTATGATTGGAGCGGTAGTAATTATCGCTGCAGGATACTTCTTCGTTAAATGGGTGTTTGCTGAGCCTAAAGACGAAGAATAAGCTAGATAGCTTCTAAAGCCTAGTTTTTCTGATTAAAGGCGGCACGGTCTACCGAAGCCGCCTTTTTTGTGCCCAGTCAATTTTGGGCCGGCAAAATACCTTATAATTTGTATATTTTTGACTTCCGATCAAAGATGTACAAGCAACTCGCCACTAAAATCCTCTCCGTTTTCCAAAAACAGGCCCCTGCCACCGGTGTCGGTTTGTTCAGGTTGTTATTTGGTTTAATCACCTTGCAGGAAGTTTTTTTCCTGATTTATTTCAATCATCTGATTTTCGACCCCATCCCATACATGGATGTGGAATTTCCAATGATCAGTTTTTTTCTTTGGATCTGGGCGGCTATTGCGTTTTGCCTGATGATTGGTTATCGCTGTCAATCTACAAGTATCGCCAACTATCTGTTTTGGCTGGTGTTCGTTAATTTCACACCGATGCAGCGCGATTTCGATGGCGGCTTTGATTTGTTTATGATCGGCGCCAATTTTTTTCTGATTTTCATGCCGATCGATAAAGCTTTTTCTATCGATAATCTTAGAAAAAAGCTTGCCACTCCCTTCGTTCGCACAGTTCAGTTGTCCCCAGTGGAAGTCTCCCGGTTGACTTACTATCTGCCCGTCATCATCTGCTTGGGATTTTTATACTTCGATTCCGTCATACATAAAATGTTTGCCGAGCATTGGCGCAACGGTTTAGGAGCCTGGTTACCATCGTCGATGCCTTATTACATGTCGGCATTGGATTTGACTTGGTTTCTGAACATCGAAAGTCTGCAAAAGCTGATTGGTTACACCATTATTGTTTTTCAATTAACCTTTTTGGTGTTTTTTCATTTTCGTTTGTTAAGACCGATTTACTTATTTATCGGTATGGCCATGCATTTAGGTATTGCGCTGTCGTTCAACATTTATCCTTTTGGTATGGGTATGTTGATTTTTTATACCTTGATGATGCCTTTTTCCTGGTATCGCCGCATTGGGTTGTGGGTGAAAAGACCGCGTGCTGTATTGACGGTTTTTTACGATCAACAATGCCCTTTATGCAATCGTACGGTTATGATTTTGAATCATTTTGACATTCGACATGGGGTAGCTTTCAAACCAGCGCAAGTGCATGCCCGTGACTATCCATCATTAAGTCAAATTGATGAACAAACGTTGCTGACCGATTTATATGCTGTGGATGAAGCTGGTTTGGTTTATGCGGGCGTCGATACCTATGCGCAGATATTGATTGCAATGGGCTACCCAGCTATTGTCGGTTGGGTTATGAAGTTGCCCATGATTCATTCCCTGGTAAGTGTTTGCTATCGACGTATTGCAGACAACAGGACCCGTTTGAATTGCGACGTCAGTTGCATCAAAGCAGAGGTGCCTATTTTTCCGGTTAGTTTGTATGATCAGATTTTTGCTGTCGATCAAGCTAAATTACAAAAGCGCCATGCCTATAAAATCGCAAAATTGTTAACGTTCATTATTCTGATGCAACTGAATAGCAGCCTGCATTATGGCTTGCTGTATCGGCTAAAAGTCGATACCCGGGCATCTGCGATAACCAGTGTCATGGCAGATATGAGTAATGCAGTATTGATGTTTTCGCATACGTTTTTGGGCATCACTCCACATGCCTTGTATCTGCATGATCATTTCGAAGGCTACGAGCATGTGCTGGCTATTACTTATCAGGATGAAACTGGAGAGGAGCACTGGCTCCCTTTTGTAAACGAGCAAGGGCGGTTGTTGGCGCCTAATTGGGGGCGGGTGCATTCGATGTGGGCCAACATTGCCGTGACGCCTAATATCGATGAAATACGCCTAAAAAAATTCATCATGAAGGTCACCGCATTTTGGGGTAAAAAGCTCGATCTGAATCTGGACAATACCCGTTTCATTATCAAAATGAAAAAAATCAAGGCGCCATTTTTATGGGAAAAAGATCTAAGAAACATAAACTTATCAGGTGAATGGTTGGCAATTGGCTCTGCCGAATGGCGGGCTAAGGAAATCAAGATTAATCTGCCAAAAGATATTGATGCGCTATGAAAACGTTGTTTAAATTTGGGTGTTGCAAAAAAATATTTTCATGCATTAGAATTCATCCCGCCCATAAAGGGGGCAATTAAAATTATAAAAATCCCTATTTAATTCGGAGGATGTTATGAAAAAAGTATTTTCTGTGTTGGCTATGGCACTCATGATTGTCAGCTTGAGCGGCTGCATGGATGATCCTGATCAAGGAAATCCAAAACCTAAAGGCTACGGCACGCCGGGTCAACAAGGTTCTGGCGTAAAATAATAGTTTGATAGGTTTAATATTCTTGCGTAAGGCCCACTGATGTGGGTCTTATGCGTTTAGGGATGAGCAAATCGTTTCAAAAGAATATTTAGTTTGCGCAAGCAGTTTTGCCATGATATAAATTCCCCCGTGCTTAATTTTATTAGTACACAAAAATATAAAAAACTTTAATTGGAGGATGTTATGAAAAAAGTATTGTCTCTTTTAGCTATGACCCTGATGATTGTTGGCCTGAGCGGTTGCATGGATGATCCAGATGCGTCAAAACAAAAAGTTTCTAGCTCTACTTCTTCAGTACAGCTGTAAATTTTAAAGATAAGGCCCACAACTGTGGGCCTTATTGATTTACAGTCCTCCAAAATTTAACGCTATTTATTCAAGTTTTCCGCTGGCAATTCTATTCATGGCTTGAGTTATCCAGGCCTCAGTTTCCGCGTTTATTTCTTTAGTGGTTTTATTACCTGTGGCAATCATAGGACCAATTTTGACCTTGATGACGCCAGGATATTTCAGAAAACTATTTCGCGGCCAAAACTCTCCTGCGTTATGTGCTAAAGGTACAACCGGAAATCCCGATTTTTGCGCCAACATGGCGCCGCCGGCATTGAATTTTTTATAGATGCCAGGTGCAACCCGCGTACCTTCTGGAAAAATCAGTACAAACAAACCTTCATTCAGGCGCTCAATGCCTTGTTCAACCAACATTTTCAACGCCTCTTTTTGATTGCTGCGATCGATTGCTATTGGTTTTAATGTTGATAGCGCCCAGCCCCCAAATGGAATTTGCAGTAACGATTTTTTTAATACTGCCGTTTGCGGCGAAATAATTTGCCTAAGCGCGATGGTTTCCCAGGCGGATTGATGTTTACTGAGAATAATGGCGGCCTGATTTTTAGGCACATTCTCCAGTCCTTCCACTTCATAACTTAAGCCGCAACAAAGTTTGAGCATATTCAGCAGGCAATTGATCCAGATATCTGCAAATCTATAACGCGTTTCAAAAGGCAGGAAAAAACCGCCTAAAATCGCGACGCCTACAATTGGCGTGGAAAATAAAATATAGATAAAAAATAGCGTGGAGCCTAAATAGACTTTGAAGTCAGCCTTTGGCGACGATGTAGTGTGCTGCGTCATAAAGATTTTCAAAAACAGGTAAATTTAGCTGTGGATGATTTTGTAGAGTTTGCAAACCTTTGCCGGTTTTAACCAAAATTGGTCTGCCACCTGCAGTCTGACAGGCTTGAATATCGCGATACGAATCGCCTATGGCGTACACATTTCGCATATCAACCTGTTTGTCTTTGGCAAACTGCTCGAACAGGCCCGGATTAGGTTTGCGGCAAGCGCATTGTTGATCAGGCCCATGTGGGCAATAGTAGATAGCGTCAATGCTGCCATTGACTTTCGCCAACAAGCCACGCATCTTGTCATGCATCGCTTCTAATGTCGCAAGGTCGAATAAGCCTCTGGCAACGCCAGATTGATTGGTAATAACAACTACTTTGAAGCCATGCCGATTCAGTTCGGCGATGGCTTCCAGGCTTCCAGGCAGGGGCTGCCATTCTGCTGCTGATTTAACAAAATCGTCAGAATCGACATTAATCACGCCATCCCTATCCAAAACGACGTATCGATCCGTCACGATTGCAGTTTGGAAATATCGGCAATTTTCAGGAACTGGCTGGACAATTTTGCCAGCAATGCCAAGCGACTGTTACGTAAAGCCTCATCGTCTGTATTGACCATTACATTATCGAAAAATGCATCAACTGTGTCGCGAAGCTGCGCCAGACGGCTTAAGGCCATTGGATAATTCTGCTCGGCTAATAGCGGCAAAATAGCGGTTTCCGATTCTTCGGCGGCCACCAAAAGATTTTTCTCGGCAGCCTCAACCAATGTGCCGATAGTGTCAGAAATGGGCTGGTCCGATTTTTTCAAAATATTGCTGATGCGCTTATTGGCGGCCGCCAAGCTGTCTGCTTCCGGTAAGGCTCTAAAACTTTGCACTGCACGAATACGCAGCATGAAATCCAAGGGGCTGGTCGGGCTAACCGCCAGTACCGCTTCAAATTCATGGCTGGTATAGCCTTGATCCAGACAATAGCCTTTTAGGCGATCGAACAGAAAGCCGATCACTTTTTGCCGGGTCTCGGCTTTGTCAAAGTTATGGCTGAATTGCGCCAATGCAGCATCCAGCAATCCGACCACATCCAGGGCGATGCCGTTTTCGATCAACACCCGTAAGATGCCAAGCGTAGCGCGGCGCAAGGCGTATGGGTCTTTGTCTCCGGTTGGAATCAAGCCGGCGCTGAATATGCCGGCCAGCGTGTCGATTTTTTCCGCCAGCGCCAAGACTTGGCCGATTTGACCGCTTGGTGTCGGGCCACCGGATTGCTTGGGGTAATAGTGTTCTTCCAAGGCTAATGCCACTTCGGCAGGTTCGCCGTCTGCGGCCGCATAATAACGGCCCATTGTGCCTTGCAGGTTGGCAAATTCGCCGACCATGTTGGTCAGAAGATCGGTTTTAGCCAAGAGCGCCGCCCGTTTGGCCATCGCCACATCAGCGCTTAGTTTTTGCGCAATCAATTCCGCCAGTTTGGCGACACGCTCGGTTTTATCGAACAAAGTGCCCAGATCTTTCTGAAAGACGATGCTTTTTAGGCTGTCGACACGTTCGGCCAGTGATTGCTTTCTATCTTGTTTCCAGAAAAACTCAGCATCGACCAAGCGTGGCAGTACTACGCGTTCATTTCCCTGACGAATCGCATCCGGGTTCGAGCTTTCGATATTGGCAAAGGTAATGAAGTGCGGCAATAAGCCACCAGTTTCATTTTTAACAGGGAAATATTTCTGATTGGCCTGCATGGTGGTGATCAGCACTTCTTGCGGTAACTCCAGGAAGCGGGCGTCGAAATTACCTACCACAGGCACTGGCCACTCGTTCAATGCGGCCACTTCTTCCAGCAAATCCTCTTCGATGTGCGCAATACCGCCGAGTTTGGTTGCCGCTTGCTGGGCACCGGTTTCGATTTGTTTCATGCGCTGTTCGAAGTCGACGGTCACTTTAGCGGCCAGCAGTTTTTCAACGTAATCATCTGGATGGTTCAATTCGATCTGACCGGGCGCCAGAAAGCGATGGCCAAAACTATTGCGGCCGGTTTTCAAGCCCAGTATTTCAGTGTTGATGACATCGGTACCGAATAGCAGCACAGCGCTATGCACAGGGCGAACGAACTCGTGCTCGTAGCTGCCCCAGCGCATGCGTTTGGCAATCGGTAATTGCGCCAGACTTTTGCGAATGATGTCTGGAATTAATTCGGCGGTGGCTTGGCCTTGTACCGCCTGCTTGAAAATAAGCCACGAGCCTTTGTCGGTTTCCAGTTTTTCAAGTTGCTCAAAACACGCGCCGCAACTGGCGGCAAAGCCCAAAGCGGCTTTGCTCGGCGCACCGTCTGCTGCATAGGCTGCTTGCAAAGCCGGGCCGCGTTTTTCCACGACCTTGTCGGCTTGTTGGCTGTCCAGATTGCGGACTAACACCGCCAAGCGGCGTGGAGTTGCATAAGCTTGTGCATCGCTGAAGTTCAAACCGGCTTCCTTCAAGCCTGCGACCATGCTGTCCAGTAAAGACCCGCTAAGTTTTTTCAATGATTTTGGCGGTAGTTCTTCGCCACCCAGTTCAAATAACAAATCGTTGCTCATGATTACACTCCCTGTCTGGCAAGAATTGGAAAGCCCAAAGCTTCGCGGCGGGCATAGTAGGCTTCGGCGACCGATTTGGCCAGATTGCGCACCCGTAAAATGTAACGTTGGCGCTCGGTGACTGAGATGGCATGACGCGCATCCAGCAGGTTAAAAGAATGAGAAGCTTTCAAGACCATTTCGTAGGCAGGAAGGGGCAGGTTTTGTTCGAGCAATTTTTGGCATTCGGCTTCGAACGTATCGAAGCAGTGGAATAGAAAATCGACATTGGCATGATCGAAGTTGAACTCCGACATTTCCACTTCATTTTGATGGAATACATCGCCATAGGTGACCACGCCTTGCGGGCCTCGGGTCCAAACCAAATCGTAGACGCTTTCCACACCTTGCAGATACATCGCGATCCGCTCCAGGCCATAAGTAATCTCGCCGGAAACCGGTTTACACTCCAAGCCGCCGACTTGCTGGAAATAGGTGAATTGCGTTACTTCCATACCGTTTAGCCAGACTTCCCAGCCCAAACCCCAGGCGCCCAGCGTTGGCGATTCCCAGTTGTCTTCGACAAAACGAATATCGTGCTCCAGCAAATCCAGGCCCAAATGTCGTAACGAACCCAGATACAATTCCTGGATATTGTCCGGCGAGGGCTTCATGATCACCTGAAATTGGTAATAATGTTGCAGGCGGTTGGGATTTTCACCGTAACGACCGTCGGTTGGACGACGCGATGGTTGCACATAGGCTGAATTCCAAGGCTCCGGGCCGATGGCGCGCAAGAACGTTGCCGGGTGAAAAGTCCCTGCACCCACTTCTTGATCTAATGGCTGTAACAGCACGCAACCCTGATTTGACCAGTATTCCTGTAAGGTCAAAATCAGGCCCTGAAAGGTAGAGACATCGTTTTTGCTAATCGACACGTCAAGAGCCACTTATTTGTAAAAAATGCCGAAATTATACCTGAAAAAGCCCGGCCTCATCAGGCTGCGCAGTCGATATGGCCTCGATTAATCGGGTTGTAAATGGGGTTTTAAAAAGGCCGGGATACGGCTGTCTAGCCAATAGCTGGGCGTTAATGCATCTTTGCTGCCTATAAACCCGACATGACCACCTGTCGTATAAATTTCTACTAAAACCTGTGGGGAAAGTTCGCCGGCATTCGGCACTACATCGGGTGTCATGAATGGGTCGTCCTCAGCGTGAATCACCAAGGTTGGGTTTTTGATGGTAGATAAAAACTGACGTGAACTGGCGTGATGGTAATAGTCGCTGGCATTTTGGTAGCCGTGCAGTTTGGCGACGACGCGGTCATCGTATTGCCAGAATGAGTGTATGTCTGATAAGTCACCCAGCTGATTTAACTTATCGGCTTCTGCAAAAAGTCGGTGATGTGTTAAGCAGCGGTGTTTGTTATGAATATACAGTTTCAACTCATCCAGCAGATGCTTGCGATAGACTCTGGAAAAGCCGGTATCCAGTCTACTGGCGCATTCACTCAGCACTAACGGCACGGATACCGCAACCGCAGCCTGCAGACTGACATTTTCGCCCTGCTCACCCAGCCATTTCAACAATACGTTGCCGCCCAACGAAAAGCCTACCGCTGCCAGAGCTGAATCAGGGTGGCATTGGCGGATGTATTGATAGACAAAATGAATATCCTCGGTTTCGCCGGAATGATAACTGCGAGCCTTGCGATTGGGTTCTCCGCTACAGCCGCGGAAATTCATCGCTACGCTACTAATCCCATTGATTGACAAAGCCTGCTGTAGACCAAGGATGTAACCGGATGCCGAACTGCCTGACAGACCATGCAGCAAAATCACCAATGGGTTTCGGGTGTCGCCGTACCAATCCAGATCGATAAAATCATCATCGGGGGTTATCAGGCGCTGCCGTTGGCGTTGCAGTGGAGGACTTTTGCGAAGCAGTGCCGGATACAGGGTTTGTAAATGCGGGTTTTTCAACCACCAGGCGGGTTGAAAATGCTGTCGGGTAATTGGCATATTTGCAGTCAGAAGATGCTTGAAATAGTGGATGATGCATGGTGGTTTTTTATACTCCACGCTATTGGCTAATCAGAATACCCCTTGTGATGACAATCACAAAGGGAGCTTTGCAATACAATCATTTTTCCGATTAAGACGCTGTTGCAGTCAATTCAAAGGCAGGTCCCGTTCGGCATACCTTTTACGTCACAGTTGAATTGCCGAAATACAGTCTTGGATGTTTAGGAACCTGTCCGAGAATAGGAATCGTCGCGAGGGAAAGCTATTTTTGAGTCTGACTTATTGATCATTTGAGGCGAATAGTGGTGCTATTTAACGAAAATGAGCCGGAAATCCGGCCAACAGGGCTTTTTCGTAGTTTTAGGACAGGCATCCTAGATGCGCGCCCATCCATAGTTCTGTGTGCTCAGAGTCGACAGTTTAAGTCTGGAGCTGTGAGAATAGACAGTCAAAACCATGTAGCGTGGAATAGTCGTTTACGTGAGTGCGTACCATGCCGATCAGAAGAGCGCCTTGTTGATTGATGACTGTATGGACTTGGCGTTGGCTAGAATTCAACAGATCAGTTGTTCATGGCCGGGGGTGAGTTCTCAAACAAATTAGTCAAGAACTCCCCCGAATACAGCGGATGGTATTAAACGGCAGCAGGAAATGGTCGCAACAGATATGTTTTTAATGTCGCCGTGGAAAAATGATTTGCCAATTGGCTATGCCAATAAAGCCGTTTATCAAATGCCGCGTTGACGAATTAGTGGATATTGATAGTTAAGCCGAATGTAAAAAGTGTCCTCTAATTATGGATTGCTGCTGATGTGTTTTTTGGGTACCAGTTGGGCCGGCGCTATTAAATTGAGAGTTGCCACTTTGTACGCCCGGTATATCTTTGTCTGCTGGCAACAAGAAAATTAGAGCAGCAAATGCAGCCAGTGTTAATAATATATTTTGGGTTTTGATTTTTGTCATGGGCTTTTCCTTTTTGGTTGAAGCAGAGCGTTTATGTCCAAAGGCGTAAAATCGCGAGTGATACCGACTGTAAGCGATTAATATGCCAATTCATGAGTAAATGAATTAAAGGCAAAAGTACCTCAGCAAAACTATGCTTCGCTGTGAGTTATGCAACAAAAAAAGAGTTTTATGGTCGAGTAGTCAGACCATTAGACTGGTCTCTGGCTGGATTTGCAGAATTGTCTACAAAATGGGCGTGTTATTTTTGGAGTTGCGGAGCTGACAGCTATGACGGTGTCTGTCAAAACTGTCAGCTGTGTCAGCCAGGAAGTTCAGAAAATGTCCGCTGTCAATTAAGCGAAAGCCTTTTTAAAAAACTCCGGCATCGCCAAACTGGCTTTGTGAATATCGCTGTTGTAGTAAACCGTGTCGAAGACTTTGTGGGCGGCATCCTGCTCACGGAAGTTGGATAAATCCTGTTTGCCGGCCATAGTCGCGCTCCACCAGCCGGACGGATAAATGCATTGTGGGAAGAACACGGTCTGGAAATTGGCAAAACCACCCGCTTTCATTTCCTCGCGCATTTCTTTCAATATTTTCATATGCAGCAGTGCGGATTCACTTTGTTGCACCACAATGCCGTTTTCACTCAAAGCTTTAAAGCAATCTTTGTAAAAATCAGCGCAGAACAAGCCTTCCGCAGGGCCGACCGGATCGGTACTGTCGACGATAATGATGTCTACGCTACCGGGCGCTGCGTCTTTCACCCATTTGATGCCATCGATAAATTTCAGATCGGCACGTGGATCGCTATTGGATGCGCACAGTTCCGGAAAATAGATTTCCGCCAGACGGGTTACCCGCTCATCAATATCGATTTGTACGGCTTGCTCGACGCCAGGGTGTTTCAACACTTCGCGCAACGTGCCACAATCGCCGCCACCAATAATCCAGACCCTTTTAGGGTTGGGATGGGTGAACAACACCGGGTGACTCATCATCTCGTGATAGAAAAAATTATCCCGGGTTGACACCATGGTGCAGCCGTCGATCACCATCAAATTGCCGAATTGTTCAGTTTCGTAGATTTCCAGAAACTGAAACTCGGATTGCTCTTCGTGGAGTTTACGTTTGATTTTTAATGAAAAGGCGGTGCCGGAAGGTTCTTGTGCTTCGCTGAACCATTGATCGTCGAGCATGATGAAAGTCCTGTTTAGAATCGTAAAGCTGGACATTATACTGAAAGTATCACGGCAAATTATGACAGCAGCAGGTTGCAACAGACTTGCAAGACAATATTGGCCAAGTGTTCAGGGGCGGGATACAATCGAAACCATTAAAATTCAGAAAAGGATGGCCAAGATGGCTTTGGCGGAAAAGCTAAATCTCAGCCTGGCGGATTACCTGCAAGGTGAATTGCTTAGCGATACTAAATACGAATATATCAATGGCGAAGTGTATGCCATGTCGGGAGCGAAGCGGGCGCACAACATCATAAGCATGAATCTATCCGGGCTATTGTTTGCCCATCTTCGTAACACGCCTTGCCGCGTGTTCAATTCGGACATGAAAGTCCGCGTAAAAACCGCCGAAGACGACTGTTTCTTCTACCCCGATCTGCATGTCACTTGTTCGGCGACGGATACCGAAGAGCTGTTCAACAGCCAGCCCAAAGTGCTTATCGAAGTGCTGTCCGATGCTACCGAACGCTACGACAGAGCCGAGAAATTTCACCATTACCGCAAACTGCCGAGTCTGGAAGAATACGTTTTAATAGCCCAGGACACCCCGCGCGTGGAATGTTACCGGCGCAGCGAACTTTGGGATCTTCAGCTTTATCAACAAGCCGAGCAGGCGATTTTCCAATCTTTGGATTTGCAGTTAGCGGTGGCGGATATTTATGAAGGGGTGTTTGCGAACTGATCTCAAACCAACGTCAGCGGCAGAAACGAGCCTAGGTCGGATTAGAAATGTCGGGTTACGCTGTATCGCGCGAACAAAACCTGCGGTACTGCTTGTTCAAGCATTTGGCATGCGGAATTAAGCAACCGTGCAAAAACATTGGCTTCAATAACGCTAAACCAAATAGCTTGAAAACCATCTGCCGGGTATCTCGCAAAGATTGAATCGAGATTCGTCACTGCCGAAGCATCGTCCGCCTAATGGTTCGTATTGCCACAATTTTTATAGCTCAGCGTGGACTAAATTGGCCTTGGAAATGTTGGAAAAGACGCAAATTGTGGGGTGAGTGGATCCTAAGCCAGCAATGTGACTTCGAATCCACTGTAAACTTTCCGTCAAATGTTTAGGCTGCGGGTTTTATTTTCTGCCGTATTCCAGAAAAGCCAGCTATGCCTAGGCCACCCAAAAACAGCAGTCCAGCGGGCGGTAATGGCACTGCACTGACCTTAAAGTCGACCGTTATATTGTCCAGGTTGAATGATCCGCCGCTGGTTTGGTAAATCGTTTCATAGTATGGCTCATAGGTGTAGCCAGTCCCAACAACCACGTGTTGCTGTTCATAGTATGAATTATCGACGTACTCGGTTCCGAGGAACGCGTACTGGCTTTCATAGATAGGGTCTCCACCGCCGATTTTATCGCCATTTTCGTCAAAAATTTCTGGTGTGTAACCAATCAGAACGTCGGTGTAGCCATATATGTCTCTAAGATCAACGCTTGGTATCAGAACATTGACGTAATCATGTCATACGGATATTCAGTATAGCCAGCAAAGTTTTGATAGCTATAGTGATTTGTCGTTTCAGTCGAGATCTCGCCTGAGATGCTAAGTGTCGGCAATGGCGTGGAAGAACTGCCGGTCGTCGACCACGGTCCGCTCCCGGTCAATGCGCCGGAATAATAACTGGCTCCATAGAAAGTGGTGTTGAAGCTGCCATGGATGCCGACGGTGGCGTCGTCGCCCACATAACTGCTGCCAGAAGCGGTCATGCTATAACCATGTAGATGAAATCCGGCATTGGCTCGCACGTCTATGATGGCTGCATAGGGCTGAGAATCGTAGTAGGAGATTTGATCGGCAGGAGCGTCCAAGCCCAGGCTTGGCCTGAAAATTAGTTGTGTACCGATGATCTCGAGCGAGCCCATATTCATCAGATTATCTGTATCGTAGGTGAACAGTAAAGGACCGCTGTCGAAAGAAACCAAAACAGCTTGAGATTGTGGGCTGAATGCAAAAAACCCCAAGCAGCGGCAGCAAGTAATTGATTGAAATTTTCATGAAACATTTCTCAAATTTAGATAAAAAACAGCTTTAGTGATTGCAAATCACCTGCCTATGTGTATTCCCCTTGCAGAATATAACACGCAGTTTAGGTTGCTCAAAGCTGCCTAATAAACCTTAAGCCGCAATGCTTTTGGCCGGAATCAAGCGCAGGCAATAAAAACATGAAAAAGACAACAGGGTCAGGTCTCGAATTAAGAATTTCTGTTTTTATTGCTGATTGCCAGAAAATACGGGGTAGACCATATATGACCCCAAGGTTGAATACGCTTCTTTCGGCTAAAAGAAAGCGCTGGAACGAAAGCCAGCGCTTTCAGTTTGAGTGTTTAACGTTTAACTCTCGAGAAACCCAATAGGCCTAACATACCACTGCCAAACAGCCAAAGGGCAGGTGGGAGTGGGACAGGCTTAACGGAACCATTTTCGTTGATGAATAAGCTGATCTTATCGCCATAAACGCGGCGCTCGGTACCCAACAGGTTGTATTCATCGCCCAGCAACGGGAAGCTGTAAACCGGGATCAACTCCAGTAAATCGTAACCGACATCGCGTTTGTAAAGATTGACTTCCAAATGACCGTAATGCTTGCCGCCTGCGACTAATTGCTCGACTCCGTTGATGATATACCAGACTTCGGCTTCGTGTTCGTCGGCGGACCATTGACTGAACGGATTGTACTGCAAACGGTTATCGTCGAAGCCGGGGCTGTTTCTTCTTTCGCCTCTCAGTCCATCGCCCGCTACACCGACATCGTAATAGTAAACACCGAGCCCGTCGCCATTTTCATCAACGAAACTTCTTTCGAACATTTCGCTATGACCGCTCAATACTGCCGCGACGCCGTATTGTTCGAACATCGGTTGATATTGACGCATCGGCGTGCCGCCCTGTCCGCTGGATTGTTGGTGATTCATCGGAAGTCCGTGTTCGCCATCGCTGTAAGGTGCGTGATGAAATTGCACGAAAATGACTTGACCCTGTTCGCGGGCTTGTTCAAGCTGGGCGCGCGCCCATATCGATTGGGTTGAGCCGGGGTTGAAATCGGATAGATCATTACCACCGAACGATTCGTATTGCGCTCTTGAAAAATTGTTTTGTGTGTCGGTACCGTGGCCGGTATATTCTTGACCAGTCAACTTCGGTGGCTGCCCCGTTCCGCCGTAATTTTGCGGGCGGTCATCTGGCTCACCATTCGAGCTGTCCAGCGTGATGATTGTGACCGGGCCGTAGTCGGTCCGGTAATAATTTCCTTGGTGATTGGGCGTACCGTTTTCAGGCATATCGAAATAGGCTTTATATTTTTCGCGTCCGAACTTTGGGCCGAACATGTTGTTGCCGAAGGTTGGATCGTTAAAGGTACCGTAACCGCCATTCAAGGCACCGAAATTTTCCCAATTGCCCATCGCCGGGAGGATCGCACGCTTGGTCAGTACGTCGTCGAATTCTCCGGCATTATGTTTAAAGAACTCATCCCATCCTGGTTGGTAGCCGCCGCCTTGAACCAAATCGCCCGGCATCATGATAAAGTCGGGATTGCGCGAGTCGATGATGGCTAGGTTATGTTTATAGCCTTCGGTTTCAGTAACGGCATAACGTAATACCTGGTTTGCGCCGCTGCCGCTGGTGCCGAATTGCGTAGCCCATTGGCTATTGGACAGGGAAGGGCGGTTGCCTGAGGCGATGGTTCCGGGCTGCCATTCTCGGTGAGTGGATCGGCCAAGCGGTTCGGTTTCGCTGTCGGACATTGCGATGAAACGGATATGCTTCCAGTCCTGAGCAGTCGGTGCCGTTTTGAATTCTTGCGTAAATACGCTGGCGCCTTGTGTAACCGTGTAAGTATAGGTGCTGTCGGGTTGTAATCCACGCACATCGACCGAGTGTTTGTAGTTGTCGCTAGAGGACAGCCAAGAGCCTTTGTCGAGACCCGTGATCGATTGATTGAGTTCTGCTTGGGTATATTGCAGATTCGATTGATACGCAGGCGAACTGCCAAAATTCAACGAACTTGCTAAACCGGGACCGTCTATCTTAAGTGAGCCGCTTTGATTCGATTCGGTAAACCAAGTGAACAACATGCCGTCCTGGCCGGGCTGTTGCAGGTAGGGCAATACCCGAAAATCCTCGAGCGCGTATGCATTTTGTGCCGTGCCAAAACCCATCATAGTCAGGGCGATTGCTGATCCCAAAGCCTTACGGGAACAACTGCGGGTAAACCAAACGACGTTCTTGTCTACCAAAGTATGTTCAATTTTGTTATTCATTGACTTATCTCTCTTTATAACCAAACACGGGAGAAAAAGGAAAAAGCCGGTATTGCTGCTGCAGACCACCGACCTCTTGATGGAAAATGACACAGAGAGGCAACGACCCGGCAAGCCGAGACTCCGGGTGTGAACTGCGCCACAAAATGCACTGTAAGAGCGAAGTGTGAAAAAACTGTTAACGTTTGGTAACGGTTTTGTGAAATGTGATACGTCCCTGTTGCAGAAACCTTCAATCACCTTTACCACAATTCAGAGTGGGCAAGTTGTTAGCCAAAATGTTTAAGGTTTTAAAGATGTTTTTGCTTTAACTCTTGTCCCCCTGTCGATGGTGTCATTTCGACAGCAAAAAAACATGGGGTCAGGTCTCGAATTAAGAATTCCCGGTTTTGAGCCACGGTTAACGCCATGACCAGACCTCTTAGGCTCGAATGCCCAAGTGCGCTCTATCACATCACTTCCCGCGGTTTATTGGCGAGTAGATATCTACGAAGACGAAGAAAACAGGCTTATTTTTCTGGGCCAGCTAGGCAAGGTTGTTGCTGATTTCAATTGGCTTTGTCACGGCTATTGCCTGATGACAAACCATTGCCATTTGATAGTAGAGACCCTTGAGGGCAATCTCTCCAAAGGGATGCGGCAATTGAACGGCGTGTACACTCAAACCAGCAATCGCCTCCACGGGCGGGCGGGGCATTTATTCCAAGGGCGTTATAAAGCCATTCTGGTGGATAAAGAAAGCTAATTGGCCTGCTACGTTGTGCTT
Organism: Methylomonas sp.; assembly: GCA_002928965.1. Lineage (GTDB taxonomy): Bacteria > Pseudomonadota > Gammaproteobacteria > Methylococcales > Methylomonadaceae > Methylomonas. Next base: position 40,523 of record PERU01000004.1, read on the forward strand.
AATCCAGTCAGGGCGGGCATGGTGAGAAAGCTTGAAGACTGGCTGACAACGGACTAATTCGGAGGGAATCGAGCCACAGCAGCGCGTTACCGCGTCCTTCCAAGCGCTAATGGCGTCGACCTGCATATCCAACCAGAAACGGCTCTGGTGGCTATTTACCAAGCCCTGAATTTCGATTCTTTGCAGGGAGGAGAGCCAAAGATCATCGCGACAAGTACAGCCGCGAAACTGTCAATCTTTTTACAATCTAGAAATTCAAACGAGCTATTGGTAATTGTTTTTTAATTTATGTGAATCTTATAGCATTTATTGATTTTTTATATTGATTATTCGATAATGTATAATTTTTGGCATTAATTATGCTTTTGTTTTGGATTTATCTTGAAAAGTGTCGCTGAACAGCAGCTCACGACACCGATACATTAGGGAGTACAACATGTAAAAAATGATGATGGTTTTACTATGAGCAAAAAGTTTTTTAATTATAAAGTAAGGAGGCCTCAGAAATGAGCCAAAGTACAAATCGGTTTGCCTGCAGCGAACCCAGCGCAGTGTCTCTTAGCAAAGGCTGGGGCGCTACGCTTCTCGCAGGGTCGGGCATATCACTGGTGTTATGGGCCTCCCGGCCGTATCTCAAGTGCCTGAAGCACCTGCCCTGGAAGGACTCAAGGGCATTCCAGTACCGGAACCTTCGAACATCAACCAGTTCATTGCCAACAAGGCAGCAGCCATACGCTTAGGCAAAGCGCTATTTTGGGACACGCAGGTTGGAAGCGATGGCAAGACCTCGTGCGCAAGCTGCCACTTCCATGCCGGTACTGACAACCGCACCATCAACCAGATCTCACCCGGTTTACTTCGCGTCGCTTCTCCGGGGAACGCCGACCCTGATCTGTCATTTAAGTTGGGTGGGCCAAATTATCAACTCAAGCAAGATGATTTCCCTTTCCACAAGTTCGCAGATGCTAACAACAGAAACTCAGCCGTCGTAAGAACGCACAACGATGCATCTACTTCCCAAGGTGTCTTCAAGAGTAATTTCGTTTCGGTAGCACCCGGTGCCCGCGAGGATGACTTCTTCCTTGCCGGTGACAACGTGTTTCAGAAGGATGATCTGCAGACGCGCCAGGTTGAACCTCGCAACTCACCGACGGTCATCAACTCGATTTTCAATTTCCGTAATTTCTGGGACGGGCGAGCAACTTTTCTGTTCAATGGTGCGTCCCCGTTTGGCGCTCTAGATACCAACGCAAAAGTCTACAAGTCCGGCGCAACCAATGAGACAATCTCTGCGGTAACAGTCCGTATCGACAATGCTTCGTTGGCCTCTCTTTCTACCGGTCCTGCTCTCAGTGATTTCGAAATGAGCGCAGCTGGCCGCACCTGGCCGAATATTGGTGTGCGCCTGTTGCCGGCTAGAGCATTGGCTTTTCAGGCGATTAGCCCCACGGACAGTGTCCTTGACTCGGTACGCCACCCCACGGACAACGGCTTGAACGACACCTACAATAACTTGGTGGAAGCGGCCTTTCGGCCTGAGTGGTGGAACTCAACCGCAAGCGTAACGATCAACGGTGCAAGCTACACCCAGAAGCAAGCCAATTTCAGCATGTACTTCGGTTTGACACTACAGATGTACATGGCCACCCTGGTGTCTGACGACTCGCCTTTCGATAAGCTCATGGCAGGCCAGCCGGTTAACTTTCCTCAGGATGCGAGGGCAGGCATGGCTCTTTTCCTTGGCAAGGGCAAATGTGCTTCCTGTCACAGCGGTGCCGAGTTTACTTCAGCCAGCACTCGCAAGGTGTTAAGACAGCCCTTGGCTCGCATGATCATGGGCGATGGCAGCACGGCGGTATACGACGAAGGTTTCTACAACATTGCGATTACCGAGACACTGGAAGACATCGCCAATGGTGCGAATAACCCTGTGAACAGGCCAATGTCGCTATCGCGGCTGGCCCAGCAAATGGGGCCGATTGAATTCCAGAGACTCGTCGGCATCCCTGCCAACCTCACCGTCTCGTCAACCGAGCGGATTGCGATCAACGGGGCCTTCAAGACCCCCACGATTCGCAATGTGGAATTGACTGCACCCTACTTTCACGATGGCAGCGTCTTGACACTGGAACAGGTTGTGGACTTCTATAACCGTGGCGGCAACCATTTTCAGAATAACTTGCAGGATGTTGATGCCGATATCGAGCCGCTTGGCCTGACCTTAATAGAACGGACGCAACTGGTCGCGTTCATGAAGTCCCTGACTGACGAACGTGTGCGCTTCAACCGCGCTCCGTTTGACCATCCCCAGCTCATCGACTTACCAGAAGGTCACGAACTGGACGCCAATGGCATGACCATCCCCTTTGAGGGCCGGGCTCTTGACGCAGCCATCGCTATACCTGCGGTGGGTCGCGAGGGACTTAATGTGCCTCCTCCTAACTTCCAGGAAAAGCTGGCGTCGACGACGCAATATGTATTCTTGAAGTTCGCCCACTCCGGCAAATGCCTGGACGTGTCTGGGATCAGCTACACTAACGGCGCCAACGTGTATCAATGGGATTGTCATGGGGGTAACAACCAGAAATGGATTCAGATCGATGCAGAGGGTGGCTTCATGCTGAGGAGCATGCATTCAAACATGTGTCTGGATGTGTCTGAAATCAGCACCAAACCCGGCGCCAACGTCTATCAATGGCATTGTCATGGGGGTGGTAACCAATTGTTCAACTGGGTCGGCAACCGTTTGGTGGCAAAGCACTCCAACCAGTGCGTGAACGTCGCGGGGGCAGGTCTGCAGAACGGCGCCAATGTCCTTCAATGGCCGTGCACCAACGATGCGCTCAATGACCAACTCGTCAAGTTCAGCACACCGGAGATTCCTGTGTTCAATCTGGTAGCGGAGCACTCTGGCCGCTGTGTGGACGTGGCCGGCATATCGCAGCACGACGGCGCCAACATTCATCAATGGGGCTGCATCGCAGGCGCTTTGAATCAGCAGTGGCAAGAAGTGCCGACCGCAGGTGGCTTCCTGTTGAAGGCTAGGCACTCCGGAAAGTGCATGAGCGTGGGCGGCAACAGCCACACGGCCGGGGCCAATGTGCACCAGCAGACCTGTAACCTGAAAGACGCCAACCAGACCTTCAGCTGGCTTGGCAACCGCTTGCAGTTCAAGAGCTCAGGCCAGTGTCTGAACGTCGGGGGGGGCGTTTCTGCTGAGCGGCGGCAACATCATCCAGTGGCCCTGCACGGAGTCGAAGCAGAACGACCAGTTCATCAAGCGCTGAAATTATCCTGTGAACTAAGGACTATTGGGAGAGGCGTGCAGGTTTGCAGACTACCAACAGTCCGCTACAACAGTTCTGGCCTGTCGGCTATCTCAATCCGAATTGAGGAAAACTCAGGATTGAGATGGCTCGATAGGTTTTTGGGATGATGACAAGGCGATGAAATGCGCCATGGTTTTAAAAAATATTGATCGGGCAGCGGAGAGCGGAGCCTCCGACTGCCCATAGGTCCGTGCGTACTTGCCTTCACGACTCCTCACTCAGCCCTCTCTAAGGCATTGAATTCCGCACCGATTGCAGCACGCTATCGGCATGTACATTCGAAAAACCAAAACAAAATCCCTGGCTGATGGCGAAGCCTACTTTTTACCTACCGACTGATTGAAGTGGCGGGAAACTTCGTAATTAGGTGGCGAAGTCAGGTTACAATCCACAGGTGAATGCAACGTTAGTCATATATAAACGCCCGTAAGCTTTATCATCCTTTCAATTTGGGCACGGTAGGTAATCTAAATGAAGAAATTATGGTTAGTAGTGATCGCTTATTCTTTAGTGGTATTTTCAGCAAATCTAAGTGCAAATTTGCTTATAAACCCTGGCTTTGAAACTGGGTTGGATGGGTGGCAAAGTTCTGGCAATGCCAAAATACGTGTTAGTAACCCGTTACCACATGATGGAGAAAATTATGTTTATGGAGAAAACACACCACTTTTCAGTGTTTGGCAAGACATTAGTCTTAGCGATAAAGATATCTTATTTTCTGACATTGATACTGGTAATTTGAATGTAATATTCGGCGGCTGGCAAAGTGGATGGGGTACTCAGCACGACAATGGAAAAATATCCGTTAGTCTATTCGATTCGAATATGTCAGCAATAGGAGGAGCATCACTACCAAACTTTTTTCAAATCATACTTGGATAGAACAATCAGGGGTTACTCAAATACTTGCTGGTACACGGTTCATTCGTTATGAATTTATTGGAACTAGAGTTGAGGGTTCTAATAACGACGCATACTTAGATACTGCATATTTGAATGTTGCTGCTGTACCTATTCCAGCTGCTCTGTGGATGTTTTTTTCTGGGTTGGGATTTCTTAGATTTAAACGCCATTCTAAGATTGAGGCTTAACTTACAACCACAGGTAGGAAAAGTTACGGGTTAGACCATATATGATCCCTTGTGCAGGCGGCGCAGTAGATCTTGAGCAGGTTCTTAGGCGTTATCAGGTTAAGGCTGATTTTGGTTATTAGGTTTTTCTGAAGTGATGGTGTCGATAAAACTGTTGACGCACCACGGACATTTGTCTGGCGATTCGGCAATGAAGGCATTGCAGTGTTCAATAAACCCGTGCCACGGCCAATCGCAACCACAGTTAAACAACCACCCGCATACCGGCGCAATCAGGACGGCGATCAATGCGCCTAACAGAATGATTGTGGGTAATGTCCGTCTCAAACAACCCAAGCTATTCATCGCTTCCTCAACAATAACCAGCAGGTCAGGCTGATTCCAGCAAGCACCAAGTCTTCCCCTACTGTTGACCATGTAAGTGACCGCGCTAGAAAAACGCCAAAGCAACCGCAGTTGGAAAGCGCAATGCCACGAAGTAGGGTAGCAAACGCCAAGCCCGCATAGCCTAGGTGAAAGCCTAAGGTTGCGAGTACATTCATGCTTAAAGCACGGCCACGCAGAATGTTGATACCAATAAGCAGTTCCAACAGAGAGACTGATAGGGCAATGCCCATAAGCGCGACATCGGGGACGCCGAGTTGATAAGTATCGATTACATGCGCGAAACCACGATTGTCCAGTAGCTTTCCTATCGCCGTTGAAACAAACAACAACCCCAGAAAATACCTGCTTAGTAGCAGGACGCTTTGCGCTATCATCGTGAGGAGTTGGCTATCGTCCAATCGTATGGGATGTATTCAATAGTGAAGTCATCAGGGATTTTCTCGGGTGCATAACGGTTTATGTAAGCGATAAGCGTTGGGGTGTCAGCAGATATAAAGTCATCAGGGTAAAAATCCAACAGTTCACTCAAGTGCACGGTCTTACGTGGTTTGTCGATGCGAATATTCCGCAGCTCCGAAAAGAATTTGTGTGTTTCACGGTCTAATTCTTGATTCAAGTGTGCTCCCGAAAACGGTGTTCTTGGCAAAACAGGGCAACTTAGTGCGCTACAGTTCAACGCGAAATGGACGCGCGGTTCCTTTAACACTCGAATAATATCGTTTTCATAATCATAAAGTGACATTTGCTTACCGCCGATCAGCAATTTACGTAGATAAAAAAAACGTATCTTAGCGTGTCCCGCATTGGTCTTTGGAATGCCTGATTCAAGCACGTTATACATTGATAAGGCATTATAGCTATTGATGTAGTGCGCTAAACGATCGTTTGGATTGTTAATTGAACTTGCTGGTAATCGGGCAACGTAAGCAATGTAATTGTCCAAGTCTACGCGATGCGTTTGCAAGGCGGGAAAATCAACTTCACCACGTTCGTTGACATAGTTTTGTAAGACACGCGTATATCCTGCTAATGGATCGGCAGTCAGCAGATTCGATATTGGTTCTGGAGTAGGCACTAAAGTAGTACAAGCGTTAAGTAGCATAATGGCAATCACCAACAACAGTGCGTTTAGACTTATCATTGCACATTGTCCTCAACATTAACGGTTGTGACGTGGGTTTTATAAGTGGTTTGGGCATCCCTAGTATTTACGCTACGATCAAGCAAGGCTTCAGCACGAGTTCGGCCTTTAAGACGTTTGATCGGATAAATCTTTGGATCATTGGACTGCTCTCTCTCAACATCTATCGGTGTAGTTCTGCCGCTCAAGGGCTGCCATAGGCGCTTTCCTTCTGCCCCGTCCACGGCAATCGGTTTTAAGATAAACTCATCGCGTTTCGCGTTGTGCAAGCACATGGAGATTGGTCCATCATTGGATGCCACCATAAAAATGCAGGCGTGGATTCGATCATGTTCCAAATGACAAGCATCCATAAAATTATGGATCATAAAAGTCAACTTATAAACCTTGCCACGTGCTGCCCACAGATCAGCTTTCGCTGACCAAATTTTTCGGGCAAGCCAAGTTAGCCCTTTGGCCCACAACTGCGGTGCTTTGAAAAAAGCGCGGACAACCGCCACAATAGTTGCACGCCTATCTGTTCGGGAAAAACTGACATGGTCGGTCGCATTCAATAACGGCACGATGAAATCCGGGTCATCGTAACAATCATATAGATTGCCATTTATGGAAAATGCCATGCCATACCGGTTACAACTGGGATGACCAACCGCTAGTGTGTCAAACCGTAGTGCCTTGTCTGCCCCTGCTTGGATATGTTCAATCATCGTATCGGGTGTGATACGTTGATCACGGTCACGTAACACACCCCGACCGGTATCAGCCTGAAGCTGAAACGACACCAAACTTACGACGTCAGTATGCCGACGAAAAAACTGCACCAATGCTGCTACTTCATGGAAATTATCGTCATGAATAGTGGTGTTAAAAAACACGGCCAGCGGTAATCCACGAGTAAGCTCGATATATTTCTCGCGGATTACATTAAGTTCTACTTCACTGCCATAGCCTTTGCGTTGCTGGGTCATATCAACATGGAAAGCCACATCGACAAGACCCGCCTCAGACAATTCCGCCAGTAGTTCACGCGTTGCCAGAATGCCATTGGTGAACAGTGAAGCCCGCATGCCCTTGTCGGTAATACGCTGCACAATTTGAAACAACTCCTCGCGCTTACGTAAAGTCGGATCACCACCTGAGACTTGCACGTCGGTATTTTTACCGTAATGAGCTGCAATCATGTCGATACGGCGATATATCTCCTCCAGTGGAATATCACGCACGGCTTCGGAATGTTCAGAGAGATAGCACAACGTACAGTCAAGATTGCAGCGTTGAGTAATCTCCAGAGATACACAGCCTATAGGCCAACGTCGCCCTGCAATTTGTGAGGGTATCCACAATCCTACGTCTTGAAGACGTTGAATGAAAGGCTCGTTACGTTGGTTTGCTGGCGGTATTTCACGATAAGGCTGCCAGTCGTGAATCTCGTCTGGACTTAAGTAATTGATTTCCAATCCATCAGCAACGTATATCATTTTAAAATCCCGTAACCAGTCGCTTTACTAACATGACTGAATCTTAATATATAAAGATCACGGAATTATCACTAAACGGTCAAATAAACACCGGATTAGCAAGATGCTTCAGATTGGCGCAACCAAGCTTCTGGACGAGGTTCGATAGTACCGGCGGTAACGATAAGGCGCAGGGGGAGCTTATCCAGTTGCACGCGACGGATAAATCGGTAACTGAACGCGGCAAAGTAAGGCGTCCCGTAATCCTTGAAATACGTCTATGAAAAGGAGCGTTGGCTGCCTATCAATGGCGGCCACTAAATGCCCGCTTTCAAACGCAAGCCAATACACCTAACTGCTTTTACTTTGTTCAACGCGACTGTATCTCGATCCAGATTCTTCGACCAAACGAGAATTGAGGGCATATATGGCCCCGTTGAACTCCACCACAGCCAAAAAACTGCCTTATCTCGTAAAAGACAGGAATGGCGGAGCGTGATAAGGTTACACTTGATCGTTCCTGTTTTAATGTTCCAGTAAAGCTGACCTGGGCGACAAATTTCGCGGCTTGCGTATTATCGTGGCAAATAACTTATCAGAGCCAATCAAGATTGCAGGATTCAGATAGGCTAACTTAAAAAATACCGGAAAACGACAAAACCGGGCATTTTGATTATCTGATTCGCTTAAATCACTAAACAAAACTCTATGGCATCAAAACTATTAAAAATATTTATCGGCTTCGATCAAATAGAGAGCGTGGCATGGCATACCATGACACATTCTATTCTGTCCCGGAGCAGCAGGCCTGTTGCCATTATTCCGGTCAATCTGTCTAACTTGAAAGGCATATACACTCGGGAACGAGATTCCAAACAATCCAATGAGTTTTCATTTTCCCGATTTCTGGTTCCGTATTTGTCGGACTACCAGGGCTATGCAGTATTTTTCGATTGCGACATGATGTTGCGCACTGATATTAACGAAATTCTCGAAGTCACGAAAACTGATCCGGATCGTGCCGTCTATGTGGTTAAGCACGATTACGAGCCTCGGGACGACATCAAATATCTGAATGCTGTTCAATATAAATATCCACGAAAAAACTGGTCTTCTGTGGTGCTTTGGAATTGTTCGCATCCAGCCAATGCAACAGTCACCGCTGATTTTGTCAACTCCGCATCGCCGATGGAACTGCACCGCTTCAGTTGGCTCAAGGACGATCAGATTGGCGAACTAGATGCTCGTTGGAACTGGTTGGTCGGAGAATATGATCATCCGCCACATGATGTTAAAAACGTACATTGGACGGTTGGTGGCCCTTATTTCGATGAGTATAAAGATGCCGATTTTTCAAAAGAGTGGTTTAGTGAATTTGCCAATATGTGTTATTGCATGCAAAGACCCAAAACACCGTGATTCAGCCGCGTTGCAGTCAAGCTCTTATCGCAGCGGTCATGGGGTAACCATATATGACCCGAATGGCTGGTAACGATCCAACCGTTGTCATTGAAATGCTTCGGGTGTCAAGCCGCAACGGCGCGACTGCGGCATTACAGTTACACTGATAATGGGTATCGGTCGCCCAATCCAGTGTGATGCCGCCATGTTGTCCCGAAAAAGTCATAAAAGTTGCCACGTTATCCATTAAAATTACGTCACTTTTTACAGTACAGGGGCGTTAAGTGCCGACACAATCATGGTCGATCGAACAATCCAAGCAACTCTATGCCATTCAGCAATGGGGTAACGGTTATTTTTCCATAAACGACCAGGGGCATGTCAGCGTCAAGCCACAACTGGAATCGGCGACTGAAATTGATTTGTACGAGATTGCCCAGGCATTACAGGCTAAAGGCCTGAACTTTCCGGTATTGGTGCGGTTTACCGATATTTTGCCCGACCGTATTCGTCAACTGCAAAAAGCCTTTGATCAGGCCCGCAATGTCCACAATTACCAAGGCCATTACACGCCGGTATACCCCATTAAGGTTAATCAGCAAGGTAATGTGGTGGAAAGCATTCTGACCGCTGAAAATATCGGTCTGGAAGCCGGCAGCAAACCCGAGTTGCTGGCGATTTTGGGACTGGCCAAACCCGGCGGCACGATTGTCTGCAATGGCTACAAGGACCGCATGTATATCCGCATGGCGCTGATGGGTCAATTGATGGGCCTGTCGGTGTTCATCGTCATTGAAAAACCCTCCGAGTTGGAACTGATCATTGAAGAAGCGGCCAAGCTGAATGTAAAGCCGCTGATCGGATTGCGGGTGCGATTATCCACCATCAGTGCCGGCAAATGGCAAAACAGCGGTGGCGAAAAATCCAAATTTGGCCTGCATGCCAGTGAAGTACTGCAATTGATTGCCCGCCTGCAAGCCAAGTCCATGCTGGATTGTTTACAGTTGATGCATTTTCATATGGGCTCGCAAATAGCCAATATTCATGACATCAAGCTGGCGCTGAAAGAAGCCGGTCAGTTTTACCGGCAGCTGCGCGAATTAGGCGCCAATATCACCACGGTTGACGCAGGCGGCGGTTTGGGTGTGGATTACGACGGCAGCGGTTCGCGGCGTGAGTGTTCGATTAACTACAGCATGCGCGAATACGCCGACAACATCGTGCGCGCTTTCGCCGAAGCCGCCCGCGAACACGGTTTGCCGCAGCCTAATATCATCACAGAATCCGGCCGAGCCATTACCGCCCATCATGCGGTGTTGATTACCAATGTTACTGAGGTGGAACGCCTGCAAGGCCTGGAAACACCAACACCGCAACATCTGCACAACATCAGTGAGGCTTATCACAACGCGCAATTCGACATGGCCGAAGCCCGCGCTCGTTTTGTGCAGGGTGATTTTTCTTTGCCGCAACTGGCAGAAGCCGAAAAGTACTACGTCAGTTTGTGTCAGCAGATTCAAACCCAGCTGAATTTGCATAACCACCAGCACCGGGAAATTTTGCAGGAACTGGATGAAAAACTGGCCGACAAGGTGTTCTGCAATTTTTCATTGTTTCAATCCATGCCGGATATTTGGGGCATAGAACAGATTTTTCCGATCATGCCGATTCATCAGCTAGATCGGCAGCCCACCCGCCGTGCTGTGCTGCAGGATTTGACCTGCGATTCCGATGGACGCATTGATCAATACGTCGATCAGCAAAACATCAGCCAAACTCTGGCGCTGCATGCCATTGCCGACAATCAGGATTATTTGATCGGCTTTTTCATGGTCGGTGCCTATCAAGAAATTTTGGGCGATATGCACAATCTGTTCGGCGACACGCATTCGATTAATATCGAGCTGGAAGGCGATGGTTATCGTTTCGGCGAATTCATGGAAGGCGAGGATGTCAGTGAATTGCTGGATTATGTGCATATCAATACCGATGCTTTAAAAGCGGCCTATCGGCAAAAACTGGACAGCACCACGCTGGATGCCGAGCAAAAGCTGGTTTTTGAACGTGAGCTGCTGGCGGGATTGAACGCCTATACGTATCTTGAAAAATAATTCAGGACATAACGGACACCACACATGAAAGTCGGGTACATCGGTTTAGGCGCCATGGGGCAAGGCATGGCGCGGAATCTGGCCAAAGCGGGTCAGTTGCATGGCGTTTATAATCGTACCGGCAGCAAGGCCGATGCGTTAGCTACAGAGTTACAGGTGGATGCTTATAGCAGCCCGCAAGCGCTGGCGGCACAAGCCGATGTGATACTGATGTGTGTCTCGGCAGATGAGGATGTAATGCAGATGGTGCTGGCGATTGCCGAAACCGTTAAACCCGGTAGTGTGGTGATAGATACATCGACCGTTAGTAGCCAGACAGCCCAGCAAGCTGCCAAGATTTTAAAAGCCAAGCAGGCTGATTTTCTGGATGCGCCGGTATCCGGTGGCGTGGAAGGCGCCAGACAAGGCAGTTTGGCTATGATGGTCGGTGGTGATGCCATGGTGCTGGAGCGGGTCAAACCGGTTTTACAAGCCATGACAGCCCGTATCGAACATTTGGGTGATACCGGCGCAGGTCAAGCCTGCAAAGCAGTCAATCAAATCATGTGTGCCGGCATCAATCAGGCGGTAACCGAAGCCTTGGCATTTGGCGAGGCGCAAGGGCTGGATATGCAAAAAGTCATTGATGTGATTACCGGCGGTGCGGCGGGTAACTGGTTTTTACAACATCGCGGCAAAACCATGACTCAAGGTGTTTTCAACCCCGGTTTTAAACTGGCGTTGCACCATAAAGATTTACTGATTTGCCAACACATGGCCGAGCAAGCCCATGTCGCTTGCCCATTAACGGATACTACGGTGCAGGATTATCAACAACTGATGCAACAAGGTTTGGGTGACGAAGATATTTCGGCACTGTATCGATTAAAACGGAACATTTAATTTACCCCGAGGAGTGATGATGAAAATTACAGTATTTGGTAGCGGTTATGTCGGTCTGGTGACAGGCGCGTGTCTGGCCGATGTCGGCAATCAGGTGATGTGCATGGATGTCGATCAAGGCAAAATCGACAAGCTCAAACAAGGCATCATTCCGATTTACGAGCCGGGCCTGGAAGACATGGTCAAGGACAACATGGCCGCCGGCCGCTTGCATTTCACCACCGACGTCAAAGAAGCCGTGGATTTTGGGCTGTTCCAATTCATCGCAGTCGGCACGCCACCGGACGAAGACGGTTCTGCGGATTTACGGTACGTGCTAGCAGTCGCCAAAAGCCTCGCCGAACACATGAGCGATTACAAAATCATCGTCGACAAATCCACCGTACCGGTAGGTACGGCCGATAAAGTCAAACAAGCTGTGCTGGATGTGTTGGCGCAACGCGGCGAAACCCAGGAGTTTGATGTGGTATCCAACCCGGAGTTTTTAAAAGAAGGCTCGGCGCTGGACGATTTCATGAAGCCGGATCGCATCATCATCGGCACCGATAACCCCAGAACTGCCGAATTGTTGAAGGCGTTGTACGCACCATTCAATCGTAGCCGCGAACGGGTCATCACCATGGACATCCGTTCCGCTGAACTGACCAAATATGCCGCAAACGCCATGCTGGCCACCAAAATCAGCTTCATGAACGAACTGGCCAATCTGGCAGAACGTTTGGGAGCCGACATCGAACATGTTCGCCACGGCATCGGCTCCGACAGTCGCATAGGCTACAGCTTTATTTATCCCGGTTGCGGCTACGGCGGCTCCTGCTTCCCCAAAGACGTTAAAGCCCTGGAACGCACCGCCAAGGAAATGGGCTATCACGCCGAATTGCTCAGCGCTGTGGAAAACGTCAACGACAGGCAAAAACATCGCCTGTTTGAAAAAATCACCACCCACTATCCCAATGGCATCAAAGGCAAACGCTTTGCGCTGTGGGGACTGGCGTTTAAACCTAATACGGATGACATGCGCGAAGCGCCCAGTCGGGTGCTGTTGGAAGCCTTGATCGATGCCGGTGCGACGGTGCAAGCCTACGATCCTGAAGCGATGCATGAAGTGCAACGCATTTACGGCGAAAAAGCCGGCCTGACTTACTGTGCTCAACAAAATCAGGCCCTGGACAACGCCGATGCCCTGATCATCGTCACCGAATGGAAACAATTCCGTAGCCCGGATTTCGATGAGCTAAGCAAAGTATTAAAAGATAAAGTCATCTTTGATGGCCGCAACATGTACGAACCCAAATTCGTCAAACAGGCAGGCTTGCAGTATTACGCGATTGGTCGCTGAATTCCGCCGGTTTAACTACGAAGAGCACGAAAGACACGGAGTAGTGCAAGCCTATGGTTTCAGGCTTCGATTTCAACATCAATGGCCTGAACACCTTGGTTCTCTAACTATTTTTTCTTCGTGTGCCTAAGACTTTATCTGAGAATAGGAATCGTCGCGAGGGAAAACCATTTTGAGTCAGATTTGTTGATCATTTGAGGCGAATAGTGGTGCTATTTAACGAAAATGAGCGGGAAATCTGACCAAAAAGGCTTTTCCGTAGCAGGTTCTCTATTCTAGGACACGCTCCTAGTGGCCTTCGGGGTGAAGTCGGCCGATTCAGATTATTCAGCTCGCCGCTATTGCCGCCCGTGAAAGGCTGGGCATAGAATGGTTATTTATCCATTAAACCAGAGGAAAGCGTTATGTCAGATTTATATTGGTTCAGAACCGGCGAAGCCACGGTATTTTCCAGCGAAGGACAAGGCACCGATGCCATGCCGGAAATTCTGATCGGTGATGTGAAAGGCCCCGCCGGACATGCGTTTGCCAATTTGATGGGGCAAACAGAAGGTCACACTCGCATGTTTGCCATTCGCGCCTGTAATCAGCAAGTTAAACCCGCTACCATCATTGTGCCCAAAGTGACGATTAAATCGTCGGCCTATGTAAATTTGCTGGGTGGGCCGGTGCAATCGGCTGTGGCGGATGCGGTGATTGACAGTGTGATTGATGGTGTCATTCCACGCGGTCATGCCGACGAATTATGCATCATTGCCATGCTATGGATTGATCCCTCTTGCGCCACCAATCCGGATCTGGATCGTAAAGATTTGTATCGCACCAATTACGAAGCCATGAAACTAGCCATTAAACGCGCCATGACCAATTCACCCAGCGTTGACGAACTGATTGCCAACCGTCACAAAATTACCCATGAAATGTACGATCCTGCTACGGGTGAATCGCAGTGGTAAAACCTTGATCGGCCGCTAACCATGAAAATACACGAAGCATTTCAAATAGCCCGCGTAGCTCCGATTAGCGAAGCGTAATCGGAGGAAAGAAGAAAAACATGCGTCCGATTACACTATCGTTAATCGGACCTAGTGTGCCCAGCATGGGCTAAAACTCGTTATCTGAAAGGATATAACCGGAAGTAGTAACGACAACCGTAGCGAAACGCAAGGGTGTAAACCGTGAGGCTAGCCTGAAAGAAGCGCGTAGCAAAAGCACGACCGCAGGAACACGAACAAGCAGTGAGGCCGGGTGTGGGCGATGAGTGTGCTAGGGAACACGAAATCCAACCGTTACCGAAAGACGCATCAGGTAGAGCTTGGCGGCACGGGCAGACAGTTTTAGCACCTTACCTGGGGAGATCTTCCAAATGAGAGTTTGGAAGAAGTCAGCAGAGGCCGTATTAGCGGGGAAGTTCTGGAAACAGAATGGAGCGAAGGGCCGAAGAACCAAAAGACAGACCGTTTAAACAACTCCAAGAAACGGCGAGCAGTATTCCGAAACAGGCGAACGTTGCAACTGCGGCAGCTATTCGCGCTGGTGACCCAAAGGAGCTGGTGGATTCCGGTTTGATAACGGGACGCGGGATGCAAGCCTGACTTGGGCGAAGGAGAAATAGAAGGTGCTGAATGAAGATATGATGGAAAGAGTCCTGAACCGGGACAACTTGGAAGAAGCATACAAGCGAGTAAAAGCGAATAAAGGATCGGCAGGGGTAGATGGAATGAAAGTGGAAGACTTCGCAGAACATGCCCGTCAACACTGGCCTGTGATAGCGGAGAAACAAAAGTCAGCCAGCTATCAACCTGGAGCGATACGAGGCATAGCGATCCCGAAGCCGCAAGGCGGAGAACGGGTACTGGGCATTCCCAATGTGCAGGACAGAGTCATCCAACAAGCGGTCAGCCAAGTGCTGAGTCCGATCTTCGAAGCGGAATTCAGCGACCACAGCTACGGTTACAGGCCGCAAAGAAGCGCACACGATGCTGTCAGGGCAGCCAGTCGCTATGTGGCGGAAGGTAAAACTTGGGTGGTGGACATAGACAGCAGTGCGTTCTTCGATGAAGTCAATCACGACATACTGATGGCGAAAGTCAGCCGGAAAATAAGGGACAAGCGAGTCTTAAAACTGATAGGCAGCTACCTGAGAGCGCCAATGGAGAAAGGCGGCCAGAAAATTAAGCGTAGCCAAGGCACGCCGCAAGGCGGACCGCTAAGTCCGTTACTGGCCAACATCTACTTGGATGATTTGGACAAAGAATTGGAAAGCCGGGGATTGAGCTTCTGCCGTTACGCTGATGATCTGGTTATTTATGTCGGCAGTGAACGAAGTGGCCAGAGAATACTGGCCAGCCTGACGGAATGGATAGCCAAACACCTGAAGTTAAGAGTCAATCCTAACAAAAGTGGAACAGGTCGCCCCTGGCAAGGAAAATTTCTAGGATTTAGGATCAACAGTGATGGCAGCCTAAAACTGGCCGATGCCAGTCTGGAAAAGCTGAAAGCTCAAGTCAGAAACTGCTGGAACAATCAGAATCGACAGAGACTGGAAGAACGGATAGAAGAATGGAGGCAATACATAAGAGGCTGGTATGCCTATTACGGAGCCTGCATCAAATATCCGATAACCAGAGCGACGGAAGGATGGATAAGGCGGCACATGCGGAAATACTTCTGGCAACGTTGGCACAATAAACGAGGCCGGATGAACGCATTGAAAAGGTTGGGAGCCAAACCTTACCATCAACGCCAAGCCAGCGTATCAGTCGGAGACTGGAGGATGGCAAGATGCCACCTGCTGCAAAGATTGCTTGATAATGCCAGGTTGAAACGATGGGGATTATGGGTTCCATCAGATCTTGTGACAAGTTAAGGTCACTGGGTTCAACCGCCGGATGCGGAAAACCGCATGTCCGGTGGTGTGGCAGAGGTGACGGGCGCAATCCCGTCACCCCGAGCCGATCTGTCCTGATCTCCACAAACCCTTGAGCCGCTGTACTGCCTTTTTTTCAAAGGCGGTACAGTGGTTCCAATACCTCTTCCGCAGCATTAGCGGCCTTTGTTTTACCGGGCTTGCATTGTATAAACGCCTCCCACAACGCATTGCCATTCCAGTCCGGCAAAGCGGCTGAATACAAGGCTTGGTTCAGTAACAGAATTTCCGTGCGCAAGGGTTCTGGGCATTGGCCGGCAATTGCGGTCAAGTTATCCTCCGCAAATTGTTGCCTGCCCCAAAGCAGCAAGGCCTGTTTGGCGGCTTGTGCCTGATTCTGCAGACAAGCCGATTTCAACGCCTTCATATCCGCCGCCTGCTGAGTTGGGTGTTCCACGGCTTCTGCAGCTGCAGGCTTGTTTCGTGCAGAACGATACAGCCACGCGACGTGACTCAACCAACCCAGCGCCAAAGCAGCGGACAGCCATTGCCAAAACACCAGTGGTTCTGAGTTGGTCGGTTGCGATGATAGGGTCGGCGCGACAGGTGTTTGCGGTTGCTGCGCGGGATTGGTCGCCGGTTGAGCGGTAGCTTCCAGCGTCTGTAGCGTTACGGCCGGCAATTGCGCGGTTTCGATCTGTTGCGTTTGGGTGTTGAACCAACTGATGTTGACGGCAGGCAGAGTGTATTGACCCGGCTGGCTGGGAATGTAGGCGATTTTTTCCTCACGATGGGCAATCAAGCCGTCGCTTTGCTTGTCTTCATACAACACCGGCTGATCGGGATAGGTTTTGATGCCGTCCATATTTAACGGCTTGGATAATTCCGGCAATTGCCCGACTGTCGAGCCTTTGGCGATCAGGGTGATGGTGCGGGTCAACGGTTCGCCGACCTTGGTTTTTAAATCGTTGCTCGACCAAGTTTCGTTGAGTTGCAGCGATTCGGCACTTAGCCAAGCTGGATCGGTAAAACTGGCAGGCGGGGCTTGTACACTCAACGTTATGGCTTTGGACGATACCCGGCGGGTTTCGGTAATCTGCCGATTGAAAAAGCCATTAAACTGTGGCCTTTGCTCGCTGACCACTTCAGCCGTCAAGGTCAGCGGCGCGATCGTGAATAGCCCGCTTTGCTGTGGAAAAATCGCGTATTTACGTTCGGTGACCCAATAATCCTCACCGTTTACCTGGGTGCTATAGGTATTGTCTTCCCCAAGCTTTTCTACTACGGCATCCTTGATTTCCGGTTCATTCAGACTGGCTTGGGTGATTTGCACCCGCCGGTATAATTTCAGGGTGTACAACACTTGTGATTGCACGTAGGGGTTTTCAGGCGAAGCCTGCACGTCCAGAAACACTTCCGCATTGCTATTGGGTTGAACCGGTGGCGCTTGGTTTACCTTGAGTGTCAGCGGTTGACTGCTGTCGTTGCCAAAGGCAATTGGCGGAATCAGCAACTCACCGGCTTGCTTGGGTATGACATTGACTATCCACTGCTCGTTATGGCTGGCTTTGCCATTGATCCAGGACATATTGCTGCTGCGTTGCTGGTTCAATATCTGGAAATTTTCCTTCAACGGCGTGAAATCCGGATTGCCGTCCGGGGTTTCGCTGGCGCTAAAGGTAATTTGCAAGGATTCATTCAGATTGACCGGGTTGCGGTTAACACTGGCCTGAATCGGCGCGGCCTGGGCAGGCAAGATCAGCAGCCAGACCAAGCCAAACCACAGTACACAGAGTTTGCAAAGCTTCATAAGCATGGATCGTCAATTTTGGGAAAATTTATCAAACCAACCGTATAAGGCTGGCAAGACTACCAGTGTCAGCAAGGTTGAAGTTATCAAGCCACCAATCACCACAATGGCTAGTGGCTTTTGTACTTCAGAACCAGGGCCGGTAGCGAACAAAAACGGCACCAGACCCAGCAAGGCCACGGTGGCCGTCATCATCACAGGTCGGAACCGTTGCTCGCAGCCGTGAAGGATGGCTTCGGACAATTCCATGCCACTATCGCGCAAGCTACGAATGTATGATACCAAAACCACTCCGTTCAACACCGCAATCCCCCACAAGGCGATGAAGCCTACCGAGGCGGGCACCGATAGGTATTCGCCGGTTAAAAACAAGGCAATCACGCCGCCAATCGAGGCGAAGGGGAGTACCAGAATAATCAGGGCGGCAAAGCTCAGTGATTTAAACAACATGAACAGCAAAAAGAAAATCGCCCCAATGGTGATGGGAATAATAATCTGCAAGTGCCCCAACGCCCGTTCCATGTTCTGGAACTGGCCGCCCCATTCCAGATAGTACGCTTCAGGCAGTTTGACCTTTTCACCAACTACCCGCTGCAATTCCGCCACGAAGCTGCCAAGATCCCGGTCGCGGACGTTGATACCTACCACAATGCGGCGTTTGGCCATTTCCCGACTGATTTGCGCCGGACCGTCTGCCAGATTAATGGTAGCGACATCCTCCAAAGGTACTCGGGCACCGTTGGTAGATGTCAGCATCAGCGACTCGATTTTTTCCTGGCTGTTGCGAAAATCGACCGGCAGACGAACCGCTGCGGAAAAGCGCCGTTCACCTTCGTACACTTCGGTGGCCGTTTTGCCGCCAATCGCGGTTTCGATGAGAGCGTGAATATCCGCCACATTCAAGCCATGGCGGGCTATCGCGCTGCGATCAATGTCAATATTCAGATATTGCTGGCCGGTGACGCGTTCCACCCGTATGTCCTGCGCACCGGTTACTGAACCAGCCACTTTGGCGATTTCATTAGCCGTTTGTTTCAAGGCTTCAAGATCATCGCCGAAAACCTTAACCGCCACATCCGACCGCACGCCGGTAACCATTTCATCCACCCGGTCGGAAATCGGTTGTGCCATCACCAGTTGTATACCGGGAAGATTGGTGGACAGTTTTTCACGCATGGCGTCGGCAATATCATCCTGATTCCAGCCCGCCGGCCATTCACTGCGGGGTTTGAGGGTAACGATGGGGGTGGATTCATTTTGAGCTTGAGCGTCGGCTGGACTTTCGCCTCGGCCAATATTGGTTACCGCCATTCGTACGCCCGGAATATCCATCACCATACGCATGGCATCCATTTCCATCTTGATGCCTTCTTCCAGGGAAATATTGGGTACCCGATTGATGCCCGGTACCAACGAGCCCTCTTTCATTTCCGGAATGAATGAGGTACCCAGCAACGGCAATAACATCAAGGCTCCGCCAAATAAAGCAACTGCGGCCATAATGACTTTGCGACTGTTTTGTAAGGACCAGTTGAGAAGATGCAGATAGGGTTTTTTTATTGCGGCTATCAAGGCGGTATCATGCTCGCCATCCTTACCCACCAGCAGATATGAACACAATACAGGCGACAAGGTCAGGGACAGAATCAGCGACACCAGTAACGCAATCGCAATGGTAAAGGCCAGCGGGGAAAACATCTTGCCTTCCATGCCTTGCAGGGTCATCAGCGGTAAAAATACCAACACGATAATGCCAACCCCAAACAGCACCGGCGTGGCGACTTCTTCAGTCGCCACCATCACCACCCGGATTCGACTGGTGGCTTTGCCTTTACGTTCTCCCAGCAAGCGAAAGGCGTTTTCCACCACTACCACCGAGCCGTCCACCATTAAACCGATGGCAATTGCCAAACCACCCAATGACATCAGATTGGCGGAAATGCCCATTTGATTCATGACGATGAAGGTCACCAGCGGGGTGACGATCAGCGTGCTGACCACGATCAGGCTGGAACGCACGTCGCCCAAGAATAAAAATAAAACCACCACTACCAGCGCGATACCTTCCAGTAGCACCTTGGTGACGGTATGTAAGGCAGCATCCACCAGTTCGCTGCGATCATAATAGGGTACGATTTTCAAATCGTCCGGGAGCATGCCCTTTTCATTGATTTCGGCCACGCGCGCTTTGATTTTACTGACAACTTCCTTGGCATTGCCGCCGCGCAACATCATGACAACGCCACCCGCCGATTCGGTATAACCATTCTTGATCACCGCGCCAACCCGAATTTCGTGACCGATTTCAATCTTCGCCACATCCTCTATATGTACCGGTACGCTGTCCTGTTCCTTCAGTACTATGTCACCGATGTCTTCCAGGCTGCGGATCAGACCCACCCCGCGGATTAAATACTGCTCGGCATAATGCGGCAACACACCGCCACCGCTGTTGGCGTTGTTGTTGGCCAAAGCAGTGAAGACTTCTTCCAGCGTGATACGGTAATGATGCAAGCGATCCGGGTTAACCAGTACTTGGTATTGTTTGACGTAGCCCCCTTGAGAATTGATTTCCGCAACGCCCTGAATGCCCCGTAACAACGGGCGCACGACCCAATCCTGCACTTCCCGGCGTTTTTGCAGCTCTTCCACGGTCAGTGCTCGCGTGCCGTCATCATCACGATCCAATGTGTACTGATAGACTTCGCCCAAACCGGTGGATACCGGTCCCAGCACGGGCATGATGCCTTCAGGCATTCGCTCCTGCACTTCCAGCAAACGCTCCATGACCAATTGCCGGGCAAAATACACGTCAGTTGAATCGGTGAATACCAAGGTAATCAACGACAGGCTGTTTTTGTTCAGGGAACGCATTTCGGTCAGTCCTGGCAGACCGGTCATGGCGATTTCCAGCGGCACGGTAATCAAGCGCTCCACTTCGTCGGGCGACCGCCCGGTAGCCGCGGTGGCAACTTGTACCTGTACGTTGGTGACATCCGGAAACGCATCGACCGATAGATGTTGCACGGCACGCGCCCCAGCCGCTATCAGGCCAAGAGCCACTACGACCACCAGGATACGTTGTTGCAGAGAGCCGCTTATGATGGCTTGAATCATGAATTACTCCAGTGCTGAACGCATGCGTTCGTTATTCAAATGAAAAGCACCATCCACCACTACCCGTTCGCCTGCTTTCAGGCCACTGATGACTGGGCGCACATGGGCTTCGGCTTCGCCGAGTTGAACGGGACGCATCTGGAAACGATTGGGCTGGGTTTCCACGAACACGTAATCACGGTTCTCATCGCGAAACACCGCTTTATCAGGCAACGTCAGGCTTTGTACACCATGCTTGTAAATCAGCAGAGTTGCCAGCATTTGCGGTTTTAAATCGCGCTTGGGATTGGGTACTTCCATGCGCACCATCACGGTCCGGGTTTCCGGATTGACCATATCAGCCACATACACCAGTTTGCCATGCACATTTTTTTCCGGTAGTGCTGGAATTTCGGCATCGGCTTCATCGCCGGCATGCGCCCAGTGCGCTTGTTGTTCCGGTACTTCCGCCGCCAGCCAGACTTGGGATAAATCCGCCACAGTATATAGCGCATCAGACGGCTGCACGACTTGGCCCAGGGTGATGTTGCGTTCGATTACCACGCCATCGATATTGCTCACGACCGGCGAAAAGGAGTGGATGCTGCGTTTTTTAGCCAATCGATTTAAATCATTTTCGGTCATGCCCATGACTCGCAGGCGATCTTGCGCGGCTTGTAGATCCACTTCGGCTTCGGTTAGTATTCCTTGCCTGTCCAGCAATTCAGCGGCAGCGATGGCATCACTTTCCAGCAAGCGCTGCGCACGTTGCACGGCCAGTCGGCGCAGATTGACTTGCGAACTGGCTTTTAAATAATCGGATTGGGCTATGCTCAGTTCGGTACTGTTCAAAAGGGCAAGATGTTCGCCTTTTTTTACAGTCTGCCCGAGCATGGCAGTGATTTCACTGACCCGACCCGTCACCGATGCGCCGATGCGGGCGATACGTTGCTGATTTAATTCCACTTTAGCTGGAACCTCCAATGAATCCACGACCATACTGGGTTTGACGGCCTCGATTTTCAGCAGCTTCAACAAGGCCGGTGTGGCATCAATGGGTTTAGCCTCTTCGGCAGTAACCGGCATCGGGTTAAAGCAGAGCATCAGCGCCAACGGTGCAGATAGATAGAAAGCGGGTATGTGGTTTGATGTGCGTATCATGACTTATCCTTTGATGGTGCTGCCATTGAGTTTTTCCAGATCGATCAGCGCGTTTTGGCGATCGAATTGAGCATTCAGATAATCGTTGCGGACGGAGCGGTAAGTACGCTGGGCGTCCAGATAATCCAGGATGCCGCGCGCGCCCAGACGGTAAGCGGCTTCTGCGACTTGCAAGGCGCTTTCCGCCTGTTCCAATAAACCCTGTTCAAAAGTACGCACCTGCCGGTCTGCATTCTGATAGCGGTTATAGGCATTTTCCAGCTCGCGGACGATTTTCAATTCCAGTTGTCGAGCGTCGGCTTGTGATTGTTTCAGTGCAGCGGTCGCTTCGGCAATTTCACCTTGGCGCTGGTTCCATAATGGCAGCGGCAGGGAAATGCCTACTTGCCACTGCTTCAAACCGGGATCCTGTTGAACACCGGCTTTCAGCGTCGGTACCGGATAACGCAGGGTTTGTTCCAACTCCACTTTGGCCTGAGCTTTTTGCACTTCGGCACGAATTTGCTGTAACGCCGGCTGTTGATCGAGCACATTGTCCCGTAAGCTACTCAACTCAGGAAGCTGTAACAGCGCTGGCGGTAAGGCACCATCGGCATCAAAATCATAGGGAATGGCATCGGCGAACAGGGCGCGCAAGGCAGACTTGGCATCTTGCACTTCCACCAGGGCGCTGTTGCGGAGTTTGACAGCATTGAGTAGCTCTGCTTCAGCTTTGATGGCTTCATAACGAGCGGATTCACCGACTTCAACTTTTAACACCACTCTATCGCGAATTTGTTGTAGCAGTTTTTCGTTATCGATGCTGACTTGCAGCTGCGCTTTGCGGCGCAAAATTTCATAAAACGCTTGCTGAGTCTGGGCTTGAACCAGCAGCCAAACCTGTCGATTGGCTTGTTCGGCGGAGCTGATACCGGCTTCGGCCACCTGACGGCGAGCCTCGCGAACGAACGGTAAATCCAGCGCCTGCGAGACAAAAGCTGCTTCATTGCTGCCGCTCAGTGCGCCATCGCCGAGTCCGGTGGACAAGCCGCCGGCAATTTCAATGTCCGGATTGGGATATTGACGGGCTGTTATCAGCCCTGCTTCCGCACCTTCCTGAGCCGCTTTGGCTGATGCCAGTGCCGGATTGTTTTGCTCCAGCAAGGCCAGGGTTTGTGCCAGCGTCAGGCTGTCTGCTGCGGCCCACTGACTAAAGCCGGCTAACAGCAGGTAACCTGCCGGCCAGGATTTTTTAAAGCTAAACCAATATTGCACGTTTTTCATAAGACCTCTTAAAAATAAATCTACAAGCCTTGCCTTGAGAGTCAAGGCAAGTTTAGGACAGGTTGATGGATCAGTCAGGTTGGTCCGACTACCAATCAGGGCCTATGTGCGCGGGTGGATCGCGTTGTCCGTACTGATATTTGAACTTCCGCTTTAACAAACCGGTGGGTTCGTCGGGAATGCGTTTTAAGAGTTGTTCGTTGGCGCGCTTGACGTCGTCCTGCTCAGCGGCTTGTTGTGCTGAATCCGCTGGTTTGGACGCTTGAGGTTTTGGGGCTTTGGACGAGCGGCTGGCATCATCGGGTTTGTCGGCTGCTTGTTCAGGCTCTGGTTGTTGGTCCGCATCCGATTTGGACGGTTCAGCGGGTTTGTCGCTGTTTTGCGGGCTTGGTGCATTCTGCGGCGATTGCGCTTGAGATGATTCCGGGTTTTGTTGGGCAGGTTTATCTTGATCGGACTCCCCGGATTGAGGAGACTGCTGTTTTTGATCCTGTTGCTGGGAAGCGTTATCCGAGGATTGCTGAGACTGATCCTGCTGTTGCGGGTCTTTTTTCAGCTGCTTTTCCACCTGCTCTTTGTTGTACTTGGCATCGGCATGAGCAGGCTCCAGTTTAAGTGTCTGTTCGTAAGCCGTGATGGCGTCCTGCAATTGACCGGCTTGGGCCAGCGCATTGCCGCGGTTGTAGAACTCTTCAGCAGTCCGGGCATCTTTGAGGGTTTCTGCAGCTTGTTGATATTTGCCCGCTTTGTACTGTGCAGCTGCCCGCCAGTTTGGATGATTGAATTGTTCGGCGGCTTGATCGTATTGTTGTTGCTGGAAGGCCTGCTGCGCACGTTGATCCTGGGTTTGCCACAGGCTGTGCCAATCCAGCGCCACGGCATCTTGGGGCATAGGCAACAAACAGGCTAAAACAATTGCCAGTAAACCTTTTCTGAAACGCAAGGCTGCCCAAGGTATTACCAGTAATAACAGCCAGGGACCTTTTTCATCCCATTGCTGCAGGTGTATGTCGGTCGGGCCGCCAGGCTCGTTGCCCGACGGTCTGTTGAACAGGCTGCTCAATTGGTCGACATCGCTGTCGTTGGCGGTGACCTGCTGGAAAATGCCGCGACCAACAGCGGCCAGTTCAGTTAATTCAGCCACATCCAGTTTGGCTACGACGATATTGCCTTGAGCGTCTTTCAAGAAGCCGCCACCGGGAACGGGAATGGGGGCTCCTTCCGGACTGCCTAAGGCTAGTACCGATAATTGATAATCACCCAATACCCGGGACGTTCTGGCCAGACTATCGGTATCGGTGCCGTCAGTGACCAGCAAAATATGCCCTTGTGCCAGTCCGGCCTGCTTTAATAAATCCACAGCCTTTTGCATGGCAATACCGGTATTGCTGCCAGGGCTGGGCATGATGTCTGTGGTCAGTGCCTCCAGCTGGCTATTGATGGTGGCGGTATCGGTGGTCAGGGGGGTGACTATAAAGGCGTCGCCGCTATATACCAGCAAGGCAGTCTGGCCGTCTTTGCGCTGCTTTAAAATATCGCTGATTTTGTAACGGGCCCGGCTGATGCGGCTGGGTTTGACGTCGGCAGCATTCATGGATTTGGATAAGTCCAGAGCAATCACCAGTGCCGAATCATTACGAAACGCAGGGCTGGGCAAGCGCTGCCAAGTGGGGCCTGCCAGCGCTAAAATACATAAAAGTACCACCAAGCCTGCGGCAAACCAGCTGCCAGGGCGGGTTTTGATCGGTGTATCCTGCAAAATGAACGGTAATAATTCGGTATCACAAACGTGTCCCCAATCGCCGCGTTGAAATTTGTGTTTGATCAGGAAATACAGCAAGGTCGCGGCAGGCAGGCAAGCCAGCAGCCACCAAGGTCTGAGGAAATGAAAATCAGTCAGCATCATTGGCCTCGTAATCGGCTCATGGCCAACAGGCTTGCCAATCCCAATGAGATGGCTAGCGGCCAGTAAAACAATTCAGCTTTGGGACGGAAAAACTGTTTGTCTTTTTCCACCGGTTCCATTTGATCCAGCATTTGATAAATCTGCTCCAGTTCTTCAGTATTGTGGGCGCGGAAATAGCGACCACCGGTCATGTCTGCAATGGCTTGCAGGGTTTTTTCGTCCAGATCGGCAGAGGGATTGACCCGGCGGGTGCCGAACAGGCTGCGTACCAGCATTTCATCGGCACCAATGCCGATAGTGTAAATTTTCAACTGATGCTGGGCAGCGATTTCGGCGGCTTTCACAGGCATCAGTTCGCCGGCGGTGTTGGCGCCGTCGGTGAGTAACACCAATACCCGGCTGTCTGTGTGTTCATCTTGCAGACGCTTGACCGCCAGACCGATGGCATCGCCAATCGAGGTTTGCGGCTCGTCTTCGGTAATGCCGATGAAGGCTTCGTTTAGCAGGGTTTGCACGGTTTTGCGGTCAAAAGTCAGCGGTACATGCAGATAGGCCTGGGTGCCGAATAAAATCAGTCCGATACGGTCGCCCACCCGGCGTTGCACGAAATCGCTGACCACGTATTTGGTGGCTGTCAGTCTGTCGTAGCGTTTATCGTCGATGATGAAATCCTTTTCGTCCATGCTCCCGGAGACATCTACCGCCAGCATTAAATCCCGACCATTCACGGCCAGTTCCAACGGGTCGCCCAGCCATTGCGGGCGGGTGCAGGCGATGATGAAAAATATCCAGGCAAAGCCGGCCAAGCGCAAGGGCCAGCGGATGGGACTGCTGAGCTGGCGGGTTTCGCCGCTGGGAAAGTCATCCAGAAAAGGCACGATCAATGCCGCTTGCTCGGCTTGCGGTTTGGCGGGTAGCAGCCAGCGCAAGAGGAATGGCAGTGGTAAAAGCAAACCCAGCCAAGGCCATGCAAATGCCATCATGCGCGTTTTCCCTGTTGTTTTAGCCAGCGTTCACAAAGCGTGAACAAGGCGTTGAGGTCAATATCGTCCTGTATAACCGGACGATAATGCGCATCGGCCAGATAACGGCCAACGCCCTGGCTGAACGGCGCGTCTGGCAGATTTTTATCCAGATAGTCCAACCAAGCCTGACCGTGCAAACCGGCGACCAGAGGCCGTGATTCGAGACTGATGGCGGTGCGCCGCAATAATATCGATAGTTCGCTCAAACATTGTCCAGGCTCGAGTGATTGCTGGCGCAGTTGCGTTAGCAGTTTTTGGGCGCGCTTGACGGCGGTGTTTCGGGTAAGTCGGCGGTAGAGATAACGCAAGGCCATCACTAGTAAAATCAGTGCCAGCGGTACTAGCCACCAACCGGGTGCGGGCGGCCACCAGCCTATGGTTTCCGGTAAATGAATATCTTTGAGTTCTAAAGCTTCCATAATCGATCAGGCATAGTCAGCCAGCAAGGTATCCAGACGTTGTTGCAGGGCCTCCAGTTCCACAAAACCTGCGCGCGCGGTTTGAGCTTCGCCCTGCCAGAATTGATGCATCAGTATATCGCCTTGATGCAGCAATTGTTCGTAATGGGAGGTTAATTGGATCAGCCAGGCTTCGTCGTATTCCGCTTGTTGTTGAGCGTGTTTAAGCCAGCGCCCGAACTGGCTTTTATGCGGTTGCATGATAGGCCAGTGGGTAATAGTGTCTTGATTGCTGGTCAGGCATTGTTGAACCCGCAGCAGCCACTGTTGCAGATCGAGCCGGCGTAAGGCAATTTCAATTTGCTTATCGGACAGATCCTTCTCAGCATGGCGTTGCCAGAGCGAATAAGGCTGATAGTGGTTGATCCAGTCTGATATTTCATGGGCTGGCATGGGTTTGGCAATCGCGTAACCCTGTGCCACGTAGCAATTCAACAACAACAAGGCCAGCCCTTGTTCCTGGGTTTCCACGCCTTCGGCAACCACCTGATTGCCAAAGGCCCGACTCAAACTGATCACGCTTTCCACGATGGCGTAATCATCCGGATCGTCCAGCATATCCCTGACGAAACTACGGTCGATCTTGACCGTATCCACCGGCAAATGTCGCAAATGAGTCAAGGAGGAGTAGCCGGTGCCGAAATCATCCAGGGCTGCGCCTATGCCTAAAGCCTCCCGGCAACGGTTGATGATGCGATTGACGGCCGACAGGTCATCCAAAGCCGTGCTCTCCAGAATTTCCAGTTGCAGGTAATGTGATTCCAGTTGGGGATGTTTGGACAGAATGTTACTCAGATAGTCGATAAACCCCTCCCATAACAAATGATAGGCCGAGATGTTGACGCTAACCCCAATCTGCAGGCCCAGCCGATGCCACTCAGCCAATTGTTGCCAAGCGTCTTCAATGACCCAATTACCCAACTTTATTTCCAGTTCGGTAGAAGCCAAGGCCGGCAGAAATGTCATGGGGGTTTCAATACCCTGTCCAGGCTTTTGCCAGCGTAGCAGTGCTTCGGCGCTGGTGACTTGACCGGTTTTAAGATTGACTTTGGGTTGGTAATACAGGCAAAACTGTCTTTGCTCAAAGGCGATTTCCAGTTCACGTATCTGGTTGTGCTGGTCGACCACCAGTTGATCCTGGGTAGCGTCAAAAACGTGGTAACGATTTTTACCCATCAATTTGGCTTTGTACATGGCCTGATCGGCATGACGCACCAATGTGTCGGCATCCGCATCGTCCAGCGGGAAGATGCTGATGCCGCTGCTGGCACCAATATGTATGGCTTGGTCATTGATCAGGTAAGGTTGGGCAATGGCCTGATGAATCCGGGTCAGGGTTTGCGTGCATTCTTCCACGCTGTGCAAGCCGGTGATCAGCAAGGCAAATTCGTCTCCGCCATAACGGGAAACGGTGTCGTCTTCACGCAGATTATTTTTGATTCGGGTCGCTACTTCCACTAACACCTGATCGCCGGCTTCGTGGCCGAATTGATCGTTGACGGGTTTAAATCCGTCCAGATCCAAAAAGCAGACCGCCAACAGTAATTTTTCACGTCTGCTGTGACCGATGGCCTGTAGCAGACGGTCGGCAAACAGGGCACGGTTGGGTAGGCGGGTCAAAGGATCGTAATGGGCCATTAACTCCAGCATCTGTTGTTGCTGTTTGGTTTCGGTGATGTCGGAAAAAAGTCCCACGTAATACAGTATTTTGTCATCTTCATCGTAGAGGGCCGAGATGCTCAATCGCTCTACATACAACTCGCCATTTTTTTTACGATTCCAGACCTCACCTTGCCAATGCCGGTCTGCGGTTAATGTCTCCCACATTTGTCCATAAAAACCGGGGTTTTGACGGCCCGATTTAAGGAAATTGGGTTTTTTGCCGATGACTTCTTCTCGACTGTAACCGGTGATGTCGCAGAAACTGGGGTTCACATCGATAATATGCGCCTGTGCATCGGTAATCAAAATCCCCTCATGGGCCTCACTAAACACCCTGGCCGCCAATTTCAAATGTTCATTGGCTTTTTTACGCTGGGTGATGTCGCGGGTTATGCCCAGCAGGGTTGTGATGTGGCCTTCACTGTCGCGCATGGGGACTACATGACTTTCGACCCAGCACAGCCGGCCTTGCAGATCGCAAATTTCGAATTCCAGGCTGAGGCTTTCGCCGGCGAACACCCGAGCTATGGCGTTTTGGTAGAGTTGGCGGTGCTGAGGCAAAACCAGTTCTTGAGTACATACCTCTTTAGCCTGTTGCAGAGTATCGGCGCCAATCAACTTCAGTCCAGCCTGATTCATGTCCAGCAGCCGACCATGCCTATCCAGTAATTCAATACATTCGGGTTGCGATTCAATCAGGGTGCGTAATCGGGTTTCTGATTCACGAAGAGTAAGTTCGGTCGCTTCCAGTGCCTGGGTGCGTGCGGCAACCAGACGTTCGACATTGGCTGTGCGCCCGCTATTGACCAGTAACAGAAAATTGAAAATAGAGCTAAAAAAAACGCCACCCATGACGGTGAGTTGCAGCAGCGAAGATCCATGATTTTCGACGAACGGCTGTTCCGGGAGGATGTTGAGTTGCCACTGACGGTCGCAAAAGACGAACGTATGTTGCCAGGGTTGCAGGGTGTAGTTGGGATTGAGCGGCTGTTCGACGGATTGGGAATACAGTTGGTTTTGTCCTTCTGGCGCACTCAGGTCTGTCAGTTGAATGGCCATGTACTGCTTCAAAATACCTTGCATGGACAGGTCGATCATGCGAGCGGGCAAAAGTACAATGGAGATAAAACCGTTTAATTGCTGCAATGCCGCAGAAGCGTGCCTGGAGGGGTTTTCGAAAATGGGTATCGAAACCAGAATGGCGGGCTCCATGTCATTGCGTTGCGCGAGTGCAGTCCGTTGCGTGATACTGGGCTTGCCGGTTTTCAAAGCGTTTTGTTTGGATGCCAGACTGAGCGGTTGCGAGGCGGAGTCCAGCCCAAAAATCAGGGCATTTTCAGCCATGGGTTCGACAAATAAAATCGGAAAATACTCTGCGCGGGCAGCAACGGGACGCATCTGGCCGGAGGCGTCTTGTTCTGTGACTTTGAAGTCTGGATAACCGTCTGCTTGCACCGCTTTTTCGAAATTGGTCAATTGTTGTGCGGTGACTTTTGGCAGCCATTCTATGGCCTGAATTTCGGCATGTCTTTGCAAAATGCTTTTTGCAAAAATGGCAAATTCACTGCGGTCTATCTCCTCGGATGCACGATACAAATCCCGAAACACTTCGGTGGTATCGATTACATGGTTGGCGTATTCCACGAACAAACGATCAATGCTTGCGGCTTGACTATTAAACTCCATCTGGATGCGGGACTTTTCCGTCTGGTAGGTCAGGGTAAACACTATGCCCAATGCCAATAAAGCCAATAACATCGGAATGGCTACGCTGATACGCCGGGGTGACCATAAACTTCTTGGGTGGGCAGCAAAACAAAAAATCAGCGGGGCTATCAATAGGGTGCCCAGGCTGTCACCAATCCACCAATTGAGCCAGGTAATGAAAATGGCGCTGGCGGGAATAAATCCTTGCCAGTGCAAACTGAATACACCGATAGAGGCGGCTGTCAGGCAGGACAGCGGGCCGGACAGTAGAAAAAAAATCAGGATTTGTCGAGGGGTATCCAGGTCTGGCGCACCCTTACCCAAATAGTGGTTGATCAGCTGGCAAGCTACTAAGGCCTGCAGTGTACTTCCCGCGGCAATGAAGCCGGAGGCAACAAAAAAGTTGCTCAGCAGTTCGTGTGGATGATATGACGCCAAAATCAGCGTTTGAATCGCAAACGCCCCCAGCCAAAGGCCCGGCCAATAGTGCAAACCCCATAGCAGCAGGGCGGCCAGGCCGATACCTGCCGACGGCCACAATGGACTTGAGTATCCGGGTGGAATGATCGATTTGAAACCCAGCCAGCTGGCACAAAAAAACACCAGACCCAGGAGCAATATATGCCAGATATAAGTCAGCTTACTGTTCATCGGCTGATATTATTCAGAATCAATTGCGGGCTGTCTTGAGTGCTGCACAGTAAATAGCCCAAGCGCAATTTTTGGCTAAGGATTTTTAAATGAGTTTGCCGCTGTTGGAAGCGTTGTTGAAAAAGGCGTTGTTGTTGCTGGTCGCTGCTATCGAAAATCAGTTCCTTGACTTTATCGGTAAACCGAAACCTACCTGCCACAGGCAGACGGGTTTCCAGGGGATCAAACACATGCAGCAGCACGACTTCGCAATGTCTCGACAACAGCGCCAGATGGGTTTCAGCGGCAGCGTTCAAGCCGCGAAAATCACTGATCACATAGACGCGGCTACCAGGGTGGGCGTGATGTTGCAAGCGGGATAAGGCGGTTTCCAGGCCGTTGTCGTTGGTATTGGCATAAACAGGCTGCACCAGGGCATTGAAAAAGCGTAACAGTCCAGCTTTGCCGGAGCGAGGCTTTAATTCCAGGCAGCCTTGCGCGCTAAAAATTTGCCCGCCAATGCGGTCACCCTGTTGTTGAGCCGCCCACGCCAGCAAGGCGGCCAATTTGGCTGCCTGCACCGACTTAAACACGCCGCGGGTGGCAAACGCCATGCTGGGGCGATAGTCCACCGAAATGAACAAAGGACGTTCCCGTTCCTCGCAAAATACCTTGCTATGCGGTTTGTCGGTTCGCGCTGTAACACGCCAGTCCATCCGGCGCACATCGTCGCCGGGTTGATACAACCGGGTTTCGGCATAAGCCATGCCGCGACCTTTGAAAGGCGACAGATAATTACCGCTTTGCGCCGCCCGAATCTGTTTGGGGCGCAATTTTAGCGTAGCAGCTGGTTTGGCCAGATCGATCAGTGATTTTAAGCTGACCTTGACGCGCTCGTTCTCGGCTATGACGAAAGCTGACATGTCTCTGGAGGATTATTTGTTGCCCCACGGCATGACCGGGACGGTAGAAAGGCTGTTTACCGGTGCACCGTCAATCAATTTACGGCTGATGGCCAGATAGATCAACGTGTTATGACCGCTGTCCCATAAGCGCATTACACGGGTTTCCTTGAACAGCAGGGAGGTGCCCTCGGAAAAGACTTCCTCGTCATTGGGTAAATCCTTGGGGACGCTGATCGGGCCGGTTTGTCGGCACGCCAGCGAAAACTGCGAGGGGTCCTGAGCAATGCCCAATGAACCGGAAACGCCGCCAGTTTTGGCTTGGCTGACATGGCAGGTGACACCAGGGATTTTGGGATCGGCAAAGGCTTCCACGCACACTTTGTGATTTGCACCGATCAGTTTCCAGGAGGTGGTGACGCAGCCTACGGTGTCTGCCTGTGCGGTTGAGGTCGCGGCAAGTAGCAGCAATACAGAACGAAGTGATGATTTCATGGCGTTTACCGGTTTATTTTTCTATGCACGCGGGCAGAGTCGGGTGGAATGTGAGTAGGCTCATGCTGTGCGTTTTAAGGTACTGCAATTCGCGAAATGAGTGCTCTGATCACGTCGTCGCAACTGATGCCCTCGGCTTCTGCTTCATAAGACAAGATCAGTCTGTGTCTGAGTACATCGAATGCCACGGCCTGAATGTCGCCTGGATCTACAAAGTCGCGTCGATCCAACCAAGCTTTGGCGCGTGCACAACGATCCAGGGCAATGCTGGCGCGTGGGCTGGCACCGTATTCGATCCATTTGGCCAAATCGTTTCCATAAGCATGAGGGGTGCGAGTCGCTAATACGATTTGAAGCAAATATTGTTCCAACGCTTCAGCCATATACATGTCCAGCACTTCGTTACGCGCCTGGAACAGATTATCTTGATTGATTTTTGATACCGTAGGCTTACTGGCTTGCTGGTTGCCGCGCGCTTCTGCACGGGCAAGGTGCAAAATGGCCTGTTCATGCACCGCATTGGGATAGTCGATTTTGACATGCATTAAAAACCGGTCTAATTGCGCTTCCGGCAGTGGGTAGGTGCCTTCCTGCTCAATCGGATTTTGGGTGGCCATCACCATAAACAAGGGAGGCAGTGGATAGGTGGCTTTGCCCACCGTAATCTGCCGCTCGGCCATGGCTTCCAAGAGTGCCGCCTGTACTTTGGCGGGTGCGCGGTTGATTTCGTCGGCCAAAATCAGATTATGGAACAGTGGACCTTTTTGAAATTCGAAGCTGCCCTGCTGTGGTCGGTAGATTTCGGTGCCTGTCAGGTCAGCCGGTAATAAGTCGGGTGTGAACTGCACCCGATGAAAATCGGCTTCGATACCTTGGCTCAGCACATTGATGGCGCGGGTTTTGGCTAGGCCGGGGGCGCCTTCTACCAGTAAATGGCCATCAGCCAGCAGGGCAATCAACATCCTTTCTACCAGAACATCCTGGCCAATGATTTGGGTGTTGATGTGGTCTTTCAGTTGATGCAATGCGGTTTGAGCGGGGGTAAAATCGGTCATGGTCGACACAAATCTCTCTAAAAAAGCGAAGAATGATGTTTAAGGTAATGGGTGAGGTTGGCGCTGCTGATTTTTCCATTCCCGGTGCGCGGACATGATTTTGACGACTTCGTGTGGATCGTCGGTTACGGTGATCAGATTGAGGTCGTCTTCGGAAATAGTGCCATATTCCAGCATTTTGGTTTTTAGCCAGTCGATCAGACCACCCCAGAAATCAGTCCCGAATAATACCAAAGGTATGGGATAGGCCTTGTGAGTCTGCATCAAGGTTAGCGCCTCGAAAAACTCGTCTAGGGTGCCAAAGCCGCCCGGCATGCACACATAACCCATCGAATAGCGCACGAACATGACTTTGCGCACGAAGAAATAGCGAAAATTCAGTGACAGGCTTTGATACGGATTGGGTTTTTGTTCCATGGGCAATTCGATGTTTAAACCGATGGAAGGCTGGTTTTGCAGATAAGCGCCTTTGTTGGCGGCTTCCATGACGCCGGGACCGCCACCGCTGATGATGGCAAAGCCGTCACTGCTGAGTAATTCTGCCAGTTCAACCGTTTTTTGGTAATAAAAGTGCTCTTCAGGTAAACGCGCCGAGCCGAATATCGAGATGGCATCACATAGCCCGGATAGTTCATCAAAGCCTTCGGTAAATTCGCTGATGATACGGAAGATTCGCCAGGATTGGTCACCTTTCAGGTCGTCGATAAAACTGGGGGCGGTGGTTCCGCTAATGGAGCGGTTTTTGATGCAGGTCATGTTCATTCCTTGATATATCGGTGCTGCATGGGTGTTTGTTGCGCACGCAGCAAGGGTTAATGGGATGCGTCGTTCGGCTCAGAATGTATACAACAAGCGGCCTCGTTGTAAAGTGTGAGTAACTTTGCCCGTTAGCGTCTGTCCCCAATAAGGTGTGTTATGACCGGCACTTTGCCAGTTTTGTGTATTGATTTCCCACTTTAGCTCGGGATCGAAAATACACACGTCTGCGGTAAACCCAGCTGTCAAAGCCCCTGTCTGCAAGCCTAAGATGGTGGCTGGTTTTTGGGTCAGATTGGCCAGTGCGTTCGATAGGCTGATTTTGTGGCTTACTGCCAGTTTTAAGGTCAGCGGCAACAAGGTTTCCAATGCCGAAATTCCGGATTCGGTTTCCGGAAAAGCCCCCAGTTTGGCATCCAGATCATGCGGTTGATGGTCCGAGCAAATAGCGTCCAGGGTGCCGTTCAGCAGACCCTCGCGTAAATAATGCCGGTCTTCGTCGCTACGGAAAGGCGGTATGACGTGATAATGGCTATCGAAAGGCACGATGTCATTCTCACTTAAATGCAGTTGATGGATGGCCACGTCGGCAGTGACATCCAGCCCGTATTTCTTGGCTTGCTGGATTTTGATTACCGATTGCTTGCAGCTGACCTGACTGATATGGATGCGGCAGCCGGTTAGTTGTGCCAATTCCAGTGCTTGCGCGAGGGCGATGGATTCGGCTGCCACAGGTATGCCGGGTAAGCCATACAGACTGGCCATCGCCCCTTCATGGGCGCAGCCTTTGCCGCTTAAAGCCGCCTCGTTGGCGCGATACATCAGTAACAAATCATGGCTGCTGGCGTACTCCATGGCTCTGCGTAGAATCAGTAAATTACCGAGTGGGGCGCTGGCATTGCTGACGGCGATGCAGCCGGCTTGCTTCAAGCCCAACATCGAGCTGAGTTCGTTGCCGTCCAATCGTTGTGTCAGCGCACCAATGCTGAAGACCTGCGGATAATTCGCCGCCTCGGCTTTATCTTTGATCAGTTCCACTACCGCCGGGCTATCGATACACGGTTTGGTGTCCGGCGGCAGGCATAAAGAGGTCACCCCGGCGCTAAGCGCTGCTCGGGTTTCGCTTTTGATAGTGGCTTTTTGAGTTTGACCGGGTTCGCGTAGACGCACACTCAAATCTATAAAGCCGGGACAAACGATTTGACCTGTGGCGTCTATGGTTTGATCGGGCGTGAAATCGGCGATGGGTGTGTTGGTCGCTAGAATTTTGCCATCCGCTATGCATAATGCGCCTATCGCATCGGCAGCATTGGCTGGATCGATGATGCGGCCGTTGTTAATCAAAATCTTGCTCATGAGGTGCCCCCCTGATGGCCCAGGGTCATGGTCATAATCGCCATGCGTACCGCAATACCGTTACTGACCTGTTGCAGGATCACCGACTGCGGGCCATCTGCCACGCTGGACGCAATCTCGACGCCGCGATTGATCGGGCCGGGGTGCATGACTATGGCGTCTGATTTAGCCAGAGCCAGTTTGGCTTCGGTGAGACCGTAGCAGCGGAAAAACTCGCTTTCGCTGGGTAAAAAAGCTGAATTCATACGTTCTTTTTGTAGGCGCAACATAATGACGACGTCGACATCGCTCAAACCCTCGGCCATGTCATACAGGGGAATTACCCCCATGTTTTTTACGTGAGCGGGTAACAAGGTTTTCGGGGCAATCACCCGCACTTCAGACACGCCCAAGGTGTTCAGGGCCAGAATCTGTGAACGCGCCACTCGAGAATGCAAAATGTCACCGACGATTGCAATCTTCAGCCCCTCAAACTGCTTTTTATATTGGCGAATGGTAAACATGTCCAGCATGGCCTGGGTCGGATGCGCGTGTTGGCCGTCACCGGCATTTATCACACTGATATGCGGGGCGGTATGTTGGGCAATAAAATGCGCCGCGCCGCTAATGGCATGCCGCACTACGAACATGTCCACATGCATGGCTTCCAGATTGTGGATGGTATCCAACAAGCTTTCGCCTTTGGAGGTGGCCGAGGTGGCGATGTTCATGCTCAACACGTCTGCCGATAGCCTCGTTGCCGCCAGCTCGAAGGTGGTGCGGGTACGGGTGCTGTTTTCGAAAAACAGATTGACGATGGTCTTGCCGCGCAACAATGGCACTTTTTTGACCTGATGTTCTGAAACGCCCGCAAAGGATTCAGCGGTGACCAGAATTTCGGTCAGCAAGGCTTTATCCAAGCCTTCGATGGTCAGGAAATGCTTGAGTTTACCGTGTTCGGTCAGTTGTATATGTCGGCTCATGATCAGGCGGCGCAGGGGATGGTTTGCACGTCAATGCCCAGCGGTTCCGGGCCGGTGAGTTTGATACGTTGGCCTTCGGGTAAGTCGATGCGGGCACCGCGACAATCGGGTTGAATGGGAATTTGCCGGCCATTGCGTTCAATCAGCACCGCCAGTAACACCTGGTTGGGGCGGCCGTAATCGAAAATCTCGTTTAATGCCGCACGGATGGTGCGACCGGTATAAAAAACGTCATCCACCAAAATGATGTTGCGACCTTCCAGATGGCGTGGCAACTGACTGGATTTGACGTTGGGATGCATGCCGATTTGCGAAAAGTCGTCCCGATAAAAGGTAATGTCCAGCAGGCCTAACGGTTCTGCAATGGCCAGTCGCTGATGCAATGTTTTGGCGATCCAGGCGCCGCCGCTGTGGATGCCGATCATTAACGGGTTGTCCAGTTTGCGGGCGCCCATGTGCTGGCGAATCTCGGTTTCTAACGTGTCGAGCAGTTGGTCGATATTCAAGGATGCGGTTGGCATGGCTGTTTTAGGGTTGAAGCATTTTTATAAAAAACCAGATGATAAGCGTAATAGGCTGGACATCAAGCCAAGTCGTTTAAGTCGCATTTATTGATCAAACCAGCTTTGCAATATCAGTTGCGCGGCCAGTTGATCCTGAACCGTCCATAGTTTACCAGCACTGACTTTCAGGTCATCAAATAACAATTGTTTGGCGGCGAAGGTGGTCAATGCTTCGTCGATCTGATGCACAGGCAGGTTGTAGCGACCGCTGAGTTGACGGCAAAATTTTTGCATCCGCGGGGTGATGATGTTGTCCGAGCCATCCTGCTGTCTGGAAATACCCACTACCAAACCGATCGGGCGCCATTCGGCGATCAGTGTGCCGATGATCTGCCAATCCGGTGTCTGGTTGATTGAGCGAATGGTTTGTAACGGGCTGGCGATGCCAGTGTCTTGGTAGCCTACTGCGACACCGATTTTTTTATTGCCGAAATCAAAGCCCAGATAAGCGTCGCTGCTGAATTTGGCAGCCAGTGGATCAACTTTAGCCATGACCGGCAGGCGCTGTCAGGCGATTAATATCGATACCGAGTTGGCTGGCGGCAGCATTCCAGCGTTGGTTGGCGGGTGTTTCGTAGAGTATGGCTTCGCCGCAGGGGGTATTCAGCCAAGCATTTTCGATCATTTCCTTTTCCAGTTGGCCGCTGCCCCAGCCAGCATAGCCCAGGGCAATTAAAAACTGGCTGGGTCCCTGGCCTTTGGCGATGGCTTCCAGAATGTCGCGGGAACTGGTCAAATTGATATTGTCAGCGGTAGAGATGCTGGAGTCCCAATGTTGTTCACAGGGGCTGTGAATGACAAAACCGCGCTCCTGCTGCACGGGCCCGCCGGCAAAAATCGGCGTGTTCAAGACATCTTCCAGCTCGGAAGTAATATTCATTTGCTCGAAAATATCTTTCAATTTCATGCCGGTCGGGCGATTGATGACAATCCCCAGTGCGCCCTCCTGATTGTGTTGGCACAGATAGGTCACGGTATGAAAGAAATGCGGGTCGAACAAGCTGGGCATGGCGATCAAAAATTGATTATTGAGATAAGTGCTGTCTGTCATAACAATGCTGGGTTAGGCTAGCGGGCGGTCATGCCGGTTTCGTCGGAAAACTTCCAGACACGGGTAATGACTAAAACGTTCACTTCTTGGAGTAATTCTGTTGGTAATGCAGCAAATGGTGCACTCATTTTGACAATGCGCTTGGCCGCTTCATCCAGGGCAGTGTTGCCGGAGGAATTGACAATGCGCATGCTGTAAATGCTGCCGTCCGGGTTAATACCTACGTCCATGGTTAACGATTGTGAAACGCCGGGTTTGCGGGCGGCGGCTGGGTAATTCAAATTGCCGGTACGTTCGACTTTATCTTCCCAGTCTTTTACATACTGTGCAGCCAGATATTTATGGGTGCTGACAGATTTAACAAATTTGATTTTACTCTCTTCCGTGCTTTGACGGGTATTACGTATCTGTTCGCCTAATTGGGCAATTTGTTGCTGTAAGGCTTCGGCGGTCAGTTTGGTGGTTTCTGCAGCGACTTCTTCAATAGGTTCTTCAACGGTTTCAACCGGTTTCGGCACGGCTACCGGCGCTTTGGGTTGGGTAAGTACTTTTTGCGGTGTAGCTTTTTTAGTCTCTTGGGTGGGGTGTTTTTGTGGCTCGGTTTTAACCACAGGTGCGGCCTGAATTGCCGGCGTAGGCAAATTTTGTTTTACCGGTTGCGGTTTTTGGGTGTCGTCTCCGGCGCCCAGTTGATGGTCTGGGGCTAGATATTTGGCCTGTTTGGGGGCTTTTTTCAAAGGCGCGTGCGACAAGGTGATTTCAATGGATTTGTTCACTTTGGGTGCTTGTGGGGCTTTGAAATTAATACCCAACATAATACCGATGTGCACGATGGTCGCCACGAACACTGCCAGCAACAGCGCATCATTATTGGACAGCGGTGAACTAGACAAAGGCGGGTGTTGCATGGTTAATTTTGTAACTTGGATTTCAGTGTGTCCTGAATGTGATCCATCAACTGGCCACTGATGTTGATGCCGAATTGTTTATCCAGCTCCTGTACGCAGGTCGGGCTGGTGACATTGACTTCGGTCAAGTAATCGCCAATCACATCCAAACCCACAAATATTAAGCCCTTTTCACGCAATGTCGGACCTACCTGTTCGGCAATCCAGCGATCACGTGAGCTAAGTTCGCGGCCTTCGCCTCTGCCACCGGCGGCCAGATTGCCGCGAGTCTCGCCACTGGCCGGAATTCTGGCCAAGCAATACGGCACCGGTTCGCCATTGACCATCAGGATGCGCTTGTCGCCGTCCTTCACTGCAGGTAAATATTTT
Organism: Methylomonas sp.; assembly: GCA_002928965.1. Taxonomy (GTDB): domain Bacteria; phylum Pseudomonadota; class Gammaproteobacteria; order Methylococcales; family Methylomonadaceae; genus Methylomonas. The sequence goes on from PERU01000004.1 coordinate 79,665, forward strand.
TGTGCCATGATGAATCGGGCTGCATGATCGGTCATGGTTTCCAATATGACGCTCAAATTGGGGTCATTTTCTCGCACATGAAAAATCGATGCGCCACCCATGCCGTCCAGGGGTTTGAGAATGATTTCCTTGTGTTCTTGCAGAAAGCCACGAATTTTTTGCGGATCACGCGCCACAAAAGTGTCGGTGCAGCATTGCGGAAACCAGGCGGTATACATTTTTTCGTTGGCATCGCGGAGTGATTGCGGTTTATTCACCACATAAACACCCTGGCGCTCAGCCTGTTCCAACATATAGGTGGCGTAAATATACTCCTGATTGAACGGCGGATCCTTGCGCATAATGATGACGTCTAAGTCCGATAAGGCTATTTGTTGTTCAGCAATAAAGTGGTGCCATCGCAGTGGATTGCGCTCGACTTCCAGCATGCGGGTACGGGCATAGCTCTGACCATTGCTCAAAAACAGGTCGCCCAGTTCCATATAGTGCAGTTCCCAGCCTCGCGATTGAGCTTCCAGCAGCATGGCAAAACTGGTGTCTTTTTTGATGTTGATCTGGCCGATGGGGTCCATGACCATGCCGAATTTGAGTGCCATTAATGTCCTGTTGAGGTAGTTTCAGTCGAGAATGTCAAAATTCTAACAAATTTATTTTTAAGACGGTGGTTTACCGACAAAAGTTTTTTTGGTATAAAGCTCGGCTATTTTGTATTAAACGCTCGCATTGAGGTAGTCATGTCAAGAGTATGCCAAGTAACAGGTAAACGTCCCGTCACCGGGCACAACGTTTCACACGCAATGAACAGAACCAAACGCCGTTTTACGCCAAATCTGCATCATCACAGATTTTGGGTGGAAAGCGAAAATCGTTGGGTTCGCCTGAGAGTCTCATCCAAAGGCATGCGTATTATTGACAAGAACGGTATCGATGCAGTGTTGGCTGACATGCGTAGCCGCGGCGAAAAAGTTTAAGGAGTTTTATCATGCGTGACAAAATCAAATTGGTTTCTTCAGAAGGCACTGGCCACTTCTACACCACCACTAAAAACAAAAAAACCATGCCTGAAAAGATGGAGATCAAAAAATTTGATCCTGTCGTTCGTAAGCATGTGATGTATAAAGAAGCCAAAATCAAATAATCGGCTGGTTACATTAAGGCGGTGGCTAGTCAGGTATCTGCTTGAACTAGCCTGCGCTTGTTTTATCTTCCACGTATTTTCTCAAATTCTGCTTTAAGCTTTTCCAGTTGCCTAGTCAGCGACGCGCATTTTAATTCCAACGTCATTTTTTCTGCCTCAAGAGAGCTGCATTTGGCTTTAAGATGCTGGACGACTTTTCGCATATCGTCGCTTGCAGGCTCTTGAACATAAGACGCTTCCGTGGGCATGGTGACTGCCGAAGTAATTGGCGATGCAAGATTGCCGGTTTCAGTGCCATCATCAATAGTAAATGAGGCTGGTTCGGTGTTGAGTTGATCTTGTGCCAATGCGGCGATACCGTTTTTCAGAATCAAGGCATTGAATTTGTTTTGATGCAGTATAAAGGCTGCCATTTCACTGGTTTTGCCGTCTTTACAAGCCACAATGATGGGCTGTTGTCGATTCAGGGTTTTTAAGTACATCCGCAACGAGAAATACGGTACGTTGATGCTATTGGGAAGATGCCTGTTTTTAAATTCATCCGGTCCGCGAACGTCTATAATGACCGCTCCCTTGATTAGCAAATCCGGTAGATTTGCCATGTCTATGTATTTAAGGGTCGGCTGTTTGATCAGATTGATGAATTGATCCTTGACCAAACGATACAAAACAATATCGGTGACGGCGGTAATCGAGGTGCTTCTGGATTCTCCGGAAATCAAGGCATCTTCACCAAATGTATCCAGATCGTTCAAAATTGCCAGTTTGATCTCTTTGGCATTGGGGGCGGGCTTGCGACTGATCAGTGCCCGACCTTTTTTGATGATGTAATAAAAATCGCCGGGTTCACCCTGATTAATGATGACGTCGCCAGCTCTGTAACTGACTTCTTGTAGGCTCATTAATAACTTTTGCAGATTGGCTGGCGGCAGCGAACGAAAAATGGGCGACTTCAACAAAGCCGTCATCCAGTCTTCGCCTTCTTCCAGATCTTCAACCATCATAGTACTTTCGTTTTCTTCATAAGATGTTTCATTAACCGATTTCATCATATCAGCATCTAAACGCAAAAAAAGAATTCTGCTATTGGCTACGGCATCAACTTTTCGAGGAATTTGATGGCCAATTGCAAAACGCGCAGAATCGCTGCCGGCCTTGATTGTTTCTATATTGAATGTGTCGGTTTGTAAGTTAATGGAACCATTTAACAAGTAAAAAAGGTCGCGATTTTCATCGCCGCGTCTGAACAGAATTGTGCCTTGTTCAGCACGCTGAGGTTGGAGTTGCGCGCACAGACTCACAAAGGCTTGAGTAGGCAACCTTGATATTGGAATCAACTGCCGGATGATCAATGCTTCTTCAGAGTTAGCGTCAACTGCCATGGTCAGGTAGAGAATGGGCGCACTTTAAAAATGCCGGGAGGGACTCCATTATGATAGCTGATTATGCGCTAGTATTTTTTATGAAACATTTCAATAGCCAGTGTGTCCATGCTGACAACTTAACTGCCGGGATTGTACCTATGACCAACAAGACTAAATTACTGTTGATTTTCCTATTCGTTGTTACCAGTTTGCCTGTTAATGCCACTCTGCCCATGCAAGTGGATGGTGAAAGCCTGCCCACATTGGCTCCCATGTTGGAACGCAGTATGCCGGCAGTAGTGAATATTTCCACATCCACCAATGTGCGGATGCAGGAAAATCCATTGATGAACGATCCGGTGTTCCGGCATTTTTTCAACATACCCAATAGGCCACGCCAACAGCAACGCAATAGTCTTGGTTCCGGTGTGATTGTCGATAAAGACGCCGGTTTCGTGCTCACCAACAATCACGTGATTGATAAAGCCGATGTCATTACCGTAACCTTGAGCGATGGCCGCCAACTCAACGCCAAATTACTCGGTACAGATCCTGAAGCCGATGTCGCCGTGATACAGATACCGGCCGATAATTTAACAGCACTTAAAATCGCTGACTCAAGCCATCTCAAGGTAGGCGATTTTGTGGTGGCGATCGGTAATCCGTTTGGCTTGGGACAAACTGTCACCTCTGGTATCGTCAGTGCCTTGGGACGTTCTGGCTTAGGGATAGAAGGTTATGAAGATTTTATTCAAACCGATGCATCCATCAATCCAGGTAATTCCGGCGGCGCATTGGTCAATTTGCGCGGCGAGTTCGTCGGTATGAATACTGCCATTTTGGCTCCCAGCGGCGGTAACGTCGGCATTGGCTTCGCCATTCCATCCAATATGGCAGTCAAGCTGATGGAGTCATTAGTTCAGCACGGCGAAGTGCGGCGCGGTCTTTTGGGTGTTACTACCCAGGATTTAACACCAGAATTAGTAAAAGCCTTTAATTTAAAAGGTCAATACGGTGCCGTCGTCAGCCGAATTGAAACAGGATCACCAGCAGAAAAAGCCGGTATCGAGCCGGGCGACATTATCGTTGCCGTTAATGGCCAGGAGATACGCAACGGCAGCAGCCAGATTCGTACGGCAATAGGCCTATTGCAAATTGGCGATACCGCCGATCTTGAAGTCATGCGCGGTGAAGAGCGTTTGAAATTGCAAGCCACCATCGGCAAACCTAAACGTGCAGAGATTGCCGGTGAAAGTTTGCACCCACTTCTGAAGGGCGTGGCACTCAGTGCTACCACTAAAGATCAAATTGAAGGTGTGGTTATGGATAAAATCGATGCCAAGTCGTATGCCTGGAAAACCGGTTTACGTCCGGGTGACGTCATTATCAGCGCCAACCGCTATCGGGTCAGAAATCTGGATGAACTCAAGCAAGTAGTCAATCCGCGTTCGCCGTTGCTAATCAATTTACAACGCAATGGCGAAGGCTTTTTCGTGGTCCTGCAATAACAATTGGACAGATACCGGTTTGCATGCAGACCGGTATCTGCTTGGTACGTAACCCCTTAAACGGAATGCTCGAGCAGTTTGGCGAACTCATTAGCCGGCAGTGGCGGGCTTTTCCAGTATCCCTGATATGCATCGCAACCTTGTTCTTGTAGAAAAGCCAGCTGAGCCTGAGTTTCCACGCCTTCTGCAAGCACTTTGAATCGTAGCGTATGCGCCATGGCAATGATGGTGGCAGCAATCTCTCTATCATCCTGGCTGTCAGGTATATCGTCCACAAAACTCTTATCAATCTTCAGTACATCCAACGGAAACCGTTTCAAATACGCCAAAGACGAGTAGCCGGTTCCAAAGTCATCCAGCGCCAGTCGCACCCCCAAGTCTCTTAATGAATTTAAGGTTTCGACAGCTTCATTCTCGCGTGTCATCAGGGCGCTTTCGGTTAATTCCAATTCCAGGCAAATGGCAGGAAAACCGGAGTCGGCAAGGGTTTGCGCTACGGTTTCAACCAAGCCTTTTTGTAAAAACTGGTGTGAAGATACATTAACTGCCAACGTGAACTCAGGCAGGCCCGCCTGTATCCACTGCATGCCTTGGCTACAACACTCCGCCAGCACCCATTTGCCGATGGCGCAGATCAAACCGGTTGTTTCAGCAATTGGGATAAAACGACTGGGTGGAATCATACCTTCCTGCGGATCTTGCCAACGCAATAAAGCCTCTGCACCGATAATCCGGCCAGTGGGAATATCCACTTGCGGTTGGTAGTACAGGCAAAATTCATTTTGATCGAGTGCTCGGCGTAAACTGGATTCCATCGCTATCCGTTCACGGGCTGCTGCAGTCAAATGTTCGGAATAAAATTTAAAGCAGCCACGGCCACTGGCTTTGGCTTGATAGAGTGCTGCATCGGCTTGTTGTAATAGTTCGCCAGCGGTATTGCCATGGTCAGGGAATAGACTGATACCGACGCTGACGCTAATGCGCACTTCTATGCCATTGGTTAATTGCCACGGTTCGCTTAACGCGGTGATCAATATTTCGGCCACCCGTACCGCATCTTCGGCATGATTTATATCTTCCAGTAGCACGGTAAATTCGTCACCACCCAGTCGAGTGATGGTATCCGCACCCCTTAAATGCTGAGTCAGTCGTAAGGCTGCCTGTTGCAGCAACTCGTCACCAGTCAGGTGGCCGAAACTGTCATTGATATCCTTGAACCGATCCAGGTCCAGAATTAACAAAGCCAGCTGACGATTTTCCCGTTGAGCAATGTCGATGCCATGTTCCAGTCTGGAAAACAACAGTAAACGATTGGGTAATTTGGTCAGCGGATCATGATGGGCCAGAAATTCCATTTTGGCCTCTGAGGCTTTTAGTGTGGAAATATCTGCAAATACACCCACATATCCGGTTATTTGTCCTGTTTCATCCTTGACGGTGCTAATGCTCAACAATTCAGGGAATATCTCACCATTCTTGCGTTGATTCCAGATTTCCCCCTGCCAGTGGCCGGTAGCCTTCAGGTCTGTCCAGATCCCCTGATAAAAGGCTTTGTCATGTCTACCGGAGCTTAGCGAGGTCGGGCTTTGGTCGACTATTTCAGATTCGGTGTAACCGGTAATGTCGGTAAAGGCGCGGTTGACCATTTTGATACGTAATTCGGTATCGGTAACCATCACGCCTTCACGGGTGTTATCAAAAACCGCTGCGGCGTGCCGCCAACGTTCTTCAGCGATGCGGCGTTCCGCGTTAGCTTCGGCGACTTCAATCGCAAAGGCAATATCACTGCTCAGGTCGTCCAGCAGCTTGATTTCCTGGTTGGTAAACACATCGGTTTGGGCGGCATACAGCGAATAAACGCCACGGACTTGACCTTTGATTTTGATGGGTAAGGCCAGCATGCTGTGATAACCCAATGCCAACGCTTTGTGACGCCAGGCAAGGCTGCGTGGATCGAGTTGAATGTTGTTACAGCCGATATTGCAACCTTCGGCAAAGGCGGCGTTGGCGGGGTAGGTGTGTTGTTCTGAAGATGATTGTAGGTGGTTGTTAAGCTGTTCAAGTGTTTCTAGGTCGATGCCGGCGTAAGCAACCGGCCGTAACCTGCCAACTTCAGGGGTTGGAAAACCAATCCAGGCCATACTAAAGTCGCCATCAACAATCGATATGCGGCAAATTTCTTTCAGCAGTTCGTCAAGGTCGCGCAAATGCACTATGGCTTGATTGATGTTGCTCAGCATCGTATAGACGCGGGTGATGTTCAGTAAATGTATTTCAGCGAGCTTTCGTTCGGTAATGTTTTCTTTGACCGCAATAAAGTGGCTGGGATAATCCACTTCGTTACGTATCGGGGTGATGGTGAGGGCTTCGGTATAGTACGTGCCATTTTTATGCTTATTCAGAATTTCGCCACGCCAGGCACGTTGGGTTTTGATGCTATCGATCATGGCGCGATAAAACGCGTCACTTTGTAACCCGGAGCGGATCAGTTCAGTGGGTGTTTTACCTATGGCATCGTCCAGATTAAAGCCGGTCAGTGCTGCGAAAGCGGGGTTGGCCCATTGAATCACGGCCTGACTGTCGGTAATGATGATGGCGTTGGCAGCGGCTTCCAGCGCAGCGCGAACAATTGTTAATTGTGCTTCGGTTTGTTTGCGTATCGCCGTATCGGTTTCCAGTTCGGCTGTGCGTTTGGAGGCCAGATTTTGTAAGTCTCGGTGGGATTGTTTCAATTGCGTTTGCAATGAGTATCTAAGTTGTTGAAATGTAAAAATTTTCCAGCAGGCCACCCCTTCCAGAATTAATGTAATCAACACCAAGCCCAGTGTCTTTTGCAGTAGCGGTTGATGGGCAAGCAGCTTTTTATATGGCAGATGCGCTACGATTTTCCAGGAGATGGAATTGAAGCCTGGATAAACGCTGGCAAAGCTCCAAATGCCATTGCTGTCCTCAAATTGGCCGTTATCGGCGGAACGGATGAGTTGCCACGCGTCAAAATCATTGGTGGCCAGATCGGGCTCGGTTTGGTTAAACAGGTGGTCATGATTTTTGTCAGCCTGCAGCTGATTAATACGCAAACCGTCTTGTGATACCAGCAGTACACGATCAGCCGCTTCCTTGCTGATTGTATCTAAATGCCCCAATAACGTTGCTCCCAGATAACTCAGAACGATAACGCCACGTTGTTTGCCTAGGTTATCAAATAGCGGTGTGGCGATATGTAAAACAGATGCAGGGGCAGTTTGTCCTTGGGCAGTTAGGGAGCGCCGTTCAAAGTCAGAGACATACAATTCGCCCACAGGTAATTTGATAGCCTCTAAAAAAAAACGCTGCAGATTGTCGCTTTGTAAACCTGGTGTCGTTGCTAATGAGGCTGAGCCGTTATCAAAGTTGAGCTGGACTTGCTCCAAGCCGCTTTCATCAAGCCAGCGAATCTGTATATATCCCTGATTTATGTCGGCAAGGTTGAGCATTTCCCGCTCAAAGTCATGACGATTTGCTAAGGTTGGGGTATCGAGGAGCTTTTTTAATGCGTGGTTTCGGCTGATTAACTGAATATCCTGCTTGAGCTGCTTTATTACCTCGTCGATCGTGTGTTTGGCGTAACCTATAGAGGTGTCTTCTTGAGATTTTATGTTGTCAGTAATATGGTGCTGAATACTGCAATAAAGGTAGAAAGCAACGGCGCAGGTCAAAAAAGCCAGAGGTAAAAATACTACAAGAAACCGCCTCAGAAAAGCGCTGCTCATCTTTGGAGTTAATGTTTCAGACTTTTCCATGTCAACTTGATCGGCATTTTGGAGTCCATGTATTCAAACGGATTAAGTAAGTAGATAAGAGATCGACTTTGAGTATATCTTAGAACAATCGAATTACCAGGAAACTGAGAAACATTCTCAATAGGCTCCCAGGTTAGATGGTTTTGGTTGCCATGTTGATTGTGTCGTAGCGATTAGTTGAGCATGTTCCGCAGTTGCGCCAGACTGGCCTTGCCGCGTTGCTTAATTTCTTCCGGCGGCAGTTGTTTTTTATTGGCCCATTCCAGATCGTCTTCCGGCAGTTCATTTAAAAACCGGCTGGGCTCCGATTCGCTGATTTCGCCGTAGCGTTTGCGGTGGGTGCAATAACTGAAAGTAAGCGTCTTTTGCGCGCGGGTGATGCCCACATAGGCCAGTCGACGTTCTTCCTCGATATTGCCACTGTCTATGCTGTTTTGATGCGGCAGCAGATTTTCCTCCATGCCGATCAGAAACACGTGTGGAAACTCCAGGCCCTTGGCGGCATGCAAGGTCATCAAACTGACCTGATCGCCGGCTTCCTGCTCCTGGTTACGATCCAGAATATCCAGCAGCATGACTTTAGCAATCACCTCAGCCAGCGATTTATCTTCGCCTGGTTCGTTGCCTGCAATCCGCTGCAGCCATTCGATCAATTCATTGACATTGCTCATGCGTCGTTCGGCAGCAGCCGGGGTTTTACTGTTTTCCTGCAGCCATTGCTGGTAATTGATCTGTTCCAGCATCTGATGGATGACTTTAAAGCTATCTTCCTGCTCGATTTTGCGGGCGGTCTGGTTGATCCAGCCGCAAAACTGTCCCAACCGCTGTACTGATTTTTCCGACAGGCGTTGCTGCAAGCCGAATTCAGAACAGGCGTCGAACAGGCTGATATGCCGTTCGTTGGCATAAGCGCCCAGCTTTTCCAGCGTGGTGGGGCCGATTTCCCGTCGTGGGGTATTGATGATGCGCAAGAAAGCCGCATCGTCGCCGGGGTTGACCATTAACCGCAGGTAGGCCAGCACGTCCTTTATTTCCGCATAGCTAAAAAACGAGGCATTGCCGCTGATGAAATACGGCACGTTGTTTTCGCGCAATTCCTTTTCGAACAGGCGCGACTGGTGGTTGCCGCGATACAAAATTGCGTAATCGGCATAACTGCCGCCGTGCTTGAATCGATGATGCACAATCTCGGCAGCGACCTGTTTGGCTTCGAGTTGGTCGGATTTATGGCTCAATACCCGCAGCGGATCGCCGTAACCCAGTTCGCTCCAGAGCTTTTTCTCGAAGGTATGCGGATTGTTGGCGATCAACTGATTGGCGACTTTCAAAATCCGCCCGGAAGAGCGGTAGTTTTGCTCCAATTTGATCACCTGCAGGCGGTCGTAATCTTTCTGCAACTGGCTGAGGTTTTCCGGCTGCGCGCCGCGCCAGGCGTAAATGGATTGATCGTCGTCGCCCACCACGGTGAAGCGGCCCAAATTGCCGGCCAGCAAGCGTACCAATTGATACTGGGTGATGTTGGTATCCTGATATTCGTCAACCAGCAGATAACGGATTTTGTTTTGCCATTTTTCCAGTACCGGTGCATGTTGCTGAAACAGCAAAACCGGCAACAAAATCAGATCGTCGAAATCCACGGCGTTGTAGGCTTTCAGACTGCGGGTGTAGGCATCATAAAGCCGGGCGGAGGCAAGGGTAGTGGCATCGGCGCGGCTAAGTGCCTGTTCCGGAGTGACGAAAGCGTTTTTCCATTGGCCGATTTGCCGGTTGTATTGCTCGACCTCATCGATGTCGCAGTCGTTCAGGCCGTGGCTGATCAGATTGCGCAACAGGGTCAATCGATCCTGTTCGTCAAACAGGGTGATGGCGGCTTTGTAACCCAGGGTTTTATGTTCCGTCCGCAGGATGTCCAGACCCAGGGAGTGAAAGGTCGATACCCTGAGGCCGCGGCTTTGCTTGTCGTCCAGTAATTTGGACACTCGGCTTTTCATTTCCCGCGCTGCCTTGTTGGTAAAGGTGACGGCGGCAATATGGCGGGCGGGGGTGCCCTGCTGCACCAGATAGGCGATTTTCTCGGTAATCACCCGCGTCTTGCCGCTGCCTGCCCCGGCCAGTACCAGCAAGGGATGGTCTATGATTTTAACGGCGGCTTGTTGTTGCGGGTTGAGTTTGGGTGGCACGAATGGGCAATCGAACAATAGATAAATGAACCGGCATTATCTCAGGATAGATGGGATTTTGCTCGGATGCTTGTTTCAGGAATATTTGATCAGCTTATGGTTTATCCGAATCCTTGCTGATGGTCAATACTGTAAAATGAGTGGATTAGTCGAGTCTATGCGGGTCTGTTCAGGCGGCGTTTCAAGGTATTTAAGGTAGGCGAATTTTAATATGCACAAACTTCAAACTATTCCCGTTCTGCAAAAAGCCCCACGACTAATCGATGATGCAACAATACGCGTCACAGTGAGTGTCTGATTTATCAGGCTAAGTAATTAAAATGCAAGATTCTGTGACATTGTCCCCGATTGGTGTTTTTGACTCCGGAGTGGGTGGTTTATCGGTTCTGAAAGAGCTGAAAACCCTATTGCCTGCTGAGTCATTTATTTACGTTGCCGATAGTGGCCATGCCCCCTATGGTGACCGGGAGTCCGGATTTGTTGAAGCGCGAGCCAGAGAGGTTGCCCGGTTCTTGTGTGAAAGGCATGCAAAGGCGCTGGTGATTGCCTGTAATACTGCCAGTGTTGTTGCTGTCCGACGGCTGAGAGATTCTTTGTTGATTCCTATTGTTGCCATGGAGCCCGCGATCAAGCCCGCTGCAAAACTCACCCAATCCAAAGTGATTCTTGTCTTGGCGACCACGGGCACGATTCATAGTCAGTCTGTTGCTCAGCTTTGTCGTATGCATGGTGCGGGTATACGGATTATCCTGCAGGCTTGTCCTGGGCTTTCAGATCAAGTGGAGCGTGGAGAATTTCTCAGCGGGACAACCCGCCAATTGCTTGAGAAATATGTCCTGCCCGGCGTTGCCGAAGGGGCGGATACTATTGTATTGGGTTGCACACATTACGCTTTTCTTGCCAACGAGATCGCTGCCATTGCCGGTCCATCCGTTACCATTGTAGAGCCTTCTACCGCCATTGCCAGACAGCTCGCTCGCGTTCTGCCTGCTGCTACACCATGCGTGAATCATAGCCAGGTAAAGACCACATACTATACCTCCGGTCCGCTTGCGCTTATGTCTTCATTTCTTGAATTCATCGACGAGCCTTTTGATCAGGTGTTTAGTCTGCCTGCAGGCGAGGCTGATTTTCTGCAGGCAGAAGACGGGCCCCGGCGTTACTGCTTATAAAATTTGAGTGGCTCTGCTATTTTGAATGGCATTGGATCCCATCTATCAAATCCGAGCAGTGTTCAACGGCATTATTGATCTCAGGGAAAGAGGCTATCCAGACATTTCATCAGAAGCCCAGGAGAAATGATATGCATTACATCATTACCTTTAGCACATCAAAATTTGATGTGACACTAGAAGATCAGAATCCAGTCAATCCCATCCATGGGCAGTCATTACTGCTTTGGCTCAAAAATAGGGTCGCTGCCACTGCGCTACTGACAGAACCGGCAACAGAAGATTGGGGATGGTATTCCACTATGGCTTGGCAAGGGCGTGTCTATTTGCTGGGTGCAAGCGCCGATAAAAGTGATAGTGTCGACGAATATGATTGGGTATTTCAAGTTGATAAACAGCGATCATTTATGGAAACGCTGTTTGGAAGGCACAAGATGACTGAAAGCGACGGCTGTCTATTGTTTTTTAAAGCGGTCTTCGATGCGGAGCCGTCGTTTAAGAATGTCAAAATTGAGTAAGCCGTTGGTTGGGTTATCAAGAGATTGTATGCCCTGAAGGACGGATGTAACTGCGAACTGGACAAGTCGGTTTTACTGGGTAAGCTAAGTTGGTAATTTTTAAATACGGGAGAACAGTATGGGACCTTACTACCGCGCGACGTCACAAAGTACCGGGGCTTTTTTCGACAGTTTTTATCAGCATCCCATTTTGATGCTGTTATTGATGGTGGGCGTGGTAGCGGCGGGCGTGTTTTTCTGGCGACGTAAAACTCCGCCGGCAGCCTGAAGCTGCTTAATCCATGACCTGTTGGGATTTACGGCCAACCCCAAAGCTTTCCAGCAGCATCAGGCCAACGCCAATGCAGATGGCTGAATCGGCAATATTGAACGCAGGCCAATGCCAGTCCTGGTAATACACATCCAGAAAGTCGATCACGTAGCCATAAGCAACGCGGTCGATCAAGTTCCCAATGGCACCACCTAAGATCAGGGAAAGCGCTGCTGCCATAAGGGTTTCGTGCTTTTGCAAGCGTATAAGCCAAACAGTAATGATGCTGCTCATTACCACCGCCAGACCTGCGAACAGCCAGCGCTGCCATCCTCCCGCCTCACTCAAAAAGCTGAAAGCAGCCCCCGTGTTGTGAACGTAAGTCAGATTAAAGCTGGGTAGCAACGGAATGGATTCGAATAATTGCATGGATGAATCCACGGCTAATTTGCTGGCCTGATCCAGAGTCAACACCAGCAAAGACAACCATAACCAGTTAAGCATAATGGCGAGTCTCGCCGTTGCCGGCCACGTTTTCCACGCAACGGCCACATAATTCAGGGTGGTCGGCATGCTCGCCGATGTCGTAGCGTTGATGCCAGCAGCGAACGCATTTTGGATGCTGGGAGACCGTTACTTTCAGTTTTACGCCGGCTAATTCGGTGCTGACTGCATCATCCGGACAGAATTGCATGTCCGCCACGCCGGCATTGGAGGTAATGAATACAAAATGCAGTTCGCTGGACAATTTGTTCAGTTCATTGGCATAGCTTTCGGTGCAATACAATTCCACCTCTGCATTGAGTGATGCACCAATAGCGCCGTCTTTACGCAATGCTTCCAGTTCCTTGCTGACCACGGTTCGAACGGCCATGACTTTGTCCCAGGTATCGCGGGTTATGATGGCTTGCGTATCCAGCGGGAACAGTCCTTCATACCAAGTTTCCAGAAACACTGATTCGGCATGTTGACCCGGCAAGGCTTGCCAGATTTCATCAGCGGTATAACTGGTGATCGGTGCCAACCAACGCACCATTGCCTCGATGACATGGTACATCGCTGTTTGCGCAGAACGGCGCGCCAAGCAATCTTCTTTGGCGGTGTATTGTCTGTCTTTAATAATGTCCAGATAAAATCCACCCAAATCGATGCTGCAGAAATTCAGCACTTTTTGGTAAATCACCTGAAATTGATAATCGCTGTAGGCGGTTTTGATCTCTTCCTGCAATTGCCAAGCTTTATCTACCACCCAGCGATCCAGCGCCAACAAATCGGCAGCAGCCACTATGTGCTGTGTGGGATCGAAACCATCCAGGTTAGCCAGCAGGAAGCGGGCGGTATTACGCAGTCTGCGATAGGCATCGGAGGTGCGTTTTAAAATTTCGTCAGACACCGACATTTCGTAACGGTAGTCGCTGCCGGCCACCCACAAACGTAACACGTCCGCACCCAGGGATTTCATCACGGTTTGTGGCAGCACCACGTTGCCTTTGGATTTGGACATTTTTTTGCCCTCGGCATCGACGGTAAAACCGTGGGTCAAGACTTGTTTGTACGGCGCGACATCATTCATCGCAACTGAAGCCATCAACGAAGACTGAAACCAGCCGCGATGTTGATCGGAGCCTTCCAGATACAGATCAGCCGGGAAGCGCAATTGTTCACGACGCTCCAATACTGCGGCATGAGTGACGCCGGAATCGAACCAGACATCCAGCGTGTCGCCGATTTTGTCGTACTGCTCGGCATCGGTCCCTAGCAATTCGGCAGGATTGAGTTCAAACCAGGCATCAATGCCTTGTTGCTCGATACGCTTGGCTACCTGCTCAACCAGTTCAGCCGTTTGCGGGTGTAGTTCACCGGTTTCCTTGTGCACGAACAACGTAATCGGTACACCCCAGGTCCGCTGCCTGGAAATACACCAGTCTGGACGGTTGGTAATCATGGCTTCTATGCGGGCTTGCCCCCAATCAGGCACCCAGTCCACTCGCTTGACTTCGTTCAAAGCGGTGTCTCGCAGGCCGTTTTTGTCCATGGCGATAAACCACTGCGGGGTGGCGCGGAAGATGATGGGGGTTTTGTGGCGCCAGCAATGCGGATAGCTGTGCAGCAGAGCGTGGTGGTGCAGTAATTTGCCGCGCTCGCGCAGCACGTCGAGTACTTTGTCGTTGGCGCTAAAGACGTGCAGTCCGGCGAATAGTTCTGTGCCGGGCAAGAAGACGCCGTTGCTGCCGACCGGGTTGTCCACAGGCAGATTATATTTCATGCCAACCACGTAGTCTTCCTGACCGTGACCCGGTGCGGTATGAACCGCGCCGGTACCGGCATCGGTAGTGACATGGTCGCCGAGAATGATCGGCACTTGGCGGTCATAGAAGGGATGTTGTAATAACAAGCCTTCCAATGCGGCGCCTTTGCAATAGCCAACAATATGATGTTCGCCAATGCCGTAACGCAGTACGGCGTCTTTCAATAAGGCTTCGGCCAGCAACAGTCTTTCAATTTGGCCATCGATTTCGCATTGCACCACGGCGTATTCCAGCTCCGGATTCAAGGCCACGCCTTGGTTGGCCGGCAATGTCCAGGGGGTGGTGGTCCATATTACGACCGATAAAGGGCCTTGGCCTTCGCGGTCGCCAGCATGGTGGCATTTTTCCATGAAAGCATGTTCATCGATGACAGCGAATCTTACGTCAATAGCCGGCGAGTGCTTGTCTTCGTACTCCACTTCTGCCTCGGCGAGCGCCGAGCCGCAATCAGTACACCAATGTACCGGTTTAGCGCCTTTGCTGAGATGGCCTTTGGCGGCGATTTTGCCCAATGCGCGGACGATGTCGGCTTCAAAGGCAAAATCCATGGTCAGATAGGGGTTGTCCCAATCGCCCAATACACCTAGACGGATGAATTCTTCTTTTTGAATATTGACCTGTTTTTTGGCGTAAGCACGGCACTCTTTGCGGAATTCAGCGGGTGTGACTTTGACACCGGCCTTGCCGACACTTTTCTCCACCATCAATTCGATAGGCAATCCGTGGCAATCCCAGCCCGGCACATAAGGTGCATCGAAACCTGACAGGGTTTTGGATTTGATGATGATGTCTTTCAAAACCTTGTTAACTGCGTGACCGATATGGATTGCGCCATTGGCATACGGGGGGCCGTCATGCAGAATAAATTTTGGCCGACCGGCGCACAGTTCACGGATTTTTTGATACAGCTGGTTGTCGTTCCAGGTTTTCAGCATCTCGGGTTCACGCTGGGCCAGATTGGCTTTCATCGCAAACTCGGTTTTAGGAAGATTGAGAGTTGATTTATAGTCCGTGGTCATGATGGTCTGGTGCGCGCTGCATGCAATCATTGGTGAGCGTTACGGCTAATAAACAATTCAACGCGCTTTTTACAGGTTGCGCCGAATAGCCGAATGACTCTAACATTAATAGATAAAAGCCGGATTCTATCATCAACTGGCACGGGCTTTAAAACTTAAAGCGCTATCGAAAAAGCCAAGCAAGCCGGTAAAAACCTATTTACAGCCCGCTAAAGCTAGGTAATAGTTAGCGCAATGTGTTCGTATTAGAGGATTATTATGAAAAGTCTCAGTTTATTATTTGTTTGGTTGTTGTCTTTTAACAGCTGGGCAGGTGTTTACAAATGTACAGGTGCTGATGGCCAAACCGATTACCAATCCTCCCCGTGCACTGGGGATCACCAAGCAGTGCAGATCAACACTAAAACCGGCAGTAAAGTTGATTTAAATCAACTGGAAAATCAAAAGCTGCAGGCAGACGAGCAACAAAAACAGCTTGAAGCACAAAAGCAGGCAGAAGAACAAGCGCGTCTGGATGCCATTGAGCAGCGTAAACAGCGCGCTCGTGAGCAGAGTCAACTGACTTTGGATTTAATCAAACAAAACCCCACTGAATTTTCCGCTTTTGCAGTTCCGCCTTATGATCCCGAAAAGTTGCCACCCACTATCAAACCTTTTGAAGATCGATTGGCTGACATTGAGAAATTTCGCCGCTTGGCAGCTCAAAAAGCGCTTGCGACTGGAAAGTGTCAACGGGTAGAAGCGGATGAACTGAGTGCCAAAAGCACTAAAGAGTTGTTGGTGTTTCAGGTGAGCTGTAGCTCTGGCAGCAGTTTTAATTTCAATGAAGCCGAGCTGAAATGATGAGTGCAATGCCTCAAACCATTTTTATTACCGGCTGCTCATCGGGTATCGGTTATGCCACTGCCGAGTGTTTGAAAGGCCGTGGTCATCGAGTAATTTGTTCTGCCAGAAAAGTAGAAGATGTCAGTACCTTGATTGAAAAAGGCTTTGAATGTCTGCAATTGGATTTGGCTGATTCAGCCAGCATTCACAATGCCGTGCAAGCCTTGATTCAAATGACGGATGGCAAAGTCGATGCGTTGTTCAATAATGGTGCGTTTGGGCAGCCGGGCGCTGTCGAGGATTTGAGTCGGGATGTGTTGAGAAATCAGTTTGAAACCAACTTTTTTGGTACTCATGAGTTGACTAATCTGCTGATTCCATTGATGCGCAAACAAGGCCATGGACGGATTATCTATAACAGCTCAGTGCTGGGCTTTGTGGCGATGAAATTTCGCGGCGCCTATAACAGCAGCAAATTTGCCCTGGAAGGTTTGGCTGATACGTTACGATTGGAATTGCGAGGATCGGGTATTCATATTTCGTTGATAGAGCCCGGACCCATTGAAAGTCGGTTTCGGGCCAACGCTTTTGCCATGTACCAAAAACATATCGATCCTACCAAAAGCGCACACAATCAAACCTATCAAGCCATGGAAGCCCGCTTGCAAAAGCCGGGGCCGGCTGCACCATTTACATTGCCGGCAACGGCTGTTGCGGAAAAAGTGATTCATGCACTTGAATCCGGCCGACCCAAGGCGCGCTATGCAGTCACCGTTCCCACGCATTTATTTGCCTGGTTAAAACGTCTATTACCGGTCACTTGGCTGGACAAAATTTTGGTCAGTGTCGAATGACTTTTGTCGTGCAAAAAGTCCACTAAAAAAGGCTTCTACTCAGCAGCAAACATACTATGAAACCGCACGAACTATGATATTATCGCCGACAGCATATAGCCGGTTAAGTGAGTTAGCAGCTGTATGTTTCTTATAAAAACAACTGTGAGGTTCCATACATGAAAATTTTAAAAAGCGCCGCTATTGCCTTCTCTTTGACTGTTGCCATGGGTTCTTTCTCAACTGCTGCAGTGGCAGAATCCGATCCAGGTAGAGTTTCCCATTCTCCTGGTGATGTCATCAAAGAAGTTTCAAGTCGCATTGATGCTGCTGAAGCTGCAATCGATAACGGTGCTTCTCCAGACGACATCAACGCTTTGATCAAAAAAGCGCGTGATTTCACCAAAGAATTGAACGCTAACGACAAAGTAGCAAGAGAAACAGCGAAAGTTAGAGACCATATGAAACTCGCTGAAAAATCTGTTAAAGAAGCAAATTCAACAGAAGCCAAAGCTCACCTGCAAAAAGCTAAAGAATCAAACGAAGGCTTGAAAAAACTTCTGTAAGATTTTAACTCGGGGTGCTGCAACAGCACCCCGATTTTGTTTGGCTGCTAAACCGTCCACTACAAGTAAAAAGCCGTTTCATCCAGCTGAGTTTCCAGCCAACGAATCAATTCCTTTGCGTTGCCAGCATTCGCAGCAACACCGTCAAATTCAGTTCCTTTCAGTAAATACCAGCGCTGTAATAAGGCGGTAAGTTTAAGGGAACTGCTTACAGTTAAACGATACTTTGCCAATATGGGATGCTGTAGTCCACCCATCAGGGTTTGCTTACGCATTGAAATTAACTGTTTTAAGACTGCATCCACAACAGATAGCTGTGACGTAATTGACACTGCCACAGTCGATTCATTGATGGCTGTAATGGGTGATGCGGTGTTATCGGAAATGATTTTAATGACTTGTATTAATTCGCTGCTGCTACATTTGACGGCTATTTCATAAAACCCAGCTGCTTCCATTTCAACTAACACGTCTTCTGCGTAGTCGCTGCAGGGTTTGCCGACTGTCTTTATGCTGTGGGTGGCACAAGGCACATCAAAAGGCAATTGCGGATAAAAACATCGGTCGGTTTCGTGGTCAATCACTTTATGTGCGAGGAACAATGTGCCTAACTCGGCGTGGCAATGTCCGGCTATGCCTAAGTTCACCAAGACAGGTAATCGTTCGACCCTGAACCAAGCCATAGCATATGCAACTGCACCCGCCATAGCGGCTTTGCCTATCCCGCTAATCACCACAACGCGCTCTGCATTGGCATACAAAGTAAACGGCATGGGTGTATGGGCGATTTTTTTGAGTTTCCAGGCATGAATCAACGGTTTGGCTTCGCATGCCAGTGCGCAAAAAACAAAAATACAAGGAACTGAGTCGATCACAAAGCCTGGGTAATTTAGAAAATTATTGTGCTCACCCAGATAGATCAGTGCGAGAAACAAACAAATTGAATGAGCGAGAGCCTGGGATAAGCGCCGGGCTCTCGGATTGAATGATAGCGGGCGAGTGTCCTTATTTTATGGGGGGTAAGCCGCTGATCCCGGAACTGGGGGTGTTGGCACCTTTAATGAATAAGTCCTTTAACCGACTGAATGCAGCCGCCAGGGTTTTATCCATGACCACCTGATTGCCTATAGAGACAATCACCCGGGCTAATTCAGGCATTTTGGTTTTACTGGCCAACATGTAAATAGGCTGTACATATAATATGGAATTACCCATAGGTACAATCACCATCCTGCCCTTTTTGACTTCCGAACCCAACTGATTCCACAAGGTAAATTGGGCGGCAATATCAGGATTCTGATCGATCAGGGCATTGACCTGCGCGGGCCCATTAACCTGTACCTCTTTTGGAAACTTGAAAATGGTAATGCCGGGCTTGTAACTATTTGGGCTGCATTGGCTATGATCTAAAGTGCCCGCGACGCCAACCATACTCAGATTGTTGCTGTTTACAGGCGTCATGGGATTAATCATCACAAATTCTTCCAGACCATCACAGCGGTTAAAGTCCATCGTGATGAAATAAGGCAAGACCGGTTCGCCATTTACCTTGGCATATTGCCACGTTTCGGCTTGTTCATAGAATGCTTCCGGAGTGTTTTGATGATATTTGGCGAAGATTTTCATCTGCATGTAATACAAATCACGCGGATAACGCAGATGCAATGACAGGTTCTTCGGCATTTCCTCCAGCTTTTTGAATACGCCGGGATAGGCGCGGCTATAAGCGGCGATAATTGGATCCTTGGCGTCAGCGATGTAGTAATCGACTTTGCCGTCATAGGCATCGATTACGATTTTCACCGAGTTGCGAATGTAGTTAAATTGCTGTTCGCCATCCAGGAAATCGTCCGCAGCAGGTTTTGCCGCCGGATACAGGTTTGATAGCGTATAGGCGTCCTGTATCCAGTAAAATCGATCGCTCTCGACTACTAAATACGGATCCTTATCCATATGCAAATAGGGCGTTAGCGTCGTGATGCGCTCAACGATATTGCGACGGATCAGCAGTTTGCTGTCTGAGGAAATATTGGGAGAAAAGAAAATTTTCTCGTCCTTAAAGTAAAAACTGAACAACAGCTTTCTTAAATACGATGGAATCGGTATGCCGGAATTGTCTTTGTAGTCTTTGTTCAATTCCGGATCAGTGCCGCTGATGTTTTGGGTGATCAGTTTGTTGGGCACAATTGCATATTTGTAGTCTTCCAGGCCGTAAAATATATCTGGATTCTTGACTGAAAAGCCTACGTCTGAGGTCAAATTAAGGTCGCGCAGATACCAGACTATCGGAATATCCGCATCTTGCGCTGCTGGAGACATGACCGCACCATAACCATGGGTATAGCGCAAATGGGTGTTTTCCCAGTTTTGTGCTTCTTTGAGCAGGTTCTGCACGTTGGCTTCTCGGGCGGCCAGATTGACTTGCTGGTAATGACCGCGCACAAAATAACGATCTTCATCTACCGTAGGGAAGGTGTAGTAAGGTCTGATACCTTGTAATTGCTTGTAACTGTCTATCAGAAACTCACGATCCCAAACCGGAATGTTTTCAAAATTTTTCTGATTTGCCCACTCCTCAATGTCTTTGGTGGCATCAATATTGACAGTAAAGTCTATGGTATTGATGTTATTTAGGTCATAAGCCGCCATGGTTGCGTCAATGTTGTAACGCATGGACGGGCCTTCGGTGCGAGTGAAGTTGGGTTTAACAATGAATTGATCCAGCAGTTTGGGGATCAACTCGATATTTTGGATGCCTTGTACGCCTAAAAAGCAAATCAACGCCAAAAAAACCTGTAGTTTGCTGCGGTGTCTTTCGGCAAATACATAAAATATTGCTGATCCGGCAAACACTAAAAAGGTTAGGATTTCCAGCCAGATAATCGGCAGGCGGAAGCGTAAGTCAATAAAGCTGGGGCCAAAAAATACCGGTTCTCGAAACGAACCATACAATAGCGAGAATCGATCCAGCAAGAATCCCCATACCACAAACAACACCACAAAACCGAACAGTACGCTGAGGTGAATTTTTGCGCCGGTAGGAAACTCTTTGCCTTGGTTGGGAATAAAAAAATGTTCGACCCAGTACAAAATGCCGCTGGCCATAAACACTAATACCGCCGTGGTCAACAACTCCTTTTGAATCAGCATGTAAATCGGATAGGAAAACAGGTAAAAACTGATGTCGTTGTTATAGACCGGGTCTTGTATGCCTGCTGAACTTCCAAAGAAAAATAGTAAGGCGTCTTCCCATTGAATATAGAAAGGAATGGCGATAGCGATGGCCAGGACCAGGGAAATGATCGAATAGATCTTGATAGAGCCAGACATGAACACATCGGCAAATCGCTGAAAACGCCGCCTTTTATTGTCATCCAACAAGACTTCTTCGGGTGGATTTAGTCCCAGATAATGGGAGGCTATCCAAAAATGGAACATGAATATCCCGAAAAAGAATAGCGTGACTGCGCCTGAAAAAATGAATCTGTATAGAATTCTCAGCCAGAAATACCCTTCAAACTCCAGCGATCTGAACCACCATAAATCCACAAAAAAATCCAGAAACACGAAATAAAATGCAACGTACAAGACAATCGCAGCAACAATCGCTGCGCCAGCCAACGCAGGTAACAGTTTCCAGTTACGCATAGTTTCCTCTTAAATTTAAAATTCACAGCCAGATGGGACACAGCCTCTGCCAGCATTCAACTCATATCATTCTATCATTCAAACCCGGAATGTGATTGCCTGGAGTTCGGTAGGGTTTTGGCTGATATTTTCAGTGCAAGCGTGTTGTAGGTCTGTCAGAAAAAGAGTATGTTCAAAGACTATAAGAAGCTTAAATCATTAAGCCAATCTCGAGGGGGAGTTACTTATGGCGTCAATCAACTCAGCTAGACGGCAGTTTTTGCAACAATCTGCCTTGAGCCTAGCAGCGGCAACATTTCCAGGTTTATTGTTAGCAAATACTGGTAGCTTAAAACGTGTTGCTTCGTTAGGTTTTAATGCAGATGTGGAAATTGAAATCACCGCAGAATCGCAGCAGGTTGCCATTCTGGCAAAGGGGCCGGCCACGCAGGTACAAAAATATACCGCAAAACTACTCAAAGGCCCGAGCCAAGCGTTACGGGAGTTGCCGAATAACTATTTAGGCCCTATTTTGAGTTTTCAGCAGGGTCAGAAAGTCCGGATTTTTTTTAAAAATAGCTTGAATGAATCCTCGATTATTCATTGGCATGGCCTACATGTGCCGCAGCATAGCGATGGGCATCCCATGTATTCGATCAATCCAGGCGAGCAATATGTCTATGAATTTGAGGTGATGAATCGTGCCGGCACCAGTTTCTATCATTCACATTCGCACAATTTGACGGCAGAACAGGTTTATCGCGGCTTGGGTGGTTTGATCACGGTTTCTGATAGTGATGAACAAAGGCTTGAATTGCCTGCCGGTGAGTTTGATTTGCCACTGGTAATCCAGGATCGCCGTTTCAATGTTAATAATCAGTTGCAATATGTGCACGGTATGCATGAACGCATGCAAGGCTTTTTAGGCGATACCATTCTGGTGAATGGTAAGCCGGATGCTCTGTTTCAGGTTAAATCACGCGCGTATCGGTTTAGGGCGGTTAATGCCTCAAACTCCAGAATCTTCAAATTGGGTTGGGATGACGGTGTGCCATTAACAGCCATCGGTACCGATGGCTGTCTACTGGCAAAACCGGAAACCCGGCCTTACATCATGCTGGCGCCGGGCGAACGGGTGGAATTATGGCTGGATTTTAGTGGCCGCGCCGTTGGCAGTAATTTGGTGTTATATAGCTTGCCATTTTCCGGCACACAGCCAGGCATGATGGGCGGTGGCATGGGCATGATGCATAACACCCTAACGCAAGGCGGCAAGTTTGCTATTGCTACCTTCAAAGTCACAGAAAAGACCAGTGATTCCCCTCGATTGCCGGAAACGTTGGTGCCGTTTCAGCGTTTGAGTGCAAACGATGTGGACAATCCGTCGAATCCTTTGCCGATTGCCATTTCCATGCAACCGATGCGACCGCTGCTGAATGGCAAGAGCTTTGCTATGGATAAAGTGCTGGATTTTGAGCATGTCAAACTCGGTTCAATCAAAAAAATTCGGATTTTCCATGAGCATGGCATGATGGGAGGCGATATGCAGCATGGTCGAAAATCGGAATCATCAGCGGAAGATCGGGAAAGTCCTATGCGTGGTATGCGTATGAAAAAACCTGAAAGTCGGTCTGAGCACGATAGTGGCCGTAACATGGGTATGGGGGGCGGTGGCATGATGGAGATGGCTCACCCGATACATTTGCACGGTCAGCAATTTCAGGTATTACGGCGTGTAACCGAAAATGTTCGCGCCAATTATGCCAGCGTCAAAGACGGCTTTATCGATACTGGCTGGAAAGATACCGTGCTGGTTATGCCCGGCGAAGAACTGGAAATCATTAAACCTTTTCAGGATTTCAAAGGGTTGTTTTTATATCATTGCCATAATCTGGAGCATGAGGATTTGGGAATGATGCGGCAATATTTGGTTGAGTAACACCATCTGCTTTGCTGTTTAAATTAAAAAACCCTCGTTAACGAAAGTTAACGAGGGTTTTTTTCGGGAAAATTCCCAGGGTTTACTTGCCGACTAAAGCCAGGATGTTTTTACGTTTTAAGTAAACCACATAACCGAATAGCCCCAATACCAAGCCTGTCAATAACTGGCCGATAAAAGAAGGTTTTTCAGTAGCGCTTGCGGCATTGTCTTTTGCTGCACCACTTCCATCGGCAGGTTTAGCCGATGCTGGATTCAACACAAAGCCTTTTTCTTTGGTAGCTCTGATTTCCGGCAACCCCAAGCTTTTCCAGGCATCGTAGTCCTGCCAAGCGGGATATTTGCCTTCCCAAAATTCTTTGGTGAAATACGGGGCCAAACTCATGCCATGTACTTCCGGAATGCCTTTTTCGTTCAAATAGTTTTTATAAACCAGCAAACTGATGTCGCCGCCTTCGCCAATGCCATCGGTGGTAAAGGATTTTTCGACATGGTCATGGAACATCCAAACCCCTTGGCCGAAGCTGTTCAATCCGTCATCTGTGCCGTTTACTTCCAAATCGATACGTTGGGCTGGCACCATGCCATGTACGTCACGTTTGATATAAGAAGATGGGCCATTATCGACACCGTCATAATGTGTGACCATCGGTTTGTGGCCGTGTATGTGCATGGCGAAGGATTCTTCATGCCCATTCAAAACCCGCACTTTGGCTTTTTTGTTTTCTTCCATGATGATCAAAGACTCCCTTAAGGTGTAAGGGAATGAGCGTCCATTCAGCATGAAATAGTCGGGTGCGGAATCGGTGATGTCGTATTCCAGGTTCAAACGCTTGCCAATCAGACGCGGGTCGTTGGCGGATCGCGCCATCATGTGCAGTTCTTTATCCGCCGATTGGTAATGCAAGTCATATTCGGAAGCGTATTTTTCTTTTACAGCTTGAGAGGGATGCCTGACCTGGCCAGCGCCGACGTTAAACACCTGTACCCAGTTGTTGGGGCGGTTTTCTTCGACCACAAAAATACCTTGCAACCCCATCGGGATATGCACGTGCGGTTGCACATGGCAATGGTAATACATGGTGCCGGGCTGGCGAGGTTTGATGACATAGGTTTTGCTGCTGCCGGGCATCACGTCCATCTGGCCGGTTTGGCCAACGCCATCGTTGCCTTCGCCGCCATGGTCCATATAAGGATGGTCTACGCCATGCAAATGGATCGAGTGTGGCAAATAATGACTGTTTTCCAGTACCAGCCAGACAATGTCACCCTGTTCGACGCGAATAACCGGTGACGGTGCGCGCAGCAAAGGGTTGGCGATAGGCTCGTACAGGCTTAAGGTAGACATATCGCGGGTTTTGGGTGCATATACCCAGAACGTCGGCTGAATGCCGGGGGCAATATCAAATGTAGTGGTAGGTTCGCGCGTGTCGGGAGAATGGCCGTTTAATTCAGCAATTTCCAGTTTAATGATGTAATGATCGGGGTCACCATCACCGTCCATATCGTTAGTGGCGGTGATCGCGTCGGCAGCCAGCTGAGTTTTCATCAGCGTGTCCATGGAAATATTGTTGGTGCCTTTAACAAAGGCGGCAATATCGGCCGGGTTGTCAGGGTTACACATCCTTGATTCCTGGATCTCCACTCCATCAATGACCTGAGCATCACGCCATTTAGGATCTGTGAAATCAGAGCAAACCTCTTCTGCGGCACCCAGTGTTACGTTGCTGGAAGCAGGTAACTTGTTGGCTGCAGCATGTGCCAAGGGCGACATAGGCAGAAGCATGGCCCCGCACAGAATGGGAAGAACTTTTTTATGCATAGAAAGCCTCATAAAAATTGACGATGTGTCTATTGGGTTTCAAACACGGTTGCAATATAAGAATAGCCAGATACTGTAACCAGAACCCATAGGTAAAGTACAGAAATTATTTCTAAAAATGTTTTTCTTCAAACGGCTTGCAGCGTGGAAAAGGCCAGCCTTTGGGAAAAAAGTTATAATCATATAACACAGTTATTTGACTCTTAACGCTACTCAACCAGGTCCAGCTTTTACTCATGTCTACAACCCGTATAGTGCTTTGTTGTTTATTAGTGTTTTTAGTTCACGCCGGTTCCACCTGGTTTTTAAATCGTCCTCAAGATGCCGGAGTCGATGTGCCGTCAGGCAAGTTGATGAGTCTGTCGTTTGCGCCTTTTCGAGAAGGCTATAGTCCATTGGAAGAAACCTTCCCGTTACCGGAACATATCGACGAAGACTTGCGCCTATTGGCGGATAAAACCCACACTATCCGTACTTATGCCAGTTTGGGCGGACTGGAGCCAGCGCCTGCGCTGGCCAGAAAATATGGCTTGAGCGTGATCCAGGGCGGTTGGCTGGGTTATGGCTACATGGACAATAAAAAAGAAATGGACGCCTTGATTAAATCAGCCAATGAAAATCCGGATGTGGTCAAGCGGGTGATTGTCGGTAACGAAGTTTTGTTGCGTGGGGATATGGACGTTGACCGATTGATTGGCTATATCCGCCAAGTCAAAAGTGCCGTCAAGCAACCGGTTTCCTATGCTGATGTCTGGTCGATGTACATGAAGTATCCGCAGTTGATCAAGGAAGTGGATTTCATCACGATCCATATTTTGCCGTATTGGGAAGATGAGCCGGTTTCTGTCGAGCATGCCTCTGAACATCTTGAAAAAATCGTTAAGCAGGTCGAGGACGAAGCAAGAGGTTTGGCGCCCGGCAAACCCATCTTGATTGGTGAATCAGGCTGGCCCAGCGCCGGACGTCAAAGAGGCATGGCGATACCGGGCGTTGTCAATGAAGCAAAATTTATTCGTGACATGATTCAGGTCGTTAATCGGCACGGGTTTGATTACAACATCGTGGAAGCCTTCAATCAGCCCTGGAAAAGTAATTTGGAGGGCGTGGTGGGGGCTAATTGGGGGTTGTTATCCGCTGATAGACAGCCGGTTTTTCCGTTGACAGGATCGGTATACGAAAATCCAAATTGGTCCATCCACTTTGTAGTATCGGTTTTAATCTGGTTGTTGATTGTCGCAGTGTGTTTTCGCAAAATGCAGTTTGAATCGCTGGCGAATTTGATGACGTTTTTAATTTTGACCCAGCTGTTTAGCATGTGTCTGGTGACGCTGGCGCATTTCCTCTGGTATACGAGTTACAGTTTTTCTCAGCGGACTTACACTGTAGTGATGGTGGTTGCGAACATAATATTGGGCGCTTTTTTGATTCAGCGTTATCTGGATATCTTAAATAATAGGTCCGGTAACGAAGATTTGGCGCGTAAACTGAGAATCGGTTATCTGTCCTTTATCTTGCTGGCTTTGTTCAAAACCTTTGGTTTGGCTGTAAATGGGCGCTATCTTAGCTTCCCTGTAGAACAATTCGCTTTGCCGGCTTTGGGTGTTTTAGGCTTGATGCTCTGTCAATGGCTTAATCGGGGCAGCTTGATCGGGTTTGATCAATTGAGTGGCGGAGGTTTGCAAGGGCGGCGCGATCAATTGATTGCTTATTTTCTGGTTATTGCTGCAGTAGCCATGATAATGGGTGAAATCAAAGCCTTCATGGATGGTAGAGACTTCATCCAGGCTCATCCAGGGCTATCAGAAGGTTTGCCTGTTGCTTTGCGTTACACGTTGTATAACCAGCAATTACTCGCATGGCTTGCCTGTCTGTTGATATTGGCTTGGCCTTTTTGGGCGAGCTCAACTCATAAAGCCAATCAGAGATGATTATTTTGACTAATTAATGACGTTAGCCAAGGTGGTATCTGTTCTGGTGACAGTTTGACGCGCGGCAATTTGTCACATTTTCAAATCCTTACCATTTAACTAAACTGTATGCAACTCTTGTATGCGCTCCCTCTCCTAAGGGAAAGAGTTTTAATATCCTTCCTCAGTGCGGCTTAATGCCGCATCTTTTTTTGGACGAGGTTATTTATGGAAAGAAACTATCAAGTAGCCAATCCCAAAAATATTGACCCGTATGAGCTTCATTGCCGCACGGCATATCATGAAGCGGGTCATGCAGCGGCTATTCATATTCGTAATCGACAAAAACAACTTCCGCCGGTATTTTTTGAAATTCAGGTTAAGAGACCGCATGCCAGCGAAATGGATTTTTTTGCTAAAGTGATTGATGGCAATCTGATTCAAAACTTACCCATTGCGGTGATTGAAAGTTTTTCCATGGTGACAGATAGCGGTCAGCACAGTTGTCAGCGTGCTTATGAGGCCGACATAGTCAACCTGTTAGTGGGACCTTTGGCAGAGGCCAAGTATGTTTCATTGTGTGATGATGAGATTTTCAATTTGCAGCTGATGAATTTAAACGCTTTGAGTCATTATGGCGGGCATAGCGATTTGGAGAGCGTGCAGCATTATCTGGAGTATTTCATTACATCCAGGCACCACAGAGAGAAAAAGCTGAAGGAGTTATTGTCTCAAGCATATCAATTTATTGATAACCCAAAACATTGGGACTGTATCCGGAGTTTGGCGCATTTTATTTTAGAGAGCGGCGACGAGGTGATTAGTTGCGATGACGCCATCTGCATTTTCGATACTTGTCTCGCTGCTCGAAAATCGAATACCTGGAAAAGATCAGTCACTTTTGCAGGGCGTTAATCTTTGATTTCAGGTTCATCCATTTCGTTTTGATAGATCATGCAGCGATTTCGGCCAGCTTGTTTGGCTTGATACAGGGCTTGGTCGGCACGAACAAACACTTCATCATGCTGATCCTCGCCTGAAAAATCACTGATTCCACAGCTGAGCGTCAGATTGATGTTTTCACCGTTATAGTTAAAGCCACTGGATTCGATCAAATCCTTGATTTTTTCGGCCATTTCAAGGGCTTGATGTGCGTGGGTGTTGGGGAGCAGCATCACAAACTCTTCTCCGCCATAGCGGGCAATAAAATCGGTTGAACGACAATTATTGACCATTATCTGTCCTACCAGACACAGTGTTTTATCGCCAGCCTTGTGCCCGTAATTGTCGTTAATGCGTTTGAAATAATCGATATCCCAAATCACCAACGATAATGGTGCCCGATAGCGCAGCCAGCGATTGGCCTCCATTTCTATTCTGTCTTTATAAGCTAATCGGTTAGGCAGTCCTGTCAATGCGTCGCATAGGGCTCGATCATGCTCAATTTTAAGTTTGGTACGCAAGGCTTCAGTTTCGGTTTCCAGTATCTGCAGCTTTTCGGTCATCAGCGCGATTTGTTGCTGCGCCTGTTGCTGCCTGTCATCCTCTAGCTGTTTATGCTCAATCAGTTGTTGCATCAAATGGTCCAGATGCTCACTGGTCGTGTTTTTTAACAACGTAAGTTCATCCGCTTCATCCGTGCTGCCTCTGATACCATTCAATTCGTTGCTGATTTTAGAATTGAGTGCTTCGCGGTGATCCATCGAAAGTTGATTGGATTGCCCCACTATTTCAGCATGCTGTTCGATAATGCCTAATTGATTGGTCAACTCGGCTAAAAAGCCCTCAATATGATTTTGCTCGGATACCGCATATTCTTTAATGTCTATTAATAGCGCAATGGCCGAATCAATAACATTATTAAAATTTTGATCATCATCTGTATTGTTTTTGATTTTTTGTCGAAGTGCTGATTTTTGCTGTTGAAAACGCATCGGTACATAGCTTTTAGCCAGTAGTTCATCCAAGCGTTGCAGTAAGTAAGCATTCCTTTCCGAGGTGTTGTCTTCTTCTTTGTTAGCTTCGTTTTGTTTGGAGATGTGTAATAAGGTTTTGGAGACGGCCTGTAATTCCGGGGTTAAATCATTCAAGCTGGCGCCGGATTTAAGCCGTTTACCTATTTGTAGTAAATGTGGTTCCAGTAATTTGTGGCTGCCCTGACAAAAAATCAAAAACTGTATCACCAATTTATACAGTAATTTTTCTTGATCTAAAGGCGGGATACTATTCATGTTGATTTCAAATGACTACACATTGATTGCGGCCGTGTTGCTTGGCTTGATATAAAGCACTGTCTGCACGCACAAATATCGATTCATTGTTGTCGCCCTTGATATATTCGGTTAATCCACATGACAGTGTGATAGATATTCGTTCTCCGTTTGCATTGAAAATACTATTTTCAATGGTTTCCCGCAATTTGTTTGTCACGTTAAAGGCTTCTTCTACGATAGTTTCAGGAAATAACATCACAAATTCTTCGCCACCAAATCGAGCGATAAAGTCGGTTTCCCGACAGTGCCTGGATAACAGCTTGCCAATGACTACTAACGCTTTGTCGCCTGATTTATGGCCGTAGGTATCATTAATGGTTTTAAAAAAATCAATATCCCAAACAGCTAAGGTTAAAGCCATGTTATAGCGATGTGCGCGGGCAATTTCATCCGTTAGACGCTCATCAAAAGCAAGCCTGTTGGGTAGATTGGTTAACGGGTCGCGAGTGGCGCGGCGTTGTGCTGCTTCCAAACGTGTTTGCAAATCAGTGGTTTCTGTCTCCATCTCCCTGATTTTCTGCAGCAAATTGCGAAATTCTCGTTGAGCGTTTTCTCTTTCCAACTGCTCTTGCAGATTGTGCGATTGTAATTGATGGCTAATGCTTTGCAGGCGAATGTTAACCAACTGTTTTAACGGTTCCAATTGAGTGGCGCTGGCGGATTTTTTTTGTAAGTCCGCCATTTGCGCAGCGACATCGCGGTCAAGGATGCAGCGTTTCTTTTCGGCGTCTTCGGCGGCGATGTTAACGCCGGCAGCTGTTAAGCCGAGTTCAGCCAGTTGTTCGGTTAAGCGGGACAGGAAATCGGCTGTTTCGTGCTGTTCATCCAGCATATGCCTTTTGATTGTCAGCAATAAACTGACCGAATCTTCAAAAACCGATGCCAATGAGTGTCCACTTTGTAAGCGGAGCTTTAGTTGATTGCCGTCTTCAACAAATATCACCGGCAAATCGGCATTTTCCAACAAATGCATCATTTGCTGGCTGATAGCTTTGCTTTCAGCCAAGGCGAGTTCAAAACTAAAATCAGTATTTAGTATGGGCTGATTATCCGATTCCAGCAATTCGGACAGTGTCAAAAACAAACGTTGCGGATTGATAAATTCACGCTTTTCATAACGGGCATGAATGTTTTTCAACTCGGATGAGTGCTTGGGATAGACGTGACCTAAATAGTCGAACAAAAGAGCAGAGTCAAGGTGACAGGTGACAGGATGATCTTCTATCGCAACCAAGGCGTTGGAAAACACTTCAAGCTCATGTCGCAATGACTGACTTTTGAGGCCGGATTTTAATAGTTCACGGATACGATCCAGATGTGGATCAAGTGATGTGTTGAAGCCTCTGGTCGCAAGTGCGAAGCGGATTATGGTCTTGCACAGCAAGTCCTGATTGATTTTGTACTCTTTTTCAAATTGTTCCTGGCTATCGAGCAAGTCGAAATATTTATCTTTCCACTTATCAGGATGCTCATCCTTGGTTTTGAAAAAACTCATGAAGTATTGACTTCCCAAAAAGAACGTTAATCAGTAGACCATTATAGTCTACTGATTACAAATAGCTGCTTCTATAGTGATACGCCAATTATTTATTGCCGGATTCCTGTTGTATCAGTTGATTCATCACGGAAATCATGTTTTCCTGTGACTTGGCTGTCGTAGCGGTAACTCTATATTTGCCATTCACAACCATCGCCGGAACACCGGTAATACCGTAACGAGGGGCCATAGTCTCGGCTTGACGCATTTTGGCGTCCACCATAAACGAATTATAGGCGGCTTTAAAATCTTCAGTCTTGACGCCGTGATCGGCAAAGAATTTGGCCAGTTCCTCTTCAGAAGTCAGTTTTTGCTTTTTGTTTTGGACGGCATCAAAAAAGTCGGCATGGGTTTTTTCGCTAACACCTAATGCTTCGGCTGTGAAGAAGGCTTTGGCATGTTTGCCCCATAAATCGCTAAATACCGCAGGTTGACGAATAAACTCAACGTTGGCCGGTTTGGTTTTCAACCATTCCACCATGGATGGCTCAAGGCTGTAGCAATGCGGGCATCCGTACCAAAAGAATTCAATCACTTCAATTTTGCTGGCATTTTGCACGGGTTGAGCCGGTGATACCGCTTCATAGCCGCCTTCGGCGCGAGCCAGACCAGTCAGACAAAACAGCGCCAGAAATGCGATTTTTTTCAACATCAGAGTTCTCCGTAAGAATGTAATCCAGATAAAAACATATTCACGCCTAGAAAGGCGAACAGGGTAACAAAAAAGCCGACAATTGCCCACCAAGCCATCGGTTTACCGCTACAGCCCTTGGTCAGTCGCATATGTAGCCAAGCAGCATAATTTAACCAGACAATTAGGGCCCAGGTTTCTTTGGGATCCCAGGACCAATAACCGCCCCAAGCTTCCGCCGCCCACAATGCACCCAGAATGGTTGCCAGGGTA
Source organism: Methylomonas sp. (assembly GCA_002928965.1). Lineage (GTDB taxonomy): Bacteria > Pseudomonadota > Gammaproteobacteria > Methylococcales > Methylomonadaceae > Methylomonas. The sequence continues at coordinate 111,135 of PERU01000004.1, forward strand.
AAGAAGGCAAAACCCAGTGCAATAGCCTTATACATTAAATCATCCAGCAAGGCTAAATCCGGCAGCCTGGATTGCAGCAAGCCTTGAGGTCTGACTGTTTGAAAACTGCTTTTGAGGACATAAACCAAGCCTATCATGGCGGCCAGCGAAAACGAGCCATAACCGACGAAATTGGCAGGTACATGGATTTTCATCCAGTAACTGTTCAATGCCGGCACTAAAGGCTGAATGCCATCGGCATGTCGATCAAAGGTATACCACAACAAAAAGCCGATAGCGGCACTGATGACTAGCAATACAAAGGCGCCCAGGCTGCGAGTTTTGTAGTGTTGTTCATAATGCAGATACAACAACGCGGTGATTATCGAAAACAAAATAAACACTTCGTACAAATTGCTGACCGGAATATGCCCAATATCGGCGCCCATCAAATAGGATTCCCGCCATCTGACCATCAGACCAATCACGCCCATTGCGGTGGCGCACCATGTCAATGATGAAGCCACTTTACCGACAAACTCTCGTCCTGAAAACAGTAAGCCAAAGTAGGTGGCTGTTGCCATTACATACAAAGCACTCATCCACATGATGGCCGACTGGCTGGCGAATAAATATTTCAGTAAAAATGCCGATTCGCCACGACTCAAATCGCCGCCGTAACTGGAAATAGCCAAAATACTCAGTGCTGCTACGGACAAACTAAAGAACTGTAACGTGGCCCAACGCCAGCCCAGCCAGATCAATAAAGGTGCTGAGATAGCCAAAATGCCAATTTCATAGGCATCCATCAAGACATGGTAGTTGGCAAACACATACCCTGCGCCCGATATTACTAATAACGCCCATACCCAGTCGTAAGCACTCCTCGATTCAAAGTAGGAGGGTTGTTGATAGTTCGATTGCAAACTGTTGTCCATAGTGAACTCACTAAGCGGAAGTGGAATGTTGAGTCAGTTGTTGTTTGATAAGGGCAAATTCTTTATCAAAGTCATAACGATTTCGCTGAGCGCTGCCAGCCAATAAAATACTGGTACCGGTTTCACGGCTTTCCAAAAGTAACCACAGCCGGCGTTGCGGCAGATAAAACATGCAAAACACCCCTAACACCAATAACAGACAGCCTGGAAACACCAGCCATTTGCCCGGAGAGCGGGTAATTTGCAAGCCGGTGGCTTCGATGTGTTGAAAACTTTGCATTTCCAGAAATACCACAGCATCGTACACGTGAGCCAGATTGATGGCTGCTATGGCATCCAACATAAACTGGCTGTCAAATTCCGCCAGCGGTTGATTAAGATCGATACCTTCGTCTTGCAATACCTGCAGATAGACATTTTTCAATAATCGTTGCAAAACGGCTACGTAGACTTGACCGGCTTCCTGATGTTTGTCTGCTGCGACAGTTTGCTCAATGCCGGCTGTGATAGCGTCATAACCGCCGGTTACGAATTGGTTGGCTAATTTCAGCATGAATTGCGCCACCGCTTCCCGGTCTTTGGGCTGGGATTGTCTACCGCTATCGCTTGAGTCAGCGGTTTGTTGGGCAATCGCTGCCAAAGCCTGCGGATTCAAAAGGGTTTGGTAAAGCGCCATAAATCGATCCAGTCTTTTTTCCTGATCAGCAGGCATAAACCAGTAGATGAACGGTTCGGAGACTTTGCTACGCATGCCGCTTAAATAAAACCAGCGGCCTTCCTGCAAAATGGGCTGCATGTAGGTCAGATATTCGTTGGCTGTGCCTTCGGGGCGGCGTAATTTGTATTGAAAGCTGGGGCCAAGATTGACGAATTGTTTTGCGCCGCTCGGATCGGGATTGACGTTAAACGGTCTGAAGTCGGAAATCTCCAGTTGCTGGTCGCCAATTTGGGTAAATTGTTTAACCGTTGCCTGCAGTGCTGCCGGCGTATGGCTGCCGGACAGCGGCCAGACTTTTAACGCCAGTTTTGAGCCGCCATCACCAAAGCTGTTTTGGTAGATGGTATAGCCTTTGTAAGTCAACGGATGATTGACCGAAATGGTGTGCTGCACAGGTTGCGGCAGTTCGGCATCCAGAATAGTCAAATCGCTTTCAAAGGATTTGGGTTGGCCGCTGGGATAGTGTTCGATACGAAAATCATTCACCTGGATAGTAAACGGCAGTTTTTGCAATAAATAACCGTCTTTGTAATCGATAAACGCCAAATCGGCTGCACTGCCTTCGGCAATATCGATATTGGCGCGAAACGAAGCGTTATCAGTGGATAAGGTGCTGATGGCAGGAATGTCGCTGGCTGGAATACGACGGGTTTCAACGGCAATATTGCCGCGCATTTCGCCGATTTTTAACGGCAGATTGCCGTCCATCAAGCCACCGATACAGATGACAATAATCGCCACATGGCTAAAAATGTAGCCCAGTCGGCTGCCATTGCCTTTTTTGGCGGCAAACAATACGCCATTTTGGTCGGCTTTTTGTCTGAAACGGTAGCCATGATTTTTTAAAATCGCCGCTATCATGGTCAGAATATGTTGTTGATCGAGGTTGCTTTCAAAGTCGTGGTGATGCGGCAGCCTTAACAAGGCATTGCGCTGGCTATGCTCGCGGTAATCATTCACATCCCGCAGAATGCCCGGCAGGTTTCGATAGACGCAAACACTGGTGGACAGCACTAAAAATCCTAAAATGCATAGAAACCAGCTTGATGAATAGACATTGAACAGGTCCAGGCCCTTAAAAACTTCAAACCAGAATGGTCCAAATTTCAACACGTAGTCAGGATAAGGCTGATTTTGTTGCACCACTGTGCCAATCACTGCGGCCACGGCAATGGCCACCAGCAAGGTAATCGCCAGATTCATCGAACCCAGGAAACGCAACAGGATAGAAAGTGTCGATGGTTGCATCAGAGAAAATACGTTTATCCTTTGCAGGATAGGGATTTAAAGCGATCCGGCAGGCGGATTCCTGCCGGATAAAAGAATGGGTTTAGGGTTATTTCATGGTTGAAATGTAATACGCCACTGCTTTGATGTCCTCATCGCTCATTTTCTTGGCGATCATGTGCATCATGTTTTCACGGTTTTTAGCGCGTTGGCCGGTTTTGAAATCGGTCAGGCTTTTGATGACATAATCAGCATGTTGCGAATGCAGAGATGGATATCCGGCAGGTTTGTTGCCTTCTGCATAAGGGCCATGACAAGCGACGCACGCCGAGACTTCGCGGCTGATATTGCCATTACGGTATAAATCGCCACCTTGCTCAATTAAATTGGTCAGCTCAGCTTTCTTTTCGTCATCCGTTTTGGCGGGCGCATCATCGTCATCATCGCTAGCCGGTAATGTTGGCGCAGGGTTGGGCGATATTTTTTGCGCAGCATAATAGGCAGCAATCTCATCCATGCTTTTTTCATCCAGCCCCATCGCCAAGGGTGCCATCATCGGCGAGGTACGTTCGCCATTTTTGAATGCTTTTAATTGTTTGAGTAAATACCCCTGATGTTGACCGGCAAGCTTGGGAAAACCCGACATCATGCTGTTGCCGTCTTCACCGTGGCAACCCGCGCAAGACGCGGCTTTTTCTTTGCCCGGTCCGGCTTTCCCCTGTGCAAACGCAAAGCCGGAGCCGGTGGCAAGTGCCAGGGCAATGGAAACAGTCAGCAGTTTTTTTATCATTATTGGCCCCTGTCAAGGAAGGTTAATCGACGTGCGACAGCTTTTAATCTGTGACCACACGTTATAATGGGTCGGATTCTAACCGATTTATAACCCTTAAGCGAGATAGCGATGAATCCAGTGTACCATCAGGCCAAATTCATCAATAGCGCCCCCCGTCTGCAGGATGCGCCACCTGATCAGGGCATGGAGATCGCCTTTGCCGGTCGTTCCAACGCCGGTAAGTCCAGCGCCATTAATACGTTGGTGCAGCAAAACGCCTTGGCTAGGGTCAGTAAAACCCCCGGCCGCACCCAGTTACTGAATTTTTTTGAAATCGATGCCCAGCGTAAATTAGTGGATTTACCCGGTTACGGCTACGCCAAAGTGCCGGTTTCCATTAAAAATGAATGGCAAAAGATGATGGAAAATTATCTGAAAAACCGTCAGGCTTTATGCGGTATCGTGCTGGTGATGGATATTCGTCATCCCTTGACCGAGTTCGACTGGCAAATGGTGGAGTGGTGTGAGCACAGCAAGCTGCCGCTACACATTCTGTTGACCAAAGCCGACAAACTGAAATTTGGCGCGGCTAAAAATACCTTGTTAAAGGTGCAGAAGGATTTGAGTCAGTCCAGCATCGTTGTGAGTTTGCAACTGTTCTCCGCCCTCAATAAAGTTGGGATTGACGATGTGCATCAGATTCTGGATGAGTGGTTTGGTTACGTTGAGATTGCTGAAAGTGAATAATTAGGCATGATCATGAAATAACCTATACAGGTGTTCGGCGTAGGTGCGGATTTATCCGCACAATGCGAATGAATTCGCACCTATGAACTTGTTTCTCATATGTTCCTTAGTGCCTGAACGGACATCCATTTGTTTCATGCGATTCGGTTTTTACAGCTATGACTGGTTTTACTGTAAAACGCCTCGAAACCACCTCTCATTCTTCGGGGAGACAGCCGGGCTTTGATGATCGATAGGTTTATCTGCCGTCAAGCTTTGAATTGGCTGATTGAAGCAAATCCACCCAGAAACATCCTGGCGGAAGGGATTTATTGCACAAAAAAATCAAATTGCGCTATAGGGCCTTGGGTGGATAGCTATGGCAAAATCCACCCAAGGCCTTGAAATTACAGCAACAAACGCCGAATATCCGCCAGATTGGCTTTTAAGGCTTCCATGAATCTCGCACCTTCTGCACCGTCGATGACACGGTGATCGTAGGTGATGTCCAAAGGCAGCATCAGTTTTGGTTCAAACGCTAAACCGTTCCAGACAGGTTGCACTTTGGCACGGGTGACACCCAAGATAGCCACTTCCGGGGCGTTGACGATCGGCGTAAACGCAGTGCCGCCAATGCCGCCCAGACTGGAGATGGTCATACAGCCTCCCTGCATGTCGGACGGTTTCAATTTACCGGTTCTGGCCAGTTCGCTCATTTCGGCCAGTTCAGTCGATAACTGGAAAATACCTTTCTTGTCCACATCCCGAATCACCGGCACGACTAAACCGTTAGGCGTATCGACGGCGATACCGAGGTGGAAATATTTTTTTAGATACAGTTTGTCGCCTTCCGGAGACAGCGAGCTATTGAAAGACGGATATTTCTGCATCGCACCGACCAGCGCTTTCATAATGAACACCAAACCGGTCAGTTTGATGCCATCTTTACCTTGGCTGGCGTTTGTCGATTTACGGAATTCTTCCATCTCGTCGATAGCCACTTCGTCGTGATAAGTGACCAACGGCAGATTCAGCCAGACGCGGGTGAGGTTTTGACCGGTCAGGCGTTTGATTTTACTTAAGGGTTTTTCTTCTATATCACCAAACTGAGTGAAATCAACAGCCGGAATACTGGGAATGCCTGCGCCGCTCGTGGCAGTTGCGCCGGATGACATGACTTGCTTAACGAAGCTTTGCACGTCGCTTTTCAGAATCCGCCCCTTGCGACCATTGCCGGTCTGGATTTTACCTAGATCTACGCCGAGTTCACGTGCATACAATCTGACGCTCGGTGTAGCGTGAGCTTTAAAGCCTTCGGTACTGACTGCAACAGCCGCTACAGGTGCAGAAATTGGTTTTGTAGGCTCAACTTTTACAACGTCCTCTACAGAGGGCTGCGCTGGCTTACTTTCAGTCGGTGTTGGAGTAGGGGCTGCCGCAGGTTCGGTCGGCGCAGCGGGTGCAGCATCGCTGACTTCCAGCGTGACAACCAAGGTGCCTTCCGCTACTTTATCGCCCGGCTTGATATGCACGGTTTTGATGATACCCGCCGCACTGGACGGCAAGTCCATGGTAGCTTTGTCGGTTTCCATCACCGCCAGGGTTTGTTCGACTGCTACCACATCGCCGGGTTGTATCAATACCTCGACAATATCGATCTCGGGCACATTGCCGACGTCGGGGACTTTTACTTCAATTAAAGAACTCATGTCGTGATTCCGTTAGATCAGCCGTTAAATCAACCAAGGCGCGGTGGTTTCCGGCTTGATATTGTATTTGGCAATGGCCACTTCGACTTTAGCCGCATCGAATTCGCCAGCTTGTGAAAGACTGTATAAAGCGGCTACCGTGACGTGGTAACGATCCACCTCGAAGAAGCTGCGCAGATTGGCGCGGGTGTCGGAACGTCCGAAACCGTCGGTGCCCAGCACGGTATAGGGGCGTTTTACCCAGGGACGAATCTGTTCAGCAAACACCCGCATGTAATCGGTGGCCGCGATAATCGGACCTTTGGTATCGTCCAGGCAGCGTTCAATGTGAGTGATACGGGTTTTTTCGGTGGGGTGCAACCGATTCCAGCGTTCGCAGCTTTGACCATCGCGACCCAGCTCGGTAAAACTTGGGCAACTCCATACGTCGGCATCCACGCCCCAGTCATCATGCAGCAGTTTGGCGGCTTCGATAACCTCGATGAAAATCGTGCCGGAACCCAACAATTGCACCCGGGACTTTTTGCTGTTCGGGCCTTTTTTGAACAAATACATGCCTTTCAGAATATCGGCTTCGACGCCTTCCGGCATGGCCGGTTGGTCGTAGTTTTCATTCATCAGGGTGATGTAATAGAAAATGTCTTCCTGTTCCACATACATGCGGCGCAAACCGTCTTGAATAATGACAGCCAATTCGAAAGCAAACGTCGGATCGTAGGAATAGCAGTTTGGTACGGTGGCAGACATCAAGTGGCTGTGACCGTCTTCATGTTGCAAGCCTTCGCCATTTAATGTGGTTCTGCCGGCGGTGCCACCCAGCAGGAAGCCTCGGGTACGCTGATCGGCAGCGGCCCAAATCAAATCGCCGACCCGCTGGAAACCGAACATGGAGTAATAAATGAAGAACGGAATCATCGGTACGCCATGGGTCGAGTACGAAGTGCCGGCCGCGATCCAGTCGCACAGACCGCCGGCTTCGTTGATGCCTTCCTGCAAGACTTGGCCGTTCTTGTCTTCCTTGTAGAACATCAGCTGTTCGGCATCCTGCGGGGTGTACAGCTGGCCGACCTGCGACCAGATGCCCAATTGGCGGAACATGCCTTCCATACCGAAGGTGCGCGATTCGTCGGGGACGATGGGCACGACACGCTTGCCGATCTGTTTGTCTTTGACCAGGATATTCAGAATCCGCACGAAAGCCATGGTCGTGGAAATTTCGTGACCTTCGCCGGTGCCTTCCAGCAGTGCTTTGAACGCCGACAAGGCCGGGATTTCCAACGGATAAGACTTTGGTCTGCGCGAGGGCAGGAAGCCCCCCAAATCAACTCGACGCTGACGCAGATAATTCATTTCCGCAGAATCTTCAGCAAAGCGAATGTAAGGCAGATTAATCAGTTCTTCGTCGCTAATCGGCAATTGGTAACGATCGCGGATAGCCTTGATCGATTCCATGCTCATCTTCTTTTGCTGATGGCTGGTATTTTGCGCCTGACCGGAATCGCCCATGCCATAGCCTTTGATGGTTTTGGCCAGAATTACGGTAGGTTGCCCCTGGTGATTGACGGCGGCGTGGAAGGCCGCAAAGACTTTGATCGGGTCGTGACCGCCGCGATTCAATTCCCAGATGTCGCGGTCGGTAAAATCTTTGACCAGTTCCTGCAATTCCGGGGTGTTGAAGAATTTTTCCCGCACATAAGCGCCGTCTTTCGATTTAAAGGTTTGATAGTCACCGTCGACGCATTCCATCATGCGTTTGACAACCAAGCCGTCCTTGTCGCGCGCTAAAATCGCATCCCAACGCCGACCCCAGATGACTTTGATCACATTCCAGTTGGCGCCGCGGAAATTGCCTTCCAGTTCCTGGATGATCTTGCCGTTACCGCGCACCGGGCCGTCCAGGCGTTGTAGATTGCAGTTGACCACGAAAATCAGGTTATCCAGTTTTTCGCGACCGGCCATGCCAATGGCACCCAGGGTTTCCGGCTCATCCGATTCACCGTCGCCCAAAAAGGCCCAGACTTTACGGCCGTCTGTTTGTGCGAAACCACGGCCCTGCATGTAACGCATAAAGCGGGCTTGGTAAATCGCCATGATCGGCCCAAGGCCCATCGACACGGTAGGGAATTGCCAGAACTCCGGCATCAACCAAGGATGCGGATAAGACGATAAACCATTGCCGCCGACTTCTTGGCGGAAGTTGTCCATTTGCTCTTCGCTCAAACGGCCCAGCAAGAACGAGTGGGCATAAGTACCAGGAGCCGAGTGGCCTTGCGAGAAAATCAAATCGCCGCCGTGTTTATCGGAAGCCGCATTCCAGAAATGATTTTGGCCGACATCGTACAAGGTGATGGCGGACGCGAAACTGGCGATATGGCCGCCGACATTGGTATATTTGTTGGCGCGCAACACCATCATCATCGCATTCCAGCGCACGTAAGAGCGTATGGTACGCTCTATATCCGTGTTGCCAGGAAATTTGGGCTGCTTGTGGATCGGGATGGTGTTGATGTAAGGCGTATTAGCGGAAAACGGAATGTCCAGACCGGCTTGTCTGGCGGTGTCGAGCAGTGTTTCGATCAAAAAGCTGGCGCGGTCGCTGCCTTCTCTTTCAATCACCGCTTGCAGCGCCTCCATCCATTCATGGGTTTCAGCTGGATCAATATCGTGTTTAGCGGCAATATCGGTATTGTTGTTCATTACGGAACCTAGAAAATCGTTGGCTTAGCCCAAAAAGGATACCCGAAAAGGTAGTTTTCAGCATGTTTTTTTGTTGCCTAAGAACTGCAGGATAACATTGAACAACCCGCGCGCTGCTTGGCCCAGTCAGGACGTTTTTCCGCAAATCGCTGTTTGCCGGTTTGGTCGGTATAGGGATGACGCAGTACCTCCAGTAGTTCCTGAACTTCGCTAAAGTCATTCTGCTCGGCGAGATCAATGGCTTGCTGCGCCAGATAATTGCGTAATACATACCTTGGATTGGCGGCGTTCATGCTTTGTTGGCGTTCATGGTGTGGTCTGTTGTCATGGTTTAGTCGGGCTTGATAGCTGTCAAACCAGACGCCGGCCAACGCCTGATTTTCCGGTGATAAGGCTTGATAGCTACAGGTTTCGAGGTGTTGAAAAAAATCTTCACTTTGATCTTCTTGGCCAAGCGTTGCCAAATCCCGATAGAACAGTGTCATATCGGTCTCTGCGGCTTGCAGTAATTTGGTTAAATCGGCTACCAACGTTTCGTCCGTGGCTGGGTTAAAGGACATTAAACCCAGCTTGTCAGCCATCATGCGCTGCCAAGCTTGTTCAAAGGTGTTGGTGTAAATGGTTAACGCATCTTGTAGCGGCTGGGCTTTTTGAATCAAGGGGTACAGCGCATTTGCCAGTTGTACCAGATTCCAGTAGGCAATCGCGGGTTGATTGCCGAAGCGATAGCGTCGACCTTGCGCATCGGTGGTGTTGGGTGTCCAGTCCGGATCATAATTTTCCAACCACCCATATGGGCCGTAATCAATGGTCAGTCCCAAAATCGACATGTTGTCGGTATTCATCACGCCGTGTACAAAGCCCACTCTTTGCCAGTGGGCTATCATTTCTGCCGTGCGACGGCAAACTTCGGTAAACATGTGCACATAATTTGCTTTGCTTGGCTCACCAATATGCGGAAAGTCATTGCGCAGGGTGAAATCCACCAATTTTTGCAAATTTTCCAAATCGTCACGGGAAGCGAATAACTGAAAGTTGCCGAAACGAGTAAACGACGGAGCGACGCGACAGACTACAGCACCGGGTTCCCATTGTGGGTTGCCGTCGTAAAACATATCCCGCATCACCTGCTCACCAGTCAAAATCACACTCAAGGCGCGGGTGGTTGGGACACGGAGATGATGCATGGCTTCGCTACATAAAAATTCGCGTATCGAAGAACGCAGCACGGCCAAGCCATCGGCACTCCGCGAATAGGGTGTTGGACCAGCGCCTTTTAATTGCAGTGACCAACGCTGGTTTTGGCTGTTGATGATTTCACCCAGGTTAATGGCGCGACCATCACCCAGTTGTCCAGCCCAATGTCCGAATTGATGGCCGCCGTAATTCATGGCAAAAGGCTGCATATCATCAAGCAATTGATTGCCTACAAATACCTGACAAAAGCGATCGGACTGACATTCGGTGGCGGATAAATCCAGGGTGTCTGCCATGTCTTGTGAATACGCCACTAAACGTGGTGCTTTGACGGGTTTAGGGTTGACGTGGGAATAGCAGGCTTGATAAACCTGTCTGCGATAATTTTCTGATTCCGGGTCGCTCGGTAATTCTCTGACAAAACTGTTGTCAAAATGTAAGGCATCAATATTTTTGTTGTTAGGGCGAGTCGGCATGGGCTTTAGTGAAAATCAATTTCGAATCGGCGCGAGAAGCGGCTAAGATAGGGCTACTAGACACTTTATATCAATCATTCAAGTAATTGAGGTTCATTTCATGAAAAAACTATTTCCTAAATGCAGCACGTTGTTATTGATGGGCGGTCTGGTTACTACACAATTGACCGGTTGTTTTACTGTGGGGCAAGAGTTTGCAGGTTCACGCGTGCCCGAGATTAAAATCGGTCAAACCACCAAACAACAAATCACTGATACCTTTGGCAGGCCTTGGCGGACAGGTATGGAAGACGGTCGCCAAACCTGGACCTACGGTATTTACAAATATTCGTTGTTCGGCGCGGATGATACCCAGGATTTATTGATTCGTTTCGATCCTCAAGGACTGGTGCGTTCTTACACGTTTAGCTCTACTCGCAAGTAAGTTCGGTTCGGTCGTGTTGGTGCGGTGGCAACTGTTTTTGTTACTGCTATTGATCTGTCCGACCGGTTTCGCTAAAAAGCTATACAAATATCAAGATCAGGCAGGGCGCTGGTATTTTACCGACCAGCCTCCCCAAACCGACCAGCCCGTCAGTGTGCGTCAATTAAAGCCCGCTGCCAAACAGCGGGTTTGGCTGGAAAAAACCGATAGCCCCGGCGAACCGGGGTTTTGTATCATCAATCAATATCCAGGCCCGATTGAAGTCGCTATTGACTGGCAAACCCGCAGCAACGTGACCGCTACGCCAGCCTTGCCAAATCGCTTTGTGGTCGAACCCGGCAAATCAGCCCGTCTTTTCAAAGTCCATGCTCAAGGACACACCGGGCAACGTAAGTTTACATTGAGTTATCGTTATGTGATTGGCACGCCATTGCAGGATTACGTCAGTTCCGTCGCTTATTTGCCGCCACTGGCGCCCGGCAGCCGCTATGAAATAACCCAGGCGTTTGGCGGTCAATACAGTCATCAAGATACGCAAAATCGTTATGCCGTCGATATTATGATGCCGGTGGGCACGCCGGTGCATGCGGCTCGTGCGGGTACGGTGCTGGATGTGGAAAATGATTTTTTCGTCAGTGGTCAGCAACCGGCTTATGCCGATAAGGCCAACAGCATTCGCATCCTGCATGATGATGGATCCATGGCGATCTATGCGCATTTGGCGCTGGAACGGGCAACAGTTCAGCCCGGTACAAAGGTACAAGTAGGAGATTTGATTGGATTTTCCGGCAATACCGGCTTTACTAGCGGCCCTCACCTGCATTTTGCGGTGCAGATTAATCAAGGGATGGATCTGGTATCGGTACCGTTTGAGTTTCTGGATACCAAAGGCACGCCGTTTCAACCGCAGTTAGGCGATTGGCTGCAGGGAATTAGTGCAGCGCCCTGATTTGTTGCAGCATTAAGACTAACAACGTCAGCAGGCAAAACGCAGCGCCGGCCATGAAGGTCATTGCAGCGCCGAATTCGTCCCATAATAAACCTGCCAATACACTGGCTATCAGCATGGCAAAGCCGCTGACCAAATTGAAAAAACCAAAAGCCGTGCCTTGCAAGTCTGCCGGTGCCGTATCTGCCACCATTTTTGCCAGCAGGCCTTGCGTCATGCCCATATGCATGCCCCACAAAGCAACCCCTGCTAATAGTACTTGCCAGGATGTTGAACTGGCCAGCAACAGATCGGCAGCAATCAGCGCCAAAAGTCCATGGACCAGTAATTGGTTAGGGCTGATTCGGTCGGACAATTTGCCGAAGGGGTAGGCGCTGATGGCGTAAACAATGTTCATCGTCACCATCACCAGCGGCACCCAGGCGATGGCTAGGCCGCTTTGCTGAGCGCGCAATACCAGGAAGGCTTCACTGAAGCGGGCCAATGTGAAAATGGCGCCGATGATGACTACTTGCCAATAAGCTGTGCTCAGTCGCTGCAGGTTTTCGCGGCGTATTGGATTGCTGCGCTGCTGATGATTGATATTCGGCGGTTCTGTTACGCCAAGCAATAAAACTAAAACAGCTAATAATCCGGGGATCACCGCCACCCAAAAAATTGCCCGAAAATCGTTTGCCCACAAAAACATCAGGGCTACGGCTAGCAGTGGGCCAAGGAATGCGCCGACAGTGTCTAGGGATTGCCGTAAACCGAATGCAGCGCCGCGAATTTCAGCTGGCGTAATATCCGCTACCAATGCATCGCGGGGAGCGCCGCGGATGCCTTTGCCGATTCTATCCAGAAAGCGGGCGCTTAATATCATGCCGCTGCTGGCTGCAATGGCAAACAAGGGTTTACTGAATGCGCCGAGGCTATAGCCCAGCAAAGCCAGACCTTTGCGTTTTCCCCAATAGTCGCTAATGACGCCGGAAAAAATTTTCACAATCAGCGCGGTGGCTTCGGCAACGCCTTCGATCAAGCCAATAGTCAGACTGCTGGCGTTAAGCGCAGTCACCATGAACAGAGGTAGTAAGCTGTGGATCATTTCTGAAGAAATGTCCATCAGTAAACTAACGAAACCCAGTGCCCATACACCTTTAGGTATTTGTCGCCAGACAGGTTGCATGGATGGATTCATTACAGGCAAGTGATTGAGGTCAGGGTCATGGAGCTAATCATGCCAATCCCCTGCCTGAATCAGTGTTGTTAGCCGCTAGCGCGTTCCAAACACCACTATGGTTTTGCCGTGCGCGGTGATCAAACCTTTGTCTTCCAGTTCTTTCAACACTCGGCCAGCCATTTCCCGCGAGCAGCCCACAATGCGGCCGATCTCTTGGCGGGTGATGTGCAATTGCATGCCGTCCGGGTGAGTAATCGCATCAGGTTCTTTAGCCAAATCAAGCAGAGTGCGGGCAATACGGCCTTCAACGTCCATAAAGGCCAGATCACGGAACTTGCGGCTGGTAATTAATAGTCGTGTAGATAATTGTTCTCCGAGAACCGTCAAAACTTCAACCGCATGATCACGCAATTCGGTGTTCAACAACTGTTTAAAGCGATCGTAACCGATTTCTGCCATCTGACATTTAGTTCGGGTTTTAACAAACGCGCTGCGGACTTCGGCATTTTTGAATACACCAATTTCACCCACGAAGTCGTGTTTGTTGAGGTAGGCCAGAATCAACTCGTGACCTTCTTCATCCTCAACGCTGACACTAACCGAGCCATCGACTACAAACAGTAGTTTGTCGCCAATGTCGCCAGGTCTGACAATGGTTAATTTGGCAGGATAGCTGCGTACATGGCAGACATGTAAGAACGCATCGAGTGCTTCCTGAGAGATTTTATTATTCTTTTTTATTAAGCTCATTTATCTGAATCCAGTCCAATTGGTACGGATACCCTAACGAAAAGAGAACTGTTTTGCAAAAAAAACAATTTCTAACGGGCTATCGTTGTAAAATTTACGTATTTTTATTTCCCGGGATTCGAAATGCAAGCAACAGTTAAATGGGTCGACGGTCGCTTATTTGTCGGCGAGTCTGGAAGCGGCCATGCCGTCGTGATGGATGGGCCGCCAGACCATGGTGGGCGTAACATGGGTGTGCGTCCCATGGAGATGATTTTGCTGGGTGTGGGGGGCTGTTCATCATTCGATGTGATTGATATTTTGCAAAAAGGTCGTCACGATGTGATTGATTGCATTACTGAGTTGACTGCTGAACGTGTGGATGCGGTGCCAGCGGTATTCAGCAAGATTCATCTGCATTTCAAAGTGACAGGCAGAAATCTGTCGGCTGTTGCGGTGGAACGTGCTGTAAAATTGTCAGCGGAAAAATACTGCTCTGCATCGATTATGTTGAGCAAAGCAGGTGTGGAAATAAGTCATGATTTTGAAGTTTTAGAGGGTTGATCGGTTGAGCAAATTACAATTACATGGGTTTAATAACCTGACCAAATCGTTGAGTTTTAATATTTACGACGTTTGTTACGCCCCCAAGGAGCAGGAAAAGGCGTATATCGAGTACATCGATGAAGCTTACAATGCAAAACGGCTCACGCAAATTCTCAAGGATGTCGCCAATATCATCGGTGCCCAGATATTGAATATCGCTCATCAGGATTACGACCCACAGGGTGCAAGTGTAACGATGCTGATTTCCGAAGGCGCGACAATTCCGGCTGGCATGAATTCAGAGTCACCAGGGCCTTTACCGGACACCATCCTGGCCCATCTGGATAAAAGTCATATTACCGTACACACCTATCCCGAGAGTCATCCAGACACCGATATATGTACTTTCCGCGCCGACATCGACGTATCGACTTGTGGGCAGATTTCGCCGTTAAAGGCGTTGAATTACCTGATTCACAGCTTTGAATCCGACATTGTGATTATGGATTACCGGGTGCGTGGTTTTACCCGTGACATTTCCGGACAAAAGCATTATATCGACCATAAAATTAACTCGATTCAGAACTATATTGCGGAAAGCACCAAAGAGCTTTACCAGATGATCGATGTCAATGTGTATCAGGAAAACATCTTCCACACCAAAATGATGCTGAAGGAAACCGAGCTGGAAAATTATTTGTTTGAAAAAGAAAGTAATTTCAGCGAAGAAGAAAAGGCGGAAATCATGGAGCAGTTGCAGGACGAGATGGCTGAAATTTTCTATGGAAGAAATTTTACCTAAATGACTGGTTTCTGATCGTACAAAAAAGGCCGAAATTTTCGGCCTTTTTTATGTGCTGAATCAGGAGTTTTCGATGTCGCTGATATTGATTTGCATGGCCTTGATGATAGCCAGCAATTCCTGACGTTGCTGTTTCAAAGGTGCTAGCTCCCCTTCCAGTTGAGCGATGCTGTCGTTGACGTTGCCTTTGGATTCGTTGATCTTGCGCAGCATGATCAAGCGGCTTTCAATTTGTTTTTTGTGGTCCTTGATTTGATGCATCAGTGGCGTTAACACGCTGTTGCTCCAGGTTGCCGCATCTTTATGTGCTTGTTGCAGAATATTGCGGGCTTTCAAAATCAGCGTGCTGTAGAGTTTGTTGACCACCAGACTTTGTTCGGTCATGGTGGTTTTGGCACTGTTGCGAAAGGCTTCGCCCTCTTCAAAAATCTGCTCCAACTCAAACTGATACTGTTTGATAGAAAACAGTTGCGGCTCGATTTCCTTGAAGCCATATTCATCCTGGAATTTCTTGTGAATGGCTTTGATCAGGCGGCGGGTTTCTTCGGTAATATCCACCGAGTCTTGCAACAAGTCGCGTAATTCGTCAAACAATTTACGCATGTTTTGTTTCATGCCGTAGGTGGTCAGGCTTTTACTCATGTCGTATTTGGTACGCATGATGACTTCATCGATTTTTTCTTTGGAAAATGAATCGATCAGCATTCTGGCTTGCACGGCAAACACTTTGCGGCTGGCCTGGAAGTTTTCGATATTGGCCATGTAGGCATTTTGACGGTCGCGGGTTTCCGCCATCAATTTGCCGGTCATTTCCTGGTTTTCAAAATCGATATGCTTGAATTCTTCCAACTGCTTGGAAGCGTTGCTGACTTTTGAATTCATCAGTTTGATGGATTCGGTGACTAGAAAGCCAATGTCTTTTTCCACCACGCCCTTCAGAATATCCCGGCGCTGGTTCAAAATGTCCTCTGAAAGATAGTGTTCCAGTTTGTTCAGGCGGCTTTTTTCCAACAGGGCGTTATCGCCTTTGACTTTAGCCAGCAGCGCCTGTTTGGCAGAAACCGGAAAAATCACATCTTCGTTCAGATTCAAAATGGTCGCAGAGGTTTCGATCTGTTTTTGAATCGCAGCATCGTAGCCGGTTTCTCCCGCCAAATCGTCCCACATGGAGTCGATTTTATTCATCACCACCGCTAAACCTTGGCGACGTTGACCTCTAGAGCTGCACACATGGCTTTTCCACATTTCCAGGTCACTTTTGGTCACGCCGGTATCGGCGGCCAGCACGAATACGATGGCTTGTGCGCTGGGTAGCATGCTCAGGGTTAACTCAGGTTCTGTGCCCAAGGCATTCAGGCCGGGTGTGTCGAGGATACATAAGCCTTCTTTCAACAAAGGATGTGGAAAGCTGATCAAGGCATGACGCCAGCACGGCACTTCCACGTATTCCGGATTGATGATGCCTTGTTCTGCGGCCTCGCGTTCGTTCCACAGACCTAACTTGTCGGCGGTTTCCTTGCTGACTTTTTTGGTTGAAATCAACTCTTTGAATGCTTCCTGCATCTGGGTGGGTGAGTCAATATTTAGACTGATTTGGGTCCAGCGATCAGGATTACGCTTGTAATCCATTAAGGAAATATCTTCCAGACGGCTTTCAATATTCAGCAAACGAATATAGCTGCCACCCACTTCATCCCAAAACAGCTCGGTGGGCGACATGGTGGTACGACCAGGAGAAGACGGTAATAAGCGGACGCCGGTTTCGGCAAAAAACAGCGCGTTGATCAGTTCGGTTTTACCGCGGGAAAATTCGGCAACAAAAGCTAAAGTAACTCGGTCCATATTCAAGCCTTGCAATATGTTCAGCAAGGTATCTGTGCTTTGAGGGTCGCTAAAGTTATGACGGCTCCGCCACTCCCGATACATTTCGATTGCTTGTATCAGTTGTTCACGCCAATTCGAATATTCGTGTAATTGATCTTTAAATTCCAAATTTCTCATGGCAAGCCTTTCTGCGGACTGTACTCGTTATTAGAGGGCGAATAGTAAGGGCTAATTGTAGACTAAATACAGATAAGCGTAAGTATGGTGTTCATCATAACCCTAAATGCCATACTGTTGACGGTAACTGCTGATAATCGCTAGCTTGTCGATGAAATCAGCGTCTTGTTCGATGAACTCAATGATTTCTGCTAAGGAAATAATGGCCAGCACTGGAATGTCGAATTGTTGTGACACTTCCTGCACGGCAGACATGTGATTTAGACCTTTTTCCTGCCTGTCCAGTGCGATGACCACGCCGGCTACGGTGGCTCCCGCGCCGCGGATAATCTCGACAGACTCGCGCACCGAGGTGCCGGCGGTAATTACATCATCCAGAATCCACACATTGCCTTGCAACGGCGCGCCGACCAACGTGCCGCCTTCGCCGTGATCTTTGGCTTCTTTGCGGTTGAACGCAAACGGAATGTCTTTGCTCAGTCTGGAATAAGCAATCGATGTCGTGCTAACCAGTGGAATGCCTTTGTAAGCAGGACCGTACAACACATCAACCGCTACACCGGCATTGATCAGTGTTTGAGCATAGAACTGGCCTAACTTGTCCAGTTGTGCGCCGGTGTTGAAAAGACCAGTATTGAAGAAATACGGGCTGATACGGCCTGATTTTAATTGAAACTCGCCAAATTTAAGTACCCCGCAATCCAGGGCATATTGGATAAACTGTTTTTGGTAATCAAGCATGAAAATGGTCCGAGTCAGGTAATCGGCAATTATAACCCGCCAGCTTTTATGGGATGAATTTTTCCAGAATGTCATCCAGAAAATTCCAGCCGCGATCGCTGCAGTATAGCTGCCGCTGCTGCTGGATCAGTAAATCTTGGGCGAGACATTGTGACAATGCCGGTTGCAGGCTGTCACAGCTTAAACCGGTAGTTTTCGGGAAATTGTCCAGGTTAAAGCCGGTTTTCAAGCGCAAGTGATTCATCATAAACTCCAGCGGCAACTCCGCCACTGTGATAACCGCATCGCTACGCGCATTGGCGGTATTCAAATAGTGTTCTGGGCTTTTAAGCTTGGCAGTGCGCAGAATATCGTTGGGTAGCGAACGGCTGATTTTGCCATGCGCACCGGCACCAATCCCTAAATAATCACCAAATTGCCAGTAATTCAGATTATGCCTGGATTGAAAACCGGCTTTGGCATAGGCTGAAATTTCGTATTGCAGATAGCCGTTGTCAGCCAATAGCTGCTGACAGCTTTTTTGCATGGCAAAAATTCGGTCGTCCTCCGGTAGCTTGGGCGGAAACTTGTAAAAGTAGGTATTGGGTTCCAGCGTTAATTGATAAAACGAAATGTGGCTTGGATTGAGGGAAATGGCGGTTTGCACATCCGCTAAGGCTTCGGATTGGGTTTGCTCCGGCAAGCCAAACATCAAATCCAGATTCAGATTGTCGAAGCCGGCCTGTTGGGCAATATTGACAGCCTTAATTGCTTCGGTGGCGTTATGCACCCTGCCCAGTTTTTGCAAATGGCTGTCATTGAAGCTTTGGATGCCAATCGACAAACGATTGATGCCCAACTCGCGAAAGGCTTTGAATTTGGCGCTCTCAAAGGTGCCGGGATTGGCTTCCAGCGTTATTTCACAATCTGCTGCCAATTCGATCTGTTGTTTGATGCCATTCAGTAAATACGCCAGACTATTAGGCGAAAACAGACTGGGCGTGCCGCCGCCCATGAAAATGCTTTGGATTTTAGCGGCTGATGTCAGTAAGCTGAGATCGGCTTGCAAATCCTCCAATAGCCTATCTATATAAGCTGTTTCCGGAATACCGCTTTTGACGGCATGCGAGTTAAAGTCGCAATACGGGCACTTCTGGATGCACCAGGGAAAATGAATGTACAGGCTTAGCGGCAGCAAACTGATTCCTTCACCAAACGCCGATATTGGTCATGCTGGCCCAGGGTTCCTGCACAGGCAAAGCTGCGCCTTTTTGTAGTAACTCGATGGAGATTTGATCCGGGGAGCGAATAAAAGCCATCCAGCCATCGCGTGGCGGACGGTTGATGATCACGCCTTGATCCATCAATGTCTGGCAGGTTTGGTAAATATCATCCACTTCAAAAGCCAAATGACCGAAATTGCGGCCACCGCCATACTCTTCAGTATCCCAGTTATAAGTCAACTCAAGCAGGGGCGAGTCATATTCGCTGGCTTGGGTTTGATCATTTGGCGCCGCCAAGTAAACCAGCGTAAAGCGGCCAGCCTCACTTTCCATGCGCCGAATTTCCACCAAACCCAGCTTATTACAGTAAAAATCCAAGGCGTGTTGCAAATCGTTAACACGAACCATGCTGTGCAGATATCGCATTTCTGGCCACCAAACAGTAAAAAATCGGCATTATGGTTGATAATACGCCGCTTCGCCAATTCAATAACACGCACTGATGAACGACTATCCCCAAAAGACCTGTGAAATCAACCGCTTGGTCAGACACCCGAAACTGGTCGCTGCGGCACTCAGCGGACAAAAAACCCAACAGCGCCGCGATGGGTTATACGCCTATCCGGGCGAAACCTTTATGCTGGAGGGTGTGGAATTTGTGGTGACGGCTGTGGAACGCGAACGTATCGGCGATATGACGGATGTCGAGGCGCAAGCCGAAGGTTATCCGAATCTGGCCATGTACAAAGATTTAATATTAAAAATGCACGCGAATATGCAATGGAATGATGATGGTCTGGTGTGGGTGCATCATTTCAAACGGCTGCAGCCGGAATGATGATGCCTTTGACGGCCAGTTCCTGTAAGGTTTGCAAGCCAAATTGCATCAGCATCTGAGTGTCGATTTGTTGAGACATCTCAGTTGCCAAGGCATGTAAGCTACGTTGGCCGCTGATATTGTGGTTTTCGTCTATCAATTGCAGTAATCGATAGGTGATCGGGGTGGTTTGCATAAAATGTACCTGATCGTCAGAGTCACGATACACAATCAGATAGCTGGGCTGATCGGGAGCGGTTTGCGGTAAAAAACCCGGGCCGATTTGCTGCACCGGGTATTGATAAACCAGCGGCCAGGCTAGCGGTGACAAACTCAGCTTTTGTTGTAAAACCTGCTCGATAAAGAGTTCATCACCCAACACGGGCTCTGCTTGGGCAATGGATAATGCCATTTCTACCCATTCGTAATGCGCCAGTTCCAGCATGAACGGCAATTCCGAATCAATGGGACGTTGGTTTTGCAGGTAGTCTAAAAACTCTTCGGCAATCTCTGAAAAATGCGGGGTTTGACAGCGATGACGAGCAAAAAAATCGGTTGCCAAATTTTGCCACTGCTCATCATCCATAATTTTTCGTAACACCGGAAAATTACTGCTTAAAAAACTGTTGATGTTGTTAAAAAACAGTTCCCGATATATGGCCATGCGCTGTGGTTTAACATTTGCTGGCACCGGATGATTGTAGGGATCACGGATATAACCCGCAAAATCGGCCTGTGTGGCTTTGAAATCGACACTCATCAAGCAACCTGCTGTCTGTGGTGAGCGTTATGCTGAATGTTGCGGATGGTATCGACCTCTTGTAATAACTCGGCCAAAGGTGGCAGGTTGAAGTCGCGTTCCAGCAAGGTTGGGAAAACCCCAAATGCGTCATAGGCTTTGTCAAGCAATTGCCAGACCGGATCTATGACCGGCGCACCGTGGGTGTCCACCAAAAAATCCTCGGCTTCCACATAATGACCAGCGATATGCGCATAGGCAATCCGCTCACCTGGCATGGCTTTTAAAAAAGTTTCTGCATCGTAACCGTGATTGACACTGTTGACATAGATGTTATTGATGTCGATCAGCACATTACAATCGGCTTCCGCCACCACCGCATTAAAAAAGTCTATTTCCGACATTTCCTGACCTGGCGCAGCGTAGTAGGAGACATTTTCGATAGCAATTTTGTGTTCCAGAATGTCCTGCACGCGACGAATGCGGCTGGCCACGTGTATGACGGCTTCAGTGGTAAACGGGATGGGCATCAAGTCGTATAAATGCCCTTCATGACTGCAATAACTCAAATGTTCGCTGTAAAAGCGGATGTGGTGTTTGCGCATGAATTTTTTCAGATCATGCACAAACGTTTCATCCAGCGGGTCGCTGCTACCAATGGATAAGGATAAACCGTGACAGATCACCTCGCAGCGTTCGGTCAGCGCTTTAAACTGTTTACCCAGTTTGCCGCCTATGGTCATCCAGTTTTCCGGGGCCACTTCGTAAAAGCCGACGTTGGCAGGGGGAGTATCGACGATCTCGCTGATAAACGAGCGGCGTAATCCCAAGCCAGCCAGATTGGTTAAGGTCTGCTTATCCATATTCGGCAACAGCGGTCAAGTCAATGGCTTTATTTGCCAGCGGCTTTATCACCATCGACATGAGAACCGCAGCTACCTTCGCCACCTTTCATCATGCCGCCGCAAGAACCTTCGCTGCTTTTTGAAGCATCGCCTTTCATCATCGAGCCGCAGCTGCCTTCTTCAGATTTACCTTTGCCTTGGTCGCCATGATCCATGCCGCCCATGCCGCCCATCATGCCGCAAGAGCCTTCATGACCTTTCATCATTTCGCCGCATTTGCCTTCCATGCCTTTTTTCATTTTGCCGCCCTGCATCATGCCGCCACACATGCCTTCACCGCATGAGCCTTCAGCTTTTTTGGTTTTAGGGCCAGCGTCAGCTTTGCCTGCCTTTTTGTCAGCAGTGATTTTATTGCCATTGGCATCGGAGACATTTCCGCCACAGGCACCGTTGCTGCCCTTGTTGGAGGCTTCCGCCACCATGTAACCATTTGACAATTCAGTCATGGCAAATGGGTTGGATTCAGCTTGCGCGTTCATTGCAAAGCCGGAAATAACCGCAGTACCCATCGCTAAAGTTAAAGGTGTTTTGTTGAGTTTTTTCATGATTGATACCCTCTTAAGATTTTATTATTGGCTTCAGCTGACAGGCCGAGCTCGTCCGACCAACGCTTCATCCTTAAGTTCAGTCTTGACCATTGTAAACCCTACGGTAGGGTTTTTTGCTTAAACTCGCATAAATCTGCGATGCAACAGCCGGGGCAGCGCGGTTTTCTGGCGATACAGACGTAACGGCCATGCAGGATCAGCAGGTGATGGGCGTCTTTTTTGTGATGCGCAGGCACTGTCTTTTCCAGTTTGTTTTCCACTTCCAGCACGTTTTTACCCGGAGCCAGGCCGGTTCGGTTGGAAACCCGGAAAATATGCGTATCCACGGCAATGGTCGGATGGCCAAAAGCAGTGTTCAAAATCACATTCGCCGTTTTGCGACCCACGCCGGCCAAAGCTTCCAGTGCCTCCCGGGTTTGTGGTACTTCGCCAAGGTGCTGGCTGAGTAGGGTTTCGCATAGTTTGATGATGTTAGCGGCTTTGCTGTTGAACAGGCCGATGGTTTTGATGTGCGCCTTCAAGCCGTCCAAACCCAAATCCAGAATTGCCTGCGGGGTATTGGCCACCGGAAACAGCTTTTCGGTGGCTTTATTGACACCTTTGTCCGTGGCTTGTGCGGATAACACCACGGCAATCAACAATTCAAACGGTGTGCTGTAAATTAGTTCGGTAGTCGGTTCCGGGGTGTTCGCAGCGAGGCGGTCAAAAATCGCTAGGCGGATTTGTTTATTCATGAAAGATAAAATCAGTAAGCACAGGATAGGCAGAATTATCCTCAATTCCGAGATTAAATAGCGGTGGTGGAGAGTTTGCTTGGTAGATGTTGTAGATTACACTCCAAAACTCGGTATGCACGGTAATTAAGATTGCCAAGTTAAGTTGACGACAGGCTCCTAGGAGGCTTGTTTACTCCGAAACGCCAATCTGGACTATTTATGATAGATTGATTTGGGGTCTTTCAAAACAGCTTCCGAGCTTTGCCATTCGCCATCAATCAAACTGCGATAAAAGCAGCTTTCCCGCCCGGTATGGCAGGCGATGCCGCCTTCTTGGTCGATTTTGATCAGGATAACGTCAGCATCGCAATCAAGCTGGATGTCGATGACTTTTTGGCGATGGCCGGATTCTTCGCCTTTACGCCATAGGCGCTGGCGGGAGCGTGACCAGTACGTGGCGTAGCCTTCTGCGACAGTCAGTTGTAATGATTCGCGGTTCATCCAGGCGAACATAACCACCCGGCCGGTATTGTGTTGCTGGGCAATTACCGGCACCAAGCCGTCTTCCGTCCATTGGATGTCGTCCAGCCACGCCAAGCTCATAAACGTACCTCTATGCCGCGAGATTGCATATGGCGTTTGGCCTGTTCAATGGTGTATTCACCAAAATGAAAAATGCTGGCAGCCAGCACCGCATCGGCTTTGCCTTCGATGATGCCGTCAGCCAGATGATCAAGATTTCCAACGCCACCGGAAGCGATGACCGGGATATTGACTGCTTCGCTGATGGCGCGAGTCAATGCCAAATCGAAACCGGATTTGGTGCCGTCTCTGTCCATGCTGGTTAACAATATTTCGCCGGCACCAAAGGCTTTCATTTTGACAGCCCATTCCACAGCGTTGATACCGGTGGGTTTGCGACCGCCATGAGTAAAAATTTCCCAGCGATTTTCCTCGCCGTCCTGGCTGACTTTTTTCGCGTCGATAGCCACTACTATGCATTGTGAGCCAAATTTATCGGCGGCTTCCTGCACGAATTCGGGACGAAAAACAGCAGCGCTGTTGATGCCGACTTTATCGGCACCGGCGTTCAGCATGCGGCGAATATCGTCCAAAACCCGGATGCCGCCGCCTACCGTCAGTGGAATGAATACTTCGCTGGCCACTTGTTCCACCACATGCACAATGGTATCGCGGTTGTCGTGGGTGGCGGTAATGTCCAAAAAGGTAATTTCGTCAGCGCCTTCCTGATCGTAGCGGCGAGCGATTTCCACCGGGTCACCGGCATCGCGAATGTCGACAAATTGCACGCCTTTGACGACGCGGCCGTTATCGACATCCAGGCAGGGAATAATGCGTTTGGCAAGGCTCATACGGGTGACATACAGTGGTTATGGCTATAAATCAGGCGCCCACATCGGCGTAAGATTCTGCGAGTTTTTCCGCCTCGGCAAAATCCAGCGTACCTTCATAGATGGCGCGACCGGTGATCGCGCCCATAATGCCTTCATGGGCCACTTCGCCCAGCGCACGAATATCATCGATATTGGTAATGCCGCCGGACGCAATGACCGGAATATTGATGGCGCGGGCCAGATTGGCGGTGGCTTCTACGTTGACGCCTTGCATCATGCCGTCACGAGAAATATCGGTATAGATAATGGCCGACACACCCTGCGCTTCAAATTTTTTGGCCATATCAATGACATCGTGACGGGAGAGTTTGGACCAGCCGTCGATGGCGACTTTGCCGTCTTTGGCATCCAGCCCAACGATGATGTGGCCTGGAAATTCGATCGCCACATCCCGGACAAAGTGTGGTTCGCTGACGGCTTTGGTGCCAATGATGACATATTCCACGCCTGCCTCCAGATAAGCCTGAATGGTGTCTTCATCGCGAATGCCGCCACCGATTTGTACCGGTACATTCGGATACGCTTCGACAATGGCATGGATGACGTCGGCATTTCTGGGTTTGCCGGCAAACGCACCATCGAGATCGACCAGATGCAAGCGACGCGCGCCAGCCTCTACCCAGCGGCCGGCTACGGCAACCGGATCGTCGGAGAATACCGTATCGTCTTCCATACGACCTTGGCGCAAGCGAACACATTTCCCTTCTTTCAAATCAATTGCAGGTATCAGCAACATAGTTCAATCTCAACGGTTAAATCAATTTATCAAAGGTTAAAAAGCCGATGCGTGAGCAGCTTCGGTGTCTTGTCCCGGGTGATTTCGCACAGCTTGATGCAAAAGTGCACACGAGATTAAGCGGCGCCATCCCAGCGCAAAAAATTCTGTAACAATTGCAAGCCTACAGTCTGGCTTTTTTCCGGGTGAAATTGCACCGCAAATACATTGTCTTTGGCGATGGCACAGGTAAATGGCTGCGGATAATCGCTTGTGGCAACACTGGCTTGTTCGCTATCCGGCGTGACAAAATAGCTATGTACAAAATAAAAACGACTGTCTTGCGGAATGTCTTGCCATAAAGGATGCGGCTTTTGCTTTACCCGGTTCCAACCCATGTGCGGGATTTTTAGTGGTTGGTCTTGTGCATCTTTTATTGAATCGGCAAAGCGGCGTACATGGCCTGGAAACAGGTTGATGCAGGCAATGCCGCCATTTTCTTCACTATCAGTTAATAATGCCTGCATGCCCAAGCAGATGCCTAAAAAAGGCTTGTCTCGGGCAGTTTGCTTGATGACATCAATCAGGTTTAGTTCGTGCAAGGCGTGCATGCAATCGCGCATTGCGCCTACGCCCGGAAAAACCACTCGATCAGCGTTTTCGATAATATCCGCATCAGCGCTGATATGCACGGTAATGCCAGGATTGGCATGCTGCAGGGCTTTGGCAATGGAGTGCAGATTACCCATTCCGTAATCGATAACGGCAACTGATGACATAAGAACTTAATAATTAAGAAGAAAACAGCTAAGGGGATTATAGACTACCTTTGGTTGACGGCATGATGCCAGCCATGCGTGCATCATGGCTGATTGCCATGCGTACGGCTCGACCGAAAGCTTTGAAGATCGTTTCAGCAATATGATGCGCATTGCCGGCTTTTATATTGTCGATATGCAAGGTGACGCCAGCATGATTGACAAAGCCTTGGAAGAATTCCTTGAATAAATCCACGTCAAAGCTGCCTATCATGGCGCGTTTGAATGCCACATCGTAAAAAAGACTTGGTCGCCCAGAAAAATCGACCACCACGCGGGACAGCGATTCATCCAAAGGACAATAGGCATGTCCATAACGGTAGATGCCTTTTTTATCGCCGAGCGCTTTGGCAAACGCCTGACCCAGGGTAATGCCGATATCTTCGACGCTATGATGGGCGTCGATATGCAAATCCCCATTGGACTCTACGTCAATATCGATCAAGCCATGTCGGGCAATCTGATCCAGCATGTGATCCAGAAACGGTAAGCCGGTATTGAATGAGGCTGTGCCATTACCGTCCAAATTAATGGCAATTTTGATCTGGGTTTCTAAGGTATTACGTTCAACCTGTGCGGTGCGTGCATTCATACTGGCTGCAGATAGGGTTATTTCGGCGCTAGTTTACGTGATTGTCGGCACTACGCCAAACTCTTGCTGGCAATTTCATAAACATCTTTGGATAGTTGCTCGGTTGCCACGATGCGCTGCAGTTGTTGTTTCATCAATTCCTGCCTTTCGGTGTCGTAACGTCGCCACTGAGCCAGTCCTGTAACCATCCGTGAAGCAATCTGTGGATTCAAGGTGTTTAATGCCAAAACCTGATCGGCCAGAAATCGATAGCCTGAGCCATCTTTGGCGTGGAAGTGCAGGGGGTTGGCTTGGCTAAAGGCACCGATTAAGGCGCGAACGCGATTAGGTGTTTTCATATCAAAGGCTGGGTGTTGCAGCAAATTTTGCACCGTGGCAAACGTGTTGGGCATGCTGCTGCTGGCTTGTAACGCAAACCATTTATCAATCACCAGTGCTTCCCGTTGCCATTGTTGGTAAAAACGATCCAGGTAGGTCGCTTTTTGCGGGTGATGGCTATTGACGATGGCTGATAATGCAGCCATTTGATCAGTCATGTTTCTGGCCTGATCGAATTGCTCGGCTATCAGATGGTAACTATGTGAACAGTCCAATTGATTCAGATAGCTCAGGCAGGCGTTTTTGAGTCGGCGTCTGCCCACGGCTCCCGCGTGGAATTTACCCGATTCATCACGATGGTGAATTAAATAAACTCGCTTGAAATCGTCCTGTAGGCTGTTGGCCAGCGTGGTTTTGACAAACTCGCGGGCATGATGAATGGCATCGACATCGATCACGCTCATTTGTCCGGCCAGATAGCTTTCATCCGGGAGGCTCAACAGTAAGGCTTGATAGGATAAATCATCCGCTTCATTCGCCAGCAGGCTATGAAAGGCTTCGACCATTAAGGCGTTGAGATGCAGTGGGCGTTGGTTGTGTAAATCTTCGATCAGGCCAAAAATCACTTGTACAGCAAGTTGCTGTCCGGCTTCCCAGCGATTAAAGCTGTCGCTGTCATGCTTGAATAAAAACGCCAGTTCTTCCAGGCTACGCGGCATGTTCAAATTAACGGGGGCTGAGAAGTCGCGCAGCAGGGATACGATCGGTTGCGACGGCAACTGCTCGAATACAAAGGTTTGTTCGGCTTCGGTCAGATTCAGGGTGATTTCGGCTTGCTGCATACCATTAAAATGAATGGTGGCTGGTGCCCCGTCTGTTGCCAATAAACCCAATTTCACAGGAATGTGTAGTGGCTGTTTAACCGGTTGATTGGGTGTGGGCGGGCAGCTTTGTTGCAAGGTCAGGCGTAATTCTTGTGAATGAGCGTCGTAATCTTGTTCGACCGTTAACACTGGGGTGCCTGCTTGTGAATACCAGCGGCGGAATTGCGTTAAGTCGACGCCATTTGCATCTTCCAGGGCTTTGACAAAATCTTCACACGTAACAGCTTGGCCATCGTGGCGGTTGAAGTATAAATCGCAGCCTTTGCGAAAACCGGCGGCACCGAGCAGGGTATGCAGCATGCGCACCACTTCCGCGCCTTTTTCATAAACGGTCAGGGTGTAGAAATTATTGATTTCGATATAGGCTTCCGGGCGAATCGGATGCGCCAATGGGCCTGCGTCTTCGGCAAATTGGCGGGTGCGCAGGGCATTCACAGCTTCGATGCGTTTCACGGCCTGCGACGTCTGATCACCACTGAATTGCTGGTCGCGGAATACTGTGAAACCTTCTTTCAAACTGAGCTGGAACCAGTCGCGGCAGGTGACACGGTTGCCGGACCAGTTGTGAAAATATTCATGGCCTATCACGCCTTCGATGTGTTCATAATCGCTGTCGGTGGCGGTATCGGGCCTAGCTAGCACGAACTTGGTATTGAATATGTTCAAGCCCTTGTTTTCCATTGCGCCCATATTGAAATGGTCAACGGCTACGATCATATATAAATCCAGGTCGTATTCCAGTCCATAGGTTTCCTCGTCCCAGCGCATGGCATTTTTTAGCGACTGCATGGCATGCTCGCATTTGTCGAGGTTATGTTGTTCGACGAAAATCTCCAAGGCAATCTGCCGCCCACTCATGGTGGTAAACGTGTCAGATACGCAAGATAATTGACCTGCGACCAGCGCAAACAAATAACAAGGCTTGGCAAACGGATCTTCCCAACTTACCCAATGGCGATTGTTGGCCAACTCGCCTTGAGCAACCCGATTGCCGTTGGATAGCAATACAGGAAAGCGGGTTTTGTCGGCTGTCAAAGTGGTTTTAAAGCGGGTCATCACGTCGGGTCTGTCCAGAAACCAGGTGATTTTTCTGAAGCCTTGCGCTTCGCATTGTGTGCATAGCATGCTGCTGGACAGGTACAAGCCTTCAAGAGCAGTATTGGCTTTGGGGTTGATACGGTTTTCGATGTGCAATGTAAAGCTTTGGCCCTGCGGAACACTGAATAGGGTCAGCGTTTCCGGACTGATGACAAAATCAGTTTCGCTTAGGCTATTGCCGTCCAGTGAAATACTGAGCAACTCGAGTTCTTCGCCCATCAACGTCAAGGATTGTTCGGTGTGCTGACTTGCCGGATTGCGATATATGATTAACCGTGAGCTGACACGTGTTTGCGATTCGTCCAACTCAAAATTCAATTCGACACTCTCAATAAGATATTCAGGTGGCGTGTAATCTTTCAAATAAACGGTTTGGGGTGTGGCGTCACGCATTGCTTTGAACTCGATTCAGGTGATGGAAGCTAACTTAATGTGTTAGTTAGTTTTTAGGGCTTACCGTTTTTGTTGCTGGTAAGCATAGCCGCCCAATAATGCCCAGCCCGCTAAAAAAGCCAAGCCCCCAATCGGGGTGATCATGCCTAACCAGCTGATGTTTAAAATAGTCAGCAAATACAAGCTGCCGGAGAAGATCAGTATTCCGACTATAAGACTCCAGCCAGCCCAGCGCAGCCATTTATGCTCGGGCAGCATGGCAATAATCGCTAATAATAAAGCGTGCCACATTTGGTAGCTTACCGCAGTTTTGTAGATGTCCAAGTAATGCTCAGACAGTAGATGTTTTAAACCATGTGCGCCAAATGCACCCATGGCAACACCGATGAAGCCGCTGAATGCGGCAAGCAGCAAAAAACGGGATTGCATCATCTCTCCAATAATCGTGGCATGAGTTGTACCAGATTACAGGGTCGGGTGCGGTAATCCAGTTGATCTTTAATCAGATTTTGCCAGGCTGTGCGGCAGGCGCTGGATGAACCGGGCAGGCAGAAGATGTAGGTGCCGTTGGCAACGCCGGCGATGGCGCGGGATTGCATGGTTGAGCTTTTGATGTCCTGGTAAGAAATCATCCGAAATACTTCACCAAAACCGTCCAACACTTTATCCAACAGAGGGGTGATGGCTTCAGGTGTGCCGTCGCGCCCGGTTACGCCGGTGCCCCCGGTACTAATGATGACTTGTATGGCCGGATCGGCGATCCATTGGCTGATAATGGCGCGAATTTGATATACATCGTCAGGGACGATTTTTTTGTCTTTAAGGTTATGGCCGGCTTCGGTCAAACCATTAACCAGCGTTAAGCCGGATATGTCGTCGCTTTCCGTGCGTGTGTCAGATACAGTCAATACTGCCACATTCAACGGAATAAACTGGCGATCTTCGCTCATGGGATTCTCCTAAACACACGGCATTCTAGGAAACCGTTTTCAAGTAAGCAAGGGTTATTGCTAACTGTTTTGTTTTGTACGTCTGTCATCTAAGCGTCATTAGCATTTGGATAATATGGTCAATATTTTTGGATGCGGTATATGACGCAATTATTTCCTGGCATGGGGTATATGGCCTATTAAATTTGACAATATTGTCCCTTGGTACAGTATTGTCAGGGCTGGCGGGGTGTTAAGGTGCATATAATTGTGTCAAATGCCATGCTGGTAAACATAAATTTGTTTTAAACGGTTCATGTTTTTGTCATTAATGTGTAATATGACCCGGGTATAAGTCATTTGGCGCATTGGATGCGCCAAATGACTTATTTGTTACGCAGGTATATGCTCGATAGGCAATAAATCTGTG
>PERU01000005.1 GCA_002928965.1 Methylomonas sp.
CGATCTCTGTTGGAAGCATTATTTTGGGTAATCTTGGCTTGCAATTGGGGAGGAGTCCATATATGTGCTGAACGAAGTGAAGCGCATCGTTCGCGACAGATGCGCCTCCTATCGTCGGCAGCATCCTACAATAGAACTTGATACCCAAAATACAAATTTATCCAATAACTTTTCTTCGCGCGAGGGGGTTAATCCCCTTTTGCCGCGCCGAGCACCGGAGGGTTTGGACGGATCAGCCCGCAGGGGAGCGGCAGGGATGCCGCTCGTTTTCGGAGGGCTATGGATAGCCCTTCCGAAAACCCCGTTCAAACCCTTCGGCGCGCAGGATAAAAGCGGCATGGGGTGGCCTTTCTTTTGGGTACTTTTCTTTGGCCGTCCAAAGAAAAGTACCTCGGCTGTCGGGCCGAGACCCGACATTAAAATAAAGCCGTCGCGCTAGCGACACAAAACCCCAACTTTAAGCTATCCATGGCTTCTGGATTCCGGCAATCCATGCCGGAATGACGTGTTCGTTAAGATCAATCCAATTCGATAAGACGACACCAGACAAAACAAATATGTTTATGTCGCCCAAATCCTCGGCGCACAAACTGCCTTCCCAACCACATCCCCCCGCACCAATCCCCAAACCCTCTCAAAAAAACCCTTCAACAAATCCGCCCGCCTATCCAAGCTCCGACATATCAACAACCCCTCAATCAACGTCACCCCGCGATTAGCCTCATCCCCAATCAATTCCTGCACCGCCGCCAACTGCAAAGGTGTAGCCGGATAAACAAACATCGTCCCGCAAGCCGAATGCCCGAATAAACCCCAGCGGGCTTGAAACGCTGCCGCATCCAGGCGTAAGCGTTCCAGGTAAAACAAGCGCCCGGCACGGCTGATGCGCCAGTTTAAGGTGGCGGAGCCATTCTCAAAACCTTCGTCGGCTGCCGGGCGGCCTAAGGCCAATATCTCCCAACCGATGAAATGAGCGTGGTCAGCCAAGTCGATATTCATGGAAGAATTCAATTGGGCGCCTTGGTAAACAATGGTTTCCTGCGGCAACCATTCCAAACTGGCGTTTTCGGCGATTGTCAAATTGATGGTTTGCTGTGCTTCGCCGCCGCCGCTGCGGTAAAACTTGCCAGCTGCAGGGGTTGTGATCAGCGCTTGAGCGTTGTCTTCGACGCAGGCTTCGGTAGTCAATCGATCACCGGCGACCACCCCGCCGGGCGGGTGCAGCAAATACACATGACAAACGCCGCCTTCCGGGTAAAAAGGCCGCTGTACGGTCAGTGGGCCGCGATGCTCGCGTTTTGACAATACGGTTTTGTCGCCACGCTGGGTAAAACCCAGCTTCAATTCGGCTTCCCAGGCCGATGCATCGGCTACGCAATTTGAATTGGAATGCTCTGCGAAATCTGGACGCATACTGATCGAAGTTATTGATTTAATAATTATTGGATCCGCGCAATAACTGTATTTTATGCGTTAGTCGCTTGGCGAAAATCAGCTTGGGACTTGTGGTTGCCCCTGCTTTAAAAAACAGTGCTGGCGAAAATTATTCTAAAAAATCCCCCTACGCCCGTTTTATGTCCCGTGGGTATTTTTTCAAACGGGGAAATCCCAACTTACTGACATTGCCGCCAATCCGGCGCTGGGAGATGTGCAATAAAACCGGGCCCAGCACACACCCCAAAATTAATGCACCTATCAAGAAAGTTGGCAGTTGCGGGGTTTCCAAAAAGGGGTGTATGGCGGCGCGGGTCAATTGCAGAAGATTGCCACCTGCCATCATCGCCTCATGACTGTCATGTGCCGCGCTTGGCATTGACCAGACCAAGAGCAATGCGCCGATCGTTGAGAGATATTTTTCAGAATTCATCGTAAGTTCTCCAAGTGGATGTAATGGGTATGTGGATAAGCGTAGCGTATTCACTCTAAATGTGTAAAACGCTTACACCGTCAAATAACGCTTTACCATATCGTCCGCCAATTCATTCATTGCCCCCATTGCCACATGCCGCCCACGGTCCATGATGCAAAACTGATTGGCTACCTTGCGGGCGAACGGTAATTTTTGTTCGACCAGTAAGACTGTCACGCCGAGTTCTTTATGGATGCGGTCGATGGCTTGGTGAATTTCGCCGGTTTCCGGTTTGGCGATCGGGGAAGACACACCTCGCGATTTGTTCAAGCGAATAATCACATCGCCGATTTCGCTGACGATGTTGGGTTGGATGCCTTCGGTGGGTTCATCCAAAATCAGCAGACGAGGATTTAGCACCAAGGCCCGGCCAATCGCTAATTGCTGTTGCTGGCCGCCGGACAGATCACCGCCCCGGCGCTTCAGCATTTGTTTTAACACTGGAAAAATCTCGAAAATACTGTCCGGGACTTTTTTGATGCCGTGTTTGTTAGCGGCGCGCAAGCCGGTTTTCAGATTTTCTTCCACGGTTAATAACGGAAAGATTTCCCGACCCTGCGGCACGTAACCGATGCCCATTTCCGCGCGGGATTCGGCTTTGGCCTTGGCCAATTCCACCCCGTCGAATTGAATACTGCCGTCTGCCACTGGCAGCAGGCCCATGATGGCTTTGAGTAGCGTAGTTTTGCCGACGCCGTTGCGGCCCATCAGGCAGACGCAGGACCCGGCCGGCACGCTCAAATCCAGGTCCCACAAGGTGTGGCTGGCGCCATAGTATTGTTGCAATGCACTGATAGTTAACATCATCCCCCCAGGTAAACTTGGATCACGCGCGGATCGTTTTGTACTTCATCCATCGTGCCTTCGGTGAGCACAGAGCCTTCGTGCAACACCGTCACTTTCCGGGCGATGCTGCGCACGAACTCCATATCGTGTTCGACCACGACGATGGAGCGATTGCCCTGCAAGGACAGCAATAATTCGGCGGTACGCTCCACTTCCTGATGGGTCATGCCGGCAATGGGTTCATCGACCAGCATCACTTTCGGATCCTGCATCAGCAGCATGCCGATTTCCAGCCATTGCTTCTGACCGTGCGATAAGGCGCCAGCCAATTGCCGTTGTTGGGCGGGGAGGGCGATGGTTTGCAAGACGTCGTGGATACGGTCGCGCTGTTCGTCATTTAATTTATGGAACAGCGTCGGCCAAGTGCGTTTGTCGGTTTTTAAAGCCAATTCCAGGTTTTCAAACACGGTCAAGGCGTCAAATACGCTGGGTTTTTGAAACTTACGACAAATACCGGACTGGGCAATGGCCGGCTCGTCCAATTCCAGCAAGTCGATGGTCTGGCCGAAGAACACCGAGCCGCTGTCGGGCTTGGTTTTGCCGGTGATCACGTCCATTAGCGTGGTTTTGCCGGCACCGTTAGGACCGATCAGGCAACGTAGTTCGCCGTCATCGATATACAGCGACAGATGGTTCAGCGCCCGGAAGCCGTCAAAGCTGACGCTGACATCTTCCATGTACAGAATCGGTCCATGGCGGGCGTCGACTGCTCCGCCCAAGGGCAGACTGGCACCGCCTTCAGTTGTGATTGCCGAGATCATCATGCCGGTTGTCCTCTGGTAGCGTTAGGGGTGGGTTTGAGTTTAATACGCCGCCGCAACAGGCCGACGATGCCATCAGGCATTAACAAGGTAACCAAGATAAAGGCGCCGCCCAAACAAAATAGCCAAGCGTCAGGCATCAGACCGGTCAACACGGTTTTGGCGTAGTTGACCAACACCGCGCCGATGATCGCACCGTATAAAGTGCCGCGCCCGCCGACCGCGACCCAGATGACAATTTCCAATGAGTTTAAGGGTGAGAATTCGCTGGGGTTGATGATGCCGACCTGCGGCACATACAAAGCGCCGGCTAGTCCGGCCAGCATCGCCGCGAACACAAACACCCACAGTTTGAACAATTCCACCCGGTAACCGAGAAAACGCACCCGTGACTCCTGATCGCGAATGGCCGTGACCACCCGACCCAATTTACTGTTGCCGATCCAGCGACAGAGCAGCAAAGCGCCGATCAGACTCAGACCAGTCATTAATAATAATACCGAACGGACTGCTTCGGACTGGATATTGAATCCCAGGATGTCTTTGAAATCGGTGAGGCCGTTATTACCGCCGAAGCCCATTTCGTTGCGGAAGAAGGCCAGTAATAAGGCGTAGGTCAAAGCCTGAGTAATGATGGACAGATACACGCCGGTGACCCGCGAACGAAACGCCAACCAACCGAACACGAAGGCCAGCAGGCCGGGGGCGAGAAGCACCATCAGCATCGCAAATCCAAAATTACCGAAGCCGTACCAATACCAGGGTAGTTCGGTCCAGTTCAGAAATACCATGAAATCCGGCAGTTCGGCGTTGCCGTAGACGCCGCGGGTGCCGATCTGTCGCATCAGATACATGCCCATTGCATAGCCCCCCAACGCGAAGAAGGCGCCCTGGCCGAGAACCAGAATCCCGGCGTAACCCCAGACCATGTCCAGTGACAATCCCAACAACGCAAAGGTCAGGTATTTGCCAATTAGCGACACGCTGTAGGCCGAGAAATGCAAAGCGGAATCTTCGGGGAAGATTAGGTTACAGAGGGGGATTAATAGGGTTACCGATGCTAACGCGGTTAGGACAGTGCAGTAGGTTTTGTCTTGGGTCAGATTTTGTAGGTTCATTTGACTGCCTTTAGTTGTGTCGCTGGCGCGACGGCTTTTTTATAAGTCTGTTTCACGAAACACATCCATGTGTTTCGCCCTGCGGGTGCTGCGCATGCAAATCGGCTATCCTGCCGATTTGTCAGCCCGACAGCCGAGGTACTTTTTTTTGATTGCCCTCGGCAATTGCTCCTGCATTGCTCTACCTCCTGCATCCATGCAGTCGAAAGAAAAGGGCAACCGGATGCCGCTTTGATCCTGCGCGCCGAAGTTTTTGAATGGGGTTGGCGGAAGGGGCTTCCTGCCCCTCCGCAAACGCGATGCATCCCTGCACCGCCCCTGCGGGCTGTTCCATTCAAAAACTCCGGTGCTCGGCGCGGCATACGGGGTTTTCTCTCGTTCCTACGCGCTGCGTGGGAATGCGGAAGTTCCGCGCCCGCGGTGAAATTCTTGCCGCGGGCGCGGCTGAGCCTGGTTCCCACGCAGCGCATGGGAACTAGAAAATCTAAGATTCCGCTGCCCTGCCTTTCTGCGGAAACAACCCCCGCGGCTTCTTCTGAATAAACAAAATAATGAACACCAACACCAAAATCTTCGCTAACACCGCCCCGGCATAAGGCTCCAACACTTTGTTAGCAATACCCAAGGTAAAACCCGCCACCAGGGTGCCGAACAAATTCCCCACCCCACCAAACACCACCACCATGAACGAATCCACGATATAAGCCTGACCCAGATTCGGCCCGACGTTGGTGATCTGGCTCAACGCCACCCCGGCCACACCGGCGATACCAGACCCTAAACCAAAGGTCATCGCATCGACTCGGGCGGTCGGAATACCCATCGCCCTGGCCATGCCGCGATTTTGCGCCACCGCTCTGACTTCCAGACCTAATTTGGTGCGTTTGAGGATTTGCAGCAGCGCGGTAAACACCAGCAGGCAGAAGACCAGGATGTAGAAACGGTTCCAGGTCAGTGATAAAAAGTCATTGATCTGCCAGGAACCACTCATCCACTCGGGTGTGGAAACGCTGCGATTCAGCGGCGAGAAAATTGAGCGCACCGCTTGTTGCAGAAACAAACTAACGCCGAAAGTTGCTAATAACGTTTCCAGCGGCCTGCCGTACAGAAAGCGAATCACACCGCGTTCGATAGCGATACCCACCAGCGCCGCCACCAAAAAGGCCATCGGGATCGATACTATCAACGCAGTGCCAAGATAATTGGGCATTAATTGCTGCATGACATAGGTGGTGTAAGCGCCCAGCATCATTAATTCGCCGTGCGCCATATTAATAATACCCATTACCCCAAAGGTAATCGCCAAACCGATAGCCGACAACACTAACACTGCGCCCAGACTCAAACCAAAAAATACTGTCTCGATAGCGGCATAGGTTTTCAATCGGCCATTGATAGTGACCAGTGCAGCTTCAGCAAGGTTGCGTATATCGCTATCGGCTTCCAGAAATTCACCATCCGCGTCTTTTTCGGTCAGCGTTTGCAGCCGGTTGGCGGCATCCTGACTGTTGTGTTCTTTCAGCGCCGTGATGGCGGCAATCCGTGCGGTTTTGTCTTGGCTGTCCAAGTCTTTAATCAATAAAACCTGCTCAATGGCCGCACGTACCTTGGCGTCTTGTTCCTGAATCAAACGGGTACGCAACAACTCCAAGGACTTGTCGTCGATATCTTTAATCATGGCTTTGACCGCAATCAAACGGGCGTCGGCATCGTCGACATTCAGTTGTAACTGCCCAATCACCTTGCGTAAAGTGCTGCGTAGTTTGTTGGTGAGATTGATCTTGCCGACGGCACTACGCTCGACTTCAGGCAGATTTTCGCCGCTGATGGCGTCAGTCAGTTGATAACCCAGCGAACTCTCACTACCGATCACCAATTTAGACTCGGCTTTCAGATCAAACAATTTGCCATCCTGCAGGGCTTGCAGCAGCTTTAGACTGCGGCTGTCAGCGACCAGACTTTCAATGGCCTGCTCACGTTCGACCATACTGCCTTGGCGGATTTGCTCCAGAGCCAAGGCAAACGCGTCAGCCGTCTGTGCCGAAACCGGCAATGCCAGAATCAACAATAACAACACAGCCAACACTAAAAACGATTTGAAAACGCCACGCCATCTTTGTCCCAACCACTGAGAAGTAGTAGTAACGAAATCAGGAGTTGCAGCGAGCGAAGCAGTCGAACGCTGACGGAATGGCGTTTTTAAATCCTTTTTGGGTAGATTCAATGTCATAACAGTTCTCAATTTGGGTGTTGATCACCACGGCGTCCTTGCCACGGCAATTCAAATAAAGCCTTTGCTTAGTAATTCTGTCCTGAACACTTTTTGGTTTTGGTGTTGTAGTTACCGCAACTGATCGGCGCAGTCCAGTCAGCGATAATCGGTTTGCTATCCGGCAGAAAGTCCGACCAAGCATCACCATCGACCACTTTATTGGTTTGCCAGACGGTGACAAACTGACCGTCTTCCTGAATTTCGCCAATCAACACCGGTTTACTGATGTGATGGTTAGGCAGCATTTTCGCTACACCACCGCTGAGGTTAGGAAACTCCACACCAATCAGGGCTTTTTGTACGGCGTCAGCATCGGTGGTACCGGCTTTCTCGACCGCTTTCACCCACATGTTGAAACCGATGAAATGCGCTTCCATTGGGTCGTTGGTGACGCGTTTGGGGTTTTTGATGTAATCCTTCCACTGCTGGATAAACGCAGCGTTTTTGGTGGTATCGACGCTCATGAAGTAGTTCCAGGCGGCCAAGTGACCAACCAGCGGTTTGGTATCCATACCGGATAACTCTTCCTCGCCGACCGAAAAGGCCACGACCGGAATATTCTCTGCAGACACACCCTGGTTACCCAACTCTTTATAGAAAGGTACATTGGCGTCGCCGTTGATGGTGGATACCACTGCAGTCTTCTTGCCAGCAGCACCAAATTTCTTGATGTCGGAAACAATGCTTTGCCAATCGGAATGGCCGAATGGGGTGTAGTTGATCATGATGTCTTTTTCTTTGACACCTTTGGCTTTCAGGTAGGCTTCCAGGATTTTGTTGGTGGTACGTGGATAGACGTAATCAGTACCGGCCAATACCCAGCGCTGAATTTTCAGGTCGTTCATTAAATAATCGACTGCCGGAATGGCTTGTTGATTGGGCGCCGCGCCAGTGTAAAACACGTTTTTTGAGGATTCTTCGCCTTCGTATTGCACCGGGTAAAACAGAATGCCATTCAGTTCTTCGATCACTGGCAATACCGATTTACGCGACACCGAAGTCCAGCAACCGAAGATGGACGCGACCTTGTCTTTCGTTAACAACTCCCGGGCTTTTTCGGCAAACAGCGGCCAATTGGAGGCAGGGTCGACGACCACCGCTTCCAGCTTTTTGCCCAACAAACCGCCTTTTTTGTTCTGCTCGTCGATCAGCATCAACATGGTGTCTTTCAGAGTGGTTTCCGAGATAGCCATGGTGCCGGATAAGGAGTGCAGTACGCCCACTTTGATGGTGTCTTCAGCGTAAGCGGATGTGGCCGTGCCGAACAGCGCGGCAGACAGTGCCGTGGCAGTCGCCAGTTTACGGAAGGATTTGCTCAGTATTTTCATCTTAATAGTCCTATGTCGAGGAGAAATCGAGGGCAATGGCTGCCCGTTTTGTAGGGTGGGCATACCAAGCCCAAAGATTGTGTTTGTTACACGTGGGCACGTAAATCGTGCCCACCTATCCTTAAATCTGCCACTGGAAGCCAACCATCATCTGGCTGACGCTTTCGCCGGTAGCGTTAGATCTGTAATTCAGGCCTTTCGACAACAAATCGCCGTATTGGTAACTGACGTTGATTTTGGCATTGTGGCCGTCGATGACGTAATTGAGGCCGGCTTCGTAGACTTCGCGGGTCGAACTGGTTTCCGGTTCGACGTTGACGTACCGCAGATAGGGTTGGAACTGGCCGATGCCAACTTTTTGTGGGAATAAATACATGCCGCTGACGTCATAGGCGTTGCCTTCGAACATGTCGAACATCGTCAGCCCTCCGGGTCCACCAGCGTCACGAGTGGCTTGGCTAAAGCCTTTGGAAATACCGTAGTTTTTGTATTCACCGTTCAGGGTTACGACCCCGCCATTGGATAAAACCTTTTCCATCAAGACATCCACTGTGGTACCGCGAAAATTACCGGCATCAAGCTGAGTACCTGCACCGTCTTCCTGATATTGATTTGTTACGCCGACGGTCAGAATGTCGCCGCCTGTGCCGTAATAACTGCCGGAGGTGTAATAACCCGGATTTTTTTCAACTTCCCAAAAGTTGTAGGCAAAGCGTTGCGCATACAGAATGTTGCTATCGGAATTGGCGCCACCGCGCAGACCACGGAAGAAACCCAACGCATATTGAAAACGACCATTGAAGGCTGCGCCCCAAAATGTTGCACCGTCATCACGACCAAAGGATCCCGCCGAGGTGCCATCGTCTCTGATCACCAGATTGTAATCAGCCGGCGAAAACGGCGTGCCGGCGGAGAAAATGTTGTACACCGGGCTGAAAAACGGGCCGTTCATTTCCCGACGCTCTGCTGGCACCAACATTCGGCCTATCCATAAATTGTAGAGTGGATCGACCTCGATTTTGCCAATAGCATCCAGCACCCGCACCTCGCCACCATTGCTGCAGGTTTGACAGTCGGTGTTGAATTCCACCTTCAGGTATTTGTGAATCTGACCATTGAGATATAGACGGATGTTGTCAAGCGCAAAATCATTGCTCCATTTATCGCCATCACCACCTGCAGCGCTATCCTGGGCACGGAAACTGGTACGTAAACCGGCACCAATGCTGACCCATTTGGTGTCATCGATTTTAAATGTCGCTCCGGCTTGCGCCTCAGACACATAGCCAACCATCAACGCACTCAAGGCCGTGCCTACCAATAGCCGACCCGGCCGGCTAACTCCTGTTTGTTGCTTGAAACTACTCATCTGCATTCCCCTATTCCGATCAAAACCTGTCAAGGCAGCTTGACCTTGGCGTTTAAAAAACTTCGGGGAGATTTTTGAATTTTATGGACACGCTGCACAATCGGGCGAATGACTGATCAGTCATTTGACGTATGGCCTCAATTGAGCGGTTTCCGTAGAGTGAAGCTCAAATTCGGAGAACCATGATCATGACAATATCATTGAAATGTAATGCCATTGCCTGGGGGATGCTGCTGACGATCTGTTGTATTCAACCGGCTAAAGCGGAAACACCAAATAACCAGCCAAAGCAGCTCACTGCTATTGAACTGGTAATCGCTGACGATCACCTGCAGCAGTTTGGCACGGCTATATCGGCTGCCAGCATCGGTGAAAAAGTCAGCGCCAATTTGACTGAGTGGGAGTTTCCAGTCCAAGCTACCGGACCTTACAGCCATCAACTCAAAGCCAGACTGGGCTTGATCAGCCGTCAGAAAACCCCGGTGGGTTTCTCGTTCTCCAGCGGCAACTCCGACCCGCGTGCCGGCGATTTTCAAAAAGCCAATGTATTGCCTGTCACGTGCACACTCAGCGATGCCGAACATCACATCGTGTTAATCGAGCGCGAATCGACCTTTAGCGCTCATGCTTTCGATAACGACAAATTGCCGGATCAAATCAGCAAAAAACTGATCGATCAGATCAGTACAGCCTGTCTGGATGTATTGGAAAGCGCACCGCAACCCAAAACCGCAGGCAGGGTCAAAACCGAATTGTTTAAACCAAAATGGATGCCGGATGTCCGGGTAGAAGTGCGGGAAATTCCGGCAACTGTTGATGGCAAGGGTGCTGCCCAACCAGCGGCGATTGGCGATGAACCGAAGAAGGAAGTTATTATTCACAATCAAGGCACGCCGGTGATTTTTAAGTTTGGGTTTGAGCGGTTGTAATGTTTTGCTTGCTGCTATTTTGACCATATTTGATTTTTACATTTGATTGATGATCGATTTGTTCCTTCTCCCTGAGGGAGAAGGCTAATGAGGGGGATAAGGTGTCGCTATCGCGACGGATTTTGTTACAGTCGGGTCTCGGCCCGACAGCCGAGTGACTTTTCTTTGTTTGGCCAAAGAAAAGTCACCAAAAGAAAAGCCACCCGGATTCCGCCTTAATCCTGCGCTTCTCGCTTTTGCCGAGGGTTTTCGAAGGACCATCCTTGGTCCTACGAAAACGAGCGGCTTACTGCCGCTCCCCTTTGGGCCTATTTCGCCAAAAGCTGC
Organism: Methylomonas sp.; assembly: GCA_002928965.1. Classification (GTDB taxonomy): domain Bacteria; phylum Pseudomonadota; class Gammaproteobacteria; order Methylococcales; family Methylomonadaceae; genus Methylomonas. The sequence continues at coordinate 10,860 of PERU01000005.1, forward strand.
GATGCTCGGGGCGGTATAACGGGAGTAACCCCGTGGCGGGATTGATGGTGATTGGATGATTTTAAAAGCTAGGTTTGTAATTGTGTTGTAGGATGCTGCCGACGTAAGGAGGCGCATCGTTCGCGACCGATGCGCTTCACTCCGTTCAGCAAAACCTACAGGACTCACATCACCATAAGGAGACAAGATGACGCTAAACCTTAGCTACAAAAGTATCGCCTGGTTTGTATTAATAATGACAGCCTTGGGTGTTGTTGTTGGACTCGCCGGACCGCGCATTGGCCACTTAATTACCGGATCATTGGCATTAATAGCGAGTGTGGCTTTTCGGATTAATGCTTTAAAAGAAGCAAGCCGAGAGCGAGAAGAACAAGAAAAACAGATTCGGAAAGCGGAATCTCAACAAGAATTCACTGAGCGCATCCATCTTCAGGCTCAAGAAAAAACCCAGATGGTTGAACTCCGGCCAAATCAAAATCGCCTGCATATCCGTGAAACAAGCGATGGTTTCTCGGAAGTGGATTGGCGAGATCAGCTTGAGGAAGTTAAGACAGCATGGGAAGCAGGTGACTTTGAGTTTGCTAGAACTTGGTTGCAAAAACTTGCTTACAGATTGTCAACTGAACAAGCGCCTCAATCAGTACACGATGAGTTCAAAGCGTTAATGACAGCCTTTACTCGCGAAGATCCCCTTTATGCTGACGTGATGAAATCAGTGTTACCGGTAATTGCAGAGAATCCCTACGTCATCCAAAGCGAATTATCCAAACAGTTCCCAGAGTTTGATCCGGAACAGTTCCGCTACGCGATGTATTATGCCGAGCAGATTGGCGATGTGTTAAGAACTAAAAAAGGTCGCAGTTCTGCACTGTCTATACCAGAGCCCAAAGCTGAGAAGACGAAACAAACTCAAAAAAGCTTTGAATTATTGATGGCGTTTATTGCCGCCACGCTTAATAAAATGCCAGATGAATGGGGTAAGGCTCGTGAATTGTCGGGAATGGATGCAATCAATGTGCTATGGCCGCTCAATGATATTTTTAGGCCGCATATGCCTGAAATCGTTGCGTTGCCGTATGACAAAACGCTGGAAACCGAAGCGGACTTAGCTATTGAGGCATTTATCGGCGGAGAAGGCGAGTCAGCTTGGGAAAGGCTTTCATTGGGTGTTTGGAGGGTGTTAGTCGAGCGGCACACTCAAGCACTAGTTGTTGCCAGGACAAATGAAGCTGCTGGAAACTCGGTTATGACAATACCGGAGGATTTACCTGAACACGCATGGTTATGCGCGACGATGCTGTATTTAATGTATCAAATGGAGCTCCCTTATCCGGTGAAACCATTATCTCTAACCGGATTTCCAGCGGTTGGAGTCCCTGCACCGCTCGCAATTTAACGACACAACAACACAAAAAGCAGCCCGCGTAGGTCCGATTAGCGTAGCGTAACCGGACGAATGGAATATTTAAATTAATTAAAATTTGTAAATTATCGGAAGAGAAATAATTTTTGGTAAGTATTTGTAAATTAATTGAAATGCTAAACATCCGTCCGATTACGCTGCGCTAATCGGACCTACCGAAATTCATTTTTTCGATTTTAAATCCGGGATGGTTTTAGTCCCCTGATGCCGCGCCGAGCACCGGAGGGTTTGGACGGAATTGCCCGCAGGGGCGATGCAGGGATGCATCGCGTTTTTCGCAAGGGCTTGGATGCCCTTTCGAAAAACCCCGTTCAAACCTGAGGAGCGCAGGAAAAAAGCGGCATGGGGTGGCCTTTTCTTTGGCTACTTTCTTTTGGCGAAGCAAAAGAAAGTAGCTCGGTCGTCGGTCCGAGAACCGACATCTAAAATAACCCGTCGCAATAGCGACACAACTATGAAACCCATTCACCAAAACATCACCAAAATCCGCCGAGACTACAACGCCCTGGTCGCCAATGAAACCCTGGAAGACTACGCGCTCCGCTATGCGCCGCGTAGCTTCCGCAAGTGGACGGAGTTTGAAGTCGCCAACACGGCGTTCGGCTCGACCTCTTTCCTGGTACTGGAAGCCATCGGCGGATTTTTGTCGATCAATTACGGTTTCACCAATGCGTTTTGGGCGATTTTGATCGTCGGTATCGTCATTTTCATCACTTCGCTACCGATCAGCTATTATGCCGCCCGCTTTCATATCGACATCGATTTACTGACCCGTGCCGCCGGGTTTGGTTATATCGGCTCGACGGTGACCTCGCTGATCTATGCCTCGTTTACATTTACGCTGTTTGCTTTGGAAGCCTCGATCATGTCGTTGGCGCTGGAGCTGTATTTTCAGATTCCGTTGGCATACGCCCACGTAATCAGCGCCTTGCTGGTGATTCCGTTGGTGACCTTTGGTATCACCACCATCAGCCGTATGCAGTTATGGACACAACCGCTTTGGCTGGGCTTATTGATTGCGCCTTACATCGCGGTTGCCAATGCCGAACCGGAAGCACTGATGACCGTCAGCAGTTATTTCTGGATTGCCGGTACTGGACAAGGGTTTGATTGGCTACTGTTCGGCAGTGCCACCACGGTGGCGTTTTCGATGGTGGCGCAGATTGGTGAGCAAGTGGATTTTCTGCGCTTCTTGCCGGACAAAACCGCCGAAAACAAACGCCGCTGGTGGGCAGCCATGCTGACGGCGGGCCCCGGCTGGATTGTGTTTGGGGTGATTCGCCAACTTGGCGGCGCTTTACTGGCGCATCTAGCCATTCGGCATGGCATCGAACCTGCGCATGCCCATGAACCCACCCAAATGTATCTGGTGGCGTACAACGAGCTATTGGACAACCCCCAATTAGCGCTGGCCGCAACCACTTTGTTCGTGGTGCTCAGCCAGATCAAGATCAACGTCACCAATGCCTATGCCGGTTCGCTGGCCTGGTCGAATTTCTTTTCACGGCTGACCCACAGCCATCCGGGGCGAGTGGTGTGGCTGTTTTTCAACGTGATGATTGCCCTGTTGCTGATGGAATTTGGCGTATTCGGCGCACTGGAGAAAGTGTTGGGCCTGTTCTCCAACATGTCGATCGCCTGGATCAGTGCGGTAGCGGCAGAATTGATGATCAATAAACCCTTGGGACTTAGCCCCAAGGAAATCGAGTTCAAACGCGCTTATCTGTCGGATTTGAACCCGGTCGGCATGATCGCCACTTTCGTTGCCTCGGTAATGTCGATTTTGGCGTATGTGGGTTTGTTTGGCGATTATGCCAAAGCGTTTTCGGCTTTCATCGCTTTGGGGCTGTCTTTTATGTTGGTACCTTTGATTGCCTGGCTTAGTGGCGGCAAACACTATCTGGCGCGTGACAGGGAAAAACATAATCACAGCAGCAAGGCAGTCTGCTCGATCTGCGAAAACGAGTTTGAACACGAAGACATTGCCTATTGCCCGGCCTACGCCGGCAGCATTTGTTCGCTGTGCTGCACGCTGGATGCACGCTGCCTGGATGCCTGCAAGGTCGGATTTCGGTTTGACGATTATCTGGAGCGATTGGCGAAACGCTTGTTACCGGAATTTATCAGCGTCAACGCCCGGCTGCGATTGTTGCGATTTGGGTTGATGTTTGTGTTTTTGGCATTACTGACCGGAATTTTCGTCAGCATTATTTATTATCAGGATCTGTTGAGCGTCAAAAACGATTCAGCCGCCTTCGATTTGCTGGTGAATAATTTTCTGAAAATATACGCCTCGCTGTTGGTCTTCATCGGGTTGTGTACCTGGTGGCTGATTCTGAATGCCGAAAGCCGGCGGGTGGCACACGAGGAAACCGCCAAGCAAACCCAATTGCTATTGCAGGAAATCGAGGAGCATAAGAAAACCGATCGTAAATTACAGCAAGCCCGCAAACAGGCTGACAACGCCAATCGGGCCAAAAGCCGTTTTCTCAGCAACATGAGCCATGAAATCCGCTCTCCGTTGAACAGCATTGTCGGCTATGCCCACATTCTGCATCAGGATCCGAGCATCCCCCAGCATCGCCGGCAGGCAGTGGACACACTCAAACGCAGCGGTGAGCATTTGTGTTCATTGATTGAAGATATTCTGGATATTGCCCGCATTGAGGCTCGCAAGTTTGATTTCAAATATCAGCCTATGCACTTTCCCAGCTTCATCGAACATTTGGTGCATTTGTACAAGGCACAAGCCGAAGACAAGGGCTTGAGTTTCACGTGCCAGATCACTACAGCATTGCCGCAACGGGTGCGAGCCGATGAGAAACGGGTCGGACAGATTTTGATGAATTTGCTCGGCAATGCCATCAAGTTCACCCGCAGTGGCGGCATTGTGTTCCGTATCGGCTTCAGCAGCGGCGTGGCCAGCTTTCAGGTGATCGATACCGGCAGCGGTATCGATGCAGAGCAGCAGCAAAACATTTTTCAACCCTTTACCCGTCTGGATAATCCCACCGGTAATGCAATTGCCGGTAGCGGGCTGGGGCTAACCATCAGCAAGATACTCACTGAAGTAATGGGCGGCGAACTGGCCCTGCACAGCGAAGTGGGGCTTGGTTCTACGTTCAGCGTGCGACTGTTGTTACCCAGTCTTGGCCCCGAAATCGTTAGCGAGCCGCAACTGCCGGTGATTGGCTACCAGGGCCGGCGGCGGCGGATTCTGGTGGTCGATGATCAACGCGAACACCGCGAATTATTGTTATCTTTACTGGAACCGCTGGGCTTCAATCTCAACGAAGCCGATTCCGGTGAGGAGTGCTTGCTAAAAGCCGCAGAGCAACAGCCTGATCTGATTTTGCTGGATATTTCCATGACCGGCATCGACGGCATTGAAACCGCATTGCAGTTACGTGAACGTGAACTGAGCATGCCTATCGTTATCCTCAGCGCCAACGCCTATCCCAGTGACCGGATGGCTGCGTTGAATGCCGGCTGTAACGATTTTCTATCCAAACCTATCAGTGTTGCGGATTTGATGCTTAAATTAAAACTGTATCTGGGTTTGGATTGGCTATATCAACATGACAATCCGCCACCTACCACGGTTACCGCATCGCAGATTATCGAAACGCCACCGCCTACCTTGCTGCAAAACAGCATCGATTATGTGCGAATTGGTGATCTGTTGGGCCTAAAGAAAGAACTTTCGCAACTGTGTAATGATCAACCACAATACACAGCGTATTGTGACAAACTGATGCAACTCGCCAATCAGTTCCGCATCGGCGAAATCAGACAACTGTTGAACATGAATGGCAAACAGGAGGCAAAACCATGATGGATATGTCAGCCGTTAACGGCACGGTGTTGATTGTCGACGACACTCCCGGCAATCTGGCATTGTTATCCGATACCTTGTCGGAAGCTCATTATCGGGTATTGGTAGCGACTGACGGCCAGTCGGCACTGGAGCAGATTCAGTACATCAAACCCGACATCATTTTATTGGATGTGATGATGCCCGGCATTGACGGTTTTGAAACCTGTCGGCAATTGAAAGCCGATCCTGCGACCGAAGCGATACCGGTACTGTTTATGACCGGCCTGAGTGAACTGGATCATTTACTGCGCGGCTTTGGTGAGGGGGCGTTGGATTACATCGTCAAACCGATCCGCCCGGCTGAAGTACTGGCGCGCATTGAAGTGCATTTATCCCAATCCCGAATCCTGCGCAGGGCCGAGCGATTATTGGCCGATGGCGAGTTTGCCGCGTTGGCGGTCGATAGTAGCGGCAAAATAATCTGGCTAACACCAACCGCCGCACAATGGTTGAAAAACGTTAATGCTTCACCAACTTTGGCATCAACCTGCCGGGTCAATGACTTTCTCCCGGACGTCTTGTTAAACTGGTTTCAAACTTGGCGAGATTATGATGGTCACGCCGGTGGTGAACATCAATTAGCTCCTGGCTTTACTGCCAGTATCAGTGCCTGCGAGCAACCGGGCGAATTCATGCTGCTATTGCAACAGGAGGATTCCCCATCTGGCGAAGCATTAACCCCGGAAATGCTCAGGGAAAAGTTGAAACTGACATTTCGGGAAGCCGAAATTTTGATGTGGATAGCCCGCGGTAAAACCAACAAAGAAATAGGTATCATTCTGAATAGCAGCCCAAGAACGGTCAACAAACATCTGGAACATGTTTTCGAAAAACTGGGGGTTTCCACTCGTGCCGCTGCTGTTGCTGTTGCCTTTATGCTTTAACACTTATTGTAGGATTTCGCCAAAAACAACGTCCCCCTTTGAAACAGGGGGATTGCCGAAATCCAGCTCTCAAGGATGGATTGAATCTTAGGAATGGGCATGAAATAACTTATATAAGTGTTCGGCGTAGGTGGGGATTTATCCGCACAATGCGAATGAATTTGCACCTACCGTTGCCGAACTTGTTTCTCTCATATTCCTTACCATCCATGGCGCTGGATGCCCGCTTCCAGGCGGGCATGACGGCAGTTTTTAAATATGACAAAGAACTAGATTATTCTTTTTAAAGAGTCGCAAACTGGCAAGACTTCAGGACGACTCTAATTGACTGGGCAGTCATGAAACGAAAGATCTTTGCAAGAAGTGTCGGCTAGTATCAATAAACAGCCAAATAATTCATGTTTCAGGCCAATAGGCCGTAAACTTTAGTGCCGGTGGATCAATTGTATCGACCGACATGACTCTCTCAATCTTCTCGATGGAGGCTTGCTATGGCCGCAGCAAAATTCAGAAAGGCGCAACGCTTGGCGGATAATCGGAATAAATGTCGCGACCCAATGACGGCATGGCCTGACCGGCTAAATGATCATTCAAGGCTGAATCGTCACAGGGTTAATTTGTTGGCGTTACCTCAGACGACTCCTTTGGCGCCTTTGCTTAATTGTTTTTCCGGTTCATTAAGCCAACAACGGTTCGCCTGTAATACGGTGTTGATTGTGTTGTTTGCGCTGCTGCATATTGCCGATGGCTTCATTACCTACCTAGGTCTAAGTTTCACGCAGGTAGATGAAGTGAATCCGTTGTTAAATTACGCAGCTGGCATTTTAGGTCTGGGACGTGCGATTGTTTTGCTAAAACTGATTATTTTGGGATGTATTGCCGCCATCTTTTTTGACCGCTGCACAATTAAAGGCCGCTGGGCCACGGTAGCCCTGATGTTGGCAGTGGTATTTTACGGTGGGGTTGTGACTAACAATGTTTTGTTGGTGGTCGGCTGGCCGGCTTGATGCCTATCGATAGCGCGACTTCGGCGGTGCGATTAAAAACAGCACGAGAAAGCCAATTAAACTCAGCAGTGTCAGCCAGTTAAACAGTTTGGCCAGCTTACGCAGACCGGGATTGGCTTTTTTAACGATGTCAAAGCTATCAATGTAGATGGTTTCGCAGGCACCTTGGCCGGTATCTTCACGGGTGGTACTGGTGCCACGGGTGTAACCGATCGAATGATTGACATATTCGGCCAATACGCCTTGCAAATGAATCAAATCCCCCGGTTCGGCCTGCATTAACGCTGCTTTAATCGCGTCGTTATGGGTGACCAGATGATTGTTGGCCAGTGCGTTCATTGTGAACTGTGCTCCAACCTCCTGATTAGGCCAATACGCCCAGCAGGTCCAACTGTCGCTGTTGAACTTCATTTGCCGGTACACGCCGGATTGCACGTTACCGCCCCAAATCACGCAAATATCCCGCACATTGATAAAGTCCTGCCAGCGTTTGTGATGCCAGATATTGGTAAAGCCATCCGCGTTGCTGTAACTGACCACCATTCCGTATAAATCGTAATCGAACTTGGGTTTGATGGTATAGCTGTGGCCACTGGCTTCGATCAGAAAATCTTCTCTGTCTGTTGCGGATTGTTGTGGCGCTTGCAGCAAATTATGGTCGTAATAATCGGGCGCAGGCCATTCGTCTTTATGAAAATGTATCCAAGCCGATACGCAGGCGCAGACAATGAACAAGTATTTGCATAGGCTTTCCAGCATGACAATCGCCGACACGCAAAACCTCCTTAGGATTTGGTTGCAATTAACGTCCAGAAATTCTGGCCTTACCCACTCACGGTCTACTCGCCCTTGTTTGACAAAGAGGGACCGGGGCGATTCTTCAAATAACTCCCCTCAATCCCCTTTATGCCCTGCGGGTACTTTTTGTAAAGGGGGACGTTATTTTTGGCGAAATCCTTAATACATAAAGCGCCGATCAAACCGAGATTGGCGCCTTGATGGCTGGGTGGGCTTGATAGTCCACTATTTCAAAATCGTCGTATCTGTACTCAAAAATCGAAGCTGGCTTACGTTTCAGCAGTAACTTTGGCAGGGCATACGGTTGCCGGCTTAATTGCAGCTTGGCTTGCTCCAGATGATTCAAGTATAAATGCACATCGCCACCTGTCCAGACAAAATCCCCCACTTGCAAATCGCATTGTTGGGCCAGCATATGCGTGAGCAGCGCGTAACTGGCAATGTTGAACGGCAGCCCCAGAAAAGTATCGCAGCTGCGTTGATAAAGCTGACAGGATAATTTGCCGTCTGCGACATAAAACTGAAATAAGGCATGACAAGCCGCCAAAGCCATCTTGCCCTGAGCGACATTCTGCTGCGGCGATAACGATTCGTCCGGTAAATCCGCCACGTTCCAGGCCGATACCAGCATGCGGCGACTGTTGGGGGTACATTTGATCTGTTCGACGATCTGGGCAATTTGATCGATGGTTTCGCCGTTGGCTGTTGGCCAATTGCGCCACTGCGCCCCGTAGACCGGACCAAGATCGCCCTGCGCATCGGCCCATTCATCCCAAATGCTAACGCCGTTGGCTTTCAGATAGCCAATGTTGGTATCGCCCTGCAAAAACCACAGTAATTCATGGATGATGGATTTGATATGGACTTTTTTGGTGGTCACCAGTGGAAAGCCATCGGCCAGATTAAAACGCATCTGATGACCAAAAATGGATAACGTGCCGCTACCGGTGCGGTCGCCTTTTTGATGACCGTGATCAAGAATGGTTTGCACTAAATCCAGATACTGCTGCATGAGGGTTTTATCGATTATTGAACAAGAAAGCCGCTTCAGACGGAAATTGACAACGAAATGATTGGCGGCTTACCACATCAAATCATCAGGAATTTCAAAAGCGGCGTAAGGATCATCTTCGGCAGCTACATCCTGAGTGGCTTGATTAAGCACAATCACGCTGCCCGCATCGCGGTCCTGAATCTTGCGGGCAATTTCTGCAGGCACGATTTCGAAGCCTTGTTCCAGCTTGATGATCCCTGCGCGGCCATTGATCAGCGCTTCGCGCACTTTGTCCGACACATACAGGGCTTTGACCTTGTTCTCATGATTGAATTGGTAAGCCAACCCATTATTGTCCTGGGCAATCCGGTTCAACAGGGTGATTTGTTTGATTTGTGCTGCCAACGCCTTTTGGTCTTCCGCCAGTTTGCGTTGACGGTTTAATTCCCGGTCACGCTCGATTTGCAGTTGGCGGGTTTGCTCGGCACCAAGTTTGATGTCATCGACGATTTCTACCCCGTTGTTACGCTGCAGTTTGTCCTGTTTGCGTTTTTCGGCTTTGACCTGTTTGACTTTGGCATCGCTGGTCAGGCCGGATTTCAACAATTGGGCTTGCAATGGATTGAGTTGCGGTTTTTTCATGGCGTCATTCTTCGTTAATCAAATAGGGCGTCATGGCTTCCCAGTCTATACTGACGCCGGGCAATACCGTTACCGGCGTACTACCTTCCAGTTTAAAAATATCCGGCTTGCCGTATTCACCGTTTTGCAGCTGATACACGGTCAGGATACGATCAGTCGGATGTACCAGCCAGTATTCCAGAACGCCGTGGCGTTCGTAAATTCGGCGCTTTTCGATCTGGTCGCGACTGGCGGAGGAAGGTGATAGAACCTCTACTACCCAGTCTGGGGCGCCGCGCACACCGCGTCTATCCAGTTTATTTGGGTCGCAGACGACTAATACGTCCGGTTGCACCACTACATCCGTGTTTTCGTCAGCTTCATCGTGACGAGGTAAACGTACGTCCAATGGGGCAATCATGGCCCGGCAAGGTTTTCCTCGTAATGCTTGTTTAGCTTGAAAAAAAATCTCCCCAGCAACATCCTGATGCGCCAGTATCGGTGCCGGCGACATCATATACACCACACCATCGATCAATTCGCAGCGCACGTCATCAGGCCAGCTTAAATAGTCGCGATAGGTGTAATGCTTGTCTTTTTCTAAGGCAAAAGCCATGGCGCAGCCTCCGGGGTTATTGGTATTGCAGATGGCATATCATAAGGCAATCAATGACCTAATTGTTTGCCACTTGCATATTTTTGCCACCAGTTCAAAGGCCGGGTGACCGGCGCAGGACATCGGTCGTAACCTTGATATTCAACACCTCGGAATACCTCATTGCGTAGCCATTGATAAGCCGCAGGCGCGCTTTGTTGCAGGCGTTCGGGGATCAAGATGTATTGCGCTACCAGTTCGGCCAGCTTTTCCTGCACATTGCCGTCATAACGGCCATCATTGACTTCGTGCAAATATTCAAAGGCTTCAAACCATTTGGAGGGCCACAACGATAGCTTGGCATCGGCGATGATGTGCATGATGTGCTGATCATTGGACAGCTTGTGGTACTTGTAAAAAAAGTACAGATCGTCCGTTCCATTCCAAAAATGGAAATTGTCGATGGTGTGGGCAAATTCATGCACCACGATGGGCAAACGAAAATCCACCAGATATTCCACGTCAATATCACGATAAATGGCGCCTTCCTTGCCCTTGTCGAATTCCTTGACGGTAAACACAATCAGATTTTGCCCACTGAACACCTGTGCCACGGTCTGCGAACGAAAGCCCACGCCCGGCACCAGCGTTAAGGGATGGGTATGGTCTTCCCAGATGCTGGTTTTATAATCGTCCTGAAACGCATCACGAATCAGCGCTTGCATCGCGGTGGGTTTGTTGGCGATTTCCTGGTCCAGTTTCTCGACCGGCTTGGCCTTGCTGATGCTTTGCCGCAAGAACGCCGGCATTTTGCGGATGGCTTTTTCAAACAAGCGTAAATGATCTGCCTCGAAACGTTTGACCTGATACTGGTAGTCTTCGCTGTGTTTGATGACAGTCTTGGTGTCATAAAACAGTGCCAAAGCCCTCCAGGCAGCTTCTTTGTCACCCCAGTATTTTTCCAGTACACATAAATCGACTGAAGTGGTTTGTTCACAGTCTTGCCGATAATCGGCCAAATCCTCCAGATGCTCGGCGTTGCTATGATCCGTCAGCACCGCCACAGCCTGCTGACGTAGATTGGGGTGTTTGTTTTCGTAAAACTGGATAATGTCGGCCAGTTGCGAGGTTGGGGTGAATTGCTGTTCGCTGGTGGCGCACAGCAGTTCATTGGATTGCGATAGCGTGAAAAAGCGGTTTTGGAATAGCGGCTCAATGCCGCTGGCTGAAGTAAACGCCGGTAGACCTACAATCAGCAGGCCGGTCACTAACTGCTGATACAACCAGTTCAATAGTTATTTATCCATGCCGATCGCATCCCAGGTTTCTTCGATCATGGTTTTTTCTTTGTAATCAGCTACCGGGATGCCGTTGGGATAATTCAGTTTAAATACACGTTCAGCATCGGCAGCTAGATCATCCATACCCAGTTGTCGATAAGCATCCTGCATGATTTGCAGCGCATGCGGCACTGCCGGGGTGCGTTGAAATTCCTTGATGATGTTATTGCAACGATTCACGGCTGCCACATAGGCTTTGCGGCGCAAGTAAAAATCAGCCACATGCACTTCATACATCGCTAAATTGTTGCGCAAGGCCACCATTCGCAGTCTCGCGTCGGGCACGTATTTGCTTTGCGGAAAACGTTGCACCAATTCCTGGAAATTATCATAAGAATCTTTGGCGTTACCGGGATCGCGTTGTGACGAGTCGGTCGGCAAAAAACGATCGATAAAGCCGATACCGCGGTTGTAATTGACCAAACCTCTTAAATAATAGGCGTAATCAACATTGGGGTTTCTGGGGTGAACCTTGATAAAACGGTCGATAGCCGCCAGCGCTGCTTCCGGGTCATCGTTTTTGTAATAGGCATACGCCACATTTAACTGCGCTTGGGCAGCATAATCACCAAACGGATAGCGAGCTTCCAGAGCTTCATAGAGAGTGATGGCTTTCTGGTAATTCTTGTTTTCCAACGCTTCTTTTGCCTGTTGGTGAAACTTGGCGTCGTCCCAACCTATATATTCGTCTTCTTTGGCAGAAGTGTCGTCTTTGCCACCCAAACTGCTCAGCGCATTTAAGGCTTCGCAACCTTGCAGGGTGATGGCCAAACTGGCAATAAAAAGAGTTTTTACTAAAAGTAATCGCATAGAAAAGACAACACGTTGTAATATTGTGGGTTTTTTGCGGCTGAAGGCAACACCAAAGCCGCGAGTATATCTTAAAAACGACTATGACGATATTAACCGCAAGGGTTCCCGAAGAACTGGCAGGCATGCGCCTGGATCAGTGTCTGGCGGAAATATTTCCCGACTATTCCCGCAGCAAACTGCAAATCTGGCTCAAGGATGGTCGTGTTTTGGTGGATGGCGAGCAACGCAAGGGCCGTGAAAAGCTGGATGGTGGCGAGGAAATCGAACTGGATGCCGAAGCCGAACAGGTAGTGGAATACGATGCGGAAGACATTCCCCTGGATATAGTTTACGAAGATGATTCCATTTTGATTGTCAATAAACCGGCTGGCTTGGTGGTGCACCCGGCGGTAGGCAACTGGACCGGTACTTTGGTGAATGCCCTGCTGAATCATGTGCCCAGCCTGGATACTCTGCCCCGCGCCGGTATCGTGCATCGCATCGACAAAGACACCAGCGGCTTGTTGATGGTAGCCAAAACCCTGCAAGCTCATAACAGCTTGGTCGAGCAATTACAGGGACGCAGCATACACCGCGAATACTTAGCACTGGTAAAAGGCTGGATGACTGCCGGTGGCACAGTCGATCAACCTATCGGTCGGCATCCGGTGGATCGCAAACGCAATGCAGTGCGTCGAGATGGTAAAGAAGCGGTGACGCATTACCGACTGGAACAACGTTTCAAACGCCATACGCTGATTAGAGTCAAGCTGGAAACCGGGCGCACGCATCAGATTCGCGTGCACATGTCGCATATCAATTACCCTTTAGTCGGCGATCAAACCTACGGCGGCCGCTTTCAAATGCCAGCCGAATGTAATCCGGCGCTAGCCGATGCCTTGCGAAACTTTAAACGTCAGGCACTGCATGCCACCAAACTGGGATTGGATCATCCGGACACCGACGACTATATGGAATGGGAACTCCCCATGCCTGAAGACATGCAAAATCTGATCAAACTACTGACAAAAAATGAACTGGATCAAGCCTGATTGGCCGTTGCCATCGCATGTACATGCGGCGACTACGTTGCGTAGCGGCGGTACCAGTGTCGGTGGCTATGCCAGTCTGAATCCAGCCAGCCATGTCAACGATGATCCGCAGCATGTCTTGGTCAATCGGCAAATAATCAAACAGATGCTGAATTTACCGTCTGAGCCAGTCTGGTTACAACAAGTGCATGGTATTCAGGTAGTTAAGGCAGACCAGGTTGTTGATGTGCCAGAGGCGGATGCCAGCTTTACAGATCAAGCGGGTGTCGTTTGTGCGGTGATGACCGCTGATTGTTTACCGGTGTTATTTTGTGGCGATAACGGCGAGGTGGTGGCAGCAAGTCATGCAGGTTGGCGCGGTTTGCAAGCTGGTATCATCAAGCAAACCTTGGCCGTCATGCATTGCAAACAAGTCTCGGTTTGGCTTGGGCCAGCCATTGGACCAGACAATTTTGAAGTCGGGGACGACGTCTTAAACGCATTTATCACCCAGAACTCTAAAGCCGAGCAAGCCTTTAAGGCCAATTCCCCTGGCAAATGGCTGGCAAACATCTACCAACTGGCTCGCTTGCAACTGACCGAGCTAGGCATCGACCAAATTTTTGGCGGCGAGTATTGCACCTTCGTCGACCCGCAACGCTTTTATTCTTACCGCCGTGATGGCACCACCAGCGGGCGAATGGCCAGTTTGATCTGGAGAGACGAATTTTGAGCACCTTGCTATTGATTGTCATCTTCACAGCCATCGGCGGCGTGCTTAGCGTCATGGCGGCAGCGGTGTTTTTATTACTGCCGGAACGCCAGCGTCAGCTAGTGCTGCCGCACGGTATCAGTTTTGCGATTGGCGCGTTGCTGACCGGAGCGTTTTGCGGCTTGATTCCGCACGCGTTTGAACAAGTCGCCCCGCATGATATATCCAAACTATCGAGTACCCTCTTGGTAGGCATCTTGTTGTTTTTCATCTTGGAAAAACTATTGGTATGGCGGCATTGCCATTCTCATGCCTGCGCGGCTCATGGTGAAGATTCCCACGACCATCATCATGCCCATAGCCATCAAACCAATGACAACAGTCGCAGAGTGGCCGGCATGTTTATTATTCTGGGCGATAGTATTCATAATTTTGTGGATGGCGTATTGATTGGTGCGGCGTTTTTGACCGATCCGCAATTGGGTATGGTCACCAGTCTGGCGGTAGCCGCTCACGAAATTCCGCAGGAAGTCGGCGATTTTGCCATTCTGCTGCATAGCGGCTACACCCGTGGCAAGGCCTTGTTTTATAACGTGCTGGCCAGTTTGACTACGGTGATTGGTGGTGTGCTGGCGTATTTCAGCCTGGGTGACCTGCACCATATCTTGCCGTACTTTTTGACGCTGGCAGCATCCAGTTTTATTTACATCGCTGTAGCCGATTTGATTCCCTCGCTACATCAAAAAACTGACAGTAAAACATCACTACAACAAATTGGATTTATTCTGGCAGGGGTGGTGTTGATTTTGGTAATGCAAGGTATTGCGCATCAGTTTGAGGGGTGATGATCCTTTAACCCCAATCCTGATAAACAATAAAAAAGGCGCATTGAACAATCAATGCGCCTTTTTCGTGTCTAACGACAGCTAGAAATTACAGCTTGTCAGCATTTTTGCTCAAGTATTCCGCAACACCTGCTGGGCTGGCGTTCATGCCGGAATCGCCTTTATTCCAGCCAGCCGGGCACACTTCGCCATGCTCTTCGTGGAATTGCAGTGCGTCGATCATACGCAGCATTTCGTCAATGTTGCGACCCAGTGGTAAATCGTTAACCACTTGGTGACGGACCATACCGTTTTTGTCGATCAGGAAACTACCGCGGAAAGCCACGCCTATAGAATGTTCAACGTCGTAGTCTTTGCAAATGCTGTGAGTAATATCAGCCGCCAGAGTGTAACGGACTGGGCCGATACCGCCTTGATTGACTGGGGTATTACGCCATGCATTGTGGGTGAAGTGTGAGTCGATGGAAACGCCCACCACTTCAACGCCGCGGCTTTTGAATTCGTCGATACGGTGGTCGAATGCGATCAATTCACTGGGGCAGACGAAGGTAAAATCCAGCGGATAGAAGAAAACTACAGCATATTTGCCGCGAGTAGCTTCGGAAAAACTGAATGCATCAACGATCTGTCCATCGGCCAAAACCGCTGGAACTGTAAAATCAGGTGCTTGCTTGCCTACTAAAACGCTCATTGATTTTTCTCCATATTTATTTGTAAAACAAAAGGTTATGAGGGTGCTTCCGCCTATTAAATAGGGCTGGCAAGCATTCTACACTAAATTACTAGGGATTTGCGAAACCCCCATTGCAAAATAAACTTGCGCAACTGACAAATTAACGTTAATTTGTAATCCGACGCTTACATGACTAACGGACGGTGTTAGAGTTAAACAGGATCATCTTGTGGGCTTTTGTTGATTAAATTTGGTTGATGATTATGGCAAAAGTTAAACATATTACAGAACCCGATGCCTTTGGTTTCCAAGTGCGCATTGTCAGGCGCGGCAAAGAAAGCAGCCGGTATTTTTCACACAAGCTCTGGGGCAGCAAAACCAAATCTTTAAAGGCCGCCATCACTTGGCGGGATCAAATGCTGGTAGTGCTAAAAGGCAGTAAGACCCGCTTTTTGAAGCCGCCTAAAAACAAAACCACTACCGGTGTCACCGGAGTGTCCCGCACTATCAAGTTCGATCATCGTAAAGACAAGAGCTATCTCTGCTACACGGTGTTTTGGGTGAAAGACGGTAAATCGCGCAATAAAACCTTTCAGGTAGGCAATGTGCAAACAGTTACTGCTGACGATGAACTCCACGCCTTTCGCACAGCCCGACTGTTCCGCAGCTGCTACGAACATGCCATCGATCATGATGCGCAATTTGACGATAGCAAATTTGTAAACTGGAAAAAAACCCGCTTGTACGAAAACGAAGATCTTAATGTGGTTTCCTGAGGAAGCACTGATTAAATCCTGCGACAGGACAAGTGATAAGTGTTTGATTCCGTTCGTGGTCGACTGCAAGGATGCAGGCGTCAGAGCAACGCAGGAGCAGCTGCCGAGAGTTTGTCGAACCACTTGCGCCCCCAGCGAAATCGATTTGTTAAGCGCTTCCTTAAGCGCAATCTGGCTGACTAAGCAGCATTTAGCCTGCCAGACTCATTAGAATCCAGCTCGATGCGCATCGATAGATCAATAGCCTGGACGTTTTTGGTTAATGCGCCAATAGAAATATAATCCACGCCAGTTTCGGCAATCTCACCGATGGTTTCCAGGCCGATATTGCCGGATGCCTCTAGCTCGACTTGGCCTTGATTCATGCCGACTGCAGTTTTGAGTTGCTCAATCGAAAAGTTGTCCAGCATGATCCGATCTGGATGTGCAGCCAAAGCTTCTTGAAACTCAGCTAACGATTCAACTTCAATCTCCACCATCACATCACTGATGGTTCGGGCTTGGCTGATAGCCTCGCTGATTGAGCCGGCGGCAATGATGTGATTTTCTTTGATCAAAATGGCATCAAACAAGCCAATGCGATGATTGACGCAACCGCCACACTTGACCGCATATTTTTGCGCCAATCTCAAGCCGGGCAGGGTTTTGCGGGTATCCAGCACTTTACAGCCGCTTCCGGCAACAGCGTTGGCATAGCACCTAGCCACAGTTGCTGTAGCTGACAGTGTCTGTAAGAGATTGAGCGCAGTACGTTCGCCGGTTAACAGCGCTCTTGCCGGACCATGCAGTTTACAAAGCAGACTACCTGCCGCCACATCATCACCGTCCTGAAACTGCCATTCGATGACTATTGCTGGATCGAGTTGCCGGAAGACCGCATCGAACCAAGCCTGACCGCATAACACCATGTCTTCGCGAGTTATAACCCGGGCGCTGGCTTGTTTGGTTTCTGGAATGATGTTGGCGGTTAAATCACCGCTGTCCACATCTTCGGCAAGGTATGCGGCAATTTCTTCATGCGTGGGTTGCAGTTTCATGATTTCAGGCACAATCGGTTATGAATAGTGGCCATTATAAACCAAGCGAAGACGAGGCTTTGGCAAGCTGATTATGGGAAAATACCATTCTCGTTAATTCCTGCTCTCACCATGAACATCTACCGGCACCGCATCGAAACAGCCAGATTTAAGCTATCGCCCAATTGCGATGCCCGGCCTGATCCTACGGACATTAGCCTGTTGGTCATCCATTGCATCAGTTTACCGCCCGAGCAGTTTGGGGAGGATTACATTGATCAATTGTTCTGCAATTGCCTGCAACCGGATGCACATCCTTATTTTCTGGATATACACCAACTCCGGGTATCTGCGCATCTATTGATTCGTCGGGATGGTGAGTTGGTGCAATATGTCCCGTTTGATCAACGCGCTTGGCATGCCGGACTTTCAAAATTTAAAGGCAGAGAGCGCTGTAATGATTTTTCGATTGGTATCGAGTTGGAAGGTTCGGTTAATCAAGCCTATACCCAGCAGCAATATCAGCAATTAACCGTAGTTACCAAGCTGTTATTTGCTCATTATCCGCGGCTGAACAGTCAAACGATAGCCGGACATAGCGACATTGCTCCAGGCAGAAAAGATGATCCAGGCCCATATTTCAATTGGCACTTGTATCGCAATTCGCTTCGGCTATAGTCTAAGCTTAAGCTCTGTTGCGTAAATGGCTGGCAGTCAAAAACAATGCGGCAATTGAACGCGCCTCCGTGCATTCGCCATTGGTCACCAAGGCATCTATCTGATGAATGCTCCAGGGTACAACTTCCAATTCTTCGGGCTCATCGCCAAGTAAGCGTTCCGGATAGAGTTGTTCGGCAAGAATGATGTCAATGGTGTGCTCCAGATAAGCTGGTGCCAATGATACGGTATGCAAGTGATGCAAGGCTTTGGCGCCATAGCCGACTTCTTCTTTGAGCTCACGATTGGCGGCTGTCAAATTATCTTCGCCGGCATCGATTTTGCCTTTGGGCAAACCCAATTCATAGCGATGCAGGCCGGCGGCG
Source organism: Methylomonas sp. (assembly GCA_002928965.1). GTDB lineage: Bacteria > Pseudomonadota > Gammaproteobacteria > Methylococcales > Methylomonadaceae > Methylomonas. The sequence goes on from PERU01000005.1 coordinate 29,287, forward strand.
TATTCCCTGACCAACAGAACCGTCTCGTTGTCTAACATCGGCACCACCAGTACGGCGCCCGTGGCGCTCCCCCTGGCCAAACGTTCATAGTCTCGAAATTCACCACTACTGAACTCCAGATGCAAGGATTCAATACGAAATTGGCGGGTCTCGGCGATCACCGCTTTGCGATGAATAATGGGCATTTTTCGGCACATGTGGCAATCAAATTAGGATTATTGATGCTTGCATCGTAACAGAGCCGTGCTGACAAGGCAGTGGCTTTTTCGTTAACATTAATTTATTTTCAAGACAAGGAAACTTTCATGCTGGACTGGTCAAACATCGAAACCGTATTGCTGGATATGGACGGCACTTTGCTGGACTTGAATTTCGATAATCACTTTTGGCAGGAATTTGTACCGCAGCGGTTTGCCGATTTGCATCAATTATCGTTGATTGAAGCCAAGCAACAATTACAGCCGCGTTTCAAAGCCATGGAAGGCCGCTTGGAATGGTATTGTCTGGATTACTGGAGTACTGAATTGCAATTGAATATTGCCGGATTGAAGCAGGAACTGGCGGGCTTGATTGCCGTACATCCGCATGTGGTGGAATTTTTAGATGCGGTTCGCGGCCCTGGCCGGCGCCTATTGCTGGTCACCAATGCCCATCGCGACAGCTTGAATCTGAAAATGCAGAAAACCTGTCTGCAGCAATTTTTTGATGAGATTGTTTCGTCACACGATTTTGGTCTGGCAAAGGAACAGCAGGGATTTTGGCAAACCCTGCAAGACTATCATCTCTTTGAAAAACATAGCACTTTGCTGGTAGACGATAGCTTGGCAGTGCTGCGCTCTGCCCAGGAATTCGGCATCGCGCATCTGGTGTCTATCAGCAAACCGGATAGTCAGGCTCCGGTGCGGGAAATTACTGAGTTTCCGGCTGTGGAGGATTTTCGGGCGCTGATGGCAGGCTTGCCTCCTGTTGCCTCGGCTTAAACTCTCTGGGCTTACGATCAGCCTTCGGCCTTGGCGGGCGCTTGTCGTGGGGCATCACACGCTCACGAGGTGCCTTGCGTTCGGGTTTTATCACGTCTTCAACCAGCATGTCCTGAGTAATCGAGGTAACCGGGACTTTTTCGCCAATATAGTCTTCAATATCCGGCATCGAATACGCATATTCCTCGCAAATAAAGCTGATGGCTTCACCACTGGCGCCAAAGCGGGCAGTACGCCCAATCCGATGCACATAATCTTCAACGTCCTGCGGCAAATCGTAATTGAACACATGCGACACATCCGGGATATGCAAACCACGCGCGGCCACATCAGTAGCAATTAGCAGCGTAACCCGGTTTTCCTGAAAATCATTGAGCAGCCTTTGGCGCTTTTCCTGAGGTACGTCGCCACTGAGCATGGCTACCTTGTATCCATTGGCTTCCAGATAGTCATCAAGCTGTTCCGCACACCTTTTGGTGTTGACGAATACGATGCTGCGTAACGGCTGATGGTATTTCAAAAGTCCTAGCAACAACGGTATTTTTTGATCGTTGGCTGGGCAATAAGCGATTTGGTTGATAGCTTTGGACGTCACTTCTTCCGATTCGATGCGGATAAGCACCGGATTGTTCATGTGTTCGTAAGCCAGTTCGGTGACCTTGTAAGACAAGGTCGCGGAAAACAGCAGATTCAAGCGTTTTTCCGGCGGCGGCATGCGGCGTAACAGAAAACGAATATCTTTGATGAAGCCCAAATCAAACATCCGGTCGGCTTCGTCCATCACGGTAACCTGGATATTGTCCAGTGTGAAGGCCCCTTGCCGATAAAAATCGATGATACGGCCCGGCGTGCCGATGATGATGTCGACGTTGGTTTTCAGTTTATCCAGCTGTTTTTGATAATCCGTGCCACCATAGATCAAAGCGAATTTCAGATTCAAATATTTACCTAAAACCAGCGCATCTTTATGAATTTGAATGGCCAGTTCGCGGGTCGGTGCTAAAATCAATGCACGCGGATTTTTGATTTTCTCACTTTCATCATTGATCAGGCGCTGGAAGGTAGCCAATAAAAAGCTGGCGGTTTTGCCGGTGCCGGTTTGGGCCTGACCAGCCACGTCTTTATCGCGCAGTGCCAACGGCAGAGATTTGTCCTGAATCGGCGTACAATTGATAAATCCTGCTTCTTTCAGGCTGGTGATAATGGAGTCGGAAAGCTCCAGATTGCTAAAACGTGTTTCCGTTAAATGTGCTTTTTTCATAGCCCAATAGCATAGCCTAAAACCGCTGGCGATGAAATCGATTGACAATTACCGCGCGACATAACTATAGTTTTTACTTTGTAAACTTTTGGAGATTGGCGTGAGCGACTTAGTCCTTCATGTATCGGATGCTGATTTTAACGAGACTGTACTTAAAGCCAGCGGACCTGTGTTAGTGGATTACTGGGCAGAATGGTGTGGCCCGTGCAAAATGATTGCCCCAGTTCTGGATGAAGTTGCAGCTGATTATCAAGGCAAATTGACTATTGCCAAATTGAATATCGACGAAAATCCCAAAACACCACAGCACTATGGTGTGCGTGGGATTCCCACTCTGATGCTGTTTAAGGCTGGCGAAGTTGAAGCGACCAAAGTAGGCGCTTTGACCAAATCGCAATTAACGGCATTTATCGATAGCAATATCTGACATTCTCCAACATAACCGGGCTTTTCAGAAAACGTTTTGATAAGTCCGGTTATTGCGCTAGAATCGCCCAAGCTTGCTTTCTGAGCATTCAAATCCCCGACATTTTTCCGACAACCACTTCTGCATAGACGGTTTCATGCCGTTTGCATTTCTTCTTTCCCCATAATCCTTATGAATCTTACCGAGTTAAAACTAAAACAAGTTAGTGAAATTATTTCTATTGCCGAATCCCTTGGGCTTGAAAATATCGATAGAGCTCGAAAGCAGGAATTGATTTTCTCTATTCTGAAAAAGCAGGCAAAGAGCGGTGAAGACATATTTGGGGATGGCGTTTTAGAAATACTGCAAGACGGTTTTGGTTTTTTACGGACCCCCGGTTGTTCCTATCTGGCAGGACCGGATGATATTTACGTTTCACCCAGCCAGATCAGACGCTTTGGCCTGCGCACCGGCGACACAGTTAGCGGCAAAATCAGACCGCCCAAAGAAGGTGAACGTTATTTTGCGATGCTCAAAGTAGAAAGCATCAATTTCGAATCCCCAGAACACGCCAAAAACAAAATTTCCTTTTCCAACCTAACCCCCCTATTCGCCAACAAACGTTTCCGCCTTGAGCAAGGCAATGGCACCAGCGAAGATTTGACTGCCCGGATCATTGACTTGATTGCACCGATCGGCAAAGGTCAGCGTGGTTTGATCGTATCGCCGCCGAAAGCCGGTAAAACCATGATCATGCAAAGTATTGCCCATGCCATCGCCGAGAAAAATCCTGAATGTTATCTGATCGTATTGTTGATCGACGAACGCCCGGAAGAGGTCACAGAAATGGAGCGCTGTGTGCGCGGTGAAGTGGTATCTAGCACCTTCGATGAGCCGGCCACCCGTCACGTTCAGGTCGCCGATATGGTTATCGAAAAAGCCCGTCGTTTGGTTGAGCACAAACACGATGTGGTTATTCTGTTAGACTCGATTACCCGTTTGGCGCGTGCTTACAACATGGTGGTACCGTCCTCCGGCAAATTGCTGTCCGGCGGTGTGGATGCCAATGCGCTGGAAAAACCCAAACGCTTTTTCGGTGCGGCCCGAAATATCGAAGAAGGCGGTAGTTTGACGATTATTGCAACCGCACTGGTTGAAACCGGCTCCCGCATGGATGAGGTGATTTTTGAAGAATTCAAAGGCACGGGCAACATGGAACTGCATCTGGAACGCAAAATTGCCGAGAAACGCATTTATCCTGCCATCAATATCAATCGTTCCGGCACCCGCCGCGAAGAATATCTGGTCGATCCCGACGAACTGCAAAAAACCTGGATTTTACGGAAAATTCTGCAACCTATGGACGAATTGGCCGCATCCGAGTTTTTATTGGGCAAATTAAAAGACTTTAAAACCAACGCCGAGTTTTTCGATTCGATGAAACGTTAAGCATTTCGCCAAAAATAACGTTCACCTTTGAAATAGTACCCACAGTGCATGAAGGGTGAGCCAAAAAACGTCATCTCGGATTGCCAAGATCCAGAAGCCATGGATGACGAGCGCCGAACACATCCTTGTGGTCTTGATTTTAGCAATCCCCCGGCATTCCCTGAGCGGGGCAGGCTGTGCCGGCAAGACGTTGTTTCTGAAACATCTTTATAATCAGGCAGGGCATTGAGGGGAATGTATTTGAACAATCTCCCCAGCCCTCTGTTTTAAACAAGGGCGAGTAGACCGTGCTTTGGTAAGAACCAAATTTCTGGACGTTATTTGCAAGCAAATCCTAAGCATTTCAATTACTGAATTACACAAGCCGGCTTGGGATCAATTTCCTTGCCGGCTTTTTAATGCCCGAAAATCAGCCAAATTAAACGCAGGATTTAAGCAGTTTAGACTAGCAGCTACAGTTTTATATTGTTATTCGCCCGGCTAATTTGTATATTGCCCGCTCACCTGAAATAGGAGTATGGCTTTGCAAACGACCAGCAGATTTTTTATTCAATTTATTCGGCTAGCGGGACCTTTTTGGTTCTCCGAGAATAAAGCCACAGTCCGCAGCTTATCCCTGGCGCTGTTGGTGCTTACTTTGCTGCAAATTGCCATATCAGTCTATATCACGATTTGGAGCGCGGATTTGTTTGACGCTCTGGATCAGCGCTCTATGCCCCGCCTGTTTACTCAGGTCGGCTTGATTGTTCTGATTTTCATCGCCAATATCGCGATTACCGTGACGCATTTGATGGTAAAACGTCGGATACAGCTGGATTGGCGCGGCTGGCTGACAGATAAACTGATCGGCCAATGGATGCACGAGGGTAGACACTATCTGGTTACCCATATTCCCGGCAAACACGACAATCCTGATGGCCGTATAGCCGAAGACGTAAGAATTGCCACTGAATACGCGATAGATTTGCTACACAGCCTTTTTTACAGCGCGTTGTTACTGGCCAGTTTTACCCGGATTTTGTGGGATTTGTCTGGAACAATTAATGTCAACCTGGGCTTTATGCAAATTGAAATCATGGGCCACTTGGTGTGGATTGCCATGATTTATGCGGCCAGCGCATCCATGCTGGGCTGGTGGATTGGCAGACCACTCACCAAAGCCACTGATAACCGACAAACCGTTGAGGCGAATTTCCGTTTTTCGTTGGTCAAAGCCCGCGAAAACTCCCTGGCGATTGCCTTGATTCACGGCGAGAGCCACGAAACACCGCGCTTTCATCGCTTGTTTGGCGACATCGTCGATGCCTGGAACCAACAAACCAAAGCCTGGGAAAACATTATGCTGTTTAGCTCCGGCTACTCCGTATTGTCGATGGCTTTTCCGATATTGGTGTCAGCACCGCGCTACATTCTGGGCAGCATTACTCTCGGAGCATTGATGCAGTCTGCGCAATCGTTCCAGCACATGGTATCTGCGCTATCCTGGCCGGTCGACAACATGGGCCGCGTGGCGGAATGGCGGGCATCGGTCGAACGGGTTTTGGGATTGGTCAGCGCCCTGGAGCAGTTGGAAAAAGAAATCGCCAAACCCGATCCGCACCGTATCCATCTGGTTAAAAAAGACCAGTCTGTGTTGCGATTTAAAAATCTGTGCCTATCCCGTTTGGACGGCATTGTCTGCATCCAGTCTTTAAACGAAGAAATCAAGGCAGGCGAGCGGGTATTGATTGCCGGAAATGCTTATACCGGAAATAAATTATTTAAAGCCATGGCCGGCTTATGGCCTTGGGGTGAAGGCTCAATTGAACTGCCTGATGATGAACCCATGTTCTTTATGCCGCCGCGACCATTCCTGCCAACCGGCAGATTGCGGTCGGCGATTTGCTATCCTTTAAGCAGCAAAGATTTTAAGCAGGACGATCTGGAATATGCCTTAAATCTAGTTGGGGTCGGCGATTTGATTGCGCAATTGGATGAAGTAGCCGATTGGGAGAAAACCCTGGAACGAGAGCAGCAACAACGACTAGGGCTCGCCAGAGTGATATTGCAAAAACCAAAATGGATCATGATGCAGGAGGCTTTCGATTCACTTGATCCTGAGGGAGAAATCGATATGATCCGTATCATCGAGCGCAAATTGCCCGAATCAACCCTGTTAAGCATTACCAAGCAACCGACCATCCAATCAATGCATAGTCGCCGCATTGTGTTGAATTAACGCCTGCCTTATAAAATCGTCGCGAAGCATGTGCTGCATGCTTCGCAAAAAAAGTGCTGACTCCGGATACTTACAACAGGAAAAAGACACCGCTGACGTTATCAGCGGGTGTTTAGGGAAGCGCTGAATAAATCGATTCCACGCATACACTCTGGGACACAAGTGGTTCGACACGCTCTCGGCAACGGCTCCTGCGTTGCTTTAACGCCTGCATCCATGCAATCGACCACGAACGGAATCAAACACTTACCGTTAGTCCTAAACCTGTCGAAGGATTTAATCAGCGCTTCCTTAGGTGTTGTTTGTGCTTGGCTCCTGCGGCTTTGGCTTTTGGTGCAACTGATTTTTTATGGGTGGTTGGTGTAACAGAATGCGGCTCTGTAACGGTATCCGGGCGATTGGAAAAACTGTCAGGACTTCCACTTTTTAACGGTTCTCGCAGAATAAATCCCTGTATCGGCAAATGCTTGCCCCAAGCTGCCCAATGGCCGGTATTAAAATCCGCGTATTTATGCTGCGGATCGTAGTGCACCCAGACATCTTCTTCCAAATGACACTGACGATCATAGTTGGTGTGCGACACGCGTATTCTGTAGGTGCCGTCAGGGTTAGGACAGACTTCTTCCACATACAGTGTATGACCAGTGCTCATGTGATGTTGCTGGTTAACACCAATCGACATTAAAGCCCCTGCTTGAGGAATGGCCGAGGTGTATCCGCGTTTCTGCTCGCAATTGAACAGTTCCACCGGGCTGGTATTACCCAGATTGCAGCTGGAAATTTGGCTACGGCAGCGCGCGTATGGGATGCTCTGCGGCTGGCACATAGACCCATGCTGACCATGGCCGCCAGGTGTAAGGTGAAAGCAGCTGCTGCGTACCGGCTTTTCGTCGACAACGCTACAATGCTCTGCACTGACGCGAGTTGGCAGGGAAGTTGCCGCTGACGATTGAACACTTGCAACCGAATGTAGTTCAGTCTGTTGTTTATGTGGGGGTGCCGGGGTTTCAACGACCGGCGGTGTGGTGACGCTACATGCATTTAGGCCAAGCACCATGCAGGCATACAAGAACGAATTCTTGCTACGGTATAAGCATTGCTGTTTAAGCATGTGCGAGTAATAAGCGGTTTTAGCCATCGAGACTCTTTTAAGCGTTAAGATTGGTTAGTTCTTTGTCATATTTCAAAACTGCCATCATGTCCGCCGGGAAGCGGGCATCCAGCGCACGGATGTTAAGTTTCAACCATCCACGAGAGCCGGATTCGCTTCGCGGTCTTCGACTCCGGAATGACGAGAATCTGCACGAATCTGAAAAGTAACATTAGGAAGCGCTATCAACCTGATAGCCTGATAAGCAGTTTAAAACCCGCCCATTAATCGGCGATTTTATGATAGCCCTCGGTGTTCTTGTCCACCCAGCGCGCTTGACCCGATGCCAGAGTTTCCTTTTTCCAGAATGGCGCCCGGCTTTTGAGATTTTCCATGATAAAGCGACTGGCATCAAACGCATCGCCTCGATGCGCCGACCAGACGGCAACCAATACCAACACATCCTCCGGTTTAACCTCGCCAAGCCGATGTATCACCAAGCATTCCAGAAGCTGCCACTGGTTTTGGGCCTGCTCGACAATCTGCGCTAACTGTTTTTCTGTCATACCTGGGTAATGCTCCAGATACATACTGCTGACGCCGTCTCCCTGGTTAAAATCGCGCATGCTGCCGACAAATACACTGGTAGCGCCAAACTTTCCAGCCAGACTGGATAGGCCTGCTTGATAGGCCTGAATTTCTTGCCAGGGATTAAATGGCTGTTCGCATAATCTGATCTGCATGATCAACCCCCGGTAACCGGCGGAAAAAATGCCACTTCGTCACCCTCGCCAACCAGCGTATCCATAGTCACATAGTCCATGTTTACTGCAGCCAAGGCAGACTCCGGCAAATTGATCTGTGGATTGAGTTGCTGCCAGATAGCCTGCACCGTCATGGCATTACTGAGAATCAACTCATCTTCGCCACGGCCAACATGCTCTTTCAGGCTGGCAAAATAGCGGACTTTAATCGACATGGCTGTTCACCCGATAATACAATGGAATTTTTTATAACTTGTTTTGATCATGTCCCAATCAAACCTTACGCATTTTAACAGCGCTGGCGAAGCGCACATGGTCGATGTTGGTGAAAAAGCCATAACGCAACGTACGGCGGTATGCGAGGGCTTTATTGACATGCAGTCGGACACCTTGGCGCTGATTATGGCAGGCAATCATAAAAAAGGCGACGTGCTGGGTATCGCCCGCATTGCCGGCATTATGGCCAGCAAAAAAACCGCCGATCTTATCCCGCTTTGTCACCCGCTGCCACTGACCCACATCGAAATTCAATTACAGCCCCAGCCCCAACAAAATCGGGTTCATTGCAAAACAACAGCTAAAACCAACGGCCAAACCGGCGTGGAAATGGAGGCGTTGACAGCCACCCAAATTGCGCTATTGACCATTTATGACATGTGCAAGGCGGTTGATCGCGGCATGGTGATTCAAGGTGTACGCTTGCTGGAAAAAAGCGGCGGTAAATCCGGAAATTGGAAAACTGAATAAATACATATGCTTGCTTTCATCACCTTGCTGTTTCACACTGACACAAGCATCTATCTTGCACAAAATCAGAACCGGCAGAATGCCGGCACAGCAAGATTAGACATTCAGATTGCTTGCAATTAAGTCGCGCAGTGTTGGCAACTTGTCCTCAGGGGCCTGTACTGCATAGTCATCGCTCAAAAAATGACTGACCACCTCAAACAGGCTATTAAACGCCGCTTGTTGATCTGCAAAAAACGCTAACGCTGCTTGCGATGACAGTAAATCCGCTCCGGCGCGATTTAAAAAACCGCCAATTTGTTTGATTTTATCGGCTGGCAAATTTTGCTCAGGCATCGCGGTCTGTTGATATGTAGAAATAGCCTGCACCGATTTTTCCATGCTCAAATTCATGGAAAGACTTGCCAGTTGCTCTGTGTCCAGACCGATTTTTTGCGCTTGCTTGAAGGCTGCCTGCATATTGTCGCTAAAAAAATCTTTGCCAACTTTAGTCATTTGTTTCAACAATAGTTTTAAGGCGTGTTGTTCGTCCTCATTCAAATCTCCTTCTATGGAAATATTGAAATCAGCGCCGCCTTGAAAACTGGATTCAAACGCTGTGGCTTCACTGCCATTTTGTTTAACATGTGCCATGCTCTGGCTCATTGCTGCAGAACCCGCCAAGCTGATTTTCACCACATCGCCTTCTTTGGTAACGATTTCGATCTCGGCTGATTTCCTGATTTGAGCGGCAATGCCCTGTGTCCTCACTTCTGTTACGTTGACAGGATTGAGATTGCTTGACTCAAGTCTGTTTAATCCTTCCTGGATGCTGGCATATGCATCATCCAAACTGGCATTTTGGTCATCGCTTAACAACCCCAATTGGGCTAATGCGTCACGCGCCTGCGCAAACCCCTCTTCAAGCCCCAGTCTGACATGAGATAAAAAATGGGCTGTATCAAAACCCGGATCTTGCCTGATTTGTTGTCCGTAAGACTTAGCAATATGGGTCAAGATTCTTTCTGCCAGTTTATCTGAATCCAGTGTTTTACCGGTATGCCTGGGGTCAGAGATGAACGGGGCGTCTGTTGCTTTACTGATGCTATCAGTCAGGCGGTTTTCGACTAATTTCTGCACATCGCCATGCCGATATCGTTGACTTTTTGCCAGATTGCCTTGGGCATGAGGCTGCCAATCGTTAAGCCGAACCTGATTGGATTGATTGGATTTTCTTGCCCCAAACGGGAAAGATGAAATGGCTGAACCAAAAGCTTGAATATTCATGGCAGTTACCGCATAAATGAGCGTAAAACTGTTATCGACCTCTCATTTAAAATCTTTAACTGTCGATTGTTATAGCTTTAAGTAGCTTTGAGGGTCAGGTCCCGAATTAAGAATTGCTGTCTTGCCTGACGATCACCGCGGGAAGTGATTTGGTAGAGCGCATTTGGAAATTCGGGTCTAAGAGGTCTGGTCATAGCGTTAACCGTACTTTAAAACTGGGAACTCTTAATTCGAGACCTGACCCTTTTGTTATGTGCGTCTGGTTAATTTGATAAAACCAAATCCTGAATCTGTTGCGTCACATTTCGTCCCTGACCGTCCTGCTCGATCGCCATGATAAACAAGCATCGCCCTTGACTAGACTTAGACCACAGCTCACCCACCGCACGCTTTTCGGCTGAATCGTCATTGCTGGCGTAGGCTTCACCCTTGTATTCGACGACCAACATCCGGCCGTCTTTCAATTCGCAGACAAAATCCGGGTAAAAGCGGTTGTGGGCCAGCGGCAGCCAAAACGAGGCATGATCTCGACGCACCAAGTTCCGAATCCAATATTTCACTTCCGGCAAACTATCAATCGCTTTCGCGCATTCGTACTCTTCGCCTTGGGCTTTCAAGTCTTCAATAATCGGATAAAAGTGTTTTTGAAATTTGTACCGGCCGGCGTAATACGGCGGACGCGCTGGGTAGTGGTCTGGCGAAAAGCGATAAACCAATTCATCCGTCAACACCACTTGCGCCGCATGGCCGAACAAGGTTTGTTGGTAACCGGCTTTTTGCGCACGTTTGCGGTATAGGTCGATTAAATCTCTGACCGCACGTAGCAAGGGGTATTTGTTGCGTACCAATGCGGTCACTGTGATGTTGGGTGTTTGCAGCAAATCGTTGATCAGCAGGGCGCTAAATTTGATCAGGTCGCGTTGCATCACATCGGCTTGCTTACATTCCCGATCCAGCCAGCCGATCAAGTCTTGTTCGGTAACATCTAATAAATCTTCATTGAGATTAATTACTTCGTTTTGCTGGGCAATGTGGTAGCTGATTTCCTTGCCATCCATGTCGATGGAAAAACTGTTGCTGGTTTCCTGTATGCGGAAGTTATTCAATTTGGCCGGGTAATCGAGCAAGTTCAACTGACCGTTTTCCAGAATGGTTTCCGGTTCGATCAGTTCTAATTCGTCTTGAATGACAGCGCACAGCAACGGCAAACGACCAAACATTTCGCCGCGTTCGGATGGTGATTTTTGCGCCTGGATACTTTGGTTGTGGATGCGCAAATCGCGGGCGATGGCTTCTTGAGCAGGCTTTTTACCCACCGCTTTAAGTAAGGCTTGCTGCAACGGTTCAGACACTTCACCGCTGATGCGCACGACATAAGCGCCGTTATCCTCACTGATAGCCAATTGGCGTTTGTCGGCGTCGTCCAAATGCTCCAGATCCGGCATGGTAGGTAATTCAATCACCAAACTAACCGGTGCTGGCCGGGAAATTTCGCCACCACCACCAAAAATATCGGTTTGCCCATTACCAACCGGCGCTTGCTGACGCAAAAACGCCGCAACTTCCATTTCCTCAAAACCCATGGCAATCAACTTGTCAGTCAATTCCTTCGCGGCATTCGCAAAACCCTTGGTGGCTAAATGCGCGTAAGCTCGGTTTAAATCTTCAATCAGCCGCCGACGGGCGAACGGCATCCGCAGCACCCGGCCCAGCAATTGTTCGGCATCCTTACTGGAACTGACTTGCTTGACCGAGCAAAACACATAGGCAAATGAACAATCCCAACCCTCTTTCAAGGCTTCGATAGTGATGATGTATTCGATAGGGCAAGTAGGATCGAACAAATTCAGGCCATCCAGTTCGCGCTGGTTGCCGGTGGCAACCGCTATGGTGTCGGCTTCGATATGCAAATCGTCGGTCAGATAGGCTTTCAACACCTCAACCGTCACTTCGCCATTTTTGGCTTCGGCTTGCAGCAAGGCAATCGGGCGGATATACGCCTCATCTTTCTGGGCATCCTGAGCTAATTTGTTGCGGGTGATAACGGTATCGCGTACCGCATCCTGCCAGTTTTGGTGCTCAGTTAAGATAATCGGCAACTTGATCATCTCTTCGGCCTTCAATTCCGCCGCAGAAACGTGGTAAAGAATGTTGCTGCCGTTGGTGGTTGAGGTGTTGGGGGTAGCGGTAAATTCGATAATCGCGGCCGGATGCACCCGCTGCAAAGTATCGAAGGTCAATGAGGTTCTGGCGTTATGCGCCTCGTCGACAATCAACAACGGCCGGTGCAGAGCCAACAAGTTGGCAAACGAGTATTTGATTTTGCCAAGCTCGTGAGCACTTAAACCCACTTCCTGAATATCGGCTTCGCTGACTTTTTCCAGCCTGTCCAGATATGGATGGTTGGGCGGCAACTTGGCGAAATGCGGCTCGAAGTTTTCGTGATACGCATACACCTTGCGCCCCGAGGTATCGTTGACGCGCAAATTAGCCAAGGTCGACACTACCACAATGGCTTTCTGCCCGATGTCTTGTGGCCGGATTTGGGTGACCTCGTCAATGTCCAATACCAGCACTTGATGATTAAAGGCAAAATCCAATTTTTCCCGGTACGGATGACCGGGCTTTTTCAACGCATCAACGGTTTGTTGCCGTATGGTGTTGCTGGGAACCAGCCACAAGGTAATCGGAAAATCCGCATCCAGATAGCTTTTAGCCGCTGTAACGATGGCATGAGATGCCAGCAGGGTTTTACCGCCGCCGGTGGGAATGCGGAAACACACATAAGGCACCTCGGCAAAGCCGTAATCCCGGTAGGCCAATGCTGGCAAGCCTTGCTCTTGCAAGGCTTCGGCATAAGCGTCCGTGACATTTTGCCGGTCGCGAGCCTTGCACAGAAAATCATCCAAGGTATCGATAGCGCGTTGTTGGTAGCCTTTTAATGTCAGCATGGCAATCCTTGCAAAGTGCTAGTTATAGACCGATGAACGGTGATCAAGCGAAACCACCAGCACGATCAATGTGTCATCAATGATGCGCGTTAAAATTCGGTAATCACCCATACGGTAGCGCCACATGTCTGACAAAGCGCCTTGTAGGGCTTTACCACTGGCGCGAGGGTTATCCAATCCTTGCAATTTCAACAAGAAATCCTGTAGGCGTTTTTTTGTGGCGTTATCCATTTTGGCAAACTGTTTGGTCGCCTTGGGAGTAAATTCAACTTTATACCCCATGTTCCGCCATCACTTTTTCTAACGGTATCGAGGCTTCGCCGCTATCGATGAATGCCTGATAAGCCGCTGCGGCGTGCTCCGCGTCTACCTTGTCTTCTAAATAAATATCCAGCAGCCGGTCCACGAATTGAGCCAAGTTTTGACCTTCATCTTGTGCCGCGTGAATCAAACGGTTTTCAGTGTTTGTGGGTAGATCGATCATGGTATTCACTCCCAAGTTAAAAAGGGCGTCTTTACAACGCCTTCACATCATACGGAATTTGTTTGAAGGTGATGTTGTGCTCAGCCAAGCGTGACGGTCCCAAACGGCAGCTTTCACCATAGATTGTAACCGGGCCGACATGGTCACCTATGCCGGGCAATTCGGCCAATACACGTGAGGTCAACACGTTACCGCCTTGCGGGCGGCGGTCGCCGAGGATGCCGTTGTACAGTAGATAGTAGGCGGTGCCGTCGTCAATGCCCAGCAACGGCGAATTAGCGGTTTTAGCCAGCGGTGTTTTGGTTTCCGCGTACCAAATGTGTGCGGCCAGCGCGGCGAATTTGATGTCGTGATTGAGCTTGCCGTAAGCGTCGAACACCGGTTCGCCCAGTTTGAAGAAGCGAAAGCCACCACCACCCTGCCAATCGACCACTTTGGAAATGCCACCCTGTTCGCCATCGACGACTTTTTGCAAACGGGTCTGGCAATGAGTTTGCGCGTGGTCGCCCATTTCGATGCCGATGTAACGGCGGTTCATTTTGTGAGCCACAGCGGCGGTTGTGCCGGAGCCGAGGAAGCTGTCAAGGATGAGGTCGTTGGGGTTGGTGGAGATATGCAAAATCAACTTCAAAAGCTCTTCCGGTTTCGGCGTTGCAAATGGCTCAATCTCTGGCATTAGCTTTCTCAAATGATCACGTTTAGCTGATTGGTTACTTCCTGCTTCTTCAGCTGTCCACCATGTTCTCGGTACAACACCATCTTGAACATCAGTGAGATAACGCTTAATAACTGGTAAACCATCTCCGTTTGCACCAAAGTAAACTCGTCCTTCTTCCTGCGCCTTTTCAAAATTTGCGATAGAGAAACGCCAATAATTTCCAATCGGCGGCACAACAACTCTTCCGGATGGCAAAGTAATTGGAAATCTTGCTGACTCACTACCACTTTTCGCAGTCCCGTTGTCTCCTTGTAGCCATGGGCCACGGGGATCATTGTCTGGATTTTTATATCTTGCCTTCTGCGCTTCTGTTCTTGGTAATGGGTTTCTTATTTTTCTCCAAATATCTCTATTTTTTGCATATAGAAGAATATGATCATGCGCACTTGAAATGTCAGTATCGTTTCGACGACCTTTATCTTTCTCCCATGCAAAACTTGCTACAAAACTTCCCCTACCAAACACTTCGTCCATCATCACCTTGAGATAATGCACTTCATTGTCGTCCATAGTTACCCAGATACTGCCGTCTTCGCTCAACAATTCCCGCAGCAGTTCCAAACGCGGGTACATCATGCTCAACCAAATCGAGTGTTCCAGATTGTCGTCGTAATGGCTGAAGGCCGAGCGGGTGTTATACGGCGGGTCGATGTAAATGCATTTCACCTGACCGGCGTAGAACGGAATCAGTGCTTTCAAGGCTTCCAGGTTGTCGCCTTGAATCAGCATATTGCTGTTGCAGGTATCGCCGTAAGACAATCCCGGCACTTCTTCCAGCAAGCGGTAAGCGCATTGGCTAACGGTTTTGACGGCTTGGTTTTTGTTGAGCCAGTGCAAAATGGGCATGAATCCTCTGTGAAGTTTTAGTTAGCCGACACACCATATGAACTAAACATCCAAATTCGCCACGTCCAGCGCATTCTTCACAATAAAGTCTCGGCGTGGTTCCACGACATCGCCCATCAGGGTGGTGAAGATTTCGTCGGCGGCGACGACGTCGTTGATGGTGACTTGCAGCATGCGGCGGCTGTTGGCGTCCAGGGTGGTTTCCCAGAGTTGTTCCGGATTCATTTCGCCCAGACCTTTGTAGCGTTGTATGTGCTGGCCTTTTTTGACTTCTTTCATCATCCATTCGAAAGCCTGCTTGAAGTTATCGACAGACTGTTCGCGTTCGCCCATGCGCATGACGGAATCGCTGCCGAACAGGCTGAGGGTTTCTTCTGCGTAATGGGCGATTTTTTGATAGTCGTTGCCGGCGAAGAAGGTGGCATGCAACACAAAGGTTTTGGTGATGCCGTGCAGACGTTTGTTGATGGTGACATCAAAGTCATCACTGGCGTGATATTTCAGTTCGGTGTTGAAAATCGCTTTGTGACCGCCGACGTTCAAGTTGGTTTCCAGTTGGGCAAACCAAGCTGTGAGCTTTTCCTTGTTGGCTTTAGTCTCCTCGCTTAAAGGCGGCAAGTAGGTCATTTGCTCCAGATATAAATCGTCGTAGCGTCTGGATAGGCGATTGATAACAGCCATTACATTGGCAAATTCTATCGCCAGTTTTTCCAGACCTTGCCCTTGTATAACCGGCGTGTCGGCATCGGTTTGCAGTTGCGCTTTGTCCAGTGCCAGTTGAATCAGATATTGGTTTAAGGCACTGTCGTCCTTGACGTAATGTTCCTGTTTACCTTTTTTGACTTTATATAGCGGCGGTTGGGCGATGTAGATGTGGCCGCGTTCAACCAGTTCCGGTAATTGACGGTAGAAGAAGGTCAATAACAAGGTGCGAATGTGTGAGCCGTCGACATCCGCGTCGGTCATGATGATGATGCGGTGGTAGCGTAATTTTTCGATGTTGTATTCGTCTTTGCCGATACCGCAGCCCAACGCAGTAATCAGCGTACCGACTTCTTCCGAGGAAATCATTTTGTCGAAGCGGGCTTTTTCGACGTTGAGGATTTTACCTTTCAATGGCAGGATGGCTTGGGTGCGGCGATCCCGGCCTTGTTTGGCCGATCCGCCAGCCGAGTCCCCTTCCACGATGAACAGTTCGGATAGGGCTGGGTCTTTTTCCTGACAATCAGCCAGTTTACCGGGCAGACCGGCAATATCCAGGGTTGTCTTGCGGCGAGTCATTTCGCGGGCCTTACGCGCGGCCTCTCGCGCTCTGGCGGCATCTATAATCTTATTGACGATGGCTTTGGCGACTTGCGGCTGTTCCAGCAGGAATTCCTGCAGTTTTTCGTTCATGGTTGATTCGACCAAAGGCTTTACTTCTGAAGACACCAGTTTGTCTTTGGTTTGTGAAGAAAACTTTGGATCGGGTACTTTGACCGACAATACAGCAGTTAAACCTTCGCGGGCATCATCACCGGTCGTAGCAACTTTTTCTTTTTTAGCCAGACCGTTGGTTTCGATGTATTGGTTGATGGTGCGGGTTAATGCGCCTCTAAAACCGGCCAAATGCGTACCGCCGTCACGTTGCGGGATATTGTTGGTATAGCAGAACACGTTCTCCTGGTAGGAGTCGTTCCATTGCATCGCTACTTCCACTGTGACGCCTTCTTTTTCAGCGATGAAATGAAAGACTTTATCAAACAGCGGCGTTTTGTTTTTGTTCAGATGTTGCACGAAAGCGCTGATGCCGCCTTCGAATTCAAATACATCTTCCTTGCCATTTCTTTCATCCCGCAAGGAAATTCTGACACCGGAATTTAAAAACGACAGCTCGCGCAAACGTTTGGCTAGGATGTCGTAGTGAAATTCGATATTGGTGAAGATAGTCGGGCTGGGTTTGAAGTTGATGTAAGTACCGCTGCCTTCTGATTCACCCACCACTGCCATCGGTGCGACTGGCTCGCCAAGAATATATTTTTGCTGATACAGCTTGCCGCCCTTGCGAACTTTAAGCGTCAACTCTTCCGACAAGGCATTGACTACCGATACCCCCACGCCATGTAAGCCGCCGGAGACTTTATAGGCATTATCGTCAAATTTACCACCTGCGTGCAGGACGGTCATAATCACTTCCGCTGCTGAACGGCCTTCTTCCTGATGTATATCAACCGGGATACCACGACCGTCGTCATAAACCGATACCGAGCCATTTTCATGTATCACCACATCCACACCTTTGCAGTAGCCTGCCAGCGCTTCGTCAATGGAGTTATCGACCACCTCAAATACCATGTGATGTAAACCGGACCCGTCGTCTGTATCGCCTATGTACATACCGGGACGTTTTCTTACCGCGTCCAGTCCTTTTAGTACTGTGATATTCGAACTATCGTATTGCTCACTCATGGTTTTGTATTCCATTGTCTGGTGTTGTACAACAATGCCGCGTCAGCCTTTGCTTTATGCAAAGGGGCTTTTTGAAACGTGCTTGATGCGTTTTATTGATGTTTCACGTGAAACCTTAAAGCTGCTGAATGCAACCGTGTTCCACGTGAAACACTTTGTAATTATTTAGCGTGCTTAAATCACCGAAATCTGAGAAGTCGGTACTGGTTATAAATACCTGACATCCAAGTTCAGCTAAGTATTTTAGCAATTTTGACCTGTTTTCTGTATCCAATTCAGCATTCAGATCATCAATCAAAATACAGCAGTCATTTTGAGCTATGTTGTTCAACACCCGCACCTGGGAAAGTAGCAAAGCCAACACTAAAAGTTTTTGTTGGCCGCGTGATAAATAATCTTTGGCTAGGCGGTTATTGTGAAAGGTTAGAAAGTCTGCTCGATGCGGACCGCTTTGAGTAAAGCCATACCGCAAGTCCTTTTCCAGATTGGTTTTGAATGTTTGCTCCAGGCTGGTTTGGTCATCCCAACCGGCTGTGAAACGAAGTTCGATTTGTGTTGTATCCAAAAACTGCCCGGCCATTTGTAAAAACACCGGGGTTAAGTGATCAATGTACTCTTTACGCAAAGTATTCACTACATTGCCATATTCAACTAACTCTCTGTCCCAAGCGGGCAGTTGCCTCAGCTGCCGACTTTTTAAAAGTGCATTGCGTTGTTGCAAGGCTTTGCTATAGCGACGCCAGTTAGGTAGAAAGTTACGATTGTGATTAAAAATCCCCCAATCCAAAAATTCACGCCGATATTGTGGACCTGCATCCAGCAAACTATAGCTTTTGGGATGAATCAACTGTACGGGTAATAAATAGGCAAGATCCGCTTTCAGGCGTTTTTCCTGATCGATATGAATCTCATATTGCTTGTTATCAATCTGAATCCCTAGATTACTGATTGAGCCTTGTGTCTGAGCGTGTTGGGCAGCCACAATCAAGCATGCCTGATTGAAACTGATGGCCTGTTTGACGTGTTGAGTACGAAAGGAACGTGCCCTACCTAAAATAAAAACGGCTTCGAGCAAAGCACTTTTGCCGCTGGCATTTCCGCCCGTAATGAAATTCAGACCAGGGGAAGGCTGTATGCTTGCCGATTGGATATTTCTGACTGAGAAAATATCCAGTTTCAACAATGTCATCAGTGATGCTTATATGCGCATTGGCATAACGATGAATTTAAACAGAGGAAGCTCAGGTTCTTCGATAAAACAACTGCTGGCATTACTGGCAATGGTGATTACCGCCAGTTCGGAGTCCAGATTGGATACCGCATCCAGCATGTATTGGGAATTAAAGGAAATGCTCAAGGGTTGTCCCTGATAATCGATCTGCAACTCTTCTTCAGCTTCATCATGTTCCGGGTTATGCGTACTGAGTTTTAGCAAGTCGTCGCCAATATCAAAGGTAATACCTTTGTATTTTTCATTGGACAGAATCGCCACACGGGTCAATGCATCTCTAAGCAATTGTTTGTGAATCAGTAACGGGGTCATAAAGGCCTGATTAAAGACTTTGCTGAAATCCGGGAATTTGGCATCAATCAACTTGGATGAAAACACCACATCCTTGTAATAAATTCGAATGTGATTGTTGGAAAATTGAATGTTCAGTTCTGCCTCAGCGTCTTCCAGTAATCGACTTAACTCCTGTACTGCTTTTCTCGGCAAAATGATGCGGGCTTCGTAGCTGGTTGGCTGACCAATATCATCTTCAAAAATAGATAACCGGTGTCCATCGGAAGCAACTAATTTCAATCGGGTATTGCTGATATGCAGCAACAAGCCATTCAGGTAATAACGCACATCCTGATTAGCCATACAGAAGATAGTCTTGTCCAACCCCTTCTTGAGCTTGCCGGCATTTAACAAAAACTGATAATCAAATTCCGATTCATTGAATTCCGGGTAGTGTTCTGCGGGTAGGGTGCTCAAGGAAAAGCGACTTCTTCCTGAAGCCAACTTGACCTTATCTTCGTGCAATTCAAATTTAATTTCAGAACCATTGGGTAACAAGCGACAAATATCCAGAAACTTACGTGCGGGTACGGTAATTTCTCCGAAGTCAGTTGAGGATTCCAAATTGAGTTTGCTGACTATCTGAATTTCGGTATCAGAACCAGTCATGGTCAGTTGGTTTTCATACACGTGTAACAACACATTGGACAGAATAGCCATCGTCTGACGTTTCTCGATGACACTGACGATTTGTTGTAGCGGGGCTAATAACTGATCTCTGCTAATAATAAATTTCATATAACTATTTTTATTTATTGTTACTACTACGTGAACAAAAAACTGTGGAAAAGTGGTTTTTATAATTTAAAATCATGTCTTTATGCAGAATTTAACGTGTTGTTAAACTTAACTTTAGCATGTTAAGCCATTGTGGATAACTGACAGTTCGTAAATTTAGCCCAGTTTTTCCCCAGGTTAAGCCCAGTTAATGCGATAGGGTTCTCAACAGGTTTTTATAGTCTTCAGCGATTTTTACATCGTCTTCTTTTAACTCGGCAACCCGTTTACAGGCATTGATCACCGTGGTGTGATCGCGCCCACCAAAAGCATCGCCAATTTCAGGATAACTGTGCGAAGTCAATTCGCGAGCCAGGGTCATGGCTATCTGACGTGGACGGGTTAACGATTGTTTGCGGCTTTTAGACGATAGATCGGCGACGCGGATTTTGAAATACTCGGCAACGGTTTTTTGGATGTTGTCGATGCTGACCAGCTTGTCCTGCAGACTGATCAAATCATGCAAGGCTTCCTTGGTGAATTCCAGGGTGATTTCCCGACCGGTAAATTGAGAATTGGCAATAACCCGGCGTAAGGCACCTTCCAGATCCCTGACATTGGACGGAATGCGTTTGGCGATGAAAAAAGCGATTTCCTGCTCCAATGTCACACCAGCTTGCAGCGCTTTTTTGATCAAAATAGCGGTACGGGTTTCCAAATCCGGTGGCTCGATAGCCACTGGCAGACCCCAACCGAAACGGGATTTCAGACGATCTTCCAAGCCTTGAATTTCTTTAGGGTATTTATCGCAGGTCAACACGACCTGGTGTTTTTGATCCAGCAGGTTGTTGAAGGTATGGAAAAACTCTTCCTGGGAGCGTTCCTTTCCAGCCAGAAACTGAATATCGTCCATTAGTAACACGTCAATGTTGCGATAATAATCTTTGAAATAATTGATACTGTTTTGCTGTAAGGCTTTCACCATATCTTGCACGAACTTTTCCGAATGCAGATAAACGATGTTGGCATCAGGTTTTTTCTGTAACACCGCATTGCCAATAGCATGCATCAAGTGGGTTTTACCCAAGCCGGAGCTACCGTAGATAAACAGGGGGTTATAGACTTTGCCGATATTGTCTGACACGGTGACCGAAGCAGCACGTGCCAATTGATTGGATTTACCTTCTACAAAGCTTTCAAAGGTAAACGCCTTGTTTAAAAAATTGGGTTGATTCTTCTTTTGCAGTGGTGCTTTGGTCAAAGAAGGTGCTTTAATCGCCGGCGCCTTTTTACTGCCGATTTCAAAATGCACTGCCAGTGTGGCATTGGAAAACTCATGTACCGCATCTTCGATAGTGGAAAAGAAATGCTGTTTGATATGATCGATGATAAAGCGGTTGGGAGCCAATAGTTTCAACTGGCTATCCGTTTCCAAGGCCTGTAATGGTCTTATCCAGGTGCTGAAATCGGTTGAGGGAATTTCATGTTCAAGTTTGGCCAGACAATTGTTCCAAATAGCGCTCATCGGCATTCAAAGACGGGTTTAGAAAGGCCGTTCATAATAACACAGCGACCTATTTGACGGTTTTTTGGCTTGACTATTAAAGCGTTATCAGAAAAAAATGGCGGTCGCTCTAATTTAACAATTTCCCATTGGGCAAAGACACAATCAAATGGTTACAGGCAAACTTTACATCATCTCGGCCCCCTCGGGAGCAGGCAAGACCAGTCTGGTTAAACAGCTTAGAGGAGAGCTGGATAAACTGGTGGTATCGGTATCACATACTACCCGCAGTATGCGCAGCGGAGAAAAACACGGCAGCGATTATTTTTTTGTGTCCGTTGATGAATTCAAAGCCATGATCGAAGCCCAAGCCTTTCTGGAACATGCACAGGTATTTGATAATTTTTACGGCACTGCCCAAAAAACCGTCGAATACAAACTGGCGCAAGGTCTAGATGTGATTTTGGAAATCGATTGGCAGGGCGCACAACAGGTCAGGCAAATGCTGTCCGAAAGTATTTCAATATTCATTTTGCCACCTTCCATTGATGTACTAAAGCAACGTTTACAAAATCGTGGTCAAGACACGGAAGAAACCATTACACGACGCATGCGAGATGCAGTTACCGAAATGAGTCATTATCCTGAATTTGATTATTTGATCGTGAATGATGATTTTTCTATGGCCTTGAATCAATTAAAAAGCATCATCATTGCTAATCGTCAGCTACAACACCGTCAGCAACAACTATTAGCACCGTTGCTGGAAAACTTACTTAACTAAAATAACCAAGATACCAACATGAAGAATAAAACTATCTTAGGATTGATCAGCGCATCCCTGTTTGCCATAGTGTTGACCGCATGTTCCGATGATCAGCCGGAACCAGCCAAAACCGAAAAAAACGTTGCAACCAGCAAAGTCAAAGCGTCTAAAGATAATGATGTCGATTACGGCGAAGCCAGTGATACCGTCAAACAACAATTCATCAAAACTTTTTCTAAAAACTGTGTCACCCGGGAATTGAGAAATTCGGTGAATAAAGACATCGATGAAAAACGTTATACCGAATCATGCAGCTGTATTGCTGAACATATCGCGGAAGATTTGGCCGATGTGGATGCAGAAAAATACCTGGATGATCATGAAGACACTCATACCTTGCAAATCAAGTTCGATGCCGGTGCATTTTTCTGTTTGCAAAATAAACCGCAACCTAAAGGTCCACATTTGTTCGGTAAGTAGTAATTCTGTTAGTCAGGTTGTCATCAAGCCAACCTGATTTAATCTCCAAACCTCCGCATAAGCCTTCTTATATAAAATCTCATGAGTCAATCAGCTGAGTTATTTGCACAAGCCAAACATTACATTCCTGGTGGCGTCAATTCGCCGGTACGCTCGTTCAGTGGGGTCGGTGGTACTCCGGTGTACTTCGATCATGCCCAAGGCGCCTACGTCTTCGACAGCGATAATAAACGCTATATCGATTATGTTGGATCCTGGGGGCCCATGATTCTGGGTCATGCCCATCCCGATGTCATTGATGCCGTCAAACAATCGGCTGAAAAAGGCTTGAGTTTTGGTGCACCGACAGAAATAGAAACTACCATGGCGGCCAAAGTCTGCGAACTGCTGCCATCGATTGAATTGGTGCGTATGGTCAGTTCCGGCACTGAAGCGACCATGAGTGCAATTCGCTTGGCACGCGGTTTTACCGGTCGAGACAAAATCGTTAAATTCGAAGGCTGTTATCACGGCCATTCCGATTCCTTATTAGTCAAGGCCGGATCTGGCGCCTTGACCTTCGGTGTTCCCAGTTCACCCGGCGTACCGGCTTCCGTAGCGGCGGACACAATCACTCTGACCTATAACGATAGCGATGCTGTTCGCACACTTTTTACGGAACTGGGCGAAAAAATAGCCTGCATTATCGTCGAACCGGTAGCCGGCAACATGAATTGCATTCCACCTGCAGCAGGTTTTTTGGAAACCTTGCGCGAGGTATGCGACCAACATGGCAGCGTGCTGATTTTTGATGAAGTAATGACAGGGTTTCGAGTGGATTTGCATAGCGCCCAAGGCCTGTACAACGTCAAACCGGATCTGACCACCTTGGGGAAAATCATCGGCGGCGGTATGCCGGTGGGTGCGTTTGGCGGCAGTCGCAAGATCATGGAACATCTGGCACCTTTAGGGCCTGTGTATCAAGCGGGGACTTTGTCCGGTAATCCGGTGGCAATGGCGGCAGGTTTAAAAACCTTGGAATTAATCAGTCAAGCCGGTTTTCATGCTGAATTGACCCGTAAAACCGCCGAATTATTAAGCGGTTTACAACAAAGCGCTGATCAAGCCGGTGTTGCTTTCACCACCAATCAGGTTGGTGGGATGTTTGGTGTGTTCTTTAGCGAAGAAAAGCAGATCAGTCGTTTTGCACAAGTCATGCAATGCAATCAAGAGCGTTTCAAACGTTTCTTTCATGGCATGTTGGAGCATGGGGTGTATCTGGCTCCATCTGCTTTCGAGGCAGGGTTTGTTTCAGCAGCGCATACCTCAGATGATTTACAAAACACTATCGATGCTGCATCTGCTGTCTTTAAAACTTTATAAGCTTCAACCTAACGACTACGAAAGCCCCAGCCAATGGGGGCTGTCGTAAAAGTCCCCTCTCCTCGCGGGAGAGGGCTGGGTGAGGGGAATATATAATACAAACAGCTGATTTATATGCCCTCATCCTAACCTTCTCCCGGTGGGAGAAGGAACTGTTTCGACTTTTACGACAGCCTCCAATGAAGGTTTGGGTGCGATGCCAGTCACGATTCAATGAGTTTTGGTTCGCCGACTGGCATCGCTTCTACGATTACTGGCACAGTAAATTCCAAATTTTAGCCAATCATAAAAAATACTAAATATTTCAATATCTTATAAAGATATTCACCTCGCCTGTCCGGTGGTAGATAAACGTGGCGAATATTGCTTCAACAGCTTGATTTACATAGAAATGTTGGTGTTATTTCTGGTTGGAGGACTTTTTTGCCGTGAAGAATCTTCAATTTTCTAGTCTGTAATAAAAAATATATAAGATCTTTATTTTTATTATTGTTATTACTAAGCGTTGTATCTGTTGAAAACCATAAATTTTTATTTTTAATCAATACTTTAATAAGAATTTAACTATGTGTTATATGCCTATTAAGGCTTGTTGAGCAATTGTGTATAACTCATAACTAAATTTATAGTCCTAAGTTATGCACAGATTTTTCGCTATTTTCCACACATGTTTTCAACAGCTGTGCATTAAATCTGCATTTTTGAAATGAAGTCCAACCAAATACACTATTGAGATTATCTAAAAATTGCATAGATATATGTTTTTTTAGCATTAAAGTTAAGAGGTTTTGGCTGATATAGTGTTTCAATTTTTAGATAACCAAGGCACAACTAGCATGAATTTACTCTATACAGCTTCCGGTTTCGGTGTGGGTCTGTTGGTAGGCATTACCGGGGTTGGCGGCGGCTCGTTAATGACGCCGTTATTGGTGTTTTTGTTCGGTTTTAAACCGGCTGTAGCTGTCGGTACGGATTTGCTTTATGCAGCAATCACCAAGACAGCCGGCGTGTTTGTGCATCATGGCAAACATAAATCGGTAGATTGGAAAATCGTCTGCTTTTTGTCCCTGGGTAGTTTGCCGTTTGCCGGGATAACGCTCTATGTGTTGAAAAACCTGATGGCGGTTGATAAAGACATTACCGGCATGATTACCTTTACCCTGGGCGTAGCTTTGTTGTTAACCTCCTGCGCACTACTAGTTCGCAGCATTTTGTTACGTAATGCATCCAAGCAGTTATTGGATGATGACATTAGTGATGCTGAGAATGCAGGTCGTTTTTCTCCGAAGTGGGAAAAAATTGCGACTGTATTTACTGGTGCCGTATTAGGCGTTTTAGTGACATTATCTTCGGTGGGTGCGGGTGCTCTGGGAACTGTAGCCCTGTTGTTTCTATATCCACGAATGAGTACGCTTAAAGTGGTCGGTACCGATTTGGCTCATGCAATTCCTTTGACCGCTGTGGCAGGCTTGGGGCATTTGAGTTTGGGTAATTTTGATTTACAGCTGCTGGGAAGTCTATTGCTGGGTTCTGTGCCAGTAATATGGGTAGGTAGCCATTTAAGCGCCAAAATACCCGAGCATTTTTTACGTCCGGTTTTGGCGACTTTGTTGATGGTAATCGGGCTGAAGTTTGTACTGGTATAAAAAAACGCCTGTAATCATTCGGGTTTCATACCAAGCCAGCCACTAATTAAAATATGATACGCCAGCAATGAATGACGGCTTTGGGAAGTGGCGAATTGTCACAATCGACCCATTGCCGTCATTGGGTTATAAAATCGAATTTCGGTTTTAGTAATTTTTTTGATCATTGATGATGTCAAAAAATATAATGTAGGGTGGGCAACGCTTTTCTGCCCACCTTTCAAAGACAACAACAGCTTTAAATCAGCGTGGGCACAAAAAGCGTGTGCCCACGCTACTAGGCTAAAGCGGCAACAGCGTCGCTCCCACAAACCATATTGTTAAATGGCACGCTACGAACATTTACTGATTTACCGTGACGCATTGGCGTTAGCGTTGCATTTTGAGCCCGCGTAGGGTGTTTTCGCGATAGCAAAACGCCCTATATATCCTAGCCATGGCGGATTGCTATCGCGAATCCGCCTTACGAGTTGACGTTGCGTACGTTAAAGCGTACCTTTGTTTTCTTATTCCATAGGAGCCATTTATGCAAACACTCAAAGCCAGCGAAGCCCGCGCAAATTTGTACCGGCTTATTGATGAAGCGGCAGAATCTCACGAACCTATCATTATTTCGGGCAAGCGCAGTACTGCTGTCCTTATTTCCTCGGAAGACTGGAGTGCCATTCAAGAAACACTTTACCTTCTGTCCGTTCCCGGTATGCGCGAGTCGATCAAAGAAGGTATGGCAACCCCCCTCGCGGAGAGCGCAAAGGAACTTGATTGGTGAGTTGGCAGATCGTTTATGTCAAACAAGCACTCAAAGACGCGAAGAAACTGTCGGCAAGCGGGTTAAAGCAGAAGGCACAAGAGCTATTGGTTATTCTTGAAAAGAATCCCTTCCAAAGTCCACCGCCATATGAAAAGCTGGTTGCAGACCTTGTTGGAGCCTATTCAAGACGAATCAATATTCAACACCGTCTCGTTTATGAAATATACGTTCAGGAAAAAGTTATTCGTGTCCTGCGAATGTGGACGCATTATGAATGAACAAAAGCTGAAAACATTTATCGTGGTGTATGGCTGAAGGTTAGCCAATCCAGCGACCGGCAGGTTCATGGCTGGCTATTTCGAATGGTCAATCTCGGTTCTGCAGACCTTCCCGCCGTTTAGGATTTTTGAGTCAACAGGTGCTTCGGCCATAAGCAGGCATTCCTTACTGGTTATTGCGTTAAGACTGAGACCTTATTTCGGCCGGAATTTTTCGCTAGGTAAAGCGCCTTGTCCGCCAGACTCAACAGAACATTGATGTTGGCCTCCTTGGAGGTCAATGAGGCTAGTCCTATTGAAACAGTGAAGTGCAAGGACAGGCCAGCTGACGATAAGGACACTGCCGCACTTGCGAGTTCGCTCCTTAAACGTTCAGCTACATCAAACGCCTCGACCTTATCTGTTTCAGGTAGCAGGATGGCAAACTCCTCGCCGCCTATGCGCCCGATGATGTCAACTTCTCGTAAGACATCATTACAAATACTGGCTAGCTTTTGTAGCACCAAATCCCCCGCCTTGTGACCGTGTTTATCGTTGATCTGTTTGAAAAAATCAATATCCATCATCAGGAAGGAAAGTGGGCTGTTATAGCGTGCTGCGCGACTAAACTCCAGTTCGGCCAGTTCCATAAAATGTCTGCGATTGCTTAATCCGGTCAGGAAGTCGACATGCGCGTGCCGCTCGAGTTCTTCTTCAAGCCGTTTTCGATCCGTGATGTCCAGCGTCGCGCCGACATACCGCACGAGACTATTCTCTCCCATGTCGAAGTACGGGTGTGCACGGTCATACACCCACCGCACGCTACCATCTGGCCGCACGATGCGGTGCTCGAGTTCGTAGATTGAGTTACTTTCCATCGCCTTCATGAAGGTATCGTTGAGCAGGGCTGCATCGTCTGGATGGATGTGCTTTGCGAGCATTTCAGCGTACTCCGGCGACGGCCCTGCTGGGTCGAGGCCGTAGATGCGGTACTCCTCTTCCGACCAAAGGGTCGTTTGGGTGAAAGCATCGTATTCGAAGCTACCCAGATGGGCAATTTTCTGTGCCTCAGTCAGTTGGTTGCGCGTATGCTCCAGTGCCTCCTCTGACTGCTTGCGGTCAGTGATGTCCGTGTGTGTACCGCTCATGCGAGTCGGCTTGCCATCAGTACTGCACTCAATCACATTGGCTTGGTCAAGTATCCACCTGATGCTGCCATCTTTATGAAGCATCCGATATTCAGCTTTGTGTGCAGGTGACTTACCTTCAAGTACACCTTTAATCGACTGCCATGCTTTTTCCCTGTCATCGGGATGAATAAAGTCAGTCCATTGCCTAGTCGTATTTTTAAGTTCTTCAAATGTGTAACCCAGCATTTCTGCCCATCGTGCATTTCTCTGCACTTGGTTGGTAACAATATTCCAATCCCAAAAACCTAATTCTGAGCCTTGAAGTACACACCGTAGCTGTTCTTCATTTTGCAAAAGCTGTTGACGGTTTTTTTCTAGCTCCGCTTCTGCCTTCTTTTGCTTAGTTATGTCTTCAAAGGTTGAAAAGACATAGTCAATTTCTTCTGTCCCATTTTTGAAGACCGGAATGCTATTGACCTTTATCCAGACAGGATGCTCGAAAATTGGATTGTTGATACCCATGACAACATCATTGACCGGTTTTCCAGTTTTGATTGTCTGCATGGCCGGGTGATCTTCACCAGGAAACGCGGAGCTATCCTCATGAATTGCTCCCCATCGAGGGTCTAACGAAGTCCTGCCCTGCATTTGATCAAGAGACAATCCCAGAATACGCTCAGCGGCAGAGTTAGCAGAAATAATTTGTCCTTCGGTGTTCTGATAGATCACTCCATAGGCCATTTTCTCAAACAAATTACGATAGGTTTCTTCAGATTGTTTTAGTTGCTTCTCTGTAAGTTTGCGTTCGGTAATAATATCAAATATCGCAACAAAATGAGCCTGCTTCGGACTGTAGACAGACAGCGAAAACCACATACCGAGCGCTTCAATATAGGTCTCAAATTTAATAGGTGCGCCACCGGCGGCTACAGAGCCGTATATATTGAAAAGTTCTGGGTCAGATTGACGGATGCCTGGAATGACTTCCGACACGAGTTTGCCCGTGACATTATTAAGGCCTGTCAGCTTTTCAAATGCTGGATTCGTGTAGAGGTAAATAAAGTCACTTGGTTGGCCGTTGTCATACAGCATATTGCAATATGCCACTCCGTTAAGCATATGTTCCAATAGGTGCTGAAAAGCAATGCCATCATCTAATCTATCGTGAGATGAACGCTGGAATTCCGACCGTTTGCTTTCGCCTGACATACTAAATATTTGCCTTAGACCAATTAACTTAAAGCGATATTGATTGAGCATACACTCCCCAGAAAAGTATGTCTTCTTTTGTCGTCAGAGGCTGCTATTTGGTATCGAATATAGGCCTCTCAGTGTCGCAAAATGGCCGATCCCAAGCATTCAAACCTAAAAAATCCTTCGGTTCAATGAGGTTTTCCGTTTGGAATCTTTAGCTGGTTTAAAATCGGAATCAGTGGCGGATTTATGGGATTTTGCAAAGCAAAAAAAAGCCGCTGTCATTTGCGCGACAGCGGCTTTTTTTATGCCGGTTTATTTGAGGCTACTCGTTAGTAGCGCGTCAATCAACCATGTTTTAATTAGCGAGAAGCACGTTTTCTTTCGTTTTCAGTCAATAGAATTTTGCGCAGACGAATCGACTTCGGTGTAACTTCGACCAACTCATCATCACTGATAAATTCCAGCGCTTGTTCCAGGGTCATTTTTTGAATCTTGGCGCAGGTCAAGCTGTCATCGGTACCGGCAGCACGGATGTTGGTTAATGGCTTGGGTTTGGTTGGGTTAACTACCAAATCATTATTCCGCGAATGGATACCCACTAATTGGCCTTCGTAAATTTCATCACCATTCACCACTAATAACTCACCGCGAGCTTGCAGCGGAAATAAAGAGTAGTCGACCGCTTTGCCTTTAGACATTGAGATCAACACACCTCGAATCCGATTGCCCACCGCACCTTCTTTGACCGGGCCATAATGATCGAAGACGTGATAGAACAAACCAGAACCTGAAGTTGCTGTCAAAAATTCTGTTTGGAAGCCCAACAAGCCACGGGATGGCACAATATATTCCAAACGGATACGACCTTTGCCATCCGGTACCATGTCTTTTAGATCACCTTTACGGTCGCCTAATTTTTCCATGATGGCGCCTTGGTGTTGTTCTTCAACTTCAATCGTGACATTTTCGTAGGGTTCTGATTTAACCCCATCGATTTCTTTGATAATCACTTGCGGACGCGATACGCCCATCTCGAAACCTTCACGGCGCATGTTTTCGATCAATACCGACAAATGCAATTCGCCGCGACCCGATACTTTAAATTTATCCGGATCGTCTGTGGTTTCAACCCGCAAAGCCACGTTGTGTTGCAACTCTTTTTGCAAACGATCGTAAATTTGGCGGGTGGTGATAAATTTACCTTCTCTGCCGGCAAATGGTGAGTTATTAACCTGGAAGGTCATGCTCACGGTTGGTTCATCGACCGATAAAGGCGGCAAAGCCACCACATTATTCGGGTCGCATAAGGTTTCCGAGATTTTCAGATTTTCAATGCCGCAGAAAGCAATGATGTCGCCCGCTTGCGCGGTTTCTACTTCAACGCGTTCTAAGCCATGGAAACCATACAGTTTCAGCATCCGACCGCTACGGTTTTTACCTTCGTTATCCACAATGGTTAGCGGCATATTGCGGGTTACTTTACCGTGCTGAATACGGCCAATACCGATAACGCCGACATACGAGTTGTAATCCAGACTGATGACCTGCATTTGGAACGGGGCATCAATATCAACCGGTGGTGGCGCTACTTTATCAACGATGGTTTGAAACAGCGGTGTCATATCGCCACCGGATACATCGGCTTCCAGCCCGGCAAAACCATTCAATGCCGACGCATACACAATCGGGAAATCCAATTGCTCATCGGTTGCACCCAAGTTATCGAACAAATCAAAAGTCTGATCAACTACCCAATCAGGACGGGCGCCGGGGCGATCGACTTTATTGATTACAACAATGGGTTTTAAACCCAAAGCAAAGGCTTTTTTGGTGACGAAGCGGGTTTGTGGCATTGGGCCATCAACGGCGTCGACCAACAGTAAAACAGAATCCACCATCGATAAAACCCGTTCGACTTCGCCACCGAAGTCGGCATGGCCTGGGGTGTCGACGATGTTGATGTGATAGCCGTTCCAGTCGATCGCGGTGTTTTTCGCCAAGATGGTAATGCCGCGTTCTTTTTCCAGCGCGTTGGAGTCCATCACCCGTTCGTCGACTTTGGTGTGCGCATCGAAGGTGCCGGATTGCTGTAAAAGTTGGTCGACTAACGTGGTTTTGCCGTGGTCGACGTGGGCGATGATCGCGATGTTTCTGAGTTTTTCTATCACAGGATTGTCTTAGGATTTTTGGTAAGGAAAAAGTGGAGTGGGCTTGTTGGCCCAGCCAATAATTAAAATGTAGTGGGATTAACTTTGTTGCCAGGGTAAACCAAGAAAACGCCAGCCGCCGACAGTGCCGCGATGTTTGTTTTCATCCAGCGGACCTTCGAAGCCATCCAGAATATTGATCAGATGCTCATAACCATTGGCTTCCAGAGCTTTGGCTGCGTCAACCGAACGGACGCCGCTGCGGCACAACAATAAAACAGGCACAGATTTGTCGGGCGCATGTTGTTGCACGTGTTCGACAAATTGATCATTCAATTGCATGCCAGGAAATTCTTTCCAGGCGACGTGAATGGCGTTGGGCGGATGACCAACGAAACCATGTTCAATGGCTGTTCTAACGTCTATCAGCACTGCGGCAGGGTTTTCTTGCAGCACTGTCCAGGCTTGTTTGGGGTCAAGATTTTCTATCATGTTAATACCGGTTTGATTTTTGTCCGATGTAGCTGGCTTCGTTTCTATTACCGTGCTGCAAATTGCCGGTTCGGCCGAATTCCTGATAAAAAATCAGGTTTAAAGGGGAGAACAATCTGAGTAACTCATTGCAGTCCAGCAAATAATCTGGATTGCTGGGGCCTTGTTGATCAATTTTATTGCGGGTAAATGTTTGATAAAACAGCAGGCCTTCGGTTTTTAAAGCGGCCATTATCGCATTACACAGAGAACGGTCAAGAAAACGACTTATTACAATGACATCGAAATGATTCTTAGGCAGACGATCTGCCGTTATGAAACATGGATGAGTGGCTATCGACAGGTTTTGTTTTTGGGCTTGTTCGTCAAGTTTGGCTAAAGCGACGCTAGAAATATCCCAAGCTTCAACATCTAATCCTTGTTGCGCCAAAATCAAAGCATTTCCACCCAAGCCACTGGCTAAATCCAGCGAATTTCCCTGTATAGGCAGCAGATGTTGGTGGCACAGCAAAACCTCAGCAGCTTTAGGTGTTTCCTGATGGTCTCTATAAATTGCATCCCATTTAAGTTGCAATTCACTCATGGCGGATCCATGCCAATCCGATGCGGTAACCAGCCTTGGATGAATTCCAGAAACGAACGGACTTTTGCAGACAAATATTTACGGTGTGGATAAACCGCATAAATTGCCAGAGGATTGATCGCGTATTGCTGCATGATGACCTGCAAACGTCCCAGTTCAATATCGCGTCCGACAATATAGCGTGGCAGCATGATCAAGCCTAAACCATTTACGGCAGCATTACGAATGGGATCTGCCATGTTGGCTTGCATGCGGCCTGTGACAGTAACAGTGCGGTCACCGAGTATGCCTTTGAAACGCCATTTATTGTGCGGCGGAATCGCCCAGTTGATCAAACAGCTATGATCTTCCAGATCTTCAGGGTCTTGTGGAGTGCCGTGAGTTTTCAAATAGTCAGGGGATGCGCAGACTACTAAAGAGGAACTGGCCAATTTGCGTGCTACCAAACTCGTATCATTGAGTTGTCCCAGATAAATGGCGATATCAACGCCCTCGTCAATCAAATCGACCTGACCGCCTTTCAATACCATTTCGACTGATAAATCAGGATAACTTTTCAAATATTCGGTGAGCCCAGGCGCAATGTGGGTAGCACCAATTACGGGAGGCGCGCATATCTTCAAAACCCCGCGTGGCTCAGTTTGCAATTTAGTTACGGCCGACTCCATTTCTGCCACATCCAGCAGCAGTTGCTGGCAGCGTTCCAGATATTCCTCGCCAGCTTCAGTCAGGCTTAAGCTGCGGGTTGTACGGTTAAACAGCCTTGTGTTGAGTTCGCTTTCCAGCTGCATGATGTGTTTGGTGGCCATGGCTCTGGAAATATCCAGATCTTTAGCTGCACCTGCAAAACTGCCCGCTTTAGCAACACGAACAAACACGTTCATACTGGTTAATTTATCCATAAATACCTCTGTAGCTAGATTGAGTTTTGCAAAAAATGTTTGACATTTTAATTGTTTCTTATATGTATACAATTTATTTTATAAACACCCAATTGTAAACAATTTTTTATACTGTATAGTGCCTACCAACTGAAGAACAAGGCGAAGACGCTTTGTCAAGATAAGCGTTAAATTGATTGAAAGAGGACTTAAAACCAAATGAATGACTTAAACAAAGATATCCTGATTGGCTCGTTATTTATTGCGGGTATTTTGAGTTTTATTTCAGGTTTGTTTGTGATTTCAACTGTCTTGTTTGCTACGACTGCATTGTTTAGCAATATGACAGACAACGCTCATATCAACGGCTAATTTCTAAAGAATTTGTAACTACCTCCTGGTGTTGTAATAACAAGCGGAACCTCCTCATAGCACTCTGCTTGGTTTTTTACCTTCCACTGCGCAAGCACTGGGAGGTTTTTTTTGCCTGGCGTTTTTTGGCAGGCTGCGCAACGTGTTATGATTTTTACCTTGATAACTCAAGAGAATGCGTTAATGAATGACGTTTTACAGCAGTTGGCAGACGTTTTAGAGCAACGTAAACAACAATCTGCCGATCAATCCTATGTGGCAAGCCTTTATGCCAAAGGCCTGGATCATATTCTGAAAAAAATCGGAGAAGAAGCCACAGAAACCGTGATTGCCGCTAAAGACGGCGACAAGGACAAAATCATCTATGAAACGGCTGACTTATGGTTTCATTGCATGGTGATGTTGGCGGACCAGGGGTTGGGCCCTGATTTGGTTATCAAAGAATTACAACGACGTTTCGGATTATCCGGTTTACAGGAAAAAGCGCAGCGCAGTTCGTCCTAATTTGTACTTAAATTTAAGGAGTAAATCATGGGCATAGGTATGACCGAGTTATTAATTATCATGGTGATCGTGATTTTGGTGTTTGGTACAAAACGTCTTAAAAGTGTCGGTGGTGACTTAGGCGATGCCATCAGCAGTTTTCGAAATGCTATGAAAGAAGGCAGTGCAGACAAAAAACCGCTGACTGAAAATGAAGGTGAAACGCTTGAGGGTGAAGTTTCCCGCAAAGAATCTCAAAAAGATCCCTCTTAAGTAGCTGCCATGTTTGATGTCGGTTTTTCAGAATTAATGATGGTGGGTTTAATCGCCTTATTGGTGATAGGTCCTGAGCGATTGCCCAAAGCAGCCCGGATTGCAGGCTTCTGGATAGGTAAAACCCGCAGCACTATTGCCAACGTCAAGGCAGAAATTAAGCAGGAATTACACGCGGAAGAGATGCGTCAATTGTTACAACAGCAACAAGCCATTAGCGAAGAACTGCAACAAATCGCTAACGACACTCAACTCGCAGCAGAAGAAATCAAAGCCAGTATTCAACAAACTGGCGAGGAAACTATACAAGACCATGACAAACCAGCTTGAGCCATTTGGCGAACAGCCGTTTATCAGCCACCTCATTGAACTGCGCGACCGTTTGCTGAGGGTCGTATTGTGTGTGTTGTTAGTGTTTATTGGCACAGCCATTTACGCCAACGAGATTTACCAATATCTGGCCGAGCCGTTATTGCGGCATATGCCGAAAAACAGCACCATGATTGCCATTGATGTAGCTTCACCCTTTTTTACACCGATCAAATTGGCTTTTGTGGTGGCGGTGTTTGCCTGTGTGCCTTTTATCCTGTATCAATTTTGGGGCTTTATCGCGCCGGGTTTGTATAGGCGAGAAAAAATATTGGTGCTACCTTTATTGTTAGCCAGTACTGTTCTGTTTTATTCGGGTGCAGCGTTTGCCTACTTTATGGTGTTTCCATTGGTGTTTGGGTATTTAACGGCCTCTGCTCCAGACGGAGTGGCGGTGATGACCGACATTGCCACGTATCTGGATTTCGTGTTGGCGATGTTTTTTGCATTTGGCGTTTCTTTTGAAATCCCTATTTTTACCATAGTGTTGGTTTGGGCCGGTATCACAACCCCGGAAAGTCTGGCGGAAAAGCGTCCCTATGTCATCGTTGGGGTATTTGTGGTAGCGATGTTTCTGACGCCACCGGATGCTTTGTCTCAAACCCTGCTGGCCATTCCTATGTGCCTGCTATTTGAATCGGGATTGTTATTTTCCAGATTTTTTATTGGCAAAAGACGAGATAGATAACCAATGGACAGTATGGCTGAACGCTTTCAGCATATTCGTAGCCAAATCCGCCACGCCACCAGTATCGCGGGCAGACCGAAGGACAGTGTGCAATTGCTGGCTGTCAGCAAAACCAAGCCCGCCAGTGACATAGCGGAGTTATATCATTTGGGGCAACGTCATTTTGCCGAAAATTATGTGCAGGAAGCTTTAACCAAGCAACAGCAATTAACTGCATTCAATATCAGTTGGCATTTCATTGGCCCCATTCAATCCAACAAAACCAAACCGATTGCCTGTCATTTTGCCTGGGTACACAGTGTGGATCGATTAAAAATTGCCCAGCGTCTCAGTGAGCAGCGCCCGGAAAATTTGCCGCCTTTAAATATCTGTTTGCAGGTCAACATAAGCGATGAAGCCAGTAAATCAGGTGTTAGTGTCGAAGAGCTGCCTGAAATGGTGCAAGCCGTTAGCGTGTTGCCAAATTTACGTTTGCGTGGGGTGATGGCCATTCCGGAACCTGAAAGCAATTATGCCAAACAACGCCAGCCTTATCGGCGCTTATATCAAGCTGTGCAACAACTGGAACGGGCTGACTTGGATAGTTTTTCGTTTGGCATGAGTGGCGATTTAAAAGCAGCAATCATGGAAGGTGCGACCATGGTCAGGATTGGCACAGCCTTGTTCGGTGAGCGGTCCTAGGAGCCTGCCCGAGAATAGAGAACCTGCTGCGGAAAAGCCCTTTTGGCCACATTTCCCGCTCATTTTCGTTAAATAGCACCACTATTCGCCTCAAATGATCAAAAAATCTGACTCAAAATGGCTTTCCCTCGCGACGATTCCTATTTTCGGACAGGCTCCTAGCAGATTTGGCAATCGTTCCCAAATCTGCCGTCGGTAGCTATTAGGGGCTTTTTGATAGATAATAACCAGCAATTTTACCCACCTTTTCTTTGTTCCGATAATGAAACATAAGCTCGAATACCTGTTAAATCATGCTGTTGAAGCCCTGAAAGCACAAGGTATTCTTGATCAAGAACTGGCTGTGCAAATCAATCTGGAACGTGCCCGCGATGCTCAGCATGGGGACTTTGCCACTAACTTGGCAATGCTGCTGGCTAAAGCAGCCAAAACCAACCCTCGGCAATTGGCTGAAAACATTATTGCTGCAATTCCCACCGATAATCTGATTGCTAAAATTGAAATCGCCGGGCCTGGATTTATCAATTTTTTCATCAATCCCGATAGCCAATTCCAGATTGTCAAACAGATTCACCACGCCGGCCCGGAGTTTGGCCTGAGCACGATTGGTGCAGGTAAAAAAGTACAAGTTGAATTTGTATCCGCCAACCCGACAGGACCTTTGCATGTCGGTCATGGTCGTGGTGCCGCCTATGGCTCTGCCGTTGCAGATTTATTGCAGGCAGTCGGCTTTAATGTTGAGCGTGAGTATTATGTCAACGATGCCGGTCGGCAAATGGACATTTTGGCAACCAGTGTCTGGTTACGTTATCTTGAAGAATGCGGCGAGGTACTGCCTTTTCCTTGTAACGGATATCGCGGCGAATACGTGCGGGAAATTTCCTTCAACCTGCATAAGAAAGCCGGTAATGATTATCGTCGCCCGGCCGAATTGGTTCTGGAAGATATTCCTGCCGACGAACATCAAGGCGGCGATAAAGAAAAGCATATTGATGCTTTGATAGAACGGGCAAAAACCCTGTTGGGCCCAGCGCAATACCACGACGTATTCCAGGCCGGATTGAATGAGATTCTGGCCGACATCAAAGACGATTTGCAAGAATTTGGTGTCAGCTATCAGCATTGGTTTTCGGAAAGCTTATTGATGGTTGACGGTTCCATTCAGCAAGCACTCAAGCGTCTTGATGAAGCAGGTTACCTTTATAAACAAGAAGGCGCCACCTGGTTTGCTTCCAGTCGGTTGGGCGATGAAAAAGATCGGGTGGTGATTCGCGATAACGGCCAAAGTACCTACTTCGCTTCTGATATCGCCTATCACATGAATAAGCTGGATCGTGATTTTGACCAGATTGTGAATATCTGGGGTGCGGATCATCACGGCTATATTCCGCGCGTCAGAGCGGCCATGCAGGCCTTGGGTGCTGATGATTCCAAATTGAAAGTGTTGCTGGTGCAGTTTGCGGTGTTGTATCGCGGCACCGAAAAAGTACAGATGTCTACCCGTTCCGGTGAATTTGTCACCCTGCGCCAATTACGCAACGAAGTAGGCAAAGATGCCTGCCGGTTTTTTTATGTGATGCGTAAATCCGAGCAGCACATGGATTTTGATTTGAAACTGGCTACGTCGAAAAGTAACGAAAATCCGGTGTATTACGTGCAATATGCCCATGCTCGTGTCTGCAGTGTGTTGCGTCAACTGGATGAAAAAGGCCGGGAGCGCAATCTGCATTTGGGCATGGAACATTTAAATCTATTGACCGAGGAGCAGGAAACAGCCTTGTTGACCAGCTTATCCAGATATCCGGAAGTGCTGGAACGTGCTGCGCTGCAATATGAACCTCATCAATTGATCCATTTTTTACGCGAATTGGCCAACCAGTTTCATAGTTATTACAACGCGCATCAATTTTTGGTTGACGACGACAGACTCTGTAATGCTCGACTCAATTTGATTTGCGCTGTAAAGCAAGTGCTTTCGAACGCACTGAATCTGTTAAAAATCCACACACCTGAATCGATGTAATGGCTAGAGACTACAAACATCGCGTTCAAAATCCCAGTTACGGCGGCAGTCGCAGACGTAACAAAAAAGCGCCTACCATTTGGTGGCGTTGGCTTTTGGTAATAGCGCTGGTTGTAGCATTCGTGGTGTTTCTGAATATGGTACGCGGCATGGTTTCTGAATTGTTGGCCGGCAAGCCGGAAGCCGAAGTTAGCCAAACAGCTGCGATCGTCAAACAAGAAATCTCACTACAGAAAGATAAGCCAGCGACTACAACTGCAATCTCAGAACCAGAGAAAAAAGCCGAGCCTGAGAAACCTGTTCAACCGGAAGAACCTCGATACGATTTTTACACTATTTTGCCGCAAGCAGAAACTGTGGTGCCGGATTACGAAATTCAAACCCGCGTTCGTGAAGAACTGGTAGGTAAAACCAAAGCGACCAAATATGTCATGCAGGCAGGTTCATTCCGAGAAGCGGCTGATGCGGAAAAGCATAAATCCAAGCTAGCTTTGCTGGGTATTGAATCATGGGTAGAAAAAGCCAAGGTCGGCAATGTAATTTGGCATAGAATCAAAATCGGTCCTTACGATAACCCCTCAAGCGTTTCCACCATTAAAGCATTGTTACAGAAAAATGGCATTGGTGTGATCGTTACCGAGCAGGGGAAATAGCCGGAATATCTGGTTTAGCATTAAGCTAATGTTTGACCCTGACCCACTTCGATAGCACTTGATACAAGGTCAATGGCAAAATCGGTTTGCTGATGAAATCCACCATGCCGACTTCCAAACATTTTTGTCTGTCCTCTTTCATGGCGTTGGCAGTCATGGCAATTACCGGCATATCGATCAAAGCGGTTACTTCCTTCAAGCAACGGGTGGCCTGAAAACCGTCCATGATGGGCATTTGTACGTCCATCAAAACGCAGTCATAGTGGTAATGATCCAATTTACTCAGAGCTTCTACCCCATTTTCAGCTATATCTACCTGTACGCCCTGCTTTTCCAGTAATTCCACCAGAACGATGCGATTGATTTCATTGTCCTCAACCAATAATACCCTCGCACCACGTAAATTTTGAAATTCCGGATTATTGAACAGTGGAATAGAATGAGGTTTGGAGTCTCTAACGCCTGCCAAGTCGGTAATACCCAGCATCACGCTGAATATAAAGCTGGAACCTACGCCTTCCTGACTTTGCAATCTAATCGAGCCGCCCATCTGTTCGATTAATTGTTTGGAAATCACCAAGCCAAGTCCGGTGCCACCGTAATTCCGTGTGACGCTCGCATCAGCCTGCGAAAATGCCTGAAATAATTGCCGTTGTTTGGCAGGGCTGATACCAATGCCGGTATCGGTGACGCAAAACTGCAAACAGATTTGATCAGCATGGCGGCTTAACTCCTCAACCGTGACAGTAATGTCGCCGCGTTCGGTAAATTTGATCGCATTGCCTATCAGGTTGATCAATATTTGCCTTAGACGTTGCGGATCACCCGTTACGGTATGGGATTGATTGCTGATTGGGTATTTCAGTATCAGACCCTTACGGGTGGCTAATTGATTCATGATGGCTAAAACCTGTTCTAGCATTTCTTCCAGCAAAAATGGAATCTGTTCCAGTTGCAATTTGCCGGCTTCCATTTTCGAAAAATCCAGAATATCGTCGATGATGGTCATCAGTGAACGCGAAGAGGTTTCCACGCGCTGTAAATATTCGCGTTGTTTTGCAGTCATTTGGCTGTTTAGGCATAGTTCGACCAGACCAACAATGGCATTCATCGGCGTCCTGATTTCATGACTCATATTGGCCAGGAAGGCACTTTTGGCTTGATTGGCGGATTCCGCGTCCAATTTAGCCATTTCAAGTTCCTGAGTGCGATTGCTGACCAGTTGCTCCAGATTGGCTTCATTTAGCTGGATTTGGCTGAGCATGCTATTGAAGGCATCCGATAAATCGCTTATTTCGTCATCGCCCTGATAATGAGAGCGGATAGTGTAATCGTTATGCTTGGCAATCCGCTTGGCAGTATCGGACAGCAAAATGATGGGGCGCAGTAATGAACGCTGCAGGCGCAGAACAAACAGGCCTGATATGACCAAGGCCAGGAAAATGATGCTGGCATAGATGGCTGTGTTTTTTAGTAAGGTTTGATAGGGATGGTATAAATCAGCCGTCAATGATATTTGCCCTACCAACGTTTCATTGTTGTGAAAAATCAGCCGATTGACTTGCCGGGTTTTGGGCAGAAAGTCAGGCCAGAAGCCATTCCAATCGGCAGCTGGTTTGCTATAGCTTACAAACACGGTATTCAAACGGGTTTGTAATTTGGCTTCAGTAATATCAGGGTCATGGTTCAAGCTACCCAGAATTTCCTGGGCGGTTTTTTGATCATCAAACAGCAACGCCACACTGGAGTTTTGACCCAGAATATCCGCCGTCAACGCGAGTTTTTTGCCGATATTGTCCTGTAAGGCGTTATATTCACGAAATGACAATGTCAACGTTGCCACTAACAGTGTCAATGCCGCCATGATGCCCAGTATTTTGGCAAGCTTTCGTTTGATTGAAATACGTGGTGAAGGCTGTGTAGTCATTCCAGAATTTCCGCCATTCTTAACAGTTTTGAACTCAGCTTTAAGCCGGCCTGTTTGACAGACTGTAAATTGACCACCAATTTCAGCTTGTTATCGCGCAGGGCGAATTCGATCATGCCGCCTTTTGCGGCGAAGCCGGTGGCATCGCTAACTATCAACACGTGCTGTTTATAGGCCTGTTCCAGCAGGGATGGGCTAAGTACATGCAAATCGCTCATAAAAATAATTCTGCACTCGGCAACGACAATCGGAAAGCCCATTTTGACCTGCACCTCCGTGTTATGGATGGCTTGACCATCCAAAATGGGTAGATAGGTATGAATGGGGCTATTGCCTTGCAAACAGATGGTGACTGGAGATGCCGTGGGCCATTCGGCCAGTTCGGCGAAATGAAACAAATACGCGGTTTTAAGCTGGTATTCCCGACCGACGCTCTGGCTGTCGTCGGCAAAGCCTTGCAGACTGCAGCAAGCGCAGGCGCAAAACAGCAGAAACCCGAGTACTGATTTCGGCACGGTTTGTCTCAAAAATGCCAGGAGATTTGCGCCAGATAACCGCGCTGAATCTGACTGGCTACCGGGATATACA
This sequence comes from Methylomonas sp., assembly GCA_002928965.1. Lineage (GTDB taxonomy): Bacteria > Pseudomonadota > Gammaproteobacteria > Methylococcales > Methylomonadaceae > Methylomonas. The sequence continues at coordinate 70,449 of PERU01000005.1, forward strand.
AAAGATCGCTGAATTCGGGATGTTGCTTATCCAGCAAATTCTGTGCGCTAAAGGATAATTCCAGATCTTTGTGCGGATGCCAGCCCAGCCTAACATCCATAGCAAAGTAAGCGGGTACCGTCGTGGAACGATCAACGATGATGCTGTCGACAAATCGCCCCCAGGTATCCAGTTCTATGTCGGGTGTCAGATTGAACAGCGAGCGTAATGACAAGGTATGCTGCGGGTTGGAATGGGGTTCGTTGAGTTCATCACGAAACCAGGGTGAATTGACGTCGTAATTGACTTCAAATTGATTGGCGCTATAGGATGCTTGCAGACGCCAATCATGATTGACCCGATAATTGACGGCTGTTTCCAGGCCATAACTTTTCACTTGCCGATAATTGCCCACTGTTGCTTCGCGGATTTGACCAAAGTTGGTATCTGATCGGAGGTTGCCATTAAAAATAGTACCCTGCATACGATCATAAATGTTGTAAAACAGCGCGGTATCAATGTCCAGATTATGGGCAACCTGCCAGCGCCAGCCCAGTTCATAAGCCAGCAGATTTTCGGTTTTCATGTCGGGGTTGGCTGCGGCCTCAAAGAATTGGTAAGGATTTGTGCCTGGTATGGGCTTGAACAGTCGGATACTGTGCTGAGCACGATTGGGCAGTACCACGGCCCTCGAAACAGAAGCCCAGAAGTTGTGTTGCTTGTTGGGTGTCCACATCAGTCGCGCATTGGGTTCGGTTTCCCAGCCGGTGTAAGTGAAATGTTCGACACGATTACCCAGCGTCAAAGTCAAATCGTCAGTCAGGTCGATTTGATCCTGTAAAAACACCCCGATATTGTGCTGGGTAAATTCATTAGGCACGAAGCCTAGCGTTAAACTGTTGTCGAAATTATCGGTAATGACTTGGTAATTCAGCCCCCACAGCAGATGTTGGCTACCATAGTCGGGCAGGCTGTGTTGAAAATCCAGCACATAGTGGGACCGGCTCATGTCATTCATTGCCAGTTGCCAGTTGGTTTGGGTGAATGACAGATTCAAATCGGTATGGTGGCCGCTATCGGTATGATGCTTCCAGTTGGTTTGCAAACTGCCGGTTACCCCATCCCGGCCAAAATCGTTCTGTTGCCAAAGCGGCGGTGTCGGTGAGGAAATACCAATAAAATGACCGTGCAAGCGATAACGGGATACGTTGCCTTCCACCATCAGCGTGTCGTGGTCACTCAACTGACTGTCCAACCGAAAGTTTCCGGTCTGGGTATTACCGTTATCCTGGGTATCTTGATTGCCGGTCATATCAATGCTGGCATCGCGATGCAAGGTGTTCAGTGTGCCGCGAAGAAAAGTGGAATCGGATAATTTGCCGCCATAGCGAACACCACCAAAACCTCGTTCCTCGGATCCGCCGCCGCCATACAATAGGCCGCCCTGAGTGTCTTTGGCAGAGCGGGTGACAATGTTGATAGTGCCGTTCACCGCATTGGCCCCCCATAAACTGCCGCTGGGGCCGCGTAACACTTCTATACGTTCAATATCTGGTAGGGCGGGATTTTGCTGCCCCCAATACACACCACTGACCAGTGGATCGTAAATGCTGCGACCATCGATCATCACCTGTAGTTTATTGGCATATAAATCATTGAAGCCGCGCGCACTGACCGCCCAGTTCCATGCATTGATTTTAGCCACATTCATGCCGGGCACCATGCGCAACAATTCCGGCAGACTGGTTACTCCGGCACGACGAATGTCTTCGGAGGTAATCACGAAGGCTGCGGCAGGGCTGTTTTTAACCGATTGATTTTGTCTGGCCAGACTGGAAACATCCAATTCCGTCAGTTCTTCCCAGCTTAAAGGCAGTAATTCCTGTGTGGATTCAATGTCGTGGTTCGAATTTTCGCCAGCGACTGCTGCGGTGAGCGTTTGCAATAGCAGTAAAACAGTAGTTGATCTGCGGAAAAAGATTAACGACATAACTAACGCTCAGATAAGGCGGGAAACAGACAAATTATACAAATACGGCCCGTGTTAAGCGCATTTTTAAGCGGGTAGTCATTGACAGGGTTGATTTTAAAAATTGTGTCAACGCGCAGAACAGCAAGAACACGAAAATAACCAGCCAATGAAATCAATGTTAGCTACGATTTCCGGCCATGCGATGGATGAAGGCCGCTTTATAATCAGGAAAGATAATGCTTTAAGGATTTGGTTGCAAATAACGTCCAGAAATTCGGATCACACCAACGCACGGACTACTGGCCCCGCTTTGACAAAGTGAGGAGTCCATATAAGGGGCTGGGGAGATTCTTCATATAAATCCCCCTCAACACCCTTTGTGTCCTGTAGGTACTTTTTCAAAGGGAGGCCGTTATTGTGGCGAAATCCTAACAACTGTGTGCCTGTTGCGGTTCCTGGTCTAACTGCCGAATTTAGGTTTCGCGAAGCGATTGCAGCCAGTTCACTGCGCCCAAACCCGCAGCACGACCGGTTGCCATACACGCTGTCAGTAAATAGCCACCGGTCGGCGCCTCCCAATCGAGCATTTCCCCGGCACAAAATACCCCAGGCAGTCTGTGTAGCATCAAGTGACAATCCAGACTGTTGAAACTCACGCCACCGGCTGTACTGATGGCTTCTGTCAATGGGCGAGCGGCAGACAGTGTCATTGTCAGGGCTTTTAACGCCTCGGCTAGAATATTGATGTCATTCATAGCCTCTGCGGATAATATTTCCCGCAACAAGGCCACTTTGGCGGCATCCAGTCCCAGGCATTTACGAAGATGATTGGCCAATGAATCTTTACCACGCGGTTTTGCCAGCCGTGCTTGGATGTTGGCGAGATCCCTGTCGGGACATAAATCCACAGAGACCGACACCGAGCCGTGGCTAGCGATTTGTTCTCTAAGAGGGGCGGAAAAAGCATAAATCAAGCCACCTTCAACCCCATATTCGGTCAGCATCAATTCACCGACCCGGCTTAACACTTCACCATCGGCAGCAAAACTCAGGCGGATGGATTTTAACGGACTGCCGGCACATTTTGCCCGAAAGTAATCGCTCCAGCTGACTTCAAAACCGCAGTTGGCCGGTTTTAACGGTGCTATTTCAATGGCGCGTTCTGCTAATAACGGTAGCCAATGTCCATTAGAACCCAATTGCGGCCAGCTGCCACCACCCAAGGCTAAAACAGTCGCATCGGCAGCGACGAATTTTTCCTCATCAAGGCTGATGAAACGCAGTTCGCCACTGTCTGTCCAGCCCTGCCAGTTATGCCGCATATGGAACTGCACGCCATGCAACTTTAAGCGATGCAGCCAAGTGCGTAACAATGGCGCGGCTTTCATGTCGGTTGGAAATACCCGTCCTGAGCTACCCACAAAGGTGTCAAGCCCCAAGTCTTTGACCCAGTTCCGCAGTGTTTGCGGCGGAAAATCCGTCAGCATCGGCTCCAGCACTGCACGTTTATCGGCATAACGGCTCAAGAGGCGTTCAAAGGGTTCGGCATGGGTGATATTCATGCCGCCCTTGCCTGCTATCAAAAACTTGCGGCCAGCTGAGGGCATAGCGTCGTAAACATTGACTTTAATTCCCGCCAGACTCACTATTTCGGCGGCCATCAGTCCGGCTGGACCGGCGCCGATAATGGCGACGGATTGTTGTTTAAATGTCATATCGTGTGAGAGTGTGTGTTGTCAATTGTGCATTCGCCGATGTCTTCAAACCAAATATGCGGGGATTCTTCGATAAATCGGCGCATCAGGGCCGTGCATCCGGTATCGTTCAATTCAATGACATTCACGCCGGCTTCACGTAACCAGTCCAGATGACCGGCAAAATTTTGCGACTCACCGACCACCACCGTGCCGATGTTAAATTGACGAATCAGACCGGAGCAATACCAGCAAGGCGCTAATGTCGTCACCAGAATTTTGTCGCGATAGTTGGTTTGCCGACCGGCTTTGCGGAATGCGTCGGTTTCGCCGTGTACGGATGGATCGTTATCCTGCACCCGCCGGTTGCGGCCTAGCCCCAACAACTTTCCATCGGCATCGAATAAAGCCGCTCCCACCGGCACGCCGCCCTCATCAAATCCAGCCTGGGCTTCTGTATATGCAAGGTTTAGCATGTTTCGGTAGTTCATCAAGGGTATCCTGTTTTGGGACATATTCACATGGCAAGGCCTCCAGACATATTACCTTGAAAACACGGCACAGATTTTGGTGGTAACAAATCAAAAGCGTACTGTTTACCAAGGAGCGCGCACGTTCTAACCTACAATAGCGTTCATTCTACTTGAGGACCTTATGCGAATCATCCCCGCTGTTTCCTTATCGCTTTTATACCTGTCATTAATAGTCGCAGTGCTGGGCATCGGCTTGCTTACTGCGTCGTTACCAAAACAAAACGGTGAAATCAGCTTGCCGGGTTTGGAGGCTGCAGTGACTGTAGCTAGCGATGCTTTGGGGAATCCATCCATCGCGGCGAAAAGCCGGGAAGACGCATTTCGTACACTGGGTTTTTTACATGCCCGTGATCGCTTGTTTCAAATGGAACTGATGCGGCGGAAAAGCGCCGGCCGTCTGGCAGAGTTGTTTGGGCCGTCAGCCGTTAAGCTGGATCGTAAGCAGCGCAGTTATCAAATGGTTAAAACCGCTGACAGGATTGTTAATGATCTGCCAGCCGATCAACGACAGGTGCTGGATGCTTATGTACAAGGTGTAAATGCCTATATCCGGCAAACCAGCATAGTGCCGCCGGAATTTCTGGCCTTGCAGCATCACCCAGAACCCTGGCAGGCTGCAGACAGCATGTTAGTGATTTTAGGTATGTTCCAAACCCTGAACGGTCAGGAATATGACGAGCGCATGGTCAGTGTCATGCAACAGGCGTTGCCGGCAGATGTGGTGACATTTTTGACACCGGATACCGATCGCTATGCCAGCGTATTGATTGGCGGAAATACATCGCATCGTTTTAGTCAGAGCATACCCGTGCAGGCTTGGTCAGCGCTGCCGGACGATATGCCGTTATCCGCGGTTGACGGGGTCGATACCGATAATGTGGTAGCTGGGTCCAATAACTGGGTGGTAGCGGGAAGCAAGACTGTGGATGGGCGCACCATCGTCGCAAACGACATGCACTTGGGATTGGGGGTGCCGAATGTCTGGTATCGGGCGGAGTTACATTACCCAAACCGGCATCTGTTCGGGGTGAGTCTGCCGGGAGCGCCAGCTATCGTGGTGGGTGCCAATGACCATGTGGCCTGGGGATTTACCAATGCTACCGCTGATTTGCTGGATTTGATTCGCTTGGAACTCAAGCCTGACCAGCCTAATTGGTATCGTACCCCACAAGGTTGGCAAGCTTTTGAGCAGCATGATGAAACGATTCACGTCAAAGGTGCGGAGGATATTCAGATCACTTTACAAAGCACGATATGGGGGCCGGTGTCCGACCAGCCGTTGCTGAGCAAGCCGGTAGCTGTTAAATGGACGGCGCTGGAACCTCACGCAGTGGATCTGGGTTTGATCAATATGGATAGCGTGCAATCCACCCAACAAGCCATGTCGGTGTTGAATCAAACCGGTGGCCCGCCGCAGAATGTGGTGATCGCCGATAAACAAGGCCATATCGGCTGGACTTACATGGGGCGTTTTCCAAACAGACTGGGTTTTGATGGCTTGATGAGTCAGTCCTGGGCCGATGGCAATGTAGCCTGGCAAGGGTTTATTGCCCCAGAGCAGCTCCCGCGCCTGCTGGATCCGCCAGAAGGTTTTATGGTCACTGCCAATAACCGCACGCTCGGCAGCGAATACCCGCATGTGCTTGGACATAATTGGGCGCTGGGTTATCGGGCATTTCGGATAGCCGAATTATTGCGTGAGGGTCAAAAACTCAGCGAACAGGATTTGTTCATGATGCAAATGGATACCCGCAGCGAGGTACTGGATTTTTATCAACAACTGGGATTGGAGGCGTTAAGCAAATCTGCAGATAAGGATGAAGTCTTGCAAGACATTGAAAACACCTTGAAAGCCTGGGATGGTCATATGCACACAACCAGTATCGGCGCGACATTTTTAATTGAATTCAGACAACATCTGGCTGTGCAGGTCTTTGCCAAAGTCGTAGCCGCTGGTCGCAGGCAGGATGCCGATTTTCATTACGGCTGGCGTGGGATGGAAACGCCTTTACGCCAATTGCTTTCCGAGCGTCCGCCCGGTGTGCTTAACACGCGCTATCGGGATGATTGGCAGCCCATGATCTTGGATACGCTGCACAAGACCCATCAACAATTACAGCAGCAATTTCCCGATACGCCTTTAACCCAACTAAGCTGGGGTAAAACCCATCCGGTTGCAGTACAACACCCTATCAGCAAAGCCTTGCCCGCATTAAGCAGTCTGCTGGACATGCCGCGTTTTGACAGTGACGGTTGCGCCAGTATTTGTGTCAAAGTCATGGATCTTACCCACGGTGCCAGTCAGCGCTTGGTGGTATCGCCTGCCCACCCTGAAAATGGGATTTTTCATATGCCGGGCGGGCAATCCGGTCACCCCCTGTCTGAACATTACCGGGACCAACAGCCATTCTGGCAAAACGGTATTGCCGCGGCGTTTTCAGCAACTGACAAAACAAATGTGTTGTATTTGTTACCTGACTAACAGCTATGCCAGTAAATAGAATCCAGTTGAAGGCTTGTTTCTTTTAAAATGACTTCAATTTGCATGTTTAATTCAGGTGATGCTGAGATACAAATCGTTCAAAAAATCTGGCTTGGCTTGGCTAATACTTGTTCTCGGACTATTGAGTGCTGTATTGGCCAGTATTCAAGTCAAACAAAGCATAGAGCAGCAAGCGATCAGGCAGTTTGCCTTTGTTTGCGACCAAATCACCTTGAAAATTCAAGAACGCCTGAATGCTTATGCCTTGATTCTGCGTGGCGGTAGTGGTTTGTTTTCGGCTTCTGACAATGTAACTCGTCAAGATTGGCATGCTTACGTGGAGACTTTACGTGCTGAAAAAAGTGTTCATGGCATCCAAGGGATAGGCTTTTCTGTGCTGATACAACCGGAGCAACTGGATCAACACATGGCCAGGGTTCGTCAGCAAGGTTTTCCTGATTATGCTGTTAAACCTGCAGGTGAACGGGCTATCTACAGTGCCATCATTTATCTGGAACCTTTCACCGAACGGAATTTACGCGCCTTTGGTTACGATATGTACTCGGAACCGGTGCGGCGGGCCGCCATGGAGCAAGCGCGGGATACCGGTCAGCCCGCATTATCCGGCAAAGTTCAACTGGTACAGGAAACCCAACAAGACAGTCAGGCCGGCAACCTGATGTATGTGCCGGTCTATCGCAAACAAATGCCGATTGAGACAGTGGAACAGCGGCGCGCGGCTTTGATCGGCTGGTCGTATAGTCCATATCGCATGACTGATTTAATGGTTGGCATCTTGGGCGATTGGGAAGCTCAGGCCGGTATGCCGGTCGATATGGAAATTTATGACGGTTTGGAAGCCAAGCCCCATGCACTCCTTTTTGATAATCATGTTTTTAATCGCCATGGCTTTCAACGATCATTGCTGCAGCAACGCCTGATCGAATTTAATGGTCATCAGTGGTCGCTGCGGTTTTATCGCAGCTTATTATTGAATGACAGTCGCTTGTTACCGGCTTGGGCTACGCTAGCGGGCGGATTTTTGCTGAGTGGCTTGTTGTTTGGCTTGTTACGGTCGATGAATAACACCCGTGCTAACGCCTTGCGTATTGCGCACAAACTGACCGAAGAACTGAACGATCGCGAGCAGGCTTTACAGGAAAGCGAATTTCGCTGGAAATTTGCCATCGAAGGTTCGGGTGATGGTCTGTGGGATTGGAATGTGCCCGAGGATAAAGCGTTTTTTTCCATAAACTGGAAAAACATGCTGGGTTATCAAGCCCACGAAATTGGTAATGGGAAAGAGGAATGGGTGTCACGCATACATCCCGATGATAAGCCTGCAGCCATGGCAGCCCTGATGACTGTTTTATCAGGTGAAAAGCAGAGTTTTCGTCACGAACACCGTCTGCGTTGCAAGGATGGCAGTTTTAAATGGATTCTTGATCGCGGTATGGTGGTAAATCGCAGCGAAGAGGGTCAACCGCTACGCATCATCGGCATTCATAGCGATATATCGTTACGTAAGCAAGTTGAAGACGATTTACGCTTTAGCGAAGAGCGGTTTCGCGTCATCACCTCATCGGCTCAGGATGCGCTGGTCATGCAGGACGCCCAGGGCAATATCTCGTTTTGGAATCCGGCAGCCGAGCGATTGTTTGGTTACAGTGCCGATGAAGCACTCGGGCGGAATTTACACGCTTTACTAACGCCAAAGCGGTTTATTCCTGCGCATCAACTGGCATTTCCACATTTCCAGAAAACCGGTGAGGGCGCTGCCATTGGTAAAACACTGGAATTTTTCGGGCAGCACCGAGACGGCCATGAGTTTCCAATAGAACTATCCTTGTCAGCGGTACAGGTACAGAATGCCTGGCATGCCATCGGCATTGTGCGCGACATCAGTGATCGCAAACGTCTGCAGCAAGAAAAAGACGCCGCATTAGACTTGCTACAAAAAATCGCCAACCGGGTACCGGGGATGGTGTATCAGTATCGTTTAAATCCCGATGGCAGCCATGGCATCCCGTATGCCAGCGGGGCGATACAGGACCTTTTCGGAATCAGCCCGGATGATGTCCGGAACGATGCCTCCGGTTTGTTTAAGCGTATTCACGCCGATGATTACCCATCATTATTGGCATCTATCCAGCAATCAGCCCAAGCCATGAGCCGTTGGAGTTTCGAATTCAGGAGTAACTATTCGGATGGTAGTGTGCATTGGTTACAAGGCAATGCCCAGCCGGAACGTGAAGCCGATGGATCAACGCTTTGGCATGGTTTTATCTCCGACATCACCGAGCGTAAGCGTGATGAAGCCATATTTCAGGCACTGTTTCAGCAGTCCAGCTTTCTAGCCAGTATTTTGGACCAGCAAGGCCGGCTAATTGATATCAATAACACTGCACTACAGGTTATTGATGCAGAACGGGATGACGTGATTGGGCATTATTTCCCGCATACCCCATGGTGGAATAATCCGCGGGATAGGGTCACATTGTTAGCCGCATTGAATACGGCGTATCAAGGCAAGTCAGAAAGTTTCGAGGCCGTGCATTCCAAGCCCGATGGTTCGCATATGGATGTCATTGTTAGTGTTATGCCGATTTATCACGAAAATGGCCTGAATCTGGCGGTTATCGGCCTGGATATTACCGAACGCAAGCTGGCAGAAGAACAATTGCAACTAGCGGCCAGCGTGTTTACCCATGCAGGGGAGGGTATTCTGATTACCGATGCGGAAGGCAGTATTATCGATGTTAATCAGGCATTTTGTGACATTACCGGTTATGAACCTGAGGATGTAATGGGACAAAAACCGAGTTTGCTCAGCTCGGGCAATGAAAATCAGGATTTCTTTGAACAGATGTGGCGTTACCTGATCGACAACGGTGAATGGTACGGGGAAGTCTGGAATCGACGCAAGAATGGTGAAACCTTTGCCGAGATGCTGAACATCAGTGCCGTCAAGGATGCGGAGGGGCGCATACTAAATTACGTGGCGCTGTTTTCCGATATTACGCTGCTTAAATCACACGAACGGGAGTTGGAGCATATCGCCCATTATGATGCATTGACCGGTTTGCCCAACCGGGTGTTGCTGGCCGATCGTTTGCATCAAGCAATGGCGCACGCACAACGCAACGTTCAGTCGTTGGCGGTGGTATTTCTGGATCTGGATGGCTTTAAAGCCATCAATGACAATCATGGTCATAACATGGGCGATCATTTGCTGTTGATGCTTGCCAACCGTATGAAGCAAACCTTGCGTGAGATAGATACGCTATCCCGCTTGGGAGGCGATGAGTTTGTGGCGGTCCTTTTGAATCTGGCAGACATAGAGGCCTGTGCCCCCATGCTGCAACGCCTGCTTGAAGCAGCATCCGAACCGGTTAAAGTCGATAATGCGCTGTTGCAGGTGTCTGCCAGTTTAGGGGTTACTTTTTATCCGCAAACCGGCGATGTGGATGCGGATCAATTATTACGTCAGGCTGATCAGGCCATGTATCAGGCCAAGCTGGCCGGAAAAAACCGCTATCATTTATTTGATGCGGCCATGGATAACAATGTCCGGCACTATCACGAAAGCCTGGATCGCATCCGTCAGGCCTTGCTCAATCAAGAGTTTGTGTTGTATTACCAACCCAAAGTCAATATGCGCACTGGCGAGATTGTCGGTGTCGAGGCCTTGATTCGTTGGCTGCATCCTCAAAAAAGCTTAATGATGCCGAACGCTTTTTTACCCGTCATTGAAGATCATCCATTGGCTGTCGAGATTGGCGAATGGGTGTTGGATACCGCCCTCAGACAAGTAAATGACTGGCAATCTGTCGGTTTGAAGATTCCGGTTAGTGTGAACATCAGTGCCAGACATTTGCAGGATTCCCGGTTTGTCGAGCGGTTGCGTGAACTGCTGGCAGCTTATCCGGCGGTCAATCCAGGTTGTCTGGAACTGGAAGTGCTGGAAAGCAGCGCATTGGAAAATATTGTACAAGTTTCGCAAATCATGGACGCCTGCCGAGACATGGGCGTACTGTTTGCATTGGATGATTTTGGCACCGGTTACTGTTCATTGACCTATTTGAAACAACTGCCAGTCACCATGCTCAAAGTGGATCAAAGCTTTGTGCGTGACATGCTGGATGACCCGGATGATTTGGCTATTCTGGATGGCGTGTTGGGTTTGGCGACTGCCTTCGGCTGCAAGGTTATCGCCGAAGGTGTAGAGACTTTCGATCATGGCGAAATGCTTTTACAACTTGGTTGTGAATTGGCTCAGGGATATGGCATTGCCAAGCCGATGCCGGGAACTCAATTAGTGCAATGGTCTGTCGATTGGCAGACTCACCTGTCCTGGAGCGGGTTAACCGCCATGAAACGAGCTGATTTACCGCTGCTGTTTGCCCGCGCATGGCATCAGGCTTGGTATACCAAGCTTGAGCTGTATGTCGACGGCAAACTTAAATTACCGCCTCAGTTGCACAGCCATCAATGTCAATTGGGACAATGGCTGGATACAAGCGCTACCCAACATTACGCTGACCATCCTCAATATCAATCCATCTATCAATTACATCAAGCAATGCATGCGCAGGCTATCGAAATCTGTCGTTTACATGGCCAGGGTCAAAACCCGGCAGCTCAATCAAAACTTTTAGAGCTGAGTATGATGCGCGACCAGTTGCTTGAGCAGTTAAGTCTGCTGGTCAAAACGGTGCATAGACGACACATGGGCTTGGGTTTGCTTCACTAACGATCATGAAAACTCGAAATCACCTCGGCTAATCAATGTTGGGGAGCGATGCCAGTCGTAATTCCATGATCTACGGTTCGCGACTGGCATTACCCACGGTGACTTTTAACGCCCAATCAACGGGTATTGTTGACGGTATTTTCCATTTCTTCGCGGCTCAAATGCCTTACATCTTTACCTTTCACCATATAAATCACGTGTTCGCAGACATTGCAGGAATGATCGCCAATCCGTTCCAGGGCGCGAGCAGTCCATAACATATCCAGGGCTCGGGTAATGTTGCGCGGGTCTTCCATCATCTGGGTGATCAGTTGGCGGGTAATGCTGGTGTACTCGCGGTCCACTTTGCTGTCTTGCGCGGTGATGGCGATGACTTCTTCGGTGTCGGTGCGGGCATAAGAATCCAGGGCACCGTTCAGCATGTCCTTGACCAATTCAAGTAAATGCTCAATTTCGTAGTACTTGTCCTGGTAATAGTCCGTACCTTCCAGGCGCATGGTCATTTTGGCGATGCGAGTCGCTTCGTCACCGATTCTCTCCAGATCGGTGATGATTTTGATCGTGGCAATCAACATGCGCAAATCAAACGCAGCAGGCTGACGTTTGGCCATGATTTCGGTGCATTCATGGTCAATGTCTTTTTCCAATGCATTGACCAAATGATCCTGCTGAATCACTTTTTCGGCGCTTTCCCGGTCATAGCTCATAAAAGCTTTGGCAGCCAAATCAACTTGTTGTTCAACCAGTCCCCCCATGGTCAACACTTTGTTACGGATGTCTTCCATTTCATTGTTGAATTGTTTGGATATGTGTTGATTGATGATGGTGTTATCCATTAATTGCGCTCCTAACCGTAACGACCGGTGATGTAATCTTCAGTTTGTTTTTTTGCCGGATTGGTGAACAAGGTGCTGGTTTCGCCAAATTCAATCAATTCGCCCATGTACATGAACGCCGTAAAATCAGATACCCTGGCGGCTTGTTGCATGTTATGCGTGACGATGACAATAGTGTATTTTTCTTTGAGTTCGTCGATCAACTCTTCGATTTTAAGCGTGGAAATAGGATCCAGTGCCGAAGCCGGTTCATCCAGCAGGATGACTTCCGGTTCGATGGCAATGGCACGGGCTATGACCAGTCGTTGTTGTTGCCCACCGGACAAGCCCAAAGCATTGTCGTTCAGGCGGTTTTTCACCTCGTCCCATAATGCCGCACCGCGCAGGGAGTTTTCGACGATTTCATCCAGTATCCGTCTGTCGTTGATACCCTGAATCCGCAAACCATAGGCGACGTTTTCGTAAATGGTTTTGGGGAAAGGGTTGGGCTTTTGAAACACCATCCCGACCCGGCGTCGCAAAGCCGCGACATTGACGTTTTTGTCGTAAATATCTTCGCCATCCAGCAGGATTTTGCCCTGAATCGATACACCATCGACCAGATCATTCATACGATTGATGCAGCGCAACAGGGTGGATTTTCCGCAGCCACTGGGACCGATATACGCTGTGACTTTTTTATGTGGCATTTGCATATTCACATCATGCAATGCCTGTTTGCTGCCGTAAAACAGATTTAAATTTTCGACACTGATGCAGGTCTCCAATTGATCAAGGGCGGGTTTTTCGGGTCGATTCAGCACATTGAGATCAATGGCATGGGTTCTTCTGGGTTCTGTTTTGGTAGTATTCATTACAAACCTTAATTTTCTAATGCGCGATATTTTTCTCTTAAATTATTGCGTATGGCGATGGCAAACATGTTCAGGCCGACGATCACCATCACCAGCAGTAACGAGGTGGCATACACCAAAGGTCGAGCTGCTTCCACATTGGGACTTTGAAAGCCGACGTCGTAGATATGAAAGCCCAGATGCATAAATTTCCTGTCCAGATGCAGGTAAGGGAAGTTGCCATCCAGCGGTAAGGTTGGCGCCAGTTTGACAACACCCACCAGCATCAACGGCGCCACTTCGCCTGCCGCCCGTGCAACCGCCAGAATCAGACCGGTCATAATGGCCGGACTGGCCATTGGCAGTACGGTGCGCCAAAGAGTTTCGGCCTTGGTGGCACCCAAGGCCAGACTGCCTTCACGGATGGATTTGGGGATGCGGGATAACCCTTCTTCAGTTGCCACAATCACCACCGGCAGCGTTAATAAGGCCAGTGTCAGAGAGGCCCACATCAAGCCGGGTGTGCCGAACACCGGCGCAGGGGCGGCTTCCGGATAAAACAACCGGTCTATGCTGCCGCCGAGGATATAGACGAAAAACCCCAATCCAAACACGCCATAGACAATGGAGGGTACACCGGCCAGATTATTGACTGCGATGCGGATAATGCGGGTAACAAAGCCCTGTTTGGCGTATTCGCGCAAATACACAGCGGCAATCACCCCCAGTGGCGTGACAATCACTGCCATCAGCATCACCATCATGACCGTGCCAAATATGGCGGGAAAAATACCCCCCTCGGTATTGGCTTCACGAGGATCTTCGCTGATGAATTGCCCGAAATTAACAATATATTCGATGGATTTATCCAGCAGTCCCATCTCGTTAGGCCGGATCATCTTCACCACCCGGTTTAACGGAATGGTGATTTGTTTGCCGCCAGCTTCGGCAACCACAATGCTGCAGCATTTGATTTGCTTGTTCAGTTGGGCCAGTTTTTCCTGAATGACTTTATAGTCCTGTTCGTAAGCCAGTTTTTGTGCAGCAAACTCCTGGCGTTTACTGTCATTCCATTGGTTTTTCAATTCCAGAGCCCGTTGCTTCAAGCGCAAATGCTCCAAATTGTAATTGATCGCGCCAAGTTGCTTGTCTTGTAATTGCTCGATTTCATCGAACAGTTCCAAATCCGTTGCCAGTTTTTCCTGGGCGGTTTGCCAGGCTTGCTCGCCTTCCGCAATCACGGCACCATCCTGTTTCACAGTCAACAGACGACCATAAAAGTTGCCCCACTCGCGGCGTTCGATGACGACCAAATCGTCAGGTGTGCTTCTGCTTTGAATGTATTGATCCTGTATCCAGCGAAAATCGGTGCCAAGAATATCCCGATTGCCGGTTTTGACTAACAATCGCAGCAAATATTCGGCGTTGTTCAATACCTCATGCCCGGCCGCTATCGCCTGGGCTTCATGCAGGAGTGATTGGTCAACTTCCTCACCAATAATCACACTGGCCTGCCCGGATTTGTCCTGATAGTGGTATTCCACAATATCGGCCGGCCAGAAGTGTCCCAGACCGCGCGCCGCAATTAAAAACAACAGGCCCACGACCAGCAATAAATTGATGCTGACTGCACCTGCCGTCAGCCATATCCACGGTGAACCGCTTTTAAACCATGCTTTTATCATAACGAACTGTACTTTTGTCTCAGATTTTGACGGACCAATTCAGCCAGCGAATTGACAATAAAGGTGAACATGAATAGCACCAACGCAGCTAAAAACAGTACCCGGTAGTGGGTACTATCGACTTCCGATTCTGGCATTTCCACAGCAATATTGGCCGACAGGGTACGCAAGCCCTGGAAGATGCTGATGTCCATCACCGGTGTGTTACCGGTGGCCATCAATACAATCATGGTTTCACCCACGGCACGGCCCAAGCCAATCATCACCGCCGAGAAAATACCCGGACTGGCTGTCAGAATCACCACTTTGGCCAGGGTTTGCCAAGGTGTGGCGCCGAGTGCCAGGGAACCTGTGGTTAAATGTTTGGGCACGCTGAAAATGGCGTCCTCGGCAATCGAAAACACCATTGGAATCACCGCAAAGCCCATCGCTAAACCGACCACCAGCGTGTTGCGCTGATCGTAGCCCAGACCAAATTCTTCGCGCATCCAGATGCGCAAATCGCCACCGAAACAGAGGGTATCTATGTATGGGCCGATCACGAATGATAGCCAAGTAAAAAACATCACCACGGGCACCAGAACAATGGCATGCCACCCTTCCGGAACATGATTGCGCCATACTTTGGGCAGGCTTTGCCAAAAGTAGGCAAAAATCATTACGCCCAGCGGTACCAGCATCAATAAGGTGAAAATGCCGGTCAGATGGATTTCCACAAAAGGAGCCAGCCACAAGCCGGCCAGAAAACCTAAAATCACGGTCGGCAGCGCGCCCATGATTTCGATGCCCGGTTTGATATATTGCCTGACACTGGGAGCCATGAAATAGCCGGTATAAACCGCGCCGCACAAGGCCAGCGGAATGGCCACCAACATGGCGTAAAACGAGGCTTTCAGCGTACCGAACAATAACGGTGTAAGGCTCATTTTCGGTTCAAAATCGTTACTGGCTGCAGAAGATTGCCAAATGTAGGCGGGTTCGGCATAGCTTTCATACCAAACTTTGCCCCATAACGATTTCCAGGATATTTCCGGATGTTCGTTATCAACTTTCCAGTGATGAATCTGACCATCTTCGGTTTGCAGCAACAAGGCATTGGCGCGCGGTGATAACGTGGCTGCCAGCGGTTTGCTGGAGCCGATTTTTTCCTTGATCGCCTCACGCTCGGCAGTGGTGTTGTAAATGCCGATTACGCCGTTGGCGTCGGCAACCAACAAACCTTTGCGGCGTTGTTCCGGATTGATGGTGATTAACGGCGCATCCGAGACTTTGAATGAGCGTAATTTTTGTACGCTGTGATGGTTTTGCTTGTCACGGACAATGGTCCATTGGCCTAATTCGCCTGAGCTGTCGCCTATCAATAACGACAGATCGCCGTTCAAAAACTCCATGCTGCTGATTCGCGCACCACGATTCATCACATTCAGTTTATGTTTAATTACCGGTTGGGCTTTGTCATTAATATCCAATACGGTCAAATCACCGCTATGGTTTGCCAGATAGGCGTTACGAAACTCTTTATCGATCAACATGAAGTCGACATCACCAGAGGTCATATCCAGCAAGGCATCCGTCCGGTCCCAACTGACATCATCGTCGAATAGCGATTGTTTTTTGCTAAGCGTGATTAATAACAAGCGGTTGTCAGCTGTTTTAGCCAAAAAGCTATTGTTTTTATCACCTAACTTGAGGGTGAGCTGTGTGATTGCCTGATGGTTTGCATCCAATACCAATGGGTCAGTACCTAAGGGATATTGTATGGACGGGGTGATCAAGCGCTTGTTGTCAGGGTAGGATACTTTGTAGTCATGTCTGACAACCAAGGCACGGCCATCGGACAAGCCCAAACCGATCACGCCTTGATCCACGCCGCCATGCGAGAAACTGCTGATTTGCAGGCCGTCAGGCACAGGCAGGTTGTCTACCTTGATGACCCGACCATCTGCCACGCTGAAAAAAATGGCTTTGCCGGTATCAGTGAAGCGCACGCCGATCTCGTTCTGTTCTTCCATCGACAGCAGTACCGTACTGCCCATGGCTGGCTCGGGTGCAGCATAGCTACTGACGGATTCGGCATGCGAAGCGATTAACAACGGATATACGACATACAGCAGGTAAAAAAAGATCACCAAAATCGCGGCGATAATGCTCAAGCCACCGATCACCACTGCCTGAGCGACCAACTTGTCTTTGAGCAGGCGCCAGCGCTGATAGGCGTCACTTGAGGATAGCTGTAGCAGCGTCGATTTATCTGGGGAGGATTGGGTGTCTGACATAACAAAACTTAGCTAGAAATACGAGGCGTCCTTGTATCACACACAAGGTTTGATTGTAAAAAACCGATAGATCACCCGTGTGAACCATCGGTTTTTTTGAGACTTGCAAACAGTGCTGCCATTCATCGAGTTGTGGCGGCTGCACTGGAATCATGGGCTTCCTTGCCAGCTATCATTATCCGTAAATGATCTTTATTGAATCATGCTCAAGGCTTTTTCTGCGACCTTGGCCGGCATTGGAATGTAGCCGTCTTTGACTACTACTTGCTGACCGGTTTTAGATAACACCATCTTGATGAATTCTTTTTCTAACGGCGCCAATGGCTCGTTAGGTTTTTTGTTCACATAGACGTATAAAAAGCGAGACAAAGGATAAGCACCGGAAATGGCATTTTCAGCATTAGCTTCAACAAATGGTGCACCTTCTTTGGCTGCCAGAGGCACCGCTTTAACACCTGAAGTGGAGTAACCGATACCTGAATAACCGATACCATTGCTGGAGGTGGTGACGGCTTGTACCACGGAAGCCGAACCCGGTTGTTCGTTGACGTTATTTTTGAAGTCACCTTTACATAGCGCTTCATCTTTAAAGAAACCGTAGGTGCCCGAAACCGAGTTGCGACCATACAACTGAATGGGTTTGCCTGCCCAGCCACCAGTCAAGCCTACTTCACCCCAAGTGGTGATGTCTGTAGCATGACCGCACTTACGGGTGGATGACAAGATGGCATCCACTTGTGGAATGCTCAGGGCTTTAATTGGGTTGTCCTTATGTACGAATACCGCCAAAGCATCGATGGCCACGGGAATGGCAGTCGGTTTGTAACCGTATTTGCTCTCAAAATCATCGAGTTCGTTGTCCTTCATCTTACGGCTCATGGGGCCAAGATTGGAGGTGCCTTCAGTCAAAGCCGGCGGAGCAGTCGAAGAACCGGCAGCCTGGATTTGAATGTTCACATTCGGATAAGCCTTACCGAACTCTTCCGCCCACAAAGTCATCAGGTTGGCCAGGGTATCGGAGCCCACACTGGAGATATTACCTGATACGCCGCTGGCTGGGGCATAGTCTGGTAGGGCTGGGTCAACTGCAGTGGGGGCAGCCATAATGCCACCGGATAAACAGGCAGAGGACGCAAAGCCAAAACCCATGATGAGAGATTTCAGCGGAAATGTTTTTTTCATAGTATGTCTCGAGTAATGTGTAAAACCAAAATCTTTATTGCTTTGAAGGCATGGCACATAGTATGAAAGAATTATGACAGCTTTATGACAAAAAGGACTATAACTGATTGTCGATATGCTTATTATGGCTGGTCGGCTTGTAGGGCTTGTTTTTGTTAGTTTTTAATGTCAGAAAGCGGTATGAAAAATCGACGGATGGATCGTTATTAACCTCTTCGCGGCTGATTTCATGCCATAAGGTGTAATCGATTTGCGGGAAATAAGTATCACCTGAAAAGGCTTTATCAATAACCGTCAGATGTAAATAATCGGCAACAGGCAGTAGCGCTTCATACAGAGTTGCCCCGCCAATCACAAATAACTGGTCACGATCTGACACAGCCTCTAAGGCTTTATCTATATCGTCAAATACTTGGCAGCCGGGTATTTGATAAGCGGCAGTACGACTTATGATGAGGTTGTCCCGTCCTGGTAATGGTCTGCCAATGGCCTCATAGGTTTTCCGTCCCATCAAAATTGGCGAACCCAGCGTGATTTGCTTGAACCGCTGTAAATCCGCTGACAAGTGCCAAGGCATGTGACCATCGCGACCGATAACGCGATTATTGGCCATCGCCACGATCAGTGAAATTTTCATGGTTTGTGTTTAAGATGCACAGCTTGTTGAATAAGGCCCTGCATCATACTATGAAAAATATTCTCTTGCTGTTCACAGGGGGCACGATAGGCTCGCAAGTGAAACAAGGCTGCATAGATACCGATCAATCGGCCGGGTTTAAGTTGATTGAATTGTTTCAACAGCAGTATTCGGAGCATGTCCAAATCCGCTTTAGGTCACTGCAGCCAATACAAATCCTCAGTGAAAACCTGCATCCGGATGTATGGCAAACCCTGATCGCGGCGATAGAAGCCCAGGATTTATCCCGATATGACGGGATCATCATCACTCATGGCACTGATACCTTGGCATTCACTGCCGCAGCCTTGGGGATTTATTTTCATGCTATAAAAATTCCGCTGCTGCTGGTTTCCAGTAACTACCCATTGGATAATCCACAGGCTAATGGCTTGGCAAATTTTATCTGCGCCGTGGATTTTATTCGTCAACACCAAGCGGCGGGTGTGTTTGTGCCGTATCAAAATCCGGGCCAGTCCATGCAGGTACATATTGGGACTCGGTTAAATAGTTGTTTACCCTTAAGCGGCGATTTTATCAGTGTCCAAAACAAACCTTATTTAAGCGTTGAAAACGGCAAGTTTGTGACCTTACATGAGTTGCCAGATAAACCGCCCTTAGCGTTTAAACTGCAGAATCAATTTGCCAGAATTATGTTGATCAAACCCTATCCCGGACTCGATTACCGTCACTTTAAGCTTGATAATGTCGACGCGATATTGCATGATTTATACCATTCCGGTACGGCGTGCGTAATTCCCCAGTGGGGCGATCAGCACAGCCTGATTGAGTTTAGCGCCATATGCCAGCAACAGGGTATTCCAGTTTATCTGGCTCCAGCCATTAAAACGGCAGACGCCTATAGTTCCACTCAGCAATTATTGGCACATGGCGTTAGTATGGTCTGGAATTCAGGTTTAGAAACCGTTTACGCCAAGCTTTGTCTGGCATATGCTTGTTATACAAATTCAAACGAGATAGCAGCGTTTTTAGCGACCAATCTGGCATGGGAACAGGTAGCGTCAATCCATAGCCATAACACACATTAGTTTCTCGATGAGGTAAATACGATGATCCTAATATTGAAAAGAATCAGTCCTTCCACTGCTGTGCGGGATATTGAATCGTTTCTGCAGCCGATCTTAAAAGGCGGTTTATTTATAAAGTCCGGTAATCTGGAAAAAATCAACATTCAAAAGTTGCAGCCGGCTAATCAGGATAAGCCGGAGTTTAACGCATTGGTTCGGGTTGAGCCGGATGGGGTTGGACAGCGGGTAATCAAGCAATTGAATAGGAAGCCGCTGAATGGCAAGCCGATTAACATTTCAGAATATTTTTTACGTTTTTGCGAAAACGACCGTCGAAACAGACAGATAAACAAGCACAATGACAGGCGTCGGCATGATCGCAGACGTTCCGGTTTACAGATTGTCGATATAACCGGCCAAGGTAAAAGCGATGACACGCATCGCAATATAAATGGTTGGGGAACCGACATTACCCTTTAACAGCACCTGATTATAAAGATCAATCAGTTAGGAATGATCATGAAATAACCTATATTAAGTGTTCGGCGAAGGTGCGGATTTATCCGCTCAATGCGAATGAATTCGCACCTATCTTGCCGAACTTGTTTCTCACGTATGCCTTAATAAGGATTTCGCCAAAAATATCGTCCCCCCTTTGAAAAAGTACCTACGGGAGATAAAAGGGGTTGATTTGAAGAATCACCCCAACCCCTCTTTGTCAAAGGGGGTGAGTAGACCGTGGATTGGTAAGATCCGAATTTCTGGACGTTATTTGCAACCAAATCCTGAGTCAAAAACCGTCATCTCGGCAGTGATTGCCAAGATCCAGAAGCCATGGATGACGCGGCGCTGCACACATTCTTCTGGTCTGGATTCGCTTCGCAGTCTTCGGTTCCGGCAAGCCACTTGTGCCCCACAGTGGCTATGCCGGAAAGGCGTTGTTGCTTAAGCCTCTTTATTAATCAAATAAGAACAGGCCGGTTTTGATGAGTCAGTCGGCAGTCTTACTCCGTATGTACCGGAATTTTGCCGATTTTAGACTGCCAATATTTAGGTGCCGTTTGATGGATTGACTCACCGTGGCTGTCCACTGCCACGGTCACCGGCATGTCTTCCACCACAAACTCGTGAATCGCTTCCATACCCAATTCCGGAAATGCCACCACTCGTGCCTGACGAATGGCTTTGGATACCAGATAGGCCGCACCGCCAACCGCAATCAAATACACCGCCTGATGCTTTTTGATGGCTTCGATGGCCTGGGGACCTCGCTCGGACTTGCCGATCATGCCCAACAAGCCGGTTTTTTCCAGCACCGTTTCGGTAAAGCTGTCCATGCGTGTGGCGGTGGTGGGGCCAGCAGGGCCTACCACTTCATCACGTACCGCATCCACCGGTCCAACGTAGTAAATGAATTTGTTTTGCAAATCCACCCCCTTCGGCAAGGACTCACCCTGGTTCAGCAAATCAACCATGCGCTTATGGGCTGCATCTCGCCCGGTTAATAAGGTGCCGCTGAGCAACAAAGTTTCACCGGGTTTCCAATCCGCGACATCCTGTTTAGTCAGATTATCGATATTGACCCGGCGGGCGTTACCGGCTGTTTGGGTAATCACCGGCCAGTCGGCCAATTTGGGCGGCGTTAACAATGCGGGCCCGGAGCCATCCAGCACAAAATGCGCATGGCGAGTGGCGGCACAGTTGGGGATCATCGCTACCGGCTTGTTGGCGGCATGGGTGGGGTAATCGAGAACTTTTACATCCAGTACGGTGGTCAAGCCGCCCAAACCCTGCGCGCCGATGCCCAGTGCGTTGACTTTTTCGTAGAGTTCCAGCCGCAATTCTTCTAAAGCATTCGTTGGCCCGGAAGTGATTAAATCCTGAATATCAATGGATTCCATGCACGCTTGTTTGGCCAGAAGCATGGCTTTTTCGGCGGTACCACCAATGCCGATGCCCAAGATGCCCGGTGGGCACCAACCCGCACCCATGGTCGGCACGGTTTTCATCACCCACTCCACAATGCTGTCGGACGGATTTAGCATCACGAATTTGGATTTGGCCTCCGAGCCCCCGCCTTTGGCCGCCACTTCCACCTCAACTTTATCGCCGGCAACGACTTCCATGTGAATCACTGCCGGGGTATTGTCTTTGGTGTTAGTACGTTTGCCGGCTGGATCTGCCAAAATCGATGCTCGCAACACGTTATCCGGGTGTAAATACGCTTGCCGCACGCCTTCGTTAACCATCTCGCTGACACTTAAGGTGGCATCCCAGCTGACTTGCATGCCGATTTTCAAAAACACCGTGACGATGCCAGTATCCTGACAAATCGGTCGCCGACCTTCTGCGCACATTCGGGAATTGATCAAAATCTGCGCCATGGCATCTTTGGCTGCCGGGCTTTCCTCCTTTTGATACGCGGAATATAGGGCGGCTATAAAATCCTTGGGGTGGTAATAGGAAATATATTGCAAGGCATCGGCGATGCTTTGGATGAAATCGTCTTGGCGTATGCAGGTCATGGTCTGGCTCGGGTTGAATGACTGTTTTGATCAGTATTGGCAGCGAATCGGTATAATGCCGCCCATCGCGTTTGATTTTAAAGCAAAACCAACCCCATCAGCCTGTAAATGAATATTTCGTTTGAAATCGTACCCAGAAGCCTGGAGGCTTTTGAACAGCAATATGCTTTTGTGCAGACCTTGGATAAAGGTATCAATATTCTCAACGTGCCCGACATTCAACGTTTCGATACCCGTAGCTGGGAATTGGCGGCGCAGATTGATCGACAACGTTACCGGTTTATTCCGCATTTTCGCGCCATCGATTTCAAAATCAGCAGCGGCGAATTATTCCGCATCATAGACGACTATCAGCTCGATAGCGTATTGCTGGTCACCGGTGATCCGCCGGAAGGTTTGAAACGGTCTTTTTACAATACCGATGTGGTGGACTTGATCAAAGCGGTGCGACAGCACTTTCCGAACCTGACCATTTATGCCGGTTTTGATCCCCACCGTAGCGGCGTGCAGGCCGAATGCGATTACATCCAGCGCAAAGCCGATGCTGGTGCCACTGGGTTTTTCTCGCAACCGTTTTACGATCAACGCATGATCGAAATATACGCCGAGCAAATGACCGGCCTGGAAACTTATATAGGCATCAGCCCGATCACCACCAAGGCCTCAATGAATTATTGGGAAGTGAAAAACCAGGTCAAGTTTCCGCTGAATTTTCGACCTGACTATGAATGGAGTATTGAATTTGCCAATCAAGTGATAGCCACTGCCGCCAATAACGGCTGGCACGTCTATTTCATGCCGATTCGGATTGATTTGGGGCGCTATTTTGGCGGTATAAAAATGGATGTATAGCCAGGATGTGCAAGCCCATGCAAACGGGTAACCTATTGCGTGGTTACCCATTTGAAGCTTGGATTTACGACAGTATTGCGTTTTAAAAAAACAATTCCCGCATTTTTAAACCCGGTCGTTCGGCACGCATAAAGGCTTCACCCACCAGAAAGGTATAAATACCGTTGTCCTGCATCAGTTTTACGTCGGCAGGGGTATGAATGCCGCTTTCGGTAACGATGAGTTTGTCGGCCGGAATGGTATTTTTCAAGGTCAGCGTGGTCTGCAGCGAGACGTCAAAGGTACGTAGATTGCGGTTGTTGATGCCTATCATGCGGGTGTCCAGTTTCAATGCCCGGTCCAGTTCTTCGGCGTCATGTACTTCCACCAACACATCCATACCTAAGCCGGTAGCGATATCGTGCAATTCCTTTAACATGCTGTCGTCCAGTGCGGCGGCGATCAGCAGGATACAATCGGCACCCAATGCTCGTGATTCATGAATCTGATACGGATCGATCATGAAATCCTTACGAATCGCCGGCAACGGGCACTTCTCCCGCACCATTTGCAAATTGGCTTCCGAGCCCTGGAAAAATTCCTTATCGGTCAACACCGATAAACAGCTGGCGCCGTTCATGGCGTAATCGACTGCAATCTCAACCGGTCTGAAATCTTCTCGAATCACGCCTTGGCTGGGAGACGCTTTTTTAATTTCCGCGATGATGGCCGGTTTTTGTTGATCGGCCTTGCTACGCAGTGCCTGATAGAAACCGCGCGGGCCTTGGACGCCAGTTGCGATTTCCTGCAACATCGAGATCGGCGTGTTGGCTTTGCGGCGAGCGACTTCTTCGGCTTTTTTGGCTAGGATGGTTTTTAGGATATCGGGTGTATCTGTCATTTTGTTAGATTAGAGTTGGGTGTCGCTATTGCGACAGTTGTTTTAATGTCGGGTCTTGGCCCGACAGCCGAGTGACTTTTCTTTGCTTGGCCAAAGAAAAGTCACCAAAAGAAAGGCCACCCCATGCCGCTTTGATCCTGCGCTCCTCGGGTTTGAACGGGGTTTTCGGAAGGGCTATCCCTAGCCCTCCGAAAACGCGATGCATCCTTGCATCGCCCCTAACGGGCTGATCCGCTCAAACCCTCCGGTGCTCGGCGCGGCATCAGGGGAATTGCCTCGACATTATCAATTACGCTTCGCTAATCGGACCTACGCAGGCTAGGATGGTTTTAGGATTTCTGGTGTGTTGGTAATTTTTTGTTTAGTTTGGTGTTAATAGCTCGCGATTCCGGATGGCGTGATAAATCCAGCTGCTTTTCTTAATTTCAATAGAAAATTACCGCGATTTTAATTTTTCTGGCAATTCCCACAAAAATCCACTTTTGCACCAGACAGAAAAATCAACTTCTACTTTATTAACATAATGGTTTTTGTGCCATTTATCCACATCCTTAGGAAAGGTAGAAGAGTATTCTAAAGCCAACATAGCAACTTTTTTCTGGCTTTGAGTCCTACTCATTAGAAAATCTATCATTGGAGCATCATACTGCCAAACCTTCATAGCCCATTTAGCATACTCGCCTATTTCTTTACAAGTTAATCCAGTTTTCTGATCTTTATATTCATCTAGCTCATTCGATTCTGTTGTTTCAACTTTACTCCCTGTTTTAACTGTTATATCCTTCTGCATAGTATCAGGATATGCATAAATATCATGGTACTCTACCACGATAAATACAGTAGCAATTAATCTCCATTGCAGTTTTTTTATAAATCCACTTTTTTCATTTATCTTCATTATTATTGGATTTTTAATTGTTTTAATATCTTCACTTTATTGTTTTTATTGCAAATTTCTGTTTCCCAAAGATCGATATTTGGAGGAAGTGTTCGAAGTATTATTTGCTTAATAGTGTCGGGAGTTCGTATTCCTAGTAAAACAGAATTTATCTTTACCACTGGATAGCAAACGTACTCATCTTTAGTAAAAACTCTAATTTCCTTCTCATATCGCCAAACTGTATTTTTTACTAATAGCGCTGCAAATTGTATTTTCTTCGTAGCTTTTAGTATGTCATTGCCAACAGTAAAGCCACCTTGATAATTAACATATCCTGCTGGATACCCAGGATAATTACTAATAAGTTCTATTTCTATGCATATTCCCTTAAAACCATCCGCGTAATGGGCCCAAAGTAGCAAATTATCAAATGATTCTGAAAACGAGCATATTCTTATATCCTCTTTGAATTCATTTACTTGGTCGATAGATTCTTGTTGTACGTCATCTTCGTATTTAATCATTCCTTCCATTGGATCATTGAGGCTTGAGTAATGGGAAGCATAAAATCTGTTGTTACAGAAAATATCTGCGATATTCTCAAAATTGTTAAGGGGCCTGAATTTGTAAGCTTTAATCGCCATTTTTTTATTTCTTGTTTACGAAATTCCTGTTCGAGAGCATTTCGAGACAGGATCGTAGGATGTGCTGAACGAAGTGAAGCGCATCGGTTGTGATCGATACGCCTCCAGAATTTTCTGCTCTATTGGGCTATCGCACTTCGTTCGATGAATACCCCTGAGCAACCTTCTCAAGCCGTTCGGCAAGCCAGACTTTGATAATGGATTGTCTGGTCACGCCAAGCATTCCAGCTTCCCGGTCAAGCGAATCAATCATCCAGGCCGGAAAGTCAACATTAACTCGTTTTTGTTCTTGTAATACTCGCTTGGCCTTCGATATATCCAGCGCTGCAGTAATATCAACATCATCGTCAAACTGCCGTTCAAACTCTTCCGCTTTCATAGCAAATCACCAACACTACCCTGTTGGTTTGAGCGTGAATTTAAGCTGGAAGGTTTCTCTACCAAACGACCTGAAACATATTTG
This sequence comes from Methylomonas sp., assembly GCA_002928965.1. Classification (GTDB taxonomy): domain Bacteria; phylum Pseudomonadota; class Gammaproteobacteria; order Methylococcales; family Methylomonadaceae; genus Methylomonas. The sequence continues at coordinate 96,622 of PERU01000005.1, forward strand.
TGCAAGACGCTTGCAATAAGTGTTTGGTAAGGAATACCTTCTTCCAATGCGCGAGCCTGAATATCCATCAGATCGGGGGAAGATAAGCGGATATTGACTCGCTTTTCTTTGAGGGTGGTTGCTGAAGCTGCGGCCTTGAATTTAGCCAAATCGGCTTTCGATGGTGTTGTCGACTCAAGTTCGCCCTGTTCATAGGCTGTCAGAAGATCTTGCTCGAAGTCATCAAGTATTATCATTGGGTTTTTTCCTGATTAGATAATATCGGGTTGCTTTTCTGCTTGGAATGACAGTCTTCAAGAAAAAATAATTGGCTTCTTCCACGTAAGGTACCAAGTAAATGTAGCCATTCAGCGCCACCACGAGAATAAATTGATTGGGATATTTTTCCGGGTTGGGGTGGCGTAATTCATCCAGTAATCCATCAGCTTCGATAGCCAACACTATTTCTTCGAAAGAGATGTCGCGTTCTTTCTTCAATAGTTCATTTTTGTCATGATTCCAGCGAAACGGTCTCATGGACAGAGTTTACGCTGGCGTGTGCCTATTGTCATCAGGTATAAGGCAAATGCTGAAGCTCAAGAATACCCAATCAACGCCTCAAACTTCGCCAACGCACTCCCATCCGCCAACACCTGATGCGCTCTATCCACACCAGTCTGTAACGATTCCACCAAATCCGCCGCATAAATCGCCGCGCCGGCATTCAGCGTCACAATGTCTCGGGCCGGGCCGGCTTGGTTGTTTAATACGGAACGGACAATTGTTAAGCTATCCGCCGCACAGCTAATCGACAATTCCGCCAGATTCGCCCGTGGCAAACCAAATTGTTCCGGTGTCACGACGTAGCTGGTGATTTCACCGTTTTTCAATTCCGCTACATCGGTTGGCGAGGCGATGCTGATTTCATCCAGGCCGTCTTGGGCATGTACCACCAACACGTGCTTGCTGCCGAGTTTTTTCAGCACTTCCGCCACCGGCACCTGCCATTGTTTGTCAAACACGCCGATCAATTGATGCGGGGCGTTGGCCGGATTGGATAGCGGGCCGATCAGATTGAACAGAGTTCTGACGCCCATTTCCTTGCGTGCTGCTACCGTGTGCCGCACTGCGCTGTGATGCTTGGCAGCAAATAAAAAACCTACGCCGATTTGATTGACGCAATTGGCTACCTGTTCGGCTGGGAGATCCAGATTGACGCCGGCGGCTTCCAATACATCCGCGCTACCGCAACTGCTGGATACCGAGCGATTGCCGTGTTTGGCGACTTTGCCGCCCGCCGCGGCCACCACAAAGGCCGCCGTGGTGGAGATATTGAAAGTATTGGCACCGTCACCGCCGGTGCCGCAGGTGTCGATGACATGCTCACCTTGCACCGGTACTTGCCTTACCAGTTCCCGCAACACTTCTACCGCAGCGGTAATCTCCTCAACGGTTTCGCCTTTGCAGCGCAAGGCAATCAGAAAGCCGGCAATTTGGGCATCGGTCAATTCGCCCTGCATCATCGCCCGCATCGCCGTGCGCATTTCATCGCCGCTGAGGTGTTGTCTGTCGAGCAGTTTTTGCAGGGTGGTTTGAATGTGCATGGCGTTAAATCGGGTGAATCAAAAATGGCTGAAGTTATTGGCTGGCTTTATGTGCGGAAAACACTTGTACCTTGCCGTCTTTATCGAAAGACACGACATCATAATCCTGGCTGCCGCCCATCTCCATGCCGGGGCTACCCATTGGCATGCCGGGCGCGGACAGGCCGACTACGTTGGGTTTGCTGGTCAACAGTTTTTGAATGTCGGCAGCAGGTACATGGCCTTCGATGACATAACCATCGACAATGGCGGTGTGACAGGAGGCCAGTTTATCCGGTATGCCGTATTTTTCCTTGATGGCGTCCATATCGCTGCTGACAATGTCTTTGACCGCAAAATGATTGCTTTTCACGTGTTCTATCCATTTACCGCAGCAACTGCAGGTCGGGCTGCGATAGACGGTCATTTCTGTATCGGTAGCGGCATTCTCTGCCTGAATGGATGTGCAACCGGCCAGTAACAGTGCGCTGAGCAACAATTTTAAAACTTTCATCTCATACCCCCGTATGTGTTTATTTTAGGCGGGTATTGTACGCCATGCCCTATTCTCCCTGCAGGGTTAAAACCAGACTGCGACTGCCGCCATGATTGCGATGCTCGCATAAATAAATGCCCTGCCAGATACCGATAGCCAGCCGACCATTGCTGACCGGCAAACTCAGGCTGTTGCCGAGCAGGCTGCTTTTGATATGCGCCGGCATGTCATCGCTGCCCTCGTCCATGTGTCGATAATAAGGCTGATCTTCCGGTACAGCACGATTGAAATAACTTTCAAAATCCTGCCGCACGGTGGGATCGGCGTTTTCGTTCAGTGTCAACGAGGCAGAGGTATGCTTGATGAACACATGCAGCAAGCCGATTTTGAAATCGCGCAGTTCCGGCACTTGGGAAATAATCTCGTCGGTGACCAAATGAAAGCCGCGCTGGCGCGGTTTCAGGCGTAGTTCTTTTTGTATCCACATAGCTAAGTCGATTAAGTGAAGAGAGGTTCAGCGGACTGCAAGTTGATGCTTAAGCAAAATTTCTGCGGCGGCGCGGGCGTTGCGCATGGCACCGGAATGGCGTTGTATCTGTTCATTCACAATCGCGCCGGCAATCAGAATTGCACATTGCGCTGCCAATTGTTCAGGGTTACTGACGCCGGCCAGGATGGCCAGATCGGTGAGTAATTGCCGGAATTCGCCGTAAAAAGCCGCCGAAGCGTTTTGCACCGGATTATTTTCGGCAGCGAATTCGGCAGCGGCATTGATGAAGGGGCAGCCACGAAATTCCGGGGTATCCAGCATGGCTTCAAACACATCAAAAATGGCCAGCAGTTTTTGCTGCGGCTGTTCGGCGCGGGATTCGATACCGGTTTGGATCAGGGTCAGCATGGCGGCGCGATTTTTCTGCAAGTGAGCCAGAACCAGATCATCCTTGGATGGAAAGTATTTATACAGGCTCATTTTGGTGGTACCTGCCGCTTTGACAATCGCATCCACGCCGGTGGCTTTGATGCCCTGGCTATAAAACAGCTCGGAAGCAGTTTGCAGAATATGGTCTTGCAGATTTCTGGACATAAATGCGATAGCAAAAATAAAGTTGAAACTATACAGACCGGTATGTATTATTTCAATTAACTGACCGGTCGGTATAGTTACTTTTTCTGTTTAACCCTTTGGAGATAAACCATGATCACACTGTACGGCGTTGCCATCAGCAATTACTACAACAAAATCAAATTAGCGCTGTTGGAAAAAAACATCCCTTTTAGCGAAGAACTGTTGGCGCCGGGCCAAAGCGAAGCAGTACTCAGCCGCTCGCCGTTAGGCAAAATCCCGTTTATCAAAACACCTGATGGCTATCTGTCGGAATCGCAAGCCATTCTCGAGTATCTGGAAGATGCGTTTCCGGAAACGCCGCTCTATCCTGCAGATGCTTATCAACGCGGCAAATGTCGGGAATTTATCCAGCATATTGAATTGAATGTGGAGCTGATTGCTCGCCGCCTGTATGGTGAGGTGTTGTTTGGCGGCAAGGCATCACAGGAAACCAAAGACGAAGTGCTGGCGAAAGTGGAGACCGGATTGACCGGGCTGGCGCGTTTGATGACATTATCGCCTTATGCTCTGGGTGAGCAATTTAGCGTAGCTGATGTGGTGGCCTGGCCGCATTTGCAATTGGTAAGTTTTGCCTGCCAGCAGATATATGGCCGGGATTTGGTTGCCGAGCATATTCCTGGTATTGCTGAGTATATTCAGTTGATTGAAAGCCGTCCGCATGCACAAACTGTTAGCACAGACCGGGCGGCGGCCTTGGAGGCGTTTTTCAGCAAAAAATGACGGTAATCTGAAAGGGTCAAGGCGTTTTCGGTCATTAGCCATATCCGAAAACGCCTGATTTTTTTGAATGCTTACAACGCGTGTTGCAACAGGGCGATACTCAGCCAACCGAAGCCAATGGTGGTAATCACAAAGCTGATCACGGTGTAGATTTTCCAGTGGGCTTTGTTCCAGAAGTCAGGATCAAAAGCGGCAATGGTAAACACGGTCGGATTGGCAAAGCCGCCTACCGCCACGCACCAGCAAGCCAGCACCGGCAAATCGATACCCAATCCGTAAAAACCCAAATTGAACAACGCCATTAGCGCGTAATCCACATGTGCCCGAATCATGGTTTTGTAATCCACTAAAAACTTGCCATCGATACCGTCGATGGGAAACCAGCGGGCAAAAGTCATCAGCCATGCCGACAGGATGAGTGCAGTGATGCAGGCGACGGCGCCAATCAATAGAATGTTCATAAGCAGTTTTTGTAGTTATTTTGAAAGAAGAGGTTTGGTTTGCAGCTGCTTTTTTACCACAGAGGGCGCGAAGAACACGAAGGTTAAATGCATTTCTCTGTGTTCTTCGCGCCCTCTGTGGTTATTTTGGTGTCGAGTGGCGCTAATCGTCAATGAAGCCTTTGGCTTTTAACTCTTTGTCGCTGAGGTACTCACGGATACCCAACGATACCAACAACACGGCGGCTATGATCACAATGGCGGAGATGCTGATCTTTATAAACACCTCAATAGCGAGTAGCGAGAACCAGAGTTGCAACAAGGCCAGTCCGGCCCATAGCACCACAATGGCCAGACAAATCCCGACACCGAATTTCATACATCTTTTTCCATGATGACTAAATACGCCTCGCGCTGCCATAACAGCAACATGCGGCGAATGTCTTTTTCCATGGTCACGACCCGCCAGCCCTGCTTGGCGTTTTGGTTCAGAAAATCGGTAAATTTTACCGGATCGACTTTCGACGCACCCAGCAACAAGGAGCCGAGCATGCCTTCCTGATAAATAACCACTTTGTATTGCTTCATTGTCGATCTCCCATGGGTGAATGTTTAAGAGGAATCGTTAGACCGATTTACGGCGGTTAATCTGCCATCCCAGTAATACAGAACCGAACAGCCAGAGGGTGCCGGGCAGAGGCACTTCTGTGAGACTGTAGTTTTCCAATAAACCTGCGCCGTTCAAAAACCGCTCGTTAGTTGTATCGAAAAGATCGAATTGAAATACCAGATACAAAGGTTGTGCAGAATTCAGGATAGCTTGTGGGTTGGGGGCGTTAACACCGTCCAGACTGAAAGTGTCTGGAGCGAATAATGCGGACACGGTAAAGGCGAGCGTGTCGACATGTTCGGGTATGACATTGTCCCCAAGTAAAGGCTCGAATCCTGGTGGCCAACTAAATGGTCTCGACGATGGTGTGCTTTGCATCGTTTCAATTGAAACGACGTCATAGATACTCGAGGACACAATTCCTGAAGCTGTTGAATACGTTCCACCAATTACATTGCCACTTTGATCATAGATGGGGCCAGACATAAATTGCTCTGAATTATCTGCAATTTTCACTTCAATAGGTGCAGAGCTAAGTAAGGGTTGGTCGCCGTTGATGCTGACGGAAGCCGATTTGTTTTGATTGAATGCAAAAAAATAGGTTGTTGCATTATCAAGAGGTAACATGCCCGGCATCGCCGTCGGTTTATAGCCTGTTTGGTCAGGATTTGTCGCATTAAAAGTGAATTGGCCTGCAAAGCTGCTGCCAGCCATATCAGCTCGGTCATCTACAATAATCCCTAAGCTAGGGGGAGCGGCAGGCGATTCCCCAAAATACCCGTCAAAGCTGAATTGTAAGGCGGCGCTGGCGGATGACGACGCCAAAAGCAGGGATAATACACTGACTAGAATTTTCATAGAGTTCCTTGTGTTGGAGAGTGAATTTTTAGAGGCTAGTCTTAGCTGACAAAGTTTGTGCCGATAATAGCACCGGTTCTAAATTTGAGCTATATGGGTTTGGTTAGCGGATTGCCACGTTTTGAAAACTCATACGGAAAAACCGTGGCGCACAATTTACCCCGACAGCTTTACTCAACCGATTTTTAACTTTTGAGTGGTGCTGGGTTTCACAAGAGTGAAACCCAGCGGACTTTTATTTCTTCACATACAAATCCGTAATCGTGCCTTCAATCATCTCGGCCGCAAAGGCAAAGGTTTCAGATAAAGTGGGATGCGGATGGATGCTGAGGCTGATGTCGGTGGCATCGGCACCCATTTCCAGGGCCAGCACGGCTTCGGCGATCAGTTCACCGGCACTGGGACCGGTCATGCCGGCACCCAGAATACGGCCAGTGGTTTTGTCGGTGAGGATTTTGGTCAAGCCTTCGCTGCGTCCCATGGCCAAAGAACGACCGCTGGCGGCCCAAGGAAAGGTGGCTTTTTCGTATTCCACGCCTTGTTCTTTGGCTTGGTTTTCGGTCAAGCCCATCCAGGCGATTTCCGGATCGGTGTAGGCTACCGATGGAATGGTCAGCGCGTCGAAACCGGCTTTATGGCCGGCAATGGTTTCAGCGGCAATTTTACCTTCATGGGTGGCTTTGTGAGCCAGCATCGGGTTGCCGACGATGTCGCCGATGGCGAATATGTGGCTGATATTGGTACGGCCTTGTTTATCGACAGGGATAAATCCGCGTTCATCGACATTTACCCCGGCTTTGTCGGCATCGATTAACTTGCCGTTCGGGCGGCGACCAACGGCGACCAACACTGCGTCGAATACTTCGCTTTCCGGCGCTTCCTTGCCTTCCATCGTGACTTTAATGCCGGCATCGGTAGCTTCCATGGCTTTGACGCTGGTTTTCAGCCACAGATTGTCGTATTGCTTTTTGATTTTGCGTTGCAGCGGAGTAACCAGATCTTTATCGCAGCCGGGGATAATTTGATCCATCAACTCGACCACGCTGATTTTAGATCCCAATGCATGGTAAACCGTCGCCATTTCCAGGCCAATGATACCGCCGCCGACGATCAATAGTTTTTCCGGGACTAAACTCAGGTTTAAAGCGTCAGTGGAATCCCAAACGCGTGGGTCATCGTGTGGAAAACCGGGGATTTTGGTCGGTTTTGAACCAGCGGCAATGATAGCGTTGTCGAAGGTGATGGTTTGGGTGCCGGACTCATTCTCAATGGTCAAGCTATTGGCACTGGCGAATTTACCGACGCCATTGATCACAGTGACTTTGCGTTGTTTGGCTAGTTTGCCCAAACCTTGATTCAAGCCTTGGCTGACGCTTTCCTTCCAACCGCGAATTTTGTCCAAATCAATAGTAGGCTTGCCGAAACTGACGCCATGCTCGGCCATTTCGTCCGCTTCATGAATGATTTGCGCCGTATGTAACAGGGCTTTGGAGGGAATGCAGCCCACATTCAGACAGACGCCGCCCAATACCGGATACCGCTCCACCAAAACCACTTGTTTACCTAAATCAGCGGCACGAAATGCGGCGGTATAACCACCAGGGCCTCCGCCCAGGACTAGAACTTCGGCGTGTGTTTGATTGTTACTCATGGCAAGAAACTCCTAAATTATGAATCCGTCAATTGGCAAAAAGCTGCGGTAAGAATGTTGGGGTTGATTTTACCAGTTACCGGGGCGGATAAAAACCTAAACCGTGCGGAATTTACAAAACAGGCGTTTGGAGGCGCTTTTGTTGGGCATTTTCTATCAGTCTGGTAAGTGCCGACTGGTTTTGGAACGGATAGCCTCGATGCGCTGAGTCAGCGGTGTATCCAGTACCTGTTAGTATAAAAACACCAAAGCATTCATCACCTGATTTTGGGTGGCCGCTGCCACTTTGCGCTCTGTCGCCAGATAGCTTAAAAACGCTTCTATCTTGGCCTCGCTGTTTTCAAACAGCCCAGCTCCGCTCATTCAGTTGATGGAATTTCACGAATTGCTTGATCCACTCAGAATACGTACGTTCGGTATGCAGCGAATAATGCTTAAGCCGCATGACGCGGCGAACATCTTCCAGCAAGGTCGGCGATTTTGAGCTTGACGTAAAATGGTTAGCAGCTATAGTGAGGCGAAAAAACATTACTTAGGCAAAGTTGCATGAATTTATGGTCAATATTGAGTTATCAAGGCAAAAGCGCCTGAAAAGACCGGTAATATCAACTTATCGGGCAGATTTGCTTGATAATCAATAGTTAGCTGCCTCAGGGAGATACCAACAGATGAAATGGAAAATAATTTTTGCACTAGCTGTTCTGTCGCTTAGCTCTGGCTGTGATATGAGAGTCTTAGACGAATCAACATATGTTTTAGTTCGTCAAAGTAATTTGAGTTCAGAACCAGGCTTGCGTGCGTACTTCGTAGATGGAGACGCGACACTCAATGGTATCGACTGTAGAGAACTAATGTCACTTGCAAATGAAGCTGTAGAGTTACACAAAATTAAAGGTGAAACAGCCACAAAGTATGAGTGTGTTTCTCTTCGTGAAGCGCGTGAGCGAGGTTTCAAGTGAAAAACAGTTGGAATCGTCAGCTAACAAATCGCTCAAGGCGTTCGCTGCGCTCACTGGGACAGTCCAAACCGGGGCTGCTTCGCAGTATTGCGCCGGTTCGGCCTGCCCCTTAGCTCGGCGTTGGGCATCACCAAGCGGGCAGGGATATTGATGTCAGATCGCAACGAATTTAAAAAAGACAACAGCGTCAGGTCTCGAATTAAGAATACCCAGTTTTGAGCTACAGTTAACGCCATGACCAGACCTCTTAGACTTGAATTTCCAAATGCGCTCTACCACATCACTTCCCGCGGTGATCGGCGAGAAGATATCTACGAAGACGCAGAGGACAGGCATATTTTTCTGAGCCTGCTGGGCAAGGTTGTTGCTGATTTCAATTGGCTTTGTCACGGCTATTGCCTGATGACAAACCATTACCATTTGATAGTAGAAACCCTTGAGGGCAATCTCTCCAAAGGGATGCGGCAATTGAACGGCGTGTACACTCAAACCAGCAATCGCCGCCACGGGCGGACGGGACATTTATTCCAAGGTCGTTATAAAGCCATTCTGGTGGATAAAGAAAGCTACCTTCTGGAATTGGCTCGCTACGTTGTGCTTAATCCTGCCAGAGCGGGCATGGTGCGAAAACTTGAAGACTGGCCGTGGAGCAGTTACCTTGCGATGAGCGACCAAGTAAAAAAGGCTGACTGGCTGACAACGGACTGGATATTGTCCCAATTCGGCGAGAATCGAGCCGCAGCAGAACAGCGTTATCGCGTGTTTGTGCAGGATGGCATGCAGCAGACTATTGAAATTTGGCCTAATTTAAAGAATCAGATTTATCTGGGTGATGAGGAATTTGTAGCAAAGGTTCAACAGGGCTTTGAATTCGACAAACAGGCTTGGGATATTCCAAAAAAACAAAAGCGGGGGATAGCCAAGTCGTTATTCGAAATCGAGCGGCAAGCAATTGATAGGAATACCGCCATAAAAACAGCGTATGCCACTGGAGTTTATAGTCAGCGAGAAATTGGGACGCATTTTAATCTGCATCCCAGTACAGTGAGTGTGATCGTCAGGCAAGGCAGCAATTCTTAATTCGGGACCTGACCCCATCTTTGACCCTTTGCCTTTCCAGGATACAGCCAAGTGGGGGCTTGAAATCAGTTACTCATTTTTGCCTTTGTTGATCGATAAAGCCTGCGCCGTTATCGCCAACCGTTCCCCCAACACCCAACACAAACGTTTTTCGTGCTCGGTCAATTCGCTGTCGGTTTCCGAACGATGGCTGGGGCCGTAAGGTGTGCCGCCGCTGACGGTTTCCCGCAGGGCAATTTCATTACAGGGCAGGCTCATCATCAGCATGCCATGATGCATCAGCGGCAGCATCATCGATAATAAGGTGGTTTCCTGACCGCCGTGCATGCTGCCGGTGGAAGTAAATACCCCGGCCGGCTTGCCGGACAGCGCGCCAGAAAACCACATGGCCGTGGTGCCATCAATGAAATATTTCAAGGGTGCGGCCATGTTGCCAAAATGAGTCGGACTGCCCAACGCCAGCCCATCGCAGCGTTCCAGTTCCTGCAAGCTGGCATAGGGTGCGCCGCTGGCAGGGATGCTGTCGGCGACTTTTTCGCAGACCGTCGAAACCTCCGGCACGGTGCGCAAAATCGCTTCCGCGCCGGCTACCGATTCCACGCCACGGGCAATCTGCTGGGCCATTTTCAAGGTGCTGCCGTTGCGGCTGTAGTACACGATCAGAATGTTAGTCATCACAATATCGCCAATACGGATTCAGGAGGACGGCCCACCGCCGCTTTGTCATTCGCCAGTACGATAGGCCGTTCGATTAACTTGGGGATGCGAATCATGGCTTCGATCAATTCCGCATCGCTTAAAGCCGGGTCATCCAGGCCATTTTCCTTGTATTCAACTTCTTTGGTGCGCATCAATTGGCGAGGCTTCAAGCCCAGTTTGGTTAATATCACCTGCAATTCCGCTGCCGTGGGGGGATGTTTCAGATATTCGATAATGTCCACTCCAACACCCTGCTGTTCCACCAGTTTCAAGGTCTCCCGCGATTTGCTGCAACGCGGGTTGTGATAGATTTTCACGCTCATGGTTTACGCCCCTGTGTGTCTCGACAAGCCGTTATAATAGCACTCCGATTTTAATAGACCGCGTGCAAAGCTATGCAACTACCCAATTATTCCGCCGCCAGAGTGCTGGTGGTCGGCGATTTGATGCTGGACCGTTATTGGCATGGGCCTACTTCGAGGATTTCCCCAGAAGCGCCGGTGCCGGTGGTACATGTCAAACAGGACGAGCAGCGGGCTGGCGGGGCCGGTAACGTCGCGCTGAATATCGCCGCGCTGGGTGCAAAAGCTTCGCTGCTGGGGTTTACCGGCGAGGACGAAGCCGCTGTGGCCTTGGAAACCTTGTTAAAAAAAGCCGGTGTGTTGTGTCTGTTTCAAGGCATACCGCACCATCCGACTATTACCAAATTACGGGTGATGAGTCGGCATCAACAATTGATCCGGCTGGATTTTGAAGACGGCTTTCATGATGTCGATACCGATCTGTTGCTGCACCAATATCACGCCGAGATGATGCAATCACAGGTCGTAGTCCTATCAGACTATGGCAAAGGCACTTTGAGTAAGGTCGAGCAATTCATTCGGCTGGCCAGGCAATTGCAAAAGCCGGTGCTGGTTGATCCTAAAGGCAGCGATTTTTCCATTTACAAAGGGGCGACTCTGATCACGCCGAATTTGAGCGAATTTGAAGCGGTGGTGGGACGTTGCGCCGATCAACAGCAAATCGTCGAGCGCGGTTTGAGCTTGATGAGTGAATTAGCACTGGATGCGCTACTGGTCACGCGCGGCGAACACGGCATGTCGTTATTGAGTAAGGATGCCGAGCCTTTACATTTGCCGACCCACGCCCGCGAAGTATTCGACGTCACTGGCGCTGGCGACACGGTGATTTCGGTACTGGCCGCCAGCTTGGCAGCCAAAAAATCCCTGGCCGAAGCCACCCAGTTAGCCAACATCGGCGCCGGTATCGTAGTCGGCAAAATGGGTACTGCCACCGTTAACACCGAAGAACTGGCCAACGCCTTACACGGTCCCCGCGCCCATCAAAAAGGCGTTTGCAGCTTGGTGGAACTACTTAAAGAGCGAGCCACTGCCAAACAAAACGGTGAAAAAATCGTCGCCACCAACGGCTGTTTCGACATTTTACATCCGGGCCACGTCCGTTATTTGCAGCAAGCCAAAACCCTCGGCGACCGCTTGGTGGTATTGGTCAACAGCGATGCGTCTGTGCAACGTTTGAAAGGCCCTGAACGTCCAGTCAACAAACTTGATCATCGGATGGAAATGCTGGCCGCGCTGGAGTGCGTGGATTGGGTGGTCGAGTTTGAACAAGATACGCCTAAAGAAGTCATCGACCAATTACTGCCCGACATCCTGGTCAAAGGCGGCGACTACACCGACATTACCAGCATAGCCGGCCACGAAAGCGTGCTGGCGAATGGCGGCGAGGTGAAGATTTTGTCGTTTATCGAAGGGCATTCGACGACGGCGATTATTCAGACGATTAAGGATAAAACAGGCAATTAACTATTTGTGGAATAAATAGCTTGGATATACGGTGGTTGAAAAATATTATGCTATTTTTTTGAAAATAAAAAATTATAACCAGATGCTATTATCGTTACATGTACAAAATCACCTACCGGAAGACTGCAGCCAAAGCATTGCTCAAACTACCGATCAAAGTGGCTGAGCAATTCAGACAAGCATTCGAGCTTCTGGCAATGGACGATGATAGCTTATTGGATATAAAAAAATTGGAAGGCAGAGAAGGCTTTAGATTGCGAATTGGCAGTTATCGCGCTATTTACCGCAAACTAAATGATGTGATGGTTATTGAAATAATCAAAGTGGGCGGCCGGGGAGATATATACAAATGAGCGTGCAATTTATCGAACAAAACGGCCAAAAACAATATGCCGTTGTGCCCGTCGCCGACTACGAAAAGTTGTTGGAAAAGGCGGAAATGCTGGATGATATTAAATCCTATGACCAAGCTATGGCAAATGATGAAGAGCTTATGCCTGCCGAAATCGTTTACCGTTTAATGGATGGCGAAAATAAAATCAAAGTATGGCGCGAGCATCGCGGCATGACGCAATCAGCCTTAGCCGAATGCTGCCATATGACCCAAGCCAGCATTGTTCAAATTGAGAGCGGAAAACGGACTGGAACCTTAGTGGTGTTGAAAAAAATCGCTGCGGCGTTGCATGTGGATTTGGATGATTTGGTTTAGTTTCTTAATTCCTTAGATCAAGTATCAACGACCGGTTTCTGGAATGACAAAATCTACAATTGCAGCGTCATCAAAGGGGTAGCATGGCTGAAGTCGAAAACGCAGAGCGCCAATACAAAGTCCTTGTTTTCGGACTCGAACGTAAGAACTTACCAATCCCTTCGGAGCCTCTGAAATCGCAGAACTTCTCGATTTTTTTCGAAAAATTTGGTGCGGCTTGCCGTTTTCAAGAATTTGACGGTGTAATTCTGTTTCAGGGTATCTTCGAAAATTTCGAGCGTAAGAGCGATGGATACAAGTATTACACTAAACATGCTTATGACGCGGATGAACTCGATAAACGCAAGAAAGAGGCTGCTCTACTCCTCAGACAAGGAGGATTCCTCTGCTTTTTGCTTACCGATCCATTTTTTGACAGGGATGACCGTAAAGACTTTAGCGCAACAGACCTAGCCAAATATCATCTTAACTATTCGGATTTCTATCGCAAAAACTTCCGTGATCGCATTGCACACGTGACACCAGTATTTGACGAGTTCAAACGATTCCTAGATGTGTTTGGCGCTGCTAACAGTTACTTCGATAATTTGAACGAAGCACTTAATTGTCGGGATTTGGCCAGAGTTGGCAATCAGACCGTAGGCCTGCTAATTGAACAGTCGGAGTACTTTCTTCCATCACTTGTGCCTGACGGGCGGATTGATGTCATCAATGAATACTTTCATCTTCTTGCTGACGCGATCACGTCTATACACAACAAGCTCCACCAAACAGTGCCGGATTGGGTTGCTGCTTATGAGTTTCAAGAAGAGCAAGCGTTATTTGAAGAGCGTACGGCACTCATCAATAGGGTAACCGACATCGATCAACGTTTGGCACAACTTACTCAATACAAGGCATCACTCGTGCACTCAGGGCCTCAGCTGGTTGCTGATGTAAGTACCATTCTTAAAGCCGTGCTTGGAGTAGACATTGATGCAACAGATGATTTCCGCGAGGATATCAAGTTTATGGATGACGACAATAACGTAATCGGTGTTTGTGAAATTAAGGGAATCAATCGTGGCGTGAAGCGGGAAAACATAAATCAAACGGATTCGCATAGGGAGCGGTCAGGATTTGATGCAACTTTTCCGGCGCTTCTCATTGTAAACACGGGCATAAAGAGTGCTCGATCCATTGAAGAGAAAGACCTGGAGGTTGCTGCCGAGCAGGTAAAGCATGCAGCGCACATGCGGGTCTTAATCATGCGAACATTGGATTTGTTGGGATTGCTTCGTCTCGCACTTGCGGGCAAACTCACGACTCAAGAAGCTCGCTCACTGGTGCTTTTAAATGTTGGTTGGATACGAGTGCAGTCTGAGAACATTCAAGTTCTACCTGCCAATGAAAAGTAAACTTCTTTTTTCAATATCCAACTACTCATTCATGACTAAGTTTTCAGACCGCCTCCACCAATACTGGCTCCTGGCCCGTTTCGATAAACCCATCGGCATTTTGATCTTGCTGTGGCCGACGTTATGGGCTTTGTGGATTGCCGGAAACGGCAAACCTGATTTGCTGGTATTAACCGTGTTCGTGCTGGGCGTGGTGTTGATGCGCGCCGCTGGTTGTGTCATCAATGATTATGCCGACAAAGATTTCGATCCGCATGTGGATCGATGCAAACTCAGGCCAATTGCGGCGGGCAAGGTCAGCCCTAAAGAAGCGTTGATCGTATTCGCGGTGTTGTGTCTGACGGCGTTTGCTCTGGTGTTGCTGATGAACTGGTACACCATAGGCTTGTCGTTTATCGGCGCCTTTCTGGCGGCTAGTTATCCGTTCATGAAACGCTTTACTCATTTGCCGCAGGCGTATCTGGGTGCGGCCTTTGGCTTTGCAGTGCCGATGTCGTTTGCGGCGCAAACCAATCAAATTCCGCTGGTGGGTTGGATTTTGTATCTGGCGGTGCTGTTGTGGGCGTTGGTTTACGACACCATGTATGCGATGGTGGATATTGAGGATGATTTAAAAATCGGCGTGAAATCCACCGCTATTTTATTCGGCAGACGGGTGCGTGAGATTACCGCCTCCTTGCAAGTGATCATATTGGCGTTGTTGATAAGCGTCGGCATGCTGCAGCAATTGCACTGGCCGTATTATTTGGGTTTGGCGGCGGCGGCGGGATTTTCGGTGTATCAGCAAAAACTGATTTTTCATTTTCATAAGCCGGATTGCTTCAAAGCCTTTTTGAACAACAATTGGTTTGGGTTGGTGGTGTTTGTCGGTTTATTGGCTGCTTATCTATAATCGACGCCAGCGGGTAGCGGGTGATATGCTCCCGCGCATAATCTTAAATAGTTCAGGGGTGAGAACATGCGTTTTTCCAATCAATTATCTGCATTACTACTGACTGTATGCGTTGCCGGAACGGTTCAGGCAGCGGAAATGACCCGCGCGCAGGTTGAGCAATTGCTAGCCAAAGCCGATAAACAACATCCTGCGCCGTTGCGTCGCAAGGATCTGACCGATCTGGATTTGTCCGGGCTGGATTTTCGCAACGCCGATTTATGGGGGGCGGATTTGCGCCGGGCTAATTTCAGCCATACCAATCTTGCCGGCATGAATCTGGATTTGACGGTAATGACCAATATCAAATTAGTTGGCGCGGATTTGTCCAAAACCAGCATTTTTGGGGTGAGTTTGATGCATGCCGATGCCACGGGCGCCAATCTTAGTGGTAGCCGGGTGGTGGCGGTAATGGAAGGCGCCAACTTCAGCAACGCCAATATCAGCAACGCCGACTGGGCGGCGGATATGAAAAATCAATCCATGGGCCTGATGCGCGCCAATCTTAAAGGTGCCAATTTGACCGGTGCCAATCTCAGCAACAGTAAATTTGGCAGGGCCATGCTCAAACATGCCAAACTGAATAACGCCAATCTGCAAAATACTGATTTATTCTCCGCGGAAATGGACGGCGCCAATCTGACAGGGGCGAATTTGAGCGGCGCCAATCTGTCGTCTGCGAAACTGCACGATGCGATCTTTACCAATGCCGTCACAACCGGTATGCGGCTCGATGGTGCGCAACACATTCCCGCTGGTCTCGGTCAATAACGGAGGCTCTTCATGCAAATCCCCAAACAATTGTGGCAACGAAAATCGGTCGATGCCTTAACTGCGGTCGAAAATAGTTTAAAGCAGACTTTGACGGCTAAAGATCTGACTTTACTGGGCATTGGCGCGATTATCGGTGCAGGTATTTTTGTGCTGACCGGCATTGCGGCTGCCAAATATGCTGGCCCGGCGATTACTTTGTCATTCGTGCTGGCAGGTTTTGCCTGTGCGCTGGCGGCTTTGTGTTATAGCGAACTGGCTTCAATGATACCGGTATCCGGCAGTGCTTATAGTTATGCCTATGCCACGATGGGCGAATTGATGGCCTGGATTATCGGTTGGGATTTGGTGTTGGAATATGCGCTGGCCAGCAGTACGGTGGCCATTGGCTGGGCAGGTTATCTGACCAGTTTTTTGGATACCTTAGGCGTGCATTTGCCGCGTTATCTGACTACGGCTTATTTGGCCGATCCTGTGGCAGGTTTTATCAATTTGCCGGCGGTCGCGATTATTTTATTGCTGACCGGCCTATTGGTGGTGGGTATTCGTCAGTCAGCCATGTTCAATTTTGTGATGGTGATGGTCAAGCTGGCGGTGATTGTGGTGTTTATCTTCGTCGGGGCCGGACATATTCAAAGCGAAAACTGGGCTGACTTTACCCCATTTGGATTTGGCGGCGTGTTGACTGGTGCTGGAGTGATTTTCTTTGCGTATATTGGTTTTGATGCGGTGTCTACGGCAGCACAGGAAGCGATCAATCCGCAAAAAGATGTGCCATTCGGCATTATTGTTTCGCTAGCCTTGTGCACGGTGTTGTACATTTTGGTGGCCGGCGTGTTGACCGGCATCATTTCCTATAAAGAATTGAATGTGGCTGCGCCGATCGCCTTGGCGGTGGATCACATCGGCATGTTGTGGTTATCGCCCATCATAAAAGTCGGGGCCATTGCCGGATTGACCTCGGTGATGCTGGTGTTGCTGATGGGTCAAAGTCGCATATTCTTTTCAATGGCTAAGGACAAATTGTTGCCGCCCCTGTTTGCCGAGGTACATCCCGAATATCAAACGCCACATTTGTCGACCATGATGGTCGGTGCTGCGGTGGCATTGCTGGCAGGCTTTATGCCTATTGAAAAATTGGGTGAACTGGTCAGTATCGGCACCTTGTTTGCCTTTGTGCTGGTCTGTGGTGGGGTGTTGGTGTTGCGGGTCACCCATCCTGAACTGGAGCGACATTTCAAATGTCCTGCCTCGCCTTATGTGCCTGTGGGCGGCATTTTGGTGTGTCTGGGTTTGATGGCCGGTTTGCCATTGGATACCTGGATCAGGTTATTTATTTGGCTATTGATTGGTTTTGGGATTTATTTTGGCTATGGCATCAAACACAGTAGATTGCGAGAAGGTAGCTAAAGTTTGTTGATCAGACGACTGTGAAGTGAAGTCTTTAACGCTGGAAGTTTGGCGATTACAGAAACGGGGAATTTTCTTGGAGCAGCTTTTGTTCGAATTTTCCTGCAGCCAGCATATTCGACCCGCCCTGCAAGTCTGACTTACAGGACGGGTTAATACTGATTATTTCACTGCAGGGCAGTCAATATAGTCAGGATGTGAGGTGATGACAATCGCTGCGCGATGTTCTTGATTAGGGGTAT
Source organism: Methylomonas sp. (assembly GCA_002928965.1). Taxonomy (GTDB): domain Bacteria; phylum Pseudomonadota; class Gammaproteobacteria; order Methylococcales; family Methylomonadaceae; genus Methylomonas. Next base: position 114,109 of record PERU01000005.1, read on the forward strand.
TGTCAGGACCACCAGCTTCACCTTTGGCCTGGACTGTCAGTTGGCTGGCATTGGCGCCTTTTGCAATCAGCAGATTACTAACAGCTGCAGCTCTTTTTTGAGAAAGGGCTTGGTTGGCAGCTGGTTTGCCTACAGTGTCTGTGGTTGCTGTAATAGTGGCTGCTGCATCCGGGTGATGATGCAACCAGTGACCTACGTGTTCAATCGCATTGTCTTTAATTTTGAACGGTACTGCGCTGCCGGTTTTGAAGTAGGCGACGGTTTCGTGAATCGCTTCTTCTTTATGATGGTTACCGGCATGAACTTCCGTCAGCCATTGGCACATCTCTTTTTCTGATTCAAGCCTGTGATGGGCCGCTAATTTTGCTGCATCCAAACCTTTTTGTTTTTCGTTGATGTTCCAGTAATAGCCTTTCTCAATATGACCCAATATGTCATTGGCATCTTCCAGGGCTTCTTCGGATAATTCCTCATGCAGCATGGCTTGGCCATAGTGACCTGTTCTGGCAGCATCTATTTCAGCTTTCAGATCGGAGCCGTCCATTCTGGGTGTGGAGCAAGCTGTCAGAGTCAGTGCCAGTGCCGCAATCGGCAAATAAAGTGATTGTTTTTTCATAGTGTTATCCTCGAGATTCAATTTAATCGCAATGGTTTGACTTACTCGCCATCATCCAATGGGCCATAAGTTGTCCAATATCCAGGATAATGCAGGCCAAAGTAGCGGCTGTCTTCACTGAAACGATTCCAGACGAAGGCCGGAGCAGCAAATTCACCGGTTGGAATCGGTGCGCTTATAAATTCAGTTGCACCAACTAATGTACGGCCAACGCCATGTGCTGCACCACGTAACAGACCCCAAGTCATGCCTACGAAAATGTTTTGTTCGTCAGAGATGTTAATGATGTTTTTTGGTATTTCCACAAAGCCAAAGGCCATGTTTCCAAGACCTTGACTGACTTTGTTGCCAAAGGTAGTAAAGTAACTTTCAGCTTGGGCTGAGGGTGTCGTCATTAATGCGCCAGTCAGAACGCAGGCGGCCAAAATTTTATTTTTATTCATGAGTAGCTCCTTGTTTTACAGATTTATGCCCGACCAAAAAGCTTAGCCGGACACCAAAAACGTGTACAGTCAATCGAACCTGACAAAACTAAGCTTAGACACTAATCTAGAGATTTGAAAGGTTGCAAGGAAACAATGCGCTTTTATGTGGGAATTTGTCAAATCACTTTTGATGCTTTTTATTGGTGATTCTGCATTTTTTGATTGTGATCTTGTTTATGCGGCGATTTCATGTTTTCCCATTTAGATAGCTGCTCAGGGCTTAGCACTTGCTTGATAAGTGCATGAGATTCTTCATGTACGGCTCGGAACTTTTCGTGTTGCTGCTTAAAAATTTCGTCAAGTTTGGTTTTCTGTTCTTCGCTTAAGCCGAGATCTTTTGCCAGTTGATCGGCCCTGTGATGAGGCGGCATGGGATGGCTATCCATTGCCAAAGCAGAAATAGGCAAAGACAATGTTGTGAGCAACAACAGTTTTTTTAAAGTCATGGCAACCTCATTTTTAATTTTTAAAATTAGCAGTCCAGGGGAATCAAATGTAAGTAGTGAGCTGATTAGATTAATGTCGGTTTCTGTGCGCATTGGCAATCAATACTGATTTTCTGAGGCGTTTCATCCAGCTTTAATGCAGTTAATTGACCGCCCCACAGGCAACCGGTATCAATGGAGTACACGTTATAACCTTGATAAAAACCCAAGGTTGACCAGTGACCAAATATGATGCGCATGTCCAGACTTTTTCGGCCTGGAACAGCATACCAAGGCATCAAATTCGCTGCTTGGCTACCGGGTGCCCCCTTGTATTGAAAATCAAGTTCGCCTTCCGGCGTGCAATAGCGTAAGCGTGTGAAGCAATTGACTGCAAAGCGCAGTTTTTCGGTCTTAGGAAAATCATCCTGCCAGACTGTGGGTTTGTTGCCGTACATCGAGCGGAAAAATTTATGATAATCGTCGCCGCCAATAACTTGTTCCACTTCTCTGGCTACAAGCTTGGTTTGTTCAAAGTTCCATTGTGGCGGTAATCCTGCATGCAGCATGCAAAACTGCTCGTTGAAAAAAAACAGTCTTTGTTGGCGCAACCAAGTTATTAATTCGTCACAATCTGAGGCACGTAATATGGGTCCCAGCGTGTCTTTTTTTCCGGTTTTACTAAACGATGCCACGGTAGCAATCAGGTGCAGATCATGATTTCCCAATACGCTGATTGCAGCATCGCCCAAACCCTTGATGAAACGTAATGTTTCCAGAGAATGAGGGCCGCGATTGACTAGGTCACCAGTCAACCATAATTGATCTTCGGCTGGATCGAATTGGATAACATCCAACAGACGCCGGAATTCGTTATAACAACCCTGAATATCGCCAATTGCATAAATGGCCATTAATGCAGTGTTCTCGGAATCGACAGGGTAAACTTGGGAATGGAGGCGCTGAAACTCTCCCCCGCGTCGGATACCATTCTGTATTTGCCCTGCATCACACCTACTGGCGTTTCAATCATTGCCGCACTGGTATAACGAAAAGAATCGCCAGGATTTAAATGCGGGTTTTCACCAACCACACCTTCGCCATTCACTTCTTGAACTTTGCCATTTGCGTCGGTGATCAGCCAATGTCGGGTTAACAGCCGCGCAGGCACCGAGCCGACATTGGTAATCGTAATGGTATAAGCAAACACAAAACGATTCTGCTCCGGCGACGATTGAGCCTCGATATACTGCGGTTTCGCATCAACTAAAACTTTGTTTTTTTCGCTCATTGATAGATTATGTCATTCTGTATGCAAGCTATTTCAACCTAACTGATACGCAAACGCAAGTTACCTCATGAAGATAAGCAGACTGCTATTTGCCTTATTGATGACACTCTCTTTACGATTACAGGCTGAAGACGGCAAGGATTTATTTGCGGCCGCTGCCACAGGCAAAGTAGAGCGGGTTCAGGCCTTGTTGACACAAGGTATAGACGTGAATAGTAAAATTGAGCAGGATAGAACCGCGCTGATGGCTGCCAGCTTTAACGGCAATGTGCGAATCGTCAGGATTTTGCTTGGCTATGGCGCTGATGTTAACACTGCAGATAAATTCGGCGCGACAGCCTTATCGGATGCAGTATTGTTTGGCAGTCCTGACATCATAAAATTACTGATTGTTGCCGGTGCGAATGTGAATGCAGTCGATAGCCAAAAAGCCACTATTCTCGATAAAGCCAAAAAAAATGGCCGCGAACCTATCGTAAAATTATTGGAAGAAGCCGGTGCAAAAGCCGGTGAAACCCCGGCGGAAACAGAGCAAAAATCCGAACCGACAGCAGAGGCAGAGCCTAAAGCTGATGCGCAGCCTGCCGAAGAAGCCAAACCCGAAGAACCTAAAAAATGACATCACAGCAAAAATCTTTACACATTCATATTCTCGGCATATGCGGTACGTTCATGGGAGGATTGGCCTTAATTGCCCGCGAATTAGGGTATAGCGTCAGTGGCTCGGATCAAAACGTTTATCCGCCAATGAGTACTCAATTGGAAGAACAAGGCATTCGGTTGATGAACGGCTATAAGGCTGAAAATCTGGACTGTAAGCCCGATTTGGTGGTGATTGGCAATGCCATGTCGCGCGGTAACCCGGAAGTGGAAGCGGTATTGAATCGAGGATTGCGTTATACCTCTGGTCCACAATGGCTAGCCGAGCACGTGTTGCAAGATCGCTGGGTACTGGCTGTAGCCGGCACGCATGGTAAAACCACTACCACCAGCATGCTGAGCTGGATATTGGAATTTAATGGTTTCAAACCCGGTTTTCTAATTGGGGGGATTCCGCTTAATTTTGGGATTTCCGCACGGTTGGGCGAGTCGGATTTTTTTGTTATTGAAGCTGACGAGTACGACTGCGCGTTTTTCGATAAACGCTCTAAATTCGTGCATTACCGTCCTCGCACGACGGTTTTAAATAATCTGGAATATGATCATGCCGATATTTTCGAAAATCTGGACGCCATCAAAAAACAGTTTCATCATTTGGTCCGCACGGTGCCCAGCGAAGGTTTGTTGATTACGCCAAGCTGTGAAAAACATATTAATGACGTGCTGGAAATGGGCCGTTGGACCCCAGTTGTCAGAACAGCCATCGATAGTGAAGCTGATTGGCAGGCCTGTTTATTAAAATCTGACGGCAGCCGTTTTGACGTTAAATTTTCTGGTCAATCACAGGGGTGTGTCGACTGGAATCTGACGGGTGCGCATAATGTTTACAACGCACTTTCAGCGATTGCCGCAGCCAGACATATTGGTATTGATGCCGAAAATGCTATTGCTGCACTGCAACAGTTTCAAAATGTTAAACGCCGTATGGAGGTCATCGTTAAAAAGGACGGTATAACCGTGTATGACGATTTTGCTCATCACCCCACGGCTATAAAAACCACGCTGGATGGTTTACGCAAACAGGTGGGCGATGCAAAAATTCTGGCTATCGTCGAACCTCGCTCCAATACCATGCGCCTGGGTATTCACACACAATCGCTGGCTGAATCGCTGGCGACAGCCGACATCGCCATTATTTATCAACCTGAAAATTTGGGCTGGGACTTAAGTCAGCTGCTGCAATACGCTAAAAATATTCAAATCTGTAGTGATTTGGAAGCCATTATTGACAACATCAAGGCGGAATCCACCAATGATTGCCATGTATTGTTGATGAGCAATGGTAGTTTTGGCGGAATTTATAAGCGTTTACGTGATGAGCTGTAGTTTTTGGTGATACAAAACATAAGCCAAAAAAAAGCAGCCATTGGGCTGCTTAAAGAAGAAGGGTAAAGCCACTCAGTTGCGCATAACAATATTGAGTTGCGTAAATTCTAGGCATAGATTGAAAAGTTGAAAATGTGACCGATTGTCACACGCGACAAACTGTCGCAGTTTCTTGCTGCGGGTTTAATCTGCTCAGATATGACTCGCAAGCAGTACGCAGGTGTATATTTTTTGAACATTACTAACATAAAAAGAGAGTGGTCAGACTCGGGCTGCCCACTCAACAGTAACGCAGAGGGTTGGATCGACTTAATTGCCGCCTTTGAAACTGATTTGCAAAGCATGCAGGGCATTTTCACAATCTTCTGAGGCTTTTATGGCTGGGTCATCGAAACATTGTTGATTTTTAGATTTTGCGTCTTTGACATTTGCAACATACCAGGCAACCGATTTAGCGGGTTCTGCTTGAGGTGTGCTTTCTTCGGCGCTAATGACTTTAAAGGCGCTCAATAACAATGCGAATGAAGTGATGATTAAAATAGTGGTGTGTTTGTCCATGTTTATCTCCCTATAACTGTGCAGGTAAAAGCTCACAAACTTCAGGCTTGCGAGTGGCACAAAGTCTAATCAATTAGCTGTCAATAGAAAATGTGGCCGATTGACGCGCGACAAATTGTCGCCAGTTTATCTGTTAGGGTTTTTCTATGTGCAAGCCTTTTTTGTGCATAAATTAGCAAGCGAAAACTATTTCTCTATAATGAACGCATTCGTTCAAAGGAGATTTTTATGGGTTTTTATCGACGTTTAACCCTGGTGGTATTTGCGGTTATTGTGACCGGTTGCTCAAGTCTTTATTACAGTGGGCTGGAAAAAATCGGTATTCCGAAGCGCGATGTGATGGTGCATCGGGTTGAAAAAGCGCGTGATACGCAACAAGAAACCAAACAGCAATTCAAGTCAGCGTTGGAACAATTTACGGCGGTAGCCAATTTCAAGGGTGGCAACCTTGAGAGTACCTATAACCGTTTGAATACCGAGTACGAAGCCAGCGTCCAAAAAGCCGATGAGGTTAAAAAGCGAATCGGCGATATTGAAAATGTCTCAGAAGCCTTGTTTAGCGAATGGGAAACCGAGCTGACCCAATACAGCAATGCGGCTATGAGACAGAGCAGCCAGCAAAAATTAACAGCCACCCGGGGGCATTACAAGCAGCTACTGACGGCCATGCATCAGGCAGAAGCCAAAATTGAACCGGTGTTGGCAGTATTTCGGGATCAGGTGTTATTTTTAAAACATAATCTAAACGCACAGGCCATAGCGTCCTTGAAAGGACAATTAGGCAGCGTACAAACCGATGTATCGTCGTTGGTCGCGGCAATGGAAAAATCCATTAACGAAGCAGACAGTTTTATCAAAACCATGGAAAAGCCATAGATTCAGCATTCTGCAACAGAGTTTGTGATAATAGGCGCTACATACTGCCTTTCTTAGTTTCCAGCTGATGCAACGAATTTATTATTACTATGCCGCGCTGTGCGGTTTTTTTGGCTTATTTTTTCTGATGATGGCTTGGCACACTGTGTTGGCTCCCTCTAACAAACTGCCGACGGCATTATTGTTGATCATGAGTGTTGGCCCTTTGTTATTGCCCTTTAAAGGTTTTTTGAATAAAAATTTAAAAAGCTGCACCTGGATGAGTTATTTGAGCCTGGCTTACTTTGTCCATGGTGTGATTGAAGCTTACGTTGACCAACACTTACGGACTTTTGCGTTATTGGAGGTGTTGTTTAGTTTGTTGCTGTGCTTTGGTGCCGGTTTTTATGTTTACAAAGCCGAAAAGGTCAAATAATCTGCCATGCAGGTGCCCTTACAGTTTGAGTTTCAGAGTAATCTGACCTTCTCCAGTTTTTTTGCCGGCCATAATGCCGAGATTCTTGCCCAATTACAGGCGCTAGCCGGCGATGGTAATGAGCAACAGATCTTCATTTGGGGTGAACAAGGCAGCGGTAAAACCCATTTGTTGCAAGCTTGTTGTCAGCAAGCCAAGCAGTCGGGCAAAGACCCGTTCTTTTTGCAGTTCAGCACTGATAACCTGCCTTCTCCAAAGTTGTTGGATGGTTTGGAAGACATGGATCTGGTCTGTTTTGACGGCATGCATTGCATTGCTGGTCATACTGAATGGGAAACTGCGCTGTTTGCTTTTTACAATAGTCACCGCCAAAACAATCATAAATTATTATTGTCCGCTGATTGCCCGCCGAAATACTTGGGTTTTGACTTACCTGATTTGAAAACCCGCATGAGTTGGGGGCTGACATTGAAAATCCAGTCCTTACGGGATGATCAAATCATTGATGCCCTCACCTTCAAAGCCCATTTCCTGGGTTTTGACATCCCCGCTAACGTTGGACGGTTTTTGCTCAATCATTATGTTCACGATTTACCCGCATTATGGTTGCTGCTGGAAAAAATAGACCGCGCCACGCTGGCAGCTCAACGCAAATTGACCATCCCGTTTTTGAAGCAGATTTTGGCTGAGCAGGTATGAACGACAAGATTTTGATTGTCGGTGCCGGTGCAATTGGCGGATTTTATGGCGGTTTGCTGGCTAAAGCCGGAGCTGACGTGTCTGTGGTTTGTCGGTCCGACTACGACATTGTTAAACGGCAGGGTTTCCTCATCGATAGCTATAGTTTGGGCAGATGGCATTTCCAGCCTAGACAGGTTTTGCGAGATGCCTCTGAATATCAGGATGAAGCCGATTACTTGATTCTGTGCAGTAAAGTGACAAGCGATGTGGATCGGGTGGCTATGGTCCGTGCTGGCCTCAGCCAGCATTCGACGATTGTGTTTATCCAAAACGGTGTGGAAATTGAAACCGAATTGCAGCAAGCTTTTCCAGAACATGAATTAATCAGCGGCTTGGCTTTTGTATGCTGTAACCGCTTACAAGCAGGAGCAATTCATCACTTGGCTTACGGCAAACTCACTTTGGGTAATTTGCCCAAGGGGGTATCGGCGAAAACCCGACAGTTACAAGCACTGTTTCTGGCTGCAGGGATTGAATGTCTGCTCAGTGAGGACATCGTCACAAGTCGCTGGCAAAAATGTGTTTGGAACGCCCCCTTTAATCCGCTATCGGTCTTGTCTGGCGGATTACCTACCTTGGCTATTTTGCAGAACCAGGAGCATCTAGTTCGTCGCATAATGCAGGAAGTATGCGACATCGCAGCAGGTTGTGGGCATCCATTACCTGAAAGCATCATCGAAAACAACATCCAAAGCACGTATGCCATGCCGCCCTATAAAACCAGCATGTTGCTGGACTTTGAGCGCCAGCATAGTATGGAAATCGAAGCGATTTTAGGCAACGCTCTGCGGGCTGCGCAACGTCAGGGAGTTGCCACTCCCACGCTCGAAGCTATGTATGCACTGATGAAGTTAAGAGAGCTACAAATACAGCTGAATAGGCAGGAGAAATGTTAATCTAGGAGCCTGTCCGAGAATAGGAATCGTCGCGAGGGAAAGCTATTTTGAGTCAGATTTTTTGATCATTTGAGGCGAATAGTGGTGCTATTTAACGACAATGAGCGGGAAATATGGCCAAAAGGGCTTTTCAGTAGCAGGTTCTCTATTCTTGGACAGGCTCCAAGGAGCCTAACTTTAGACATTCGTCCCTCAATCCCGCCAGAGCATATATTCGTTTCGGGTGCCCGTCGTGTTCTTTTCCCTTAGGCGTGGCTGTCATCGCTTTCTTGCTCAGGTTGAAGTACTGCAACCTTACGGGGTAAAAAGTTTACCCAAACCTCCTTGAGTCTTCAGGTCTGATCCATGCTATGCCATTAAATTCTAGGATAGTAGATCTATAGCTGATTCAACACCGTGCTGATGTTAAATTCTGCTTTTACAGAATTTAAATTGACTAAGCATCAATCATCTTCTATGGCTCTGGTATCCCCGATCAAGTATTGATCATGTTGACCGCTGAGAAATCAAAAGGCTGATTACCAATTAATTTCAAGAAGACAAATCTTCGGGAAACATTTTCGACAAACCTTCACATTTTGCACAAATACACACATCGACTTAAGTCGTTGGCTCTAGTGTTTAGCTTTGAGATTACGAACAATATCTAGCGATTGGCTTTTAAACCCTTGCTTGCGTTGCCGTATTTACGTCAGCAATTGTGTCGAATTTGTTTGAGTCAGTACGTATCACACTGATTTTAAGGATCAGTGAGGATTTCGTGATGTTTCCGATTGCACAATGGCAACGCCATTTGGCACTCACATTTTGGAAAATCACTATTTAGGAGATTACTCATGTCACTCGTTAAAAACACTTGCCGGCTTTCGGCACTGATATTATCTGGATTGTTATTGCCTTTATCGTCCGTTCAGGCGTCGTCAGTGCCGAATGTTTCGGTCAGCATATCAAATCTATCCCCCGCCAATGGATTGTCATTTACGCCGGTCTTTCTTGCTTTTCATGACGGTTCGTTTGACCCATTTGATGTTGGCACAAAAGCCTCAAGCGCCATTCAGGTCATTGCTGAAAGAGGTATGTCTGCGGAATTAAGCAATTACTTCAGCAGTAATCATCCTGACGGCCTCAGTCATGTACTAACTGCTACCAGCAATGGTTTCGGACCCGGTGTGTTCTTACCCGGTGCCTACGGTACTGTGGAATTTGCTTTGGATCCTATAAAACATCGTTATTTGAGCTATTTTTCCATGTTGCTTCCTTCTAACGACCGTTTTTTAGGTAACGATAATCCAAGGGAAATCACTTTGTTCGATAGCAACGGTCAGTTCGTCGGTGGTAGTTTTCAGGATAATGCAAACACTATTTGGGATTCAGGCACAGAGCAGGATGGGCGATTTGGTGCAGCATTTGTGGCAGGCTCAAGTTCTGCAGGCCACGTGGGGGAAGACGGTGTCATTCAATCCAATTTCGATTTTTCGGTTTACAACGGCTTTACCACACCGGCAGGGTTTGATTTTAATAATCTGCCGGGAGCAACTACCCCACTATTAAGAATAGATGTTGCTCCGGCTCCGGTTCCATTACCTGCTGCAGTCTGGTTGTTCGGTAGTGCGTTGCCGTTGTTCGGCTGGATGCGGCGCCGTTCGCTGGCATCGAACCTATCGGCTTGAGTTTGACCGGTTAGCAGGTATTCTCCAAACAGTCGGCAATCGTTTAGAAATTATCTAACTATGACCGGCGTAACCCGTTGTTCTTTGAATTTTCTGACCAACGTTTACAAGCATTTGCGGTAGAACGATGACATCCCCCTGTCTGCTTTCCTCCGCTTTGCTATTGCTTAATTTTGGAGTGCAAATCTACATTTGCACTCCAGGTTAAAAGCCGTCGCCATACCCTTGAATTTGCAGGCTAGCCGGCGGTTTCCCGGTCTGAAATTGTGCTTTAAGTTTCAACGAGACCGACAGTTCGGTCGTCGGCACTGTCACCACTTGTTGGGCGGGTTGTTCAGCCGCGTAAGGGTGCCAGAAGGTCAAGCGATAGCGACCGCTTGGCACGTCTAGTGACCAGCGACCCTGGTTATCGGAAGCACCAAGATAGTCGGCATCGCTGACGTAGATATAGCCCAGCATCCAGTCGTGAATGTTACAGCCCAACGCCACAATACCCGGCTTATCAAACAGCACTGGCTCAGGCGGTACGCCACTGTATAGTTTGATTTCAAAACGCTTGGCCGTCGAAAAAGAATACACATGATGTTTGATCGCATCGCTATTCGGAAAAAACACGGGCGTGCCGCTACGCACCGCGAGCACGTGCGGCACGAACTCCCGACTCTTCTGATCCAGCAACATCGCCGCCGACTGCGGTGGCGCTTTGGCGCGAGCCGGCTGATCCAAGGCCTCTAAGGCGACCACCAAATTCGCCAATGGCCGTCCGCTTGCTTCGGCCAGACCTCGCAGTTCCGTAGCATCAGCGAACGTTGTCCAGGCCATCAAAAAAACAGTCGATAACCGACTTGCCACAGCGTTTCCTCCTGATAGATTGACTCTCCGCGTTCCAAGCGCGCCGGACGAGCACTGCAGATACTACTGAATTCGAAATTCACCTGATGACGCTGAGCGAAGGTCAGGTTGTAATTGACGGTCCAAGCTTGGCCGTGCTCGCCGTTACGATCTTGCGGCAGGTAATCGCGTTCGTCGCTGCCGAAGCGTTCGTAACGGACGCTGAAGCGACCTTCGCCCAATGGCCGACTGATAAGCCAGGACGCTGACCAAAAGCCGACATCGACCGCGCGTAAATCGCCGATCAGATCGCCCATGGTGGTCCGACCGATCATAGCTTGACTGATCAACGTTGTTTCCCAGGGTAATTCAGCCTTACTGCCGAGGCTCCAGAACCGGGTATGCCAGCTGTACTGGCCTGCAGATAGTCCTGACGGATCGGCGTTGTTGTCGTAATACATTGCCCGCAGCGTATAGCGCTGCGGTCGCTCTGCGGCAATACCCGCATAAAATCCTGGTCGACGGTCTACTTCTACGAAGGTCTGGCTGGTGCTTGCCTGTTCAGGAAACAACCTAGGAATACCGATGCCCTCTGGCAAGCGCAGGCGGCCGTTCAGTGTCGACTCGAAGTCATGTAAACTCCAGCCGCGCCAAGCCAACATCAAACCAGCGGTATCGTTATTCGCCAAGGCCGCGCCGAAAATGCCGATCCGGTCGCCGACTTCGGTTTGGTAATCCAGACGCAGTTCGCCGCCGAATGCGCGAAGCTCCTCGCCGACCCAAGCGTTGATGCTCGACGAACTCAAAGTGTATGGGCTGCTCCAAGCAGTGCCGACGTTCTCCAGAGAAATCGGCGGAAAGAACATGCCCAAGCGCCCAGCCAGCCGCCAGCCGGCGCTGCCGACCGGCCGGTAGGCTAGAAAGGCCTCGGTCAAATCCACTGGTGCCGATTGACGGTGGGCGTATTTTAATGTCGCGGTAGCCATCCAGTCCCAGTCCAGGCGGACTTGTAAAGTCGTGGCAGCTTCGTTGATTTGCCAGCGGTCGCGTTCACCGCCTTCGCGAAGTTTGCCCAAACCTTGTTCCAGTTGGCCGGGTGCTGCGTCGCTATGTTGATAGCGCAAATCAAGCAGGCCGTGCCAAGTGAATTCCGGAAATTGTCCCTCGTCGCACAGGCTTGGTTTTGCTTGAATCAGCAATGCCGAACCAATTAATAATACTGCTGAGACATGTCGATGCGCGGGAAGCGAGCGATGTCCAGCAAAGCCGATGGGTTGCCGGCGACCAGGTATTGACCGTGCTGGGCTCAAGGTCGATACGATAAATTCGAACATGAGTGCGCTCACGGACTTTTATCGGCAACGCTCACCGCTTCGGCCAGCGGCAAATCGAAACGGAATTCGCTGCCGGTTCCCAGGGTACTTTCAACGTGTAGGCGGCTACCGTGCAATCGGGCGATTTTTCCGACTAAAATCAAGCCAAAACCGCCACCATTGGCACGGGCGCGTCGAGCTAATGGCGAATCCCAATCGCACAAGGTCGGCAAATATTCCGGGGCGATGCCGATGCCGGTATCGCAAACTGCGACAGTTACCCACTCTCCTGCCAGACATGCGTCCAACTGCACCGTGCCCCCCGCCGGTGTGTGGCGCAGGGCATTGTCGATCAGATTAGTCAGCAGGCGTTCGATCAGGCCAATGTCGGCCAAGACCGCTGGCAAAGCAGGGCGTAATTCGGCTTTTAAGGCTATACCGCGTTGATCAGCTTGCAGCCGGTATTTTTGTGAGACATCCTGCAGCAATTCAGCCATGTTGAAGGCTTCCTTATTCAAACTGGCGTCGTCGCATTCCAGCTTGGCCAATTCGAACAATTCCTGCGCGAGGCGGCTCACTTTTTCACTCTGGCGTAGCGCGGTGTTCAAGAAGTGCTCTTGTTCCTTGGCAGGCAGGTTGTCGGCCTTGCGCTGCATCGTTTCCAGAAAGGCATGCAACGCGGCCAGCGGTGTGCGTAAATCGTGCGAAACGGATGCCACAAGCTCACGCCGTTCCTGGTCCTTTTGCTGCAACGTAACCAATTGGCCCGCCAATTGCGCGGCCCGGACGAAGGTATCGGCCAAGCGTCCCAGTTCATCGTTGCGGTCCGTCAGCGGTGTGGATGAAAAGTCGCCACTGACCACGCGTTCGCCGGCCCCGGCCAAGGTCCGGAGTGGACGCGACAGATTGCGAGCGATCACTACGCTGCCGGCCAAGGTAGCTAACAAACCGAGTAGCAGTAAACCGGCTGCGAGCAAGAGCATGTGGCGGTATCCGGCGAAGGCATCGGTGAATTTGATTTGCAACAGCGCAGCGATACGCTGCTCTTGGCCTGCTGCTGGTAATGACAGGACGCGACCGAGATAACGACCTTCAGCGGTCTCGATTGTCGTCGTTTGCGTAGGGTCGGCATGACTATTTATTAGGGCTAAGGCGGCTTCAGGCTCAGACGCAGCTAACAATTGGCCACCGTCTGAGTCGAGAACCGCCAAACCGATTTGCAGCGGCAAAAGGGAATTTTGCCGAAACTGATCAATGCGCTGCTCCTCAACCGATTGCGCCACCGCAACCCAGCCGACCGGCAGTGGTGCCAGCACCGGAACTAATGCCCATTCCTGCAAGCGGTCGTCCAATAGACCAAGCCACACCTGCGGTCGAATGCTGTCGGCATTCGCCAAGGCTTGGGCAACCTTAAACGGCCTGCCTTGCCACTGCCCGCCAGTATCGGCAACGACCCGAAACTGCAGGTCGATAAAAAATGCACGTTGGCCGTTGACGCGCAGTAACAGATTTTCCAAAGCCGAGGCGATCGTTGCTGGATCACCGCTAGTGACAGTGCTTCGAAAACCGAAATCGGCGACCAGTAAGCCGGTTTCTCCGGCAACGCGGTCGGCACTTTCCACCAGTAGTTGGCGAAAAGCCTGTTCGGCGTAGCGTAAATCCTGATCAAGCTGGCGCAACAGATTGTCGCGAACCGCGAGATAAATACACACCACCGTCAGCGCCTGCACTGTGACAAACAGTGCAGCAAATAAGCACGCAATCCGGCTTTGGAAACTCAATTTCATTCAGCGGAATCTTCGGGTCCGGCGAATTTATAGCCCAGCCCCCAGACAGTCAAAATTCGCGTTGGATTCGCCGGATCGGCTTCGATTTTAGCGCGCAGGCGGTTGATGTGGGAATTGACGGTATGTTCATAGCCGTCGTGACTGTATCCCCAGACCTGGTTCAACAGTTCCAGTCTGGTCAGCATCCGCCCCGGATGGCGGGCGAAAAAATTGAGCAAATCAAACTCGCGTGCGGTTAACGTCACTGACTGACCATCTAAAACCACCGTTCGGCTTTGCGCGTCGATCCGCAGGCCTTGGGTGACAATGACCGAAGTGCTTTGCTCTGCGGCAGACCGATTCAAAGCCGCTGCTCGGCGTAACAGTGCTCGCACTCTGGCGACCACTTCGGCCAATGAGAAGGGTTTGGCAATGTAATCGTCGGCGCCAATTTCCAGGCCAACCACACGTTGCACGTCGCTCGATTTGGAGCTGACGATGATGATAGGCGTATAAACCTGCCCGGCTCGCACACGTCGGCAAATCTCAAGCCCGTCCACACCGGGCAACATGACGTCCAACAACAGAATGTCGTAATGGTTAGCCGCGATCGCCGCCAATGCAGCGTCGCCGTCGGCTATTACGTCCACTCGGTAACCTTCTTCGCGAAGATTGTCGGCCAGAATCTTGGCGATGTCGGGGTCGTCTTCGACCAGAAGGAGGTGTTTTGTGGCAGGCATCAGCGGCTCGGCTACTTAAAAAAGCCGATTATGGGCTAATCGTAAAGTCTTCGCCAATCACGAAAATATCATACGCTCGTGACAAATTCGTGAGGATTTGACGGCTTCTCTGCCGTTTGGCGGTTGCGATAGCTGAAGAGAAATCATGAACAAACCCTAAAACTGCTCACTGTAGCCAATCAAGGCTATATTGACTGCCGAGCGATTTTTGCTGTCATCCACGTAAGACTGGAAGCCTTAGGATTTCGCTACAAATAACGTCCCCCTTTGAAAAAGGGGGATCGAGGGGGATTTATTAAAAAATCTCCCTCCAACCCCTCTTTATCAAAGAGGGGAGCAAGAATCGTGTGATTCGGAATAAGCAGAATTCCGGGAAGTTATTTATGACCATATCCTTAGCCGATTTGCTTTGTAGCCTGCCAGTGCGCAGGATCAGAGTCCTGCTGAGCGACAGGTAGGGCGAGAAAGGTCTTATGCTGGTTTGGGTGTGTTGGACACAGTGACGAACGGCGGTTTTCGGGTTTCAAATCGGTACATGGACATTATGGTTACGCCCAAAATTACAAGGGCATTCGAACAGAATTTTTCATATGAGTAGCTTAATTTGCTTATTAAATTAATTGGCATCAAGCTTCGAATCCGACCTCAAAATATGATCTATTTGATTCCTCTCCATAGATCAAAGACAAGCGATAAATTTCTGGCACATCGCTTGGTTTTGCTGAATAAGCATCAAGAATGGGCAAGATATGGCGCACTGATCTAGGCGTGATATATACCAAATAACAAGAGCTGTCATCAGCCCAGCAACCAAACATCGCCATGCCTTCAGGCCCATTTCTGGCAATATATGCAGCATGGAAGGCTCCCAAAAGCACATGCATTTCGCCAGATTCATATTCTTGACGTGAGAGAGTGATTCGGTGCCAGATCATTGATTTTGTCATTTCATGTGCTCCGCCTGAGTCCTACTGAATGGAAGTGTAAAGCTTATGATTGCTTACTAAAACAACAGACACCATTGTAGCTAACCGGTGCCGCCCCTTAAAGTGTTACGCAAAGCTATTACCATGTTGCTCCTAGGGGACTGCTGCCCTGTGAATTTATTCCAGGATTGGTATGGTCTATTATCGAGAGTTGTTAGACCCGTGCTCCTTGATTTGCGCAATTGTCAAAATTAAACACCTTTGGTTTTATTCGAAAAATTAGCGATAAAATATCAATTTCTATCTATTGAGGTGGCTTTTTCTGCATCGAGAACCATCTTGAAAATACTATCCGCAGTGAGACTAGGCAACTCAATATGCTGTGAATTATGCAAATTTTCAAAAGTTTAGTTAGCGCACCTAAATTTACGCCTAGGTTTTCGGCCTGAAAGAGCAGGTTCGTCCACGCTATAGCATTCAATCTCAAATGCGGAATGGGTCAAATTTACCTTCCCTTCATAAGTAAAAAATGTCATTCACCTGACGTAAATGGCACCGGGTAACTGACAACTCAAATCATCCCCCAGCTTTATCAAGCTTAGATGGCGGAATTTTCAAGTTAATCAAACATGGCATTTTATTTGCTTTATTAAAATTGAAATACCGATGACTGTTTTTTAACATTTTTGGGAGAAAAGCAATGATGACTGAATATGAAAAATCCAGATTGTTCAAATTAACGAGTGCGAATTATCAGTTAAGCCCTAGTTATCTTTATGAAATTGGTTTGCTCAGCAAGACACCCAACTGGCTAAGCCAAGTAAATCGAAACAATGTACTCGCTGCAAAAATCCGGGTTGAAAGAAGCGAATGATCGATTTTCTTGGAGAAATATCAATATAAAGTTATTAACGATCTAACCAGGACTCACTTTCGTGCTATTCGCAAAAGCCATCGGGTGCCTATTGTCAAATTTTTTCAATGGCATCCCGAGAAAATCTAGCGCTACGTAGGCTATTCAGTAGGCCAACACCCATGGGTTCATGCCACCTTTTTTGCAGGGTATCGGCAGATAAATTTGCAAAATGCTTTTATTCCACGCTACCAGGATTAGTAATATCGACGGAAGGAGAAATAAAATTTTCCATAAATTAGTATATCGATAACACCTTTCTCGGGCAGCTTCTGTTATGAAACAAAGGCTGTGCCAACCCGGCAAAACTACAATACACGATAATAACCGTCATAGGATGCTTCCTAAAAACTCCCATACCGACTAAACCCAGCCCCTTGGTAGTTAGCATACACATGCTGATAAACCAGTAAGCTTTTGATGTCGACCTCTTCATCAGGATATGGCTCTTGCGGCAACCATTGCAAGCTGTGGTCGATCAGAGTTTTCACCTGCGCCGTTACCTGAGTGCTTTCTCGCCAACGCTCGATTTTTAGTTTTTCCGCTTTTAAAACAGCCAATGTCTTTTTAGCCACCTCTTTGACTTTGTCTACCTCGTCCTTAGTCAATTCCGGCTTTTTCAGCAGATCAAAAATTGCCAAGGTTTCTTCATCCAATTCTTCACGCATGGCCCGTTCGGTTTCCGGCGACAGGTCGTTTTGCATAAAATCGCTCAGATCGTCAAAAGCCTTCTGCACCGCTTGAATATCCTTGCCTTGGTTATATTCGTCGATAATTTTTTGGTATTTCTCGTAAAACTCCAGGCGGATTGGGTTTTGCTGAACCATTTGCGCCAGCTGCTTCTCAATGGCTGTTTGCAAGTCAAACACCACGGCATTTTTCTGGTTAGACTTGGCAAATGCAGCCCGCAATTTATCGAAATCCAACGTGCTTAAATCGACATAATCCACATCACGCACTTCATTGTCTCGCGTGCTGACGCTGAAGTTTACTTCCTGCTGTAAACGGCGGATAACCGCAGAAATATCGGCCTGCTTGGTTTTTTGATTGAGTTGATCGTAAATCGCCTGAATGGCGTTGAACGCTGGCAAAAAGGGCTTGGTTTCTGGCTCTGGAAACAAAGCCATATATTTACGAAACACATCACGCGCGGCAACTTCATATTGGGTACGGGTGGTTTCATTCAGGCAAACCGCATTGGTTGCTTGCTTAAGCTGTCCTAATTTTTCAACTGCCGATGCAGCATGAATCAATTTATCCAAATCAAAGCCAACATCCAGTAAAAAATCACGCACAACTTGAATCGCTTTGTCTAAATCATCAACCAATTCGACTAGTTTTTCGACAGAATTACCCTGACCATCCTCTCCCATTGGGCCAGGCTTGGTTTTTCCACCACCGTCACCATAGACCGAATACGCTTGCTCCAATTGCTTATAAACATTGCCGTAATCGATGATCAGCCCGTTTTCTTTTTCGTCATCGTAAACCCGGTTAGCCCGCGCTATGGTTTGCACCAGGGTATGGCCATTGATGGGTTTATCCAGGTACACGGTCGACACGCACGGCACATCAAAACCGGTAATCCACATCGCACAGACAATCACCAAACGAAACGGATTGTTTTCATCCTTAAATTCCGTTTCCAAATCCCGAGTCACCATTTTTTTCCGGTGCGGCTCAATATCCAGGCCGAGATTGGCAAATTTCTGGACTTCGTTTTGCTCGCTACTGACCACCACGCACACTTCGGTTTCTTCAACCCGTTTCAAGTGATGCTTCAGTTTCAGTGCTTCCTGCTGATCCTCTGCCTTGGCAAGCCGTTGCTTTAGCTCAGCCACATACTCGGGCCAATATTTCATCACCAAACCATGCATGCGCACGGCAGTCGGTTTATCCAGCGCCACAAACATGGCTTTACCCTGATAACCCCGCTCGTTGAAATGCCAGACCAAATCCTTGGCAATCGCATCCAGGCGATGCTCAGCCGTTAAAATGGGATAATCGCGCTTAAACGCCCGTTCCAATTTACGCCGCTGGTCGTCATCCAACTCGGTATCGTTGATGATCTCGGCCATGCGTTGGTCAAGATCAGGATTTTCAATGGCCAGTTTCTCGCCGCGATTCAAATAACGCACTGGCAAAGTCGCGCCGTCATCAATTGCCCGCTTAAAGTCATACACCGATACATACTCACCAAAAATATTACGGGTCAGTTCCTGCTCGTCTTTAAAAATC
Organism: Methylomonas sp.; assembly: GCA_002928965.1. Taxonomy (GTDB): domain Bacteria; phylum Pseudomonadota; class Gammaproteobacteria; order Methylococcales; family Methylomonadaceae; genus Methylomonas. The sequence continues at coordinate 132,795 of PERU01000005.1, forward strand.
GGCGTACCGGTAAATCCCAGATAAGAGGCATTGGGAATACCTTTAAAACGCATATTACGGGCAAACGCGCCGCCTTGGGTGCGATGCGCCTCATCGGAAATCACAATGATATTCCGGCGATCGGTAATCAACGGATAATCGGTTTCCTTCTTGGGATCGATAGAAAACTTATGGATCAAAGTAAACACATAGCGATGGTTCTCAGCCAGTAACTGACGCAAATGCTCGCGGCTTTTAGCCCGCACATTGTCTTCCGTCACTGCACCCACACCACTAAAGGTGTCGTACAGCTGGCCTTCCAGCTCGGTTCTGTCCACCACCAACAAAAAGGTATAACTGCCACCCAGCTTACGCAGCATTTTCTGACACAGAAACACCATGGAATACGACTTGCCGGAGCCCTGGGTATGCCAAAACACCCCCAGCTTGCCTTTTAACACCTCAATATTCGCTGACTGATCCATTACCTTATTCACGCCGATAAACTGATGGTTTTTCGCCATGATTTTGGTAACTTCCGAGCCTTCGCCATCAAACAGCAAAAAGTTCTCAAACAAATCCAATAGCCGATGCGGTGCACAAGTGCCGCGCAGCAAGGTATCCAGGCTAACCACGCCTTCGTCATCTTCTTCGATGCGCTTCCAATCCATGAAAAACTTGTATGGACTGGTTAACGTGCCAACCTTGCTATCGATGCCATTGCTCAAAATCACAAACGCATTGCAATGCAGCACTTCCGGAATGGTGTCTTTGTAATCGCTCAGATTATTGTCAAAGGCATGGCGTAAATCGGTGTGATGCGCCTTCAGCTCGAAAAACACCAACGGAATACCGTTAACAAAGCCCACCACATCCGGGCGGCGGTTATACAACTTGCCCACCACCTCAAACTGCCGGACGGCTAAAAAATGATTGTTGGCAGCATTATCAAAATCAAACACCTTCAGGCGTTTTTTCTGCAACACGCCTTTGTCATCCTGATAACTGACCGGCACACCCTTAACCAACAGCTCATGTTTTTCTTTGTTGATGGCGGCCAAATGCTTATCCGCTGCGGCTTCGGTCAATAAATCCACTGCTTGCTGATAGGCAGCTGGCGGCAAATCCGGATTCAGCAACCGCAACGCCTGTAACAGATAACGCGCCAGAATCACTTCGGCTTTATTCACACGCCCCAGCAAACCGTCGCTACGATCCGCGTGGGTTGCCAAGGTTTCTTTAGTCCAGGCGGTAACCACCGTCCAACCCAGTCCTTCCAGCACTTCCTGTGTTGCGGCCTCAACCAGGCCGTCTTCCGAATATTCATAGCTCATGGCAATAATCGTGTTCCGTTAGTAGATAGGTTTGTCAGATTTTCCGAATGTCAGTTAAATAACAAGTGATTGATTTATAGCTACTTTTGTCAATTTTCCAAATTACAGTCACATAAAAACGCAAACGACACTCTGTTTTGAAGCGAGATACGTTTTGCTCTTGATACGGGCTAACCTGGGTTCACTATTTATAAAGCTGCTTCAGCAACAACGTCATACCGGCAGGGATTGCCGGTATCCAGTCCACAGGGATGTGGAAAACTGCCGCCACCCCTGGCTTCTGGGTTCCTTCCAACAGATTCAATCGCGGTAATAGCCTTCTCAAAGCGGCATCGCACCTATAAAATCGAATCCAGGTATAAAGTTTCCGGTGCAATATCGACATCGCCCGGCCAAGTTACTGTGCCGTAATCAACCTTGGCCAGTTTAAAAAAAACGGGATTTTTCAAGCGTTGGAATACCGGATACGGCAAATACGGAGTCATATCGAATCTCTTTTGCTCCCCGTTGCTAAAGGTTAACTGCAAAATATAATTGGGTAAGGGTTTTACGTCGGAAACGTCAGGCAGCATGGCAATCACAGTAAAGGCTCGATAGGGAAAATGGGTTCACCGTTTACAGTCATCGTACAATCAAGATACCCGCTACTCTTAATAACTTGGTATTCAAAAAGTTGTAGGTGCGGATTCATCCGCACGATTGAGCAACGTTATGCGGATACCCAGGGGCACAAGTAAATCCGCACCTAAAGCCACATCGCATCCCAAAACGGATAATCGCCAATATAATTTACCAATCCGGCGCGTAATGGATTCGCAACAATATAACGACTGATCCCCTTAAGATCTTCTTCCTGCCTTACCGCATGATCGTAATAGTTTTTTTGCCAAACCGCCCCTGTTTGATTGCGATGCTGATTAATTAGAAGAGCAGACCGGGCTTTTAAACTTCGCATAACATTCGGCAATGATTCTTCTGTTTTTAATTGCAACAACCAATGTAAATGATCCGGCATAACCACCCAGGCAATTGAATTAACCTTGTCAGAATCATGTAAATAGCGCATTTCCTTAACCACGGCTCTTGCACAAAACCAATCTTTAAACAACGCTTGCTCACGGTTATGAATGACTGTCGTCACAAAGTAAATCCGATTTATTTCTGAATAACGACCTTTCCGTAAATCATCATAAGGCAAATAACACCCCCTGTAAGTGCGGATTTATCCGCACGGGCCAATTTGTTTCACATCATGCGGATAAAGCATCTACATCAATCATACCCACCATTCATCGCCGCAATAAATGCCCCCACAGTAGGTGCGGATTTACTTGTGCCCCAGAGGGTATTCGCATGGGGCAACCATGTTCATGCGTGCGGATAAATCCGCACCTACAGTATCGACATCAATCATGCCGGTCATCAGGCGCGGCAGCAGGATGTCGCGGGCTTCTTTGAGTAATTGGTTTTGTTTAGAAAGATTAGTGATTTCTTGAATCATAGGGTTTGATACTTCGTGCCACTTCTCAAGAAGCGTCTCTGTAGGCCAATCAATCTTTAGCCTTTTGAATTTCGACTTTGACAACTCGGGGAACGTCGCCCCCGAAGCATAATTTAAAAACTCTGGAACTCTCAACTTGAAATTAAAAAGCAAAAAATATTTATGTGATTCATGTTTCGGCATCACATTAATAAAGCCTTGATTAGTACAAAACGGTTTGTCAAATAACCCAAACAACCCAATAGTTGCCCGGCTTGTCATCATGAATCCAGTTGGCTGCATCAATTTAGCAGAACTTTTTTGCAAACCCTTTTGAGTGATTTTTTGAGCACTATCCAGTAATACCAATGAATTATTTTTGGATAAATCTGTTGGCGAAAACCATGCAATATCACCACCGTTCCAATATTCATCAACCTCAGTTGATGGTGTGCCGCCTCCACTTACATCACAAGCATCATCCAACGTTATTCGACGCCACCCCAACGGCAAGCCCGTTGCCGAATCCAGCTGCGTGGTTTCGTGGCCGGGGAATTTCAGGCGCACAAACCATTCTTCATAGGTGATTTGCGCCATTTCTTCCAACAACTTGATGCGCTTTAAGTTGTTTTCAATCAGGTCGTCATAGGCAGACAGGATAGCGGCGATTTTTTGCTGAACTGCTAGACAAGGTAGTTTCACCTTAAATGATTCTAGTGAGCTTATAGTTATTTGAGACTGTGCAGAACCACTGTCTAATTTATCTTTTAAAGACGACAAACCAAGCAATTCGCACAAGAATTTTTTGTCTGCAATACAATCATCTAAGTCAATAACGATCGCTAGATTTGTAATCCATGCCTTTGCTGGTGATATTTTTACATCCCCTGTACCACCAACACCACGAGCAACAATTATTAACTTAGGCTCTTCAAATAAATATTTTTTTGCGAAACCAGCAATTCGGTATCCTGTATAAATAGGGTAGCCAGAGTCCGCCATAATGCTTTGAGGTGGCATTTTTCCATACATCATTTTTGAAATTGAACCGAGCTTATATTCCCTCCACGTTTTCATTGTGAAAGAACTCCATTAATTTGACTCAGTCTTTCGTTTGCATTTTCCGAAAGCTGAATTAACTCGGCTCTAATTTCTTCCATCCTGCCCCGATAATCAAAATCCTCATCCACCTGAACGCTATAGCCCAAATAGCGTCCCGGTGTCAGGCTGTAGTCGTTTTCTGCTACTTCAGCCAGATCGACAATTTTGCATAAGCCTTCGACATCGGCATAGTGGCCGTCGGGAAAGTATTGCAATACTTGATGCCAGTCTTTCAGGGCCTGTTTGTAATCCTGTATCGGTTCGCCGACCTGGCTTTTAGCAATTGCTTGATAGGGTTTATTCACCAAAAACCTCATCAAAGAACACCTCTTTATCCAAGTCGTCTTGCCAATCTTGATGACGTTTTAATGAGTCTTGATGTTTAACGTGTGGCAAGGACAAAAATCGACCTGCTTCAACAGGGCCAAATTCACGTATCAAAACCTGAACCGCTTTTTGGATTAGTAATTCTTCATTCATTATGGTGTGTTGATTCATTGCAAATTCCCCCGTAAACCTACACTTTGAATTTGTTGCATCAACTCATTCGCGTTAATGTTCAATTTTGCTAATTGCTGATGAATTTCACCCATGCGCCCTCGATAATCAAAATCCTCATCCACCTGAATGCTGTAACCCACATAGCGCCCCGGCGTCAGGCTGTAGTCATTTTCTGCCACTTCGGCCAGATCGACGATTTTGCATAAGCCTTCCAAATCGGCATAGTGGCCGTCGGGAAAGTATTGCAAGACATGCTGCCAGTCTTTCAAAGCCTGTTTGTAATCCTGTATCGGTTCGCCGACCTGGCTTTTGCCGTATTGGTTTTGATAGGTGTTGATGGTGGCGTTTAATTCGCGCAGCAGTTTGGCTTGCTCATCCAGTAATTTTTTGCCAGCGGTGTCTTTTTTATCCAGGGCTTTTTTGGCGGTATCCAGTTGGGTTTTGTAGGTTTCCAGTAGCGCCGTCAACCTGGGTACAGGATTTTCAACGATTTTCAATAAGGCATGGCAAGCGGCGTAATCGGCATCCTTGGCCAGTATCAGGCAGTGCGCCAATTCCAGTTGGGCGGCCTTAAAGTTAAAGGCTGTATTATTAAACAGACTGCCGGCACACTGTTGCCGCAACTCATTGACCGCCTCGACTAGAGTGGCGGCTTGCTCGATAGCTTGAGCTTGCAGTTGCGTGGTGCATTTGTCGATGGCCAGCAAGTCGCCGCGATAGGCGTTCATGATGGCTTGGAAGGTCAGCAACTGGCCGGGTGAATAGTCGTTGATGGTGGTGGTGACTTTGCGAAAGGTGTTGCGCGCATCGATCATCAAAATGTTGTCGCGGTTTTTTTCGCGTTTACCGCGATCCAGAAACCAGACATGACAAGGCAGCGAACGGGTGTAGAAAAAGTTGTTACCCACAGCCACGATGCAATCCACCGCGCCGGTTTCGATCAGCTTTTGGCGGATGGCTTTTTCGCTGTTACCGGCATCGGTGGCCGAGCTGGCCATGACAAACCCGGCCCGGCCTTTGTCGTTCAGGTAATGGTAAAAATACTGTATCCACAAATAGTTGCCGTTGTCGGCCTTGGGGATGCCAACGTCTTTAAACAGGCGCGGGTCGTTTTTAACGTAATCCTTGTCTTTGTCGACTTTATTGACGTTAAACGGTGGATTGGCCATCACAAAGTCGCATTGGCCAATCAAGTTGTGCGGATCGCTGTAAAAGCTGTTGCTTTCGATGATTTTGCCTTCAATACCATGAATGGCCAGATTCATTTTCGCCAGCTTGGCGTTATTAGACTTTAATTCGGTGCCATAGCATTTGATGGTTTCGTTGACGTTTTTGCCGCCGCGTTCTTCGATGAAGTGGCCGGTTTGCACGAACATACCGCCGGAACCGCAGGCATTGTCATGAACGATGCCGTGGTCGGGTTGAATCATGTTGACGATCAATTGCACCAAGGACGGCGGGGTGAAGAACTCGCCGCCTTCCTGCGCACCCGCTCCGCTCATCGAAAACTTCATCAAGAAATATTCGTAAATGCGGCCAAACACATCGCCGGTCAGGCTTTTGACCGTGTCTTTATTGAATATCCGAATCAGTTCGCGCAGTAAATCCGGGTCCAATTCCTGATAATTTTTGGGCAGGATGCCAGCCAGATCGGTGTATTCCTCTTCAATCAGCCGCATGGCGGTATTCAGGGCTTCGCAAATGCCGACGCCTTCCGGTAAATTGGCCAGATAGTCGTATTGCGATTGCTCAGGCACCAGCATGGCACCCGCCGCCAGAAAGTGTTCTTTAGTCAGTTTGACTTTGCCGCGCGGAGTTTCCGGCAGGCTGGCTTCCAGGCTTAACTTGGCTTGTTCGTAACGATTTTGCGCATAGCGCAACAAGATCAAGCCCAGTAACGGGTCTTTATATTCTGCCGCCGTCAGCTTGGAATTGGCCCGCAGATTATCGGCGCTGGCCCAGAGTTCGGTTTCGAGTTGTTTGATTTGTTGCTGATTCATGAGCTGGTGTAACGTCCTATGCTTTTATTGCGCGTTGATGGCGCTCCGTTGGAATTTTGACAATGCAGTCTGACGTGGTGGCAGACTGTAGTTAGTTTTTATTATCCCATTCTGGTCCTGATTGTGGCGATTGTTTGCACTGTTTTAATCAGTTAAACGAGGTTACGCTGCTCGACGGTTTTGACCAACTCCAACGCAATTTCTAAAACGCTTTGATTTTTAGGGGTACGAAATACACCCAATTGCTGGATGATTTCGCCTTGTCGATGTTGCTGAATCTCATGCTATCAATCTGACTATTGGAAAGCGCCAATAACTTAGACATATCCAAACTGGGAATGATCTTGATGCTATGTTCCAGTTTGTCCGCCCAAAATTGGGCCACTTTCTGAGTGGGAAAGGTTTTATTTTTGACGATGCCTTTCATACGAACATCGGCGCGAAAATTTCCGTTTGCTAAAGGTCTGATGTATGGCATCACACACCTCCAACAACAGAAAAAGAAGTTACTGCGGATAAATTTAGTTGGTTCATTACGCCACCTCAGTGAGCAAAATAAAGCAGCACTGCGCCTAAATTTGCGCCTTGCTGCGGTTATGTTGCTTCAACTCGACGGGCAATCTAGTTGTAAATCTATATCTATCAACCACTTGGATGGTGCCGGCAATAGGAATCGAACCTACGACCTTCGCGTTACGAGTGCGCTGCTCTACCTGCTGAGCTATGCCGGCTTTTATGTGTTGAATCAGATTGGCTTAATAAGTGGCATCAATATTAAGGCCGCCGATGGTTTGGATTGATTTTCAATTTTATCTTATTAAACAACTAGCGAAAAGCATATAACTTAAGTTGGCTATTTTTGGGGCTATCTTTCTGATGAGCATAGAGGTGGATTTAAATAATTGAACAGTCCGTCAAGTGAAAAACCTGCTGCTTTTGAGTGTCTGCAAGGATACAGAACCAGAGCAGAAGATGTCCCAGAAACCAAGAACAAAACATTCGCCAGCATTCGAAGCCCAGGTAGTTTTGGTGGTCTTGGCGGGCGATACAGCCCTGGCTTAGTTAACCCAGGCGTTCGAAGTTCGTCAGAACCCGATTGTCGAATGTAAAAAGCATTTGAGCGAGCGAGCCGCAGAGGTGCTTGGTAAATCAATGGAATCCGAGTCGCAGCCGGACGATCTGTAAGCCCTGCATGTGAATATCGGCCAATTTACACTGGAAAACATTTTTTAGGACACCCGCTCTGCAAGGCGGGATTGCTCAACGCAAAGCGATGATAGACCGTGAATCAAAACTGTCGATTAGAAGGTCGCAACCACGCTGGAAGCCTGTCATGCATTGGATGTGCTGGAACAAACATTAGGGTCCCAGTAGGACTAGGAGCCTGTCCAAGAATAGAGAACCTGCTACGGAAAAGCCCTTTTGGCCAGATTTCCCGCTCATTTTCGTTAAATAGCACCACTATTCGCCTCAAATGATCAACAAAT
>PERU01000006.1 GCA_002928965.1 Methylomonas sp.
CACAAGTCTAGCAATAGACAAACTAACCCTAAGTACTTTACTTTCAAGTACTTGGGGTTTTTTATGTTCTCTACCTTTAGTCATTTTCAGATGTTTGCAGGGGATGTAATCCTGCAAACATCTGAAAATGACTAAAGGTGTAATTGATATATATAACTAATTAATTACCAATTAGATTACTCAAATAATCTGACCATACTTGCATCATTTTTCTTCTTTCATCTAAATGTGTAGTTCTATTGTATGCTCTTCCAAGCGGGTCTCTTACATTATGTGCTAATTGATGCTCTATATAATCTGGTCTAAATTTAAGCACTTCATCTAATAATGTTCTAGCAGTTGCACGGAAACCATGAACTGTAACCTCTGATTTTTCATACCCTAATCTTCTTAAAGCAGCTAAAAGAGTTGCGTCAGAAATTGGTTTAGAACCATTTGATGATCTCAAAGAGGGAAAAATATAAATTCCATGCCCCGTAACCGGTTTTATTGACTCTAATATTGATATAACTTGATTAGATAAAGGTACTATATGATTAGTTTGGGTTTTCGTAACTAAATAACGCCATTCTTTAGCTTCAAAATCTATTTCTGACCATTTAGCAGTTCTCAATTCATTAGGTCTAACAAAAACATGAGGCGCAATCTTCAAAGCAGCTTTTACAACTTTAGAGCCTGTAAAATATTCAATAGAACTTAAAAGCCCTTTTAATTTCTTTACATCTGTAATAGCCGAAAAATGACCACTTTTAACAGGCGATAAAGCACCTTTTAAAGATAGAGTAGCATCAGAACTAAGCCGACCAGTTACAATACCATACCGAAAAATCTGACTACATGTTCTTAAAGTTCTATGAGCTGACTCAATAGCTCCTCTTCGCTCTATTTCTTGAACTAATTTCAAAAGCTCTTGCGAGTTAACTTCGGCAATATGTGTATTTCCAATATAAGGAAATACATCTCTTACTAACTGGCTATATACTCGACTTTTATAAGCGCCAGCCATGTTTTGCATTTTCTTGTTGAACCATTCATCAGCAATACACCTAAAAGAATTTATAGCAGGCAATCCATTGCTGATTCTTTCATGCTCAATTTGGAGTTTTAGCCCTTCTTCTTTTGCTGCTTTCCTAATTTCTGATGGATCAGTACCATTAGCCACTAACTTTTTAAGCTCAAGTGCTTTTTTTCTTGCATCAGCAAGACTTGTTAGAGGATATGTTCCTAAAGAAAGCGTTTTACGTTTATTGTTGATGATGTAATCAATTCGCCACCATCTTGAATCGTTCGGCTTGATAAGAAGATACAAACCATTACCATCAAATAACCGAACATCTTTTAATGTTGGCTTGGTTGCACGAATTGTTGCATCTGAAAGAAGTTCTTTAGCCATGTGCAGTAACTCCTAGAGCAGTTACTACATTTTTTGCCGTTACTGTAGAAGCTACTGCGGTAACTTCCTGCAAACATCTGAAAATGACTAAAGGTAGAGAACATAAAAAACCCCAAGTACTTGAAAGTAAAGTACTTAGGGTTAGTTTGTCTATTGCTAGACTTGTGTCTGGTAGCGGGGGCAGGATTTGAACCTACGACCTTCGGGTTATGAGCCCGACGAGCTACCAAGCTGCTCCACCCCGCGATTGATTTGGGTATTATACTGTTTTAATTGATTATGTCAAATTCAATTAACTATTCATGTCTAAACAGTACGCCACGCCATCCCAAAGATTGCTTCATTTTTGGTTGTTGCATTACGCTTTTGCTTTTAACACAGCAACGGCAGGCAGCTCTTTACCTTCCAAAAACTCCAGGAAAGCACCGCCACCGGTAGATGTGTAGGATACTTTATCTGCAATGCCATATTTATCAATTGCTGCCAGCGTGTCGCCACCGCCTGCAATAGAGAATGCGGGACTATCGGCAATCGCCATAGACAAAGTTTTGGTGCCTTCGCCAAATTGATCGATTTCAAACACGCCGACCGGACCATTCCAGACGATAGTGCCGGCTTTGGCCAAAATGTCGGCATATTGTTTGGAAGTTTCTGGACCAATATCCAGAATCAAATCGTCTTCCGCTACGTCTGCCACATTTTTGACTGTCGCTACGGCCGTTTCAGAAAACTCTTTCGCACACACCACATCGACCGGCACAGGAATATCTGCACCACGTTGTTTGGCGGCCGCCATCAATCGTTTGGCTTCATCGATCAGATCTGCTTCGTACAATGATTTGCCCACGCCATAACCGGCAGCAGCAATAAACGTATTGGCAATACCGCCACCGACGATCAGTTGATCCACTTTAGTAGACAAGGATTCCAGTACAGTCAATTTGGTAGACACTTTGGAGCCGCCAACGATAGCCACCAAAGGTTGTTTTGGTGTTTCCAGGGCTTTACCCAATGCATCCAATTCTGCTGCCAGCAATGGGCCGGCGCAGGCAATCGCGGCGTGTTCAGCAACAGCATGTGTTGAAGCTTCGGCACGATGCGCGGTTCCGAAGGCATCCATCACAAAAATATCGCATAGCTTGGCCATTTTTTCGCCCAGCTCCGCGCTGTTTTTCTTTTCGCCTTTGTTGAAACGGACATTTTCACACAGTACCACTTCGCCACGTCTGACATCTACGCCTTCCAGCCAGTCTTTTACCAGACGCACAGGTTGACACAGCAGTTTGGAAAAACGCTCGGCAACTGGTTTCAAGCTGGAGGCTTCATCGTATTCGCCTTCAGTGGGGCGCCCCAGATGCGACATCAAAATCACCGCAGCACCGCCTGCTAAAGCCGCCTCAACGGTGGGTACGCTAGCTTGAATGCGCAGATCGCTGGTGACTTTGCCGTCTTTGACGGGAACATTCAAATCCTGACGAATCAGCACACGCTTACCGGCTAAATCCAGGTCAACCATTCTTTTAATAGACATATACGCTCCTCAATGAAAAAAACCCAACCATTATAAAGTGTAATCCGCTGACAAGGCGCATTTAAGCCGTTATCCAGGCAGATTAAAACCCCATGACTAAATAGCTAAAAACTATCGATACTATAAAAACAATCGATTTTATATTAATGACTTACTTCGATAGACTAGCACCGCACTGAACGGATAAGGATTGGAAAAGGCTAGACCTTGACCCATCCATCTTAATAAAAACCGGAGAATTATCATGACCCCCAATGTCCCCCAAGTTATATTCAAAACCCGTGTTCGTGACGAAAGCATAGGTGGCGACAATCCATTCCGCTGGCAGGATGTCAGCAGCGACGACCTCTTCAAAGGCAAAACCATCGTGGTGTTGGCCTTACCGGGCGCATTTACACCGACCTGCTCCAGCACCCACCTGCCAGGTTATGATGCCAACTATAAAGACATCATCGCCCAAGGCATAGATGAAGTGTATTGCCTGAGCGTGAATGATGCATTTACCATGTTCCAATGGGGCAAACAACTCGATATCAAGCATGTCAAGATGCTGCCGGACGGCAACGCAGACTTCACCCGTATGATGGGCATGCTGGTCAAGAAAGAAAATCTTGGCTTTGGCTATCGCTCCTGGCGCTACTCGATGTTGGTTGAAAACGGTCAAATGATCAAATTGTTTAGCGAACTAGGCCAAGCCGACAATCACCCAGATGATCCGTTTGAAGTCAGTGATGCCGACACCATGCTGGCTTATCTAAAACAACGCTAAATCCTTATCAGACCGGATATTTCAAGTATCCGGTCTTTTCAATATTGCCCGAGAAAATAACCATGACCGAATTTGATGTTGATTTATTTGTGATAGGCGCCGGCTCCGCTGGCGTGCGCGCAGCCCGCATGGCAGCAGGATTGGGCAAGCAAGTAGCGATCGCCGAAAATCGCCATTTTGGCGGCACCTGCGTCAATGTGGGCTGCGTGCCCAAAAAACTATTTGTGTACGCCTCGCAGTTTGGTGATGATTTTGTTGCCGCTGGAGGTTTTGGCTGGACACATAATCCCGCCCGATTTGACTGGTCACATCTGATGGCCCAAAAAAACCGGGAAATTCAGCGCCTGCAAGGCGTCTATCAAAACCTATTGGATAACGCAGGTGTGCAAATCATCACTGGTCAAGCCCGCGTGCTGGATGCTCATACCGTTGCAGTCGATGCACAACAATTCCATTGCGAACGAATTGTGATTGCTACCGGCGGACAACCTACCATCCCTGACATCCCAGGCAAACAGTGGATCAAAACCTCGAATGATATGTTCGCGCTGAACACCCTGCCCCAGCGTATTCTGATTGTCGGTGGCGGCTACATTGCAGTGGAGTTTGCCGGCATCATGCACGGGCTGGGCGTAAAAACCACCCTGTGCTATCGCAGCAACCAGTTGTTACGCGGTTTTGATGACGATATTCGCGAATTTGTGACGCAGGAAATGCGCAAAAAAGCCATCGACATTCGCTTGGATACCCACATCAGCCGGATTGAACAAACCGCTGACAGCTACACCGCATACACCGACCAAAACCAGGCCATCAGCACAGATTTAATCCTCTATGCCACAGGCAGAACCCCCAACACAACGAATTTGGGATTATCCCAATTGGGCGTGGAGTTGGATGAAAAAGGCGCAATAAAGGTGAATGCCCATTATCAAACCCATGTACCTTCGATTTATGCGCTGGGCGATGTTACCAATCGCATAAATCTGACCCCGGTGGCAACCGCAGAAGCCATGGCTTTGATTAATCATTTATACAGCGACCGCCAGACACCCGTGGATTATGACAATATTCCGACAGCCGTATTCAGTCAGCCTAATATTGCCAGCGTGGGCTTGACCGAAGCCGAAGCCCGCAAACGCTATCCGCACATTGCTGTTTATAAATCGGTATTTACCCCGATGAAGCATAGCCTGTCCGGTTTGGGCGCACAAACCCTGATGAAACTAGTGGTGGATCGCAGTAGCGACAAAGTACTGGGGGCGCATATGGCAGGTGACAATGCGGGTGAAATCATCCAGGGCATGGCCATAGCAATTCGGGCCGGCGCCACCAAAGCTGTATTCGATTCCACCCTCGGCATACACCCCACCACCGCAGAAGAATTTGTGACCATGCGGACAGCCGCGAATTAAAAAAGGTTTGATTTCTGAGTAAGCTCCCTGGCAAGGTGTGCAGGTTTTGCTGATGCGCGTTTGGCATTGCCTCGAAACCTCATCGCCATGTTGGCGCATTCCCTCGCTTACCGGGTATTTTCAGCATTTTAGACATTTGTTATGGAATGTCTAAATTAGACCCACTGGTCAAACTCGCACATAAATCTAGAAAAATCAGTTGGCATGAGTGAATTTGGTTCGTGCTGCATTTATCGAAGCGCGAGCGGATTTTACGCCAAAAAATCCAGCTAAACTATAAGCTGCAGAATTGGCCTAACGACTTTGCGCATCATCCGGCACGAAGCCCTCGGGCGATTTTTCCTGCCCTTTTCGGCCTTGTAACAGCATGGCGCGAATCCGTTCGCCTTGCTCATGGCGAACTTGTTCTTGTTGAATTCTGAGATTTTCGGCGACCTGTTTGGCTTCACTTTCCCGCTGCAACTGCCAAATTTCCAGGGTTACTGCCGATGTCAGCGTGCCCAAAAATACGCCCAGCGCAATTTGTAATACTAATTTCATATGCGTTTCCGTTTTGCCAAAGGTATCCAGCAATAATCAGATGTCATAAACATAAAAAAGCCGTTACCTAAAGACGATAACGGCTTTTGGCAAACTGATGCTTAGCTATTCGAAATTAGTCAGAACACGCCATTGATCTCAATCAATATCTGATCAGTCCGCACCGGCACCGATACCCTCGGTGATTCCAACCACTACAGCATTACAGACTGGGTGAGCCCAACCACTGGCTTGGTTATAATCGATACCGTCTGTGCCATTTGGGCCTACGCCACTCGGCACATTATCCAAACCCAGCAGGTCACGGGTTCGCCAAGCGATATTATGGTCCGCGCAGGAGGAGTCACCACTAACGCCAATCGCCCCCAGCAATTTGCCGTTGCCGGCGTACAAAGCCAAGCCGCCGCCAAACACATTGACGCCACCAATTTTTGTACCAACTAATGGATCATTGAACTGACCATAGTTTCTTGACGGACCTTTATAGGCTGCCTCGGTATCGACCGGATTGCTAAGCTGCAAACCAAACAAACTGCCACCGGGTTGAGTCGCGGTATAGAGGTTGGCAGTAGACAATGCCAGCCCAGGCAAACTGAAGGCATTGGCGGTGTTGGCTTTTTGCGCAGAAATAACCCGGCTGCCGGGCCATTGTTCACCGCGATCAGCGCCTGTGAAAGCCACTGCGCACACAATACCGTCTCTATCGACGATGGTGCCCCACATATCCAGATTAAAACCACCGTTGCTTTGATTTCGCGCGGTTGTCAATGCCTGCTTCAATACAGCATGTTTGGGTAAAGCACCACAGTTGTTGCTGGCTGATTTTGATTTATCTGAATCGGCAAATACCACGCCGGATGAAACAGCCAGAGCACCCAGTAAGACGACTTGAGTCAGTGATTTTTTCATTTTTGTAAAACTCCTCTATGTAACCATTTTATGATTTTTTGTAACTATTCCGCGGCCCCGTTGTAGGGTGAAATGTATTCGACCCGTGGGCTTCGATACAAGCCAATGGGCGAATGAATTCGCCCCTACACCTAATCTTGTTTGCCTGAACTCATAAAAATCAATGAGCACTGAATAGTTACGATTTTTTTTTGAACCTCATGGCAAAAACATGGGGCAGCTGGATTCTATCTGTTAGCTTACTGAATTGGCAACTACCCGAAAGTTCATGAAAAAATCGGTTTGGGTATAGTCTTTATGCAAACCATACCTGCAAGATCAAAGCCGCAAAAACGCCAGCGACCACATCATCCAGCATGATGCCAAAGCCGCCGTGCACATGCTGATCCAGCCATTTGATCGGCCAGGGTTTGAGGATGTCGAACAGTCTGAACAACACAAACCCCGCCAACAGGTTTTGCCATGAAAAAGGTAGCCAACACAGCGTGATCAGGAAACCGGCAATTTCGTCCCAAACAATACCGCCATAATCGGGTACCTGCAGCTTTTGCGCGGCGTAGTCACATATGGCAATACCGGAAATGATGCTAATCAAGGTCGCCAGCAAATAAATCCAGCCGGAGGTTTGTATTAATAGCAAATACAACGGTATGGCGGCAACGGTCCCCATCGTGCCGGGCATTTTTCGACTCAAACCGGAACCAAAACCAAACGCCAACAGCAGAAGCGGATCTTTTAAAATCTGCATGGCAGACAAGCGACTATTACCGTAATGCTCTCTAAGAAAAATGCTCAAAGCCTTTAGCCTCAATAGTTTGAAGATTATCGCCGTGCTGAATGCGTAATCCCGGATCGGCTTCAATTACCCCGATACAATGACAATTAGCGGGTAATTGCGACTGAACTTCCGCCGGGGCAGTAAAACATAATTCGTAATCATCACCTGCCGTCAGCGGCATTTGCCAATCACCGGATTGTTTAATGTAATGCAGCACTTGCGCTGATAGCGGTAATTGTGACCACTGCAGACAAGCACCAACCTGACTCCGCTTTAAGATATGTCCCAAATCGGATGCCACGCCGTCGGAAATATCGATACAGGCGTGGGCAATGCCGCGCAAGGCCATTCCTTCGGCAATGCGTGGTAGCGGCTGATTAAAACGACTTAACGGCAACTCGGCATCGCCGCATTGAAAACCTTGGGCAATTTTCAAACCTAATCCGGCGTCCCCCAACATCCCGGTGACAAAAATCAAATCGCCAACTTTGGCTTGCGAACGGAGCAGCGCCCTACCCTGCGGCACGCTGCCCATGGCCTGCACGGTCAAGGTCAAGGGTCCGGAAGTGGTATCGCCACCCATTAAATCGACATTAAATCGTCGCGCCAATGCCATAAAACCGCTGGAAAAGGCCTGCAACCAGCTTGCATCGACTGCAGGTAAAGTCAGTGCCAGTGTCACTGCAAAAGGTTCAGCGCCCATCGCCGCTAAATCGCTTAAGTTGACGGCCAGCAGTTTATGTCCGAGCAGATAAGGATCGGCATCAGCGAAAAAATGCACATTTTCCACCATGGTGTCGGTGGTGACTGCCAGCTGATAACCAACCGGCAGATTCAACAATGCACAATCATCACCAATACCCAACTGATTATTAGGATGCTGCGGCGCATGCACCGCAAAATAACGGCTGATTAAATCAAATTCGGCCAACGCCATGTTGATTAAGACTGGGCCTTTTTAGCGGCAATTTCCACCGCACGATGCTTTTGCGACAGCTTGTCGAGGATACCGTTGATGTATTTATGACTGCCTTCAGCACCAAAGTCTTTGGCCAGATTGACGCCTTCATTGATGATGACTTTGTAAGGCGTTTCCAGACGATGCATCAATTCATAAGTGCCAATCCGTAAAATAGCCCGTTCTACCGGATCAATTTTATCCACAGGCCGGTCGACGAATTCAGCTAAAGCTTCGTCAATTTGCGTCAAGTCTTTGGGCACACCATGAAACAACTCGGTAAAGTAGCTTTTTTGCGCGCCTTTTAAATGTTGCTCTTCCAGAAAATAAGTTTCAATACGGGTCAGACTGTCCCCGCTCATTTGCCATTGGTATAGCGCCTGCACCGCACATTTGCGGGCATTGGTTTTTCCCTGACTCATTAATTACCCATATTCTTGAACAAACTGACCATTTCGATGGCAGACAAGGCTGCTTCAGCGCCTTTATTACCGGCTTTGGTACCGGCACGCTCAATCGCTTGCTCTATGCTGTCTACGGTCAACACACCAAAAGCGACCGGTACGTCATATTGCAAGGCGACCTGGGCAATGCCTTTTACGCACTCGCCGGCCACGTATTCAAAATGCGGCGTACCGCCACGAATCACCGCACCTAAGGCAATAATGGCATCGAATTTTTTACTGGCTGCGACACGCTGCACCACCATCGGCAACTCAAAAGCACCTGGCGCTTTCACCAGGGTAATATCAGATTTGTTGCCGCCATGGCGGACGATGGCATCGATTGCCCCGGCTTCCAGTTGCTCGACAATAAAGCTATTGAAGCGAGAAGAAACAATGCAAAACTTGCCGCCTTGCGCAGAAAAATGACCTTCCAGAGTAGTCACTGCTGTCATAGTAGTACCTTACGTTATTAATAAATTTTTTGTTGGTTAGCCAAGCTTAGTGAACTGTATCGACATGCTCGACCACTTCCAAATCAAAGCCTGACAAACCAATATATTTTTTCTGCGCACCCATTACCTTCAGGCGACGCACGCCCAGGTCGGACAAAATCCGCGAGCCTGTGCCGGTGGTGCGCCAATCCGCATCCGCAGTCAGATCATGCTGAGTCTTGATGCCGTGATCCTGCATCTGATAAGCATGGATTAATTCGACCAACGCCTTGTTGTCCTCTTTTTGGCGAATAATCACCAACACACCGCAACCGGCTTCAGCGATTTTTTTCATGGCCTCCCGTACCGGCAGACTGCAATCGCTGCGCTGAGAAAAAAACAAATCGTCGATCAAATTCCGCGCATGCACTCTGACCAAAACCGGCTTGTCCCCCGCCACATTGCCCATCACCAAAGCCAGATGCACGTTATCATCGTTTCGGTCCTGATAGGCGTACAGTCTAAAATCGCCAAACTCGGTAGGATAGACGCATTCGCTGATCCGCTCCAGGGTGTTTTCGTGCTTGATACGGTACTGAATCAAATCGGCAATGGTGCCAATTTTTAGATTATGTTGTTGGGCGAACACTTCCAGGTCGGGGCGGCGCGCCATCGAGCCGTCGTCATTCAAAATCTCCACGATCACAGCTGCAGGCTCAACTCCCGCCAAGCGCGCCAAATCACAACCGGCTTCAGTATGCCCTGCCCGATTCAACACGCCGCCAGCTTGTGCCATCAATGGAAACACGTGGCCGGGCTGCACCAAATCGCACGGCTGAGCATTGATGGCTACAGCTTTCTGGATGGTCAAAGCCCGATCCGCAGCGGAAATACCTGTAGTCACACCCTCAGCTGCTTCGATCGAAACGGTAAAATTAGTGGTATATGGCGTCTGGTTATCGTTGACCATCAATGGCAAACGCAATTGCTGGCAGCGTTCGCGAGTCAAGGTCAAACAAATCAGTCCACGACCGTATTTGGCCATGAAATTAATGTCTTCCGGGCGAGTAAAGGCCGCTGCCATCAACAAATCGCCTTCGTTTTCACGGTCTTCATCATCCATGATAATAACCATTTTGCCTTGGCGTAAATCGTCGATAATTTCTTCTATGCTATTCATTTAATAAAGCCTGCGTTTTGTAATAAGGCTTCCGTGACGTTGCTGTGTTGCTGCACCGCCGCTTCGCCAGCCATCAGTCTTTCCAGATACCTCGCCAGTAAATCCACTTCCAGATTCACTTCTGTACCGGGTTCTGTGTTGCCTAATGTGGTTTCCTGCAAGGTGTGCGGGACGATATTCACCGAAAAATGTGCACCATCAATGCTATTGACGGTCAGACTGATGCCGTTGATACAGATCGAGCCTTTTTCGGCAATATATTTGGCCAGATTATCGGGGGCTTTTAGGGTAAACCGAATCGAACGGGCATCGACTGCTTTCTCAATTACTTTACCAATGCCATCAACATGTCCGCTGACAATATGTCCGCCCAGTCGACTGGTCGGCATCAACGCTAATTCCAGATTGACCGGCGTTCCCACTTTGGCGGATTTTAATATGGTGCGGGATAAAGTTTCATTGGATACGTCCGCGCAGAAATGATGTTCACCCAATTCAACAGCGGTTAAACAGACGCCGTTCACCGCAATACTGTCACCCAGATGACACTCTTTCAAACTCAGCTTGCCCGTATTAATGGTAAGACGACAATCACCGCCTTTGGCTTGGATGGCCGCAATATGGCCTATGGCTAAAATAATTCCTGTAAACATTTAGTAGTTATTGCAGGTTGAAATGGTTATCCGTTAATCGTTCCGCTGGATTTGAACCCAGACTCGGCGAGTCTTTTTCCAAATTGCGCGGCGCTGTCAAGTGTTGCCAGATACCGGCATAAAAAGTACCGGCATTGGAGTCGTAAAATGCCAAACCGTCATCATCTTCATCATCAAGCTTGACTTGCTGTGGCTGTTCATTCGTTTCTGCAAGAACAGGTTCACTCAAACTCACGCTGACTATCATACCTAGCGAGACACAGATTGCTTTGCCTCTTCTGTTCATTTTGATTACCTCCCAAGCTTACGAGTTTACACTCAAGGCAAGTTACAACCCGACTCTAAAGATACTTCCGCAACAATGCCATTCCTACCTACTTTCCGAGCTGGTCTGGATTGCCGGAATTCAGTCCAAAGCATGTTGCTCCCCCCTTACCAACCATGACTGGATTTTGATATCCCTGCCGCGAGAAGGCTTTTAATTTATACCATTCCATTTCAAATTTCGGCGCATCTGTTCCCTCGTCTTTCGGGAGAGGGCAAGGGTTAGAGAACAACTTTAAGTACGATGGCTATAGTTGAAACAGCTTAATTATCAGTAGATAAAAGGCCTACTGCGGTTTTACTGTGGCTTCCGGCTTTTTGGCATCCGCTTCTTTCAGCTTTTTCTCCGGCTGACGATAGACCTTAAAGGTCTGAAAGGTGCCGGTATGATAATCGTAAACCTCTACTTCATGCTCTTCGCTGATCACTTTGCCGTCATGGATAATCAAGGTGCGCTTTTGGTCTGAATCCATATCTTCGTCTTGGGCAAACAGGTATTGCGAAAACGTCAAACACAACAGGAATCCTAAAATAACTTTCATGATAAACATTTAATTAAACACCCAGATTTCGGTAACTCAATCGCAAATCAGGACCGACCTGCCTCACATCAAATAGTTGCAGGTTGATCTTATCCTGCATGGTTTGCAGGGTATCAGGCAAATGAAACAAGCCTCGCCCCTGATTACCCAGAACAGAGGATGCCATGTAAATTCGCCATTCATCAACCAAACCACTGACCAACAGCCCCCCATTCAAGGTTGCGCCCGCTTCCACCCAAACCTGATTAATTTGCTGTGCAGCCAGCAATTTAAAGGTCTCTTGCAGATCAATGCGGCCATTGACACCATCCACCTGGAAAATTCTGCAGCCGGCATCCAGCAAGGTTTGCTGTTTGGCTTGATCGCTGTTGACTGTGATTAACCACGTTTCGCCGGGTAATTGCAGCATTTTGGCCTGTAATGGCATACGCAACTGACTGTCCAAAACGACCCTGATCGGTTGTTTTACATCAAAATCCACGCGTGCATTTAACGAGGGATCATCTGCCAGTACGGTATCGATACCGGTCAAAATCACACTGCTTTCGGCCCTGAAACGTTGTACATCCTGACGCGATTGCGGTGAGGTAATCCATTGACTTTGCCCATTGGCCAAAGCGGTGCGACCATCCAGACTCATAGCCAGTTTGCTGACAATAAACGGCAAACCGGTTTGCATGCGTTTGATAAAGCCTCGATTCAAGTGTTCAGCATCGGCTTCCAGCAAGCCGCAGATCACTTCAATACCGGCTTCGCGCAGCTTCTGCAGGCCATTACCCGCCACCAGCGGATTGGGGTCCTGCATGGCAGCCACTACTCGACGAACACCGGCTGCAATCAATGCATCACAACAAGGACCGGTGCGACCGTGATGACTACAGGGTTCCAGGGTGACATAGGCGGTAGCGCCACGAGCCGAATATGGCGAAGCCAATTTGGACAACGCATCAATTTCCGCATGAGCCTGCCCAGCTTGCCTATGCCAGCCTTCAGCAAGGATGACCTGATCTTTAACCAGGACACAACCGACCCTCGGATTAGGATCGGTAGTATAAAAACCATTACGGGCCAATTCCAAAGCCCTGAGCATGAATCCCGCATCGGTTCGATTCATGAATTTTGCAATTTCGCGATCATGTCGGTAAATTCGCTGACATCCTCAAAACTCCGGTATACCGAGGCAAAACGCACAAAAGCGACGTGATCCAGCGAGTTAAGCTCCTTCATGACCAACTCACCCAACTCATTGGCGTGAATTTCCCGCTCGCCTTTGCTAACCAACACTTTTTTGATGCGACTGATGGCCGCTTCGACCGCGTCTACTTTCACCGGACGTTTTTCCAGGGCTCTTTGCATACCGGCGCGCAACTTGGCTTCATCAAAGGCTTCTCTGGCGCCATTGCGTTTGATAATACGCGGCAGCGTCAACTCGACCACTTCAAAGGTGGTGAATCGTTCTTTACAGGCCACACATTCGCGACGACGTTTGACCTGATCACCATCATCGGCCAAACGGGTGTCGATAACCCGGGTATCTTGTGCAGAGCAAAATGGACAGCGCATTGATATATCCGGTCAAAACCAAAGACTTTTAAAACCGTCCATTTTATTACAGATTGGTTTTTTAATAAAATCGACCACTTGTGGCTCATTTTGAGGGCAAAATTCCCTCTGCCACAGAACGAATGTGCACATCGCGCTGCGGATAAGGTATTTCGATATGGTGCCGAGTCAGCAACGAATAAATGGCTTTATGCAAATGATTGGCAACAGGTAACCGGTCGCTAAGCTCCTTGACGTACACATTAACCTTGAAATCCAGCGAACTCTCACCAAAACCAACAAAATTGACCGTCGGCTCAGGGTCTTGCAAAACCAGCTCGGTATTTTTAATCGCCTCGTTCAAAAGCGTTTCGACCATATCCGCATCGCTACCATAGGCCACCCCGATGGGTACCACCACCCGCGTGACCGTGTCTGACAGTGTCCAATTGATCAACTGATCGGTGATAAATGTTTTATTCGGTACAATCAACTCTTTTCTGTCCCAATCGACAATATGGGTGGCGCGCATCTGAATATGGCTGACCCGCCCGGTTACATTACCCACGGTAACCGTATCGCCCACTCGAATGGGGCGTTCAAACAACAAGATAATGCCGGACACCATGTTGGCAAAAATCTCCTGTAAGCCAAACCCCAAGCCCACCGAAAGTGCCGCGACCAACCATTGCACCTGCGACCAGCTGCCGCCCAATTCGTTGGCAATCGCCAAAAATGCAATGCTCACCAAGGTGTATCTGACCAGCTGAATCAAGGCATAACGACTGCCTGCGGTCATGGCGTATTTACCAACCGACAATAAATCGACCAGTGCCGGAAAGTTGCTGACAAAAACCAGGGCCAGTCCGGCATATAACAGACAAATCATGATATTTATCAGTGTGATCGGCTGCAGGATCTCCTTTCCGTCCTGCATTTGCACATGCTGCCAAAGCTCGAATCGCTCAAACACCGAGAAGGCCGGCAAAATTTCGCTCCAGATCATCCAGAATCCGACGGCCAAGATGGCTGAGATGACCGTCGTTAACAATTTGTTACTTTGCTGGCTGATTTTTGACAAATCGTGCAAATTTTCATCAGGCAGATGCACACCTTCAACAGCGACAGGTTGATCAATCTGTTTGCGTTTGTTCCGGGCATTCTGTAAAGCTAATTGACGCTTGGTTACCGCCAACCATCGCAACGCCAAAGCATGAAACAACGCTGTGCCGACAAACAAACGTAGCGTGGTAATCAATTTTTCCTGTAATTCCAGAGCGCTCTGGTAATAACCGGCCACTGCAAAACCAATAATCACCAGCGGCCCCAACACAGCAATGGCATACCAGACATAACGTAAGCGGCTGAGCCAGCTGTGTGAAAACCGGTAAAAACCTTTGGCCAGCCCCCTATCCGGATGGCACAATCGATGTAAAACATAGGCCAAAGTCAGCATCATCAGTATCAACGCAGTTCTACCTAACGCATAACTGTGCTCTGAAAACAAATCGTTACCCGTCATTGCGACGATGAAAATGCACGGTATCACTACAAAACGCGACCATTGCAACTGACCGTACAACAATTCGACAGTACGATGCTCCCATAAAAACAACAGCTCCGCTATGCCGCCCGGCTTGAAAACCCGGTAGAAAAATTGCATCACGCCCAACGAAACCGCGGCCGCCAACACGCCATCAACAAAGGCCAGACTGAATGCATCCGCCCCCCGATTAAGTCTCAATACCCACGCTGTCCATACCATCATCAAAGGCACCGGCAAAGTGAGCAACAACACTTCACTCATACTGTGCACTATCTGACTAAAGCTGATTGCGTAGGGATTATTGCTACTTTTTTGCAGCCGACTCAGTAATCGAGCTTTAATCACCCGTCTGAAACGCCAGTGCAAACCGACTATTGCCAAAATGACTGAAATAACCAAAGGATATGCGTTCAATCCCTGCCACAGATTGGCGACCAACTTTATCCAATTGTTTGGATTCATCAACCACAATAGCGAATGAAAACTGTCTTTTAAATAATGATCGCTGATCACTGGCGCGCTCGGCACCCATAACAATCGCTCATCCAGATATGCATTGAATTTATCGGCACTGCTCAACATCTGCTGCAGATTAAAATCAACATCACCCAATACCCGCGAATATTCGGCATAGGCTCCACTGAGTCGCACCACCAAATCTTTTTGATCGTTCAGCAGCATCCGCAATTCGGCTTGCATCCGCAGCCTGTCGCTATCAGTCAAATTGGCCTGCAACTGTTGATCGAGCCGCTCCAATAAGGTCTGATTAATATCTGTTAATTGTTTTTTGGCTTCATCCAGTTTGAACATTTCCAGGCTGGCTTTGGCAATTTCATTTTGAATATCGTCATTCAGACCGCTGAATTGACTGCGTTGGGGCAAATTACGTCGCTGTTCCCGCAACAAATTTCCCAAGACGGGACTCAGTCCAGCCAAAGTGATTTTTTGCTCTGCACTTTGATAGTCTTTTTCCAATTGCTTATAACGCACTTCTATCTCGCTTTTCTGAACGAGATACTGCTCCATACTTTTGTTAACACTTTGCAGGCTATGGTTATAAGCCATATTTTCCTGGGTTGCCGACCTGATCAAAGGCGGCTTGCCTTCCGCCTCTCGCTGGGCCTGCAACAGCGCCGCCTGCTCTTTGTCAATTTCCTGCTGGCGTCTTTCCAGCAAAGCACCATCCAAATCGCTGATCAACAACATCAGCTGTTCATGCTGCAGGCTCAACAAATGCAGGCGATCTTTCTGCAGCTGCAGCTGCATGGGATCGCTAATTGTTTCCAGTTCCAAAGCTTTTAAGTTGGCATTTAGCAA
Organism: Methylomonas sp.; assembly: GCA_002928965.1. GTDB lineage: Bacteria > Pseudomonadota > Gammaproteobacteria > Methylococcales > Methylomonadaceae > Methylomonas. Next base: position 16,275 of record PERU01000006.1, read on the forward strand.
ACGTAACTGAGTATCCAGCGCACTTTGCCGAGCTTCTTTTTCGACCAGATTGTCGCTGGCCTTACCGGCGATACCCTGCAGCTCCTGCAGGGTAGCTGTTTGTTTACTTTTAATTTCGGCGATTTTTTCCCGAATCACTATGGGCCGGTTGCTTAGATCACTGATCTGACCTTCCGTGCGACTGATTTCGGCGTCCAAGTCGCTTAGACGGGTCTTTTCGATAATCTGACGTTGCTCTAGTTCGTCGGTCGGAAATACCGAAAACTTTGTCTGGCTGCGATGTTTTAGATTAGCCTCTGCCTCGTTAATCTGCTTTAACAGTTTTTTGGATTCCAGGGGTAAACTGGTAAACGACTGTTTAAAGGCTTCCGCCTGAGCTTCCTGAGAGCGCAATTCATTCAGATTATCTTCACTCTCGTAATAACTGGCTAAAATCCGCGCCTTGAGATCTTCCGGTAAATTCTGCCTGTCTTTGATGACTTGAATTTTTTGCTGAATTTCCGGCAACGTTATGAGTTTATTGACCTGCTTTTGATTGGCGGCGTATGACAGGTTTACACTCATGCATAACAGCAGCAACCCAAACGACACAGCTGATTTGAAAATTTTAAATCGCATTTAACTGAACAATAAAATGAAAGAAAACAGCCTATACGATACAGAAGGCGTCATTAAATACAGACTTGACCACCAACACAGACCGCTTCCGGCCTCGATCGATATCCGAGCCATCAATGCTTGGCGTAATCTGCTGTTCAGACTGGGATTGGTAGGCCAGGATCCGGCTAGATACCATGGGTTGGGTTATGGCAATGTTAGTGAACGTCTGACAGCGAATGCTCATGGCTTTTTAATCACCGGCACCCAAACCGGACATCTTGCAACTTTAAATCGGGAGCATTTTGCCATGGTAGAAAGTGCTTCAGCAAAACAAAACAGCATTCAATCCAGTGGCCCCAGCAAGCCGTCGTCCGAAGCACTGACCCACGCCAGCGTTTACAGCCTGCTGCCCAAAGCACAAGCGGTGATTCATGTGCATTGTCCGGAAATCTGGCGCAATACGCTGGCATTGCAGTTACCCCACACCGGCGCTGACATTCCATACGGTACCTTGGAAATGGCGGAAACAGTAGAACGGCTATTTCATTCCGGCCAACTCAACAAAAGGCCAATTTTCAGCATGCTGGGTCATGAAGACGGTATTGTCGCATTTGCAGACTCGCTGGCAACTGCAGCCCAAATCATTTTTGCGGAACTCGCTGAAGCATTGACTATTGAGCAAAACATGTCCGCTGGTTAGAATACCAGCTTTATTAGAATTTATTAATTTATAACCATGCCAAAAATAGTGATTTACACTGGCCGACTGTGCCCTTACTGCACCATGGCAAAAAAACTGTTTGAGCGGAAAGGTGTCAGTTACGCAGAAATCGATGTCGACTCACAACCTAATTTACGGCAAGAATTAATACAAAAGACCCGTCGCAGAACGGTGCCACAAATTTTTATTGGCGACCGTCATATCGGCGGATTTGACGATTTGCATGCGCTGGACATGCAACAACAGCTTGACCCGTTATTATTGGACTGATCAACGTTCAGTTGATTGAAACAATCTGCAGGCCAATCAAAGTAGAATCATCCGAAGAACTGACCCACACAACTTTTCCTAGCGCAGCCAGACCAAATTCTTTGATTTGCAATTTGACTGGGGCATTTGGTTTGATGGCTGGATGCTGAACGGAAAGCTTAACGCACAACCCTTTGGTAGAGCGGTTAACACCATCGACATGTAACCGGTCCTTATCGATAAACAGTTCGGCAGTGAACGGCTCGGTTTTGCGATAACCACGACGTTTTAACCAAAGTTTTTCGGCGTTGTGCACCACTGTTTCAAATTCCAGCCCCATCATGATTCTGCCGCGCTCTTCCCGTACCCAAACGATAGACACCTCGCCGGCCAACATCAACTCTTCGACAAAGATCTCCGCCCGTCTATCTTCGCAGAGCAATTTTTCAAAATCATCCACAGAACTCAATAACTGACCGGGTACCAATTCAATCATTGCGCCTTTAACGGACACATCGTAACAATTGAAATGTAAAGTCTCACCTCCTACATTCAACTGACCTACAGCGTTGAAATTTTTTCTATATTCTTTTCGTTCTTGAAACATGGTGAAAATCTCTTGTGTATCCGATGAGTGAATCAAAGATAGCTTATTTTTGCATTCTGCGCTTTAAATAGCGCCTTAGTTTATTCAGAATCTGCAGACTTGGTGTATTGCTTCGCATCTGATTGCATCCATTGATGAAAGGTCTCCAACGAGACAGGTTTACTGAAATAATAGCCTTGAGCCAAATCACAAGCGTAGCTGTCGAGCAAATCCAGGGCTTGCAAACTTTCCACGCCTTCTGCAGTTACCTGCAAGCCCAGATTATGGGCAAGATTGATGGTTGCCTTGACAATCACCGCATCATTTTCACTGAGTAACACGTCACTGACAAAGGATTTATCGATTTTAAGCTCAGTTAATGGCATTTTTTTTAAATAAGCCAACGACGAATACCCCGTGCCAAAATCGTCAATCGACAATTTGTACCCCATTTCATGCAGGCGCTGGATAATCTCCAGGCTTCTTTCGGGATCTGTCATGATGGAGCTTTCGGTTATTTCCAGCATCATCCAGGCCGGATTGACGCCGTATGACGCTGCCACCCCTGCGACGATGTCAGGCAACTCGGGATCATGTAAATCTCTGGCAGATAAATTCACAGACACTGTCAAGTTCAAACCTAGCCGATGCCACTCGGCGCATTGCTTAAAGGTCTGCTTCAAGGCCCACAAGGTCAAATATTTGATCATGCGGGTTCTTTCGGCCATCGGAATAAACTCATCCGGGGAAATAAAGCCATGCTTGGGATGATTCCAGCGTACCAAGGCTTCCACACCGTATAGCTGCCCTGTCTTGACAAATATTTTGGGTTGATAATAGACCGCCAGTTGGTCCTTTTCCAACGCTTGGCGTAATTCGCTCATCAACGTTAAACGTCTGGGACTGTGATCATCAAACGATGAAGTATAAACCGCATACCCATCGTAAGACTTGGCTGCCATAAACAACGCCACCCCGGCTTTTTGCACCAAGGTATCGACATCGTCGCCGTGCTCGGGAAAATTGACGATGCCAATATTGATATGAATCGACAAACTCAACCGCTCTGCCTTAAACGGTGGTTCTAATGCCACCTGTACGCTTTTGGCCAACGATATGCCGGCATGTTCATCATCGGTACCCGTCACCAGTAGACTGAAAATATTGCCATCTATGCGCGCCACACTGTCATTACCCATGATCACATTTTGCAAACGGGTGGCGATTTGTTTCAGAATCAGGTCACTACTGTTGCGCCCCAGCGTGTCATAAACCTCTTTAAAATTGGCAAACTCCACCAACAGAATGGACAGCAGTTTATTTTGATTATTCGCGGACAGAATAGCTTGCTCAACTCGATCATAAAACAACACCCGATTGGGCAAATCGGTAGCAAAATCATGAGTTGCAGAATAGTTAGCCTGTTTTTCCATCGATTCGGCCCGGCTGCGCAACTCCTGAGTTTGGTCAAAAATCATCGCGCCGGCCTGATAGGCAATCATCGAACTGGAGTACTGCCCCCAAAACCCAAACACAAATGGAATACTGTCCAGCACCCATAAGGCATAGTTTTCGGTCTGCGCTTTGATGATGCCATCCAGACTGATCCCGCCTGTTTGAAATAAACAGACGCCCAAGGTGGCAACAACAATACTGGTCACCGCAATCGCCACCCCCTGATACGCTGTTTTGGTAACCTGGCTTTTCAGGACCCTAACGTTCTCGGACAGCACATTGCGGGCAAAATCCATTGTTTTTCCCTACAAGCCTCTTAAATCTGACTTGATATCGTCGATATTTTCCAATCCTACCGATATTCGCACCAAACTGTCTTTGATACCGGCCTCGGCCCTGGCCTCCGGGCTCAAGCGACCATGTGTGGTCGTAGCCGGATGGGTGATGGTGGTCTTCACATCGCCCAAATTGGCAGTAATCGATAGCATTTGGGTAGAATCAATCAATCGCCAGGCCTGTTCTTTGCCGCCTGTCAGTTCAAAACTCACCACGGCCCCAAAATGACTTTGCTGGCGTTTGGCCAGCTCATGCTGAGCATGAGAGACCAGTCCCGGATAATGCACTTTGGCAACACTGGGTTGCGCCTCTAGCCACTGCGCCAAGGCAAAGGCATTGTCACAATGGGCTTTCATGCGTAAACCCAATGTTTCCAAACCTGACAAAAACACCCAGGCATTGAATGGACTCATGCAAGAACCGCCAGTGCGCAAGTAGGGATAGATGTCTTTTTCGATTAGTGCTTCACTGCCTATCACCGCACCACCTACGCAACGACCATGACCGTCAATAAATTTGGTTGCCGACTGCACTACCAAATCCGCCCCCAACGCCAACGGCTGTTGCAGGATAGGCGTACAAAAACAATTATCGACCACCAACAGACAACCGTGCCGATGAGCCATCTCAGCCAAGGCTTGAATATCGGCAATTTCAATCAACGGATTGGAGGGCGTTTCCAGAAATAAGAACCGTGTATTCGGCTTGATCGCCGCTTCCCAAGCCGATAAATCGGTCAGATTGACGAAATCGGTGGTCACACCAAATTTGCCGAAGAAATTCTGAAAGGCCAGCACAGTATTGCCAAACACACTGCGCGAACACAGCACATGATCCCCCGCTTTCAATAGCGCCATCCCGACAGCCATGATCGCCGCCATACCGGATGAAAACGCCAGACAGCGTTCACCCTTTTCCATCAACGCCAACCGTTCCTGAAAAGCGTTAATGGTAGGATTGGTAAAACGGGAATAAATATTACCTGGAGCCTTGCCGGTAAACCTCAGGGCAGCCTGTTCAGCCGAGTCGAACACATAACTGGACGTGGCAAAAATAGGGATACTATGCTCGTCTTCATGCGTCCGCTTATGCCCGGCTCTGATCGCTTGGGTCTCTTGAGAATAATCCTGCCAATCAAACTCGCTCATACTGCTTCCTGTTATTTTTGGGCAAGGCTATTGGGAGCGTTGCGCTGTTCCTGAGCACCATCATTGCGCAAAGCCTCAATGCGGGCCAGATACTCATCGTCAATATCACCGGTGATATATTCGTGACTGAAGCAGGAGGTATCAAACTGCTTGATATTGGGATTACCCTTGCCAACGGCATCGATCAAATCATCCAGATCCTGATAAATTAATTTATCTGCACCAATCGCCTCGCAAACCTGTTGTTCTGTACGACCATGAGCAATCAGTTCTCCCGCAGCCGGCATATCGATGCCGTACACATTAGGATAACGCACCGGTGGTGCCGCAGAAGCAAAATAGACCTTTTTCGCACCGGCATCGCGGGCCATTTGAATAATCTGCTCGGAGGTGGTGCCTCGCACGACAGAATCATCCACCAGCAATACATTTTTGCCTCTGAATTCCAGCGAAATGGCATTTAATTTTTGCTTAACGGATTTTTTGCGCATTTTTTGACCCGGCATAATGAACGTCCGCCCGATGTAACGGTTCTTCATAAAACCTTCCCGAAACTTGACGCCTAATTCATGAGCAATCTGTAACGCAGAGGTTCTGCTGGTGTCCGGAATGGGAATCACCACATCAATATCGTGATTCGGCCATTCCCGTTCAATTTTTTTGGCGAGTTTTTTGCCCATGCGCATACGGGCTTTATAGACAGAGATATTGTCAATAATCGAATCAGGCCGGGCAAAATACACGTATTCGAAGATGCACGGGCAATGGTTGGTTTTCTCTGCGCACTGCTTTATGTGTAATTTGCCTGACGCTTCTATAAAAATCGCTTCGCCCGGAGCAATATCCCGGATCAATTTAAAATCCAGCACATCCAGCGCCACGCTTTCAGAGGCAATCATGTAATCGGTAGTGCCATCCTCGGTTTTGCGCTCGCCATAGATAATCGGTCTGATCCCATGCGGATCGCGAAAACCCAAAATACCGAATCCGGCAATCATCACCACCACAGCATAAGCACCTCGACAGCGCTTGTGCACGACGCTGACGGCCTTGAATACATCATCAACCGTCAAGGTCAGTTTGCCGGCCTGTTGTAACTCGTGAGCGAACACGTTCAGCAACACCTCCGAATCCGATTCGGTGTTGATGTGCCGCTGGTCATCGACAAACACTTGTATCTTCAATTCTTCGGTATTAGTCAAATTACCGTTATGTGCCAAGGTCAAACCAAACGGCGAATTCACATAAAAAGGCTGAGCTTCTTCAGAACTGGTACATCCAGCCGTTGGATAGCGCACGTGCGCAATCCCCATGCTACCTTTCAGCCTGAGCATTTCTTCACCGGAAAATACATCCCGAGTCAAGCCGTTTTCCTTACGCAAATGCAGACGAGAACCTTCACAAGTCGCAATACCTGCGGCATCCTGGCCGCGATGCTGCAGTACCGTCAGGGCATCATACAAGTCCTGATTGACATTTTGATTGGAAACAATTGCGGCAATACCACACATAACAAACCTAAATAGCTAACGATAATGGATATAGCCCGCCAAATCGGACGGGATGTGATCTTTCAGCCAAACGGCGAGAGATTGAAACGGCGGAATCAATAAGGATTGCTTCCACCAGGGATCTTCCGGCAGCGGTGTCACGCCAGCCAGCATGACCATGATTGACACCAACACTGCTCCGCGCAGAACACCAAACAGTAAGCCAAGTAAGCGATCAGTTCCTGACAAACCAGTTTTCTCGATCAGGTGGTTGAGAATGAAACTGATCAATCCGCCCAAAATCAGGGTCATGAAAAACAATAATCCAAAGGCTGTCGCTATCCGTGCAGACGGATGGCTAATAACGTTTTGCAACAATACCGCAAAGTCGCGGCTGTATTGCCAGCCCACGCCCACAGCAACCATCCAGATACACAAGGCAAAAGCTTCCTTGATAAACCCCCGTAACAAACCGATGATGGCAGAAATCAACATCAAACCCGCTATGGCGTAATCAACCCAGATCAGTTTGCCCAACACTACTCCCTCAAACATCTTGAAAAGCGTCTCTTAATCGGTAGTTGAATTACTCATCACCTGTCACAAAGCTGTTGATATTGATTTGAGACAGCTTGGATTTAACCGCTTGCGCCTTGGCTTTATCCAGCATGGGCCCGACTCTGACCTTGAAAACTTTGCCTTTTTCTGTAACCACTTCTTTGATTGAAGCGGCATAACCTTGCTTTTTTAAGGTTTCCTGCAGGGTTTGGGCATTGGCAAGTTGACTGAAGCTGCCGGCATTCAAATACAAACGCGTCGCTGAGGGCGTTTCGGCTGTAGCAACCGCAGGAGCCTGTTGCTTGATAACCGGTTCGGCAACAACAGGTTTAGGCGATTTTGCCGGCACCTCGGTGGCTGCCACCTTGGCAGTGGGTTTTACCGGTTTTGCGGGCTCAACCGGCATTGGGTGTATTGCCACATCCTCTTCTTCCGCATCGGGTTCTATAAATTTTGCAGGCGGCGCTGCGGTTTCTTTGGCTGTTATCCGGGCCAGAGGTTTGGGGGCTTCCATATCAGCTTCGTCTTCGCCCTCGAAGGCATTTTTGACATCCGCAGCCGGTACAGGCGGTTTTTCAATCGGCGCAATAGTCGCTACATCTTCGACTTTTTCAGGCAAAGGCATGATTTCCACGTCCTGCGCTTTGGCAGGCAATTCCGGAATTTTCAATTCGTTAATACTTTTACCGGATTCATCGATAGGATCATCAAATAACATCGGTACAAAAATGGCTGCCAGTGCGGTAATCACCGCAGCGCCTATCAATCTCTGCTTTAATTCTTGATCCATGCTCATCACCTACTAGCAAATTGGGATAAATACTCAGACACCAAAAAAAAGGAACCAAAAATCAGGATTAAGTCTCCTGGCCTGACATGCCTTCGAGCTGCATTAAAAGCCTCTGCAAAATCAACGTAGCCATGGTTCACATTTTTAATGCCTTGCTGCTGAAAATAACCGCTTAACAATTCGTCGTTAGCGGCTCGTGGATTTTTCAAGGGTGCCAGATACCACTCAGCCACCCGCTGCTTCATCAAACTCAATACACTCGGAATGTCTTTATCCTTCATCATGGCAAACACCGCGTGAATTCTTACTTGCGGAAAGTGGGTCTGCAAATGTTCCAACAGGGTTTGTACAGCCTGTGGGTTATGTCCAACATCCAGCAAAATCTGGGGATCATCTGCAACCAGTTGAAAACGACCCGGTAAATTCACCCTTTGCAAACCTTGGCAAATAGCTGCTTGCGACACCGGCAACAGGGACTGTAAACAAGTTACAGCCATGATCACCGCCGAGGCATTGCGAAACTGATGATCTCCTTGTAACGCCGGTAAAGGCAGCGAGGTTAATTCTAGTGTATTTGACGACCAATCCCAGCTTTGCAGATGTTTTTGATAGTCAAAGACGTTGCCAAGCTGTAAGACCTGTGTCTGCTTTTCCTGTGCGACCTGGAACAAAGACCCAGGCACTTGGTAATCACCCACCACAGCCGGGGATCCTTGCCTAAAAATTCCGGCTTTTTCGCGCCCGATGGCGTCTACCGTGTGGCCCAGCCAATCCACATGATCAATGGAAATGGTGGTCACCAAAGCCACGTCGGCATCGATGATATTGACCGCATCCAGACGACCACCCAAACCGACTTCCAATATACGCACATCGACCGACGCCCGACTGAATATATCCAGTGCTGCCAAAGTACCAAATTCAAAATAGCTTAAACTGGTATCCCCTCTGACGGCATCAATGCGTTCAAAGGCAGCGCAAATATCTTCACTATTGACTGGAATCCCATCGATACGAATGCGTTCGTTGTAGCGCAGAATATGCGGTGATGTATAGGCACCCACCTTATAGCCCTGCGCGTGATAGATGGCCTCCAGAAAAGCCACGCACGAACCTTTACCGTTGGTGCCTGCAACCGTGATGGTGGGTATCTTTTCAGGTTGTTTGTCGAGGCGGGCTAGAACGTCCGCAACACGCTCCAACCCCAAATCGATAGGTCGTGGATGAAACTGCTCTTGCCAAGCCAGCCAATCATCCAACGCTGAAAATCGCGCCATCGCCAGCTAAATAACAGACTCTTGTGTCACGCTGACTTGCATTTCCGGCACGAAAACAGGTTCGACAGCAACAGGATCAGGAAACAAGATAGACAGCATGCTGGCAATTTTGTCGCGCATCTCCCGGCGATCAATGATCATATCGATAGCGCCATGCTCTTGTAAAAACTCGCTGCGTTGAAAACCTTCCGGCAATTTTTCACGCACGGTCTGCTCAATCACCCGTGGGCCGGCAAAACCAATCAATGCATCCGGTTCAGCCACATTGATGTCACCCAACATGGCCAAACTGGCCGATACGCCGCCCATGGTAGGGTCGGTCATGAAGGAAATATAAGGGATGCCAGCGTCGGCCAGTCGTGTCAGGGCTGCACTGGTTTTGGTCATTTGAAACAGCGAAAACAAGGACTCCTGCATCCGCGCCCCACCGCTGGCAGTGAATACGATGAACGGTACCTGTGATTTCAGGCTTTCATTGACACCACGCACAAACCGTTCTCCCACAACCGAGCCCATGGACCCACCCATATAGGTAAAATCGAACGCTGCTGCGACAATACCACGACCTTTCAAATTGCCTTTCATCACCACCAAGGCATCGGTTTCGTTACTTTGTTTTTGCGCCTGTTTGATGCGATCCTTGTAGCTTTTGCTGTCTTTGAACTTCAGGGGATCGCTGGGCTTCAGGCCGGCACCAATTTCCATCCGATTGTCCGGATCCAAAAATAAATCCAGACGGGTTCGGGCGTTAATCCGCAAATGATGGTCGCATTTTGGACATACACTGAAATTCTTCACCAACTCGGCATTAAATAAGATCGCATCGCAACTGGGACACTTATTCCACAACCCTTCAGGAACTGTGGTTTTTTTCTCTGCATTGTCAGTTCTGATTACAGAGGGTACTAACTTTTCAAACCAACTCATTCGTTGTCTACTCCGGGTGAATACTTAACTATCCATCGCTTCGCGCATGGACTTCAACAAGGCGACAATATCGCGCTTGGCCTGTTCGGGATCATCCAGACTGGCTTCAATTTTACTGATCAAGGCACTTCCCACCACCACGCCATCAGCAAGATTAGCCACGGTTTTAGCGGTTTCTGCATCTTTTACACCAAAGCCCACACCAACCGGCAAGTCAGTGTTGGCGCGAATCAATTCCAATCGTTCTTTGACATCATCAGTATTCAAATGACCTGCGCCAGTCACGCCTTTCAAAGAAACATAATACAAATACCCACTGCCAACCGTATCCATTTTAGTGATTCGCTCAGCATCGCTGTTGGGTGCCAGCAGGAAAATCTGATCAATGCCCCGCTCACGTAAAAATGCGACACAGGCTTCTGATTCTTCCGGTGGCAAATCCACGGTCAAAACACCGTCGATATCGGCACGCTGAGCAGCATTGGCAAAATCTTCGTAGCCCATCATTTCAATTGGATTCAGATACCCCATCAACACCAACGGCGTAGTCTGATCGGTTTTGCGAAACTCAATAGCCATTTTCAAGACCTTACGCAAACCTACCCGATGCGCCAAAGCACGCTCACTGGCACGCTGGATCACAGGGCCATCCGCCATTGGGTCGGAAAATGGCACGCCGAGTTCGATGACGTCAGCACCGGCTGCCACCATCTCATGCAACAAGGGTACTGTAAACTCGGGAAATGGGTCACCCGCTGTGATAAACGGGATCAAAGCCTTGCGACCAGAAACTTTTAATTCTGCAAATTTATTGGCTAATCGACTCATTCAGCAATCCCCTCGCGCTGCATAATGGTGTGCATGTCTTTGTCGCCACGTCCGGACAGATTGACAATAATGATTTCATCTTTACGCATGGTAGGTGCCAGTTTCATGGTATAGGCCAAGGCATGACTGGATTCCAGCGCAGGAATAATACCTTCCATACGCGTAAGGGCATGAAAACCCGCCAGCGCTTCATCATCGGTAATGTTCACGTAATTGGCTCGGCCCGTATCTTTCAACCAGGCATGCTCGGGGCCGACGCCGGGATAATCCAGGCCAGCAGAAATGGAATGGGTTTCGATGATTTCACCGTCGTCATCCGCCATTAAATAAGTACGATTGCCATGCAGCACCCCAGGACGACCTGCACATAATGGCGCAGAGTGTCTGCCAGTCTCAACACCATCACCCGCCGCTTCCACACCATACATTTTTACCGATTTATCATCGATAAATGGATAAAACAGACCAATCGCGTTTGAACCACCACCGACACAAGCCACCAAGGCATCCGGTAAACGTCCGGTTTGATCGATACATTGTTGTTTGGATTCCCGCCCAATCACTGCCTGAAAATCCCGTACCATTGCGGGATAAGGATGCGGACCGGCAACGGTACCGATAATATAAAAGGTATTGTCTATATTGGTTACCCAATCACGCAAGGCTTCGTTTAGCGCGTCTTTGAGTGTTTTGGAACCGGACTCCACAGGTACAACGGTAGCGCCCAACAATTTCATTCGATAAACGTTCAATGCCTGACGCGCCACGTCAACTGAGCCCATATACACCACGCACTCCAAACCCAGACGTGCGGCCACTGTAGCAGTGGCCACACCGTGCTGACCGGCGCCGGTTTCAGCGATGATGCGGGTTTTGCCCATGCGCTTGGCCAGTAAAGCCTGACCCACCGTGTTGTTGACCTTGTGGGCACCTGTATGGTTGAGGTCTTCGCGTTTCAGATATACCTGTGCCCCACCCAGATGCTCGCTCCAACGCTGGGCGTGATAGAGCGGTGACGGTCTGCCGACATAATCGCGCAAATCGGCATCCAGTTCGGCGATAAATTCGGGATCATCCAGATAGCGTTGATACGCTTCGTTAAGCTCGGTTATGGCCGGCATCAGCGTTTCCGCTACAAAAATACCGCCATAGGGTCCAAAGTGGCCCCGTGCATCCGGCATATCGTATTTGTGCCCCTGAGGGTGTTTTTCAGTCATAGTTGCTCAGTCGCTAGATTAATTTTTTTTATAAATTCAGCCATTTTTGCTACATCCTTGATGCCCTTGGCAGACTCCACGCCGCTACTGACATCCAGTGCATACGGTCTGACCTGTTGTACCGCCAAAGCCGCATTTTCCGGTGTCAATCCCCCCGCCAGAATAATCGGTAAACTACCTTGATTTTTGATCAGTTCCCAATCAAAACCACTGCCCGTCCCGCCTTGTAAGCCGGGATGGTAAGCATCCAGTAACAACCCTGCTGCATCGGCATAGTGCCGGGACCATTCAGCTAAATTGGTATCCGTTTTCATGCGGATGGCTTTAAGGTAAGACTTGCCATATAGTCGGCACGCTTCCGGCGACTCGTCCCCATGAAACTGCAGACAATCAATAGGTACCTGTTGTAACACGGCATCAATAAAATCCGGTTCCGCATCGACAAACAACCCCACCACACTCACAAAAGCCGGCAAGGTTTGGGTAATCTTTACAGCCTGCTCAATACTCACATTTCTTGGACTAGGCTGGTAAAACACCAAGCCGATGGCATCTACCCCCAAACCCGCGGCAATCACCGCATCTTCAGCACGGGTAAAGCCACAAATCTTAACGCGGGTTCGCATAAAATCGCCTCACAAAAAAGGTCGGCTAGAATACCACACCCAAGTAAAATTGCATGTTCTGAACACTTAAAAAAACCCGGAAATCGCAGCTTATCCCCATTGCCATTAATGACTGTGATTATGCTGATGTTCGTGATCATGCTGCAGTTCATTATGATCAGGCTCCACCACTTGCTCAGCCGGATTCATAGTAGAGTCAGGCACCGCAGTTTTGGCAATCTCGCGAACTTCTCCGTGCTCATGCAATTCGGCCGCTTGTCGATTGATTTGTGTCATGGGTTCAACGGCAACACCATAGTTGTAGACCATCACTCCTCCCAGATCGGCAGTAAACATCAGCAGCGCAGCCAAAATAGCTGCACTCATTAAATGCAGGGTATTAGCAGGGCCAGCAATCTGTTCCTTGGACAGCCACCGCCATATCGCCAATGCAGATGACAGCAAGAATACGGAAATCCCTAGATGCTCATGATTTTCCATAATTTCGTGGACATCACCACCATGAGGAATCGAACCGGCTGCAATCAAGCCAGCTGTAACTGTCAAGCCTGCAAACACCGCCCCGCAATACAAAAACCAGCTGGCCGCATGTCGCCAATCAGCCTTGTTGGCAACGCTTCCCACCAAATCCAGCAAGAAAAACAACGACAACAACGCAATTGGAAAATGCACCAATAATGGATGGATATTGTCCATCACAGCAAGGCCGGGCAGCAAATTAGCAAACAATTCAGCGGGAGACAGCGACACTAAACCTTCTATAAAACCTAAAACGCCGGCCACTGTGCCAGCAACCCCACCACCGGAATCGCCGCCGCCGTGTACCGCAAACAGTAAATTATTGGTTAAATCAAACATCAGCTCCCCCTGATCATGCTGTTACGATACTACCACGAAAAAAAACACCGTCATTCAATCGACAAGCCACTGGCTTCCAGTGCCTGGGATTTGGTTTCCACCAAACCGCTTGCCTGTTGCTGTACAAATAAAACCTGCAGGTGCTGGTCGTTGGCGATTTGCATGCCTTGCTGCACCCCCACACACAACAATGCCGTTGACCAGGCATCGGCAATAGTTGGATCTTCGTGCATCACAGTCACAGCCACCAGATCATGAGTAACCGGTTTGCCGCTTCGCGCATCCAGAATATGACTGTAACGCTGACCGTTAAAATCAAAATAATGCCGATAAGTGCCGGAGGTCATCACCGCAAACGGTTTATCTTTGGGCATGCTGACCACTTTCATCAGCTTTTGTTCACCCGGCAACGGTTTTTCCACCGCAATTTTCCACGCTGAACCATCCGGCTTATGACCATGGGTTTTCAGTTCGCCACCGATTTCCACCAAATAATGGTGTACACCATGTTGCTCGAGCACCTGGCTGATTCTTTCCACGCTATAGCCCTGTGCCACTGATGACACATCAACCCGCACATTGGCAGGCTTTTGCAGATGTTCGTCATCAATTTTCCTGACCTTATCCAAGCCCACCGTCGCCAAGGCATCCGCCAAAACAACGGGTTCCGGAATGGTCAGGCTGTCGCCCTTAAAACCCCACAAATCAAACAATGGTTTGATGGTCAAATCGTAGCAACCCTGACTAATCTGACTGACTTTACTTGCCAAATCAACCAGCTGAACGATTTCCTTACCCACCCACTGACTACCATTCGTTGGATTGGCATTAAATATTTCGATCACCGAATCGGGCCGATAATTGGAAAAGGTTTTATCAATGTCGGCAAAGGTAACGAGCACAGCTTGTTCCAAAGATTGATTCTCAATCGCTGCTTCCGACCAGAAACTAATGTGGTAGGTCGTGCCTTGCGTTTGCCCTTCCAGTTTACTGACCGGCTTGGTTTGTTCGCCGCACGCCGTCAGCAACAACAGAAAAAATACGCTGACAATGCCAAGATTCATATTGATGTTAACCATGCTTCATCACTCGGGCCTTTTCGCGCTGCCAATCTTTATCTTTTGCCGAGGCACGCTTGTCATGCAGTTTTTTACCTTTGGCCAGACCGATTTTCAATTTAGCCCGTCCGCGCACCCAGTACATGGATAACGGGATTAAGGTAAAGCCTTTACGTTCCACCGAACCGATCAAACGGCTTAATTCGCGTTTATGCAATAACAGCTTTTTGCGGCGCACAGCTTCCGGATTTACATGGGTAGACGCCGATAATAGCGGCGACACATGCGCCCCGCAAAGCCAAGCTTCACCTCGCCGGATATCCACATAACTTTCTTTCAACTGAATACGCCCATCCCTTAAGCTTTTTACTTCCCAACCTTCCAGTACCAAGCCTGCCTCAAACTGCTCCTCGATGAAATATTCATGAGTCGCCTGCCGATTGACCGCAATGGTATTGTCGGTTTGCTTACTGTCCTTTTTGGATTTTTTGGCTGCCATGGCTTTGCGTCGATTTTTAGACTGACTGAAAACAAGAATTTTGTTATTTTACCCGACCCGCCCATAAAATAACGACTTAATCACAGAGCGACACATCATGACCGACAAATCCCAATCCATTCACGGCCAGTGGTCGTCGCGTTTCACATTTATTCTGGCCGCCACCGGCTCTGCCGTCGGCTTGGGGAATATCTGGAAATTTCCATACATCACCGGTGAAAACGGCGGCGGCGCTTTTGTGATGGTATACCTGATGTGCATCCTCGGACTGGGCATTCCGATCATGATCGCCGAAATCATGCTGGGCCGGCGCGGCAGACAAAGCCCCATCAATACCATGCGCAGTTTGGCCACAGAAGCCGGCAGCGATCCGCGTTGGCAATATCTGGGCTGGGCCGGCATGATTGCCGGTTTTTTGATTTTGGCTTATTACAGCGTGATCGCCGGCTGGGCCATGGCCTATATCGTCAAGGATTTTTTCGGCAGCTTCATCAACAGCGACGCCATGGAAATCCAGCGACTGTTCGACAACTTGATGGCCAGCCCGTTTCAACAGATTTTCTGGCACACAGCTTTCTTGATTATCACCATGCTGTGTGTCATGCGCGGCGTACAAAACGGCCTGGAAAAAGCCGTGCGTTTTTTAATGCCGACACTGTTTGTAATCTTGATGTTATTGGTGGCCTATGCCATGTCATCCGGCGGATACGAACAAGGCATGGCATTTTTGTTTCATGCTGATTTCAGCAAATTAACCGCTGATTCGATACTTACAGCCATGGGCCACGCGTTTTTTACCCTCAGCTTGGGCATGGGTGCAATCATGGTGTATGGCTCTTATCTCCCAAATAATGTCTCCATAGCCAAAACCACCTTCTTCATCGCTGGTGCCGATACCGTGGTGGCCTTGCTGGCAGGCATTGCGATTTTCCCGCTGGTGTTCGCCAATAATCTGGAAGCCGGTTCCGGCCCTGGGCTGATTTTCCAAACCCTGCCCTTGGCTTTCGGACACATGACTGGCGGGTGGCTGTTTGGCCTATTGTTTTTTATTTTGTTGTTTTTCGCTGCGTTGTCTTCATCGATTTCACTGATCGAACCTGCGGTAGCCTGGCTGGTGGAAAACAACAATATGGATCGCCCCACTGCCAGCCTGTGGGCAGGTGCCGCCTGTTGGGTGCTCGGCATCGGCGTGGTGTTTTCATTCAACATCTGGTCTGATCTGAAACTGTTCGATAAAAATCTGTTTGAATTACTAGATTATTTAACCGCCAATATGATGCTGCCATTAGGTGGCATGGCCATCGCCATTTTTGCCGGCTGGATCATGCAACCTAAAGACGCCGAAGAGGAACTGGAACTCCCTGCCCAGGGCTTTCAGATTTGGCAGTTTTTGATCAAATACGTCTCACCAGCTGCGGTATTTTTAGTGTTTTTGCATGTGCTCGGAGTGCTTTAATGATCTCGGTGGTACAAAAAAGCGCACTGGTGAAATTCTCTGCCCAGCAGATGTTTGATCTGGTGGATAACATAGAAGCCTATCCGCAATTTCTACCCTGGTGCAGCGGTAGTCGCGTTCTCAAACGCGAAGACAATGTCGTCGAAGGCCAGATCGAAATCGCCAAGGCCGGTTTTCACAAATCTTTCACCACCCGCAACCTCATCGATCCCGGCGGCCGCATCACCATTAGCTTGTTAGATGGGCCGTTCAAATCGTTGGAAGGCGTGTGGAACTTCCTGCCACTACGTGAAGACGCCAGCAAAATATCGCTGGATCTGGAATTTGAAATCGCCAGCACCTTTGCCAGCTTGGCCTTCGGCCCGGTATTCAACCAAATCTGCAACACCATGGTCAGTTCATTCACCCAGCGCGCCAAAGCAATTTATGGCTGACGCATTAATCAGCGTCGAAGTGGCTTATGCCAAACCCGACCGACAGAACATCATCAGTCTGATACTGCCAATAGACAGCACTGCACAACAGGCCATTTTAGCCTCAGGCATCTTGCAACAGTTTCCTGAGATTGATTTGAGCCTGCAGAAAATCGGGATATTTGGGCAGGCTTGTAAACTGGATAAGCCATTGACGGATGGCGATAGAATCGAAATTTATAGGCCTTTGCAGCAACATCCGATGGAAGCAAGACGATATCGAGTATCAAAGTGAAGTTAAAATTATTGTTTTCCACGTTTTGCTGGTTTTGTGGAATTAAATCAAGCATATGAAATATTTGCCAACAGCATTTTCTCAACTAAATTTCACCTGGAAACTTTATAAATATGCTCTCGATGGCAACATAGACTTTAATAAGCTAGATATTCCTATTCAATCCCCTGAAAAAGAACTGATATTTGGTCATCATAATCAAATATTTAATACTAACGAAGACTTAATTGTTGCTATAGAAAACATACTGAAAGTTTCTTTTGGAGTTGCTGCTATTACCCTAAATAAAAGTAGAGAAGAGAGTGGAATACCAATTCCAAAGCTTATAAAAACTGAAATAGATCAGTTTGTTGTTCTGACATACCAAATAAGAAATGCATTTGCACACGATATTTCTGAACCTTGTTGGGAAATTCGCAATCCCTCTTTTTTACGAAGATACGAGTTTGGTCAAATTTCAGTAGACTTGACAAATTTACATAACTCACATTTTGACTATAAGCACATTGGCGGACTTGAAGTACTTTTTTTAATAAAAGCTTACGCTGAAACTAATGTTTGGCCCAAAGCCAAAGCACCATTAACGGAACACAATAATTCAACCCGATTTACATGACAAAAGGAAATAAACCTTATTTTATATTCACAATATGCTGCAAAATGAATGCAAAATTTACTTCACATAATTATTTAAAAACACCAACAACATTAAGCATTTTATTAGTGAAGTGTATTTGAGCAACTTTATTAAATAACTCTTGATCGTTATCAATAACCAAGTCCAAATGGTCAGAAGGATTTATTGCCTTCTTAAAGTAAGTCTCCATGGAATCCATTACCCACAATATAAACATCATTTTAATGCTTCCCATATCTTTCTCATTTCTAACTTCTTCTGAAAAAATATTTTTGAATTTTGAGTATAACTTTGAAATATAAATATATGCATCAGAATGATTGCCATATTGAACACCAATTCTTTCAAAAAGCTTAATAAAAAATACTGTACTATGAGTTAGAATAAGACCATCTCTTTCATCCAGTTGATCCTGACTTAATTTTTTTCTAAACATATTAAACATTATTGTCTCTATTTATAGATTTTTACTTAACTTACACAATGTAATTTTCCGTTGCTATTGTAACATCCTGAACAAAAGTTTCGTTTTGGTAAAACCTAGCGCCGTAGATTAGCAAAGCGTGATCGGACGAATGGAGTATAAACCACCTCCATTACTCTGAATATGAATCAAAGCAACGAGTTTGTACATTTCCCTCTGATCAACATCCAAAGACACATTGAGCAATGGAAGAAGTAGAATTTTTAATCATGTTTAGACGTCCGAGGTATCCGGTTTTGATTGTATCTTCCAGAAAAACCCACTCGGCATTCAACCTCAAATAATTGGCTAAAATCTGCGTAGCCCTACCACAGGATGAAAATAATTAAGTTCGAATCATTGACTCAACAGGTAGCGAGTCTTGGTATATGCCTGAAAATTTTCTATTAACGCCCGGCTTTGTCTGCAAAAAATGGTCAAAGAAACAACTGATTGAAACATTCAACAACGGTTCCAACGCCAGAGCATCTCAGCAAGCATATTCGATGAAATCCATGTCCAGTAAACAACTGGAACGGATTATCAGCAACTTATGCAGACGTCTGAATACCGAAATCTGATATTGATACCCCGACTACAATACAATAATCATCTTTAACAGCCGACACCGGCACCCGATATTTTTAATTCAACCGTAAACCAGCATGAGCAAAGACATCCGCATCCAGCGCCTCAGCGGCGAAGCCTTGATTCAATATATTCCGGAACTGGCGCGGCTGCGCATTGAGGTGTTTCGGGATTTTCCGTATTTGTATGACGGCGATTACGAATACGAGGAAAAATACCTGCAAACCTACATCAACTGCCCGGAAAGCGTCATTGTGCTGGCGTTCGATGGCGATGCCATCATTGGCGCTTCGACGGCGATTCCGTTGAAATACGAAACCGACGAAGTCAAAAAACCCTTTATTGAACACAAATACGATCCGGAACAGGTGTTTTATTGCGGGGAATCGGTACTCAACAAAGCCTATCGCGGCTTGGGTATAGGCGTGAAATTCTTTGAACAGCGCGAAGCGCATGCCGAGGATTTGGGCGGTTTTAGACACATCACCTTCTGCTGCGTTGAACGCCCCGTCGACCACCCGCGCCGGCCGGCCGATTACGTGCCGCTGGACGCCTTTTGGAACAAGCGGGGTTACGTCAAACATCCCGAGCTGAAAACCACCTACACCTGGAAAGACCTCGACGATGTCGAAGAAACCGCCAAACCCATGACTTTTTGGTTGAGAGAAGACCGTGCCTAAAATCGCCAGCGCCCAATATGATGTCAGCTTTCTGGAAAGCTGGGACAATTTCGAAGCCAAAACCCGCAGCTGGGTCAGAGAAGCCGCCGACAACAAGGCCGATATTCTGTTGTTTCCGGAATACGCCTGCATGGAACTGGCGTCATTGTTTCCCAAAGATGTCTATTCGTCTTTATCCGGCCAACTCGACGCCTTGCAAACCCTATTGCCGCAGTATCTGGACTTATTCAAAACCTTGGCTGCAGAATACCGGGTGTACATCCAGGCCGGCACTTATCCGGTAAAACAGGACAACGGCGAATTCCGCAATCACGCCTATTTCTTCACTCCGCAAGGCGAGGTGGATTATCAGGCCAAATTGACCATGACCCGTTTTGAAAACGAGCAATGGCACATTAGCCGTGGTTTGGACATCAAATTGTTCGATACCGTGTTCGGCAAAGTAGCAATCAATATCTGCTACGACAGCGAGTTCCCACACTACGCCCGGCTTCAGGCCGAGCGCGGAGCCACCTTGATTCTGGTGCCCAGTTGCACCGACACCGAGGCCGGCTATTACCGAGTGCGGATAGGCTGTCAGGCCCGTGCGCTGGAAAATCAATGCTATGTCGTGCAAGCCTCCTTGGTGGGTAACGCGGAATGGTCAGAAGCGGTTGACGTAAACTGCGGCGCAGCAGCCATTTATACGCCTGTCGATCGCGGCTTTCCAAACAACGGCGTTTTGGCTATCGGCGAATACAACCAAGTGCAGTGGGTGTATGCCGATCTGGATTTGGCAGCGGTTGATACCGTGCGCCAGGATGGACAAGTATTTAATTATCGGGATTGGCCCAAGCAGTTTGATTGCCAGTAAATGATGCTTACTTGATCTAGGAGCCTGTCCGAGAATAGGAATCGTCGCGAGGGAAAGCCATTTTGAGTCAGATTGTTTGATCATTTGAGGCGAATAGTGCTGCTATTTAACGAAAATGAGCGGGAAATCTGGCCAAAAGGGCTTTTCCGCAGCAGGTTCTCTATTCTCGGACAAACTCCTAGCCTTCAATCCGATTGTTGTCAATTGCAAGCCCTTCCCTAACGTCAACAGCGTGTCGGTATGATTTAATGTATCTAGCGACGGGTAGTAGCGCGTCGCCGATCGGGATTATCTGCAGATAAAGCGATTTATCATTAGAAAACTTGTAAGACTTTGCTCTGGGCTTGGCATTTTTTTTGCTTTTAGAATCTGTCAGCATATTCGTTACTCCACTGGACGATGCGGCCCTTTTTGTGGCCCCATTGGTGGATTAAACGAATCCAGCAAGGTAAAAAATTGTTTAAATCCATAAAAAACGGGGCCTTAGCCCCGTTCTTAAACTTAGGTGGTGGAGGTGTGTCTAACGAATCATGGTCTGAATAGCAGAAGTGGCAAGCTCTCTAGTATTGAACAAACTAGCTATTACTGTAAAAGTTACTGCACAATTGCCGCACAGAATAGGACCTAAAAAGAGCATAACACAGGTGTAAAATTTGCTCTATTTTGAACCGCTAATCAGCCAGTTCAATTCCTAATTCAGGAACTGAACTGCTCTACTAAGCGCGAAACTCAATCTCGCGAAGTGATGCTTTTTGCTTTATGGCGAAGCTCAAGAATCTTGCTAACAATCTGCTTAAAAAATACTGGTGGTAGAAAGCCATAGTCATAGCTCCCAGGTTTTCCCGTTATGGTTCTCAGGTCATATCCTGGCCATGAAAACTCATTGAAATCATCAAGAATAATCCAGGATCTTTCGGAATCTAATCCGAGGTGGCTTTTTACCTTTGCTGGAATTTCAATGGCTAAATCTGGATTGGCTGGCGGTGTATGTGCAATAGGTGCAACGGTTACTTTTTTACTTTCATCTTCATTCTTAACAACCAGAATGATTGCGCAGGGCCTATTCTTTAAACCTTCAACTTTTTCAGCTTCGTATTCATTCCTCCATAAATAAGAATAGGAAATAACAAGACCGCTTTCCGGTTCAGGCATACGATCCTCAGTCCATTAAGCTGTTGAGATGATCGTGTGCTGAGTCCATTTCTACAGTCGCTAGTGCGCTGATCGTTTCGTCAGGAAGTTCACTAACATTGTAAGTCTTTCTTGAACTCGCTTTTAGTTGCAAGTATTCCATGTACTCGTGCTCAGAAAGAAAATAACCGCTAGTCCTTCCATGACTTGTAATCGCAATGGCCTCCCTCTGTACCTGTTCACGGTATTGACCAAAGTTTTTGACAAATTTTGTTGCAGGAACTTCTATCATGACGCACCTCAATAATGCTTTTCCGTATTTTACGTAAATTACGCAAATATTCAATACTTGCTTCCTAATTCAACAACACACGAGAAGTAAAAATGAGAGCAGAGTACTTGGAAGCTAGAGGCCTCAACAGCTGGCGAATTTTGCAGTAACTTGGCTTGAAGTAACAGTAAACTTCGTCTGTTACTGTAATTTCTACTGCTTATTTTGTGGGCTGTAGTGAGTTTTACCGGGTCTTCGTGAGACAACAAAAAACCCGCGATCCCTTGCGAGATGCGGGTTTTGAGACTTTCTGATACTTCTTGATACTGATTCTTGGTGGTGGAGTCGCCACTTGAAACAAACCGCGTCTACACTGCGGTTGCGGGTCGATGCAGGTTGTTGCTGGTTTGTTAAGGAAGTGGTTTTGATGGCCTTTTGAAACGCCAGAAACCTGCTGGTTTTTTCTCAGGTTTCGCCGGCTGTGTTGGCAATGAGTTCAATTCCCGAAAACGGAATCGAACCCGAGTCCATCACCCTGACCAGAAACACACCTGTTTACACTCACCCAAGCCGAATGCTCATCGGTGCAATGAAGCTGCATTGACAGGGTAATGCGACTGCATTACCATTTAAACATCATTCCATATCCGCAGGAGACTGTCATGTCTGCAACCCTCGAAGTCGAATCCACTCTCACCGATCGCTATCAGACTACTGTACCGGAAACCGTGCGCAGGGCCCTCAATCTGGGCAAGCGCGACAAGATACACTACACCATTCGCCCCAGTGGCGAAGTGATGCTGACGCGCGCAGAGCCTTCAGAGGAAGATGACCCGGTGCTTGGTCAGTTCCTTGGCTTCCTGGCCAACGATATCACTCGCCATCCTGAGCAACTGCAATCCATGGATGCCGGCTTCGTCCAGCGGCTCCAGTCGCTGGTTGGCGATCTCGATCTCGATCTCGATGTCCCCCTGCCGGCAGACGATGAATGAGCACTGGGAAGCCCGAACTACTGGTCATTCATGGCTGGACGATCTTTGCCCACCCACTGTTCCTGGCTCAGATTGAAGCGCTAACACGGCAAGTCGAGACGCTAAAGCAGAAAGACCCGGCCGGGTACGTAAAAAAGAATGCCCGCAAGCGACTAGCTGCGATCATCAAACTGGCGTTCGACGTCATCCCGCAAGATCCTGTGCGTCCAGAGTACCGGCAAGGAGGAACGCTCGGCGAAGATCACAAACACTGGTTCCGCGCCAAATTCTTCCAGCAGTACCGACTGTTTTTCCGCTACCACGCACCTAGCAAGGTGATTGTCTACGCCTGGGTCAATGATGAAGACACCAAGCGAGCCTACGAGAGCAGCGACGACGCCTACAGAGTCTTTCGCAAAATGCTGGAAGGCGGGCATCCACCGGATGACTGGGATCAACTTTTGATCGAGGCGCAGAAAGAGTCGCAGCGGATGCAGGATTCGCTGGTAAAGTCAGTGACATTGCAGCTATAGAGATGCAGACTGGGCAGAGTGATCGTACTACCAGATTTCGCTAATGAATGGGTGTCCGTAATTTCAAGTCTACTGATCATCCAGCGCGACGCAGTGCGATTGCTTCTCGAATCGCAAGGGTTGCGTCTGGCGAATCCTCGTCATCTTCGGGTTCAATACCGGCCAATTTATTTTGGTGCAAAAGCGCCAAATCAGTTTTTGATTCGCCACGTTCCCGAGCCGCACGTATCTCTTTAAGTGTCATCGTAGTCATTTTCAAGCCAGTCATGATAAGCCTCTCTTTCTGTGCGTTTGGCGGGGCGATAGCTGATGATGTGAGGAATGTCACCAGGCAAATACACAACAGTCAACACCATTAGCAGATCGAATACATAGGCAAAAGATTGTTGGCGGCGTTCACCTTTGCGCTCTGTTTCAATGTCCAGGCGATAAGGACTTTTAGGCACCCAATCGGCATCCACGAAATCAAGCTTGTGTTTATCCAAATTGGCTTGCCGCTTGCTTTCTTGCCAAGTGTTCTGCGCGACATCAATGAATTGCTGGCTTATGGTTTGTTACGCAAATCGACGGAGGGTGGTCGCAGCACCAGCTACGAGATCAATCAATTTCTGCGTTGAGTATGCTTTTGACTCACGTCCCCAAATGTTGTCCCGTATAGACGGGTAATACATTTTTCATAGATTGATCTGATATTGGCAGAGTGTGCGGTGCAGAATTGCTTGGATTTCTTGCCTTGGTTGTTCTGGAGCTATCACTTCTATTCGATTACCCTCGCCAAGAATCTACCATCTGAATTGCCACGAATCCAAAACTTTAGCGCTGATATCTCTGTAACCTGAGCCATCAGTCGGAGTAATTGTCTGGTTCAGACTTAATTTCGATTCATCAAGCATTAGTGCCAAATGATCACAGATTCTTACTTTGAATATTATTTGGTTCACCGGCGACATTTTTGATAATGCCAATCCGTCGGTGTCGCAGAAGCAGTTATACTGGTTTTTGCAGGCAGCTCGTCAAGCTGCATCGTATTTGCGGGTGTTGTTGATCGCAGGTTACGACCCGCCGGGTCGTCTGGTAAAAGGCTTGAAATACTATGACTGAACAAAATCAAGATACTGAGGATTGCATCCGGATTGGTTTGCTGGCTTTGGATCATGCCGGCCACCAGGCAATCAGCGATTTACTCAAAAGCCCGATACTTCAGGACATCTCAATTGCACATTGGTCGGTGGCGGATACAGCAAGTCCAGAGCATGTTGACGCGGATAATCTAAACTCGTTTCTTAACGTTCATCATCGCCTGGATATCTTGTTTATTCTGGCAGACATACAAGTCGCCTTCGAGCAGGAAAGATACGCGGCAATACTGGCACAGATCTCCAGTCCCGACAAATTGGTTTTTACGATTCCGCTCGCGTCTAATAGTCAGTCCGGTCGGTTGATTTACGATCACTCGCTAGATCAATTAACAATCGATAATCACGCTGTATTAATTGAGCAAAGTACATACTCAATTGGTCAACTTAGTTTTACTGAGGAACAGTCCGCCAAAAACACTAAGAATAGGCGTCAAAATCTGGCCTTGATCATTTATGGCATTATAGGCCCTCTGATTCATCATGGCTTGATCGGTACTGATTTAATGGAAGTCCAGGCTTTATTATCGCAAAACAGTCTGATTGATGTGTATTTAGCCGTGGACAATGACTCAGCTCGCGCACCAAATACCGCCCGCCGGATTTTGGATTATTGGCGAAATACTGAACATACGGTAACCAACAGCAGTATTGTGGATGTATTAATCACACTGATTCATGGCAATGATTTTGCTCTCTTCGAACTGGACGAAGTCGCAGCACTTTTACTGCCAGCCTTTTCGGAAGTCGCAAATTGTAAACTCACAGAGACGCCAAACTTGGCGCTAGACGATCAAATGGCGGTTGTCATGTTTGTCAGCCGTCCAAACCTTAATCCCCAACCGATTAACGACCAAAGCCTCGGCATGGCGTCAATGTTATTTAACGCAAAAAATCGGGAGGCAGTATGAATTGGCAAGATTTTTTACGGCAGTTACAAACTCAACCCATTGATCAGAATCAGGGTGATGCACTGCTCAACAAACTGGCAAGTTTGCATAAAACCCCTGATTTGTATTGGTATCCCGGTAGCGGCGACGATCTAACGCCTCTGTTGTTGGACGTACCCAATAATCCGACTGGCAGGCGCTTGTGTAGAATGAACGATGACTTTGACGAAAATCCTGTGTTGCTTTGGATGAACGACTACAGCGAGTTTTATCAGAACTATCCTGATGCCGCTGTTTTAGGCAAGCAACTAGAATCATGTTACCCGGAAATTTGGCAGGACTACAACGCAACTTTTACTCTTGGTTATCATCGGGAGCGTTACCAAGTCAACGACGAGATAACGATCACTCTGTTCACCGTCATCGTCCAAAATCGGGATCAGGGCGAACATACTCGAGGTGCCGAAGGTGACGAGTATCTGGTGTGTTTCTCAAATTGTGTGTCATCAAAATTATTGAAACAAGTTTTTACCCCATTTCGTCTGCGTATTTGGTCTGTCGCTTTAATTCGGCAAGGTGGTTGTTCGGGTCAAATAGGCAATGGGCAATATTTTGATGTTCCTGGGGCAATCTACCAAGCTGCGATACAAAAATTAGTCGAAGATAGAAACAGTCGGTCTAGCGATTTAGACCAATCTGAAGCTGTCGATCTCAGAGAGGTGGAATTCTGGATCATCGATCAGCAAGGCCAGAGTGACGAAATGCCAAGTAGTGTCGAGTTGTGGCATTACGAAAATGTCGGATGTCCGTTTTCCTGGGGCTGGCCACCGGCAAGAGTTTTTGCTAAGCCCGGTGCGACTTATAATCGAGAGGGTTGACTGGTTTGTCAAGCTACTGGCTGGATCGATCAGATTGGGTAACGATAGCAGCTGGAAAAATTTGTCAGGTGTCTTTGAAAATGAATTTAAGTACCAAATTTGGCATATAATTTTCAAAAAATATTTTCTATGACCCAAAATAATTGGGATTTAGGTTGATATGGCTAGGTTTTATATGGCTACCTGGAAATATAAAAAGCATGATATTACTCTTAATAATACCATTTAAACCTTGTTCAGAAGTTTTATTCAAAAGATCAATCCACTGTAATCTGTGATGAAAATGGATCGCTTTTTTTGTAGAAACTTGACCGTGTCAAATATAAGTCATCTAAACTTAAAAGGGAATTAAAAAACCTTATCTCATACGTCATTTCGTCAATTGTAAATTGTAAATTGTAAATTTTCAAGTTTTTCGTTGAAAATGTCACCGCCATCATTATGCTCTGAGTAAATGAAGTAGTCGGAATCAGTGTATGAATACAATATACTTCCATATTCTTCGTATACTTCATGAATGTTCTTAAAATTATATTGCACCATTTCTGTAAAGTTTTTCCATTCATCGTCATCAAACTCCCAAAAAATATTGAGTTCTTCGTCAAGCTCTTCGAGGTTATTAGAAAGCTCTTCTAAAGAGTCTTTAGTCTTTAAAAATTGTGCGTCATTGTTTATTATATTTAGTATTTTCCCTATACAATCGTTAATTATAGATTGACTTTCAACTATCCTGATCATGTGATTAATATGGTCTTTTTCAATATCTATGATCTGCATATCATTACCCCCTATCTTCTGTTTTTTTTGAATTTCATTTGTCTAGCAAAAATAACGAATCTAATTATATGTTTTGAAATCTGTCATATTCATAAAAAACATTATCAGTTACGGTTTTGGCTCTTTTACCTTTTCCACTTGGTTGAATAACAAACTGTAATGAGTTACGGAGTTTTACGGGTTTGTTATGATAGTCTTCACCTATACTAAATTTATCAGAAAAGCTGCTGATTGAACGCCCCAGACTTCTTATCATCTCATCCTCATTATTATAATCATCATGTTCCAAATTTGACATGCCAGACATAATGGCGCAGTCTATGAATGTGCCTTCAAGCCAAGCTGAACTTGTAGCATATCCGGCACACCATTTTAAATTTGTGTTCTGAATATAAACCTCCATTGTTGGTAGGTTTCCGCCTACAAAGCAAGAACCTAACATTAATCCTGTAATATTATGCTTTTTAGATTTTTCACCAACCTCAGACATAAGTTCTTGTATAGTTACGCCGCCAATCTTTTGTTTATATCCATGGGCTGCAATATAAACAATTGTATTTTGGAAGGATGTTTTGCATAAGCAATAAAGGGCTTTTATAAAACTGTTTTTGTCATAAAAGTTAGCATGGTATACCTCTGTATCACCCGCAAACTTTGCAATCCCTTCAACAAAAGGTATTACGCTGCTTCTATTTGAATCACCAACATCCAACTCCCAAGGAGATTCAAGGATCAATATGGCTCTATTTGAGTTCTGTATTTTCATATGTGTATTTGAATAATTATAATAGAACGACTATGGCCTAACGCGTAATGGATGGTGCCCTATGCAATAGTTAGACTTATTCGTGCAGCACAAACGTAGGCTACGGTATATTCTAAAGTACAGACAAGCGCTCGGTATTGAGTGTGTCTCGGCAATCTATTTTCAACGCGCCAATCTGTAAGCCATTGGGCAAACTAAATGGCCCGATTTCGGTTAAATCGTATAGAGAGCCGTCAATTTGCTTGGTTTTTTCTTTTTTGCCATTGCCTCGTCACAAAGTTTATCAAACTCAACTTTCATAAATCTTGCCAGTTTAGCTTCGCGGCGCCTCGGCCCCTCGTAATCTTCGCTCATCTTTTCAGCGCAGACGCACCAGACATCGAACTACTCGTCCAGATCCGGGTGTTCCATGATGTGGACATAGCGGATCTTCTTGTTGCTGCACATCTGGCAGGTAGGAGCCCAACCAAACACGCTCGCCTTCGCAAGATACATTTTTGCTTAGCGGTTCATTGGTCAGCCTCAAAATTTCGCGAATGGCTGTAAATAACGGCGAATAACAATATTTTTGAATCGCTTTTTCTAGGGAATTAGCTTTTTTGGATTCATAAGACATGTAATATTCCTACTTATTTGGAACAGCAGTCTTCGTGCTGCCACCATGCTGAGTCACTCTGGGGCGAGTCTTAACTTTTACCGCTCCCCGTGTGAAAGCGTCATCCGATGCCTTGCTTGACCAAATGTATGCTTCGCCGGTGCCAAGGTGACTCATCTTGTCAGAGGTCAATTCACCTAAAGCGGCATTCGCTTTCTGGATATGTTTCAACCAAGCGGGCGAGTTGAATTTATGCATGATGATCTGCGATGACAGCTCGATCAGTGAGACAGGGACCGACGGTGGGTCCTGAGATGCCACCATGATGCTGGTTCCTTTGTGTCGCATTTCACGAACGACCTCAACGAGGCCGGAAACCAAGTCATCGTTCTCGATGTACTTGTGAGCTTCATCGAATACCACCAACTTGTTGAAGGCGCTTCCCTGATAGGTTGCTTCTGAGAAAATCTGCAGCATCACCACGAACAAGCCGAGGGCCTCATCCTTTTCGATGTATTCATCTCGTAGATCCACGATGATCAAACGACCTGGACGAATCAGGTCCTGGAGCCGCTGGTTATCATCAATGTATTCGCTGGCGAAGAGGAGGCGCGTCTGGGCCAGCTCTTTAAGGTGATCGGACAGACCAGAGTTATCGATGCCTGCTCGCAGAGCATCCAAGGTCAGGTTATCCCGCAGCCCCCTCATGATGAGATTGATTTGCCGCATATACATGCTCTGACTGCCAATCGCTCCCATCAGGAATTTCCAGTGCGCCGCCTTGAGTTCGGAGGCAGAGAAAGCAATCGGCTTAACTTCGATATCTGGGTACTCGGCTCTGCGGTCATCCACCTTGTTTGCCGGGGTAAGGATCAGCACATCGTTCAAGGCTTCAGGATTTGCCTTATAGCGCTCCCGGAGGATACGGATCTCTTCCTCCACTGAGTTGGCATTGATCATCGAGGTAAACTCCGGCGCATAATCCTGCGTCGGGCTGTAATGGAAAATGACCGTAGCGAGTGGGCTTGGCAGGACATTGATGTGTTCGAGGGGCATGGAGGCCATCTCGATTACCGTCCCAAGGGTGTAGCTCTTGCCGCCGCCTTGAACCCCAAATAGACTGATCGTGTGGGTGTGGTTGAGGTCAAGCGCGACCTTTCTTCCGGAGACCTCTCCGAGCAGTCCGTACTGGGGCGAGTCACCATTAATGCCCAGCATGATGTCATAACTGACCTCCGCGTGAACCGCAGGCTCGGGTGCAGGATGCTCTTGCATGTCATGCACGGATTCAACAGGTGTTTCCGGCTCAACAACAACTACAGCGGGCGTTTCGTCCTCATCTTGCGCTTCAGGAGTATTCTCTAAGGAATGAGGTGTTTGGGCTGCTGTATCCATTTGAGCAGTTACTGGTGTTTCTTCTGCGGCGGGAGGTAGCGGCTGGGGAAATGGTGCATCCGGCTCTTCATCCCACAGCTCATCTACAGTCCATGACGTTGTCCGGACTCTTTTGGGAGCGATGAAGGCGGCTGTCTCGAGCTTCGGCACATTTGGTATAAACTGTTCGCTGAGAAGCGCGGTTGGTTCTTCATCAATCTCTGCAGAAACGGGCTTGCGGCAGTTCTCCAGTAAGGCATGAATGAGATCTTTACCGATGCGGTGGAATTCAATGCCCACCTCGTTGTCTGGGGCCTCGGTTCCGGTCTTGTCGAAGTCGAAGATTAGGGCGCAGCGTCTGAACTGCAGCGAGTAGCCTTGCTCGATAGATTCTAGTAAACCTCGCGCTTCCTGCGCGGCAGTCGCATCAAAGATCCCGTAACGCAGTGAGCGTTCTAGATAGAATCGAAGTATCTGAGCCAACTCCCGGCTCTTGAGCAACCTATCCGGCCGGTCAGGTTTTTTCACAGCTGGGTCAAAGTGGCGCTGGAGGATACGCTCACTCTGATTGATTTGGGAGGAAATCCGTTCCTTCAATTGATTGAAGGCCGCAAAGTCGCCCACCTGCGAATAACACTTCACCTCGACCAGATTGCAAGTGATAGTCCTGGTGCTCAAATCCAAGTCGAACAAACCCAAGTCGGTGCGTTGCAGACTGATGGCATCGTTAACATCGTCTAATTCACCGCTTGTGCGATAGAGATCCGTGTGTGCGTCCAACGGCACAATGACCTGATTACTTAAAGCACCTTGATATTCGAGATAGAGCCGCGCCAAAGCCAGGCCAAGTGCTTCCGCCTGTTGCGTGCGAGCAGAAATCAGCTTCAGGGCAAGCTGGCCGGAAAGTGACCGAAGGTTTGCCAGGATCTGAACAGATTGCTCGCCGTCGGCGGACAAACCATGCTCAAGTAGCACCGGCTTCAACATTGCCTCCAGCTCATCGTTTGAGCGCGAGGAGATGATTAGGTTATGTGTCGCCTGGGAGCTTGCTCCCGGCACATAGTCAATCAGATAGTCTGGTCTATTCTTCCGGCCGCCATGGTCGAAAAACTCAATCCCCATATTTCGGTCGATGGTGAACACCCAGTCGCTAATCTGGTGAATTTCATAGATCAGTGCTCGTTCAGCTACATTGAGGCCAAGGGTTACAACGGGTACAGCTTTGAAACTGGCACCAGAAGCAGCAACCGCTGAGGTGGCGAAACAGAGGTGTTTGCTCAGGGACGACAGCAAATCGAAGCATACTGCATGGCTATCTGTACTGAAAGGACGACCGACAATTGGCCGTTTATTCCAGAAGGTACCCGAATCGTCATCAACAAATTCTGTGTCGAAGTCCTGTATCAACCCATGTAGTGGAGTTACTCCCATTGGCTTCTCTGCTATGGAAAGCTCCTCAGCGGGAAACACATCAAGAAGTACGCTGATATGTGCTGGGAACGCCTTGGAATTTGTATGGAATGCATCCAGTGCGTGCTTGGCCAAATTCAGCTTGGAGAATAGATGACTGCCAGTAGAGGTCGCAAACGCATCGGCAGCCTCATTTATCGTAGCTCCTGGACGGACCATAGATTCGAGTGCTTCGCCCAAAACAGGCGAGTCGGGGGCGGAGCTAAAGAGCCGAATGTCATAGCGCAAATCGGCATGCTCACGCTTCTGTTGGAGCGATAACAGCGCATCCGCAATTACTGATCCGGCTCCTGGGTTGAAAATATTCAGGGATAACTCACGAACATACGGATGCTGGGAGAGATAGCGCTCGATCTTGTCGGCAATGACCTTTCCGGAAACATCGATTCCTGCCGCAGAGGGTTCGGTTAATCCGAGAGCAGAACAGATTTCCGCCAATAGGCCACGGGAGTTTTCCTCGGTTGTCGGGGCGTAAAGCGCCCAGAACGCATTTAAATTATCAACCGGCGTGAAGATTCGGCCATCTTCGACGGGGATTCCAACTGGATATGCAGAGGGAGCAAGACCATCTAATAATGCGGAACGGACGTGAGGGATATAATCCTTTCCGCCAGACCTGATCTTCTCAATCCAATCCTTGCCTAGGCTGACCCAACTGCTCAGCCACAAAGCCCGAAGAGGATGGGTTGGGGAAACCAGAACAGCTTCCCGGTGCCTTCCACGGAAATCGGTCAATATGACGTGAATGGAATCTACGGCCAGCACATTTTTGAGCGCTTGCAGGTGTTGTTGGCGTTCAGCACCAGACGTCGCCTCAGCCTGCCGGATAAGATTCCTTACCAAATCGAGATAGCCTTCTGCATACGCAAGGCATTCCTTCTCAGAGTCTCGGAATGAAAGCCCCTGCATGATTAGTTCAGCCGTATCTTTGCGAACCGCTGCGAAAAACTCTTCCCGGGTTGCCAGGAAGGAGGCCATCGCCGCAGAAGTTGGCAGTGTTAGCCCGACCTGGGATGGTGGCTCCGCAGCATCCAGATTGATCTGCATACGCCAACCAGAGGGATGCTTGGGTTCCGACAAGATGCGCTGCTCGATGGTTTTGAGCATGCGCGAAAGCGGAATCTGAACAGCCCCTTCACGACCGAATTTCGCCAGCAAGGTCTCCTGACGGGAGGCCTTTTTCGAACGACCACCCTCGGCCCAGGTGACACCAGCAATGGTTATATCATCGGGATCACGCTCATCGCCCAACGCCGTCAGCTGCAGCCGAAAACGCGCATGCTCCAGGCTTTGTTCAATGGGTATGGCGCGTTGTGGTGGCTCTTCTTCGATATTGCCGCCGGGCAGGACGTAGAATGGTTCACTCTCGTAGGACCGTTTAGCGCCCTCAAAGGAAGAATCCACTTCCAGCGGAATCGGGTCACCATCGGACGTCCAAGGCATGACGCGAATGAAATGCCACCCTTCCTCAAATTCGATCTTATTCAGGTTGACCAGGTTTGTCGTGCACTGTAGGCGGTTGGGCGTCCAAGCTTTGACGTTTTTAGATTTACCTACCGGACCGTCATTCTGCGAAACGATTTGAACCGTAAAATGGTCAAGTCCGCTGACCTTGCCCGGGTGAGGTTTGACCTCGAACACCACGTTCATTTTGCGGCGATCTTTCGGGACTAGAACCTGTTGTCCAATCAGGCCAGAAAGTTGATCGTCGGCCTCATCTTCCTGGATAACTGGCAAGTCGGTTTCCAGTACTGTCAACAAGACCTTGTCCAGTGAAAGCTCCTCCTGGAACGTCCATTTGTCGAAAGAAATGCTCCACCAGCTATTGTCGGTTGCGATGGAATGTGTCCAGGATTCGGGTTCCTGGACATCGTGTTTTTCAAAGTATGTGAATAGGCGCGACTCCAAAGCATTATCGCTAAGTCCCAGATCGGCGACACGACCACGAACCGACTTGTGCGAGGTCATCAAACTGCGGACACTGCCCAGGTTACGGTGAATCTTGCCATTAACCATGCCGGGATCGGCGAATAGTTTAAAGTCTGGAATCAGCGTCAATTCATAAAGACTGGCTCCAAGGGTCTCTCCATCAATCCCGTTTTCAAGAGCAGTGAGGAGGTACCTCACTCGGGAAACATCATCGGAAAACAACCAATCTGCCTCTGTGAGGATGGCCATAAGATCGCGAACATAGCCGACCAGTGTTGTCGGGAGCCGATCAAGGAGCAAGTCGATAAGGTCTTCGTAAATTCCGGTGAAAGTCAGTTCTTCGAAGGTCGCCACACCAAAAGAGTCTTCCGCGCTGGTACGGAGTGAAGTCGGTATGAAAACCAACAAAGGCTGGCGCAACTCCCCGTTCTCGTCCGGGTTACGTAATTCCACCAGTTTGGTGGAAGTGACTCGGAAGGGCTTACCCTCTTGGTCATGGCTGCCGAGGATAAAAATGTTTCCGTTTGGTCTGTTTCGACGCAATTCCTTACAGACCGACTCCATAACATCGTCATCGAGATCCGTAACTCGCATGCAGTGACCTGGACCACGGTCGCCCAGAATCGCGTCGATACGTGGGCTTAGGAGATCAGCGACCGCCGCGTTCAATTTATCCTGGGGAAGCTTGGTAAACGCGTTACTCATGCGTGCCTCCCATTCTTATCTGTTCCGACATTTCTCTGAATGGCATAGCGGGGCGATACCTTCTGGGTCACGTAGGCATCCGACAGGTCCTCGTAAAACCCGATTTCGCGCAGGCGACGTTTGAAGGCTTCGTGGTTGAGACGCAGAGCGCGTCTGTCGACGATGCTGCTGTTGGTCTGGGCTCCTTCCGGAAGCCGATCAATATGAATGCCATAGCGGTTTCTCAAAAAGGCCAATAATTCCTCAATACGAACCTCACGCGTCACGAAATGCCCGCCATCCTGGGTGAGCACAGCTACCTGAAGGAGCACTTCAAGCAGCTTGCTTCCAAGCACAAACCGCCGAGGACTTCCCTTAGTTCGGGATTGCGCCAGCAGGCCGTTCTCTTTATTCTTCAGAAGGAGAGAGTCCAAGCATTCAGTGATGTATTGACGGTGATATTTGCCGCGATATGCCATCAATATTTCAATGAATTTATCGAAGGCATTCAGATTCATCGGTGTAACTTCCCGAATTTCGGGATCGAGTTCATCTTTATTGGTTCCCGCCTCATCAATTAAGGTTGAAAGACGAGCTGAAAAATAAGCTTCTCGATTTAAATCGTATTCAGGCTTAAGCAGAGATAACAAGTCACCAACTGTAAAATAGCCTCCTGAAGGTAACGGTAGCTTCCCTTGGAGGCGCATATTCTCCGCCATCTCATCGAGCTTCTTGACAACGAAATTGGCCTGCACGAAGACTGGGATCTGTCGATAATGTCGGTCAGTCGACTTGCGGGCTAACTCGGCCATGTGCGGGTTATTGGCGTCACCCATGTCCACGACCAGCGAAGCCTTGTATGGACAACCTTCCAGCGCATTGTCGAAACTGGGATTGATTGGGCATTCCTTAGTGCTACAGAGATCGTTTCCAGAACACTGTTTCACTAGCTTAGGGAGCATCTGCAGCAACTTGAGATGATAAAGTGCTAGATGAAATGCCATTAGAGTTTTAAGGTAATCTACCAGCACCGAACGGGGGATATAGGGCTCATAGGCCAGAAGCCGCAATATGTCATCGGCCATGATATCGGCTTGACCGATACACAGCGGCTGGAACCGTGAGGGCTCCTTGGAGTCCTTCATGTCCTGGGTAACCTGATGATCCAGACGTAGGATGGCCTGTGTTTCCACATCCACGGACGCATTGGGATCGTACCTGTCCGTCACCAGGTCAATTCCTGGGAAGAAAAAGCGCTTCAAAGCATCTCGCGCAGCCTGTCCTTTGCCTTTTCTGGCATAGAAAAGCATCCAGTAAATTTGCTCGGCCGCACCATAATCACGGGTGTGTTTCGCGTTACGAAACTTATAAGTGTTGCCGTGGAGAGGACGTGGAGCAGCCAGCGCTTGATTGCTCTTCCCCCGATTTACCATATCCATAAGGTCTGTTTCGATCCAGGCTCGAGCAATATCTGGATGTTTGTCGAAACCGGAAAACCATTCAGGATGTTCCAGAAAATCCGCTAAAAATTCATCAATCGAAAGATCGCCTCCTCTGGGAGGGCGTCGACTTCCATATCCGTCATATTTGAGACGTGGGAAAAGCATTGTTAACACTCTATCCATCTCGATATGCTTGAAATCGAGGTATGAAACTTTTGGGATTCTGAATTCCTTATCGCGTCCTTTAACTGCCATAGTGTTGAGCTCCCTTTTCTGACACGCTCAGAGACAGCAAACCGCCGTCCTCCAGACAAATTTCATAAAATTGGTATCCTGTTTTTGTTAGCAGCACCTCTTTATAAGGCACTGAAGCCAAGAGATTTTTAAACACAGATAAACTTAGCAAAAACCCTTCCTGCTCCTCGATGCTGGGGCGGTAGCCGTTGTTGAGCCTCATCAGCATTTCGTAGATGTCGAGATTGATGCGTAGGCTGGCCTTGTGTCCATTGCCGGTGTCGTAGAGCAACACCAAGGCCTG
Organism: Methylomonas sp.; assembly: GCA_002928965.1. Classification (GTDB taxonomy): domain Bacteria; phylum Pseudomonadota; class Gammaproteobacteria; order Methylococcales; family Methylomonadaceae; genus Methylomonas. The sequence goes on from PERU01000006.1 coordinate 52,268, forward strand.
CGACAGACACTCGAGAAAAGGATGCGCCGCTGTCTCTTGCTCAGTGCGGAGTGTGAAATGTTCGCCGTCAAAGAGTCGGTAGCTGCGGATGGAGCCCCTATCTACCTGACGAACGCGCAGTGCCAACTGGTTACCTAGCCGCGCCGGATCGCTCAGACCTTCGCCGCGGTTAATGGCCCGGAGAATGGCGGCAACCTCATCAATAGTTTTTGCACCTGGCTGCTCAATTGCTCCTAGGAAGGGATCTATGCTGCCATACGGCAGCATTTCCTTCCAACCGATATCGCGTCGTTCAAAGAAATGGCGGCGGCGCATATGCGAAAGATAATTGCGGTGCTTGGCAATCAATCGAGCACGGTTCTTTGACGAATAATCGCGAGGCAGATTGCGGAACAGCGTCTCCACCAGTTCATTGTCATAGCCAGCTCGTTCCGCGAACGAGAAACGGCTCATTGCCTTGGTCTTAGGATTGAGGAAGCCAAGCTCGCGATCCAGATCGGGATTACTGACTTCGGCAACGTCAATCTCGCGCAGCAGGGCAATCAGCCGGTCATTAGAACCATCCGTTCCGCCGAGCCACGAGTTGAAATAGAAACCGTCTAGGATGCGATTCAAAGTTTCTTCACCGCCATTCAGATAAAGCTGGTGAATGCCGTCGCAATCCTGGGTGCCCACCAACATAAAGGCCAACGCCGAACGCAGGTCGCGCATGGTGATGTGCAGTCGGCCGCGCAGATGGGTAATCGTGTAGAGCATCTTCAGGCGCTCGATCACCTTCGGTCCGGCTACCGGATCCTGGAAGGTTCGGGCGTTATGGTAGGCAAAGCACTTGTCCTTGAGATCGCAATTCTCACAGGCTTGCCAGTATTCTTGCTGCGTCATGCGGACAACCAGCCGCTCAAGAATCGAAGGCTGACCTTCCTCAGGTTCGGCGACCACTGAACGCAGATTGAGGTTGATGCCCGCGATACCGCCTTCTGGAGCGGCGCCGGCCAAACCCTGCTGAATCTGCTTGGCGAGTAGCGGGAACTCCTCTTCGTGCTCGAGGAAGAAATCGACCAGCCTTCCTTCATTGATCGCAATCAAGCGGGTTTGATTCTCTGGCCAGCCGGAGGCGTTCTTGCCCGCAAAGGGAGCAAAGAATTTCTGCAGCACAGCATCGTTTCGCTCGTCGCCCTCATCCTGGCTGCCATCATAGTTACTCTGGTAAGTATGTCCATTTAGCTGGAAAACAGCTCCATTCGCGCCGCGCTGCATCTGTGCACCCTTGCTCTCGGTAAATGCCTCGAACTGCTGAATGAAGGCCGTCTTACCATCACCAGCATTACCGCTGATGATGACTAGGCGATATTCGCCATTGAGCAGCGCGGGCTTGAGCTTCTCGTCCAGATAGGTCGACACGTAAGTAGCCCTGCCAACATCGTCGAGGCCTCGGGTGCCTGCGTTAGATACCTGGCTTTGGCTGTAGAGAGTCAGCAGATGTGTGACAAAAGGGTTTGTGTTGGGCTTCAGCGACTCGAAGCCTAGCTTGGGCACCATCTTGAAACTTGAATCTATCTCGCCGCTGGTCAACGCCGTACGTAGTCTTTTAACCTCGGCAAGGGCAATCAAGAGCTCATCAGCCGACGCAAAGCGATCATTTCGCTCCGCCGCGATCATTTTCGATAGGACATTGATCAACGAAGAACTGAAGTCGGCGCAGCCTTTGAATTGCTTAGGGTCCTTGGGCTGCGTTTTGACCGGCGGACTGGGTTCGTCAAAAGGATACTTGCCAGTCAAACATTCGTAGAAACAAATACCCAGGGCATAGAGATCGCGATCTATCCGATCGGAAGCATCCGGCTCGGAGGAGTAATCGTAATCTGGCGGCAGGTAGCGACGCGTACCGCCACTGCCATGAACCTCGTCATTCTCGGAAACCGCGACGTTGAAATCGATGATGCGAACACCCTTATCGGTCCAAAGAAGGTTCGAGGGCTTAACATCCTGATGATAAACGCCGTGTTTGTGCAGGTGGGCTAGCCCATCGGCTGCCTCGCGTACTATGCGCACGGCGTCTTCCAGAGACAGCGCTTCGTTATTGATGAGATCGGAAACGTCCAACCCTTCAACATATTCAAACACGATGTACGGCGTCTGCTGGGCGTCGGCCATACGATCCGCCCAGATTACTTTCACGACATGCTGATGCTCAGGCAGATTAGTTAGCGTCTTGTATTCGCGTCGCAGCCGTTCGTAAACGCTACGACGATCCTTGGTTACTAGTTTGATGACGCGAACTACATCGCCCAGAGAATCAAAAACCTTGTAAGCAACGCCAAAACCACCACTGCCTAACTTTTTCTGGATACGAAAACGATCCGCGAGGATGAAATCCTGCGGCAGATTCATCAAGTTTTCCGAGAGCTGCGGTCCGACCTTGATCGAGCTATTTACAACGATAGCCGAATCGTTCTTGGCCTCGGGCAGGATGAGTTCTTCCAGAGTTTTACGGGCGATTGCCGCGCTGGCGTAACGATCTTCAGGGTCAAATTCGCAGAACTTCTGTAACCACTCATCGACTCCCTTTGGTAAATCCGGCTTATGTTCTGAAGGCCTAATAGGGAACTTGCCATCGGCCTCAATCATCTGGTCAATGTTTTCATAGGGTAACTCGCCAGTGAGCAGTTCATAAAAAACCATTCCGGCAGAGAAAATATCAGAGGCAATTGATGCTTCTTTTGGCTCGGATTTTTGTTCGGAAACTACTAGCTCTGGCGCCCTATAGGTAGGATCCAGCTCATCGGAAATCTGATGAGCAATGGTTTCCGAAGTAGAACGATCTTTTCCGACACGAGCGAAATCGAAGTCAGTTACCCGGGCAACACCGCCTTTGGTAACCAAAATTGCATCGGGAGTCAGATTCCGGTGAATAACTTGATGCTGATGGGCATGGTCCAACGCAGCAAGAACACCCTTAATCACCTGATACTTTTGATCGGTGGTCAGCGCAAAAGACGGCTTTTTTAGATGCTGGCGTAACACTTGCCCGGAAACATCATCCGTTACCAAGGTAACTTCATTGCCATCTTCCGATTGAATTAAATCCCTTACGGCTAGCACGTTTGAGTGAGCGCTCATATGCTGAACTGCCACAAAAGCATTGCTGATTTTCTTCAGCTCTGCTTTGCGAGACGGTACATCCAAGTAAGGATCGGCGCGATAGACCCGAAGACGAACTTGACCGGCTTTAGCGCCGAGCAGATTATGTTTGGCACGGTATTCTGTATAACGATCGTTACCACCTAGTTTTTCTTCGACTTGCCAACTGCCAAACACTGGTGGCGCAGAAATGGGTTTAGCCTTACCTTGAATCGCCTTGTCGATGAAAGAATGATAATTGCGAATATCCGAGAGGCGATGATTGGGAATCTTAGTTTTATCGGCAAAAAACTTAAGACAGCGCTTATAGTCAGTGACATCTGGACTATCGATACTTGCCGGGTCATAGAGTTGAGCATCATCTGAAGTCAGTAGTACGGCTGACTGTACATGCACTTTTCTAAGTTCAGTAATACCTTTATTACTATCTGACAACAACGTGCTCATCACCCTGGCATGGTTACGAAGCTTGGCAAGGGGCGAGTGAAACGGCTGCCGTCCCTCGGGATACCATTTGGAACCATACACATCGATGTTGCCCCGCGTTCCTTTGACATCCACTAAGTACACCGCGTGAGGCGCGAGGATAGCGATGTCGATTTCGAACACTTCCTCGCCCTGACGCATCTCAAAGTTGTGGAAGATCAGCCAGCCATCGGGCAGATGATCCCGAAGGAAACCGATGGCCTGGCGTTCAGAATCGTTCGCGGGTTGCCCGATGGGTATGACCTTCGCCATTAGCGACCTACTCCCTCAATGGCACGCTCGACGAGTGTGCGAGCTTCATCTTCAAGCTCTATAGCTAGATCACGTGACTTATATGCGTCAATAACAAGATGATTTATTTCGTCTTGAAAATCGCGAGTCGGATATGGAATCGGCAATTCATGAAGGAGGCTGAGAAGAGGATATTGCAGCTTCGATCCAAATGAAATTGATCGAATCATACGGAATGCAGTTTCCGATCGCATGAATGCGAATAAGCAACCCTGAAACATCTCCTCTTGGTCAGCAATAACGCGATAGAAAAGTTCCGAGTAAGCTCTCTCGGCAGCTTTACCCAAAATGAACTCACTGCGACAATACAATTCAAATTCGCCAAAAGTCCCGGCTCCAGCAATCAAAATTGTCCCTGGTTCAACGAGGACTTCATCGTCTACGCATGATTTTGCAATCCATCGCCCCTCAGGGCGTAACCAAAAAATCTCTTTCTGCCCAATCATATGGTAAGAATATTCAGGCTCAGCATCTATTCTGTTGTAACGCCCGCCTCGCTTAATGGAACCAGGTAGACAAAGCTTCTCTAATGGTTTCCATTGAGTCGCCTTAATTCTGTTCGCAAGACGGTGAAATCTTTGGTTATAGTTGAGCGCGCGGAGTGAATGAACGCCCACCTTTGAACTAAACCCAGTATCAGAACCCCATGAGTGCCACTCTGCTTGAGTGATATCTGACAACCCCACGGAACTGAAAAAAAGTCTAGTAGCTTCATTCAATTGATTCTGTCCCTGCGAAAGTAGCTGAGCCGACTATTCAACAAGCCTATTAGCTCGTTCCTCAATTTGGCCCAATCTCGGTACAGGCAGATTGGCTACGTGATGTGGTTCGATGCTTTGAATAATTGAGCCGTAAGTTCCCGACACGACAATTGGGATGCCAAACCGTGACGACAAAAAGGCATAGAGATACCCTGGTTTTACCTTCTCCGTGTTTGGGACAACTCGCATAACATGCTCAGAGCAAGCCATGCCATCCATCGCCTCGCGCCCGAAGGCCATCCGACCTGTTGTCCCAGAGCGAGTGATAAGGGTCCATCCTTTGCGAATGATGAAATTAGGATTCTTTTCTACTTGTCGTTTTGATAAAAGCGGCTGGGAGGACAGATCAAATGCGAGGATATCTGTGCTTCCCATGAAGGGGACACCATGTTCTGCATCAATCACATATTGCCGCCCCTCCCGGCCTGCATGGAAAATTCCTTCGGTGACGCTATCTAAAGGTTCAGTCTGGAATTTTTTCAACAGTTCAATTGCTTCGATTGCACCAGACATATAAGGTCCACAATCAAGGCGACGACCATTGTGTTCAAGCCATGTGCTTGGAATCGCTCTGCATTGAAATTTTCTGCTCATAACGTCACCTCACTGGTTGTAAGAAATTCCTTGTATTTCTCTGCTACTACCGGCAATTCATCATCGATACGTGGGTTAAGACGGAATGAGTGGCGAATCTCCACTTCTCTACCATTCCGGATCCGTTCGATAACTTCTTCCTTAAAGATCAAAACATCACCATCAGGCGCGCGTTGAAATAGTCTTCCCCGTGTGTCTACCCCAGCCCGTTCAACAACAGCCATGAAAACTTTGTATTCCGGGTGTTCAGTGTTAATTAGCTCTTCCTGACTGCGACGACGCAGGACGAGAAGACTTGGCCTGGCAGCCTTCAGACCATATTCCTTCACGGTGACCTTGAACGGCTCCTCCGGCAGGTCAACCGAAGCCAAGACCTCGCAGTGGCGTAATATCCACCAGCGAATGTACTCATCGCCTGGGTTTCCTAAAACACCATCAGGGAGAAGAATTCCAACACGGCCTATTCCGGGTTTGACCCAAGCCAGCGCACGCTCAATAAATAAAACTTCAGGTGGAACACCTCCCGTGTTGATGGCACCTGAGTTAACGTAACCGTCTCCACCTTCTTCTTTGTTCCAGACCTTTCCAAGGTCATACTGGGAGAGAATTGATTCGTCGACAATAACATCCTTTGTTGAGAACCAGGGGTTGAGCAGAACCACGTCCATGCTGCCCAGCGGCAAGGCTGGGCGAGCTGCTTCGATGCCATCCAAATCGCCCTCCGGAAAGGTTCGGGCATCTATGCGGAACACACGACCGGGATTGCCGGTGGTGAACAGCAGGTTCATGCGGCTGGCGACGGCCAGAAACGGATCGATGTCGCAGCCCAGAGCGTTGCTGGCCGCCCAAACGGCGGTTTCGTTTTGCGCTTGGCGGTTCTGTTCATTGGTGGCTTCGTCGGGCGTAGTACCCAGGGCAGCCAGTTTCTTCTTGAAAATGTGCACGGCGGTCATAGCCAGAAAGGTGCCGGTACCGCTGGAACAATCTATTATGCGTTCGCCTGGTTGTGGGTCAAGCATCTCCACCGCCATCTCGGCAACATTCAGCGGCGTAGGGTAGCGCCCCTCACGGCCGTCCATTACGCTGCGGGCGACAGCACGGAAGGCTCCAGTGCGGAATCGGGGTTGGGTTTCGCACAGAGAGTAGCGCGCCAGTTCCATGACCACGCGGGCAATCTCGTGAGGCTCTAACGTCAGATCCCAGCCACGTGTCAGCAGGTTCGGTTGCCAAACCTTGGCAGCGGCAATGGATTCATTGATGCGCTGGGCAATAGCCTGTTGGCCTGCTTCGGTGAAAGGCTCGTCGCCCCTGATCCAGAATTTGCTCTCGCCGGTGGACAGGGTCTCATCAAAGATTTTGGCCAGCATCAGAACAGCCAATTGCTTGAAGGAATCCTTGTGGTCTAGACCGAGATTGCGATTCAGATACTGGCGGCAACGCAGTAGGGCATCTTCAAGACCTTCTGCTTCGGCACTAACCTGGATGACCCCACCGGAACGGTCGATATCGGTGGTATTTTCACCTCGCACAGGCCAAACGCCCAGAGGCTTAGCGCGGACCTCAAATCGTGTGCGCACGACTTGGAACAGAAATTCTTCCTGACCATTTGTCCACATACCCAGTGTCGCGCCAGGCATCAATTCCAGTAGCTCTTTAAGCTCGCGAATATCTATATCGGCCTCGGCAATAGAACGAAGTTCGACGCGTTTTTTTTGATCTTTACAAACAATGATCCGCTGCAGATTGTCGTTGTTGTGCTCAGCGCCGGGTCTAAAAATCGCGATGTCGATACGTTTTCGCCGCTGGCCTGTGATCTGGGGATTGTAATTCACCTCCAGATCATCCCGATCAAACCCGTAGCTATCAATAAGCTGGCGTAATACTTTCTGTACCAACAGCTTTTTGGCAGAAACGGTTTCCTTTGTTCCGGTTAGGATATCAATGAAAAAATTATCTGGGCCGCTCTCTTCGTCAGCATCGAGTTGGACTTCCAAAATCTCGTCTTGCTCGCTCATCCTTTGTGCTCCTTTTTGTCTTTTTTGTATTTAGGCTCTGGAAGCAGTCCCTTAGCCATTTGCTCAATTTTCCCAGATACTTTGGCAATGTTATCTACCGAAACCCCGGACGGAAGAAAATCTGAATCTTTTAGGTGGGCTGATACATAAGCAGGGCTTGAACCACATAACCCCAATTGTTGGGTAACAATAAACGCGGTCGCTTCGGCCTCAATCTCCATAGAGTGGTGATCTAAGTTAAATCGGCTAGGCCACCAAAGATCTTGATCGCCTCCCAAGTGCCCCAAGAAAATGTGCGCTAGTTCGTGGCAAAGAACGCCAAATCGGCTTGGCTCATCGATTCCGTTGTGAATAACAATCCGCATTTTCCATTCGCTACCACGCTTGGCATGCGTTGCGAATCCACTGTTAGAAAGACTTAGGGCTTTAAATTCGACTCGAATTTTATAGCGATCTGCGTTCTCAATAAGTTTTTCTAACCATTTGGGCTCCCATTTACCTTCAAACTTAGAGAAGTTTGTTAATTCAGCAGGAAGCGGCTTACCCTCCGTGGAATCCACGTCATAAACCAACATCACTGGATGCATGGGCGCTAAAATTAGCATCGGCCTAGCGTCCTCGATAATGGTTCGTTCAAATCGATGCTTCCAATCGGCAGCCGTAGCATAAAAGCCACAGCTTGGATTTTGTATTCTGACCAGCATGTTGTTGTATGGGGCGTAATCTCTAAACTGGCCCATGAAACAAATCATTTCTTGAAAGTCCTTGGAATACCGATAATCCTTGCTCATAGAAATAAGGTTATCTATCCCCGTATTTATTTCTCTCCGACCATGAGAATCAAGAGAGCCAGCAATCGCTTTATCAATACTTCTATCAAGAAGGATATGATTGAGGTACTCCTTCTTATATTCAGATAGGTTTGTGTCTTCAATCAGGCGAAGCAATGTTTCTTTCAAGCTTTCTCTAGCAGAAAGTCCACACTCCTTTTCGCAAATGCTCAATAACTCTTCAGCGGATGGCTGCAGAGAGCTATTAAGCAAGTTCAAAATGACGCTCTCGAGCAGCAATGATGAATTATCTTCGAATGAGAAGAGCTCGGCTTGTTGGAACGAGCTGCTCATCCATTTTGCTCCTCAACGAATTCACGGTATTTTTGAGCAATAACCGGCAGATCGTTGTCTTCGATTTTTTCGCTGCGGGTTAGTGTTCGCTCCACAAAGCGACCACCTATGCGAATACGCTCGATGTGCTGTTTTGGCTCGATAATCTCTTCTCCGTCTGGCGTGCGCTTATAGAGTTTGTTTCCACGACGATCAAAGCCGACTTTGTCGGCTACCGCCATAAAGACCGGATATTCTTCAGCGCCGCCCAATGCTTCTGCACGTTTTTCCTCTTCGGTTTTGCGACGTAGAAACAGCAGGCTGGTCAGGATGTTGACGTTAGCTTCTGCAATAAATGCCTCTACCGGCAGGTCGATGGAAGCGAGTACCTGAGTTTCCCGCATGATCCACCAACGGATGTATTCGGCGGCTGGGTTTCCAAGAACACCATCGGGTAAAACGATCCCCATGCGCCCTGATCCCGGTTTTAGCCATTTGATGCAACGCTCGATAAACAGGATCTCTGGAGCCACGCTGCCTTTTAGAACGCCTGTATTTCGAAAACCAGAATCGCCATCGGATTCCCAACTATGGGCGAGCTCGTATTGTTCAAGTATGTGTTTGTCGGTGATCGGAATATCAGATCCAAAGGGAGGATTAGTCGCGATGATGTCAATCGATCCCAGCTTGATTTCAATTTTGGCGTTCGCCAGATCAGCCAGATGGCCCAGAGGAAATTCTAAGGAATTGATGTTGTATATGTGTCCACGGCCGTCACCCGCCAACACCATATTCATCTGAGCAGCCCGGATCAGAAATGGATCAAAGTCTGCTCCGAATACATTTGCGGCGGCGTATTCTTTCAGTCGTTCATGAACATTTAGGAATTCAGTTGTATCCTCATTTCCAGCTTGCGTGTTTTGCTCGTCACGAAACTTTTTCAGCATGTGTCCCAGTGTCGCCACTAGGAATCCACCGGTCCCGCAGGCCGGATCCAAAATGGTTTCACTTTCTTTAGGGTCAAGCATTTGAATGACCAGTTTCACCACGCCTCTTGGAGTGAAATACTGGCCACGGTCGCCACGTAAATTGACGCCTACCAATTCTTGATATGCAACACCTTTGGCATCGACATCGGTTCGAGTGAAGTCGTATTTAGCCAACTCGGAAACGATAAAAGCTAAGGCTCGGTCGGACAATGTAATTTCTTCATTGCCGCGAAAGATATTTTTGTATTGACTCTTTACTTCGGTGAAGAGCTCTTCAATTCGTTTTCGAATGGCCTTACGTCCTTCATCCTCGAATTGCTCTTTTGGTCCAGCCCAGAATCGCCGCTGCCATGCTTGGCGCTGCGTACCCCGCAGGTTCTCGTCGTGCATTTTGCAGAAAATAAGATAAAGAAATTGCCAAAACGCAGCGTCTTTGGGCATGCCTTCGTTGCCATGGATAAAGTTATGGCAACGACGGAATGTGATTTTCAGCATCTCGTTGTCAGCCACACGCGTATGGGCGTCAGAGATCACTTCCTTTGTGCCGATCGATTCTTCCGCCATAGGCCAATCACCGATGGGATTGCACTTGGTTTCGAAGCGTCTCTGTTCTTTTTCGATAAAGAAAAATTCCAGACCATTGGTCCAAAGACCGTATTGAATCGATTCAACGTCTCACATTATTGATTCAATTTCGTCAAGATCCTTTGCAGCTTGTTCGAAATCTCGAATGCGTACTGCATTTTTGCCTACATTAGGTTCTTGTCGACAGAGCACAGCCCGACTGATGTTTTCAATCGCGTGCGGCTTACCACTATGAAAAATTGCAACATCCACCTTTTTACGACCGCCAATGGCAAAATCGAGCTGCATATCTTCAGGAGAAAAACCATATTCGTGTATCAATGCACGAACAATTCGTTGTCGCACGAGTTCTTTACTTGTTTCTTTTACTTGTTTACCCGAAATATAGTCGAGCGTATATCCAGCAGGTATAGTGCCCTCGTTATGCTCGCTATTGTTTTTTGAACTCATGAAGCAATCCTTTTTGTTATTTGGTTCATTATTTCTCTATGACCTGAAGGTACTGGATGTAAAGCATCGTATTCGACATACAAAGGGTGCTACACCAATGTAGGCGAAATTTTATCACAGAGTGTTCTGTGTTGCACAACACTAAACATTCGAGTAATATGAATGCCATGAACAATTTCGGCGAAACCTTACGCGACTTAAGAGTAGCTCAAGACCTTGGCTTGCGGGAAACAGCTACTAAAGTCGGCATTTCACCAGCTTATTTAAGCCGTATTGAGCGCGGCAAGGAAAAACCACCCCGCCCTGAGATAATTAAAGCTCTAGCGAAGGAGCTTGCCGCTGATCCGGACGTTTTATTTCGTTTGTCATCATCTACTGATCCTGACGTCGTCGACTTTCTCCACGAAAATCAAGATGCCATGCAACTACTCAGGTTGATTAAAGATGCATCATTCTCTGATATTGAAATGAAGCAATTGATCGATGTAGCTGAAAATTTAAAAAAATCTCAGCAAACCAATTCATTATCACCCTAAAAGCCCGGCCTCCATAACTCGCCTACGCACTAATCCAGGCTGCACCCGTCCCCCGCCGTATACCCACCGTCTTAATTCTTGCCCGGTAGTAACCCAATCACGCTGGTTGATGCGCAATCGTAGAGTCGAAGTCTGCAATCGCCCTGCGCCAAGATTAAACGTGAAATCGACGATAGCCGCGAGCCTATTGTCTGGCTCGGTAGCTAATATCGGACAGTAACGCAGTGTCGCCTTAAGCGCTGATTGTAGATCGGCAGACAGGTAGATTTCGGCCTCGGCTTCAGTGATCGGCGGATGATCGGGCTTGCATAAATGCCCAAACCCGATTGTCCAATAACCCGCCGGGCAAATGTACGGGTGTGCCCGCCGTTCCGGATCAAACTTCGGCACTCGTTGAAATCCCTCGAACTGCTTGGCCAGGTCGACAGCCGCCTGTGGTACTTCAATCACGACCGCCCCCGATCAAACACCCTGCCCAAAAACCAGAAATTGATCACACCGGCCCATAAGGCCTGATCGGCTTCCGTCCATGCGTGCACCACGGCGGCTTCCCAACCGGAACCGGCATTGATAGCTGCGACAAATGCTGCGGTTTTAGCCGAGCAGTACAAAGCCATGAACCAATAGGTAATTACCGGTCTGACGCTGGAGGACAAGGCATCGGCCCAGGCCACTCCGGTTTTCTCACCCTGGCTACGCACTGCGTCTTTCAAGGCTTCCAATGCACCGGTGTTCCAGGCGGCATCCGAGCTGGCACCAATTTCCGCCATCTTCTGGGCGCCGCGCAGTTTTTCAAACTCCAGCGCCTTGTCCTGCATCGACAGTTCGTGGCCGCGTTCGCCCTTGCGATCCAGCCATTTCAATAGTTCCGGCGCCAGCCGAAAGGCACCGCCCAATAATCCACCCAGTAATGTTTCAATCATTGTCCACCTCCAAACAGTTTCAACTTCAATACCGTGCCGGCCAGCAAGGCCATGACTAAACCTGCAACGATCATTTTCACCAAGGTCATACCGGCTTCACGCTTGGCTTCGTTATAGGCATCCAGCAAATTACGCAACTCACGAATATCGTGGGCGGCGTCTTCGCCATCCAGGCCAACCTGATGCAACGCCAGGCGGGCGCCGCGTTCGGCAGCCCGATCCAGCATGTCCTGAATATCTTCTTGCGGTATCGTCACCATCCGGCGACGCTCAATGGGTTCTGTTTCCATGCGGTTTCCTCGGGGCATAAAAAACCCGCCGGGTGGCGGGTAAGTTGAATGGGGTTTTATTTATCGATTTGTTATGTTGCCGCATACGTCGGTGGCACTTGGTTCGAGTGCTCAAGTAATGCCAGTCGCCGCAAAGCCTGAGCACGCTCTTTCGGATGAATATCCGGTTGCTCGACGGCATCCTGGGCATCGACCAAGGCCTGCAACTTGGCTTTGTCGTCACCGTCCGGCATGGCATCGATCACGGGTTGCATACGTTGCTTAAAATTGGTCATGGTTGTTGGTCTCCTTAGACGGGGAAGGTTTGTTGTGCTACTGGCGCCTTGCGCGCGAGACCCTGGCTGATCAATACGCGGTCACCGACGTTTAATGTTTCGAGCGTTTTGACGGTCATCGCGCCCGTGGCCGTTGCCACCTTGATCATGGATGTTTCAACGCTGACCACCACACCCAACACGGTCGAATCAGTGCTCAACAGCTTCGATAATTCACGAAGTGCAAAACTCATCGCGGTTGCTCCAGTGTCAGATTGGTTTCTATCAAGGCTTCGGTGACGCTAATACTGATACCGGTAATCTTTGCGCGATAAGGTGTGACCGATGACGGATCACTGGCTTCAATCATTTGCCCCAACTGTAGTCCAGGCCGAAATACCACGCCCATATCGACCCGATTAAAGGCATGTGCATTGGCGTCCATTTCGGCGATGCCTCGCTGGATTAGTGCATCATCTGACAGCAAGGGCTCGATGATGGGCATGCCAGGGCGCGAACCAAAACCACGATAGACTTCAATGATCATGTCGCCACCCCTTTGATCAATGCCAAGATGCTGAAATCGGTTTGACCGTTCAGGGTGGCTGGCGATGACAAGGCATAGACCAACGCTTGGGTGTCATAGGTGACTTTAGCCACGCCGACACCTTTGCTGGTGGCTTTCACCGAGATTTTGTCCGATTGCAGTGTTAACGCTCCCAGGTTACGGCCATACCAAAGCGTATTGGACAGCGCGGATTTGGCGGGCTTGCCGAGATTGGTACTGTCGCTGTCTTCAAACATCAGTTCTTCATCGACCGTGACTGTGGTCGTACCCTGGGCTGTCAAAGACCCGGCCGAGCAGACCGTTTCGCTGATCGTGACGTTGTCGGTTTTGTAAACCAGGATATACGCCGTTTCGCCGGGACTGAACGAACTGCGACCGCCGTTGAGGCCGTTGCTGCGGGTATCGATTTCCGCCGACAAATGGCCATTGGCATTGCTGCCATCGGGATTGCCGAACTGCACGCGGATCGTGGCGTTGGACATAAGGACTCCTTAAACATCGACCAGAACAAACTGGACTTCTTCATCAGTAATCAACGACACCTTCCAATTGAGCGAGGTGGTGGTATAGGTCAGTTTCAGCAAGCTATAGCCGGCATTGTCGACACTAAGCGATTGCTGGTTGGCGGCAACCATTCCCAAATCACTGTGTTGCCAAAGGGCACTGGTGATCGTGGTGACCGGGCACTTGCTGCTGGCGCGGCCATCAATGAACTCGACCGTTTCGGTTTCTGTTCGAACTGTTGGCCCCAGTTCCATGATCACCGTATCGGGATGCCCAGTATGAGTCAGGAGTACCGTCCGGATCGTTCCCAAATAAGCCCGCACTAAACCTTGATGACTATCCTCAGCGTTGACCACGAATTCGATCCGGTCGGAAGCACTGCTGCCACCTGATTCTTCGTTCGCAATCGTCACCCGATCAAAACCATTCGCCGGCGCGATTTGTGCCCGTGAACTGATCACTTCACTATCAAACAGACTGTGCGGCACAGTCGCGGTGTCATAATCCGGCACACTGACCGGATGCCGGCGGCGACACACAACCGAACCATCGGGACGACTTTCCACCAAACCACCAATGGCGGCAACAATGGTTCGAGCACCAGCCAATGGTGTGACACCGTCTAACAGCAACCGCCCAGCCGGAATAGTCCAGTCTGGCAACTGCCAATCGATCGGGCCGATCAGAATTTCAATCGCAACACTCGCCGAAATCGCTTCAGCATGATAAAAGCGGGTGGTACCGGAGAACGGTGCATCCAGTAACGCCAGCGGCGACACGGCTGTGATCTGGTAATGCTGCTCGGCATTTTCCTGCCGAGTCAGTGTCTTGCCATCGATGACCAAGGCAAAGGTTTCCAAACCCAAGGTCAGCGTCAACGAATCGGTAATGGCCATCGTCGCAAAATCAGGCAACTCGGCGATTTCGATCTGCACCATCCACACCGGACTGTCTTCGTCGCACGATAAAGTGGCCTGCAGGATTCGAATCGTCCGGCCGTTCCACACCAGTTCCGGCGTATTGACCACCGCCTGAAATCTAAGATCATCCAGCAACGACCAACCAACCGTCAATCGTGATTGGGCGGGATTGACATCGGTTATGGTGTAATCCAACTGATGCCTTGCCACAACGGCTTCCGTGATCCAGTAAGGCAAACGAATCGATTTTCGGTGTTCGTTGAGCCCTGAGTACGATATTCGGTGACGAACTTTGTTAACCGGTTTTTCACCATAGGTCCAATGCGCCTGGATTTTGTGTTGCCGAGCATCACCATAACCCCATCGAGCCTGCAACCGATGCTGGTGCATATCGCCATAGCTAAATTGCCTCGTTCCTTCCAGGCGCAGTCGATAGGGCCATTCGAAATTGCCGGCATATTGAATCGACCACCCCGTTTGCTGCTGCCAGGCTTTGACTCGGGTTAAGTCCCATTCGACCTGATGGGCGACAAACACCTCGATTTTACCCCAGGCCAGTGCACAGCGTTGCTTGAGTATCGTTGGGCCGGAGTCAGCATGCAACCCTGCACCCAGCGTCAACGCCAGGGAAAAACCAATGGTCATTACTCGATTCTCAAGACTTGGTAATAAGGGTTACAGCACATCAAATTGTGCAGGCGCCGGCACGGCATACGGTGGATCCGATTCATTACCGGTAAAGGCGATCCAGCCTGGCACCGGCACTTCTTCCAACGCATAACCATCGGTCAGTGCCAAGACTTCGTTGAATTCCCCAAACAAACTGACGCTCAGTGCACCATCTCGGCTTGGAAACAGTGGCACCGCCATTTTGGGTATTGGAGAGCCAGGATGCCGTTTGCCGTTGAAGGCCCAGCCCTGGCCCAACGGCGACCAAGTGGTCATCCAGGGACCATTGAGGATGGTGCCGGTGTTGTTGATGCCATAAGCCGGATACCAATCACCCCAGGCGTTCCAGACGCCATATCGACTAGCCAGACCCTGGTGATAATCACTGGCAAAACGGCGACTAGTAACACCGGCACCAGCAAAACGCATTTCATGGCCGGACACACTGTTAGCATTGATTTCAGTACCGTTCAGCCACCACCAGCCCTCCACACCGTCGCAGGCAAAATGGATAGTCAAGTCCTGGGGTGGATAACTCAGCCAACCGGAATTGAGGATGGTGCGGATTGAATATTTGGCCGTCGGATCTTCGAAATTTGGACCGTACACCGCATAGGCCTGCAGCAAGCCAACGGAACCGCCATCAACAAATCCGATCGCCCAATGCGGAATGTCATCATGCGCAGTCGCCGCATGACTGCCCATACGAATAAAATCCACAGCATCCGCGCGATCCACCAATAGATTGAAACCAGCACTGCTCAAGGTGGTTTTAATGAGCGCCAGCAAAGCCTGTACCGCTGCCGAGTCAAAGCTGCCCGCCGGATAAGTTTTCTTGAATCCCACCCGGCCGCCAGTCGGTGTCGTCCCAGATCCTGCTCCGGCCATCAGGCACTCTCCCCATGAATCGCCAGTGAAGCGAAGTTGTTGGCCAGACTGAATGTACCCGCAGGCACCTGACGTCGATACCAAATACCAATGGCAGCCGGTACAGTATCAAAGCTGATCTGATCACCGGCCTGGAAAGCGCCACTCCATGCCGTGCTCTTGATGGTGAAATACGGTGTACCAGTGGCGGGATTGGTCGGTGTGTAATCGGCGCTGATAGAACCCGCTTGCGATAACCCTCCAACACTGACGCCAGCCACATTAAAGTTGGTGCTGCTGGTAAAGTTCAAGGTCCAGTGCTGGTCAATGGCGCCCTTATTATGTGCCACCAGATTTCCGACGGTAGACTGATCGAACAATCCGCTGGCGCTGGTCAGCACCATATTGGCAAAATGCCCACCGACACTGGCTTGCTCAAACACCGTCGAGACCAGCGTGTTGGCCAGGCCATAGTTATTCAGTAAGGGAGTGGCCAGATCCAATGTAGCAAAGTCGGCGCCATAGGCCACCCCACTCAAGGTCACCCATTCTTCATTACCGACTCCACCGGTACTGGCCCGATCCGCCACCCGCACCAGGTCGCCGATCCGGAACGGTTGCAAAATCGCATACTGCGCATTGTGCTCACAGACCACCTGAATCTGATTGGTGCCAGCTGTGACTGCCGCATGCAAAGTGCCTATCCCATAGGCGCGGCCTGTGATCAGATCTTCGGTGTCCGTTTGCGTACCAGGTACAAAGGTCACAAAATCGCCGGCCGGTGTCAGTGCATCGAGAAATAAGCGCGCATTTAGCAAAGCGACATCCTGGGCGCTGTTGATATGCACGAAGGCCTTTCGCCATTTCACGGCTCCGGCCAGTCGTTCGGCCTGGGAGACATCCGGAAACAGATTGTTCTTCACCCCGGAAATCAACTGTGAATAGGTCATCCGGCCACCGTTTTGCGCAGGTGTCGTATCGGACAACAGTGCGGCGGGTCGCCAGATGATTTCATTATCAAGAATGGGCATGGGTTTTCTCTCAAACAGTCATGAGTTTTAAAGTGGCCAGGTAGTAATCTCCGGCATCCTGAGTAAGCCTGGCAATCAGTGGTTTGGCTTCGAAGGCTGGTGGTTCGTGGTGACGGAACATCACCTGATACGACTGATCACGAATCAGCAAGCTGTACACACCACCCGGACTGGTGGCCCGAATGGCTAAGGCTTCCACTTGCGCGCGCGTCAGCCAGCCCGCATCGGTTTCCGATTGCAGGGTGATGGGCATGCCGGAACGTAGACCGGCATAAAACACCACCAAGCCACCATCCAGCGTGCGGCGCACGTTTTGTGCCACAGGCTCAATGGCAAATTCATCCAGCCATACCAAGCCCGTCGGCAATGGCAGTCCGTCCAGTGTGAGCATGGGATTGATTTCAGGAATAAGGGTTATTGATACTGGGGTTTGATCAGGTACTTGAACAGGGTGCTGATAGTGGCCAGTTCAGTGAAACTGCCGACCTCGACCATGTTGCCATCCGGCCCCAGTAAATAATCACCGACTTCAGAGGCGCCGTTATCCAGGAAGGTGCCGAAGCGGACATTGGGATGAATCACCAAGTTGCGGTAGTCGGGCCATTCACCGCCGTTGGCATTAATAACGGTTTGAAAGGCGGTACGCATACCTTGACCGTCGATAAGATTGCCAAAGGCACCGTAAAACCGATCGATCCACAACAGGTTATGCCAGCTACCACCCGGACCCAATTCAAACCAGCGCAGGTCATCGCCGTCCATCACTACATACTCGGATACGCCGAGTGCCGAGGCGACTTGTTGTACAAAAGCCCTAGGTAAAGGCAATTGCCGTTCGCTGAACGGCACCCAGGTATCCTGATTGCCAATACGGACTTTTTCCTCTCCATTGACCATGATCGGTGTCTGCAGAAAGCTGGCCAGATTACTGTGAATCGGCCACGGTGTTTTGTACCAGGGCGTGATGTAATCGTAAGCCGGTGTGCTGTAGCCGGGCTGGAAATAACCGATGGGATTCAACAAGGGTTGATAGCCCGGCTTGGTAATCGACGGTCTGAGTTCCTTCAGTGAAACGCTGCCGGGAAATGCCGAGGGATAATTTAATTGTCCCTGCGGCGAATACAGTTTGATCGCCCCCCAGCGAGTCAATACCTGTGGTATCAGTTGCCCAGGATCATTGATCCAACGCAGCACGGCTTTTTTCTGTGGCAAATTTGCCGGCACTGTATCTGGCTGATTGGGCGCGGTCAGGTACATATTGAATGCCGTTTTGCAGTTACCAAAACCATCCATCTGCACCGAGGCATTGCCCCAGGCCCGATTCCAGCCGTACACCGGCGAATCCGGATGCAAGGGATAGGCATTGGAGTTGTTCATCCCTGACACCGAAGTGGCACCGGCTAAGAAAAGGGTTTGGCCCGGCTGCAGCAACACCCAGGCTTGCCAGCCCGAAGCTTGCACGATCAGACCCACCGAAAAATCCAGATGGCTGACCAGTTTCACCACAAAGCGAAAGGTGGTGATGTACTTGAGGTCAAACACCGCATCGAACTCGATGCCAGTTGCCAGCGACACTCCTAAGCTATATTGCAGTTCAAACGGCGGCATCAGTCCTTCACTGAGCCCCGGGTTGTAACTGATCACCGACGGCATGTGCGAGAAAAACAGTGGCTGCCAGGACATACGGTCATCGCCGTTTTGACCTACCGCAGAACTGCTCACCCATCGATCTTCAGTCCGATACCCGAACGCTAGTAAAATCACTCGCAACAGAAACTCGCCATCGGAAGGCAAGCCGACTGAGGCTGGGTCCGGTGCAATCAGTGATGAATTACTGGTAAAACCACCATGTTCAATCAGGCCTTGTCCATTCGGCGACATCGCATCCCAGGCACTGGGCCACTGGCTCCAAGGCGGTAAATAACCAGGCGATTGATCGTGATGGATACTGCGATAAAACATCGCGCCTGAATCCAGATGCGTCAGTTCGAACACGGCAGCTATATTGAAATAGCCGGAGCCACTCGACACCTGATAATTTAGCGCCTGGTTCGTATTGACTCGAGAAGCAACGGCAGCCGGTATCGGGTGACCGGCAAACTGCACCGACAAATCGACCAGTTTGTTGATCATCAGCGTTAACTGCCCCAGATACTGACTGCCGGCTGCGCCCAGAAAGCGCAAGGTTCTGCCATACAAATCAAAGTAAGGATCGGATTGCATCTGAACCGGGTCCTGGAGCATCCAGCTCATATTGCCGTTGGCGCCACCGTAGACCTGATAGTTGAAACTCACTGCTTCGGTGAACAACTCGCGTGGCAACATTGGGCATGGGCGATCAGGTGAGCCCGGACTAAACACGACCGATAGTTTGGCGGTGGGTGACGGATTGGCATTGGACGTCGAACGGCCAGCCGACGAGCCATCCAATTTTGAGCTGACACGAATCGACATCCCGATGGGTTGTGGTTCGGTAACCAATCGCTGTTGTTCACAGCTGGCGATCGCGTCGTTGATCTCACTTTCGATCTGAGCTTGGATCTGGTTATCGTAACTGAGCGCCAGCGGCGTCCGATTGGGATCCACCGTTGGCCAGGTGGCTAGCCACTGATCACAGCGCCGGTTGGCACGAACGGATTGCTCGGCTTTAGCGCGCGAGCACGCGTAAAACTTCACCGGTATTTTGCTGGCGGTATTGGTCATCTCAACTGGCCCTGGAAAGTTCACGTAAGGCTTGCGCCAGTTGCATCGCGGTATCGCGTGAGGACTGGACCATGTGACTTTGCTTGCCGATGCTAAAGCGCAGATCGACTACATCGCGTGAATTCGATAACGAAACATTCGATCCGGCGTTCGACATCAACACCGATTGGCTGACGGCCTGTGACACCGAGCCACCCAGGGCCAGTTTCGGCATCGGTGGCAGGAAGCCGGCATTAAGCGCGGCGAAAAAGCGTTCGCCAAATTGCCGAACCGATGCGGCACGAATCACAAACTCACCGCGCGACAACAAAGCCCGAACCGAATCCGAGGTTTCCGTACCCGGGCCGAACACCTTGCCCGATACCGGGCGAAAGCCATCACCAAAGCCACTGAACCCAGCACTGATCGCTTGCCCACCTTCCGCCAGTTGCTGGATCAATCCACCCTGGGCATTGGTATAGACTTTCTGCACATAGATGGTGTGATTGCTGGTCGTCGAGCGCAGTAACTCTGACAGTGCCGATCGATACAAACTCATATCCGGTTGCGGGGTATGGGTTGCTGACGTAGGTTCCGATAGTGCCAGTTTGGCGTCCTGCACAAACGACGTCAGTTGAGTGCGCGGTTGTTCGAACGAAATTAGCGCCGGAATTTCCACGCCGCTGCCGGACAGGGTCGATTTCAAGGACTCAATGTCGGCCAGCACTTTGCTGGTATCCGTCTGCACCTGAGCGACCAGCGTCAGATTGCCGGCGTCGTCTTTGAGCTTGGCGAGACTGTCTTCAGCGGCTTGGGCATCCGCCTGGATTTTCGCCAGCAACGGTTCGGCTTCAGTGAGTGCTTTTAGGGCATTTAAACTGGCTTTAGCCGACTCGATGTCGACATTGAGCTGTAGTTTGTCCTGACCCAGCAGTTGCCCGCGCAGTTTGCCGAGTTCCTCTGACACACCTTCCAGTGCACGTTTGGCTTCATCGGCGCCGGAGCCTGCAGCCGATGCCGCCTGTTTATGCGCATCACCTAGGGCTTTTAGCGCTTGATCGGCAATGCCGGCCGATTCCTTGATTTGACCGATGGCGGTAGCCGCTGCCTGTGCATCGGATACCACGGTTTGAGTAATCGCCTTACCACCTTGCTCGACCTGACGGGTCACCGCCGTGGCTGATCGTTCTGACAACGCTATGGCTTCCTCAGCCAGTTTACGCGCCTGCTCGAAATTACCGGCAGCCAGTGCGGCTTGCGCCTGAGCCTGCTTTTCATCGATTTGGCGTTGCCGGTCCTGATAGGCTGCCAGGTCATCCATGCCTTTGCGGGCCAGTTCGCGTATGCGATCTTCCACCGACAATTTCAGATCGAGTCGGGCCTCGTCAGCGGCTTTGGCCGCCGCCAGATGACGTTGTTCTTCGGCAATCAGCCGATCAACGGTGGAACGGTAGGCTGATTCCAGCTGACTGAAAATGCTGATCCGCGCTTCGGTGGCCTGACGTTCAATCGCTTGCACATCTTGCCCTGCGGCTTTCGCCAAAGCAGTCGCCTGACTAAAGCTCCGTTGCCAGGCCGATTCCATTTGCCGGCCACCGGCTTCCACGGCCGATAATTTGTCTCGCTCTGCAGACACCACCGATTGTGCCGACTCACGAATTGCCGCCTGTTCCGAACGCGCCGCATTTTGTGCAGCCAGTTCCTGACGCTTATAGTTGGCCTCGATATCGGCGACGCGCGCATCCCAGACGGCTTTGATGTCAGACGCAACCAGTTTGTAACCAGCAGACAGTTGTTTGACGGTTTCACTAGCCTTCTTGGTTTCGGTATCCAGGGATTGCTTGATGGCTTCACCCACCTGGGTTGCAGCCCCCTGAATCGATTTTAAAGCTTCGGCGGTGCCAGGCAATGCTGCACGCAAGCGTTCTGCGGCCTGGGCCGCGAGCCATAGCTGGGTTTTGACCGACAAAGTGCCGGTGTTGGCCAGTTCGTCCATCGCGGCTGACAACTGCTGCAATTGCTCGCGCTGCAGGTTCAACGCCTCGATGGCCTGATTGGACTCGCGAATATCCTGGACCATCTGCACGATGCCACGACCCATTTCCCAGACACCGATCGCCAACAACACCGGCAGAAATCGGGTGACGGTCAGTTTGAGCAGGTTGAACGACTCCAGCAACTTTGCCACCGCAGCCACGCCTTTGCCGGCCAGAATCACCACCAGGCCTTCGCCGATGATGCGCAAAGCGGCCATCAGTTCGTCGCCATGACTCGACACCGTGACCAAACCATCGGCCAACGCCTGCAGGGTGGGCAATGCGGCGGCGGTGATTTGCATGACAATGCCATGCAGTGCCTGATTCACGGTATCCAGGGTATCGTTGAAATTGTCTGCAGCGCTGGCGGTATCGCCGCTGATCTCGATGCCGAGTTCGCGAAACTTACTTTTAAGTTCCTCAATGCCGCTGCGTCCCTGGTTCAAAAACGGAATCAATTCCAGGCCGCTTTTGCCGAACAGTTTGACTGCCAGCGCCGATTTCTCAGCACCATCCGGCATACTGGCAAAGGCATCGGCCAGATCCAGCAACACTTGTTCAGTAGGTCGCAATTGACCCGCCGCATCCGTGACCGACACACCCAGTTGGGCGAACAGTGCGACCTGTTCCTTGGAACCACCCGCTGCTTCGACCATCGCCACCGACAGCTTCTTGATACCGGTGGCCAGACCTTCCAGTGAAGTACCGGATTCCTCAGCGATGGGTTTTAGTAACGACAGCGACTCGACCGATAAACCGGTTTTCTGCCGCATGTCATTGAGGTCATCGGCCAGATCGATCGCGTGCTTGCCGGCGGTAACCAAACCACCCACGGTTAAAGCCGCACCCAATCCTGCCAGCACGCCATTGACCGACTTGGCAGCGGTCATCAAGCCTTCCAGATTACCTTTCACCGAAGCAAACGCCTGCTTAGTCTGATCAATGGCGGTGATCAGAATCTGGGCGCGATCAGAGGGCATCGTGGTTGAGTTGTTCTAAAATTCGGGTAGTAAGTTTGGGTAATTGCGAGCGGACGATGCCAGGCAGATCAAAGCGTTTTCTTAACGTCACACTGGGCAGCAATACCGCAATCGGTATGGCTTGACCTTGTTTGATCGACTTGGCTCCGGTGCGTTGGCGCTCGGCCGACTTGAACCGACGCAAGGCGCTGTTATTGCTCTGGTGGGTTTTGGCCATCAGAATGACCTTGCCATTGCGCTCAATAAAAAAGCCCTGGCCGCTATCCAGCAGGTTGGCGATGAGCCTGCCGAACTCTTTACGTTTCATGCGCTGATGTTCGGCCAGCAAGGGAATCAACAGTTTCTTGCCGTTGCCGGTCATTGTGCCGCCCCGCGCATGTATGCCTAACCAGGGAATTTTCGAGCCGATCAACAACGCAGGAAACCGCTCAAGACTTCCGGCATACAACTTCGGCCGCATCGATTTGATGAACCCGGCTTTCCGGACTTTGAACACCGACTGCATTTGATTTCGAACCGCTTCGGCGATGTCCTTGCCGGCCGCCTTCATGGCCGTTTCGACTGACTTACGAATGGCACGGCGTTTTTCCGGTACCCAGCTTTCCAGGCGGCCGGGATCCAATAAACCCGAAGTAGTCAGTGAAAGTTTCATGCTTATATATAGATACAAGAATCGATAGCATGCTTAGTCGAGCAACTTCAGTAATTGCTTGATGTCATCGCGCTCACCACGGAAACTCGTGAGCAACACACTGAACTGTGCCGACCAACGCAACCGTTCCTGCCGCTCGATAGCCTCGCTAAACGCCCGAACCTGGCAAAGCGTATAGCTTAGGATGTCGCTATAGCGGTGACCGGCGCCGATGAGTCGCTGGAGACTATCGGCCCAAGCTTCAGACTGCCGAGTCGTTGACTGACCCGTTGCAACTGCGGCACCACCCGTTGGATAAAAAAATCGGCATTCACCTCGAAAACCGCTTCGGCAACCTGAATCGCTTCATCCAGCGACAAAGCCGCCAACCATTCCGGCGGACGTCGGCAAGCGATGGCCAAGGCTTGGATCAAGGCCTCCCCATCTTCTGCCAATATCAACATCCAGTCGGGTTGCGTGGACAAATGCGCGGCGATCGGTTTGACCGCTCGAGCAAAGCCTGGCAGTTCGCCAATACGCAGCGGCGTGATTTCCAGGGTTTCGCCGCCCAAGGATAAAATTAATGGCTCGGGCGGTAATACCGCAAAGGCTTGACCATCCGTGGCCATGGCTTTTTCAATCGTTGTCGTCATGCGCCTTACCCGATTTGGACGATACGGCCAAACTGACCCAGCACCGCATCGAACGGTTTGCTGGCATCCGCCAGCAGCGAGCCTTCCAGTTCAAACTTGTTGTACTCGGTGGAAATCAGCGCCAATTCCTTCAAGGGATCAAACGCCACCCGATACAATTCAACCAGCACCTTGGCATTGCCCTGGGCGGTGTTCAAACCCTCCAGTCGCAGATAGCGCTCCGGTAAAGGCTGCGTAAAAATCCCGACTTCCGAGACATCGCCAAAGGCATAGCTGGCTTTGAAGGGTCCAGTGAATCCTGTGACATCCAGAAATTGCAGCGCACCAAAATCAACATCGGCGGTGTAATGCGTGCCCAGCGTCAATGTGGCCGGCGTGGCTGCGGAGTCCTTGACCACCAGAGTCGATACTTTGGGATGCGCCAGGAAAAAGCGATCAGCAATAATCGGTGTAGCACCACCCACGGGTTCGTCGGTCACCGTGCCGCTGGCAGTGGCCACATGGGTACCGTACAAAGCCAGGGCCAGGTTTTCCTGGGTGAACTCTTCGATGGTCAGATTGATGGTCGCCGACTTGCTTTTGATCATCCGATGATCCAAAGATCGCTGGCCAGATTGCGACTCAAAGTGTTCCAGCACTTCAGTTTTCAGCGCCAATTTCAGATCGGCGACGTTGCCCGGGCTTCTGACTTCGATCGGCAGGCCATTGGTGTCGCGTTTGCCGAGGTACACCCGGCCTTGGAATGATGCGTAGGTACTCACTGATGATTCTCCTGACGAATAGAGACAACGGTGTTGTCGGGTTTTGATTCGGATTTAGTTGAGGTGCGTTTGGCAACGCCAATACTGATCAGCCAGTTGGCCAGATCGTCATCTAGTGACAGTACGTCACCAGATTGATAATCTCGGCCGGCATGGCTGTGGTTTTTGATGAGTTCGATTTGCATGGGTTATCCTGCTTGAGAAAGATCGGCCGCCAGGGTGCGGTAGGTGATTTGGTAACGAGCCGGAATGGCAACTACACCGTCGTCGGCATCCTCGCTATCCCATTCGCAGTCCAGTTCCTTGAGTCCCAGGGCTAGGCCTGTGAAATTGGCATCGCTGAACAAAGCCAGGTGGGCCGATACCAATAACGCATCGGCTACTTGGACGGCGATATCACCACGCGCCAAAGCCGTCAGGCGAATCACCAGTTCCCGTTCCACCCGATCATTGGGTCGATCGCGAATCGAGTCGGATTCCGGAAACAGCAATAGCGCCGGTGACTGCTCACGCGTAACCGGCAAAGTTGGCGAACGGATGCAGACACCACCTTTGGCCTGAACGACAGGCATCAGCCGGCTCGTGAGCGACTGCAACAGTTGTTCACGAATCGATTGAGTCACTGGGATTTACTAAGTCTTGTTGAATGGAATAGCGGTTCGATTTACAAACGGGTCAGCGTGGCACGCTTCTCCGAGCCATCGCCGAGGGTACGAATCTCGCGCACACGGTAGGTCTGACTATTGATGGTCAAGATTTCCCCGGCCACCAGATCAGGTAACCGTTTAACTGGACAGCGGATGGCATAATCGGCAGACAATGCCAAACCATCCAATACCGCTTCGTCCGGTGACTGGAAATCCACTTTTACGGTGATCGGCGGATCGCCATTACCGGGTGACCAAATAGCATCAAGCAATATTCCTGCATGCTCGGCCGCTGCATACAAAGATTCGATCCGGTCCATTACGCCATGCTCAGTTTGACCAACACACCGGGGCGATGACACATCGGTAGCGGATTGGACTGGGTATGCAGGTCGGTACCACGATCGAACTTGCGCGGTTCCTGTTTGGCATAGAGCGGTTGGCCCAGAGTATTGGCGGTTTCGTTGAAGTCGGCCGGCGCAAAGTAGGTGCTGAAAGTCGCTACTGTACCCAGCGGGAAGCAATGCGCTTCGCCCGCAGCAATAAAGCGACGACTGGCACCGTTCATATCGGTGGCCTGGCCCCGGTATTCCTCGAAGGTAATGCCGCCGTAAGTAAAACCAGCACGCATGTCATTGATCAACACCGCGCCTTGTTGCCAATAGGTGTAGGCATCCTTGACCTTGGCGTGATCGGTCAGCGCATCGAAGAACTCCGGCGAACATAGGCAGTGAATCCCAGTCATGAACTCGCCTTTGAGGTTGTCCTCAATATGACGCAACACATCGGCGCACTTCTTTTTGACGTTGGTATTGGCCACAGCCAGTTCGAAATTTACCGTTTCGGGGGTAATATCGAACTCGTCGTACAGGTCGTAAATCACGGTGCCATCGGCATCGAGAATCACGCCTTTCAAAGCCCCCATCCGTAAATGTTCCAGTGTGATGGAATGCTTGTTGCGCATGGTATCCAGGTGACCGGCCATGACATTGGCGATGCTTTCCATCTCGGTTTCCGAGCCGAAGGTGCGAATGCCCTGGACTTCTTCCGGTAACACCACATCGTCATGCGGAATGTGCGGAATCACAAACGAGCGCACTTTGCGTTTGCCTCGGGTGCCGACGGTGCCGGGAGAACCGGGCGGCAAAGCCGGCAATAAATTCAGCACGCCGTTTTGCTCCTCGACAATGATCTGCCGGGTACGCACCGGCTTTTCTGGAAACAAGTTCAGCGACGCGGTGCGGCCATAACGGTTCGGAATGATGTTGATGGCCGCCGTCAGGGCCGCCATGGTAAATGCGGGATTGTGAAACGGATTGTTCATGGAGATTCCTTACGCAGATTGGCGAATGAGGATGCCGCGACCTTCGAGTGTGGCGATGGCGGCGAGTTTTTCTGGGGCGGTGATGCCGGCAGGCCACACCACGGCGTGACTGGCGACAATGCCGTGCCGCGCCAACATCAAGGCAGTTTCGATATCAATCAACGCTGCATCGACCGGCTGTAGCAAAATCCCGGCAGGTGTTTCCGTGCCATCGGTTGCAGCCGGATCAAAGCGTTTGATTTTTCCGGTCGCGGTGACTCTTCCGACGACGGCACCGAGTTCCAGTACCTGGCCAGCAGCGACCGTGACTTGTTCACGAGAGAAAAACAGGCAATCTTCTTCGTATTTCAGAAGATCGCCGAGATTGAGCGGTTCTTGAATGGCGGCCATGATTTACTCCTTACCGGTGAGTTTTTTAACCGCTTTCATCAGCGGGTTGTGATCGGTGGATGCGGCTTGAGAAACAGCATCCGGATGAAGGTGCGACTGGATCTCCTGACCTTCGGCACGACTGGCCAACAAGGCTTTACGCACCTCGGTTTCCGATGTGCCGTTGGCCAGAAAGCTTGCGATGCGCTGCGGCTGACCGGCCAGTTGGCACAGTTCAGCGATGGCCACCGCATCGGCACGGGTTGCGGCAATCGCCGATTTCACGGCCGCATCGGTATCGGGCGTCGATTCAGGAATCAGTTTTGCCGATTCATTGGCACCATCAGCACCATCCGGATGGGTTTGGATTTGCTCGGACTCCGGCTTAGGATCTGCCGAAGGTTGTTCTGTAGTGATGACTTCGTCAGCCATAGCTTTGATCTCCTGTGTTGAAGAATGAGAAAGTGCAAAAGGTCGTTGGTTAAGTTGAAGGGGTGTTTCTGCCGTGCCCAGAAAGGCTGCAAAATCCTGAATGGCCTGAGTGAAGCTGCCTTCGGCATCCGCCAGACCCGCATTCACCGCATCGGCGCCGAAATACAAACCAGCCTGGGTGGAGCGGATAAAGCGCGGCTCAAGCCCTTGCATCGTGGCGACATGGTCGACGAACATGCCATAAAGCCGATCGACTTCGGCTTTCAGCCGGGAAGCCGCTTCGGCATCCAATGGTTCATGCGGTGAGAAGTCGTTTTTCTGATCGCCAGCTGTAATCGCGGTGTAGCGATAGCCAGCCTGGGCATCGCGAACCGATTGGTCGACATGCATGGCAATCACACCAATCGAGCCGACCCCAGCGGTTTCGGTGACATAAAGCCGTGATGCCGAACAGGCCAAGGCATAGGCCGCCGAGAAGGCTGAGTCCGAAGCAATCGCCCAGATCGGTTTGACGGCATCCGCTGCGCGAATTTGCCTGGCCAGTTCGAACATGCCGCCGGCTTCACCACCGGGCGAATCCACCTCGAGCAAAATGCCGTTAATCGATGGATCGTTGACAGCGGTTTCGATCATGGCGGCGATTTCGCCATAAGACGTCAAACCCGAAGCCGCTTCCAACCCAATCGCTCGACGCACCAGGGTGCCGTAGATTGGAATCACGGCAATGCCCATCGGCGCATCCAAGGGTGCTGATTTGACTAACGGCATCGGCAAGGCGCTCTGCGGTTCAGGCCAACCCACACGATCACCCAGCACTGCCAGGATCACGTCCAGTTTCGAGCGCGCAAGCAACAGCGGCGTCCCGTAAAGACGGGCCGCAATATGAGGTAACAACATTTAGAGATTCTCCGCAGAGGTTGCCGAGTTGGCGGTTGAGGCTGCGCTGTTAGTCGGAGTGAAGGTCACGCCCGGTTTGTCATGCCGTGGATCGGATTCGAACACCAGACCCAAGCTATCGGCCCGGGCATTGTCAGCCGCGATCTCACGATCGATGTCTTCGGCGTCATACCCAAACGAGGAAATGGCTTCCGAGCGCGACAACAGTCCCGCCCGAATCGCGGTGACCATGGCGCCAAATTCTTTCTGCGGATCGACCCATTGCCAGCCTTGTGGAATCCACTTGCAGGCGAGATACGTTCTGCGTTGACTGACATTGCCGAGCGTATAGCCCGGTAGCTTCAAGGCGCCTTCGATGACCGCCTGATCCATCCACGCCTGCCAGATCGGTCGACACATCTGATGCACCAGCACGCCATGCTGAATGGCTTCCACACGGCGCCTAAATTCCAAAAGGCCTGCCCGAATTGAGGAATAATTCACCTGGGTCAGGTCGCCGGTCAGTTGTTCATAGGTCACACCCATCGCAGCCGCCACCGCCCGAAACTGCATCCTGAGGAAATCAGAATACGAAGCGCCGACATCAGCGGGTTGGCTGAACTTGATGTCTTCGCCTGGTTCCAGGATTTGCAAGGTGCCGGGTTCCAAGCCAGCCAAAGCCACACCATTGGCATCGGTCAGACCTTCGCCGACCAAATTGTCTTCAGGTGACAGTCGGGTGATGAAGCCCGCGAACATTGCCGCCGTTTTCTTGCGGACTAACTCGGCATCGTCGTATTGATCCAGTTCATGGAGTTTGACCAAAGCACGGGCCAGCCAAGGTTCACCACGAATCTGACCAGGACGCAAAGGCCGGAACAGATGGATAATTTCAGTTGCATCCACTCGTACAGTCGATAAACCTGTACTGCTCGACATCGGCGCCAGAAAACCATCTTCGGGATGGTTGCGGTACAAGTGATAGGCAACGCGTCGCCCTAAAGCATCGAATTCGATCCCGGCCCGAATCACGTTGCCGCTATCGGCGGTGGTGTTCAATGTCACCGGCAGATGCTCAGGCTCTAACACTTGCAACTGCATCGCCACGGGCAAACCATCCTCCGGCCGACGAAAACGAATTCGGATCAATGCTTCACCGCCTTCCAGCATCGCCCGGCAGGCCAAAGCTTGCTGGCCATAAAAGTCGGTCAGGCCAGAAGCATCGGCCACTTCGGTCCAGTCACGCCAGAGTGACTGGATTTGTTCTCTGATGACAGGATCGGCAATCATCGCCTGTGGCTTGATGCCGGTGCCGACCGCATTGGAGACATAGGCTTCCAACGCGGCACTGGCCCAGGCATTGCGCCGCACCAGATCACGGCTTTTGGCGCGCAACTCGTTTTGGCTAAACAGTAGCGCAGCCACCGCACCCGGATTCCCAACGACCCAGGCCAAAGACCGTCGGCCACCACCGACACCGTCATAAGTGGGCGTGCTGCCGAACAGCTTTCTCTGAATGGTTTTGAACAGGCGCATCAAAATCCCTTGGTGGTGGTCACGCGAATTTGTCGGGTCGGTGGCGAGATCAAACCGGTGGAAACCGCCTGTTCGGACAAGCCACGTTCCACCAGACGAATGGCTTCCTTGAGTTCATCGATCGAGCGATACTCGACGGTCTTGTCGCCAAAACTGACCCGACGCTCGCCAGTGGCCAGTGCGTTTTCCAAAACTGTAAGTTGTTCCTGGGTGTAGGCCATGGTTATAAAATCTTGTGCGCGATCAGGTGGCTGCCGGCCTTGATCACGGCATTGGAAGCCGCAACTTCGGAGGCGAAGCGGATTTGACAATTGCCAGCGGTCGCACCGGTGATGATCAACAGTTCTGCGCAAGCCAGCGTATTGGCATTGGCGGTATCAATGGCGGTCGTCGCCGCACCGGTATCGATCGCCCGTTGGTTGGCCTGAGTGCTCGCCGTCAATGACGTCGGCGTATTCCACTGAGCCACCACCGTGGCGCCGGTGGGTACGGTCTGGGTCAGACGGATACCGGTGGTGGTCGCTGCGGTCTGGAACATCACCCGGGCGTCCACCGCATAGGTACTGTTGGCAGCCAGTGCAATCGCAAGGCCCGTGGCATTGGCCAGCGTCACCGTGTTATTGGTGACATCGGCTGTCAGCCTGGCGGTGCTTAGTCGCGCATCGGAATTGAGCAGCAAGGTCAGATCGACCCAGGCCGAGCCATCACACCAGTACGGTTTGTTGTCTGTGGACAGACGGACGATGACGCCGGCCAAAGTGGCTGAGGCTGCGGGTAACGCCGCTACTACCGGTACGGTTCGATAGGAAAGATCTTTCATTGATCAGTGACCGATTAACCCATCACCACGACACGGTAAGCATTGGCTGCCGGTGCGGCAGCAAAGTTCAGCCTGGCGCTATTGGTACTGGGCAGTGACACATCGCAGGTCACCTGTTCATAGTTGCCTGAGGCCTGATAGACCTGGACGACCACATCACGTGTGGCAAAGTTATGATTGACATCGAACTGGGTACTGGTGCCATCGCCGATAGTGGCTTGCGCCCGGCGGGTTTTGTTGGCCCAGGCATTGAGTTTTAATGGAGTGACAAAGCGCGCATCGTCAGTGCCGGTATCGGTTTCAGCCTGCGTAGCAATCTCGGCAATGCCGGAACTGGTTTCCGAAGCCGCACCCACCGCCGAACCAAACTGGATCCAGGTCACGGTGCCGGTATCCAAT
Source organism: Methylomonas sp. (assembly GCA_002928965.1). GTDB lineage: Bacteria > Pseudomonadota > Gammaproteobacteria > Methylococcales > Methylomonadaceae > Methylomonas. Next base: position 83,391 of record PERU01000006.1, read on the forward strand.
ACAAAATTGACGACCGATTGCCGCCAACTGGTGCCGGCTGAGGTGCCTTCCTCGACGGTGGTTACGGCTTGTTCCAGTTCGGCAGCGATATTGGCATCCAATGCACGGGTCATCGACACGGCCGCGCCGTTCCAGATGTAGATACCGTTTTCAAAGCCATTGGTCTGCGCCTTGACCAGGACTCGGTCGCCCACTGATACCGTCACGCCGTCAATCGAGGCACCGGGAGAGGATAAGTTGAGGTTGGTTTGTGCAGCCACCCGGCAGGAATCCTTCCAGGCCAAACCTTCGACTGCCGAGTTGAGGTCGGACAATCGAGCCGGTTCGTCGGCATTGACCGGTGAGGGTAAATTACGAATACGGGCGACGCCGCCAAAATCCAGATCAGACAATTGCTTGCGGGACATTCAGGTCTCCTATCAAATTAATCGGGCCAGCCCGGCAAGCGGGATGGCAAAACGAATGACGAGCTGATTGGCGCTCGTGTGACTGACTTCGGCTTCGACTTCATTGCCGCCGGTGTCGATGATCGATACGGCGGGACGAAGCCCGAGGTTATGGTTAATGGTCCAGCTCGTAGCGGGCACGTTTTGGGTGTGCAGGTAGGCGACACCCGAACTGCTGCCGCTGTCGCGAGCCGCCAGTTCATTGATGGCCGCCACCAGATCGTGTTTGGCCGAGGTGGCCAGGCTATCCAGTGGTCCGGTTCGGGCATCGACCCGATCGAACAATTCCGATACCCGCAGGACAAAGCTGTTTAGTTGCGATTGCAGGCTCATGAGTGGCAGTGGGTTAGTTAATCCAGCGACTACGAATCACACGTCGACCCGTTGGGTTAGTGCCAGAAACAGAAAGGCCACCGCGATGGGTGGCCTCTGTCTGGGGTTCGGCTGGTAACACAGCCGTATTTGCGTTCGCTGTTGGTATGGGTGGCGGCTTGCCATCTGGCACACCGAGTTGTCGCTCCAGTTCCTGCCAATGCCTCTCCTCAAAACGGTCCAGGCCAGCGGCACAGGCAGCGGCCCTGGCGTAGACGTAACAGTCCAAAGCCTCGTTACGCTCGCGCATCTTGTGCCATTCCCGCACCGCAAAGCCATGACGGTTGCGACGGGTCATCAATTGTTCGGCACATAGTTGCTGCACAAACTCGCCATCCACCTTGGGCAAATGCACAAAACCGATGGGATACTGCAAGGTTACGCCATCATCCAGAACATCGGCGGCTTTGCGCAGGTTGTTGTAAAACTCCAGCTTGGCAATGCTGACCACCACCGAGAACACCTTGATACCGCGTCGCAGTTTTTTGCCACCCTGGCTGACATCGACTGCTGTGGGTGTACCGATCAGGGCAGCACCTTTGGCCACACCTTTGACCGCCATGACTCGCGAATCGCGAAGCCGGCGAATAAAGGCATAGGCCTCCTGGGTAGCAAAGCCGGTATCGATGGCAAACCGAGCTAACGGCAATTGCGCGCCACTCTCATGAGTCCAGGTTTCAGCTACCAGACTGGCCAGGGATTTCCAGACCTCATCGCGAGCGCTGTCGCCCATCAAAACCCGATGTTCAATCAGCCAGGATTCCTTACCCCGGCCAAAAGCCCAGATCGAAGCTTCGATCCGATCCTTTTGAATATCGGCGCCTCCGACCAGTAACAAACCACCGCCCGGTACGCTGCCGATTTTGTAATCTTCCCGGCGTTCGATTAAACGCTGCCAGTCCGGCGCTTCGCCTTCCTCGACCCAGGTTTCACCCAATTCGGTGTTCTTGAAAGTCTTGATGGCAGATGCTGAACCAGACTCCTTGTTGATAGCGCTTTCCCAGGCAGCGGCGATGTTGCGCCAACTGCGCCAACCGACCGGACTGTATAGCGACGACAGATGAAAGCCGGCAGTTTTAGGCTCTGCTTTAATGCCAGAGACTTCAGGTAACTGATCGTCCCCATCCATCATCGAACGCCACTTACCGTGTTCCAACATCCAGGTTTTGTGTTGCTCCGAAATAGATAGTTCACAGGCTTCACACTGATAAGCTGCAGTTTCCGGCCGACCCTTTTCCCAGCGTAGTTGCTCAAAACGCAACCACTGCCGGTGTGCGCAATGTGGACAGGGCAGAAAGTATCGGCGTTGATCGGAAGCTTCGTATTCGCGTTCGATGGCACTGGCACCGGCAATGGTCGGTGTCGAGACAATGAAAATCTTGCGCCGGGCAAAAGTCCGGGTACGGGCTTCGGCTAGTGAGATGGCATCACCTTCACCATCGACGTCATTCGGGTAACCGTCGACCTCATCCAGAAACAAATACCGCACCGGCATCGAGCGCAAACCCACCGCGCTGTTGGCGCCGGTCATCACCAGCACACCACCGCGAAACTCTTTCGCCAGAATGGTATTGCCGGCATCGCGACTACGCGATGGTGCAATCAACTCGGCCAGTACCGGCGACTCCTCGATCAAGGGATCGATCCTTTGTTTGGAGTTACGCTTGGCCATTTCCACGGTGGGCGACACGGCCATCATCGGACCGGGCGCATGGTGGATCACATAGCCGATCCAGTTATTGCCCATCTCGGTCGCCCCGAGCTGCGCGGCCTTCATGAATACCACGCGTTCGACCGGTGAGGTCGGCGACAGGCAATCCATAATCGCTTTCAAATACGGTGTGCGACTGGTGCGCCAACGACCGGGCTCGGCCGAGGCCTTGCTCGATAACATGCGATGCCGGTCTGACCATTCGGACACCGATAACAGGGGATCCGGTGTCAGACCTTCTCGCCAGGCCTGTTCAATATCGAAACAGCCTTCGTATTCGGTATCCATTATTACCTGGTCAGGATGATGCTATTAATCAACGCGTGGGCGAACATCGCCCAATTCCTGCAAGTGCTCGCGCACAGCGGTTTCCAGCAAGACATGCAAAGTATGGGCATCCACTTCCAGTTTGGCCGCCAATTGTGCCGATACGCGGGCCGGCCAGTTCTGCCAGGCATCGCGTTCGGCACGCGCCAGTTTGAACACATGGGCATTGGCTTGTGGCCGATCGACCAACTCGCCTTTTAAGCGAGCCAGCCGAACCTTGTTCGTTTGCGCTTTGACGACTTCATTGACGGTGCGGGCCTGCAAAAGCGAGGTGCCGCCGGTAGCCAGTGTTGCTGGTAATACTGACGCAGAATCGTTATTCGATTCCTTGATCGTGACCTTCTCGGCCCGTTTGGTTGTGCCGACTTTTGGATTGTCCGAATTGCTCGCCCATTCCTGATCAGCCCGGTCGGCATCGATACTGCCATCGGGCTCTGGTGTTATCCGCCCGGCACGAATGGCCTTATGGACGGCGGTATCCGAAACGCCCCTATGGCGGGCATAAGCGCGTATTGAGATGCCCATAGAAATTCTTCAAACATTCCTTCGAAGTTAATCAGATAAAACTTGGCTTCCTCGCGGAATGAAGCGTTCATACAGTCGTCCACACCACGAAATACAAGGAAATCGCCATGAGCTCAATCAACAACATCCTGACCCTGATTGCCCAAAAACACCTGTCGGTAGAAACGCTAAAAACGGAAGGCCGCGACGATTTAGATTTCCACGCCCTGGCGGTTTGGGATATCCGTAAAGCACTGGAGGCTGCCTTTATTGCTGGTGTTGAGTTGGGGCATCAAACACCCAAAGCCACCGAGCAAGACATTGCTGGCAACCATTAATAAACAAACCAGGAGCATCCCATGCCAACCATCAACGCCCAGATCACCGACACCAACCATAAACCCAGAGGCCTGATGCACATCGAAGTTGAATTCGATCACCAAGGCCATCCCTGGCAAGTGTTTCACAACCAACAGCACTTCACCTACACCGGTAAAGACGGTACCAATATCAAAACCGGACTGGCCGTGGTCGAGATGGCCACCGAAGCAGACGCCAGGCTTTGGATCACTTTGGACGGCACCCAGGTTTGGGAAGACTGATTACCTCATCAACCGGAGCACACCATGAACTTAGAACTGAAACTCACTGATACCCAACTCCAAGTGCTGACCCATGCTATCCAGCATACGCAAGGTCGCATCGACTGGTTCCCCGAACACATCAAAGGCGGCGCACGGCAGAAAGTGATCGAAGCGCTTTATAACAAAGCCCTGATCGATAAAAGCGGTGACGACTGTTACTGCGTGATTGCCGATGTCCGGTTGGCACTGGGTGGTCAACCCGACACCAGCGAACCGGAATCAATGACTGACGTTACACCGCCATCCAGCAAAAGCTCCAAACAAGCCCAGGTTCTTGCAATGCTAAGCCGCCCGGAAGGGGCAACAGTGCCACAGATTTGCGCGACCACCGGTTGGCAGGCCCATACGGTGCGCGGCACCTTTGCCGGCGCCTTCAAGAAAAAGCTCGGCCTGGAAATCACCTCGGAAAAAACCAAGGGCAGTGACCGGGTTTATCGCCTGCCTGCGGTATCGGCGTCCTAAGCCTCAACACCGCTGGAGGCAAGGCTATCCGCCTCCGGCGATTTGGTTTCCGTCTTATTGTTTACCAAATAGAAACAAATCATGCCATTCACCGGGTATTGTAAATAAAGTCAGAAGGTTTATGATGAAATCAACTTCACTTACTAGCGGACTCATCAGGAGGCCATCATGAAAAAACCTATCAATCTTTATAGAGACATTGTCACCGGCTTGTTATTCGTGGTCGGTGTATTCGGATTCATGTCCGGCGAATTTGTACTGTCCACTTTACTGTTCGGGTCAGCGTCATTGACCAGCAATCTGGATTTAAAAGACGCCGTCCGGGTTTAACGCTTTATGTAGTACCTCCTCGTTGTAAAGAAATACCTACTCGATAGCCCCCATCGTTGCTCACGTTGGGGGCTTTTTTTGTTCTAGCGATCAGCGTCACGGATTCAATCAAATTGAACTTGGCTTCCTGTCTGAATGAAGCGTTACTACGGCCATCTCCACATGAGCCTCGGGAGGCTAACGATGACCATCAATACAAATACACAACTAAAAGTCTGTTTTATCAGGAAGCCTGCAGATCTCAAGGATGTAATGTCCAATAACGATCCGGACAAAACTCCAAGCAACGTCAGTATTGAACTTCATCAAACACTCAGCACTGCTGAATATGATCGTTTTGCCGCCAATTTTTATCAAGACTACGATTGGTTAAAAGGTCGAGGCGGTTATATCAACAACGAGTTACGAAGTGCCGTTGAGGTTTCCGCGCCTGATCGGATAACCCTTTATGTCGATCCATCAGGCAGTGCTTACGGCCGCTACGTGGGGATTGCAGTTTAGCCAACAAGGGGTGTTGGCATTGTCTGACGCCCCTCTAAAAATGATTCAGAATTAACTTGGCTTCCTGGCTGAATGAAGCGTAAATGCAACCATCAAAACCAGCCCACCGGAGAACGCCATGAGCACCATCAAAGACCTGATCGCCGCCCAACAAGACACCGCTACCTTTGACGCGATTTTACGCGGCGAAGACTGGTCCCAATACATCGAGGAGGAACGCTCGCGTCGCCGCAACCCAGCGATGTTTGAACGCATCGCCCTGCAAAAAGCCTTCATCCAAAGCCTGCCCAACGAGATTTTGGAAAATCTGCATCACATCAATCCGCGTCTGGACTGGATTGCCCGCAGCATTGTGAAAGAGCAGCAAGACAGTGAATCAATCGCATAAATCAACTTGGCTTCTGGTTTGAAAGAAGCGTTACTACAGCCATCGAAACCATCAAACCAGGAGCCGACCATGACCAGCCAAAACCCACACAACATCCCTAAAACCCAAAACACCGAATGGGGCTTTTGGGGTACCCTGAACGAGCACGCCGAAGCGGGCTGGCCCATCGCCATGGCAACAATCAGCGAAGCCACCGGCTGCGACTTTGATGCCACCCGCGCTTTTTTGGACAGCCGCTACGGCCGACATTTTGCCGACAGCGTGTTGAACTATCTGAGCAAAGGCCATCCCTTAGAAACCGCCATCAAAGGCGCCACGCAAGAGTGGATGGGCTGGAAAATTGGCCGGGTCACCGCCAAAGAATACGGCATCCCACGCGGCCTGCCTTACCTGACCGGGTTTGTGACCCACTGCGGTATCATCGACGAACAGCAAGCCGCGTAAACTGACAGGAGGCCAACATGACCACCGCCACCAACTTGACCGACCAACAAGTCGCCGCTAACTACCAACAATTCGTTAAAGCCTTAACTGAGCTCACCCGACAATACGGCATCGCACTGCAGTGTGTCGGTGGTGTTTACATCACTGACCGGGCTGGCGAGTTCAAGGACCTCAGCTACATCGCCGACATCAGTAGCGGCGACCTCATGCCCGATTGGCCCAGAGAATGGTATTGAGTCAAAGGCTACGCCATCCGTCTCGCGGGTGGCTTGTTGCCCCGTCCAGTCCTGCCAACGGCGGACAATCACATCCACGTATTTAGGATCCAGCTCAATCAGCCTGGCCACCCGGCCAGCCTTTTCAGCCGCAATCAATGTCGTGCCCGAACCACCAAACGGATCGAGTACCACTTGCCCCGGCTTACTGGAATTACGAATTGCCCGTTCCACCAATTCAACCGGCTTCATGGTCGGATGCAAATCGTTCTTGGCTGGCTTGTTGATCTGCCAGACATCACCCTGATCCCGGTCGCCGCACCAATGGCGCTGAACCCCTTCGGGCCAGCCGTACAATATGGGTTCGTACTGGCGTTGGTAATCGGAACGGCCCAAGGTGAAAGTATTCTTCGCCCAAATGATGAAGGTCGACCAGTGACCACCGGCGGCACGAAAGGCATCCTGCAATACATCCAGTTCGCTGGATGACATGGCGATGTAAATCGCACCACGGCAATGAGCCAGGGTCGGTGTCAATGCCGCCAACAGAAAATCATAAAAGCCGTCGCCCAGATTGTCATTGAGGATGGCCCGGTTTTTACCACGCAGTTTGTCTTTGGCTGAGTTGGCGTAATTCACATTGTAAGGAGGATCGGTGAACACCAGGTCCACCGTTTCACCCAGTAGTAATTGCACGTAGCTATCGGCCAACGTGGAATCGCCACACAACAGGCGGTGCTTGCCCAGCAACCAGACATCGCCCGGTTGGGAAATAACGGTTTCTGAAACCTCGGGCACAGCATCGTCTTGATCGGAACCACTACCGTCACCGTCTTCGTCACCTTGCAAATCCGCGAGGTCGTCGAGATCAAAACCGGTAATCGACAAATCGAATTCATCATCCTGCAAGGCCTCGAGTTCCACCCGCAGCATGGCATCATCCCAGCCAGCATTTTCCGCGATACGATTGTCGGCAATCACCAAGGCTCGGCGCTGTGTCGCCGACAGATGATCAAGAACCACCACCGGCACCATGCTCAAACCGAGCTTATTGGCGGCGGCCAACCGTCCATGCCCGGCTACAATAACGCCATCAGCGCCCGCCAGGATTGGATTGGTAAAACCAAACTCGGCAATCGATGCCGCGATCTGCATTACCTGGTCGTCGGAGTGGGTGCGCGCGTTACGGGCATAAGGCAGCAACTTAGTGGTCGGCCATTGCTCAATCTTGTCGGCCAGCCAGGATGCGGTCATGCGAATGTCCTTTAGCAAAAAGCCAGGCCGCAAAAAGAAACGGCCCGAGTCGGAGAGAGTTAATCCCCGATCAGGCCGTCGATAGCGCTGGCTGCGTAAACAAAAAAGCCCGCACGGGGCGGGCTAAAAACTGTGAGATTCTGAGAGTGGTGTTCTGTGCAAACCTGCAAACTATGCAAACCTCGGTTTGCAGTCTAACGCTAGCGAGGTTGCGCGCTGTCGGCCCCCGCTAGGGATTCTTGCGGGGAAGGACCCATCGATTCGGACTGGTGCGGATTTACGCTCACCACTGTCCAGAAATTAGCTGACAGTGTATAGCAAATTCGGTGTTTTTGTAGCACCCCAAAAGTGCCTGAAACCCGCGTCAACCCTCAGCTTTCCGCATCTTTCTGCAATTGCAGTTGATTACACGCAATTTCATTGAAAAAAATACTCTTTGCCTGTTGTTCGTACTTTGCCTCCAGCCGCGCAAATACAATCTCGGCTGAAATGCCAGAACCACTGTTCTTGCCTGCGGCGATTTCCATTTTTAGCGCTTCGCTGGTGGGCATGAGTATCTCCTATCGGTTAGTTGATTCGTCTTCAACTTTGCTGTCGTTAGTTGGTGCTGCCATGATCGTCAGAATTCATCCATTCCGGAATATCGCGTTGAACATGCAAGACACGCCAGACGTCGATATGATTTTCATGCTCAATGTAGAACACTAAGTGAGGATAGCGCGAGAATGGCCAAAACCTTAGTCCTGGAAGATTGAGTTCATGTGCGTAACGAGATGAACCGGTCGCAGGGTGGCGACTGATATGGGTGTAGGCTTTTTCCAGAGCATCAATGAAACAAATCCCGCTTGTTCGGCATTTTCACTCAGGTAATACTCGATAGCATTTTCGACATCCCGGTTCGCCAGTTCACGCGGGACGACAGGTTTGGAACTCACTTCTGAGTTCGTTGTTGAACCCGCTCGCGCATCGCAGCAAAATAACCCGCATCAACAGGTGTGGCTGGCGAGGAAGCGGCGCCATCAAGCAGCAGGCCCCGCAGTCGCTGCCGATCCGCATCCTTGCGAATCAGCTCACGCACATACTCACTGCTGGTGCCATAGCCCCTTTGGGTGACTTGCTCATCCACGAAGGATTTAAGCGAATCAGGTAAAGAAATGTTCATTGTGCTCATGGACTGAATTCTGGAACTTTTGGCAAAATTTGGCAAGAATCAGTTCTCTAAAGTCTGGTTTAACTGATCAGTCACAAACTTCAACGCCCTCTCCCAACGCCGCCGAGCCGTGCTCCGCTCACAGCCAAACCGCGCACAGATTTCTTTCCACTTGCACCGCTGCGCTCGCATCCAGATCAGATGTCGCTGGTCCTCTTCCAACCACAACGCCCAGCGATTGGTTTCCACCATCCGATCGACTGCCTCGGGCGACGGTGGAAAACGAACATCCAGTTCATCAACCCAACGCTCCCGGTGCTCACGCAAGATGATGGGCCAGATATTGAAATAGCTCAGCGACCGCATTGCTGGCAATCGTTCTGCCGTATCCGCTGCCTCTTCAAATCGTGCCGCCACTTGTTCCTGGTTCCACTCAGCCATGTTTGCTCTCCCGACGTCCGTACAAACGTTGTCCAATCTGTTTCAATAATTCCTGCTCGGTCCAATCCAGACGGTCATCACTAATCGAGATCACCAGGATGCCTTCGTGACGCCAGCCGTTGCGCTTGATGTCTTCAGGATCCGGACGTTGCATGTTGGGCCGTCCGAGTGGGCAGCGGTAATGTGTCGGTGTCATGGGATCACCTCCTGCGTTTCCAGAGCCCAATGCAGCAAAGCCAGAGCGTCGGCTTCATTGTCGTCAGCCGGATTGAAGCCGCGCTTGATGGTTGAATCAATCATCTCGGCCTTGGAAGCGTTACCTTTGCCGGTGGCGTGTTTCTTGATCGTACCGACCGGCACGCCTTGATACGGAATCTGATGGTGTTCGCACCAGGCTGTCAACGTGGCAAGGAAACCACCGTAAGCATGGGCCGCATCGACACCGACATGGCGGCGCACCTCCTCGAAATACACCACATCGATTGATTCGACTGACTGTTTAATTTCCGTCAGCCACCTTTTGAAACGCAGGTAACGCATACCGCCGCCTTCAAACCGCTGGGGCTTGAAGCCTTCGCTACCACTGGTAATGTGTTTATCATTTGCTGACAGTGCCCAGCCGGTTTGTATGCCGAGATCGATAGCCAAGATTACTGAGCCCATTGCATGACTCCTTCTTTCCGCATACCAACCGACCATGGCCTCCCTTTACGTTTAACAGTAGGCTGATTGCCTACTGTTACGTAAGTAACAAGGAGAGCAGACACAATCTGGAATTGACTGTAAGTAACTGATTTTTTATGGTGTTTTTCAGATTGCAGACCTGCTCTGCAATCTGAACCCCTGCAATCTGGATTTCCATGCAAGTCATTGTTATGACTGAATATTTGTGTGCAGCCAGATTGCAGATTGCAGCAATCTGGTCCAGATTGCGGGTTGCCGTCGGGTAGTGAAATCATGCTTCTAACTCCTCATGATAAATCCAGGTATGGGGATCCTCGACCGGTAATAACGCACCGGTTTGTGGGCATTTGAAGTGGGTGGGTAAAATACTTAAAGGTGGAGGACCGACTTCGCCAGTATCAGCATCCAACGATTCCGGGCTGGCTTGGAAGCGCATGTCCTCAACGCACAGATAGCCGTACTTGCTGCGGTTAAGACGTGGCAACCCATAGTCCTCGGGATTGCGGAAGAACTTGATGTAACCCTTGGTGGAGAGCACTGACAGTCGTTCGTTGATGGTGCGATTGGCGCCGAGACCGGCTTTGCTTTCGAAGGATTCGGCGAATTGGTTGGCGGTGTAACACCTACCCAATTTCGCTTCATCAAACAGGATCTGCAAAATCACATCGCGCTTGCGTCGCCGTTCGGCGTCCAGGCGCTCGCTGTAGTCCTGCAATACCAGTCGCTGGTTGCTATCGACCTCGCGCCATTCGCCCTTGATTTTGTCGATGTGCTTTTGTGGAATGCCTGGACCGTTTCTAAGCTCAAAGATCAGATCGCGGGGCGTCAGGGTTTCATCCGGACGAAACAGCAACATGCCGGTCGAGTAGTAACCTCGCAAACTGCCCGCACCAGCCAGAGCCTGAAACGGATCTTCCTCGAACTGCTTTTTGCCGAGCTTCTTGGTGTGATGGGCAAGGATGACACCGGCATCCGGATTGACAACGGCCCGGATACGTTCGACCCGCTGCGACAGGAAAAGCAGCATCGCGCCGTTGTCGTTCTCACCGCCAGTATCGCCACCGTCGAACACATTGCGGATCGGGTCAATGGCAATAATGTCCAGTGGCTCGCCGTTGAAGGCTTGAGCAATGGTCGGAATGACCTGCGCCAGACCGGCATCGTTGAGCACCAGACGTAACTGTGAGGTAGCGACAAAGTTGCGCCGGGCGTCCATCAGCCGATGTGACGGCAGTCTGACGTCCTTCACGCGTTCGCGCAGGTAGTGATATTGCACCTCGGCCTGCAGATAAAATACCCGTAAGGGCCGTGGTGGACTCATACCCAGAAACGTCGCGCCGGCTGCCATATGGGCTAGCCACGATAGCAGGAAGTCACTTTTGCCGACTTTCGGCGCGCCGCCAAATACCAGCATGCCGCCCGGTGTCAGTACCCGTGGCGCGATAATATCGGGTGGAATCGGCGATTCATCGTCTAACAGATCGCCCAAGCTGAAGGTCGGCAGCAGCGGCTCTGCCGCTTTCAATTCTCTGCGCGGGCCATCGTTTACGAAAGACTGGCAATCAAAGCCTTCTGCGACCGCATCGGCGGCATCCCATTTATCCGGTTTGTCGGTCGGTGGTACCAGAATGGCGACCGAGACACTGCCTGCAGCGATACAGGCCTTGGCAGCATGCTCGGCATAATCCCAGCCTGGCGCATCCCGGTCCGGCCAGATCACTACCTGCTTACCCGCCAAGGGTGACCAGTCGGTTTTGTCGATCGGCGCCTTGGCACCGTTCATGGCGGTAGTCGCCACGATGCCTAAATTGATCAATGCCTCGGCGCATTTCTCGCCTTCGACCAGAACGACCTGTTTGGCTATAGCCACTGCCGGTAAATTGAACAACGGACGCGGATCCGGTGCACGCGATAACCGGGCGCGGACATCCCAGGGTCGGTATTCCTTACCAGACTCAGGTTCATAGCGATACACGCAGGCAATCAGTTCGCCTTCGGCCGTGAAGTAATCCCATTTGCCGGTGTAGGGGCCAAGTTCATCAATGGCGACTGCAGAAGATGACTGTTTCTTGGTGGCGGCAGGCGCCGTCGATATCGGCACCAGACCGAGCCATTGCCGGTTGTCCTGAGCCAACTTCGGAAAATCATGCCGAGCCGATAGACCTTGCGACAAGGCCCAAAGATCGATCACATCGCCGCCATCGTCGGTGGCGAAATCCTTCCACAAACCACGACGCGGTCCTTCGAGTTCAACGACCAGGCTCTTGCCTCGCGCACCATCTACGTCACCCACGTAAAACTTGCCACTGCGAATCCGGCCTTGTGGAAACAGGTAATGCAGGACCGACTCCAGACGGTCCAGCAATCCCTGACGCAGCGCATCGATGTCATCAAACATCACCGTGTGCTGTTCCGGGGCGTCGTTGAAATCTAGCCAGATCACGTTATCAGTCATCATGCGGCCCTCCAGCGTTGCTCATGGCCGAATACAAAACCTGATCTTGATAACGTGCAACCATTGCACTATGATGCTGGTCTATGCCAGTCATCCAGCGCTTTACCCATTGCCGGGTCCGGATCAATGCCAAAGACCATCTGCCACCCCATTTCCATGTACTGATGAACGATGGGCGTGAGGCGTGGGTCAGGATTGACACCCAGGAAATCATCCACGGCAAAATTGCGTCGCGTGAAATCGCCGAAGTGCTGGCCTGGGCAAAAGTCAACCGTGAAAAGTTGGCCGAGATATTTGAGGAACTGCAGTTATGAGCAAAGACCATTTTCAACTCACCGCCGTTGAGGCATTGCCCGAATTCAGGCTGCGATTGACCTATGCCGACAATCAAAGCTATGAAGTCGATTTGAGCGAATGGATCGACAGCAGCAAAGCGCTGAATGCCCTGAAGGATTTGACGTTGTTTGCGCAGGCCAAAGTCGGATTCGCTGGCCGCACGGTCGACTGGATCGAAGATGAACTCGATCTTGCAACCGATAACCTGCGCAACCTTGCCGTTGAACAGGCTGGTGGCATCGGTCATGAACGTATCTGGACCTGGCTGCACGAAACTGGTCTCACGCTGGAGCAGGCTGCCGAGGCCTTGGGAATTTCCCGTCGTATGCTGATCTACTACCGGGACGGCGAAAAATCCATTCCGCGCTCGATTTGGTTGGCCTGCCTGGGTTGGGAAGCCGTGCGACCCACGGGACGCAGTTTGCCTCAGCACATTCCTTCGGCCCGAGAATACGCTGCTCTGCACGCTTGAATGCTGTGCAATACCAGTCAATGGGCGATTTAATACGATGAGTACAGTACGCATAACGATTGATGCCGATTCTGAAGTTGGGCGAATTGATCCTGCGCGTGTGGATGCCACTTCAGAAGCCGACATTGCATTGCAAATTGCCAAAGATGAAGCCGATAGCTTTGAGGTAAAGGCATCTCTCGCAACGCCGGATAATGGTCCAGATTGAAAGCCATTAAGTTTTTCTGAAGAGATCATCATCAGCCACCGCCCCAGCAACGGTTTTGCCAACTGCAGTATTTGCATTCGTAGTGGGAAGGATCACTGAAACTGCGTGGCAGCAACTCGCCGGCTTCGGTTGCCAGAATGACTTTCACTGCACGGTCTGACATGCGTTGGGCCAGTCCCGCATCAAAAGGCACCAGTTCGAACCATAATTCCTGGGTATCCTTGTTGATGACCGTGAACAGTGCCGGATTGTCTGCCAGGCCGGGTATTGTGCTGTCCATATAGGCCTGGTAGGTTGCCATTTGTGCGGCATACACGGGTTTGGTGACGGCGACACCGGATTTGACGCAGGCTTTCCAGTGTTTGTCGGCCATGGTTTTACATTCCCACAGCATCGGAAATGTTAGATTGAGTGAGGCCGGTGCCGCCGTGATGATGCCGTCGACATGACCCTTGATCTTGCCGCCGGCCACGGAAAAGCCGAACTGGCCACCATCAGCTTTCTGGTTATGCAGTTCGAAACCTGCCAGGCGTAGCCAGCGGACCGCCAGTTCCTCGAGAGAATGGCCGACCTCGAACACCCGTAAGATGCGTCCGGTGAAATCACGCCCGTCATCGACTGGCGCGCTAGCGTATTCGTATTGCAAAGCCCGCTCGCAGGCTACACCTAAACGCGAAGCCCCCAGATAATTGCGAGGAACTTGTTGCTGACGTTCGATGGCCAACGACTGGTCCAGCACTGCCGTGACTTGTTCGTAAAATTTGGGTTGATGATTAAAATCCAGCATCAGAACATGGCTCCCTTGGTGTTTGAGGATTGCTGACGTGACAGCCGTTCTTCTAAAAATTTCCGATCCTGCTCAGCCAGACGCTCATGCTCTTCGATCATGTAGTCCTGATAAGCACAGACCACGATGTCGATCAGCATCAAGACTTCTTCCTGGCTGTAATCGGCCAGAGCTCTTTCCATGCCGATCGAGCCGACATAGCCTCCAAGTGGCAACAAGCAGGCGCGCATCGCGGCCTTTTCCATTTCACTGGCATCGATCATGCGACCTCCGGTTTTGGTCATCAGCGTTGAGAATGCCGACTGGCAACGCATCGAGCAGAATTGTCGGGACTGGCTGATTCGATGCGGATCGCCGCGCTTGTATTGCGTGGGGCAATATCCAAAGCCCCGCGCTTGTCGGTTGCAAACAGTGCATGTCACGCGGCCTCCCGATAGCTGCTGTTAGCAGCCATCACCAGTTGTTGAATACTGGCTTTGTTGAATCGAAAGGACAGCAGCGCCGAGGCCTGATAACGGGTCAAACCAAAATCGGTTCGGACTTGAGGTGGCAGGTGGCGAAGCTGTTTTTCGGTAGGCGGTTGGTTAAGCCAGTGCCGGGATTTGTGCGCCGAATCTTGAGATTCGTGTTCATTGAGCCAGTCATCGGCTTGGGCCATACACACAGTACGTTCGCCGACCGCCAACAGACGCGGCTGCATCTCCTTTCTGCCGCCGATCGCATACCAGCGGCCATTGAGGAAAAAAATGCCGCCCCAGGCATTGAAGCCGGTCGCCATCAACGCATCGTCGCAGCCAAACAAATCGCACCAGCGAAAGTTGGAGCGTTTCAGCAGGTCGATTTCGCTCATCACAAAATCGGTCAAAGGTTCGCGCTCGCTGGACGGAGGCAGTTCTTCACCTTCCTCGCGTTCCCAGATGTAGCCGCACAACGGACATTCCATGATCGAGTGGGGTACTTCGGCTTTGCATACCGGGCAAAGCTTGGGCTCCTGATGGCTACTGCCATCCAGATTGACCTCCTGTTCCAGCGAACCGTGGGTCAGTGTGGCCGTGCCAAAATCCAGAACGATGCAGTCGGTTTTCACGACCCCCGGAAATTCTTCGGGGTCGACCGTGCGCAGTCCTCGGCCGATCATCTGGATCAAGGTTGATTTGTAGGAACTGGGCCGCAGCAGGATGACGCAGGCAGTGGGCGTGTAGTCGTAGCCCTCCGTCAATACGGCGACATTGACCACGACCTGCGCCACACCGGATTCGAAGTCAGCCAGGCGTTGCTGGCGATCGGCATCTGACAGTTCGCCATGGATCAATACCGAAGAAATCCCGGCTTGATTGAAGGCTTCGCAAACCGAATCGGCATGGGCGACCGTGGAACAGAACACGATGGTTTTGCGGTCATGAGCCTTGTCGCACCAATGTTCGATCACGGCCTTGGTAATGGGTGCCTTATTCATGATCGACGCCACTTCGTTCATGTCAAAATCCATTGATGTGCGACTCACCTTGGACAGTTCGCCCTGAGTACCGACATCGATGACAAAGGTACGAGGTGGTACCAGATAGCCAGTGCGAACCAATTCACTCAGGGTGATCTGGTCGGCGACATTGGAAAATACCTCGCGCAGGCCTTTGCCATCACCGCGATTAGGCGTGGCCGTGACACCGAATATCTGCGCATCGGCATTGGTGTCCAGCACCTGGTCGATGACTTTGCGGTAAGTCGGCGATGCCGCATGATGAGCTTCGTCGATCACCAGCAGGTCAAGGGCTGGCATGGCCTTAAGATGGGTATTGCGCGATAGCGTTTGCACCATGGCGAAGGTCGCTTGACCCGACCAGGACTTTTCATCGGCATCGAACACTGAAGTGCTGATGCCCGGATTCACCCGCTTAAACTTGCTGTGGTTCTGCCAGGTGAGTTCGTCACGGTGGGCCAGGATGCAGGCTTTGAGATCCGGGTTGGCCAGCACGTTGCCGGCCACCGCCGACAACATGATGGTTTTGCCCGATCCTGTCGGCCCGATCGCCAGCGTATTGCCGTGCTGATTGAGCGCTGCAATCGAGCGATCGACCAGTTGCGATTGTCTGGGACGCAGTATCATCAGCCCTCCTTACTGTGCCCAACTGGGGCGGTTGGGCGCCGATGACTGACCGGCGGGAGTCAACGTAGTGTTAGGTGCGGCAGGTGTTGCCAAAGGCATAGCGCCTCTCATCAGCGCGGCGTAATCTTTATGCTCGGGCGTAATGGCCGAACGAATGACGCTGCGGTCTTCACCGTTCTGGTCTTTTTCCCAGTCGACTTTTCCGAGAAATTCGATCGCTTCGAGATCGGCAAAACTGGCAATACGTCGGGCGTTTTGTGCCGCCGGACTGTTATCGCCCGGATGTATGCCGCGCGCCGAGTTGAGAATGGCCTTGATAAAAGTCCGCCCCATATTGGTCCACTCGGGGCCTTTGGGACTGTGCAGACCAATCAACGACCACATCTTGCGACGCGCGTACTCGCCTTCCAGTACCACGAACTCGCAGTTGAGATAGACCGAGCCGGTATTGGCGTTGCGTGTGGCAAACCCACCCGTCCAGCCTTGCGATGGATCGTCATAGCCACCGGGTTTGATGGTCATGCAGACTTTGACCAAGGTGCCTTTCGGAATCAGATCGAAAGAGGATTGTTCAGCGGCATTGTTGAAATCGAAAAAACTCATGATCAGGACTCCTGAGTGGAAGAGGTGGTGTTAAGGTCGAGGTTGGCGGGACGGGTAAAGTCCAGACGTTCACTGGCCGGTTTGCCGGGGCCGGCCATCTTGGTCATGAGGCGTCCGAGGTGAGGCTCTTCGATCATGTCCAGTCGGCCGGAACGATCTTTGGCCGGATAGTTCCAGGGATTCAGGGTGTGACAGACAAAGGCGCGATAGCTGGTGCCGTCATCACTTTTGATGTCGGCCAGAGTCAGCACGACGTCGACGATGCCAGGCAATTCCAGACCGGTTTTGGAACCGTCGATTTGCAGGGAAAACGTGCGGCGATTGAAGTCGTCGAGTTTTTCATCAAGAATCCCGACGAACCAGACGTTCTTGCCTCGGGTATGCTGCAGATGTGTCAGCCAGGCGATCATTTCCTGACCCATCAAACCATAGGCGCCACGGGTATCGGGTTTGCCGGTTTTTTCGGAATACGCCTGCGGCTGGCCTTTGCACCATTGCAGGCACAAGCGACCGGCAACGGTGATCGAGTCGACGAACACGGTTTCGTATTTGTCTAACACCGAAGGTTCGCCGAAGCGGGCGCAGACCGCATCGAAATGCGCTTGGCTATAGGGTTGGTCATCGCGCAGTGCTGGATTCGGTCCGCCGATGAACACCGCAAAATCGCGGCAATCTTGCCAGGTACGGGGTCGAATGGTGTCGCCGGTCCAGCCTTCGACCGCCAGATCACCGGCTTCCAGATCGAAAAACAAGGCTGACACGGAATTCAATGTCCAAAGCTGTGAGGTTTTGCCGAGGCCGCTTTTGCCCACCAGTACGCCTTTGACGCCGCGAGGTTCAGCAAGCCGTTGCTCGGCAGTGATAATTTGAAAAGCCATGATTAGTCCTCCAGAAGTGCCAGACGAAAGCTGGGCTTGCCGGTTTTAAGGGTGCGTGCCGGTACGAATACCGAGCGAATGGATTCCGGCCAGGCGTTAAACTTGGATTCGGAAACCCGATAGCTGACCTCGATGTAATCGGTAGGGTTGTCGCCGTTGGCGGTAATGCGCTGAACGATGTCGGCGAGTTGTTGTTGATCCCACTCGACCTTCTTGGATAACTCGGCAGATACGCGTACTCGATCGTCGGTGAAATGCACGACGCCAGTATCCTTGTTGGCCGACAACCGCAGTGCCTGAGCACGGTCGGCGTATTTCAGGGTCAAGGCGCGATCGATGTGTTCCGAGATCGCTTTAGCCGCCGCCAACAAATCGGCGGCATTGTTTTTCAGCTGGAACAGGGATTCACCAGAATGTTGAGCCAACTCGCTGGCAGGAATGGTTAACAGTTGATCAGGTGTCAGCGTATTCATGCCGCACCGCCCATGACTGCACGGTTCGCGGTGCTGGTGCGCAAGCTTTCGGTTTCGTAGGCTTCGATATCTTCGAGCCGGTACATCACACGACCTTGTAACTTCAAAAATACCGGACCAATGCCTTCGCATCGCCAGCGTTCGAGACTGTCTGTACTGATGCCCCAGCGATCAGCCAATTCGCGTTGATTAAGGTGTTTTACGTTCACTTTTCCCTCCTTCGGGTTGTTGCCAGAACATGGGTAAAGTTTGGGATTAGGCTTGTACTGGCATCTAGTACCGACATGTACTGGCCCATGTACTGGCGCAATTTTCGATAGGCGCTTTTGAGGAATTAACTGATAAGAATCCGCCAAAGTGTTTGAAGTACCGTTGCCGATCAAACGGCTGTGCCCGAGCGGATGTACTGGGAGGTGTACTGGCCTTTCTGCTGATTCAGCCAAACAGCAGGCGAAAAAAAACCGCCCGAAGGCGGTTTTGATAGGGGTTATATGATGTTCAAGCTAGCTTGAAACCGTAATGACCCTTGCCATTGGTCGTGATGTATTGGGTCCAATCCACCGTGCCACTGAACAAACTTTGCATGCGTGAAGCGCGAGCTGTTTTGGCATTGGGATTAATGGCATTTAATATTTCATGAGCTGGCAACCAGTCCCGGCCATTCATCGCTTGTTTGAACAGGTAATCGACCGCAGCCGCTTGTTTCTTGCCTTTGATAACCCAAGGTTTCAACGTGCGAATATTAATGGTCAATGTCTGATTGATGGCATCCCATTGCACAGGTAATGTCTTTTGCAGTGGGCTGCCTGGTGTCTGGATCAGACACTGATACAACACGATTTTATCGATAGCAGGCTCTGCCATTGAATGAATTAATACATCAGACAAAGGCACGATGCGGTAATCCCTTGGCGGTCGAATTAGCTTCGATATCGGTTTACCCGTCGTTAACACCAAGCCTCGATCTGGTAGGGAGGCTGAGTTCAACTGCTCAAACACATCATCCGCTGATCCTGCCAATCCACGCGCCAGCCAAATATCGACATGTGCTGATCCAAGCGACACTTTGCCAAAATGCCATAACACACCATCGATTGCGGGTGTTTCTATGCCTTTGCGCAGCGCCATTGGAATAGCCAATAACTCAGCAATGCTGTGCAAAAACCTTCCCGGATTGACCGCATGAACAGCGATCTCGCTCGCAGCAATAGGTTTCATACGGAATGTTTCCGGGCAACGATACTGATAGGTATCGGATTCATCAGTTTCCTGTAAATCAACCTCAACCCGATCGTCGCCACGGTCCACCAGGATTTGGCCGGCGTAGCCAATGCAGTCCAGCCAAGGCTGGATTTCGTTGGCAATGACTGACGGTATCCGCTGCATTTCCCAGCGAGGAATGCCACGCAGGCATTCACCCTCAGTGCTGGAGATGCCAAAGCCCGAGCGTTCAAATAGGTTGGATAATTCAAGCAGCGATGGCGTCGTGAGCGTCATGGCCGACCTCCTTGATTAAACCCCATTTGACCAGTAGCCTATCGCACAATGCGCGATCCTTTTCGCGCTTGGTTTTGACATTGCACTTATTGTCCTGGCGCAGCACGATGCTCAAACTCCGAGCCTTCTCGGTCGCAGTCCTTTTGAGCCTGATACTAATCCGGGCATATGTCAGTGTGTGCTGGCGGAAATCGAATTCAGAGTGAATCATCGCCCGCGCGGCGACATAAATGGTTTCATTGTCGTTGCTGGGGATTTTGAACATCAGCTCGCGATTGTTCACCTCGTAGCCCAACTGCACGACTTTAACTGACGTAATGTTTTCACCGCTGAGATCAAATATCCTGGTGGCAGCCAGGCTTTGATAGTTGTATTGTTTTAACGGAATTTTCTCGCCCGTTATGGGAGACTGCAGGAAGGCATCAGCGACTAAACGCGCTAACGCTTCCCGTCCGCCGGAATTCTTGGAGAGCACTTCCAAATGACCGTTACTGGGTTCGTAGGTAATGAACGAGGATTCCGCCCGAATGACATCTCGCGTCACCAACTCGCTGGCTTCAACACAATCGATACTTTCTGGCAGGCGATTGTTGTGGATGCTGATCTGATACAGCGTAACGTCCTCGCCGCTATCGGTATCGGGTCGCAGTCGAGTGAATATCTGTATCGCAACGGCGTCCAATTTGCAGTTCAGCTGTACGGCAACCTGTTCATGAAACGCCACCATAGCAGCATTGTCATCCAGTAACACCTTCAAATCACTGGGCACCTTGTAGCCTGAGTAGCAGGCCTGAGATTGCCGAAACACATCAGCCTGCCGGGCGTCCAGCGCTTCCTTGAATGCATCCGGGGCATTTTCATAGAACCAGATCGCCCGCTGATATTGGTTTGACAATGCTTCCACTTCCGCGCGCTCTTCCTCGGTAAACAGACATTGCCGAAATCCATCCAGAACATCCTGGCCCGGACCATCGGACAGCAATACAATTTTCTCGGCAACGTCTTCCATCAGTTGACGTTGGTCGATGGGTAATGCCGCCAATGCAGTTCGTATTTTCTGTCGCTGTGCGCGTTTGGATTTTTCTTCCTCTAAGTTCTCCAGGCTTAGGTCAAAGGTTTGATGGATAAATGCCCTGAATTGGTTGTAGGGCAAATGGCTGAGCAATTTATTCAGGTTTTCTAAATCGTTCATTAAGGTCCTCTTTTGAAGGTTGAATGGAGTGAATTGGAGGAAGGCAGCCGGATCAGGCGAGGATGACAAAGACCAATAAAGTTCGCTGTACCGAACGATGCGAATTATTGCGAATCCATGATAAGTTTGTCAAGCAGGTACGAATTCGTTTGCTATATTGGTATATTAGGTTTCCACCAAACCTAATAGGAGAACGACCGTGCCTTCGATCATGGGTGACAAAATTCGCACCCTGCGAAAACAAAAAAAGCTGAGTCTGGAAAAACTGGCCGAATTGACCGATTCCAGCAAGAGCTATATGTGGGAACTGGAAAACAAAGACGACCCCAAACCCTCAGCAGACAAAGTGGCCAAAATTGCCAGTGTTCTCGAGGTCACCAGCGAATTTTTGATGAGTGAATCAGATGCCTCACCGAGTGACGCCGTCATCGATGAAGCGTTTTTCCGTAAATATAAAAGCATGCCGGATGAGACCAAGAAAAAGCTCCGGCAAATACTAGATGTCTGGGATGACGAGTGAACGAACCTAAAAAACCCATGGCGGAAGCCAACCGCATTTCCAAAATACTCAAGCTGACGATGGGCGAAGACCGCTTTCCGGTGAATATCGAGGAAGTGGCAAAAGAAATATCAAAAAAATATTATCCGGATTCACCCATTACAAAAATTGATGGTAAGGATATGGAGGGCTTCGATGGTTTATTAAAACCCAATAAAGACCGTTCGAAATGGATTATTGTTTATAACACTGCGGTTTCGCCTGGGCGCCAACGTTTCACCTTGGCCCACGAGTTTGGGCATTACATCTTGCATCAGGATATTCAAACTGAATTTGCCTGTCATCAGGCTTCAAGTGACGATTGGGATGCGACTGAGCGCAGAATTGAACCTGAAGCCGATCTTTTTGCCTCGACTTTGTTGATGCCGCTGGATGATTTTCGTACTCAGGTTGCCGGCCAGGAAATCTCGTTTGATCTGTTTGGTCATTGCGCAGACCGTTATGGTGTTTCGCTGACAGCCGCCATTCTCCGATGGCTGGAAATCACCGACAAACGCGCCATCCTGGTTGCTTCTCGTGATGATTATCTGCTCTGGGCCAGTTCAAATCGGCATGCCTTTAGATCAAGAGCGTATTTTGCCACGCGAAAAAACACCATCCCAGTACCTGAAGGTTCAAACATCCATAGCCTGAACCGCTTTTCCGTCAATCAGTACGAGGTGGTAAAAGCCAATATCTGGTTCCCGGAGGAACCTGACAGCGTGCGGTTGACCGAAATGAGCCTAATGTCCGATCAGTACGACTTCACATTGACGCTCCTTTTGATGCCCACGGCCGACTGGCAATTGCTCAATCACGACGACGAGCCAGATGAAGAGGAGTTGACCGGCTTTATCGGTTATCGCCAGTTCCCAGGGTAATCCTGCGGATTGGATTTCGCATCAACCCGCAACGCTCCGCAAATACCCCAAGCTACCTCGTAGTAATAACATAGCTGCCTCGGGATAATTTCAAACCTTTCTTGCGTTTGAAACCCGAGGATTGCTACCCATGTACACCATCAAACACACCCCGCCCGAACAACTATCCGCCGCACAACGTCGCGCCGAAATCGCTTTCATCCTGGCAACCGGCCTGGCACGGCTGCGAAGTGCTCCCTTTGCCAAGTTCGCAAACCAGTCAACAGATAGCGAGTTTCAACTTGCTAATGTGCCCAACCGAAGCGTTCATACAAACCCCGTTAACTCACGCCAAACGGAGGCGTAATGAAGCCATCAACCATATCCCAAATAGTCATGCCAAAGTCCGTCATTGCACAAGTTCTGCAACTACCGGCGTTGCCGATGCCGGAAATCAGGGCGCTGTGGCAAAAACTGTTCAACACCGAAACCCCAACTCACAACCGCCAGTTTCTGGAAAAACGCCTGGCGTATCGATTGCAGGAAAATGAATATCGGAAGCTCAATCCACAATTGTTGGAGCGCAATCAGAAACAGATCGACGCGCTGATCGAAACCGGGAAATTGCGCAAACGCGACCGCGATACCCGGCCAGATCCGGGTACGATACTTTGCAGGGAATACCACGGGGTGGAATACCAAGTCACCGTCACGTTAGATGGCCAATACGAATTCCAGGGTCGTCCATACCCCAGTCTATCGATGATCGCCCGGGAAATTACCGGGACCCGTTGGTCCGGACCTGTCTTTTTTGGGCTCAAAACGTATGAACCCAAAACACCTGGTAAGAAAACGGGAGGCCGCAAATGAGCGATGCCATCAAACGCCGAATTCGCTGCGCTGTTTACACCCGAAAATCCACCGAAGAAGGTCTCGACCAGGACTACAATTCCATTGATGCCCAACGCGATGCTGGTCATGCCTATATTGCCAGCCAGCGCGCCGAGGGCTGGATTGCTGTGGTCGATGACTACGATGATCCGGCGTTTTCCGGCGGCAACATGGAGCGCCCGGCACTAAAACGGCTAATGGCCGATATCGAAACCGGCCTGATCGATGTGGTGGTGATTTATAAAATCGACCGACTGACCCGCAGCCTGGCGGACTTTTCCAAAATGGTCGAAGTATTCGAACGTCAGGGGGTTTCGTTTGTCTCGGTAACCCAGCAATTCAATACCACCACCTCCATGGGGCGGTTGATGCTGAACGTCCTGCTATCGTTTGCGCAATTCGAACGGGAAGTCACCGGTGAACGGATCCGCGACAAAATTGCCGCCAGTAAACGCAAAGGCATGTGGATGGGCGGCATTCCGCCGTTGGGCTACGATGTGGAAAATCGCCGGCTGGTGCCAAATCCAAAAGAGGCCAAACTGATCAAACAAATCTTCCAGCGCTTTGTTGAACTCGGTTCCGGCACGATGCTGGTCAAGGAGTTAAAACTCGAGGGCGTCACCTCCAAGGCCTGGACTACCCAGGACGGCAAAGTCCGCGACGGCAAACCGATCGACAAAAGCCTGATCTACAAACTGCTGAACAATCGGACTTACCTGGGCGAGTTGCGTCATCGTGAACAATGGTATCCCGCCGAACATCTGCCGCTTATCGACCGGGAGCTTTGGGAAAACGTTCAGGTCATTTTGGCCAGCAATTCCCGGATAAGGGGCAACAATACCCGAGCAACGGTAACGTACTTATTGAAAGGCATCGTCTTTGGGCATGATGGCCGCGCCTTGTCGCCCTGGCATACCACCAAGAAAAATGGGCGGCGTTACCGCTATTATGTGCCGCAACGTGACGTCAAAGAACATGCTGGTGCATCCGGTTTGCCTCGTTTGCCGGCCGGTGAATTGGAATCGGCCGTCATGGATCAATTGCGCGGCATTCTGCGCTCGCCCGCATTGCTGCCGGATATTGTGCCCAAGGCTGTGAAACTGGATGCAACGCTCGATGAAGCCAAGGTGACGGTCGCCATGACCAAACTGGATGCCATTTGGGAGCAGCTATTTCCGGCCGAACAAACCCGAATTGTCCGGTTGCTGGTTGAGAAAGTCATCGTTTCCCCCTGCGATTTGGAGGTTCGTCTGCGCTCGAACGGTATTGAACAAATGGTGCGTGAACTGCTGCCCATCACCCGAGAAGCACCGCAGGAGGTCGTCGCATGAACGAAATCCAAATCCAACTAACGGGTGCCACCGATGTTATGGCCACGAGCGATGGCCGGCTCACGTTATCGATACCCATTCAGATTAAACGGCGAAGTGGATGTAAAAAGGTCGTGTTGCCCAACGGTGAAACGGCAAAACCCAAAGCCTGGAATATCAAGGCTACGCCGCTGCAGTTGGCGTTGGCCCGTGGCCACCGATGGCTGGCCATGCTGGAGTCGGGCAAGGTCAAATCGCTCAAGGAAATTGCTGAACGCGAAAACATCGATAACAGCTATGTCAGCAGGATGGTCAATCTGACCTGCCTAGCGCCCGAGATTGTGGCAGCCATTCTTGAAGACGAGTTACCGGACCACATCACGTTGTTTGAATTGGCGGTTGATCCTCCGCCATTGTGGGAGGAGCAATATGCTAAATGCGCGGGAACTTGCGTTGACTTGATAAGATAAAAAAATACTGGTGTCAGCAATTATGCAGATCGTGGAGTAGAAGTTTGTCGGCGCTTTTTCTGGAGGACCGGATCGGTAAGGATTGCACATGCGCAACATATGCGGTTGGCGAGAGTTGGTTACGGTGATCTGCAGTTAAACAGTTGACAAGCAATTCAGCGAAAATTATTCTAAGGGCTCATCACATCGCCAGTCAGCTTTCGCTGCGAGTAGTCTTTATACAATGATAGGGGTTATCCTGAATTGTAAGGTTTGGCAACCTTGGTTACTCATTTATTGCCATGAGGCAGTTACTTGATGTTTACCGGGAGGATAGGCTTTTGGCCACCTCGGACCGTATACATAAGGCCCCGCTTAGAACGGATGTCATACGGCATTAACCCTTAACAAGGTGAATGCTCATGCCTATTAAAAACTCAAACATCAAACAAGAATCGTTGGCTGTTCATAAACAGCTATCTTACGAACAACTCGTCGCCGCTTGGTTGTTAAGCGACGGTTGGGAAGTATTGGTTCCGGCAATAGATCACGGCAAAAAAACTGACTTGGTCATAGCGGACGACAATAATTATTACCGTATCCAGGTTAAAACAGTCGAGTCTAACCATGATTCGATCAACGTCGAAAACAAATGGGGAAACGCTAAAATCGACTATGTGATCTACTTTTCTAGAACTGCCGAATGGGGATATATCACGCCGGCTTTTTCAGATAACAAAAAGCGATTGAACTCGCCTGATCATATAAAGTTTCATCAACACCCCGTCAACTTTTTGAAAGCATTCAAGAAAATCTAAAGAGGCTCGATGGAGCGACGGCGTAAACCCTGCGTGAAGGCTCTCAAGTTGGGTTTGCGCTAAGCTGACAATGCAACATTTGGTGTAATTTCATTAACGAACGATAACCAACTCCTTCCAGTCAGTGGTATAGCGCTGTGAAATCCGCTCCGCCTTGGGTTTCCAGCTTTTGTCAAAGCCTGACGAGGCGATAGATACCGCTTTCGGAATCGTCGATTGATCTTATCGACAGCCTGCATTAGCGGCGCATTTTCAGAGGGCAGTTCGCCAGAGGTCAATTCAAACAGATCGAACTGTGCCGGTGAGGCGGCGGGACGGATGGCGCTCAGTTGCACGCCACATTTCTGATAGCCAAAGCCGGGTTTATAGATCGCTTTGAGACTATTCAATGCCACACGGATGGTTTTGCAAGGGAAAGCCACTGCTTTGATAATAAAACAGTCGAATATTGAAACTTTTGACTCACTTTGACAGTGACTGCCGCTCAAAATGGTTATTTTTCAGAGGTTCCTTAAGTACTCATGCACTGAAAAACCGGCAAAACCAACTGAACGATCTTCCATAAGAGCCGTGCAACACGAGGCAGTCTGCGGCTTGTGGGCAGGACATTGTTGGAATCTCGGTAAAAAATGCCGTTTTATTTATGAATGAGTACTTATTTTCTAACTAATTGATAATATTTAACTTGTCTGTATATGACATAACAAACAGAACAGTGATTTCAATCAAAGTCAGATGCGGATCGTTTTCTCATTCGACAAAAGCACGTCCCAACGCTTTAAGCGTTCACGAATTGAAAGAAAATGAATGCCGGGTTTGCTTGTCTGAATATGCAAGTTAATCAATTGTAGCGAAATATTTTTCAGGTATTGATTGGTTTAAACCCCACTTTGGAGGGTAGAAAACGTTGATGCGGGTTTTGTTAATAGAAAATTTTTGTTTGATTTTTGATCTCCCTCCGATAGCTATCTCTGGGCTATATGCACGAGCATATTTATCAATTTCGCAAAAGAGATTCTGGCAGTCAATCAATTGCAATGGTCTGCCAAACAAATCTTGAAACTCTATATCTCTACAAGAAAACTCTTCGTGTTGACGCTCAGCAACGTATTGAATAACTTCGCTGGGTGTTAACTTTCCCGTACTACTGAAGCATTTTTGTATGCCTCGTAATGCACCTGGTCCTGGGACAATAAATTCACTTTCCAATCCACAATCAAGATTGCTGTATGCAAGATCAATAGTATATTGGTACGCAAGAAAATCGCCAAGAGTAGGATAGCTTTTTAAAATATTAAAAACTGTTTTTAGACTATTAGAGCCTGCAATTTTATCTGGAACATTATCCTTCATCATGCTTTCTAGTAGTACCAGATTATTTTGATGTTTACGCGAAAAACCGAATTCTCTGACACCTGACGGCATTATATAAGCAGCAGAATATATTTTTTTTTTGCTTTCAATTTGCTTTGTTAAAATTGCATCATATAATTGAAAGTCATAATCTTCGTAACTAACGTTAAAATTTAGAGCGATAGATAGATTTTCCCATGTAGATATCCGATTAAAAAAACGAAAAAGCAATGTTCGGAAAAAAACCTCATGCGGAGATTGATCGCCCGTATGAATAACATTCTTTATGAGGAATTGACTAACTCTATCAGAAGCACGATAAGCGTTAGTAAAACGATAAGTCTGTAGAATAGGATCGTCAGTTAAATCAATGCTTCTACCTTCAAGGCGGTTATAGAAAATATTTTGACGTTCTGCTGCAAATTTCCAATACAACTCGTAAATTTTAGTTGTTTGGATCATTTGCTCTTTTTTGTTTCAACGCGATTTTTATTGTTGTTGGCTTGGGTGCTAGAGCTTTGTTTTTCCCATTGTTGTTTATGTTCGTCAACGAGACGATTTAAAAATACGTAATGCTGACTAATTGTATCCCAATGGGAATATGCAAGTGAAACTCCGCTTATTACAGCAGCAAATAAGAGTCCTCCGACGGTCTTTATGCCTAGAATCCACCAGCTAACAGATTTGTACTTTTCTTCAACTTCAGATATTTTAGTAGTAAGCGCGTGAATTGAGTAAACCTCATCCGTAGAAATTTGATTTAATACGCTTATAGGTATTTCGGAAAACCCTTCCTTAGTCCTAGGTAGGGTATCAATTTTATCAAGATTCGCATACCAAATTAAAAAGCATTCTTCATTTCTTTTAAGATGGATAGGACTAGGGCCTGCGTTGTAAACGGAAAAAAGTAAGTTTCCTTCAAAACCAGGATCAACATGAAAACCAGAAATATTTATTAAACCCTTATACTTAAAACCTGCTTTCATTGATATGAAAGCAATTGCATTTTTTGGAACTTTAACTTTTTCTTCAGTTAAGAGAAAAGAGAATTGTCCAGGTGGGATTACGAATGCTTGATTTTCTTCTAATGAGCGTTTTGTATGCTGGCTATTACGATTATGCCGATCTTTCGTAACAAATATTTCTTTACCGACTCTAAGAGTATAGGAGGATTGTGCAACTCTTTCTAAATCACAAGGAGTAATAAGATTAGGTAAGTGTTGTTTAAGAGTGCTGCTACTCCAGAAGGTCATATGAAATCTTTTCGTTTCTACCTAGAGACATAGTGATCAAAAAAAATAGACTTTTTCTTGACGCCCAACAATCTAGACGGAACTTCGGTTATCAAATCAATCTTATAAAATGAAGCGGCAGCTAACATCAAAGAGCAAATCGCAACAACGTTTTCAGTTATTGATTCCCTGTAGGCATAGGGCTCCAAGTGATCAACTGATTCACAAGCTTTTGCCAGGTTACCAACAATTACAGGAAAAGATCTTACTAGCCACAAGGGGTCTTCAGTGTTGGTTTTATTAGTTGAAGAAATAGCTCGCCCCAAATCATCAATACTAGAAATATTGGGTATATTCTCAAACGCCAATTTATCAGATATACGGATGTTTAGCGTATTGAAACAGGTGATAGAGATAATAAACGAATCAATGATGTTTTTTCTCAAAACCGTTTCATCATTGCTATTCAAAATGCAATTGCAGATATTGCCTGAGTACTTAGCAAAATGAAGCGCCATGTGGTTGAGACGCTGATGGATATTGAGGCGAGTAATTTCTTTATGAAACAACTCATCATGATCTAGCTGACCTGTTTGTAAAGCAAACAGTTGTTCTTCAATGCTACTCATGATTTTGCCCTGACTCCCTCTTTAATATTTAAATCTTGTAATCTTTGACCAATTTTAGTTTAGCTACATTCGGTATTAACCACTATGTTAGATGTCAGAACAAGTTGCTTAGAGAGCGATGGATAAATTTAATCCATCATTACTAGCACTTTAAAAAAGTATGACAGTATAAATACCTATTTTGTGCTGTTCCGCTTCAAGCTTGAACAAAGAAACCGTAGTTATACTCTGTTAAAAGCTACTCTACTTGAAGGTTAAGCGCGAAAGAAGCCAGTAAGCTGACAAAAAATCGCCTTATTACAACATATTATAATTAAAAAATTTATGATGTATAGGTATTGTTGACGGGGCTGCATGCTTAAACGCAATGAGCTGAATTGTAAATCAGTAGATTTTCACAATATATAGTGCAAATATTCATACTAATACACTACATATGCCTTTTCAGTACAAAGCCCGAGACTCCAGCAAACGGTTTCACCTACACTCTTATAAGACTGAGTTACACCATAATACTTTCTAAGGTTTGTGTTAGTGATGTTGTTTCCATCGCCACCCAATGCCAAAATAAAACCGCTTGAAAAGTCCGAGCGTAACCGATTGAAATATAAGTCGTTAAATTTCTATCCTTGCGGACTTCGACTTTTTGAGGCTGGCAGAGTTGGAGAGAAAATGGTCCAAGAGAGAGTGGAATTGGGCCAAAACACTGTCGAAATGGCGTATGGTGAAGTCCGCAGGAACCTGCACGAAACCCCGCGTACCCGCAGCAACAGGCAATAAAAAAGCCCAACTGAGACCAGTTGGGCTTTGATAATTGGTGGAGGTGGGGGGAATTGAACCCCCGTCCGCAAGCACTCCGCCACAAGCTCTACATGCTTATCCCGCGCTTTTAATTTAACTGTTGACTACCCGTCGGGCCAAGAGGATCAACAGCGATTTCGATTGGATTTAGCGATTCAGGCTCCGAACAAAGCCCTGGCGCGATCTTATGTAATATGATCCCTGAACGCCCCCGAAGAGACTCCAGACGCATAAGTACATCTGGTCAGAGAAGTGGTGCAGGTTTTAAGCTGCTAAGGCCACTGAGTAGTTTTCGTCGTTTGCGAATACTTTAAGTTCAGTAGGTTTTACGAGCGGTACTGTGCTCGGCATGCACCTGAGGTTTTGCTACCCACGTCGAAGCCATGTCACCCCCAAGAGCCTTCATTCTATCGAATTCAGCTAAAAATTGTCATAACTAATTTTGGTTCAGGCGGATTGGTGCAGTTTTAACAACGCCTTGATGTCGAGAGAAAACTTCTGTCGGGCAATGTCGCCGATTTGACCGGTATAGCTTTTTTGCAGATACAGGTCCACGCCGCAGACACGGGCTATCATGGAACAGCGGCCGGTGATGGCAAACAGGCCGCCCTGCAAACGATAGGTCAACGGCACGCAATCGTTGCGCAATATCGGTCCAGCCACCGTGAAATCGATGCGTTGATCGAACATTTCATACAGGACTGTTTCTGGCAAAAGACTTAAGGTACTGAGCAGGATTTGCTCATCGTCTCCGATACAACCATAGATATAGCACTGGCAATCCCGCAGATCGTCCATCAGCAGCGCGGCCAAATCCTTGGGCTTTAACAGCCCCGGATGATCAGCACACAGCGTATCCAGGCCCAAAAAGCGTTTCACGGTTACTGATGATATTGTGGGCTGAGTTCGTGAACCGCATCGACCATCGCGCCGACATGCTCCGGATTGATGTCCGGCAAAATGCCGTGGCCCAGATTGAACACATGCCCGGAACCCTGGCCGTAACTGTGCAAGATTTTGCCGACTTTTTCGCGAATCACATTCGGATTTGCATACAGCGTGATCGGGTCCATATTGCCTTGTAAAGCCACTTTGTCACCGACACGTGCCCTGGCATTGGCAATATCGGTTTGCCAATCCAGCCCCAAGGCATCATAACCCGCTCCTGCCATCGCCTCCAGCCACAAGCCACCGCCTTTGGTGAATAAAATAGTGGGGATTTGCTGACCATCACGATTGGTGTTCAGCAATTGCCGTACTTGCTGAGCGTAGCGCAAGGAAAATTCCAGATAATCGTCATGGCTGAGCATGCCGCCCCAGGTATCAAATACCATCACCGCATCGGCACCGGCAGCGATTTGAGCGTTTAAATATGAGGCTACCGATTGCGCCAGTTTATCCAGCATTTGATGCATTAGCTGTGGCTGCTCAAACAGCATGGATTTCACTTTTTGAAAGCTTTTACTGCTGCGGCCTTCGACCATATACGTCGCCAAGGTCCAGGGGCTGCCGGAAAAACCGATCAATGGCACACGTCCATGCAGATTGGATTTAATCACCCGCACCGCATCAATCACATAACGTAATTCTACTTCCGGATCGGGAATCGGCAATCTGGCCACGTCGGCGGCGTTGCGCACCGGATGCTCGAATTGCGGCCCTTCGCCTTCGGCAAACGACAGTCCCAACCCCATGGCATCTGGAATCGTCAAAATATCCGAAAATAAAATCGCCGCATCAAATTTATATCTATCCAAGGGCTGCAGCGTCACTTCACAAGCCAATTCCGGATTGGTACACAGTTGCATAAAGCTGCCGGCTTTACTGCGTGTCGCCCGGTATTCCGGCAAATAACGCCCAGCTTGGCGCATCATCCAGACAGGAGTGCGCTCAACCGGTTGTCTTAACAGGGCGCGGAGGAATACATCGTTTTGTAATGGTGTCATTCGTTTGGTTTTTGGGTTGGGTCGCGGGTCAGTGGTAGATAAAACGCCCTCTCCATACCGTATCCCTTGAAAATAAGAGGACCGTACAGTTAAGTCTGCCCATCGACAAGCTCAGGGCGAACGGTTCGGCCTGAGCTTAACGGTATAGGGGAGGAATTATTTCATGTTAGGAATATGTGAGAAACAAGTTCGGCACCGGTAGGTGCGAATTCATTCGCATTGTGCGGATAAATCCGCACCTACGCCGAACACTTATAAAGGTTAATTCATGATCATTCATTAATTTTTGCGATTTTCTCGTTGTACTTGCTTCATGCGCTTGACCAAACCGTTGCTAAATTCGGCGGGCATGTCGGATTTTTGGTTCAAAGCCTCGATTGGGGTTGCAAATGAGCCATAAATAATGGCGTATTTTTCCTGGCCGTCTTTGCCAATCGGGTAAAACTTCAGCTCAGATCTCAATTCGGCATGTTTACGCAAATAGCGGTTAACCGAATCTTTGCTGGATAACACCATCACCTGCACCGTGTAATTGTTACCGGGCTGCGCCATGATCCATTCATGATCGCCGACTTCCGTTCCTGTGGCATGGTCGTGTTTAGAATTGACGGGCTTAACCGGCACTGGCTTTTCAATCACAGCTGTTTCGGTAACCGGAGTTACATCGCTATGTTGTCGGTCCACCGGCTTATTCTCGGCAGATTTGAGCAGCGCGGCTGGAGCGGCTTCAGACAAGGGCGCAACTACCGTTTGCGGCACAAATTGGATTTTTGAGCCTGAAATGACCTCCGTCGGGCCAGCGTTTTGCCCGGGTTCAACTGCCTTTTCAACAGGTGCCGATAATAGGGTTGTGGCTGGCAAATTATTTAATGCCGGTTTTACGTCCTTAGGCGTTTCCAAGATGTCGGGTTGGGCAGCCAGCGTGTGCGGTACGTCCGGCACAGGCAATAATTCATTGGCTGGAATCAAGTTTTCATCCGCAGGCAATGTTTGTTCTGCAGTAACGGCTGGTGGCGAAGTAATCGGCATTTGATTAACAACCGGCAAAACATTCGGCGTTTTTTCAGGGCTTTGCCCGTCGAAAACGTCCGACGGCAGCAAGGCGTGTACGGCAAACCCTAATGCAGCAACAATACCGGCAACGCCAAGCCACAATCCCAATTTACGGGTTTGCTCACCTTGAGACGGCTTCAATTTGGGGAATTCCGCCACTATGTTGCCTGGCACACCCATGGTTTTTCGGTACATGGCCTCAACCAGCGAGTCCGTCACCGCATTGAAGGAAATCGGCGAACCGGGTTGTGCCGATAAGTTTTGCAGATACTCAAGGCATTGCCGCTGATTGAGTGGCGGTATTTCAATAAAATGACAGTTGTTAAGTGCCGTTTCGGCTGCTGTTTTGGCTTGCAGTACGTCGTTATTCATCGCAAAAACCAAACGCAGACCGGATAAAGCATCAGCAAAATCCATCAACTCGCCCAGCAAACCCGGCATCAACACATCGGCATCATCAATGACCAACACCGCTTTTTGCTTGCTGCAAAAGGCCCGCAAGGCCGTCAGATCAAAACTGATACTGGCGTTGCTCAGATTTAAAAACCGGCTCAACTGCGACACAACCGACTCAAAACTCAGCGCCGAAGAACCTTGCACAAAACAAATCGGCCAGATGTCTTTGTGCCCATTTTCAAAGGTTTTTAACAGCGTAGTTTTACCTATACCTTCCGGACCGCAGACAATCAAAGACTGTTGCAAATTAGTCAGCAAATGAATCAGCAAATCCAGCTTTTGCGAACGGTCCACGGTAATCAAGGCCCGCTCAGCCTGCCGGTTATCCCTGACAGGGCCCGGACGCTTTTGGTAACTGTAAGTCAATTCATCGTTATCCAGCATAGTCGTTCAAGGTTGCTTGCAACTGAACCAAATCTACATTTACCGGCAGCGAAGCTTTGCCGACCGCTTCCAGTAAAATCACCCGGATTTTGCCATCGACATTTTTTTTGTCCACCGCCATTAAATCCACATACTGTTCGGTGGCCATTTCTGCGGGCGGTGTGATCGGCAAATTGGCTGCTTTGAAAATGGCTTGAATCCGCGCCACATCAATATCATTCAGCCAGCCCAAACGCCGCGACAAATCCGCCGCAAAACAGGTGCCGATAGCCACCGCTTCACCATGCAGATAATGACCATAGCCACTGCCGGTTTCGATGGCATGACCAAAAGTGTGGCCTAAGTTTAAGGTGGCGCGCACACCGGATTCAAACTCATCCTCACCGACCACTTCGGCCTTGTTGGCACAGGAACGTTCGATGGCATACGCCAGCGCGACTTTATCACGAGCAATCAAACTGGGCATATTGGCTTCCAGCCATTCCAAAAACGCCAGATCACGAATCAGACCATATTTGATCACTTCCGCCAAACCTGCTGACAATTGTCTATCGTCCAGCGTATCCAACACATCGGCATCGGCGATGACGCATTGCGGCTGATAAAAAGCCCCAATCATGTTTTTGCCCAGCGGATGGTTAACACCGGTTTTGCCACCGACCGAGGAATCGACTTGCGCCAGCAAGGTGGTAGGAATTTGAATAAAGGCAATGCCACGTTGATAACAGGCCGCAGCAAAGCCGCCCATATCGCCAATCACGCCGCCGCCCAATGCAATCAGCGTCGCGTTGCGGCTGAATTTTTTAGCCAAGAGTTCGTCGAAAATTTTTTCCAGATACTGCAGGGTTTTGTACTGTTCGCCATCCGGCAAAATCACCGAAGCCAGTTGATAATCGGTTAAAACGGTTTCCAGTTGGGCCAAATACAAAGGAGCGATGGTTTCATTGCTGACGATCACCACTTGTTTGGAGCGGATATGTTGTGTCAATAATTCCGCTTGCGACAGCAAGCCGGAACCAATGTAAATGGGATAACTGCGGTTATTATCTAATTCAACTTGCAATACGTTCATGTTCTTCCAGTGCAGCCTGATATTGCTGCAAAATGGTTTTGACCACGGTTCTGCCGGGCAGCGAACCGGAGTCGATCTTGAAATTGGCACAGTCCGAATACAGCGGTTCGCGCTCGATCAGCAAACCCTGCAGGCGTTTACGCGGATTTTCGGTGCGCAATAATGGCCGCTGTGTATCGTGTCGGGTTCTGTATAAAATTTTGTCGATGGAGCAATGCAGATACACCACAAAACCGCTGGCTTTCAACGCCTGGCGATTTTCCGGGCGGATCACCGCGCCACCGCCGGTAGCCATCACAATACCCGACAAACCGGTCAATTGGGCAATCACAGCTTGTTCACGCTCACGAAACCCCGCTTCGCCTTCATAGGAAAAAATGGTCGGAATATCCACACCCATGCTGTCCTCGATGACTTTATCGCTATCGTAAAACGGCCGCTGCAAGGCTTTCGCCAATTGCTTGCCGATGGTGGTTTTACCCACCCCCATCAGGCCGATCAGATAAATATTCTCGAGACTGTTCATCGAAAGTAAGGCTATGCTCATAAAGGCAGGCATTATGCCCACTTTTTTTCCGGATTAAAAATCAGGATTGGTTGCGGCAAATACTTGTTTAATCCTAAATTCGGCTGTTAAGCCTCATAATGCATCAAAGCCACAAACCGGTTAAGCTAACTGAGAGGGAACAATCATCTTAGTGATTAGCCAGGAACCTATCCAAGACTCTGATTTACGCATCGGATGCGATGCAATCTCAGGATATAGAGATTAAAGCACTTGATGTTTCTTCGTGTTCTCCGCATTGGTCCTGGGACAATGCCCTTAACGTCAAGCGTTAAACAAACAACGCCGCGATTTGACCTTGAATTTTTTCCGCCATGGCTCTTCGGTCTGCAGCATCACGAATCGGCCGCCCCACTACCAAATAATCTGCGCCATTTTGAATGGCCTGTTCGACGCTGACTGCGCGTTTTTGATCATCGTCTTCGCGGTTATCGACCGGGCGAATACCGGGGGTAATCACCAATAGCTTTTGCCCCAGTTCCTCGCGAATCATAGACACTTCCAAACCCGAGGAAACAATGCCGTCGCAACCGATCTGCAAAGCACGCTTGGCGCGCGACAACACCAGTTGTTTAACATCACATTGAAAGCCCAGATCATCAAGATCACCGCGATCCAGACTGGTCAACGCTGTAACAGCCAACACTTTTAAATCGCCCTTGGCTTGCGCTGCAGCTTCCATGATGGAATCGTTGCCATGAATGGTCGCCAGATCGACGCCTTTGCTGCTCAACGCCTTGATGGCTCGACCTACGGTAGCTGGAATATCAAAAAACTTGAGATCGACAAACACCTTTTTGTTGCGGGCTTTCAGCCATTCGATAAAGCCAAAATAATCGCCGGACATGAACAGCTCCATGCCCACTTTATAAAAAATCACCGCATCGCCCAGTTCCTCCACCAAGGCCTGCGCTTCGTCAATACTGGATACGTCCAACGCCATGATCAGGCGCTCACGGACAGGAATGGGCTTGCTGGAGATAAATGAATCGCTCATGTAACAGTTACCAAATTAAAAGTAGGATACAGCCACGATTTTAACGAGGAATGCCGGGGCTTGCTCGTCATTTATAAATTCGGCCATGATGTCATCATCCCCGATGCAACTAAGTCAGGCCGTCTTAACGATTAAATCTGCAGAAGGGTTAAACAACTTTCAACCCAATACTGTTGGATTTGGATGGGCAACAGGTCGCCAGCTTGCTCTTTCACCAAGCCAAGCACCTGCTGTGCATTCATCCTGCAAAGCCGTATTCCGTGGCTTGGAGCAGCGAACCTGTTACTTTGACTTAACCCATCACGGATACACTATATGGCTTAATCATTCAAAAACTAGCCATATGTTATAGATATTAGCTATATGCAACATCCATATATTCTATTTTTCTATTTCCAGAAATTCATGTAATTTCTATTCAATTTTCTAACTGTTTAGGATGGCTCA
Organism: Methylomonas sp.; assembly: GCA_002928965.1. Taxonomy (GTDB): domain Bacteria; phylum Pseudomonadota; class Gammaproteobacteria; order Methylococcales; family Methylomonadaceae; genus Methylomonas. Next base: position 120,070 of record PERU01000006.1, read on the forward strand.
TGTCACGCACACCCGAATTCGACGACAAAACACTACGCAGCAATATCCGGCTGCTGAAAGATATGCTGGACGAGGTATTGCAGCAACAGGCCGACCCGCAAGCAGCAGCAATCGTTGAGCAACTGCAACGGCAGTTCACCGGCATGCAGCGCGACGGCAACCCAACCCGTCGCCTGCAATTACTCAAGTTGTTGCAGGACCTTTCTCCAGACACCCTCAGTGAAGTGATTCGGGCCTTCAGTTTATACTTCAGCTTGCTGAACATTGCAGAAGAATCCACCCAGTTGCAGCAACGCCGCCGACAAGTTGAAAAGCATAAACATTATTGGCGCGGCTCGTTTCACGACACCTTGTTGAGTTTCAAAACAGCCGGCGTTAGCGCTGAGCAATTGCAACCCTTGCTTGATGACCTGCATTATTTACCCGTGATGACAGCCCATCCCACCGAAGCCAAACGTCGTTCGGTACGCGGCGCCCTGCGTAACGTTTTCGTGAGCAACGAAAAATTGCAAAACACCGGCATCAAGGGCTATTTTCGCGACGAAGCCCTGGAGCGCCTACAAACCCAGATTCAAATGCTCTGGAAAACCGATGAAGTGCGTTCGCGCAGCATGGGCGTCATCGATGAGATCGACTCCGGACTATTTTATTTTCCGCTGTCGCTGTTTGAAGCTACAGCCCAAGTGTATCGGAATTTCCAGCGTGCATTGATTGATGTCTACGGTAGCGAAGCAGCCGACACAGTGAGAATACCCGGCTTTTTGAATTTCGGCTCCTGGATCGGCGGTGATCGCGATGGCAACCCGAATGTAAAACCCCACACTACCGCACTGGCGTTGCGACTGCAGGCACGCACCATCGCCCAGGAATATCTGCGGCGGATAGATATACTAAAAGATCAATTGTCGTTTTCGCTCGGTATGTGCCAGCCAAACGAAACCTTTTTACAGAGCTTGCAATACGACCGAGACCTGTTGGGCGACAGCGCGACCATTGCCGAGCGCGGCTGCCTGCAAGAACCTTACCGACACAAGCTGGCGTTGATGAAATTTCGCATGCATCGACGCCTGGAATTGATAGAACAACGCATTTTGGGCGACAACAGCCAGACCGATGCTGCCGCTTACAACAACATCCAAAGCTTTCAGGCTGATTTACAGTTAATCCGCGATTCATTGCTCAGCCACGGAGACCGTGTAATTGCTGATCGCGATTTACAGGATTTAATCAGACTGGTGGATATTTTTGGTTTTCATCTGATGCAATTGGATGTTCGGCAGGAATCCACCCGACATAGTCAGGCGGTGGCGGAAATCCTGTCCTCTGCGGTAGGCATCGATTACCTGAGCCTGGATGAACAGCAACGCATGCAGGTGCTAAGTGAAACCATCGCCATCCCGGGCGGTTTGGGTTATGACGCCAGCGCGCTATCCGATAGTACAGTAGAAACCCTGGAAGTATTTCAAGTGATGGCGCAAATGCGCCGGGAAATTGGTAATGATTGCTTTAGTCGTTATGTGATTTCCATGACCCATTCTGCCAGCCACATTATGGAGGTACTCCTGCTCGCCGCACAAAATGGACTGGCCGGCCGCGTCAGTGGTCAATGGTATTGCCATATTGGCGTCAGTCCGCTATTTGAAACCATTGAGGACTTGAATCATATTGATAGCGTACTACGCGGACTGCTGGCACAACCGGTTTATCGCGCTTTGCTGGAAGCATCCGGCTTGCGTCAGGAAGTGATGCTGGGCTATTCCGATTCCTGTAAAGACGGCGGCATCTTGGCTTCGGCCTGGGGACTGTATCGGGCGCAACAACAGGTGACGGCAATTTCCGATGATCAAGGCATACCCTGCCGCTTATTCCATGGCCGGGGCGGCACCGTCGGTCGCGGCGGCGGTCCGACTCACGAAGCCATTCTGGCGCAACCGCCCGCAACCGTCCGCGGCCAGATCAAATTTACCGAGCAGGGCGAAGTGCTGTTCTACCGATATAACAACATGGAAACCGCTATTTATGAGCTAACCATGGGTATCACCGGTTTGATGAAAGCCAGCATCAGCTTGATTCAACCGGTTGAAGCAGATCGTCCGGAAAATCTGGCATTAATGAGTGAGCTGGCACAACTGGGTGAACGCGGCTATCGACAACTGACCGAACACACCCCCGGCTTTCTGGATTATTTTTACGAAGCCACGCCGGTACAGGAGATCGGCCAGCTCAATATCGGTTCACGGCCTTCGCATCGTAAAAAACAGGACCGTTCCAAATATTCAGTTAGAGCCATCGCCTGGGTGTTTGCCTGGGCGCAATCCCGGCAAACCTTTCCGGCTTGGTATGGCATTGGCTCAAGCCTTGAAAGTTATTGCGCCGGCAACCCAGATCGACTGAATGCCTTGCGGGAACTCTATAAAAACTGGCCGTTCTTTCGCAACCTGCTCAGTAATGCGCAAATGGCGCTTAGCAAATCCGACATGAGCATTGCCGAAGAATACAGTGCTTTGTGCAGCGATCCTGAAGTTGGTAAACGCATTCATGGCCTGATTGCCAGTGAACATAGCCGTTGTGTGGACTGGATTCTGGAGATTGCCGAATGCGACCAACTTCTGGCAGAAAACCCCGAACTGGCAACGTCATTGCGCCGCCGTAACGATTATCTGGGACCGCTGAACTATATGCAGGCCGGCCTACTCCGAGCATTGAATGAAGATGCCAGCGATAATGATCAAAGCCGCTGGATGAAACCGCTGCTGCGTACCATTAATGCCATTGCCGCTGGTATGCGCAATACCGGTTAAGTAAAGGAGCAACACTTGAAATTTGTTAAACTCAAATAGGCGACATACCACGAAAAACCAATACCACTATGTAAATCAGTCATTTGCATCTGCATAACGACTTAATCATGCTCGCTGGGGCACGCAGTAAAAGGTAGTCTGGATTGCCTTGCGTGCCGCGGAGAAAATGCAATTAATCACAAGGCTTTGATTTTTTTCGCGGCCCCTCCTGACGAGGATTGATGCCGTTAAATGAAGAAATATGGGTTATTCCCGCCTGATTTAATAAAATTGTATTGAGTCGATATTAGAAGAATGCTTTAAAATGCTGGCGATGTTTCGTGCTCTTCGTGGTTTAGCTGCCTACTTTAAGTTGCCATGAGACTTCGCAATTAGACAATCTGGTAGACCTAAAGGGTTATAAAGATCAAGGAGAAATGATTGATGTCTAGCCACACACCGCCAATACAGCGATTGCTGCAATTGGTCAAACTAGAGAATGACGACATCACCACGCTGCTGATATACGGCATGGGTATCGGCATAATGTCTCTGGCCACGCCCATTGCGGTTCAAGCCTTGGTTAACACCATCGCTTTTGGGGCTTTGCTTCAGCCTTTGCTGGTGTTGACTCTGGTTTTATTGGTACTGATCTCGTTCAGCAACACCCTGGCGGCTTTTCAGTTTTATGTAGTGGAAATGCTGCAAAGACGTTTGTTCGTGCGACTGTATGGCACCGCCGCCAAGCGACTGCAAAACGCTGACTTTGCGATCCGTGACAGAGAACATCTGCCGGAATTAAGTAACCGCTTTTTTGATGTGGTGACCCTGCAAAAAACCGCCTCAGTGCTGTTACTGGAAACGCTGGGTTATGTATTGCAGACCCTGATTGGCATGTTGCTATTGGCGTTTTACCACCCTATTCTGCTGGCTTTTGATCTATTTTTAATCAGCATGCTGGCGGTGATTCTGTTTTTGATGGGCCGGTACGGCGTGGATACCGCTATCGAACAATCCAAAGCCAAATATACTGCTGCCGCCTGGCTGGAAAATATCGCTGAAAATGCTTTGCTGGGTAAATCGACCCACGCCGATGGTTTTTTTCGGCAGCACACCCAACGAATTGCAGAGGATTACCTGCACGCCTGCGTGCAACATTTTCGCATCCTGGCTCGGCAAAATATTGCTGCCCTCGCCTTACACGCCATTGCCAACACCTTGTTACTCGGGTTGGGTGGCTGGATGGTGATTGATCGCCAACTCAGTCTGGGACAATTGATCGCCGCTGAACTGGTGGTTAATGCCATGATTTACGGCCTGACCCGCTTGGGCAAAACCCTGGAAAATTTTTATGATTTACTCACCAGTGTGGATAAAATCGGTCATTTGCTGGATTTACCGCAGGAAAGCACTGTGGGCTTAGCTTCAATGGCTGACAGCTCGGCTTACCGTATAGAAGTTAACAATCTCAGCCTGCCTTACAGCCCACAACTGGATATGTTGACTCAATTCGATCTACACATTTCGGCTGGCGAACGATTGGTCATTAGCAAAGGCGCTGAACGCGGCAGCTTGCTTGAACTGTTATTTGGTCTGCGCACACCTGCCAGCGGCGTGATTCAACTGAATGACCAAGACCTGCGCGACCTGAATCTGCAACAATTGCGCGATACCATTTCGTTGGTCAAAGAGCCGGAAATCATGGCCACCAGCATCGCCGACAATGTGAGTATGGGCCGTAAACTGGATGTACGGGAGCTGCGCAACACGCTTAGTCAGGTGGGCTTGCTGGATTTTGTCTCGGCACTGCCCGATGGCCTGCAGACAGAATTAGGTCTGCACGGTGCGCCGCTGAATCAGGAACAATGTTTACGGCTGACGCTAGCAAGGGCCATCGCGTTGAAACCCAAATTACTGATGCTGGATCATGTTCTGGATCGGATTGATCAGGCCAATCAAGCCCTATTGCTCGATAGCCTGATAAACCCTGGCACCGAATGGACTTTGATTATTCTCAGCCAGCAATCGCAAGTCATAACAGCCTGTTCAAGACATTGTCAGATTGAACAAGGCCGGCTTGTGGAGGTTAACCCGATGTCGGAGATTTTATGATGCACAACCATGAACAGGCTTCATTGAACAGCGCCTTGACCGACACGCTGACAAATGCCCAAACCAAACCAATTGCCAGACGAATCGCCCGTTCGTTGCTGACTTTATTACTGATTTTGATGATCTTTCTGGCGTTGACCCCTTGGCAACAAAACGTGCGCGGTGCCGGTCGGGTGGTGGCTTACAGTCCCGCCGAACGGCAGCAGTTGATCAGCGCGCCGGTTGAAGGACGGGTCAGCCGTTGGCTGGTCAGAGAAGGCAGCCAAGTGAAACAAGGTCAGATCATTGCTGAATTACTGGATAACGATCCGTTGTTATTAACCCGTTTGAACAGCGAACAGGAAGCCTTGCTGGCTCGTCAGGCCGCCGTGGAAAGTCGAGTAGAAACCTTTCGCACCCAATTACTCATGGCCGAGCAAGCCCGTCCTCAAGCCCTCAGCGCCGCAGAATCCCGCATCGAGATGGCCAAACAACGCCGGAGTGCCGCCGCACAAAACCAGGATGCTGCCAAAGCAGCGAAAAAAACCGCCGACTTGAATTTGTATCGGCAGGAACAATTACGTGGCAAAGGTCTGGCTTCACAACGCACACTGGAACTGGCTCAACTGGAGAATGCCCAACGTGATGCCGAGCTTCAACGCGCGGAGGCAGGCCTGTCAGCATCAGAAAGCGAAATAGCCGCCTTACAAGCCGACTTTCAAAAACTGGGAGCGGACACTACCTCATCAATTGAGAAAGCCCGTGCCGAGTTAAACAAGGCCATGGAGGATCAAAACTACGTGCAGGCTGATCTTTTAAAACTACAAACACGTTTGGCGCGTCAGGAAACCCAAACCATTACCGCGCCGCAAGATGGCACGGTATTACGTTTGTTGGCGAATCCCAGGGCCGAATTGGTAAAAGCCGGTCAGGATGTCGCAATTTTCGTGCCGGATACCCATTTTCGCGCGGTGGAATTATGGGTGGATGGTAACGACCTACCGCTGATTGTCACCGGCAGTCATACCCGTCTGCAATTCGAAGGTTATCCGGCCATTCAATTCGGCGGTTGGCCGGAGTTTTCAGTGGGTTCATTCGGTGGTCAGGTTACTTTGATCGATGCCACCGATGATGGTAAAGGCCATTTCCGGGTATTAATCTCGCCTGACCCCAGCGACCTGCCATGGCCGGACCCACGCTTTTTAAGGCAAGGTGTGCGGGTCAACGGTTGGGTATTGTTGGGCCAAGTGACATTGGGATACGAACTCTGGCGTATTTTCAATGGCTTTCCACCCCTGGTCTTGCCGGAGCCAGCATCTCTAAGCAGCAAGACCAAGGATGATAGTAAATCAGTCTCTGCCGATGAGAAAAAAAGTTATGACTAAACACGCTGTTTGCCTGATATTTCTGATCTGCTGCAAAACCTTATTCGCAGCGGATCAGCCGTTGACACCACTGCCGCTGGAAGAAGTGCAAACCGCAGCACTGCGGGCTTTTCCAGGCCTATTGTCCACCGAGCAACGCAAGCAGATTGCCGCAGGTGAATATCAGTCGGCCGAAGGTGGTTTCGACACAGTATTAAAGTCACAAAACCGCTGGTCGCTGGCCGGTATTTACGAAAACCAGATGAATGATGTCATCATCGAACAGCCCACCAGTTTATGGGGTACAAGTTTTTTTGGTGGTTGGCGGCGGGGCATGGGCGATTATCCGGTTTACGAAGGTAAAAGCCAGACTGCCGAAGATGGCGAAGTCCGGCTGGGGATGAATATACCCTTGTGGCGAAATCGTGACATCGACAACCGCCGCGCCAGATTACAGCAGGCCGAACTGGGTAAGTTGATCGCCAACCATGATTATGATCAGGCTTTGCTGGATATTCGCCGCATGGCCAGCTTGCGTTATTGGGATTGGGTAATGGCAGGTCAACGCCTGAAAGTGGCAGAACATTTACTGAAGATTGCCGAACAACGCGATGCAGGCATTCGCGAACGCGCCGCTGCCGGCGACATTGCCGACTTTGAAGCGCTGGATAATCAGCGGGCGATTCTGGAACGCCGCGAACGGCGGGTTGCAGCTATTAGGCTATTGGAACAAAGCGCGATTCAGTTATCGCTGTATTGGCGCGACGCCGATGGTCAGCCGCAATTGCCAGACATGGCTCTGTTACCGCAAAACTTCCCGCCCCAGGAACCGGCACTGGACATCAATATGGAAAATGCCTTGTCCACAGCTCAAAGCCAAAGACCGGAATTAAAACGTTTGCAATTGCAAAAACAGCAAACCGAAACCGAGCTGGCATTGCAGAACAATCAAAAAGCGCCTGGCGTCGATTTATCGGTCATGGGCGCCAAAGACGTCGGCTATTCCAGCAAGTCAATCAACCGGGATGAGTTGTATGTAGGGTTGAATGTGGACATTCCTTTACAACAACGGGTTGCAGGTGGTCGCGCCCAAGTGGCATCGGCCAATTTGCAACGCCTGAAATTGGATAGGCAGCTGCTGGAAGACCGCATCAATAACGAAATTAAAGATAGCCTGTCAGCTATCAACGCTGCCCGCCAACGCGTGCAACTTAGCCAGCAACAATGGCAAGCAGCACAACAACTGGAACAAGGCGAACAAAGTCGCTTTGATTTGGGTGAAAGTACCCTGCTGTTTGTAAATTTACGGGAAATCGCCAACGGCGATGCTGCCATGATGGCTGCCGAAGCCCAGGCCAATTTATTCAAGGCTCACGCCGATTATGAAGCTGCACTGGGCTCGCCAATTGATTTGAAAGATCAATCCATGACTGATTAAAGGGGGTCATAGCCATGAAACGCTTACTGCGCATGTCACCGAGGCTGTTAAGCATCGTCAAGAAATCCTTGATCATAGTTTTACTGTTCACTTGGCTGGTTATGCCGGAATTGCTCTGGCACAAAATATCACTCATAGCCTACAAGATTGGCGTGATATTGCATTTGATCTACGAAACATGTGCTTTCGTAGTGGAGGAGGCACTGATACACGGCGCCGGAATGCCCAAGCATTATGCCCAAATGACTGTTTTTTATCTGTCTTTGCTTATTGGATTGGGTATTGTGTATCTACTTTGGCGGCGATTACCGCATTTTTTGACTTGTTTTAAAAACCGGCTTGAACTGTTGGCTGCAGAACTAAAGTTTCAACTGTTGAAAACCTGGTTGTGTTTGACCCTGTGGCAAAAACTGAAATTCATATTGTTTCATTTAATGATTGTAGCAGGCGTCTTCACCCTCATGTTTAGCTAAGGATATGGTCATAAATAACTTCCCGGAATTCTGCTTATTCCGAATCACACGATTCTTGCTCCCCTCTTTGATAAAGAGGGGTTGGGGGGAGAT